>NZ_CP097463.1:1200000-2400000 GCF_027247405.1 Jatrophihabitans cynanchi | reverse complement strand
CGCGGCCCCGGCGCGACGGCAGCCGGCCGGGCACGTTCTGGTTCAACACGCTGCGCGCCACCGCGGGCACCGGCTGGGACCTGGAGGCGGTCGCGTTCCACGAAGCGGTTCCCGGCCATCACTCGCAGCTGGCCCGGCTGCAGCTGCTGCCCGAGCTGCCGCTGCTGCAGCAGCTGTCGATGACCGTGCACGCCGAAGGCTGGGGGCTGTACGCCGAGAAGCTGGCCGAGGAGGTGGGCCTGTACAGCGACGCACGCGCCCGGCTCGGGCTGCGCTGCACGACGATGTTGCGCGCGGCCCGGCTGGTGGTCGACACCGGACTGCACGCGTTCGGCTGGAGCCGCGAGCGCGCGGTCGGCTACCTGCTCGACCACGTCGCGCTGCCAGAGTCGTTCCTCGTCAACGAGGTAGATCGCTACATCGCCTGGCCGGGCCAGGCGCTCGCCTACCTGTCCGGCCAGCGCGAGATCCTGCGGCTACGAGCCGAAGCCCGGGCAGCCCTCGGCGCCGACTTCGACCTGCCCGGGTTCCACGCCGCCGTGCTCGACAGCGGGTCGGTGCCGATGCCGGTGCTGGCGGACATAGTGGCCGGCTGGGTGGCCGACCGCACGGCCGCGCAGTCGCGGTAGCATCTGTACCGCTCGCCGGTGTAGCTCAATGGCAGAGTCTCTGCTTCCCAAGCAGATTGCGCGGGTTCGATTCCCGTCACCGGCTCCATCACCGCCGCGGATCTCCGCGGCCGTCCCTGGTTTCGGGGTCAGCCGCGGACGTCTGATCAGCTGATCCACGCCGGCCTGGTCGTCGCAGGCACCGCGCAGGTGGCCGTGACTCGGTCGCACCGGCGAACCGGCCGGCCGGGCGTCGGATGCCGCCCGATCGGGAGGCCGATCGCTCTGGCGTGCCGGCCGACTGCGGCCTAACGTCGATCAAGCCCGCTCCCGTCTGGACCGACCATGCCGCACTCGTCCCACGCGCCGTACGTGCCGACGCACGCCCAGCCCGGCGTGCTCGCCGCGCTCGGGCGGCGGACGGTGTTGCGGGGGGCGATCGCGCTGCTGGTCGTTGCCGCGGCCGCGACCACCCTCGCGATCCGCAGTCAGAACCCGAGCGCGCAGGCACGGCCGGCCCCGGCGCACTCGAGTGCGAAGACGCTGCCGGACGCGGCGTCCGCCCCGTCGAGCCCGTCGAGCACGGTGGCAGCGGTGCAGCCGTCCGCCGTCCTCACCGATCAAGAGGGCGGCAACGAGCAGCTGCTGGCCGAGGTGGCTCCGGGATCCGCCCTGGCCGCCGACGGCATCCCGGCGACCGCACTGCTCGCCTACCGGCAGGCCGCGGACCGGGAGCGGGTCCGCGCGCCCGGGTGTGGCCTGAGCTGGCCGCTGCTGGCGGCGATCGGGCGGGTCGAGTCCGATCACGGGCGCTTCGCCGGCGCCGTCTTGCACACCGATGGGCTGTCCTCCCCGCCCGTCATCGGCATCCCGCTGAACGGCCACGGCACCGCCCTGATCCGCGACACCGACGGAGGCCGGCTGGACGGTGACCGCACCTACGACCACGCCGTCGGACCGATGCAGTTCATCCCGTCGACGTGGGCCCGGTACGGCGTGGACGCCGACCTGGACGGCACCGCGAACCCGTTCGACATCTTCGACGCGGCCGCAGCAGCTGCCGACTACCTGTGCGCGGCAGGCGGCGACCTGACCACCCTGGACGGGCAGCGCCGCGCGGTGCTCGCCTACAACCACTCGGACGCGTACCTGGAGACAGTGCTGTCGCTGGAGGCGGTGTACGCCCGCGGGGTGCCCGGACTGACCGTTCCGGTGCTGCCGGGTGATCCCGGGCCGATCCCACCTCCAACCGCGCCGCCGGTGAACCCGGGACGGCCGCCCGCGCTGCACCCGACGCCCGGGCCGAGCGCTGCCCCGAGCACCTCGCCGTCCAGGACCGGGCCCACCTCGGGTTCGCCCACCGGGAGCGGCACGTCAGCGTGCCCGGCTGACCCGTCCGCGACGTCGACATCGCCGGCGACATCGCCGAGCACGTCCGGCTCGTCCACCGCGTCGACGTCGCCGGCGCAGTCCAGTTCGTCCGCACCGTCGCAGTCCGCCGCGGTCAGCGCGCCGCCGGCCGGTTGCCCGTCGGTGTCCGGCCCCGAATCCCCGTCCGGCGACCCGTCTGCGAGTGACCCGTCTGCGAGTGACCCGTCTGCGAGTGACCCGTCTGCGAGTGACCCGTCTGCGAATGACCCGTCTGCGAATGACCGGTCGGCGAGTGACCGGTCGGCCAGTGCCGCCGCGGCCGACGGGCCGACCGGGGTGGCTCCGTCCAGCCCGGTGACCGGCGGGTCGACGACCGGCGACGCCGGGTAACTGCCGACCGGTCGGGCGGGTTCAGCCCGGTTCGGCCAGCCCGGCGACGATCGCCTGCCCGATGCGCTCGAGCTGGCCGATCTGCTCGGGGGAGAGCCGGTCGATGACTGCCGCGCGGACGGCCCGGACGTGGCCGGGGGCCGCGCCGGCCAGCACCGCGAAGCCCTCGTCGGTGAGCCGTGCGAGCTGGCCGCGGCGGTCGTTCGGCACGCCGGCGCGCTCGACCCAGCCGCGTTCCTGCAGCCGGGCCACGGCGTGCGAGAGACGGCTGCGAGAGGAGCGGGTCTTGTCGGCCAGGTCGCTCATCCGCATCGCCCGGCCCTCGGCCTCGCTCAGCCGGACCAGGATCTCGTAGTAGCCGTGTGGCATGCCGGCCTCGCTCTGCAGTTGGCGATCCAGCGCGTCGAACAGCAAGGTGGTGGCCTCGAGATAGGCGCGCCAGGCCCGCTGTTCGTCAGGACTCAGCCAGCGCGCAGTCGACATGGGCAGAGAATACGAGATAGCGGTCCCGGGAATAGTTGAATACTCAACTAGCTTGCGCTAGTGTTCCCGTTTCGCCTCGTCAAGGAGCCGTCATGGCCATCCACCGCCTCAATCACGCCGTCCTGTACGTGCGCGACGTGCGCCGTAGCGTCGAGTTCTACCGCGACGTCCTCGGGTTCACCCCGATCGAGGGGATGGCCGAACTGCGCGGCGCCGCCTTCTTGCGTGCGCCGGACTCCACCAACGATCACGACCTGGGCCTGTTCGAGGTCGGTGCCGCGGCGGCGGACTCGGGTGCCGGCCGCGGCTCGGTCGGGCTGTACCACCTGGCCTGGGAGGTCGACACGCTCGCCGATCTGCAGGCGCTGGCCGGCAAGCTCGCCGCGGCCGGCGCGCTCGGCGGCGCGTCCGACCACAGCACCACCAAGTCGCTCTACGGACACGACCCGGACGGCCTGGAGTTCGAGATCGCCTGGATCGTGCCGCGCGACCTGCTGGACGACGCGGCACTGGCCGGCCGCACGAGCATCCGGCCGCTGGATCTGGCCCGCGAGATCGCAAGGTACGGAGCCGACACCAGGGGCGGGGTGGGAGTCAGCCGTGCGTCGGCTGGGTAAGGCTGTGTGACCGGCGTTTACCGATCATGGACCCAGGGTAGGCACATCGGACCACACCGGACCCCCAGGAGGTTCCCATGCTCGGCCTGATCATCTCGCTCATCATCATCGGCCTGATCGCCGGCGCACTCGCCCGGCTGCTGGTCCCCGGCCGGGACCCGATCGGCATCGGCGGCACGATCCTGCTCGGCATCGTCGGCTCGTTCATCGGCGGCTTCCTGGGCTACGTGCTGTTCCATCACGACAAGTCGCAGGGCGCGCTGCAGCCGGCCGGCATCATCGGCTCGATCATCGGTGCCGTGATCGCGCTGCTGATCTACCGTCGGGTCGGTTCGCGCGGCCGGATGAGCCGCGTCTGACCAGACCTGAACTCGCCCCCGTCCGGGAATCCCGGGCGGGGGCGAGCCATAGAATCGGCCGGTGACCCAGAATCCCGTCCGCGTCCTGCTGCTCGAACAGATCCATCCCGACGCAGAGGCGATCCTGACCTCGGCCGGCTTCGAGGTCGAATCGGTGTCGCGGGCGCTGGACGAGGACGAACTCGTCGAGCGGGTCGCCGGGGTGAACCTGCTCGGGCTTCGCTCCAAGACCCAGGTCACCGCACGCGTGCTGGACGCCGCGCCCGATCTGGTGGGAATCGGCGCGTTCTGCATCGGCACCAACCAGATCGACCTGGACGCCGCCTCCGAGCGCGGCATCACCGTCTTCAACGCGCCGTTCTCCAACACCCGGTCGGTGGTGGAGCTGGCGATCGCCGAGATCATCTCGATGACGCGGCGGATGACCGAGAAGAACGCCCTGATGCACGCCGGCGTCTGGGACAAGAGTGCCGAGGGCGCCCACGAGGTGCGCGGCCGCACCCTCGGCATCATCGGGTACGGCAACATCGGCACCCAGCTGTCCGTGCTCGCCGAGAACCTGGGCATGAAGGTGCTGTTCTACGACACCGCGGACAAGCTCGCACTGGGCAATGCGCGGCGCTGCATCTCGCTCGCCGAACTGCTCGCGCAGGCCGACGTGCTCACGCTGCATGTGGACGGCCGGCCGTCCAACAAGAACCTGTTCGGCGAGGCCGAGTTCGCCCAGATGCGCCCCGGCTCGCTGTTCCTGAACCTGTCCCGGGGGTTCGTGGTCGACTACGCCGCGCTGCGCCGGCACATCCAGGCCGGGCACATCGCCGGCGCAGCCGTCGACGTCTTTCCGAAGGAGCCCAAGGGCCGCGGGGATGAGTTCGTGTCCGAGTTGCGCGGCCTGGACAACGTGATCCTCACCCCGCACATCGGCGGCTCGACCGAGGAGGCCCAGCAGGACATCGGCCGGTTCGTCGCCGGCAAGTTCCGCGACTTCGTGCTGGACGGCGCCACCGCGATGAGCGTGAACCTGCCCGGCCTGGCGCTGCCACAGGCCCCGGACACCAGCCGGCTGATCCTGATCCACCGCAACGTGCCGGGTGTGATGGCGACGGTCAACGGGGTGTTCGCCGAGCACAAGGTGAACGTCGAGGCGCAACTGCTGGGTACGCGCGGCGAGTACGGCTACGTGGTCACCGATGTCGACGCGAGCCTGACCGCGGAGATGCTCGACGAGCTGCGCGCTCTTCCGGAGACGGTCCGGCTCCGCGTGCTCTGACCCGATCGTGCAACGTCCTGCGGTCTGAGACCCCCGGAAGTTGCACAATCGGGTCAGGATCACCGATCATGATCAGCGGCGGGGGACGCCGTCCGAACTGAAGGTCCGCCAATGTCCCGCCGTCTCCTCGCCGCCGCGATCGCCGTCACCTGTGCGCTCGCCGGCCTCGTCCTCGCCGGCCCCGCCTCCGCCGTGGCCCGACCGCAGGCGCCCGCGCACCTGCCTGCGGCCATCGAACCGCTGGCCGCCTACGCCGCCGACGTCTCGTGCGACCCGGTCATCAAGCCGGGCACCAAGCGGCTGGCCGACCTACTGGTGCACACCTACCCCGGCACCTACTACGGCTCGGCGTACTCCTGCGGAACCGACGGGACGATCAGCGAGCACTACGACGGCCGCGCGATCGACTGGATGGTGTCGATCCGCAACAAGCGCACCTATGCCGACGCCAGGGCCGTGATCGCCTGGCTGCTCGCCACCGACGCACAGGGCAACCGCTTCGCGATGGCCCGCCGCCTCGGTGTCATGTACCTGATCTACAACAACCGGATCTGGGGCTCCTGGGACGGCAAGTGGGAGCCGTACAACAACTGCGCCAAGCAACCCGGGCGCGGTTACGACACCTCCTGCCACCGTGACCACATGCACATCTCGTTGGGCTGGAACGGGGCGATGGGCACGACCACGTTCTGGGGCAGCGCGGTGGCCGCGACCGACTTCGGTCCCTGCCGGGCAGCCGACCTGAACTGGGCGACGCCGCGACGCCGGGCGAACCCACAGCCGTGCCCCTACTACCGCAGCGTCCCGGCGCCGGCACATGCGTCCGCGACGAAGGCCGCCCTGGTGCGCTACTCCGGGGCGCGGCTGCTGCGCGGCTCGCGCGGTCCGGCCGTGAGCGCTGTGCAGAGCGCACTGCACATCAGCGCGTCCGGCACGTTCGGCACCGCCACCCGTACCGCGGTGCAGGCCTTCCAGCGCAGCCACGACCTGGCGAGCACGGGCGTGCTCAACGTGCCGACCTGGCGGGCCCTGCTGCGGGCGGTCCGGTAGGCGTCCGGCCGGACCGGCACCGACAGCCCGCCCCGGCCTTGCACGGGTTACCGGTCAGTAATACCATTGGAAGTTACTGACCGGTAACCCCGCTTCCCGAGGCGGTCTCCGCACGGGAAAGAGCACCAGGGAGACGAGCCATGGGCCACTTCAAGAGCAACGTCCGGGACATCGAGTTCAACCTGTTCGAGGTGTTCGGCACCGACCGGGTGCTGGGCAGTGGGCCGTTCGCCGACCTGGACACCGACACGATGCGCGGCATCATCCGCGAGGTCGCCAAGCTCGCCGAGGGTCCGCTGGCCGAGTCGTTCGCCGACGCCGACCGCAACCCGCCGGTGTTCGACCCGGACACCAACTCGGTGCGCCTGCCGGAGTCGCTCAAGAAGTCCTGGCGCGCGCTGTACGACAGCGAGTGGTGGCGGGTCGAGACGATCCCCGAGCTGGGCGGCCAGCTCGTGCCGCGCACCGTCGTCTGGGCTGTCGCCGAGCAGGTCCTCGGGTCCAATCCGTCCCTGCACATGTACATGGCCGGCGCGCCGTTCGCCGGCATCCTCTACGCCAACGGCAACGAGACGCAGCGCAAGATGGCCCAGCGCATGATCGACCGCGGCTGGGGCGCCACCATGGTGCTGACCGAGCCGGACGCCGGTTCGGACGTCGGTGCCGGGCGCACCAAGGCGATCGAGCAGCCCGACGGGTCCTGGCACATCGAGGGCGTGAAGCGGTTCATCACGTCGGCCGAGCAGGACATCACCGAGAACATCGTGCACCTGGTGCTGGCCCGTCCGGAGGGCGCGGCCCCGGGCACCAAGGGGCTGTCGCTGTTCGTCGTGCCGAAGTTCCACTTCGATGTGGAGACCGGCGAGCTCGGCGAGCGCAACGGCGTGTACGTCACCAACGTCGAGCACAAGATGGGGCTGAAGGCCTCCACCACCTGCGAGCTGCGCTTCGGTGAGAACCCGGACATCCCGGCCAAGGGCTGGCTCGTCGGCGACGTCCACGACGGCATCGCGCAGATGTTCCAGGTGATCGAGCACGCCCGGATGATGGTGGGGACCAAGGCCATCGCGACGCTGTCCACCGGGTACCTGAACGCCTTGGAGTTCGCCAGGACCCGGGTGCAGTCCGCTGACCTGACCCGCAGCAGCGACAAGAGCGCGCCGCGCGTCACGATCATCCACCACCCGGACGTGCGCCGCAGCCTGATGCTCAACAAGGCGTACGCGGAGGGCTTGCGCGCACTCGTCTACTACACGGCCACCGTGCAGGACCGGATCGTCATCGGCCACGCCGCCGGCACGGACAACACCCTGGACGAGGCGATCAACGACCTGTTGCTGCCGATCGTCAAGGGGGCCGGCTCGGAGCGTTCCTACGACCAGCTGGCCCAGGCGCTGCAGACCTTCGGCGGCTCGGGCTACCTGCAGGACTACCCGCTGGAGCAGTACATCCGCGACGCCAAGATCGACACCCTGTACGAGGGCACCACCGCGATCCAGGGCCAGGACTTCTTCTTCCGCAAGATCGTCAGGAACAAGGGGGCCGCGCTCGGCGCGCTGTCCGGCGAGATCACCGCATTCCTGGCGTCGATCGAGGACGAGGGCCGGCTGAAGGAGGAGCGCGGCGCGCTGCAGAAGGCCCTCGAGGACTTCGGCGCCATGGTCGCGGCGATGTTCGGGCAGCTGATGAGCGGGCAGGAGGACGTCGCCAACGTCTACAAGGTCGGCCAGAACACCACCCGGCTGCTGCTGTCGGCCGGCGATCTCATGGTCGGCTACCTTCTGCTGCGCCAGGCGTCCGTCGCGCTGACGAAGCTGGACGCCGATGGCGACGGTTCCGCGGCGGCCCTGTCCGCCCCGGAACGCGCGTTCTACGCGGGCAAGCCGGCGGTGGCGCGGTTCTTCGCCCAGACCGTCCTTCCCGAACTGACCGCGCGCCGCCAGGTCGTCGAGGCAACCGACAACTCCCTGATGGACGTCTCCGAGGCCTCCTTCTGAACCGCTCACAGCTCCGCCGAGTGGCGACCTACCACCTCGAGTGGCGCGCCGTAGGTCGCCACTGGGAGCCGGGAGTCGCCACTCGGCGAGGTCGTGAAGCAGGTCGGTAGGGTCGAGGGCGTGACGGATTCGCGCTGGATCGAGCTCGACGGTGCGGTCAACGCGCGTGATCTGGGTGGCTTGCCGACCGTCGACGGCAGCCGGGTACGACCGGACCGGCTGATCCGGTCGGACAACCTGCAGGGCCTGAGCCGAGCGGACATCCGCGTCCTCGTGGACAACCATCGGGTGCGCGCGGTCGCCGATCTGCGCACCGGTGTCGAGGTCGACGCCGAAGGACCAGGCCCGCTGACCGCCGAACCGCGGGTCCGGATCGCCCACCTGTCGCTGTTCCCCGAGGCCGGACACAACACTGACGCCGCGGCACTGGACGAAGACCCGGACGGTGATCCGCAGCAGCCGATCGTTCTGCCGTGGCAGCAGCGTCGGGACGACGGGGCCCAACGCCACGGCGCGGCCGCGGTCTACCTGGGCTACCTGGAGGACCGCCCCGACTCGGCGCTGGCCGCGCTGCGCCTGATCGCCGGCACCGACGGGGCCACGATCGTGCACTGCGCCGCCGGCAAGGACCGCACCGGTGTGGTTACCGCGCTCGCGCTGGCGGAAGTGGGCGTGCCGCGCGAGGAGATCGTCGCCGACTATGCGCTCAGCAGCGAGCGGATCGAAGCGATCTTCGCCCGGCTGCTGGCCTCACGCACCTACGCCGGCGACCTGGACGGGCAGCAGATCGACAAGCACCGCACCCGTCCGGAGACCATGTGGGCGTTGCTCGACGCGATCACCGCCAAGTACGACGGCGTCGGCGGTTGGTTGCGCAGCCACGGCTGGACCGAGCAGGACGCGGCGGCGCTGCGCGCCCATCTGCTCGACGCCTGATCACTACCCGACGGCCACGCACGCGCGTGGTCCTGGGGACGGAATCGTCCGCTGGTGGGGGCCCGGCGCGGCGCGCGCTTGCCCCGCCCAGTTGCGGGCCTTCGCGCGCTTGCCCCACCCAGTTCCCGAATTCGGCGCCGAGTTCTCGTCAGCTGATGGGGGAAGCGGGCGCGGGGTGGTCAGCTGATGGGGGAAGCGGGTGTGGAGTGACCTTGCCCCACCCAGTTGCAGCCCTTCGCGCGCTTGCCCCACCCAGTTCCCGAATTCGGCGCCGAGATCTCGTCAGCCGATGGGGGAAGCGGGCGCGGCCTCGTCAGCCGATGGGGGAAGCAGGTGGGACGCGGGTCAGCCGCTGGGGGAAGGGTCCTGGGGGTATCCATCAGCCGCTGGGGTGCCGGGAGTTGTAGACGGTGAGCATCGTCTCGCGCAGTGTCGGACGGGCGGCGAGCAGTTCGCGCAGCGCGTCGTACTCCACCCGCAGTGCGCTGCCGTGCCCGCCCGCCGAGACGGTCGCGGTGCGCTGGCCGCCCTCGACGAAGGCCATCTCGCCGATGATGTCGCCGATGCCCAGCACCGCGATCTCCTGCCGGCCGCGGAAGACGCGGGCGGTGCCGGACAGCAGCACGTAGCAGGCGTCGGCCGGGGTGCCCTCTTGCACGAACGGCCAGCCGTCCGGGAACGAGGTCTGCTTGCCCGCGGCGACCAGCGCCTCGATGTCGTCGCGGCTGCAACCGGCGAAGGCCACCGACTGCGCCAGTTGATCAGCGATCTGGCGCTTCTCGCCATGCAACACGCCGGCCTCCGGGACGCTGGACTGCCTGCGACTCTAGACGGACGTCGCGGCCGCGTCGCGTTCAAGTGGCGTGCGCCTCCGGCGGCGGAGCGATCAGGCGCAACGCGCCCGGCCGGATCCGGACGGTGATCGGCAGCCGGCCCAGCCCGTCGCCGTCCGCCCCCACCGGCAGCGGACGATCGGCGGCGATCGTGACCTCGCGGGCGGTGCGGATCTCGACCTCCGGCCGGTGCACGTGGCCGCCGTGCCCCGCCTGGCGCAGGAACGAGATCACCGCGCGACGCGGCCCGGCGCCGACCGTCATCACGTGCAGCAGCCCGTCGTCGACGAGCGCCGGAGGCACGATGTGCAGGCCGTGCCCGTAGCGGCCGGAGTTGCCGACGACCACGGTGTGCGCCCGGAGCGTGCTGGTGACGCCGTCGAGGGTGAGCGTGAAGACCGGCGGGTGCCAGCCGGCGATCGCGCGCACGGGAGCCAGCCGGTAGGCCACCAGGGCCGGCAGCCACCGGCTCGCGTTGATGATCTCGCTGGCCACCGAGTCGATGCCGGCGTAGACGTTGCCCGGCACGATCACGCCCCCCGCGGCTGTGCCCTGGCTGCCGGGGGTACCTCGGTCCGCCTCGATCGCGTCGATCGTCCGCGGCTCTGCGCCCAGCAGTAGCTCGGCGAGGCTGTCCGGGTCCGCGGGCAGGCGCAGCGCCAGCGCGAGGTCGTTGCCGCGCCCGGCGGGGACGATACCCATGAGCCCGCCGCCGGGGACCACACCGCCGGCCACATCCCGCACCAGGCCGTCCCCACCCACGGCAATGACGACGCGGCCCGCGCCTGCCGCGGCCTGCGCCTCCTGCCGCGCGTGCTCGCCGCTTCGTGTGAGCTCGACCCGCACGTCAGCGCCGGCCGTGGCGAGCCGCGCGGCCACCGGCGCCCAGTGCCGGGTAGCCCGTCCGCCGCCGGCGATCGGGTTGATCAGTGCGGTGAACGCGCGCACGGCCTCACCCGACCAGGACGCCGGGGTTGAGGATGCCGGCCGGGTCGAGCGTGCGCTTCACCGCGCGCAGCGCCTCGAGGGCGAGCGGGCCGATCTCGTCCCGGTAGGCGTCGCGGTGATCGGTGCCGACACCGTGGTGGTGGGTGATCGTGGCCCCCGCCGCCCGGATCGCGGCCGTGGCGGCGTGCTTGGCGGCGGCCCATTGAGCGAGCGGGTCGGGTCCCAGGGCGCAGAGCACGGTGAAGTACAGCGATGCACCGGTCTCGTAGACGTGCGAGATGTGACACAGGACGACAGGTGGCGTGCCCTGCCGGGTCAGCGTCTCGGTCAGGGCGGCGCTCACTGCGCCGCGCAGCGCCTCGAGACCGGACCAGAACGTCGCCGTCTCCAGCGTCTCGACCAGCGCTCCGGCGTCCAGGAGCGGGTCACGCAGGTACGGCGCCTGATAGCGGCCCGCCCGCCACGCCTCCCCCGGGGCGGTGCCGAGGTTCTCGCCGCCGGCCGCTGCGAGCACCGCGCTTGCGCCGGCCCGGCGGGCCGCGACGTCGGCCGCGGTTCCCTCGTACCCGGCGATGGCCAGGCAACCGCCGCTGCCGCCCGCGCCGGGGTCGGCCAGATTTACCGCCGTCTCGGCCTCGTCCGACAGGCGCAGCACCGTCGGCAGCGGGCCGTCCTGGGCCAACGCGCGCAGGGCGGCCGCCCCGGCCGCGAAGGTGTCGAACCGCCAGCCGTCGAACACCCGCAGCGCGGGCCGCGGCCGGATCCGGACGGTCACCGACGTGATCACCCCGAGCGTGCCCTCCGAGCCGAGCACGAGCTGGCGCAGATCCGGCCCGGCGGCCGACTGGGGCGCGGCGCCGAGCGTGATGGTGCCGCGCGGTGTTGCCAGGACGAGCGCCACCACCAACTCGTCGAAGCGGCCGTAGCCGGCGGACGACTGGCCGGCCGAGCGCGTCGCCGCGTATCCGCCGATGCTCGCGCCCTCGTACGACTGCGGGAAGTGGCCCAGCGTGAACCCCTGCTCGCCGAGCAGTTGCTCGGCCCGGGTGCCGCGCAGACCGGCGCGCAGCGTCGCGGTGCGCGAGAGCGGATCGAGCCCGACGAGCCCGTCCAGGCGACGGACGTCGAGGGCGATCACGCCTGCGAAGGCGTCGCGGTCGGCTACCAGTCCGCCGACCACCGACGTCCCGCCCGCGAACGGGACCACGGCGATCCGGTGCTCGGCGCACACCTGCAACACCCGGACCACCTCGTCGTGGTCGGCCGGGAGCACGACCGCGTCCGGGGCGTCGTCGGCGTCACCCGCGCGCAGCTTGAGCAGGTCGGGGGTGGACCAGCCGCGCGTGTGCGCCACCCGGGCCGCTGGCTCGGCGGTCACGTGTTCGGCGCCGACAACCGCTTCCAGCGCGGCGCGGGCCGGGTCGGCAAGCGTGTGGTCGGGCAGCCGGGCGGCGTCCGGATCGACGGGAGGTGGCGCCGGGCGCGCGCCCAGTGCGCCGAGCGCGGCCGCGGCGAAGGCCGGCAGTTCGGCCCGGCGTTGCGGGTCGCCCCAGCGGTAGGGACGCAGTTGGACGACCGGAAGATCGGACTCGGTCACGGTCGCACGCCCTTCTCCCGCCGCCGCTCGCTGATACACTGTGACACGTGCTGTCGCAGCAACGCAATGCAGCGCCGAGCGCGTCGGGCGGGCCACGCGCCGCCAATGCGATCCCCGAGCAGCAGATCCTGGACGCCGCCTACGAACTGTTGCTCGCGGTGGGGATGCGGCGCATGAACATCGCGGACATCGCCCGCCGGGCCGGCGTCTCGCGGGCCACGCTCTATCGGCGCTGGCCGAACGTGCGGGCCGTGGTCGGCGCGCTCACCACGCGCGAGCTGGCCGCGCTCGCCGCTGCCGCGTTCTCCGCCGATGGCCCGCACGCGCGCGGCGCGCTGGTCGAGGCGGTGGTGCGCGTGGTCCGGGGCGTGCGCGCTCACCCGCTCACCCGCAAGATCGTCGAGGTCGATCCGGACTTCCTGCTGCCCTACCTGCTCGAGCGGCGCGGCACATCGACGGCCGCGCAGCTTGACCTGCTGGAGGCCGCGCTCCGGTCCGGCGACGGGTCGATCCGCAGTGGCGACCCGGCTGCCCTGGCCCGCGCGATGTGGCTGGCCGCGGGCTCGTTCGCGCTCACCGGCCCGGTCCTCGCCGACGAGCGGGTCTCGCTGGACGAGCTGGACGGGCAGTTGCGCGAGCTGCTCGATCGGTACCTCACGCCGTGAATCCGGCCACCTCGCTCAACGCGGCCCGCCGCGCGCGCGAACTGGACGGACTCGGGCGGGGGACAGTCGACGTCCTGGTGGTCGGCGGCGGCGTGACCGGCGCGGGTGTAGCGCTGGACGCCGTCGCGCGCGGGCTGTCCGTGGTGCTCGCCGAGAAGCACGATCTGGCGTTCGGCACCAGCCGGTGGAGCTCCAAGCTCGTGCACGGCGGGCTGCGCTACCTCGCCTCCGGAGCGGTGCGTATCGCGCACGAGAGCGCGGTCGAACGCGGCATCCTGATGACCACCACCGCACCGCACCTGGTGCGCGCGCTGCCGCAGGTGGTGCCGTTACTGCCCGGGATCTCGCGTGGCCACAGCGCGCTGCTGCGCGCCGGGTTCGCGGCCGGGGACGCGCTGCGGCTGGCCGCCGGCACGCCCGGCTCGGTGCTGCCCCGCTCGCGCCGGATCGGCGCCGCCGACGTGCGCCGGTACGCACCGACCGTGGCGCGGAGCGGCCTGCGTGGCGGCCTGCTGGGGTGGGACGGCCAACTGGCCGACGATGCGCGGCTGGTGGTCGCGATCGCGCGGACCGCGGCCGGGCTGGGCGCGCGCATCCTGACCCGCTGCGCGGCGGTCGAGGTCACCGGGCACGGCGCGGTGCTTCATGACGAGTTGAGCGGCGCACGACTCGACCTCGCCGCCCGCGCGGTGGTCAACGCGACGGGGGTCTGGGCCGGCGAGGTGGACCCGACGGTGCGGTTGCGGCCGAGCCGGGGCACCCACCTGGTGCTGCCGCAGGCCGCGTTCGGTGGGCTCTGCGCCGGCCTGACCGTCCCGGTGCCGGGGTCTGCGAGCCGGTTCGTGTTCGCGTTGCCCGCGCCGGACGAGCGCGTGTACGTCGGCCTCACCGACGAGGATGCCCCGGGGCCGATCCCTGACGTCCCGTCCGCGTCGGAGGCCGAGATCGACTTCCTGCTGGAGGTGATCGGCTCGGCGCTGCAGGTGCCGCTGACCCGCGCCGACGTGCTCGGGAGCTACTCCGGGCTGCGCCCGCTGCTGGACTCGGGCGCGGCCGACACCGCGGACCTGTCCCGGCGGCACGCGGTGTTGACTGCGCCGGACGGTCTGGTCACCGTCGTCGGCGGCAAGCTGACAACCTACCGGCGGATGGCGCAGGACGCGGTCGACACCGCGATCGCCCGGGCCGGGCTGGATGCCGGGCCGTGTGTGACCCGGCGGTTGCCGCTCGTGGGCGCGGCCGGCGCCGACCGGGTGGCCGCGGGCGACCGGCTGGTGGGCCGTTACGGCAGCGAGGCAGTCGACGTGCAGGCGACGGCCGGCGGCGATCCGGGTCTGCTGCGGCCGGTCTGCGGCGGCGTGCGCACGTGCGGCGCGGAGCTGATCTTCGCGGTGCGCCACGAGGGCGCGCTGGACGTCGGCGACCTGCTGGATCGGCGGACCCGGGTGGGTCTGGACCCGGCTGCGCGCGCCGCGGCACTGCCGGCGGCGCGCGCAGCGCTGGCCGCTGCGCCCTGAGCGCGCGGCGAAGCCCGAACGCGGCGACCGGCCATCTACCGCGGGTCGCCGCCCGGACATCACGATCGTCGGCGGGCGGCCGGACCTGAGAGAATCGACGTGGACTTGATCTGTTCCAGATTATGGGCGAGACTTCGAGCATGCCGACGACCGCAGAGCTCGAGGGCCTGTTGCGGAGTTCCGCGCTGCGGGTGACCCGGCCCCGGATGGCGGTGCTGACGGCGGTACACGAGCATCCACACGCCGACACCGATGCCCTCATCGGTGCGGCCCGCGCCGCGCTGGGCGATGTGTCGCACCAGGCCGTCTACGACGTATTGCGCGCCCTGACCACGGCAGGATTGGTGCGCCGCATCCAACCGATGAACTCGGTGGCGCGCTACGAGGCGCGGGTCGGCGACAACCACCATCACGTGGTCTGCCGCTCGTGCGGTGCGATAGCCGACGCCGACTGCGCGGTCGGTGACACCCCCTGCCTCACCGCGTCCGACGACCACGGCTTCGCGATCGACGAGGCGGAGGTCATCTACTGGGGCCTGTGCCCCGAGTGCGCCGCGGCGCCCACCGACTGATCCGCGCCTACAGCGGCTCCCCTCCAGTCCATCAGCCGAGAGAGCTAACCAGCCAGACAGGAGAGCGATCGACGTGTCCGAAAGCGAAAACCCGGTAATCTCAGCCCCCGCCCCGAAGGCGACCGCACCGCGGACGAACCGGGACTGGTGGCCGAACCAGCTGAACCTGCAGGTGCTTCATCAGCACTCGCCCCGGTCCAACCCGCTCGGTGAGGACTTCAACTACGCCGAGGAGTTCGCCAGCCTCGACCTGGCGGCCCTGCGGCAGGACGTCGTCGACGTGCTGACCGACTCGCAGGACTGGTGGCCGGCCGATCACGGCAACTACGGGCCGCTGTTCGTCCGGATGAGCTGGCACTCGGCGGGCACCTACCGCATCGCCGACGGGCGCGGCGGCGGCGGCGCGGGCGCGCAGCGCTTCGCCCCGCTCAACAGCTGGCCGGACAATGCGGGTCTGGACAAGGCCCGGCGGCTGCTGTGGCCGGTCAAGCAGAAGCACGGCCGCAAGATCTCCTGGGCCGACCTGCTCGTGTACGCAGGCAACGTCGCGATGGAGGAGATGGGTTTCACCACCTTCGGCTTCGGTTTCGGTCGTGAGGACGTCTGGGAGCCCGAGGAGATCTTCTGGGGACCTGAGGACAGCTGGCTCGGCGACGAGCGTTACAGCGGTGACCGCGAGCTGTCCAACCCGTTGGGTGCGGTGCAGATGGGGTTGATCTACGTCAACCCGGAGGGCCCGAACGGCGAGCCCGACCCGCTGAAGGCTGCCCGGGACATCCGCGAGACGTTCGCCCGGATGGCGATGGACGATGAGGAGACGCTGGCCTTGATCGCCGGCGGGCACACCTTCGGCAAGACGCACGGCGCCGGGCCCGCCGACCACATCGGGCCCGAGCCGGAGGCCGCGCCGCTGGAGGATCAGGGTCTGGGCTGGAAGAGCAGGTACGGCAGCGGCAAGGGAGCCGATGCGATCGTCAGCGGGCTCGAGGTCACCTGGACGCCGACGCCCACCACGTGGGACAACACCTTCTTCGAGACCCTGTTCGGTTACGAGTGGGAGCTGGTCAAGAGCCCGGCCGGTGCCTGGCAGTACCAGGCGAAGGACGGCGCCGGCGCCAACACCGTGCCCGACCCGGCGACCGGCGAGCTCACCCGTCCGCCGACGATGCTGGTCACCGACGTCGCGCTGCGGGTGGATCCGATCTACGAGCCGATCGCCCGTCGCTTCCTGGAGCACCCGGACGAGTTCGCGACCGCGTTCGCCAAGGCCTGGTACAAGCTGTTGCACCGCGACATGGGGCCGGTCTCGCGCTTCCTCGGCCCGTGGGTGCCCGAGCCGCAGCTGTGGCAGGACCCGGTCCCGGCCGTCGACCACGAGCTGATCGACGCCGCCGACATCGCCGCGCTCAAGGGCAAGCTGCTCGCCTCGGGGCCGTCGGCCTCGCAGTTGGTCCGCACCGCCTGGGCGGCGGCGGCCAGCTTCCGCGGCACCGACAAGCGGGGCGGCGCGAACGGCGCGCGGCTGCGCCTGGAGCCGCAGCGCAGCTGGGAAATCAACGAGCCTGCCGAGCTCGCCACGGTGCTGCCCGCCCTCGAGCGGGTTCAGCAGGACTTCAACAGCGCCCAGTCCGGCGGCAAGAAGGTCTCACTGGCTGACCTGATCGTGCTCGGCGGCTGCGCTGCCGTCGAGCAGGCCGCGAAGCGCGCCGGAGTCGAGGTGAGCGTGCCGTTCGCGCCCGGACGCACCGACGCCTCGCAGGAGCTGACCGACGTGGACTCCTTCGCGGTGCTCGAGCCCCGCGCGGACGGTTTCCGCAGCTACGTGCACGCCGGGGAGAAGCTCGCTCCGGAGACGCTGCTGCTGGACAGGGCCAACATGCTGAACCTGACAGCCCCCGAGATGACCGTCCTCATCGGCGGCATGCGGGCACTCGATGCCAACGTCGCACAGAGGAAGCACGGCGTGTTGACCGACCAGCCGGGCGTCTTGACGAACGACTTCTTCGTCAACCTGCTCGACATGGGCACCGAATGGAAGGTGTCGACGGCCGACGAGAACGTCTACGAAGGTCACGACCGCGCCAGCGGTGCGGCCAAGTGGACCGCGACCGCCGTCGACCTCGTCTTCGGCGCCAACTCCCAGTTGCGCGCCGTCGCGGAGTACTACGCCGCCGCGGACGCCAAGGAAACCTTCGTGCACGACTTCGTGGCCGCGTGGGACAAGGTCATGAACCTCGACCGGTTCGACCTCGCCTGAGTCGCTGACGTCCGGGCCGGAGGCGCGCAGCCACCGGCCCGGACGCCAGCTCAGCAGTCCGCGGTGTCGTCCGTACCGGCAAGTCGACGGTCGCGCGCGCCGTCGCACTCGCCACGGATGTGGGTGCGCAGCCGTTCGCCGATCGAGCCCAGCGCGGCAACCTGGGTCGGGTCGAGCGGATCGA
Organism: Jatrophihabitans cynanchi; assembly: GCF_027247405.1. Lineage (NCBI taxonomy): Bacteria > Bacillati > Actinomycetota > Actinomycetes > Jatrophihabitantales > Jatrophihabitantaceae > Jatrophihabitans > Jatrophihabitans cynanchi. The sequence goes on along the minus strand of NZ_CP097463.1, from coordinate 2,382,346 downwards.
TCACCAGGTGCCGCACGGCGGCCGCGTGGCCAGGGGCGGCGGCGACCACCTTCTCCCATCCCGGCCCGGACAGGATCGCGTTCGTGTAGCGGCCGTTGCCCGGATCGGGCTCGCGGCGGACGAATCCCCGCTGCTCCAGTCGCTTGATCACGTTCGACAGCCGGGACAGCGAACCGCCGGTCAGCTCTGCCAGCTCGCTCATCCGCAACGTTCGCTCCGGCGCCATCGACAGCCGGCTGAGCACCAGATACTCGAACAGATTGACGCCGGCGTCGCGCTGGAGCTGGGTGTCCAGCGCGCCCGGCAACTGGAGCACGAGGTAGGCGACGGCGATCCATGCCTGCTGCTCGTCGTCCGAGAGCCAGCGCGGTTCGGCCGGGTGGACGGAGCGGGCGGCCATGCCCGCAAGGATACGAGGAACGCCGCGGTCCCTCTTGACTTCAATGTTGAAGTACGGAACCGTCACTTCAACATTGAAGTCTCCTGGAGGTCGACATGCCCCTGTTCCGTCTTGATGCCAGCATCCGTGCCGAGGGCTCGGCGAGCCGCGAGATCGCCGATGTGGTGGAAGCCGAATGGGTGGCCGCCCATCCCCACGACACCATCGAGCGGCGGCACATCGGCGTCGACGTGTTGGGCGCCGATATGTGGGCGCAGGCAGTGGCCGGCAACCGGGTGGCTGCCGACGCCCGCTCCCCGGAGCAGCAGGCGGCCGTCGCGCTGGCGGCGGCACTGGTCGACGAACTGCTTGCCGCCGACGCGATCGTGCTGGCCGTCCCGCTCTACAACTTCGGGGTGTCGCAGCACGTCAAGACGTGGATGGACCTGATCATCGCGGACCCGCGGGCCGGGGCCGGGGCAGCGCCGCTTCTCGCCGGCAAGCCGGTCGTGCTGTGCACGGTGCGCGGTGGCGCGTACGGCGCAGGGACGCCGCGCGAGGGCTGGGACCACTCCACCGGCTACCTACGCCGGATTCTCGAGGACGTCTGGGGTGCCGACCTCACCGTCGTCGAACGGGAGTTCACCCTGGTCGGTGTCAACCCCGCGCTGAACGAGTTCGCCGAACTCGCGGACGACCTGTACCAAGGCGCGCTGGAGTCGGCCCGCGACGCAGGCAAAGAACTGGCTGCGCGCGCCGCCTGACGGACGCGCGCGGATCGGTCGGGCCCGAACTCCTCGCTGAGACGGACCGTGGCGTCGTAGGGCAGCTCGTAGGTCGTGGGAGACGTTGGGAATGCGGGCGCCCTCGGCGCGGCGGGCTGGAACTGGCCCACCTCCTCGAACGGGCGGGCCTCCCGCTGGTCGGCCTGGCACGCACGACGCGGGCTTCGACCTCGCCCTGGCCGGCCGAACTCCACCGACCGGTGCGGCCGACTAACCGACGCCGTCGGGCGGGGCCGATGCAGCCGGCGAGTCCGATAGGTTCGTAGCCTTGGAGGGCTCGCATAGTGGCCTAGTGCGGCGGTCTTGAAAACCGCTGTTGGGTGATCCCCAACCGTGGGTTCGAATCCCACGCCCTCCGCCACTGCGACGCTCGGCTGCGGTCCCGCTGCGGGTACGTGCCCGGCGTGTCGGCTCCCGAGCGGCCACCCGAACTCGCGCCCGGGTATCACATCGGGCGCCGGCCGCTCCTGTCCGAGCAACGCCGGGCATCGCTACGCTGCTCGGACACAGTCGGCACTCATCAGGGGAGCCCGTCATGAAGTTGCGCATCGCCGCGGCCGCAGCCGCGCTGCTCGCCGTCGCCGGGCTCACCGCCTGCAGCAGCAGCACCAATGGCAAGGGTGGGCTCCCTCTCGGCCAGCGCACCAACGCCCCGGTCACCCAGCCGGCGTCGACCAGCGACAGCGGCTCGGCGGCCGCGCCTTCGGGCGAGACGACAGCGGGCGAATCGAGCGCGGCACCACCCACCGCGACCGGCGGGTCGGGCGGCGGCGGCGAATTCTGCATCAAACTGCAGCAGGCGCAGACCAAGCTGGGGCAGATCGGGGACGCGATGAGCGATCCCGCCTCGGCCAAGTCCGCGATCGACGCCGAAGCGGCCGTGTTCAGCGACCTCGAGCGGAGCGCCCCCGAGGAGATCAAGCCCGCGATCCACGATCTGGCCACCGTGCTCAAGGCAGCCGGCGATGCCTTCACCGACCCGGGTGCCGGGACGGCGGGCGCGCTCTCGGACCTGATCCAGAAGCTGCCGGAGGACGCCCGGAAGATAGGGGACTACGTGGCGGCGAACTGCGGCTGAGCGAGACGGCAGCCGCTCAGCCGACCGATGGCCCGTCGGTGTGCCCCGCGCGGGCGGCGATGACCCCGGCCTGGAACCGGCTGGTCGCCCCCACCTGCGCCATGTAGTCCGCGATGTGTCGGCGGCAGGTGCGCACCGAGATCGACAGCCGCCGCGAGATCGCTTCGTCCTTCTCGCCCTCGGCCATCAGCCGCAAGATCGCGGCCCTGGTCTGGTCGAGTTCGGCCGCCTCGCTCTGCCTGCTGATGACCTCCTCCAGCGGCACCGCCTCGGCCCAGAGTTGCTCGAACGTGGCGATCACCCAGGCCACCACGTTGCGCTCGCGCACCACGGCCAGCCCCTGCTGGCCCGCGGTCTCGGTGGGAATCGGCAGCAGCGCGACCTCCTGGTCGATGACCAGGCTGCGGCCGGGCACCGACGGGGCGAACCGGATCTTGGCGCCGTTGTCGGCAAGCTCGGTCAGGTAAGAGCGGGTGTGCCGGTCGCGCAGCGCGGTGTGCTGGTACAGCGCCCTGGTCTTGATCCCGCGGCGCAGGGAGTACAGGTTCGCGATCCGGGTCCGGCTGTCGATGCGCGTACGCGGGAGCCGTCCGGGCGCGACGGACAGCAACTCCTCACGGCACTGGTCGGCGTAGTGCATCAGCACGTTCCCGATCTTGGCCGGATCCGAGATGACGTCGACGGCCGTCTCGTACGCCGCCGAGGTCAGCGCGTCGTTCCACTCCGGCACCAGCCGCCGGATCGTGTTGCGCCTGGCCTCCAGGATCGCGCGGCGGGCGCCCAGCTCGAGATCCTCGGCGCCGAGCACGGTCGCCTCGGCGAGCATCGGACTGACGGCGGTGTGGCGTTCGGCGGCGTCGGTGCGCACCAGTCCCATCTCGGTCAGCCGGGCCAGCGGCTTGTGCACCTCGTCCACGCTGAGTTCGAGCGAGTCCGCCAGGTCGCCGGACGGACGGCCGGGGGCAGCGAGCAAGGACCGGTACAGGGCTATCTCCAGCTCGCCCAGCTCTTCTGAATCGGTCATATCGCCGTCCGGGATTTCGTGCCAGGCAACTTGCTGCCAGTTGGAGGATTTGAAATAGCGTCCGCCCGAATGAATCCTATGGGTAGGGAGTTGTTCGGCAGGCGAGCAGCAAGGGGCACAGGTAGGCTCATTTTTCGTCAATCGGGATCGTGAGAGCGCAAAGGGGGCGACATGACACGCACGACGCTGCGCCGGATGGCGGCGGTGTTCGCCATGGTGGTCGGGTTCGCCTTCGCCGCGAGCGCGGCTCCGGCAGCTGCAGACACGACTTCGCCCAGTGCCGCGACGTCCGCCGGTTTCGGCGGGACGTACTCGGCACTCGGCGATTGGTGGTGGTGACCCCGCCAGCACCCATGCTGCGACCGTAGTCCTGGCGGCCGCAGCAGCCGAACCGATCCCGCCCCGGCAGTAGCCGCGCCGCATCCGTCGATGCGAACCGCGCGCGACGGGGCGGGATCGGTGTCGTTAAGCGGCGTGCCCGGCTCGTGCCAGGATTGGCCGCGTGAGCGAGCTCCCTGGCAGCACAGACAGCACCGACGGCACCGACCATGACGCCGGCGGCGCGGACGGTCTGACCCACCTGCACAGCGGCAAGGTGCGTGACCTCTACCGCACTGCCGACGGCCGGCTGCTGATGGTTGCGAGCGATCGCATCTCGGCCTTCGACTTCATCCTTCAGACGCCGATCCCGGACAAGGGACGGATCCTCACCGCCATGAGCCTCTGGTGGTTCACCCGGCTCGAGGCGCTCGTACCGAACCACCTGATCAGCGTCGACGACCCGGCGATCCCGGCGCACTGGCGCGGGCGCGCCATGCTGTGCCGGCCGTTGCAGATGGTGCCGGTGGAGGCGGTCGCGCGCGGCTATCTCACCGGGTCCGGGCTGCTGGACTACCGGGCGACCGGGGCGGTGTGCGGCGTCGAGCTGCCGGCCGGGCTGGTCGACGGCGACCGGCTGCCCGAGCCGATCTTCACCCCGGCGGCCAAGGCGCAGCTGGGCGAGCACGACGAGAACGTATCCTACCAGGCGGTCGTGGCCACCGTCGGCGCGGAGACGGCCGCGCGGCTGCGGGAGCTGACCCTACGGATCTACGGGCACGCAGCGCAGATCGCGGCCGAGCGGGGCATCCTGCTGGCCGACACCAAGTTCGAGTTCGGGCGCGACCCGGTCAGCGGCGAGTTGGTGCTGGGCGACGAGGTGCTCACGCCGGACTCCTCGCGCTTCTGGCCGGCCGATTCGTGGCGGCCGGGCGGCGCTCAGCCGAGCTTCGACAAGCAGTACGTGCGCGACTGGCTGCAGTCCGCTGAATCGGGCTGGGATCGCGGTTCCGAGCAACCGCCGCCGGCGTTGCCCGAGCACGTGGTGGCGGCAACCCGCGCCAGATACGTCGAGGCGTACGAGCGGCTGTCCGGCCTGCGGTTCAGCGATTGGCTGAGTTAGTCGGGGCCAGCGGGAACGCCGGACGCTGTTCGCCGAAGTGGTCGATGACGCGCTCGCCGAGTTCGGTCAGCGCAGCGAGCTGCTCGGCGGTGAGCAGATCGATCAGGTGCCGGCGTACCGAGGCGACGTGCCCGGGGGCGGCCTGCTCGATCGCCGAGTACCCGGCGGGCGTGAGCACGACGAAGGCGCCGCGACCGTCGGAATCGCAGTCGGCGCGGATCACCAGGCCGCGCTGTTCCATGCGGCTCACGTGGTGCGATAGGCGGCTGGCCGACCACTGCATGCTGGCTGCCAGTTCGGACAGCCGGCGGCGCCGGTCCTCGGCCTCGGACAGCGCGGAGAGCACCTGGTAGTCGGGCATCGAGAGGCCGGACTCGCGGGACAGGTCGCGCGCGATCGCGGCGTCGGCGAGCAGCGACATGCGTCGGTAGGCGCGCCACGCCCGCTGCTCGTCCGCACTGAGCCACCGGGTCTGCATGTCGTCCATGATAGCTCAGTTATTGACGCGTCATCAATCTAGCGATACCGTTGACACGTCAAGTTCATCACCGGGGAGGTCCATCGATGGGTAAGCCGGTTCTACAAGTCGTCATCGCGAGCACCCGGCCGGGCCGGGTCGGGCCCACCGTCGCGGACTGGTTCATCGCCCTGGCCGGCCAGCACGCCGGCTTCGACGTGCGGGTGAGCGATCTGGGCGAGCTGGCGTTGCCGCTGATGAACGAACCGAACCACCCCAAGCTGCGGCGCTACCAGCACCAGCACACCAAGGACTGGTCGGCGCAGGTCGATGCCGCCGACGCGTTCGTGTTCGTGCTGCCCGAGTACAACTACACCTTCACCGCACCGCTCAAGAACGCGATCGACTACCTGCACGGCGAATGGGCGTACAAGCCGGTGGGCTTCGTCAGCTACGGAGGCGTCTCCGGCGGGTTGCGGGCGGTCCAGTCGCTCAAGCCGGTGGTGAGCACCCTGAACATGTTCGCGCTGCCGGCCTCGGTGTCGCTGCCGTTCGTCGCCTCCTCGATCGTGGACGGCGTCCTGGTGCCCGGCGAACTCGCGACCGGGACCGCCAAGGCCATGCTCGACGAACTGCTGCGGGTGGCCGACGCGCTCAAGCCGCTGCGCGCGAACTCCGCGGCCTGAGACGGCGCGCCGCGCACAGTGCTGCCGCCGGGCTGGCCGGATTACTGAACGTCGTTCACTATGGACGCATGACCGCCGTCGAGCGCTCCGTCCCCGCCGCGCCGGTCGGGCTGCCGCCGGTGCTGACCGGTGGCGGCACCGACCGGCTGCTCAGCCAGGTGCGTTGCACCTCGGGGGCGAGCAAGCGCACGAGGGCCCCGTATAGCGGCGAGGTGCTGGCCGAGCTGCCGCAGTGCGGTCCGGCCGATGTCGCCGCCGCGTTCGTGCGCGCACGCGCCGCGCAGCGCGCCTGGGCGGCGACCCCGGTGCGCCGGCGCGCGGCGATCTTCCTGCGGATGCACGACCTGCTGTTGGCCCGGCAGGACGAGATCATGGATCTGATCCAGGCCGAGAACGGCAAGTCGCGCCGCGACGCGTTCCTCGAGGTCGCCGACATCGCGAACACGGCGCGGTACTACGTACGCACCGCCGCCGGCCTGCTGCGCCCCAAGCGCCGCACCGGGCTGCTGCCCGGCCTCACCGCCACCCGCGAGCTGCGGCACCCCAAGGGCGTCGTCTGCGTCATCTCGCCGTGGAACTACCCGCTCGCGCTGGCCGCCGGCGACACCATCCCGGCGCTGATTGCGGGCAATGCGGTGGTGCAGAAGCCGGACAACCAGACCGCGCTCACCGCGTTGTGGGCGTTGCAACTGGCCCGCGAGGCCGGTCTGCCCGCGGATAGCTGGCAGCTGGTGCTGGGAAGCGGTGCCACGATCGGGGACACCCTTATCGAGAACGCCGACTACCTGATGTTCACCGGCTCGACCGCGACCGGCCGAGGGATGGCCGAGCGGGCGGCAGCGCGGCTGATCGGCTCGTCGATGGAGCTCGGCGGCAAGAACGCGATGTTGGTGCTCGACGATGCGGACCTGGACCGCACGGTCGAGGGCGCGGTGCGGGCGTGCTTCTCCTCCTCCGGCCAGCTGTGCATCTCGATCGAGCGGATGTATGTCCAGGACGCGATCTTCGACGCCTTCGTCACGCGCTTCGTCGACGCGGTCCGGGCGATGCGTCTCGGCGGCGGCTACGACTTCGGCTACGACATGGGCTCACTCACCACCGCCGCCCAGCTCGACGCGGTGACCGCGCACGTCCAGGACGCGGTGGCCCACGGCGCGCGGGTGCTGGCCGGCGGCAGGGCGCGGCCGGACCTCGGACCGCTGTTCTTCGAGCCGACCGTGCTCGCCGATGTCCCGCCCGCAGCGCGCTGCTTCGGGGACGAGACGTTCGGTCCGCTCGTCAGCGTGTATCGATTTGTCGACATCGAGGACGGCATCGCGCGGGCGAACGACTCCGCGTACGGGTTGAACGCCAGCGTCTGGTCGCGTAGCCCGCGGCGTGGGCGCGACGTCGCGGCCCGGCTGCACGCCGGCACGGTCAACATCAACGAGGGCTACGCCGCGGCCTGGGGTTCGGTGGACGCACCGATGGGCGGCGTGGGTGATTCCGGGCTGGGCCGCAGGCACGGCAGCGAGGGGCTGCTGAAGTACACCGAGGCGCAGACCGTGGCCCGTCAACGGCTCGTCAACCTGGCCCCGCCGGGCCGGCTGAGCCATGCGTCCTTCGCGCGCATCATGACCAGATCGCTGGCGCTGCTGCGCCGGATCGGCTGGCGCTGAGCCGGGTACTAGTTGATGCAGCCGGCGTCGATCGGCTTGGGCGCCTTGGTCGCCTTCGACGGTGTGGTGGAGCCGGATGCCTTGGCCCTGACAGCGAGCCCGTCGGCTCCGAGCACCAGCGTCAGCTGGGTGACGGCGCTCTTCTCGAACACCACCGTCTTGGGCAGGTAGGCCGCCAGCGCTTTGGCCTGCGCCTGCATGCCGTCGGCGTAGCGGATCGTCGTCGCGTCCAGCGTGGTGCCCTGCGTGGAGTACGTGGCGTGGAAGCCGTAGGCCTGCAGCCGTGCGGCGTTCGTCTGCGCCGCCCCGTTCGTCTTGCCACCGTTGAGCACCGCGACGGTCACCGAGGCCGGATCGGCGGCCTGGACCGGACCGAGCACGTCCTGGCCGGACCCGAGCAGGTTCTTGACGAACTGCTTGACCTGCGCCGGGTCGACGATCTCGACACTGCCCACGTCCGTGGTGTCGAAGCGCACGAACGGGATCGTCTGGCCCTTGATGTTGTTCGCGTTCAACCCGCTGATCTGCTGGGCGAAGTTGAGGACGTTGAACCCCGGGCCGACGTACAGCGACTTGGTCACCGCGCTGATCAGGCCGTTCAGCCGTCCCGGGTTGAGCAGCGTGCCGGCCGAGGCGATCTTGCGGAACGCAGCGGTCAGGAAGTACCGCTGCCGCGCGGCACGGTCGAGGTCTCCGTTGGGCAGGCCGTGCCGCTGCCGCACGAACTCCAGGGCGGTGACCCCGCTGATCTCGTGCTTGCCCGCCGACAGCACCAGGCCGGAGCCGCCGTCGCTACCGATGGCGCGGTTGTGGGCGACGGTGTCGTCGACCGCGTTGCACAGGTTCACCGTGACCCCGTGGATCGCGTTGCTGATCCGCACGAACCCCAGCAGGTCGACCTGCACGAAGTTGTCGAGCGTCAGACCGGTCAGGTTGGTGACGGTCTGCATCAGCAGCGTCGCACCCGCCCCGCGCTTCTGGTCCGAGCTCCCGGACGTGTTCGTGTAGCCGGTGGCGTAGGCCGAGTTGAGCTTGTTCATCCCGTGGCCGGGGATCGCCACGTACGCATCGCGCGGCAGCGAGATCAGCGCGGCGTTCTTCCCGTTCGCGGGGACGTGCACGATCATCATCGTGTCGGTCGCCAGGCTCCCACCGTCGCGGCCCACCTTGAGCTGGCGCACCTCGGCGTCGGTCATGTTCGAGCGGTCGTCGTTGCCCACGACGAGGATGTTCTGGTCCTTGCCGTCGATGTCCTTGTGGCCGGCCGGCGTCGGCTTGCTGATCGGGATGACGTGCAGGTTCTGGTTCAGATTTCGGTAGTTCCACCAGCCGTAGCCGAAGCCGAGCAGCAGCGCGACGGACAGCAACGCGCCCAGCACCTTGGCGCCCATGCGTCCGGCAACCCACGCGCCGCTGTCCCGTGCCATACCGCGGTGCCGTCCGCCGCCCACCTCGTCCGACGCATGGCTCGGCAGGTGGGCGTTGTCGGGCTCGGAGGGTGACCGGTGAGGCACCAGCGCAGGTTACCCGCGCGCGACAGGGGGAATTGCTGAGCAACTCACCGACAGCCGGGCACCGTCACCGCCGGTGCCGTCCGCGCCAGATGCGTGCCAACTCCTTGACCGCCGGCGCGGCCCGGTGGCGCGGGTCGCGCGCCACGGCGGCCAGCTGGGCGCCGACCCGGTAGCCGCCCGAGCGCTTGATCTGCTTCAGCTCTGCCTCAGCGCGGCGCAGCCGCGAGGTCAAGTCCTGGTCGTTCGGCTTGGGATCGCGCAGGCGCAGCTCGCTGATCCAGGCGCGAAGTTCGCGATGCACCGCCGGATCGGTACTCCCGGACTCGGTGAGTAGCGAGATCGTCAGCCGCACGCCCGAGCCGACCCCGAGCTGCGCCGCGGCTCGTGCCCACCGCAAGGCCATCGCCTCGTCCCGTTCACGGAGGTGCCCGCTCAACGCGACCTTGGCGACCCGCACGCAGGCCTCGCCGTCACCGTCCGCTGCGAAGCTCATCAGGTTCTGCAGATCCTCGAGCGTGGTGACGTCCGTGGGCGACCAGGCGCTCCGGGCGACTCGTTCGACCGTGGCCAGCTTGCCCCGGCGTTCGGCGAAATGGGTGCGGATGTACTCGCTGGACTCGGCCGGATCAATCCTCACGCCGGTCTCCAGTTCGACGTCCAACGGATAGCCGAGCTCGGTCAAGTGGGTCCGGAACAGGTCGTTGTAGTAGGTCAGGTCGTCCGGACGGAACCACTGCCGGAAGGCTCCGGAGGACTTCGAACGCACGATGTGTCCGAACATCGCCGACTCGGTGTTCGACACCGTCGTGACGGCGACGCCGAGATAGTCGGCAAGGTCGGCCAGGTCGCCGGCGATGAACCGCTCGTAGCGAACGGGGTGGAATTCCTGCTCCCGCATCAGCCCCTGCTGCGCGGTCAGGTCCCACATCATCTGCTTGTACGGCGGCCCGCCGATCCCGAGCGTCTCGGTCAGCTCGAACAGCTCGCGCACCGAGATCGAGGCGGGGTCGGCCTCCTTCTGCTCGAGGGCTGCGATGAACTGCTCGACCTCTGCCTCACCCACTCGCTCGAGCGCCCGCTTGGTGAGGGGCCGGAACAACAGGGTGCTGACCAGCACGTCGCGCGGGTCGCGGACGGTGATGATCCGGCGGTCGAAGGCGAGCGGATCCGGCACGGCGCCCTCGAGTCCGTCGAGGGTGCGCTTGACCAGGACCGGTTGACCGGGCGCCAGCCGGAAGATGTTGTCGACGCGGAACGCGTGGCGCGGCTCGAACATCGTGCGCGCAGCGATCCCGGCGGCAACCAGTGCTGCCTTGACGGAGGCGTACAGGCCGGTCGTTCCCGTCTTGCTCGCCCCGACGATGACAATGTGGTCTTTGCCCGGGTTCGGTGGCGGAACACTCACCGGAAGACTCCCCTGACCTCTCAACTGCCGGGGGCGCGACCCCGGTCGTCTGTCAGCAAGCACTCGCGGCAGCGCGAGCGCGCGGCTGAAGTACGGTAAACGTTCGATACGTGACACGGACACGGTCACGCTACCGGAGGAGCTACAGGGCGAGGTGGGCATGTTCGGCGGGCTGAAGCAGCAGGTGACGGCGCGACTACCCGAGTCGACCCTGCTGCGGCTCGTACGGTTCCGCAACGGCGAGCTCGGCTGGCAGGTGAGCACCGCCGCACGGCTGCGTAGCTTGTCCGGCCGCCAGGCAAACGGGATGCACTGGGCCGGCCGCCACCTGATCCCGCACGTCGTGCACGAGTACGACGCACACCAGCACCGCCGCGACACGGCGCGCGCGATCGGGGTGGCCCTCGACGGCGCGGGTGTGGCCTACGTGGTACTGCCTGCCACGCACGAGTCGCCCGTACAGATCGCGGTCGCCGAGGAGGATCGCCCGCGGGCCACGGCGGCCCTGGTTGCCGGCCTCGCGGGCCCCGGATGGGCGGTGGCGCCGCCGGTGAGCCCGGCTCGCGGCTGGGCCGGCGTGGGCATGCCGCTGTGCGAACCGGCCGGCCGGGCCGAGCTGGACTCGAGCGCCCACTGCATCCTGTTCCGCCAGGTCGCCGCGCCGGACGGAACGGTGGTGAACGATGCCGGAACCGGCATCCCGCTCGACTTCTGGCGGACGGTCACCCGCGAAGACGAGCCGCGGGTGGACGGTGGCATGTTCGAACCGGGTACCCGGATCGCGTCGGACGAGGACAACGCCGTCACCGGCTATCTCAGTCCGGGCGCCTGGGAGGAAGCCGTGCATTCGCCGGCGCACTGGCCGGCCGCCGCGGGCAAACCGTCGGTGTTCCAGGTCCGCGAACCGATCGATGTCGTCTACACCTGGGTGGACGGAGACGATCCGGCGTGGCGCGCCCGCAAGGCAGCGGTCTCCTCGCCCGAGGAGGCGGCTGAGCTCAACCGCACCGCGGTCCACCCATCACGGTTCGCGTCCCGGGACGAACTGCGCTACTCGCTGCGCTCGGTCGCCATGTACGCGAACTGGGTCCGGCGGATCTACCTGGTCACCGATCAGCAGGTGCCGCCGTGGCTGGACACCAGTCACCCCAAGATCCAGGTGGTCGACCACAAGCAGATCTTCAGCGACCCGAGCGTGCTGCCGGTGTTCAACTCGCACGCGATCGAGTCGCAACTGCACCACATCGAGAATCTGTCCGACCGCTACCTGTACCTGAACGACGACGTCTTCTTCGGCCGCCTCGTGCAGCCCGAGCTGTTCTTCGAGGCGAACGGCCTGTCGTACTTCTTCCTGTCCAAGGGCACGCTGGACATCGACCCGCCGAGCAGCCGCGACCTGCCGGTGATGAGTGCCGCCAAGCGCAACCGGGCGCTGATCGAGGAGCGCTTCGGGGTGACCGTGACGCACAAGTTCAAGCACACCCCGATCGCGCAGCAGCGGACCGTCCTGGAAGAGATGGAAAAGCAGTACCCCGAGCTGTTCGCGCAGGTGGCGCGCTCCCGCTTCCGCCATCCGGACGACTACTCGATCACCTCAGCGCTGCACCACTACTACGCGTACAACCTCGGCCGGGCCGTGCCGGGACGGATCAGGTACGCCTACCAGGACATCGCCCGCCCGGACACCGAACGGCGGTTGACGAACCTGCTGCGTACTCGCGACTACGACGTGTTCTGCCTGAACGACCATGAGACGGCGGAGTCGGACGTGCAGTCGCAGAAGCGCATCCTGGCCGACTTCCTGCCGCGGTACTTCCCGCTGCCGAGCCCGTTCGAGAAGGCGAGCTAGATTGCCTGCCGCGGCCGGGCCACGGTTCTCGATCGTCTCCGCGGTACACAACGTGCAGCGCTTCCTGCCCGAGTTCATCGCCTCGATCGACCGACAGACGTTCGACCTGGAGCGCGTCGAGGTCGTCATGGTCGACGACGGTTCGACGGACGCCTCGCTGGCCGAACTGCAGGAGTGGGCGGCGCGCCGTCCCGGCCTGGTGACCGTGCTGTCGCAGCCGAACGCCGGCCAGGGTGCGGCGCGCAACACCGCCCTCGAGCACGTGCACGGCGAGTGGGTGACGTTCCCCGACCCGGACGACACGCTGGACCCGGACTACCTGTCGATCGTCGACCGCTTCCTGACTGCGAACGAGCGGGTAGCACTGGTAGCTACCAACCGGATCATGTTCTACGAGAAGACCGGCGTCGTCGCCGAGGACCACCCGATGCGCCGGATGATGACGAGCGATCAACTCGTCGACCTCGACCGGTCCCCGGGCTTCTTCCACAACAGTGTCGCCACCGGCTTCTTCCGGCGCGAGGTGATCGAGCGGGAGGGGTTGACCTTCGACAGCCGGATCCGGCCGATCTACGAGGACGGCTATTTCTGCGCGCGCTACCTGCTGGCCTGCGGTGCTCCGCTGGTCGGGTTCCTGCGTTCGGCCCGCTACACCTACCGCAAACGCGGTGACGGCAGCTCGACCTTGCAGAACAGCCTGCTGGACCCCGACCGCTATCTCGCCGTACCGCGCTACGGCTACCTCGACATCCTGCATCGAGCACGCGACGGGCGCGATCACATGCCCGAGTGGCTGCAGACCATGATCCTCTACGACCTGTCCTGGTACTTCAGCTCGGACGCCGCTGTCGCGGGTGTCCCCACCGCGGCCAAGGGCGAAGTGGCCGAGCAGTTCCTCGCGATGCTGGGTGAGATCGCCGGCCTGCTCGACCCGGTAGCGATCGAAAGCTTCGCGTTGCGGCGATTCCCGTCCGAGTGGCGCGACATCCTGCTGCACGGACTGAGCGGGACCCGCTGGGTCTCGCCGTACGTGGTCGTGGACGAGTACGACCGCGCGCAGAAGCTGGTGCGGATCGCCTACCGCTTCGCAGGCGAGCCGCCGGAGGAGGTCATCTACTCGCGCGGGCTCCGGATCGTCCCGGAGCACGCGAAGGTGCGGACGTGCGACTACTTCGAGCACACCCTGCTCTACGAACGCATCGCGTGGGTTCCGGCCGACGGCACCCTGCGGGTCGAACTGGACGGAACGCCCGCGCCGCTGCGGGATGACTGGCCGGTGCCGGTGGTGCTGGACGCCCGGCCCGCGCAGCTGCGTCGCATGGCCGACCCGACCGCCGACGCGAAGGCGCAGGCGGCCCAAGCCGCCGACGAGGTGACCGCGGCCGACCGGGCCGCCCTCCGGCTGGCGCGGTCGGTCCCGGTGCGGCTGAAGTACCGCGGCGCGTGGGCGCTGATGGATCGCCTGCACGAGGCCGACGACAACGCCGAGCGCCTGTTCCGCTACCTGCGTGAGCACCGTCCGGACATCAACGCGTGGTTCGTCCTGCAGGAGGGCACGCCGGACTGGATCCGGCTCAAGCGCGACGGCTTCGGGCGCCGGCTGGTGGCTTACGGGTCGCTGCAGTACAGGCTGCTGATGCTCAATTGCGCGCACCTGCTCTCCTCGCAGGTGGACGCGCCCGTCACGCGGCCGGCCCAGGTCGTGCGATTGGGGGAGCCCGGCTGGCGGTTCACCTTCCTGCAGCACGGCGTGATCAAGGACGACATCTCGCGGTGGCTGAACAGCAAGGACATCGACGTGTTCGTCACGAGCACGCCCGCCGAGTACGAGTCGATCGCCGGCGACCGCACCCCGTACGTCTTCACCTCCAAGGAGGTGAAGATGACCGGCCTGCCACGCTTCGACCGACTGCGCGAACTCGGCGCGACGGTGCGGCCGGACGACCGCAAGTACGTACTGGTGTGTCCGACCTGGCGCGAATGGCTGAACGAGGCGAAGGCACCGGGCTCGCACCGCCGTACCGTCCACCCTGACTTCCTGCAGACCGAGTACGTCCACCAGTGGCGCGCCTTCCTCTGCGATGAGTCGTTGCGACAGCTTGCTGCGGACGAGGGGTTGCGGATCGGGTTCCTGCCGCACCCGAACATCCAACCGGCGCTGCAGCTGATCGACCTGCCGGCGCACGTCGAGCCGCTCGAGTTCACCGGCCGGGACGTGCAGCACCTGATCGCCGAGGCCGCGCTCATGGTGACCGACTACTCCTCGATGGCCTTCAACGCGGCTTACCTGGACCGCCCGGTCGTCTACTTCCAGTTCGACGCGGATCGGGTCCTGGGTGGCGGCCACGTCGGGCGACGCGGCTACTACGACTACGAGCGGGACGGGTTCGGTCCTGTCTGCGCCAGTGTCGAGCAGGCCGTCGCGGCCGTCCGTGGCGCCGTGTCCGGCGCGCGGCGCGCCCCGGCGCCGGAGTATCTGCAGCGCATCGCAGCAACGTTCCCCGAGCGGGACGGCCGGTGCTGTGAGCGCACCGTCGCCGCGGTGGAGAGTTCCGCGCAGGCCGCGCGGCGCAAGTAGCGTGAGCAGCGGCACGACCGATGGGGGACTGATCGCAGCATGAGACAACAGGTGGTGATCCTCGCCGCCGGCCGGGGCACCAGGCTCGGCCGGCCGCACCCCAAGCCGTTGACCCCGATGAGCGACGGGCGCACCATCCACACCCACCAGCTGGACCACCTCGGCACGGTCTTCGCGAACCCCCAGGTGTACGTCGTCGTCGGCTTCAAGCTGGAGATGATCCTGGAGGCGAACCCCGAGCAGATCTTCGTCTACAACGAGGCGTATGACGAGACGAACACGTCCAAGAGCCTGCTGCGAGCGCTGCGCGCCACGAATGACGGCGGCGTGCTCTGGATGAACGGGGACGTCGTGTTCGAGCGTGCCGTGCTGGAACGGGCGGTGCCGCTGGTCGAGCGGGACCGGTCCTTCGTCGCGGTGAACACCGCCTCGGTTGGCGAGGAGGAGGTCAAGTACACCCTCGATGCCGACGGCTGGATCAACGCGCTGTCCAAGACGACGGCGTCCGCACTCGGTGAGGCCGTCGGGCTGAACTACGTGTCGGCGGCCGACAAGGCGGCGCTGATCGCCCGGTTGGTCGAGGTCGGCGACCAGGACTACTTCGAGCGCGGCATCGAGCTGGCGATCGAGCGGGACGCGCTGCGGTTCGCCGCCCTGGACATCTCCGACCTGTCCGCGGTCGAGGTGGACACGCCCGAGGACCTCGAGGCGGCGAACCGCAGCTTGCGGACGGGCGCGGGACCCGGTGCCGGATCGACCGGCCACTAGGCTGTGCCTGCCGATACCTGCCGTAGATCCGAGGAGTGGCTGTGGCCCGCGTGGTCGTCGATGTGGTGCTCAAGCCGGAGATCCTGGATCCCCAGGGCCAGGCGATCGTCGGCGCGCTGGGCCGGCTCGGCGTGCACGGGGTGAGCGACGTGCGCCAGGGCAAGCACTTCGAACTCGAGGTCGGTGACGAGGTCGACGACGAGGCGCTCGCCAGGATCGCCGACACGCTGCTGGCGAATCCGGTGATCGAGAACTTCACCATCCGCCGCTGACCCGATTCCACAACCGGCTGCGGCCCTGGACCGCAGCGCGTTGCCGGACCGGGTGCCGGTAGCCTGGTCTGCGTGCCGGTTCGCGTTGGTGTGGTGAGCTTTCCAGGCAGTCTGGACGACCGTGATGCCGCGCGGGCGGTGCGCATCGCCGGGGCCGAGTCGGTGTCGCTGTGGCACGCC
Source organism: Jatrophihabitans cynanchi (assembly GCF_027247405.1). Classification (NCBI taxonomy): domain Bacteria; kingdom Bacillati; phylum Actinomycetota; class Actinomycetes; order Jatrophihabitantales; family Jatrophihabitantaceae; genus Jatrophihabitans; species Jatrophihabitans cynanchi. The sequence goes on along the minus strand of NZ_CP097463.1, from coordinate 2,366,272 downwards.
GACCCGTCGCTGCACGATGTCGACGCGGTGATCCTGCCCGGCGGCTTCAGCTACGGCGACTACCTGCGCTGCGGCGCGATCGCACGCTTCTCCCCGGTGATGCAGACGGTGGTCGCCGCCGCCCGGGACGGGTTGCCGGTACTGGGCATCTGCAACGGCTTCCAGGTGCTCTGCGAGTCGCACCTGCTGCCGGGCGCGCTGATCCGCAACGACCACCGCAAGTTCGTGTGCAAGGAACAGCCGCTGCGGATCGAGAACGTGAGCACGCCGTGGACCTCGTCGTACCGCATGCGGCAGGACATCGTGGTGCCGCTCAAGAACGGTGAGGGCGGCTACATCGCCGACGAGCGCACCCTCGCCGAACTGGAGGCGAACGGGCGCGTCGTGGCACGTTACCTCGGGGGCAACCCCAACGGCAGCTATCACGACATCGCCGGGATCTGCAACGAACGCGGCAACGTGGTCGGGCTGATGCCGCACCCCGAGCACGCCGTCGAGGCGCTCACCGGCCCGGGCACCGACGGGCTGGGCTTCTTCCTCGGCGTCGCGGGCGTCCAGGAAGCTGCGTAGATGGCGCTGGACACCGTCGAGCTCGCGGCCAACACGGCTGACCAGCCGCAGCCGTACGCCGAGCTCGGCCTGGCCGAGGGCGAGTACCGCCGCATCCGGGAGATTCTCGGCCGGCGTCCGACCAGCGCCGAGCTCGCGATCTACTCGGTGATGTGGAGCGAGCACTGCTCGTACAAGTCCTCGCGGGTGCACCTGAGGCAGTTCGCCGAGAAGAAGCCGCCGGAGGCCGCAGACAAGCCGGTGCTGCTCGTCGGCATGGGTGAGAACGCGGGCGTCGTCGACATCGGTGACGGCTGGGCGGTCACCTTCAAGATCGAATCACACAACCACCCGTCCTACGTCGAGCCCTACCAGGGCGCGGCGACCGGTGTCGGCGGGATCGTGCGGGACATCCTGACGATGGGTGCCCGGCCGATCGCCGTGCTGGACTCGTTGCGCTTCGGCCGGCTCGACGCGCCGGACACGCACCGGGTGCTGCCCGGCGTGGTGGCGGGTGTCGGGGGCTACGGCAACTGCCTGGGCCTGCCGAACATCGGCGGCGAGGTGTACTTCGACGCCTCCTACGCCGGGAACCCGCTGGTGAACGCGCTGTGCGTGGGCGCGATGCGAGCCGACGGCATCAAGCTGGCCAAGGCCGACGGGCCGGGCAACAAGGTGGTGCTGTTCGGCGCCCGCACCGGTGGCGACGGGATCGGTGGCGCGTCGGTGCTCGCGTCGGCGACGTTCGACGACGCGAAACCGTCCAAGCGTCCGAGCGTGCAGGTCGGTGACCCGTTCGCCGAGAAGGTGCTCATCGAGTGCTGCCTGGAGATCTTCGCCGCCGACCTGGTCGTCGGGATCCAGGATCTCGGCGCCGCCGGGCTGTCCTGCGCCACGACCGAGTTGGCCGCGGCCGGCACCGGCGGCATGGACGTGGACCTCGACCTGGCGCCGCTTCGCGACCCCACGCTGGGGCCGGAAGAGATCCTGATGAGCGAGTCGCAGGAACGCATGATGGCGGTGGTGACACCGCAGCGGCTGGACGCGTTCCTGGCGGTCTGCGCGAAGTGGGAGGTGCTGGCGACCGTCATCGGCACCGTCACCGAGGTTTCGGCGGAGGAGGCGGCGCGAGGTGGCCGGCTGCGGATGCGTTGGCACGGCGAGACGATCGTCGACCTCCCGCCGCGGACCGCCGCGCACGAGGGGCCGCAGTACAACCGGCCGATCGAGCGCCCGCTCGACCAGGAGGCGATCAACGCGCACGACGGGCACAACCTGCCCCGCCCGCGCAGCGCCGCCCAGCTGCGCGCGACCGTGCTGCGGCTGGCGGCCTCGCCGAACCTGGCGGACAAGTCCTGGATCACCGACCAGTACGACCGCTTCGTCATGGGCAACACGGTGCTTGCCCAGCCGGAGGACGCCGGGATGATCCGGGTCGACGAGGTGTCCGGCCGGGGCGTCGCGGTCTCCACCGACGGCAACGGCCGGTACACCCGGCTGGACCCGTACGCCGGCGCGCAACTCGCCCTGGCCGAGGCGTACCGCAACGTGGCAACCACCGGCGCCCGCCCGCTCGCCGTCACCAACTGTCTGAACTTCGGCTCGCCGGAGGACCCGGCGGTCATGTGGCAGTTCACCGAGGCGGTGCGCGGCCTCGCCGACGGCTGCCGGGTCCTGGGCACCCCGGTCACCGGGGGGAATGTCAGCTTCTACAACCAGACCGGGAACACCGCCATCTTGCCCACGCCGGTGATCGGCGTCCTCGGCGTGATCGACGACGTCGCCCGGCGCACTCCGCAGGCCTTCCGCAGCGACGGTGCCCTGATCTACCTGCTCGGCCGGACGCGGGACGAGTTCGGCGGTTCGGAGTGGGCGCACGTGGAACACGGCTTCCTCGGCGGCTTCCCGCCCGCGGTGGATCTGCACCACGAGATGCTGCTCGCCGACATCCTGATCAACGCCTCGCGCGACGGCCTGATCGACTCGGCGCACGACCTGGCCGAGGGCGGCCTCTCGCAGGCGCTCGTCGAGTCGTGCCTGCGCGGATCGGCCGGGGCGCGGATCGTGTTGCCCGAGGGCGCCGACCCGTTCGTCGCGCTGTTCAGCGAGTCGACCGGGCGGGCGATCGTCAGCGTGCCGCGCAGCGAGCAGGTGCGTTTCACCGACATGTGCACCGCCCGCGGGTTGCCGCACACGCGCATCGGCGTGATCGACCTGCTCGACGGCACGCTCGAGGTGCAGGGGCAGTTCGCCATCCCGGTGCGCGAACTGCGGGCGGCGTGGTCCGGAACGTTGCCCAGCCGCTTCGCATGACCCGGTGGCCGTGAGCGAGCGGCTCGCCGCGGAACTCGCGGCGTACCGGGCCCAGTGCGGCGCACTCGGGGCGTGGCTCGAGCAGGTGCCGACCGAGTCGTTCGCGGCTCCCTCGGTGTTGCCGGGTTGGGACGTTCGCACCCTGATCGGCCACCTGGCCGGCAGCAAGGACGGGCTGCAGAGCTGGCTGGCTACCCGCGAGAACCGCACGCCCGGGCCGCCGATCGCCGTGGCCGACTACGTGCAGGCGTACGCCCCGGCCGCCGCGCAGATCACCGAGCAGACCATCGCAGCCACCGGCGACAGCTCCCCGGGCGAGCTGATCGCCCGGCTGCGCGAACCGGTCGAGCTCGAGGCGATCGCGGACGGGGCCGTCATCGCCGGCCCGCGCGGGCCGATCACCGCCGTGGACTTCGCCCGGACCCGGGTGCTGGACCTGGTCGTGCACTGCGACGACGTCAGCCGCTCACTCGCCGATCGCGACCCGGTGCCGCTGTTGCGGGCCGCGCTGGCGTCCACCACCCGCACGCTGGCCGAGTTGCTGGCCGCGCAGGCGCCCGGCCGGTCCGTCGAGGTGCGGGTACCGCCGTTCGTCGCGGTCCAGGCCGTCGCCGGCCCGCGGCACACCCGCGGGACGCCGCCCAACGTGGTGGAGACCGACCCGCTCACCTGGCTGCGCCTGGCGACCGGCCGCGCGCTGTTTCGCGATGCGGTCGCTGCCGGTGCGGTCCGGGCCAGCGGCAGCCGCGCCGACCTGACTGCCTACCTGCCCGTGCTCAGCTGAGTTGCCCTGGGCCGCTGCGCTCCCCCCACCGGCTCCCGAAATGGGAGCGCTCCCATTGGTAACCCGGTGGGGGGAGCCGGGCGGACGTCGTCACCGCGTGGGGGATGCCGGGGCGGACGCCGTCACCCGGTGGGGAAAGCCGGGGCGGGCGTCGTCACCCGGTGGGGAAAGCCGGGGCGGGCGTCGTCAGTCGGTGGGGGAAGCCGGACGCGCGGTGCGGTGTGCCGACCGGAGCGACAGGGCGAGCATCGCCACCGCGGCGAGCGGGAGCAGCCACCACGCGGTGAGACCGGCGTGCGCCAGCGCGGCGGTGAGCGCGAGCGCGACCACGACACCTGCCGCGATCCGCCAGTCGTCGCCCACGATGAAGTCCCACCAGAACAGCGCGAACCCCTTCAGCCACCTGCCCATCGACCTCACGCTGCGATCCTCTCCCGCTCGGGCTGATCCGAGCGCAGCGCCGCGACAGCACCCAGCGCGCCGGCCAGCACGCACACCAGCACCACCGGCAGCGCCGCGTCGTTGCCCGGCCAGTGTGCTCCGGCGCCCTCGGCACCCCAGAACAGCCCGAAACCGGTGAGCATCACGCCGACGCCGAACTTGAGCGTGTTCTCCGGCACCCGGGCGAGCGGGCCGCGAACCGCGAAGCCGGCCGCGGCCACCGAAACCACGGCGGCCGCCGCACCGATGACGGCCAGGTCGATGTGGCCCTGGTTGGCCCCGAACGTCAGGACGATGAACACCACCTCGAGCCCCTCGAGCAGCACTCCCTTGAAGGACAGCGTGAAGGCGTACCAGTCCGGTACCGAAGCCCGAGAACGGCTGTTCGCGGCCGCCGCGGCCGCACGCTCCCGCGCGAAGATCGCGTCCTCGTCGTGCAGCGCCTTCAGACCGGACGCGCGCAGGATCGCCTTGCGCAGCCACCCCAGCCCGAACACCAGCAGCAGCCCGCCCACCACCAGCCGCAGCGCGTCCAGCGGGACGACCCGCAGCGCGGGCCCCAGCGCGGCCACCAGCGCACCCAGCACGACCAGCGCCACGAGCGTGCCCTGGACGGCTGAGCGCCACCCGCGGGTCAGCCCGACGGCGAGCACGATCGTCAGCGCCTCGACCGATTCGACAGCGCACGCGGCGAACACCGCGAGGACCAGCAGGACTTCACCCATAGCGAGAGCACACCGTACCCGGCGAAGCTGTGCGGGTCGTGGCGGGACCCGGCGCCGTGCACCCGTAGACTGGCCCCGTGGCGGGACCCCGGGGCGACGGCAGACTGACGCACGATCTGCTCGCCGGCGACAAGGGACCCCAGGACGCCTGCGGCGTCTTCGGTGTCTGGGCGCCGGGCGAACAGGTCTCGAAGCTGACCTATTTCGGCCTGTACGCGCTGCAGCACCGCGGCCAGGAGGCGGCCGGCATCGCCGTCAGCGACGGCAGCTCGATGCTGGTCTACAAGGATCTGGGCCTGGTCAGCCAGGTCTTCGACGAGGCGACCCTGGCGACCTTGCAGGGGCACCTCGCGATCGGGCACACCCGGTACTCGACCACCGGGTCCACCACCTGGGAGAACGCGCAGCCGAGCTTCCGGACCACCACGGCAGGCACCGGCCTCGCGCTCGGGCACAACGGGAACCTGGTCAACACCGCCGAACTGTTCGCCGCCGCCCGCGCCGAGGGCGTGCTCGGCGGCGGCCAGGGGGCGACCACCGATTCGGACCTGCTCACCGCGCTGCTCGCCGCGAGCCCGGACGTGTCGGTGGAGCAGGCCGCCATGGACGTCCTGCCGCGGCTGCGCGGCGCGTTCTCGCTGGTGTTCATGGACGAGAACACCCTGTACGCCGCACGCGACCCGCAGGGCGTGCGCCCGCTCGTGCTGGGCCGGCTCGAGCGGGGCTGGGTGGTGACGTCCGAGACCGCCGCCCTGGACATCGTCGGGGCCAGCTTCGTGCGCGAGATCGAGCCGGGCGAGCTGATCGCGATCGACGAGGACGGCCTGCGCAGCCAGAGCTACGCCGCGCCCGCGCCGAAGGGCTGCCTGTTCGAGTACGTCTACCTGGCCCGTCCGGACACGACGATCGCCGGCCGCAGCGTGCACTCCACCCGGGTCGAGGTCGGCCGGCGGCTGGCGGGTGAGTGCCCGGTCGAGGCCGATCTGGTGATCCCGGTCCCGGAGTCCGGGACGCCGGCCGCGATCGGCTTCGCCGAGGCGTCGGGGATCCCGTACGGCCTCGGCCTGGTGAAGAACTCCTACGTAGGGCGGACGTTCATCCAGCCCTCCCAGACGATCCGCCAGCTGGGCATCCGGCTCAAGCTGAACCCGCTGCGGGACGTGATCCGGGGCAAGCGGCTGGTCGTGGTCGACGATTCGATCGTGCGCGGCAACACCCAGCGTGCCCTGGTGCGGATGCTGCGCGAGGCGGGGGCGTTGGAGGTGCACGTGCGCATCTCCAGCCCGCCGGTGAAGTGGCCCTGCTTCTACGGAATCGACTTCGCGTCGAAGGCCGAGTTGATCGCGAGCGGGCTGGACACCGAGGGCATCCGTGCCTCGATCGGCGCGGACTCGCTCGGCTACGTGTCCCTGGACGGGCTGATCGCGGCCAGCGAGCAGCCCAGGACGCGGCTGTGCCGCGCGTGCTTCGACGGCGAGTACCCGATCCCGCTGCCCGACGTGGTCGGCAAGCACGTGCTGGAGGGCATCGAGCGGTCGGTAGCCGGGCGCGAGCCCGAGCATGCCTCCGGCTACCTGGCCGAAGACGCCCTGACCCGCCCGTGATCGCCTGCCGATGACCAGCTACCAGGACGCCGGGGTCGACATCGCCGCCGGTGATCGCGCCGTCGAGCTGATGAAGGCGCAGGTCGCCCGCACCGCGCGCCCGGGCGTGCGCGGTGGCCTCGGCGGCTTCGCGGGGCTGTTCGACCTCGACCTGGCCAGGTACCCGTGCCCGGTACTGGCCAGCTCGACGGACGGGGTCGGCACCAAGATCGCGATCGCGCGGGCGACCGGGCGTCACGAGACGATCGGCATCGACCTGGTGGCGATGGTCGTCGACGACCTGGTCGTGGTCGGCGCCGAGCCGCTGTTCCTGTCCGACTACATCGCCACCGGCAAGGTGGTGCCGGGGCAGATCGCGCAGCTCGTCGCCGGGATCGCACAGGGCTGTGTCCTGGCCGGCTGCGCGCTGATCGGCGGCGAGACGGCCGAGCACCCCGGGCTGATGGCCCCGGACGAGTACGACGTGTCCGGCACCGGTGTCGGGGTCGTGAACGCCGACGCGATCCTGGGCCCGGAACGGGTCGGCGCAGGAGACGTCCTGATCGGCCTCGGCTCCTCCGGCCTGCACTCCAACGGGTACTCACTGGTGCGGCACGTGCTGCTCGAGCAGGGCGGGCTGGACCTGGCGGCGACGCCGGACCTGCTGGACGGCCGGACGCTTGCCGACGAACTGCTCACGCCGACCCGGATCTACGCGCTGGACTGCCTCGCGCTCGCCGAGCAGGCAGGTGCCCACGCCTTCGCCCACATCACCGGCGGCGGGCTGGCCGGCAACCTGGTGCGGGTGCTGCCGCCGCACCTGGACGCGATCGTCGATCGCTCCACCTGGGCGCCGCAGCCGGTGTTCGAGCTGATCGCGCGCACCGGCAACGTCTCGCGCGAACAGCTCGAGCTCACGTTCAACCTGGGCGTGGGCATGGTCGCCGTCGTTCCTGCCGAGCGTGCGGGCGACTGCCTCGCCGTCGCCGCCGGGCGCGGCGTACCCGCCTGGCGGCTGGGTGAGGTCCGGCCCGGGTCGGGGCGGGTCGAGCTGGCCGGCGACTACGCCGGGCCGGGCGCGACCTGGGGCTGAGCGCGCACCGCGTCCGGGCCGTGCGATAGGGGCGCGATCCGGCGTCCGCGCGCCAACTGATCGAACTGCGTCGCTGGCACGCGATCACAGGGTCGCTGGCACGCGATCACAAGGTCACGGGCCGGCGCTCAGTGCCCGGCCCGGACCCAGTCGCCGCGATCGTCCTCGTCCTCGTCCTCGTACTCGGCAGTGTCCGCCGGATAGGACGGCGAGCCGCCCAGCTCGCGCTGGAGCGCGTCCAGATCGGTGTGATGGGAGTTGTACTTCAGCTCCCGAGCCACTTTCTGCTGCTTTGCCTTGGCACGGCCGCGCCCCATGGCTCGACCCCCTCGCTCACGCGCTCATCCGGCGGCATGGGTGTTCGGGATACCGCCGGGAAAGTTGTCATTGTCGTGCTGCCAGCGTACCTCGCCCCCCGCCGTGCCCGCACGTAGGTAAGCGCCGGCCGCGATTGTCCCTTTGCTGCCGGTTCAGGGCGCCGGATGAAACGGACACTGTGCACCCCGTTGGCACACAGTGGACATGAATGAGGCGGCGAGTAGGCACGGTGTGTCCGGATAGGCATACTGGGCAAGTAATGCGGAACAGGACCCGCATTGCAGTACTTGCGGGACAGGACCCCGCAGGACGATTCCCCAGAAGGGGGGCAATGATGACGACTCCTCGTCACCGCCCTGAGTCCGAGCCGCTGCTCACCCCGTCCGAGGTCGCGACGCTGTTCCGCGTCGACCCGAAGACGGTCACCAGGTGGGCCAAGGCCGGCAAGCTGACCTCGATCCGCACGCTGGGCGGCCACCGCCGCTACCGCGAGTCCGAGGTCCGCGCGCTGCTGGAGGGCAACACCCAGGCAACGGTCGACGCCTGACGGCACCGACCAAGCGCACCGGAGCGCCGCGCCGAAACCCCGCTACTGCGGTTTCGGTGCGGCGCTCGAGCGTTAAGCCGGGACGCCGATCGAGCGCTGCCGGCAGTGAGCTGAGCGACCTAGGATCGGCGCATGCTGGCGACCTCCTACTCCAACGGCGTCTCGAGCCTCCCGCTGCTCGGGGAGACGATCGATGCCAACCTGCGGCGAGCTGTGGCGACGCATCCGGACCGCGAGGCCGTCGTCGATCGCGCCACCGCACGCCGCCTCACCTATCACCAGCTGGACGAGGCGGTCGACGAGCTCGCCCGCGGGCTGATGGCGCGCGGCGTCGGCGCCGGCGACCGGGTGGGGATCTGGGCGCCGAACTGCCTGCAGTGGTTCCTCGTCCAGTACGCGACCGCGCGGATCGGCGCGATCCTGGTGAACATCAACCCGGCCTACCGCACGCACGAACTCGAGTACGTGCTCCGCCAGGCCGAGATCGGGACGCTGATCTCGGCGGAGCAGTTCAAGACCAGCGACTACCGAGCGATGATCGAGCAGGTCCGCGGTGGGCTGCCGGCCCTGCGCGAGGTCGTGTACACCGACGGCCCGACCTGGACGGCGCTGCTCGCCGATGCAGCGGGTGTCAGCAGCGCGCAGGTCGCCGAGCGGTCGGCCGGCCTCTCGTTCGACGACCCGATCAACATCCAGTACACCTCAGGCACCACGGGCTTCCCGAAGGGCGCCACGCTCAGCCATCACAACATCCTCAACAACGGCTTCTTCGTCGGCGAGGGCATGCGGTACACCCACGAGGACCGGATCTGCGTGCCGGTGCCCTTCTACCACTGCTTCGGGATGGTGATGGGTAATCTCGCGGCCACCAGCCACGGCGCCTGCGTGGTGATCCCTGCGCCCGGCTTCGACCCGGCCGCGTCGCTGGAGGCAGTGCAGGACGAGCGGTGCACCTCGCTCTACGGGGTGCCCACCATGTTCATCGCCGAACTCGGCCTGCCGGACTTCGCCGACTACGACCTCAGCTCGCTGCGAACCGGCTGCATGGCCGGTTCCCCGTGCCCGGTCGAGGTGATGAAGCGGGTCATCAACGAGATGCACATGGCCGAGGTGACCATCGCCTACGGGATGACCGAGACGTCACCGGTGTCCACCCAGACCGGGGCCGACGACGAGCTGGATCGCCGCGTCGCGACGGTGGGGCGCGTGCACCCGCACGTCGAGGTGCAGGTGGTCGATCCGGAGACCGACCTGCCGGTCCCGGTCGGCACGCCGGGGGAGCTGTGCACCCGCGGCTACTCGGTGATGATCGGCTACTGGAACGAGCCGGAGAAGACGGCGGACGTGCTGCGCCGGGGGTGGATGCACACCGGCGACCTGGCGACGATGGACGCCGACGGCTACCTGAACATCGTGGGCCGGATCAAGGACATGGTGATCCGCGGCGGCGAGAACATCTACCCGCGCGAGGTCGAGGAGTTCCTGTACACCCACCCGGATGTCGTGGACGCGCAGGTGATCGGCGTCCCGGACGAGAGGTTCGGCGAGGAGCTGATGGCCTGGATCCGGCTGCGCGAGGGAGCCGAGCCGCTCACGGCCGAGGCGCTGCGCGAGTTCTGCACGGGCAAGCTGGCCCACTACAAGATCCCGCGCTACGTGCACCTGGTGGACGCCTTCCCGATGACGGTCACCGGCAAGGTGCGCAAGGTGCAGATGCGCGAGGAGTCGATCGCCCTGCTGTCCTGAGGCCGATGCGGCACACTCGAGGTGTGGACGTGCGGGTGAAGCGGATCTATGACGACCCGGTGCCGGACGACGGGCGGCGGGTGCTCGTCGACCGGGTCTGGCCGCGTGGTGTCTCCAAGGAACGCGCCGCCCTGGACCTGTGGTGCAAGGACGTCGCCCCGTCGACCGAACTGCGCAAGTGGTACGGCCACGACCCGGACAAGCAGAAGGAGTTCGCGGCTCGCTATCGAGCCGAGCTCGCCGCGCAACCGGCCGCCGGCGCCCTCGCCGACCTCCGCGCCACGCACGGCCCGCTGACCCTGCTGACGGCGACGCACGAGCTGGGGCTGTCCCAGGCACAGGTGCTGGCGGACACGCTGAACGGGTAGCCGGCACCGGAACGGATTTGCGTTCGGGCGCCGGGTAGGTAGATGCTTGCGGCTTGCAACTATTTGTTTAGCGCAAGTAAGTGAGTGGCCATGGAAGCGACAGAACAGCCCGTCCTCAGTCCGGACGTGGTCGCGGTCGCTGACAACGTCAGCCAGTTGATGCGCTCCTTCGCCCGTACCCGGGCCAGGGTGCTGGACGCGGCGGCGCACGACGTCGAGTGGACCGCCCAGCTGGTACTCAAGTGCCTGGCGAACGAGGGGCCGCTGCGCTCGAGCGCGATCGCCGAGCACGTCCGCGCCGATCCGTCCACGGTGAGCCGGCAGGTTGCCGCCCTCGTCAAGGAGGGCCTGGTCGAGCGTAGGGCCGACCCCGAAGACGGGCGGGCCAGCCTGCTCGTGCTGACGGACAAGGCCGACGAGACCGTTGCCCGGCACGACGACATCCGCAACAGGTACTTCGCCGCCATGCTGGCCGACTGGAGCGAGCGCGACCTGCGGCGCTTCGCGGACCTGATGCGGCGCTTCACTCGCGACTACGAGTCGGCGAGTACGCAGTGGATCTCCGAGCGCGCCGATCAGCGGCACCGCCCGGCAGAAGGGGAGAACTGATGTCCGCGTCCGCGGCGCCCGCACCACCGGCTCGCTCGTCCGACGAGCTGACTCACAAGCAGATCCTGACGATCCTGTCCGGCCTGATGCTGGGCATGTTCCTGGCCTCGCTGGATCAGATGATCGTCTCCACCGCGATCCGCACGATCGGTGACGACCTGCACGGGCTGGCCGCGCAGGCCTGGGTCACCACCGCGTTCCTGATCACCTCGACGATCGCGACGCCGCTCTACGGCAAGCTCTCGGACATCTACGGCCGCAAACCGCTGTTCCTGTTCGCGATCACGATCTTCGTCATCGGCTCGGCGCTGTGCGGGCTCTCGACGTCGATGTACATGCTGGCCGCGTTCCGCGCGTTCCAGGGCATCGGCGCGGGCGGCCTGATGTCGCTGGCGTTGGCGATCATCGGCGACATCATCCCGCCGCGCGAGCGGGCGCGGTACCAGGGCTACTTCATGGCCGTGTTCGCCACCTCGTCCGTGCTCGGCCCGGTCGTCGGCGGCTTCCTCGCCGGCACGAACCACATCTTCGGCGTCACCGGCTGGCGCTGGATCTTCTACATCAACGTGCCGATCGGCATCCTGGCGCTGGTCGTGGTCACCAAGGTGCTGCACGTCGCGCACCACCGGCACGAGCACCGCATCGACTGGTGGGGCGCGGCGACGCTGGCCATCGGCCTGGTGCCGCTGCTGATCGTCGCCGAGCAGGGCCAGTCCTGGGGCTGGTCGTCCGGCGCTGCGTTCTTCTGTTACGTCCTGGGTGTGCTCGGTCTGGTCGCGTTCGTCCGGGTGGAGTCGCTGATGGGCGACGAGGCGCTGATCCCGCTACGGCTGTTCCGCATCGGCCCGTTCGCCGTCGGCTCCGGCCAGTCGTTCGTCATCGGCGTCGGGATGTTCGGCGGCATGATGTCGATCCCGCTGTACCTGCAGATCGTCAAGGGCGCCTCGCCCACCAAGGCCGGACTCCTGGTGCTGCCGATGGTCGCCGGCATGATGGTCGCCTCGCTGACAGCAGGTCAGCTGACCGCGCGCACCGGCCGCTACAAGATCTTCCCGGTGATCGGCAGCGCGATGCTGGTGGTCGGCCTGTTGCTGCTCTCGACGGTGCACGCGGACACGTCCCTGGTGGTCACCGACCTGTTCATGGTGGTCTTCGGCGCCGGCCTCGGCCTGAACATGCAGGCGATGGTGCTCGCGATGCAGAACGCGGTGCCACCGAAGGACATGGGCGTGGCAACCTCGTCCACGACCTTCTTCCGGCAGGTCGGCGGCACCCTGGGCGCGGCCGTCTTCTTGTCGATCCTGTTCTCCAGTGCCGGCTCGAAGATCAAGACGGCGTACGACAAGGCGGCCGAGACACCGGCCTTCCAGCAGGCGGCTAAGGCGCACCCGGACCAGGTCAAGACGCTCGGTCTCGGCGGCGGCGGCAACCTGAACGACACCTCCTTCCTGCACTCGCTGGACAAGGCACTGGCGCACCCGTTCCTGGTCGGCTTCTCCGACGCGATGGACCTGGTGTTCCTGGTCGGCGCCGGCGTTCTGGTGATCGCGTTCGTGCTCGCGCTGATGCTCAAGGAGGTGCCGCTGCGACTGGTGTCCGGTCTGCAGGCGGCGCGCGAGGCTGCGGCGGCACGTGACCCGGACGCCCCGGACGCCGGCGGCGCCACGCACGACCCCGAGCAGCCCACGCTGACCCGCTGACCGGCCGGTGAGCCGCGAGAGCGAGCAGCAGAACCGGCGGCTGCTGCGTGCGCGCGACGCGATGGATCGCGCCTACGCGCAGCCGCTGGACGTGGCCGCGCTGGCGCGGATCGCGCACGTGTCGCCGGCCCACTTCATCCGCACCTTTGCCGCGACCTTCGGCGAAACGCCGCACCGGTACCTGCAGCGGCGCCGGGTGGAGCGGGCGATGTTCCTGTTGCGCGAGAGCGAGAGCAGCATCACCGACATCTGCATGTCGGTGCAGCTGGCGGCCCAGCTGTGATCAGCGCCGCGTGATCAGTTCGGCGCAGCGCTCGCCGATCATCATCGACGCCGCATTGGTGTTCCCGCCGACGATGCTCGGCATGATCGAGGCGTCGGCCACCCGCAGCCCGTCGACGCCACGAACCATGAGGGCCGGATCGACGACCGCCCGCTCGTCGACGCCCATCCGGCAGGTGCCGACCGGGTGGTAGACGGTCGTGGCACGGTTGCGCACCTCACGAGCGAGGGCGGCGCGATCCGGGAAGCCGGGGCCCGGCGCGATCTCGCACTGCACGCCGTCGCAGATGGCAGTGGCCGACATCGTCTCGCGGATCAGCTCCATCCCGTCGACCAGGACGTCGACGTCGGACTGCTCGGCCAGGTAGTTCGGGTCGATGAGTGGGGCGGCGGTCGGGTCGTCGGACGCCAGCCGCAGCGTGCCGCGGCTCTTCGGGTAGATCAGGGTGGACATCACCGTGAGCGCCCGGCGCGGGTCGGGCTTGTGCCGGATCGGGGCGTCCTGGTTCGGTGCGGGGTAGCTCCACGGCAGCACGTGGAGCTGCAGGTCGGGAATCTCACCCGCCTGCCGGGTGCGCACGAACGCGACCACCTCGAACACGCTGCGGGCCAGCCAGGTGCTGCCGGAGCGGAAGCGCTCCCGAACCCAGGCGTTGCCGAAGTAGAGCGGGTTCGGGCGGTGCACGCCGGTCGGCATCGCGTAGGTCATCGGCACGAACAGGTGATCGTGCAGGTTCTCGCCCACCGGCAGGTCGGCAAGCACGTCCAAGCCGTGTCCGCGCAGGTGGTCGGCCGGTCCGATGCCGGAGAGCATGAGCAGCTGCGGCGAGCCGAACACGCCGGCGCTGAGGATCACCTCCCGGTTCGCGCGGATCATCTCGCGCCCGTGGCGGCTCAAGACCTCGACACCGGTGGCGCGGCCGTTCTCGATCACGACGCGGACCACCTGCGTCTTCGGCAGCACGGTGAGGTTCGAGCCGCGGTCGTCGAGGTAACCGACCGCGGTGCTGTAGCGCAGTCCGGCCGCGTTGCTCTGCTGGAACAGGGACACGCCTTCCTGGCTCTCGGCGTTGTAGTCGTCCAGTTGCTTCACGCCCGCTGTCGCGCTGAATGCCTCCAGGAAGCTCTGCGAGGCAGGCGTGAGGTTCTTCGCGCGGGTCACCTTGATCGGCCCGGAGCCGCCGCGGTAGTTGGACTCGCCGTCCTCGAAGGACTCGAAGCGCTTGAAGCTCGGCAGCACGTCGGTGAAGCTCCAGCCGGCGTTGCCCTCGGCCGCCCAGTCGTCGAAGTTGTGCCGGTTGCCGCGCACGAAGACCATGCCGTTGATCGAGCTGGAGCCGCCGACCACCTTGCCGTGGGTCTGCGGGATCCGCCGGCCGAGCGCGCCGGCCTGCGGGGTCGTGTAGTGGCCCCAGTCGACCGTCCGCTTCAGCTGCGGCACGCTGTGCAGCGGGCCGATCATGCCGGGTTTGCGCACCAGTTGGGTGTTGTCGCGCCGGCCGGCCTCGATCAGCAGCACCGCGGCGCCGGTGTCGGCCAGCCTCCTGGCGATGATGCAGCCGGCGCTGCCCGCGCCCACCACGATGTAGTCGGCAACTGGTTGCATCGGTACCTGCCCGCGACGTCGGCGAAACTGGAACGTGTTTCACTTTACCGCCGTGCGCGCGGGCGCGGAAGTCGTTCTGCTTGGATTGGGCGGGACGATCCTGAGGAGGGCGCGCGTGAAGTGGCCGAGCCTGCGCAGGCCGCAGTGGTTGGACGACGGCATTCGTCCGGACTACCGCTTCTCGCTGGCGAACGAGCGAACCTTCCTGGCCTGGATCCGCACCTCGATCGCGTTGCTGGCCGCCGCGTTCGCGGTCGTCCATTTCGTCGACCATCCAGGGGTCGGCGCGATCGTCATCGGTGTCGTGCTGGCTGTCGGCGGCACGCTGACCGCGCTGGAGGGCTACCTGCACTGGTCGCGCAACGAGCAGGCGATGCGCGCGGACGCGCCGTTGCCGTGGACCGGCCTGCCGCGCCTGATCGCGTTCGGCATCGTCGGCGTCGGTGTCATCACCCTGGTGCTCGCGCTGCTGCGCTGACGCTGTCGCTAGCTGAGCGCCCGACGGCTCAGGTGCGTCGCCAGATGAGCTTGTGCACTCCGAGGTGCCGCGGGACGGAGCGCAGTCCCGGTATGAAGGGAACCAGGACGAGCGCGGCCGTGAGGATCATCATCAGGGCCCACACCAGGGCGTCAGCGTTCCCCGACGTCGAGAACGGTTTGACCTGGTACCAGAACGTGTAGAGCCACATCCACGGCTGGCCGGGGTAGTTTCCCGACTCGTTCATCATCCCCCACTGGTCGCCGCCGAGGTTCTCGGCGCGCGCCTGGTCCTCGAGGTACGCGCCGTCGGCGAGGAGCAGTAGCGGCTTGGTCTGATCCGACGGGTAGAACGAGTCACGCACGAGCAGGCTCTCCAGACCGCCCGAAGCGGCCAGCGCACGGAACTTCCCCGCCAGCACCGGCACCGGGCCGAAGTCGCCCGCCCCCGCCTTCGTCGGATCGCCATCCGGCGCAGCCGCGAGCGCGTCGGAGTAAGCCGTCGCCCACGCGGTCTGCTGGGCGGCGGCGGCACCGTGCCAGGCGTTCAACGCTGTCGTCAGAACGGCGTCACCGCGGACGCTGCGCAGCGGCTTGATCACGAGGTCGTTCGCGCTGTCGATCGGGATGCGCACCCCGGCCCACTTCTGCAGCGCCAGAGGCCCGATCTTCTGGCCCTCACTCGCATGGTTGTACGGTGCCCCGTACGACGCGCTGGTGCTGGTCCCGCCGAGCTCGGCAGTCGCGGTTGCGACAACGTCCGACGGCGCCGCACGTGCCCAGGCCTGCAGCGTGATCGCCTTGCGGTCCGGCGAGCTGAACACAGCCGCGAGCAGCACCGTCAGGGCCGTCAGCACGACGAGCGCGATCACGAACTCCTTGACGAGGTCGTAGGACCTGGTGGGGAACAGGTGTGCGTCCGGCGTGGTGTCACGCCGGCCTCGTCGCCTCGTTGCGGTAGTCATCGCCCCGGCTCCTCGGCCGGATGGGCGGCGGGCGGCACCGCGTCGAACGGTGGCACGACGCCGTGCCGTCTCACGAGGACGACGTGGGCGACGACGAGTACTCCGACGATCAGCGGCAGCAGCACGATGTGCCACAGCAGCATCTGCGCCGGGTTGAGCACGTTGAAGAACGCCCCGACGCCTACCGCGTTCAGCCCGTCCTTCGCCTGCCCGGCGATCCATTGGCTGTCGAAGTTCGACTGTGACAGGTAGCCGGTGAACGCGGTGCCGATGGAGCCGACGAACGCGACAGCGCCCGTCACCCACGTCAGCGCCCGCTTTCCGCGCCAGGCCGCCATGAAGAACTTGCCCCACAGATGGATGACCATGCACGCGAAGAACAGCTCGACGCTCCACAGGTGCATCGAGTTCACGAACCTGCCCACCGAGGAGACGTGCCACCAGGCCGCACCCTCGACGGCGAGCAGCCCGCCGCTGGCGAGCACGACGAGGAATGCGGCCAACGTCGCGACGCCGAATACGTAGATCCACGACCGGACGTAGGCAGGTTGCCGGTCGGGCAGCCATTGGCCCTCCGGCACGGTGCGGCTGACCCGGCGTCGCAGCCGCACCGTCCAGTTGGTCGCGACCGGCGGCGCACCCGCAACCCGAGCTCTACCCGGCGTCATCGGACTGGGCCTTTTCAGAGATCCGGGCCTTTTCAGAGAGCTGGGCCTTCTCGGAGATCTGGTCCCGGTGCTCAGCGGTATCATTCCGGCCGCCTGGGAACGGGAGGAGCAGCGCGAGCACGAAGATCGCGATCATCGCCAGGATGATGATCAGGTTGGCCAGCGAGAGCTGGATGACGCCCCAGTGCAGGTAATCACCTGCGGCTCGCACGACGGGATCTCGCGGGTAGACGTATGTCGCAACCATCGGATCTCCTCAGGCGGCAGGCGAGTGCGTGTCGCTCGTCGACCGTGTGCGCAACAGTGCACACGGTGCAGCGGTCCCGCGACAGGACCGAAAGTCCTGTCGCTGTCGGGACGGTCGACACGGATTGGTCAGGGTCAGTCGTTAGCCAGGGTCAGCGGTCGGCCGGGGTGGGCCGGGGTGGTCCGAGGTGGTCCGAGCATCCGGACGCGCCGATTCCGGGCGCCACTGACCGATCCGCAGGTCGGCGGCCTGGGTGCGGTAGTCGTTCGAATCAGTCGGGCTCTGCCTGCAAGCATGCGAGCAGAGCCCGATTGCCCCGGCTGGCCAGCCGTGTTCGCCGGGCACTCCTGTGTGAACGCAGCACGCCCTGCCTGGTGAAGCCGCAGCATTCGGCGACCTTCTGCGCTGTGTGATTGTCCGCACCGCACGTCAGTTCGATCCGCGCGACGTCCGATTCCTGCCAGTGCGATTGCTGTCAGTGCGCGGCTCGACCACGCCGTCGGTGATGAGCGGCGGGTTCCACGCGGTGAGGTCCATGATCTGGTGGCCAGGGGCGGGATCGAACCGCCGAC
This sequence comes from Jatrophihabitans cynanchi, assembly GCF_027247405.1. NCBI lineage: Bacteria > Bacillati > Actinomycetota > Actinomycetes > Jatrophihabitantales > Jatrophihabitantaceae > Jatrophihabitans > Jatrophihabitans cynanchi. Next base: position 2,348,679 of record NZ_CP097463.1, on the reverse strand, counting down.
CTACCGCTTTTCAGGCGGTCGCTCGTACCAGCTGAGCTACCTGGCCGTGCGGCCGCCACGTGCTGTCGGCGGCCGAACCCGGCAGAGTCTACCGGACCTCGACCGGGCTACTTCGCGACCAGCGGTGGCCTCGTCGAAGCCGGCCTCGTCATAGCGGGCCAGCGCCAACTCGACCAGCGCCGGGTGCACGCCGATCGGGTCGGCCACCCGCGCGATCCCCGCGGCCGCCTGCCGGAGCCGGTTCACGAACCGCCCCTCGGCCAGCAGGTAGGTGGCCACGTCCACCGGCGGCGCCATCGCCTGCAGCGCGGCGCGCACGTCCTGGCCGAGCGTCAGCGCAGTCACAGGCCGCCCGATCCGTCCGGCGAGCAGCCGCGCCGCCTCGTCCAGTTCCGCCCGCGCCTCGGGCCGGGACGAGCCGACGCCGACGAGTGCGGTCGTGGCGGCGTCTGAGGGCCCCAGCCGGTCGACCAGCGTGTCGATGACCAGCCGATCCGGGCCGAGGTGCCGGGCCACCCGGACGCCCGGCCGGTTGGCGACCACGGCCGGAATGTCCGACTGCACGTGGTAGCCGGTGGACAGCAGCAACGGGAGCACGACGAGGGGTCCGCACGCCGCATCCAGCGCCTCGGTCAGCGACGGCCTCGCGACGTCCAGGAAGCACAGCGACACCGGCAGCCCCGGCCGCGCTGCGCGCACCGCGGCCACCAGGGCGTTCGTCGTGGCCGAGCCGGCGGCCACCTCGGTGCCGTGCGCGGCGACGAGCAGCCCGGGACGCTCGCCCATGCCCGCCTCCTTCGCCGGTCCGCCGGGACGAGCCTAGGCCAGGGCGGCCATGGCCCGGCCGCGGTGTTTGATGAACCCATGCCGACGTCCTCCTTCGCCGACGTGACCGCTGTCGACCAGAGCGCGCCGGGACGGTTCACCGCCGAGGTGAGTCCGCTCTGGACGATCGCCGGCAAGCCGAACGGCGGCTACCTGCTGGCCGTACTCGGGCGGGCCGCGAGCCGCGTGGGCGCGCACCAGCACGTTCTCGCGGCGAGCGCGCACTACCTGCACTCGCCGGAACCCGGGCCCGTCGACGTGGTGGCCGAGGTGCTGCGCGCCGGGCGCTCGGCCAGCCAGGTGCGCGCACGCATGTCGCAGGCGGGCAAGCCGTGCGTCCAGGCGCTGTTCACGATCGGACTGCTCGACCCGGACACCAAGCCGTACTGGACCGACGGGCTGCCCGCCGCCGGCGAGGTCGGCCGGGACGAGTGCGTGCGGCTGCCGCCGGTGGGGCCGACCGGCTTCCCGGTCCCGATGATGGGCGAGATCGACCTGCGCCTCGAGCCGGCGACGCTGAGTTTCGCGGCGGGCCGGCCGAGTGGCCGTGGCGAACTGCGCGGCTGGCTGGAGCTGACGCACGGCGAGCCGTTCGACCCCACCGCGCTGCTGTTCGCGGTCGACGCCTTCCCGCCGGCCACCTTCGAGATCGAGCAGACCGGCTGGGTGCCGACCCTGGAACTGTCGGTGTACGTGCGCGCGCTGCCGGTGCCCGGCCCGGTGCAGGTCCTGCAGCGGGCGCAGTTGATCGACGCTCAGCGCGTGGATGAGGTGTGCTACGTGTGGGACGGCACCGGCCGGCTCGTGGCGCAGGCCACGCAGTTGGCCGGGATCCGGCTGGGCTGACGCGCCCGCACGGCGTCGTGAAGAAGGCTGGCGACCCCGACCGGACTTGAACCGGCGACCTCCGCCGTGACAGGGCGGCGCTCTAACCAACTGAGCTACGGGGCCTTGCGAAATCTGGGTACTGCTGTGCCCCCAACGGGATTCGAACCCGTGCTACCGCCTTGAAAGGGCGGCGTCCTGGGCCTCTAGACGATGAGGGCGAACCGCATCATGCTAGCCCCGGTGGTGACCGCGACCAGCATAGGGGACACCCCCGCCGCCCTCCAAAGCGAGCCGCCGCGCATCCACAGCGAACGCGGCGCCGGGCGCTGACAGCAGGCTGGCAGCAACGCGCTGGGTTTCGGGCGCGGGCAATAGGGTCGTCCGGTCCCGCGCAATCGCACGTTGTCCGAGGAGGATCGTGTCCGGCACCGACGACACGACCCCTACCGGATCGTGGCTCGACCAGCCGCCCCTGGATCCGTACGCGGCCGAGGAGTTCACCGCACCGATCACGCGGGTACAGGCCGACGGGTACGACGAGTCGCCGACGGCCGTCATCCCGCTGATCCCTGCGGTGGCGGCCGGCCTGTCCCCGGACCAGGACCGGTTGCTGGAGCGGCTGCGCACTCGCAACGCGGGCAGCAGCGCCGGTCGCCGGCGGCGCAAGGGGCGGCGGGTAGCGGTGCGCGCCGTGACCTCGGCCGTCGCGTTCACCCTCGTGCTGATCCTCACCGGGTTCGGCATCGCGGGGTATCTGTACGAGAAGTACAACCACCAGTTGCACCGCGTCACGGTGCTGCAGCGCCACGACCCGAACATCCGCGAGGCGGCGCGCCAGCTGAACGCCGAGAACTTCCTGGTCATCGGGTCGGACTCGCGTGCGGGCCTGGGTCGGAAATACGGGCTGGCCTCGGGGGCCCGCTCGGACACCACGATGATCGTGCACATCTCGCCGGACCACCGGCGCGCGACGGTGATCAGCATCCCGCGCGACTCGTGGGTCCAGATCCCGGCATGCAGGGCAGCCGACGGCAGCACCGTCGCCGCGCACTCGGACATGTTCAACTCGGCGTTCACCGTCGGCGGCCCGGCCTGCACCATCGCCACTGTGCAGAAGCTCACCGGCATCGCCGTCACCCACTTCGTCGAGATCGACTTCAGTGGTTTCAAGTCGATGGTGAACGCGATCGGCACGGTCACCGTCTGCAGCCCGCAGGCGGTCTACGACCACGGCAGCGGGTTACGCCTGCGGGCCGGCAACAACAAGCTCAACGGCTCGCAGGCGCTTGCCTACGTGCGGGCCCGTGAGTCGCTCGGTGACGGCTCCGACCTGGGCCGCATCAAGCGCCAGCAGATGTTCCTGGGCGCGGTGCTGCGTCAGGCGATGAGCGGGTCGATGCTCACCAACCCGACCCGGCTCACGTCGTTCCTGGACGCGGCCACCAGGGCGATCACGATCGACAAGGACACCAGCTTCGCCGACCTGCGTAACCTGGCGTCGTCGCTGCACGGCCTGGACCCCAAGCGGGTCACGTTCTACACCGCCCCGATCGCCGACCGGAACTACTCGCCGCCCGGCACGTCGATGACCGGACGGGTGCTGCTGGACGGCACCCAGGGGCGGGCGCTGTACGACTCGGTGATCCGGGACAAGAAGCCGGTGTGGGTCCGCGACGAGAACGGCACGACGACGGTGGTCGGCCAGCCGGACGCGTCCGGCCGACCTACCGCACCGGCGACGAGGGCCGGCGACCCGGCAGTGCCGAAGCCGAACCTGAACGCCGGCCAGAAGACCTGCTCGCTGTAGCTCAGCGGCGGGGCGAGCGGTCGACCAGCCGCCAGAGCGCCAACACGACGATGCTTCCGGCGACCGCGCCGACGAACGTGCCGGCCTTGCGCAGGTCGAACTTGTCGTGGAACAGGATCGAGCCGAGGCTGCCACCGGCGTACGAGCCGACGATGCCGAGCAGCGCGGTACCCAGGCAGCCCAGCCGCTGCGGGCTGCGGACGAACATGCGCGCGATGCCGCCGGCGATCAGTCCGAGCAGCAGCAGGCCGAGCAGGTTGAGCAGCATCGCGCCATTGTGCCAATCGGCCCGCTCAGGACGGCGGACGCATCCCCAGCAGCCGCACGCCGTCGTCATCGCGCAGCACCGCGGTGATCCAGCCGCCGTTGCGGCCGTGATCGCACAGCTCCTCGACCCCGGCACGCAGCTCGACCGGCGCGAACCGGCGGTGCTCCCAGTTGACGCGCGCATCGTGCCCGGCCGCGGCCAGTTCGTACATCGACCCGTTCGCCGCGAGCTGCTCTCGCGCACCGCTGAGCCGGCCGATGACGTCGTCCAGTGCCTGCACCAGCGCGGCGTTGCCGTCGCACCAGGTGGCCACCAGATCAGGACGGGTGCGGGCCACGCGCGAGCCGGAGCGGTACGAGCCGGCGGCCAGTGACAGCCCGAGCGGCCCGCCGGCCAGCCCGGTCAGGGCGAGCACCTCGGCGAGCACGTGCGGCAGCCCGATGACGTGCGCGACGGCGGTGTCCTGCTCGGCCGCCGTCGCAGGAACCGGCTTGGCGCCCAGGTCGCACACCAGGTCGGCCACCGCCAGCCAGGCGTCCAGATCGGTCTCCGGCTCGATGGTGAGCGTCCAGGGCGCGTCGCGGAACAGCAGCGGGTCGGTGGCCCCCCAGCCGCTCTCCTCGGTGCCCGCCAGCGGGTGGCCGCCGACGAACCGCGCGTGCGGCACGATCTCGCGCACGGCCGCATGCACCGGCTGTTTGAGCGTGCCGACGTCGGTGAGCAGTGCCCCGGGTGCCAGGTGTGGCGCGAGCGAGCGCAGCGCGTCGGGCACCTGGGGCAGCGGCATGGCCAGCACCACCAGGTCCGCACCGTGGACGGCTGCCGCGTCGGTCGGGGTGACCGGATAGCCGGACGCGCTCGCCGCCGCCGCGGTGGCCGGGTCGATGTCGTAGCCGACGACGTCCAGCCCGCTCTGCCGGACGGCGTGCATCAGCGAGCCGCCGATGAGACCCAGCCCCAGCACTGCGACGCGGCCGAAAGTGGCGCTCACGCGCGATGCTGTCTGTGTGCACTCACGCCAGCGACGGTAGCGCGTGGCCGTTGCCGACTTCCCGCGGACGGGACAGACGTGTCAGGATCGATACCTCGCGACGGTGACGGCACGAGAGGCGGTGGGGCAAGTGGCACAACGTGGCTTCGCCGTGGCGGCGTTTCGCGACGGCGGTGTGTGGCGGATCGAGCCGCTGCCGCCCGCCGTGCTGGACGATCTGGGCGTGCTGTTGCAGGCGTTGCGTTCGCAATCGCCCGAGGGCGGAGCGTTCGTGGTTGCCAGCGTCGACGACGAGTTCTTCCTGATCGCGCGGCAGGACGGTCCCCGGATCGCGCTGTTGCTCTCGGACATCACCGCGGCGGTCGCCTACCCGCTCGCCGAGCAGGTGCTGGTCCGGCTCGGCGAGGAGCCGCTGGAGGACGACGAGCTGGACGAGGTCTGGCCGATCGGTGACCTGGACCTGTTCGCCGACCTCGATCTGGGCGAGGACGAAATGGAACAGATCCTCGATGACATCGACGCGTACCCGGACGAGATGCTGGAGGAGATCCTGGATCGGCTGGGGCTGGCCGACGAGTACGCCCGCGCCATCGAGTCGGCCCGGGCCGTGCGGTGATCGGGGCGCGCTGATGTCCTACTTCGCTGCCCTGCTCACGCGGACGGGCGAGCGGTGGCGTGCGAGCGAGGTGACGCTGGAGGACTGCGAGACGGTCACCGATATCGCCGATGTCGTGCTGGACGTCGCCGGCGACGTGCGGCTGCTCGTGATCGAGCAGGACGACGAGTACGCCGCGATCGTGCGGCTCGATGAGAGCGAGACCGAGCCGCGGGCGTTCCTGTCCTACGGCCACGCCGCGGACAACTACCGGCTGGCGGCCGTGATCATCGAGGAGCTGGACGAGATCGGCGAGGACGAGCTCAGTGACGACGAGGATGCGCCGCCGGCCCACGACAGCGCACCGTTCGGCGATGCCGACATCGTCGAGGATCTCGGGACACCGGCCGGCGAGCTGCTCGCGATGTGCGCGCACGAGGGCATGCTGCCGATCGACCTGCTGGTGCACGTCTGCGAGAAGGCCGGCTGCGCCGAGGCCTTCGACGACCTGCGTGTCTGACGCCCGGCCGGATCCGATGGCGGCGGACGAGCTGGCGGTGCAGGCCGCCCTGGTCGAGGCCCGGGCCGCGCTGGCGCTCGGCGAGGTGCCGATCGGTGCCGTCGTCCTCGACGCCGCCGGGTCCGTCATCGCCCGGGCGCACAACGAGCGCGAGCTCGGGCAGGACCCCAGCGCGCACGCCGAGGTGATCGCGCTGCGCCGCGCCGGTGCCGCGCTCGGGTCGTGGCGCCTGGACGGCTGCACGCTGGCGGTGACGCTGGAGCCGTGCACCATGTGCGCCGGTGCGCTGGTGCTGGCGCGGGTCCGCCGGCTGGTCTTCGGCGCCTGGGACCCGAAGGCGGGCGCGGTCGGCTCGCTCTGGGACGTCGTCCGTGACCGTCGGCTGAACCACCGGCCCGAGGTCGCGGCGGCCGTGTGCGAGGCCGAGTGCTCGGCGCTGCTCGCGGACTTCTTCGCGGCGAAGCGCTGAGGCTGCGTCCTGTAGTCTTTCCGGCGGTGGCGTGTCCGAGCGGCCAAAGGAGCACGCCTCGAAAGCGTGTGTGGGTAACACCACCGTGGGTTCGAATCCCACCGCCACCGCCAAACTTAATTCCCCTATTTGCTGGGCTGTAGGGCCGCAGACACGTAGGGGGCCTTCACAGCTTCCGCCCAGAACTCTGCTCCAGTCTCAGTTTCAGTCTCAGTTGTGACGCGGCGCCGTCCGGTGTTGGTGTCGCGCCGTGGCTAGCGCGGCAGGGTTCATCGTCTCTGACGCCAGCGACGGTGTTGATCGAGACAGGTTCATGTTGCGCATCCAGTGGTGCGGGTTCGTCGTGCGGGAAATTCGCGACCTCGAGCGCCACCAGGGCGGTCACCACGAGACCAGAGCTGCTCATTGGCGTAGTTCTCGGTCTCGACCGAGAGCCGAACGTCAGCATGGGTCGCCGGCGAGCGCGGCCGCCTCGACGGGCTCGTCCAACACTCGGACACGGGCTTGATGGGATGAAGGAGCGGGGCCTCGCTCCTCGTGGACTCACCGAGTAGACCTCGGCGTGTTCGCGTCGGCACGACGAAGGAGGCCCCTTGTGAGCGAACAGTACGAGGAAAGCAGTACGTGGGAATGGACATGAACTGGCGCCGCTCGGTGCTGGTCCGGATGACCGAGTCTGGGGAGCGGTTGGAGACGGTGCGCATCGTTAACGATCCGGAGCGGCTCGTGGCGGTGAGGCCCGCGCGGGCGAGTCCCCGGAAGTGGTGCTGAGGCCACTTACGGCTGGTACTGGGCCGCCGACGCGCTCGGCGAACTTGGCGCCGGCGCGGGTCGTGCTGTGTCTGACCCCCAGTGTCGGCGGGCAGCACCTGGTCGTCGACGACCGACGGCGGGGTGCTCATGACGCAGTAGCTGGCGATCTGGCCGTGGTCGGTGACCTTCTCGATCTCGGCGTCGCGGCCAAGGCCGGTCTGGGCCTCCCCGGTTCCTCTCCAGCGCGGCGCGATCACCCGCAGACGCCTCACTCGGTGAGTCGGACCTGCCGGGTGATGCGGAACCGGTAGCGGCTTCCCGGATACCAACCGATGCGCAATTCGACCGGCGTAGCGCCGTGCGTGAAGAGGCTGACCGTGCGAAAGCCCGCAGACTTCGCGCTCACCCTGAGCAGTTGCGCGATCTCTCGCGGAAGCGGCACTGCTTCGAACTCCTGGGACACGTCGAGGTCGTTGGCTCCCAGCGCGTGCCCGGCGATCTGGTAGGTGGACTTCGCGCCCCACTCCGGCTCCCCGGGTAGCCGCTCGACGACATGGGGCGGCAGGAAGGACTGGTAGTAGGCGAGCGGGAGCCCGCTGCCCACCCCGAGCACCTCCACCGAAAGCAGCTCCGTCCCGGGAACGCTGCCGAGTCGCTCGGCCTGCTGGCTGTCGGCGGCGACCGAGCCGGTGCGCACCAACTGGTACGCCGGGCTGAGATGCAGGTGCCGCACCGTGCTGTCGAAGGCGTCCATCCGCCCCAGGTCCTGGTCGACCCGCGGCGGCGCGACGAAGGTCCCGCGGGTCGGCACGCGCACGATGAGGCCGGCCTGCTCGGCCATCCGTAAGCCGAGTCGGACGGTCTCGCGGCTGACGCTCAGCTGCTCGGCAAACCGCCGCTCGCCGAGCAGTTTCGTCCCGGGAGTGAGCCGACCGGCCGCGATCTCGCGCTGGATGTGCGCGAAGACCGCCTCGTGACGCGAGTTCAGCCAGCCGTCGTTCTCAGTGGACGTCATGCGAATTCTCCGAAGCCGGACAGGGGACGCGAGCCGAACCAGGCCAGACCATGCGGCCTGTCGGGCAGGGTAGCAGGTGCCGCAAGCAAAAATGATCTTGTCGCGCCAGGGTCGCTCGTGCAGCACATTTTTTGGCCATTGCGGACTGGGGGGGCGATGGGCGTGGCGCGGCGCTTGACGCGTCGGTTCCCTCGCTCTACGGTTCACAAAACTCCTAGACCAGACCGCGCCAGACCAGTAGCGCAGCCGCGCTGGAGCGGGACGGGCTGGCCCCACTCCCACCGGTCGGCACCGACGCAGCGAGAGGACCCCGGACGGATGACCCCGGCACTGCTCGAGGTAGCGGATCTTAGCGTCCAGATCGGCCGCGTGCATGCCGTCACCAACGCAACCTTCGCCGTCGGGGAGGGTGAGTTCTTCGGCGTCGTCGGCGAGTCCGGTTCGGGCAAGAGCATGACCGCCCGGGCAATTATCGGGCTGCTGCCGGCTGGCGCCGTGATGAGCGGGAGCATCCGGCTCGCCGGGGAGGAGCTCACCGCTGCCACGCGCCGCCGGCTGCGCGAGCTGCGGGGCGGGTCGATCGGCTTCGTCTTCCAGGACGCGCTGGCCGCGCTCGACCCGGTCTACACCATCGGCAAGCAACTGGCCGAGATCCAACGCACCCACGGTTCGGTCGGCGCCGCCGCCGCGAGGCGGCGCAGCCTGGACCTGCTCGGCGAGGTCGGGATCAGCGATCCGGCCCGCTGCCTGGACAGCTACCCGCACCAGCTCTCGGGCGGGATGCGCCAACGCGCGGTCATCGCCACTGCCCTGATCTCCGACCCGCGGCTGATCATCGCCGACGAGCCGACCACGGCGCTGGACGTGACGATCCAGCGCCAGGTGCTCGAGCTGCTCCAGCAGATCGTCGAACAGCGCAAGACCGCGGTCATGCTGATCACTCACGACCTCGGTGTCGTGGCAGAGACGTGTGATCGCGTGGCGGTGTTCTACGGCGGCGTGATCGTCGAGGAGGCCTTGACTGTGGCGCTGTTCGCCGAGCCCCGTCACCCGTACACCCGCGCGCTGCTCGACTCGTTGCCCAAGCTCGGTCAGCAACGGACGTTCCGGGCTATCCCGGGCGCCCCCATCCGCGTGGTCGGGCGGTTGACCAGCTGTCCCTTCGCGCCCCGCTGCGCGCACGCGACAGCCAGCTGTGCCAGCGCCCTGCCGGCCGAGACCGATCTCGGCGACCGGCGGTTCCGCTGCTGCGAGAGCCCGCAGGTGGGCGAATGAGCGCGCCGATCATCGAGGTCAACGACCTCAGCCGCACCTTCCACACAGGCCGGGGGATGTTCCAGCGCGGCCAGGACGTGCAGGCCGTGAAGCAGGTGACGCTGCAGGTGCCGGCCGGCAGCACCTTCGGCCTCGTGGGTGAATCCGGCTCCGGCAAGACCACCGTCGCCAAGATCGTGTGCGGCCTCGAGAGCATCGACTCCGGACACGTCCGGGTCGCCGACTTCGACCTCGGCCGGTTGCGGCGCCGCGACCTCAAACCGTTTCGCCGGCTCACCCAGATGGTGTTCCAGGACCCCCTGGCCTCGCTCAACCCGTACTGGCGGATCGGTTCGCTGGTTGGCGAGGGGTTGCGCATCCACGGCCTCTACTCGCCGGCCGAGCGGCGCGACCGTGTCGTGTTCCTGCTCGAGAGCTGCGGACTCACGGCGGACATGATGGACCGGCACCCGCATGAATTCTCCGGCGGCCAGCGGCAGCGCATCTCGATCGCCCGCGCCCTGGCCGTGGAGCCGAAGGTCCTCGTCCTGGACGAGCCCGTGTCTTCGCTGGACGTATCGATCCAGGCTCAAATCCTCACGCTCCTACAGGAGCTGCAACGCCAGTTCGGTCTCACATACCTATTCATCGGCCACAACCTGGCCGTCGTGGAAGGGCTCTGTGACCGGATTGCCGTGATGTACCGCGGAGAGGTCGTCGAAGAGGGGACGACCGATGCGGTCATCGGCCGACCGGAGCATCCATACACCGTCCGGCTCATCGCGGCGACACCCGTACCCGATCCGACCAAGCGTAAACGCATCGCCTGAGGAGGCACCTCCATGATCCGTCCTAAGCGTGAGCCACGTCCCAGACGGCACCGGTACCGCAGCGCCGCCGCGCTGGGCGCCACGGCCGCCGTCGTCGCAGTGACGCTGTCGGCCTGCACTGGAAGCTCCAGCGGCGGTGGTCAGAACTCCGCCGACGGGCAACGACTGGTCATCGGCCTATCGGCCGAGATCATGAACCTCGACCCGGGGCTCGCGCCGACCGGCGGGCGCGAGACGATCGCAATCCGCGACTCGATCTTCGACACACTCGTCACCCAGGGCGACGAACTGCGGCCCAAACCCCGGCTCGCGGAGTCGTGGAGCAACCCGGACGCGCGGACTTGGGTCTTCAAGCTCCGCAAGGGCGTCAAGTTCACCAACGGTGAGCCGTTCAACGCCGAGGTAGCCAAGTACAACATCGAGCGGGTGCTCGACTCCAAGCTGCAGCTCTCGTACTACTCGCAGTTGAGCGCGATCGTGAGCGACGTCAAGGCTGTCGACGACATGACGCTGCAGCTCACGACCAAGAGCGCGGCGCCCGGCCTGCTCACGATCCTCGACTACATGCAGATCGTCCCCGAGCAGTACATGAAGAAGGTCGGCGACAAGCAGTTCAACACGGCGCCGATCGGCTCGGGACCGTTCAAGTTCGACAAGCGGGAAGGTGACCAGGTCTACCTGACCCGCAACGACGACTACTGGGGTGGCAAGCCGAAGCTGAAGACGGTCGTCTTCCAGACCATCCCGGAGGTCTCCGCCCGGGTGGCCGCGTTGCAGTCGGGCGCGATCAACATCGCCAACGAGATCCCGCCGGACGTCGCCAAGACCCTCACCGGTGACACCAAGACCGAGACCGTGTCGGGTACCCGCATCTTCTTCCTCGGCATGAACGTGAAGGCCAAGCCGTTCGACGACCCCGCCGTAAGGCGCGCCGTGGTGCAGGCGGTCGACACCCAGTCGATCGCGAAGAACCTCTACGTCGGCGAGGCCCAGCCGCTGAACCAGGACGCCTTCAAGGCGATGCTCGGCTACCAGCCGAACATCCCGGGCAACACCTTCGACCAGGCGGCGGCCAGCGCGGTACTCAAGAACGTGACCACGCCGGTCGTCATCGACGTCACCCAGGCCGACGCGACGCTCGGCCAGGCGGTGCTCGGACAGCTGCAGGCCGCAGGGCTCAAGGCGCAGATCCAGACCGTCGAGGACAGCGCCTTCGATACCAAGACCGAGGCCGGGCAGGAGCAGGCGTACCTCTCCTCCTGGGGCGTCGCCGAAGGCGATCTCGATGCGCTCATCATCCGGCACTTCTGGAGCGGTCGCGACGACACGAGCAAGTACACCAACTACTCGAACCCGTCGCTCGACGACCAGATCAAACAGGAGCAGTCGACCGTCGACCCGGCCGCGCGGCAGAAGATCTTCGCCGGCATCATGCAGACCCTGCTGGCCGACGCGCCCTGGGTGCCGATCGTGACGCCGAACGAGATCTACGGCGTCTCGTCGAACGTGACCGGCTGGACACCGTCCCCGATCGGCCTGTTCCACCTCCTGAACACGCAAGTGGGCAGGAGCTGAATCACCCCGGATGGGGCCGGCCGCGGCCGGCCCCACCCGGCCCCGCCCGGTGCCTCGGCGCCCGTCCCGTACTCCTGCTGCGAATGAGGGTAGAGATCCATGGTTCGGCTCGTGTCGGTCCGGCTGATGCAGACGGTGATCGTGGCGTTCATCGTGTCGGTCATCGTCTTCCTGCTGATGCACGTCGCCCCGGGCGATCCGGTCAACGCGATCTACGGCGAGCAGAACGTTAGTGCCGTGCAGAAGGCGGCGCTGCGTCACCAGCTCGGCCTCGACCTGCCGCTCTGGCGCCAGTACGCCGACTTCGTCTTGCATGCGCTGCAGGGCGATCTCGGCAATTCCATCTTCCGTAGCGCGTCCGTCGGCTCGCTGGTGCGCCCGGCGCTGATGGCGACCGTCGAACTCACCGTCGCCTCGCTCGTCGTGGCCGTCGCGATCGGCTTTCCGGTGGCGGTGATCTCCGCGCTCAAGCAGAACAGCATCTACGACCGGGCCGGTAGCGCGCTGGCACTGTTCGGGATCTCTATGCCGAGCTTCTGGCTCGGCATCATCTGCATCCTCGTCTTCTCCGTCCACCTGGGCATCCTGCCGACGGGCGGGCGCCTCGCGACCGGCCTCAGCGTGCGGGACATCACCGGCATCGACACGCTCGACGCGGTGCTGTCCGGCAACTGGATCGCGCTCCGATCGGCCCTCGAGCACCTCGTCCTGCCCGCCGTGACCCTGGGTGCCGCGATGTCGGCGACGTTGGCGCGGGTGCTGCGCGCGAGCCTCATCGAGGCCAAGAATCAGGAGTTCGTCGAGGCGCTGCGGGCCCGCGGGATGAGCGAGGTGGCTGTGGTGCGGCACATGCTCCGCAACTCGCTCCCACCGGCTGTGATCATGATGGGCATCAAGGTGGGCTCGCTGCTCGGCGGCGCGATCGTGATCGAGGTCGTGTTCTCGTGGCCGGGGCTCGGCCGGTTGATCGTCACCGCAATCAGCGCCCGCGACTACCCGCTTATCCAGGGCGGTGTGCTCGTCATGGCGGTGCTGTTCGTCCTGGTCAACCTGGCGACGGACCTGATCCACGGCGTCCTCGATCCGCGCGTCCGCCAGGGCAAGAAGGCAGGGGTCTGACATGGTGCACATCGCTCGCCCGGTGCGGCAGCTGGGGCTCGCCGCGACGCTCGCCGCGCTAGTCTGCGCCGCGTTCGCGTTCGTCGGTGCCTTCGCACCGCTCCTCGTCCCCGACGATCCCCAGCACCAGGACCTGACCGCCCGGTTGCGCGCCCCCCTCTCGGCGGGGCATCCACTCGGCACCGACGTACTGGGCCGCGATATCCTCTCCCGGCTCATCGCCGGCACCCGCGAATCGCTACTCGTCGCGGTCATCGCCGTCGGCATCTCTGTCGTGGCGGGGGTGGCCATCGGGCTGGTCAGCGGCTACTTCGGCGGCCTGCTCGATTCGCTGCTGATGCGCGTCGTCGACGCCTGGCTCGCGTTCCCGTTCCTGCTCCTGGCCATCACGATCATCGCGATCCTCGGGCCGGGTACCCGTAACGTGATCATCGCACTCGTCGCAAGCGAGTGGGTCGTCTACGTGCGACTTGTCCGCGGCGAGACCCTCTCGATCAGGGAGCGCGAGTACGTCACGTCGGCGCGCATGCTCGGTGTGAGCCGGACCGCGATCATGGTCAAGCACATCCTCCCCAACATCTACGGCCCGATCCTCGTCGTCTCGACGCTGGAGCTCGGCATCGTGATCGTCACCGAGGCCTCGCTCTCCTTCCTCGGCCTCGGGGCCAACGCCGCCACCGCCACCTGGGGCGCGATGCTGGCCGACGGTCGCGCCTACCTGGCGACCGCCTGGTGGCTGGCCACGATCCCCGGGCTGGCGATCTTCGTCATCGTGCTGGCGGTGAACCTGCTCGGCGACGCGTTGCGCGACTTCGCCGATCCGCGGATGAAGGCCCACCGGCGGGGCAGCGAACTCTCCGCGACCTGGCCCGAGCCGGACCCGCAGCTGCTCGAGATGGCCGCCCACTGATGAACCCGCACTGGCTGCTGCACGGTCGGACGACGCGCGAGACGGTCCTCCTCACCTGCCGGGACGGCATCCGGCTCGCCACCGACGCCTACGTCCCGCAGGCGCCGGACGGCACCCGCGGGCCGGCTCCCACCATCGTCGAGCGGACCCCCTACGGTCGCCGGGACCCGGAGTTGCAGGCGATGGCCTACTTCTTCGCCGCTCGCGGCTACAACGTCGTGCTGCAGGACACCCGCGGCCGCGGCGACTCCGAGGGCGTCTTCCAGCACTACCTCGCACGGCCGCACGAGGGCGAGGACGGTGCCGACCTGCTTACCTGGATCGCCGAGCAGCCCTGGTCGGACGGCGCGGTGGGCACGACCGGGCTCTCCTACACGGGGGCGAACCAGCAGTCGCTGGCGATCACGAACCATCCGGCGCTGCGCTGCCAGGTGATCCTCGACGCCGGGCTGAACTACTTCAAGCGCACGGTCCGCGAGGAAGGTGCGTTCGTGCTCGGACAGCTGGGCACCTACGCCTTGCGGATGGCCCTGTCGAGCCCGCAGGCCGCGCGCGACCCCCTACTGCGAGCCGCGCTCGAGCACTCGCGCGACCACGCCGCCGACTGGTTCCGGAGGGCTCCCTGGCGGCGCGGTGCCTCCCCGGTGTCGGCGTTGCCCGAGTACGAGGACTGGCTGCTGTTCGCGCAGGACTCGGTGATCGCGGGGCCGGAGTGGGACAACCCGCAGATGAACCTGGAGCCTTACGTCGACCGGTATCCGGACATCCCGGTCCTGCTCGTCACTAGCTGGTACGGGCACCACCAGTGGGCGACCTTCCGCAAGCTGGAGCTGCTCGCGCACCACCGCAAGCCCAAGCGGGTCGTGGTCGGCACCTGGCTGCACGCCGACCCGTACGGCCACCCGGACTTCGTCGGCGCGGCGGCGTTCGGGGCGCAGTCGTCGCTGAATATGAACGAGGTGCGCCTGCGCTGGTTCGACGCCCACCTCCGCGGCGTCGAGGCCGAGCGAGCCACCGACACCCCGACGGTCACCTACTTCCGACTGGGTGGCGGGAGCGGTCGCCGGGATGCGAACGGCCGCCTCGCCCACGGCGGCTGCTGGCGCGAGGCCGACCAGTGGCCGCCGGCCGGTGGCCGGGACCTCAACTGGACCCTCACCTCGGACGGGCGGCTCGAGACGGGCGACGACGCAACCCCGGCCGGCCGGCGCGACCTCCGGGTGGATCTCGCGCGTCCGGTGCCGACGATTGGCAGCTCGATCAGGAACCCCGATATCATTCCCGGCTTCGTCGCCAGTGGCGGGCAGGATCAGCGCGAGCTGCCGGACGCGCTCGACTCCCCCGGCTCGGGGTTGCCGCTCGCGGCGCGCCCCGACGTGGCGGCGTTCCGCAGCGCCCCCCTGGCCGACGACGTCGACCTCACCGGCCCGCTCTTCGTCGACCTGTGGCTCACCTCGGAGAGCGCGGCCTGCGACCTGTCGGTGAAGATCGTCGACGAGTACCCGGCCTCGAGGGACTGGCCCGACGGCTTCGCCCTCAACCTTGCCGACGGGTACCGGCGCTGCGCCTCGTGGACGCAGCTGGTCGCCGGCGCTCAGAATGGCGAGCCGACCCTCGTGACCGTCGGCCCGCTGCACGTCAGCAACCGGTTCGCCGTGGGGCACCGCATCCGGGTCGACGTTGCGAACAGCAGCTGGCCCCGCTACGACCGCAACCCGGAGGCCTTGGATCGCTTCACCGTGACGGTGCACTGCGGCGGTGCGACCGCCTCCCGCCTGCGCGGCCCGGGCGTGGCCCACGACCTCGCGACTGAGGTCGCAACCCAGCAGACGGAGCAGTCGTGACGCCTTCCCCGCGCGTACTGGGTTTCCTCCCCGGCGGAGCGGCGATCGGCGCCGACGGCGAACTCGTCCTGCACCGCCGCCCGCTCACTGAGCTCGCCGGCGAGTTCGGGACGCCTTGCTACCTCGTCGACGAGGACGAGCTGCGCGCGCAGGCCCGCCGGTATCTCACCGCGTTCCGGTCGCGCCGGACGCAGTCACGGGTGGTCTTCGCCTCGAAGTCGTTCCCATCGACGCCCATCTACCGGGTGTTGGCCGAGGAGGGGCTCAGCTGCGACGTTGCCGGCACCGGCGAGCTCGAGCTGGCGCTGGCAGCCGGCTTCGCCCCAGCCGACGTCTACGTCCACGGAAACGCCAAGACCGAGGCGGAGATCCGGGCCGCCGTCGAGCACGGCGTCGGCACCTTCGTCATCGACAATGGTGACGACATCGACCGGCTGCTGAGATGGGCGCCGGCCGGGCAGCACGTCATGCTGCGCGTGATCCCCGAGATCACTGTCGCCACTCACGAGTCGATGGTGACCGGTCAGCCCGAGTCGAAGTTCGGACTCCCCGGGGTCCAGGCACGGGAGGCGATCGCCCGGCTGGCCCGCTCGAAGCTCGATCTGGTCGGGCTGCACTGCCACGTCGGCTCGCAGGTCCTCGACCTCGACTCCTTTGCCCGGATCCCCGCCGCGCTGGCCCGGTACGGCGAGTTCGCCGCCTACAACTTCGGCGGCGGCCTCGGCGTGCGCTACGCCGACACCGACGACCCGCCGACGGTGGAGGCCTACGCCGAGACGTTGACGCAGGCGGCCGGGGCCTGCCTCCCGCCGTCCGCGGAGATCCTGGTCGAGCCCGGGCGCAGCCTGGTCGCCCGCGCCGGCCTCACCCTCTACACGGTCGCGACGGTGAAGCGCACCGGCCGGACGTTCGTCGCGGTCGACGGCGGTATGGCCGACAACCTCGAGGTCGTGCTCCTCGACCTGCCGATGCAGCCGGCGATCGCTGCCCGCCCGGACGGCGGTGAGGTCTGCGACGTCGTGGGCCGGCACTGCGAGTCCGGCGACCGGCTGGTCCGCGGCGCCCGGCTCGACTCGCCGCGGATCGGGGACGTCCTCGTGCTCCCGATGACCGGCGCGTACAGCCACACGACGGCCAGCAACTACAACGGCGCGCTCCGGCCACCGATCGTGCTCTCGAGCGCCGCGGCGGGGGCACGGCTCGCCGTCCGGCGGGAGACCGTCGAGGACCTCTTCGCCCGCGACCGCCCTGCTACGGAGGAGCCCCGGTGAGCCAACTCGCCACTGTCGAAGCAACCGGTGACGGTAACCGGATCGGGCGGGCGATCGCGGCCGCGACCAGCCACCTGCGCGCAGAGGTCGCGCAGTGGTGCCACAGCGCCCTGGCGGCCTACGCGCCGGACGAACCGGGCGTGCGCGCGTCGCTGCACGAGCTCCGGACCATGCTCGAGGAACACTCGCCGAGCACCTTGGGCCAGGTCGAGGGCATGGCGCGCGGGTACGGCGTCCCGGCCGACGGGCTGCTCGTCGCCGTGCTCGCCACCTACTTCGCCAGCGCCGACATCCCGGGCGGTGACCGGGGCTGCAGTACCTTCGCCGTGCGCGGCGCCGCCGGCCGTCCCCCCGTACTCGCCAAGAACCGCGACAGCGACCAGCGCTTCCGCTCGATGCAGACCATCGTGCGGGTGCAGCCGGCCGCCGGCTACGAGTGGCTCGCGCTCTCGACCGCCGGGGCCCCGGCAGTGCACTCGGCCGGGATCAACGAGCGCGGGCTGGCAGTGGCCGACACGCACGTCCCGTCGACCGATGTCGGGATCGGCCTGCCCCGGTTCTCCCTGATGATGCACGCGCTCGAACAGTGCGGGACGACCGACGAGGCGATCGCCTACCTGGAATCCGTCCCGCGCATGGGCTTCGGCAACCTGATCCTCGCCGACGCCGAGGGCGCGGTCGCCGTGGTCGAGTGCGGTCACAGCCGCCTGGCGGTGATCGAACCGGCCGGCGACGAGGTGTGCGCGACCAACCACTTCGTGAGTGACGGGTTGGCCGGGACCTGCCGCCACCCGGCCGGCTCGGCCGAGGGGCTGGATTCGCGGGCCCGGCGCAGACGGTTGGCCGTGGACCTGGCTGATGCCGACCGGCTCGCCGGTGACCCCCTCGGGGCGCTGTCGGTGCACGAGCAGCCCGGGGCGACCTGCGTGCACGGCGACGAGGGCAGCGGCTGGACCATCGCCACGGTCGTCGCCCACCCGGACCAGCGGTCGATGGCTATCGGTGTCGGGACGCCCTGCCGGGCGATCCCGCAGCGGTTCAGCCTAGCGGCGGAGCGCCGCGGCGATTGACTTCCACCAACTCCCTGTTACTCTGTACCAGACCAGTCCATACCAGTTCGGCCACGGGCCGGGAATCCTGAGGTAGGCATGTCACCGCGACGGATGCGCATCGTGAGTCCCAATGGGCACCTCGGATTCGCGCCCACCCGCCCGGGCAGCTTCTACGAGTCGCTCCGGCACGACCCCGACTTCCTGATCGCCGACTCCGGCAGCTGCGACATCGGCCCCGGCCCGCTCGGCGGCAACACCTGCGCGAGCCCGCGTGAGTGGCAGTGCCACGACCTCGAGCTGATGCTCCTCGCCGCGCGTGAACGCAAGATCCCGATGCTGATCGGCTCGGCCGGCGACACCGGTGGGAACCGCAGTGTCGATATGTTCGTCGAGATGATCCAGCAGATCGCGAGCGCGCACCAGCTCGACGAGTTCCGCATCGGCTACTTCCACTCGGAGGTGCCCACGCAAGCGGTCGCGGACGCGATCCGACGGGGCACGATGGTCCCCGGGTTGGACGGCCGGGCGGAGCTGGCCCTCGAGGACATCGACCGCACCGACCGGATCGTCGCCGTTGCCGGCTCCGCGCCCTACATCTCGTTGCTGGACGCCGGGGCCGACGTGATCATCGGTGGGCGGTCGAGCGACTGTGCCGTCTTCGCCGCCCCCGCGATCCGGGCTGGGTTCGCTGAGGAGCTCGCCTACTACATGGGCAAGGTCCTCGAGTGCGCCTCCTTCTGCGCCGAACCCTACGGCGGCAAGGAGAGCGTGATGGGTGAGATCACCGACTCGTACGTGGATGTCACGGCCATGCATCCGGACCAGCGCTGCACGCCATCCTCGGTCGCCAGCCACTCGATGTACGAGCGCTCGCACCCCTACTTCGAGGCGCTCGCCGGCGGCACGCTCGACATGACCGAGTGCCGGTACGAGCAGGTCGCGGAGAAGACGACGCGGGTCACCGGTCCGAAGTTCGCGGCGACCGACGAGCTGTTCGTCAAGCTCGAGGGCTCCGGCCTGGTCGGTAGCCGTTACATCGGCTTCGCCGGGGTCCGGGACGAGTACACGATCCGGCACATCGACGACGCCATCGCCTGGGCCCGCGGCCAGGTCGCGGACAGGTTCGGCGAGGGGGGCTACGAGCTGCACTTCCACGTCTTCGGTCGGGACGCCATCCTGGGCAAGGCCGAGTTCGTGACCACGCCGGCGCACGAACTGGGTGTCGTCGTCGAAGCGGTCGCGCGCGACGATGCGATGGCCAAGTCGGTGGCGATGACCGCCACCCGCCAGCTCTTCTACGCCCGCCTTCCGCAGGTGAAGGGCACCGCCGGCAGTGTCTCGTTCCTCTTCGACGAGGTCCTCGCGGCCAGCCCGGCCTACGAATGGACCGTCAACCACGTCATCCCGGCGACGGCGCTGCCGGGGCTGTTCCCGACGAACGTCGTCTCTTCCCTCTCGTGACCACTGGAGCCTCGATGCCCGAGCCCGTCCGCCTCGTCGACCTCGCCAAGACCCTGCGCTCGAAGAACGCCGGAGTCGACCTGGTCACCTTCGACATCTTCTTCCCAGACCCCGAGACCTTCCACCGGGTCGTCGACAGCCGCGCGCTGACGAAGGAGTCGGTGGCACAACTGTTCCGCACCGAGCCGGGCCGGGTCGTGACCTTCCTCGAGCTGGAACCGCTGCGGGCGATCAAGTTCACCATCCGCCGGGACCGGCCCAGCGGCAGTCCCGGTGACAGCGACGTATTCGGCGCCCAGCAGTACGCGCCGCTGCTGTCGGTCACGATCCCCTGACGCCGTGGCGGCGCCCACGGAGGAGACGGTGGCCCGCAAGGGCGACCAGATCGACCGGCTGATCACCATCGACTTCCCCCGCAGGGGGGTGATCGACTTGCTTTACGGCGCCGCCCGGGCGCACCACGGCGGATCGCTGACGCTGGCCGCCGCCCGGCTGCTGCACACCCGCCTCTCCCCGGGCCGGGTCGCGCTCATCGCCACGGGCTGGCTGGATCGCCCGCACGTCAGCCGCTACATCGCCGAGACGGACGGGCCACCCGGCGCCGCCGCCTTGGCCCGGGCGTTGCACTTCGGCCTCGGCGCGGTACCGCTGGTGCTGACCGAGGAGGAGATCGTGCCGGCCGTGACGGCCGCCGTGCAGGCGGCCGGGCTGCGGTGCGTCGAACCGGAGCAGGCGGTCGCCGCGAGCGCGTCGGCAAGCCCGCTGCATGCCGCCGCGGTCGTCGCCTTCCCCACCGGGACGGTGGCGGCGGAGGCGATGGCCCGCCAGCTGCTCGAGCGCTACGACGTGGGCGCCTTCGCCGCCGTCGAGAAGGGTGGTCGCAACCGGGAGGGGCGCGTGCACACCAGCCGAGGGCACGACACCACCGACGTCCTGGCCAACATCGACGCCGTCCTCGCCGCCTGCACCGAGCGCGGCGTCGCGACCATCGGGGTCGGCGACGGCGGTAATGAGATCGGGATGGGCACGATCGCCGACCGCCTCCGCGGCCGGCTCCGCTTCGCCGACGACTGCGAGTGCGGCTGTGGCGGCGGCGTCGTCCCCGGCCGGGCCACCGACGTCGTGGTCGCCGCCACGGTCTCGAACTGGGGCGCCTACGGCATCGCCGCCGCGCTCGCCGTCCTTCTCGAGCAGCCGGACCTGCTGCACACCCCGCAGCTCGAGGAGGACGTCCTGCGAGCGTGCGCGCAGGCCGGGCTCATCGACGGCGTCAGCGGCCGGGTCGCGCCGAGCGCGGACGGGCTCGAGCTGCCGGTGCACAAGGCGCTCGTGACGCTGCTGCGCGCGGTGACCGGGGTCGGCGTGAACTCGGCGGCCTGGACGTGAGGGGGACCCCGTGACCGCGAACGAGCCGGACGCCGCCGTACGGCGGATTGGTGAGGGCATCGACCGCCTGCTGACCGCCGACCTCCCCAACCGCGGGCGGATCGACATCCTGTACCCGCACTTCCGCGACTTCTACGGCGAGCCGCTCACCCTGCTCGCCGCCCGCACCCTCACCGCGGCGGTCCGGCCAGGTGATCTCGTGCTCATCGCGACCGGGTGGCTCAACCGGCCCTATGTCAGCACGGACGTCGCCGAGTCCGACGGCCCGACCGGCGCGGCCGCGCTCGCCCGGGCGGTGCGCATCGGCCTCGGCGCGGTGCCGGTGATCCTCGTCGAGCCGGAACTGGTCCCGGCGATGACTGGGGTCGTCCACGCCGCCGGCCTGCGCTGCCTGCCGCTGGCGGAGGCGGTGCGGACGGGGGACGCGGACGTGCTGCTGCACGCGGCGGCCGTGGTCGCGTACCCGGCCGACCGGGCCGCCGCGGGCGCCGCGGCCGAGGGCCTGTTCGTGCACCGGGTGGGGGCGTTCATCGCCATCGAGAAGGGTGGTGCGAACGAGGCCGGGCGGGTGCACATGAGCCAGGGCCGGGAGTGCACGGCCACGGTCGCCTCGATGGACTCGCTGATCGCGCTGTGCCGGGAGCGGTCGGTGCCGACGATCGGCATCGGCGACGGCGGCAACGAGCTCGGCATGGGCAACGCCGGCGGCAGCCTGCGTGATGTGCTGCCGTACGGGCGGGACTGTGGCTGCGGGTGCGGCGGCGGGGTGGTTCCGGCCGCCGAGACCGATGTCGCCGTACCGGTCACCGTGTCGAACTGGGGTGGCTACGGGATCTGCGCCGCGCTCGCCGCCGTGCTGGGACGACCGGAGGTGATGCACGACGAGCGGCTGGAGCACCGGATGCTGCAGGCGTGTTCGGCCGCCGGCCTCATCGACGGGGTCACCGGCTTCACCGAGCCGACCTCGGACGGCCTCGACGAGGACGTCCACCTGGCGATCGTGACGCTGCTGCGGACGCTGATCGGCTGCGGCGTGGAGGTCGCGGCGTGGCCGGGCTAGCCGCCCCGCTCGCCGGGGTGCTGATCGCCGACTTCAGCCGGGTGCTGGCCGGACCGTTGGCCACGATGACGCTGGCCGACCTGGGCGCGACGGTGGTGAAGGTGGAGCGCCCCGGTTCCGGCGACGACACCCGCCAGTGGGGCCCGCCGTGGACGGCCGGGTCGTCGGCCTACTTCGACTGCGTGAACCGCAGCAAGTACGGCGTCGTACTCGATCTGGCCCACGACGCCGACCGGGCGCTCGCCGCGGAGCTGGCCCGGCGGGCCGACGTCGTCGTCGAGAACTTCCGCCCCGGGGCGCTCGACCGGTTCGGGCTGGACCACGCCACGGTCGCCGCCGGCAATCCCCGCGCGGTCTACTGCTCGATCTCCGGCTTCGGGTCCGGGGCGGGGGCCGGCCGGCCCGGCTACGACTTCATCGTGCAGGCGGCCGGCGGGCTGATGTCGGTCACCGGACCGGCCGACGGCGAGCCGATGAAGGTCGGGCTCCCGATCGTCGACGTCCTCACCGGGAAGGACGCGGTCATCGCGATCCTCGCCGCGCTCGCCGACCGGCGGCGCACCGGTCGCGGCCAGCACGTCCGGGTGGAGCTGCTGTCGAGCCTGCTCGGCGGCCTCGTCAACCAGGCGGCCAGCTTCCTCGTGACCGGGACGGCGCCGGGGCGGATGGGCAACCAGCACCCGTCCATCGCGCCGTACGAGACGTTGCGCTGCGCCGACGGGGTGGTGGCGGTGGCGTGCGGCAACGACGGCCAGTTCGCCAAGCTTGCCGGCGCGCTCGCCCGTCCCGAGCTGGCCGGTGATCCGCGCTTCGCGACGAACCCGGCCCGGCTCGCCCACCGGGCGGAGCTGATCGGCGAACTCGAGCGGGGTCTCGCGACGGCCCCGGCCGCGCACTGGGAGCGGGCCCTCACCGCGGTCGGCGTGCCGGCCGGTCCGGTCGGCGACATCGGCGCCGGTGTCGCGCTCGCCGAGGCGTGCGGGCTCGAGCCGCTGCTCGAGCTGGGTCCGGACCGGGCGCCGCAGGTCCGCCACCCGGCGCGCTACGACTCCCCGCTGGCCGCGGCGGTGCCGCCCCCCGCCCTGGACCAGCACGGCGATCTCGTCCGCGCCTGGCTGGCCGGACCGCCGGACCGACCGCTTCCGCATCAGAGTCTTCCCACGAGAGCAGGAACATGATGAGTGGCACCGCCGCTGCCCACGCGCTCGACTCTTACGACCCGATCGACCTCGCCACCATGCTGGGTCCGCAGGAGGCGGCGGTGCGCGGCACCATCCGCAACTTCGGCGTTGAGCGGGTGCTGCCTGGTGTGGCCGACTGGTACGAGCGCGGAGAGCTCCCGGAGAGCGACCTTCGCGCGCTGGTGAAGGAACTCGGCGCTCTCGGCGTGCTCGGCATGCACCTGTCCGGTTACGGCTGCGCCGGGATGAGCGCGGTCGAGTACGGGCTGACCTGCCTGGAACTTGAGGCGGTCGACTCGGGGCTCCGCTCGCTCGTCTCGGTGCAGGGCTCGCTTGCGATGTTCGCGATCTGGCAGCACGGCAGCGAGGAGCAGAAGCAACGTTGGCTGCCGGCGCTGGCGGCCGGCGACGCAATCGGCTGCTTCGGCCTGACCGAGCCGGACGCCGGCTCGGACCCGGCCTCGATGCGGACGACGGCCCGGCGTGATGGTTCGGACTGGGTGCTCACCGGTCGGAAGATGTGGATCACGAACGGTTCGGTCGCCGACGTGGCCGTGGTGTGGGCGCGGACGGACGACGGGATCTCCGGCTTCGTCGTGCCGGCCGGCACCCCGGGCTTCACAGCGCCGCCGATCAAGCGCAAGGCGTCGTTGCGGGCTTCGGTCACCAGCGAGCTTGTGCTGGACGACGTGCGGCTGCCGGCCGACGCGCAGCTCCCCGAAGGGCGTGGCCTGCGCGCTCCGCTTGCCTGCCTGAACGAGGCCCGTTACGGCATCCTCTGGGGCGCGATGGGGGCCGCCTCCGCCTGCTACCGGGCAGCGCTCGACTACGCTGGCACGCGCGTGCAGTTCGGCGCGCCGATCGCCTCCTACCAGCTCACCCAGGCCAAGCTGGCCGACATGGCGGTCGAACTGGCCAAAGGGACGCTGCTCGCCCTGCACCTGGGGCGGCTCAAGGACGCTGGACGGCTGCAACCGGCGCAGGTCAGCCTCGGCAAGCTCACCAACGTGCGCGAGGCGCTCGCGATCTGCCGCAGCGCCCGGACGATCCTCGGTGCGAACGGGATCTCCTTCGAGTACCCGGTGATGCGGCACGCGAACAACCTCGAGTCGGTGCTCACCTACGAGGGCACGAGCGAGATGCACACCCTCGTCCTCGGGCAGGCGCTGACCGGGCACACCGCGTTCCGCCGCTGAACGCGGACGGTGCGCGGACACGAAGCTCAACCCCACCCGGCGTCACGAGCCGACCAGGTGGCAGCCAGGTTCCGTCAGTGCTGGCGTTCCCGCCAAGCTGTAGCTCGGCCTGTCAGGCCAGTTCAGTTATACAGACGATCTGACATGCACCCGCGCCGACTTGCTGCAGGTGGGTGGCTTGATCCGCCGCGTCCGCGCGGCGTGCGGTGCCAGCGTGGTAGCCACTAGCAGGCCCGCTTGGAAGCCACAGGGGCGGGTAGGATCGCTGCACGTCAGCAATCACGGGCCGCTTGTCCTGCGTTGGCCTCGCGGTGATACGGCTCGAAAGCGTGTGTGGGTAAAACCACCGTGGGTTCGAATCCCACCGCCACCGCCAAGATTGCCCCGGATTTGCTGGGCTGTACGGCCGTGGCACCTACGAGGGTCCTCGCAGCTTCCGTCCAGAATTTCTGCTCCAGTCTCAGTTTCAGTCTCAGTTGTGTCCGGCCACGGCTCGACTCCCTGACGCCAGCGACGGTGTTGACCGAGACGGGTTGTGGGCGGCACCGCTAGACGGCGGCGCGCCCGGAAGACGCCGACTACGCGCGGCACGGCACTTTGGCCGACGGAGCTGCCGCCTATATGCGCGGACTGCGAACCGCAGAGGTCTGGATCAACGAGTTCCAACCGCGTGAACATGTCCGTGCTCGCCGCATGCTCTCGGGCCCTCCGACTGTCCGCGCGGCCGCGGTCTCAGACGCCGAGCCCTACCCCATCCCAAAGCCCGGAGTCATAGGTTGCAACCTATATTCCACCGTGTATGCTCTCCCTCAGAACCACGAAAGCCCCGCTCCTAGGGCTGGTTCCAGGCGGGGCTCTCGTCGGCGTTTGGCTGCGCGGCGTGAGCTTACGTGACTCGGCGGAATAGGGCGACCTGCCTGTTTGCGGTCACTGTCCGGGACCCAGGTTCTGGACAGGAGGTGAGGATCATGGCGCGCAAGGCGACTTCCCCGGGCCGTCCGGCGCCGACGTCCGGGCAGTACCGGCCGGCGACCGGCGGCAAGGAGATCACCATGCCGAAGGGTCACACGCTCCCGCCCACGCCCCGGCCGGGGCAGAAGTGGGTGAACGTGGACCCGACGAAGAACAAGAGCGGTCGCGGCTGACGCTCGACGCCGAGGCCTCTGTCGTCGGCGGCCTCGGCCTTCAAGATCCTCGCTCGAATGCCAGTAATGTGATTCGCTTCCCGTGTGTAGCCCCGGCGCATGGAGCGAAAGGGAGAACCGCGGGTGGCGAAGGGTAGAAGCGGCAGGCAGCCGTTCCGGTCTGCTGCGATCGAACCGAAGCCTGCCGCCCCCAAGAAGACCCCGAAATGGCTGTTCGTCCCCGAGTTCGGCGCCGAGTTCGGAGGCCTACCTGCCGTCGCCATCTCCGGGCTCTCGACGTTGATGGAGCGGCACGCGGAGGGCACGACCCGGCCAGGGAATCACTTCAAGCCGATCGGCGACGGCTTGTACGAGTTGCGCTTCGAGCACAGCAACAACCACTTCCGCCTCATCTTCAAGTGGGACCAGGGCGACCTCGTTGCCCTCACGGCGTTCGCGAAGAACCAAGAGAAGATCCCTCGGAAGGACCTGAAGCGCGCGCGGACGCGCTCCGCCGCGTGGGTTCGGCCTAAAGGCACGAGCAGTGCAGGACCGAAGAACCCTGAAACAAACCGAGGTTCGCGGTAGTTCTAAGGTTGTATAGGTTAGAACCGATGCTACTAGCAGCATCGCGGGACATGAGGAGAACAGATGAGTGTCGACATGTTCGAGTCCGGTAGCGCGGTTGCGACGGACGACGGACTCGACGACCTCCAGAAGTTCCTTCGCCGAGTTGAGGCGGAGAAGCCTGAGGTGCGCGAGCGGCGGGAGGACCTTCGCGAGCTGCACCACATCCTTGACGAGCTGGTGGCCCTTCGAAAGGCCTGTGGCATGTCGCAGACGGACGTCGCGAACGTCATGGGTGTCAAGCAGCCGACGATTTCTCAGTTCGAGACTGAAAGCAGCGATCCGAAGATCAGCACGCTGCAGCGGTACGCCCGTGCAGTCGGAACTCGGCTTCGCGTGAGTGTGGCTCCGGCTCCGGCTTGGACCGCTCGCGGGTGCTTCCCTTACGAGGGTCGCCCGATCCACTTCGCCCTCAACACGAACGCGGGGGTTCTGGCGTTTGTCGATCCGATGATGCGCTACGCGGGTGGTACAACCACCACCCGCGTTAGCCAGCCGGAGCAGTCGCCGTTGCCCGCCATCGCGAGGGCCCTCGCGCACGCAACAATCGGATCAACGGCCGACCGCGCCGTCGCGGTCTGACGGGTCACATGATCTCCATCGAAGCGCAGAGGGAGCTTGCGGCTCGCATCGCGGCGCGGGCCGAACTGCGCGACCTTCGCCTATTCAGCTCGAAGCTTGAACTAGAGGACCTTCCTGATGGCAGCGGTCAACTCGAGTATGACCTTCAGATCGACGCCGACTCGGAATGGAACGAAGGAGATTCCTTCTTCTCAGTTCGTTGCACCTACACGTTGACGTTGGCGCAAACCCCGTTCCCGACGGCATCGGAGTCGGGAGCGGACGTGGAGGATAACGGCGGAGAGCCGGACCGGACGCCGATCGCATCCGCCGCCTTCACGTATCGCGCGCTCTTCGAACTTCTCATGCGGGAGGAAGACGAGCCGCCGTCTTCCGCTGAGCTCAAGGCATACGCGCTGACGACCGGTTCTTTCGCCGTCTACCCGTACGCGCGCGAGTACGTCCAAGACGTGATCACTCGAATGGGGCTGCCCACGTTGACCCTCGGGGTTCTCCGGCAACCCTTGTTCATGGAAGACGCTGAGCAGCCGGCAACCGACGCCGACGGCTAACCCCTCGGGCGCGGCTCCGTGGTCCTCGCGGCCGGTGGAACGTCTTCCTCCCAGAGGAAAGCGCTGAGCTGCTGGGCAACTTCGGTGCGCAACGGTGCGACGAGGTGTTGGTAGCGCTGCATCATGGCGGGGTCGGTCCAGCCCATCAGCGCCATGGTTGTGCGCGGGCTCACGCCGAGCAGGAGTAGGCACGTAGCGGCGGTGTGGCGCGCGTCGTGCAGTCGGACGTCGCGCACCCCCGCGACCTGGAGGAGCTTCTTCCAGCGGCCCCAGTCCGTGCGGGGACTGATCGCGCGCCCGAGCTCGTCGCTGAACACCCAGCCGCCGTCATGCCACAGTGCGCCAGCCTGGAGCTTCTCGCGCACCTGGCGGGTTCTGTGTACGCGAAGCAGCGCGACCAGCGGATCGGGCAGCCCGACCGTCCGCCGCCCGGCGAGCGACTTCGGGGTGTCCGTTGTGGGCCTCGTCTCGCGCCGCTGCGGGCAGTAGCCCGCGTACTTGTGGCCGCATGTGCCGGCGCATCCGTGCTCATAACGGGGGCGCACTCGCGCCCGGCGGACGGTGAGGACCTGGTTGTCGAAGTCAACGTCATCCCACTGCAGTCCAAGTACTTCACCCTGCCGAAGACCGAGCGCGAGGGCGATCACGAATCGGGCCCCGTTACGGGTGCTGGCGGCCGCCGCGAACATCCTCTTGATCTCGACGACGGTGAGTGGCTCGGTCTCGAGCAGCGCCTCGTCGTTGCGAGGGATCCGGGCGAAGGCAGCCGGGTTGGTCGTCAGGTAGCCATACCGGAGCGCATCGTTGAACGCCTTGCGGGCGACCCGGTGCACTTGGTGTACGGCGGCGCGCCGCATCGTCGTGCCCCGCTTGGTCACCCGCGTCAGCATCCGCCCGTATAGGTGCTCCAGGTGTTCGGTGCGCAGCTCGGTCAGCTTGTGGGCGCCGATTCCGGGGACGAGGTGGACGCGTACCGCCCGCTCGTATCCGTCGTAGGTCGTCGTCTTGATGTGGGGGCGGACGTCGCCGAGCCAGTGCTGCAGCCATCCCGCCACCGTCCAACGCGGTCCGGGGCGAAGGACGTTGCCTTCGGTGCGGGCGTGTTCGAGGTCGGCGACCTTCTTCGCGACGATGGCCCGGGTCAGCCCCTGGACGTGGCGCCGGTCCGGCCGGCCATCGTCGCGGACTCCGACGGAAACGCGCCCGTGCCAATATCCGTCCTCGCCCTGGTAGATCGTCGACCGGCCGTTCGTCACTCGCTTCATCTGGCGCTTGGCCATGGTCAGCACGCCCTGCCACGCACACGTGCAGTCCGCTCACGTAGCTGCGCCACGTAGGCGCTCAGCGCGTCGGCCGGTACCCGGCGCAACCGGCCGATCTTGACGCTCTCGACCTCGCCGGACGAGACAAGCGCGCGCATGAGAGTCATGCCGACACCGAGGCTCTCGGCTGCTTGATCGACGCTCAGCAGTAGCGCCCCCGGCGGCGTGGGCAGGTCCGTCGTAGGTGCGTCGACGACCGCGAGCACCGCCTCATCGAACCCCATGCTCTTCCTCCTGACCTTGTGTGCTCGAGACGATCGCGGGTCAACGACCGAGTGACATGACGCCGGCGTCGTGTGCGGCTCGCTCGGGTGCAGGCCGTTGTGCGAGCTCGCGCGCGACTGCCGCGCGTATCTGGGCGGTGCGCTGGCTCGGACTTCCTCCGTCCGCCGAGTTCGCAAGCGCTTCGCCGGCGGATTCGATGAAGCTCGCCCGCGCGGCGTCGGTGGGCAGGTGGACGGCAAGGCCCGCGATCTCCCGCACGACCGCTGGTAGGACGACGACGGTTTCGGTGTCGTGGTGACGCTGCCTCGCGCGGATGATGTGCTCGGCGAGGACCTGGTCGGCAAGTAGTCCAGCGGCGGGGATCCGGCCGACGGAGCCGACAGGCTGGCTCGCCCTGTCGGACCGCGTGAACGCCGCGAGGCCGGACGCGCCGTGCTCGGTCAGCCATGAGGCGGGGTCGTGCCCGTCCGGAAGGAGCGTGGCGAAGGCTTCGCGACCGTGGCGGACGAGCGTGCGGGCCCAGGTGGCGGATGCGGCCTGGCCGGGTGCGTCTCCGTCGCCGCACACCACGGGTGGCATGGGGCTGATCGCGAGTACGAGCCGGGCTTGGGCGTCGGTGAGCGCGGTCCCGGACGGGGACACGGGCGCGTACCGGCGCGAGAGTCCGGCAGCGGCGGCGTGGGCGGCGACGGTGAGTGCGTCGAGGGAGCCTTCGCAGACGATCACGGTCGCGTCGGGGCCGAGCGGGCCGCTGGTGGGTCGGTAGAGGGCGGTGCCTTTGTGGAAGGCGACGGTGTGGGCGGTGTTGAGGTACTTGCACGCGGCCCGGCCGGTGACGTCGCGGCCGTAGACGCCGATCACCTGCCCGCCCTGGTCACGGACGGGGATGATGACGCGACGGCGGAACCGGTCGGTCAGCGTCTCGTCGTCGCGAGTGGCCCAGCCGGCGTCGACGATCTCGTCACCGGTGAACCCGAGGCCGAGCAGGTGGGTGGTGAGCCCGTCGGCCCGGTAGGGGGTGTGACCGGCCAACGGGGCACCGGCCTCGGCCTGCAGGGCGGTGAGGTCGATGCCGCGGCCGGCCAGGTAGGTGTGGGCGCGGCGCGCCAGCAAGGGCTGAGAGGTGTACGCCCAAGCTTCGGCGTTGACCGCCATCACCCGGACGTAGGGAGTACGGCCCGCGTCCGGACGCTCGCCCGTCGAGACTGTCGAGCTGGCGGCCGTGGCCGTCGACGGGCCGACGACGGGCTGGATCGGTCCGGGCGTGTCGAGCCGGTCGGCGATCTCACGCAGTGACCGGGTGCCGGTGGCCTGGGCGACGAGGTCGAGGACGTCCCCGTGGGCACCGCAGCCGAAGCAGTGCCAGCGCCCGGTGTCGGGATGGATGATGCAGCTCGGCGTCGAGTCGCGGTGCCCGGGTACCAGGCAAGAGACCATGAAGTCTGCGGTGCCGTTCCACCGGTCGGGCGGGTAGACGCCGAGCCGGTCGAGGACGCCGATGATGGGGTGGTCGGCGCGGATGCGGGCGATGTCGCCCCGATCGAGCAGCGGTGACATCGGCAACTACCTCTCGCCCTGGGCGCCTGGGGATGAGCGCGTCTACCAGTAGCCGTCCGGGCGTGCTCGTTTCACCGCTCACCGGTTGCGCCGACGGCGGCGTGGATTGCCGCCAGCTGGCGGGCGGCGATGGTGTCGGCGATCCACGCGTCGAGGTCGGCGGGGGTGGTGCCCTCGAGTGAGGCGACGGCGTGGACGCTGAGGTCGTGATAGCGGGGGTCGCCGCCGCAACGCAGTTCGGCGACCCAGCCGCGTAGGCGGGTTTCGATGTCGCGGAAGGCGGTCATCCAGGTGACGGCGGCGGTGGGGGCTGCGGTGTCGGCGTAGCAGGCGCGTTCGTGGTCGCGCAGCGCGGACAATAGCTCGACCAGGCTGTTGTGCCGGTACCAGCAGGCGGGTAAGCGCACCATTTCGGGGAACCGGTGCTGCAACCTCACCGTCCACGCGTACAGGCCGCGGGCCTGGTCGGCGAGGTCCTCGGCGGCCAGTGTGGGCCAGTGCACGGGTGGGGCGGAGGCTTCGGTGTAGTCGTCGCCGGCGAACAGCTGCGCCATGAGGGCCGCTGGGTCCGGCTGAGCTGGGCCGCCAGACACGCTTACCACAGCTGTCCCAGATCGGCCGCGTCGGCGCGGTGCAGCCGC
This sequence comes from Jatrophihabitans cynanchi, assembly GCF_027247405.1. Classification (NCBI taxonomy): domain Bacteria; kingdom Bacillati; phylum Actinomycetota; class Actinomycetes; order Jatrophihabitantales; family Jatrophihabitantaceae; genus Jatrophihabitans; species Jatrophihabitans cynanchi. Next base: position 2,317,840 of record NZ_CP097463.1, on the reverse strand, counting down.
CGGAGGATGGCGATGATCCCGGCGGTCGCGGCAGGGCGTCCAAGGTGTCGCCAGCCCGCGGCTGTCTCGAGTATGTCGTGCAGCGCGGCGTGGTCGGCCCGGCACAGCGGAACCAGATCGTCGAACAGCTCGGCGCCGAGGCGGGCGTACGTCCGATGATGCAGATCCCCGCGGCTCAGGGCCCAGGGCGCGTCGCAGGCCTGACAAGTCGGCCGCGTGCCGTGCCGATCGATCCAGGCGGCGTGCCAGGTGCGCCGGCGGGCTTGCCAATCCGTCGAGCCGATGTAGTCGCGGTACGCGGCACGCACGCGGACCCTTCCGAGGGGCCAGGGCCGACCGGGCCGCGGGTCACGCACGGCGACGTCCGGCGTCGGCAGTGTGGGCGGTGTGGATCGCGGCCTCCAACTCGGCCTTGCTAGCGCGCAGGGCGGTGGCGTCGGGACGGTCAGTCCAGGCGGTCAGGCGCGTGAGGATCGGCGGCGCCGAGCGGAGCAACAGCAGCCCGCTCCCGAAGGGGAGGGTGCGCAGCTGGCCGGGGTCGAGGATCGGTTTTTCCTCGGTAGTGTCGTTGAAGGTGCGCCCGTATGGGCCACCGGTGGAGGTGGAGCGCTTGTGCTCGACTCGGGTGCCGATCAGCGCGGACAGGTCCCGTAAGTCGTCGGCGTTGCCGCCTCCGCCGAGGATGAGTTTGACGATCGCGGCGTCCCAGATCGCGGCCGCGCCGTCGTGACCCCACCGGGCGCGGGCCTGCGCCAACGATTGGAGGACCACGAGGGTAGTGATGCCGGTGCCGCCACCCTCGCTCATCAGCGCCGGCAGCGAGGGCAGCGGGTAGTTCGCGGCCTCGTCCAGGATCACCGCCAGCGGCGGATCGAGCCGGGCGCCGGGGGAGGCGGCCGCGAGACGCCGGGCGGCCTCGACGACGTCCTCGACGAACGCGGCCACCAGCCCGGCGGTGGCGCTCGCGCCGGACGCGGTGCCCAGCAGATACACCGCGCCCGCGCCGCGTAGGAACGTCTCGGGGTCGAACTGCTCGCCCGCGGCCGGGCTGAGGGTGGCGAGCACGTCAGGGTCGGCCAGCGGGGCGAAGGTGTTGGCGACCATCGCCCACACCGAGTCGCGTTGGCGCGGGTCGGCGGAAAGGATCGCCTCCAACGCCCGCGACCAGGCCGGCGCGGAGGCCGGGTGTGCCTTGAGGATCTCGGCGGCTTCCTTCGCGGCGACCGGTGCCAGCGACCACTGGTACAGCTCCACCGTGGGTCGGTGGGCCAGGGCGGCGGCGTGCAGGAGACAGCGGACAGCGGTGTAGCACTGCTGGGCCCAGAACGCGGCGCCCTCGACGCCCTCGGCCGGGTCCGCGCACAACGCCCGGGCGCGGATCATCGCGGTCTGCGGGTCCTCACACCCCCGCACCGGGGACCACTTCACCGCCGACGGCACCCCCCGGGCCAGGTGTTGGGGGTCGAACACGGCCACCGGTCCGGCCGCCTGCCGGGCCTGGAGTGTGGCGGTGAGGTTGTCCGGGCGAGTCGAGGTCGTCACGACCGCGCCGGGGGCGTCGAGGATCGCGTCGATCACGGTGTGCAGGCCCTTGCCGGATCGGGGCGGCCCGAGCAGCACCATGGAGTCCTCGACCGACACCCAGCACGCTATCCCCCGCGCGTGCCCGAGCCGGTAGCCGACATCGGACGGTGCAGGCTTGGCCAACGACGGTCGGAGGGTGCGGGCGCGGCGTAGCAGCGCCCGCTGCCCGGCCGCGGCCTTGACCTGCGACCGGGTCGCCAGCCCTGCCACGCGGGCGGGGTCGCTGTGCTGCCGGGTGGGCCCGGCGTGAACGATCCGCCATCCCAGGACACCGAGCGCGCCAGCAGTGGTGAGGACGAGGACGGTGACCGGCCAGTAGACGACGGCTGGTCCGACCGGTGCGTGCCAGGCCGCCGACGGTTCACCGGCGTGCGCGAAGGCGGCGTACCCGGCCAGCAGCCGGCCGTGCGGAACCCGGTGGCTGCACACCAGCGCGGAGCACACCCCGCCAGCCCACAGAAGAGTTCCGAGCCCGAACAGGCTCCCCATGCCGGCCAGCGCCAGGTTCGTCCCCGCGTCGGTGCGGGGCCCGTCGGTCGTCATCGAGCCAGCCGTCGCAGCTCGGTCGGTTCGGCCGCGGTCGGTGTGGTGTCGGGCGTGGCCGTGTGCGTCGACAGCGTCGTTTGCTCGGCACAGGCCAGGCAGGACAGGTGCTGCTGGGCGCTGTCCAGCGCGGTCGCCAGCCGCCCGGTAGCGGCGGCAACCGAGACACTCAGCAAGAGACAGGCCAGCGCCGCCCGATCCGGGTGGGTTGGGTCGGGGTCCGCATCGCGAATGTGCCCGGCCTGCTCGAGCCGCTCGATGCGGTCGGCGAGCTGGGCCGTGGCCTGGCGCAGTCCGTGCGCGGCCCGAGCCAGCTCGGCCACCACGACCGCCACGTCGGACGGGTACGGCAGCGACTCCTCGACCACCCACGGCAGGCTGAGGTGATTGATGGCCCGCACCGATTCCGCGACCTGCCCGGCGTGTTCACGAATGGACATTCCGTCGAAGACCTGCTCGCTCAAAGTCCCACCGCCTCACGTTCGGCCAGCGCCAGCTCGGCCGGCCGAGACACAGGCCGCTCCGGCACCGTCGGCCGCCCGCCGTCGGTATGCGCGGCCGGGGAGGCGGCGATGATCTGTTTCGCGCAGGCCGCGACCCGCTGCGCGGTCTTCGCGATCACGCTCGCGTGGTCCTCGCGGTCGATCCAGCCAGCGACGTAGGCGAACGAGTACTCGCCGGTCGCCATGCCGTGCGCGTCCGCGACGACGAACGCGACCGACTCGGCCTCCACCTCCTTGTGCCCGGTCGGTAACCCCGCCCCGGTCTCGTCTGTGGTCGGGTCGTGTAGCAAGACGTGCGCGACCTCGTGAATCAGCGTCTTGACCCGCGCGGCGTCGTCCATGTCCGCCCGGATCTTGACGGTCCGGTCCGACCAGGTGGTCCGCCCATTCGCGCCACCCAACTCGACTGCCGAGGCGACCGTCGACACCGCGAACCCGCGGGATTCGACCAGCCGGGTGACCGCGTCACTCAGCCCGGGAGGGGCCTGCCCGGTCAGCAAGTGCGGCGCCGGCGGCAGCGGCAGGGGGTCGCCGTCGGTCTGTTCCATGGAGAAGACCTTCTCGACGGTGAATCCGCGCATGTAGGCGGTTTTCGTTTCCTGCTCCCCGGCATCGGGGCGCTCGTCCCCGGCGAGGCGGCGGGTATTGCCGTCGGCGTCGACCGCCTCACGACGGAACCCCCGCATCGGTGCGACGATCGCCATCCCGGACTGGCCCCGCTGCACCTGCCGGCCGAGATCTTGCCATCTGCGGTACGAGGCGACATAGGTCGGCAGCGGTGACGGCACGAGGCCCTGCTCGTACTTGTGCAGGTGCTGGGCCGTGATCAACAGGCAGTTGTTCGCCGAGTAGGCGTGCAGCTTGGCCTGGAACGCCAGGAACCGCTGCCAGCCGTCCCCATCGCGGATGCCGGCCACCGCGTCGGCCAGCACCGCCTGCGCGGCGTCGATCCGTTCGGCTCGCGCGGCCGCCGCCTCCTCCCGAGACATCGGCTGCCGCCTCATCGGGCGCCGATCCCGGTGTCGGTCACGCACGCGCCCTGGACCAGGCGTACTTCGTCGACCGCCGTGCACCCCGGCCGGGACAGCCGGTACATCACCGCCAACCGGATCACATGTGCGCACTCGCGGCGCAGCTCTTCCACCTGCGCCTCGGTCAACCCGTCAAGCTCGACGCCCCCGGCCGCTGCGCCAGTGAAGACGGTCGTGCGGACATACGCTTGCTCCACCCGTCCGTGACTGGCCCCGATCCCCGTGGCACACAAGTTCAGCTTCGGCTCGGCCGCGAGGAAACCCTCCTCGTCGCACCACATCATCAAATCCGGGCCGAGCCCCACCGGCTCGACCATCGAACAGCCAATCTGCTCGCGCATCACACCGAGCTGACCCTCGGAGCCGGACGGGAGCAATACCTCGTTGATCGCGCCACCCGGCGTCACCCGTAACGCACGGATCGGACCGTTCGCCATCGGCTTCTCCTCGATCGACCCTCCGAACGAGGGCGTCTACAAGAAGCCGCCGATGCGAGCAGGTTTCACCGATTTCAGCGGAAGCCGGTGGCCGAACGGGCGAACCGTCGTGCCACGACGCGCCCCTCATCGCCATGATCGGAAGCGCCGTGCGCGCTCATCCCGGCTAATTGCGGACACCACCGCGGCCGCGTGAGATGCGCGAGCTGGGGCCAGTTCAGGTTGACACAGCCACAGGGGTGAACAACGGAGGTTCAGTATCCTGCCGCCATCACCGCCGCGGGTCGCGGCGATGTAGCTGGGGCGCAGGTCGGTTGGTATGGCGCACGATCACGACGACTGGATCGATGTTCTTGCCGATGTCACGCGCAGCGTTGCGGCCCCGCAACGTTCTGCTATCGGTCGCGCCCTGCCGTCGGCTTGAGTCGCGACCAGGTCGATCCGCCTCTCATGTCCGCAGCGGGAGAAGGTCGTTCAGGGCGATCAGAAGGTCATCGTCATCGGTGGCATTACGCCAGCCGACAACTCGTCCTCGTGCTCCGAGTGCCTGGGTGATCAGCTGCGACGCTTGCTCAACGTCTATAGCGTTGGCGACCACAAGGAGCCGATCCGAAGGCTGCAGTCCACCCAGCAGCGAGGACAGCGTGCGCCCCCGGAAGGGGGCAGCCTCCGTCCTTCGCCACTTCGTCTCGATCCAGATCACACCAGCATCGGCCTCGGCACGAAAGTCTGCGGCGAATGGACTCAGCAGTTCCGCGGACGTGACACGCACGTCCGGGCGCAAGCGAGAGATCGCTAGCAGCAGCTGTCGATCGTAATCCTCAGGTGTGCTCGTGGGCTCGCCTCGGGTCTCGCGAAGAGCGGCGAGACGTGCTCGCAGTTGTTCGAGCTCTGCGACCATCTCCGGACTCGCATCCTCTTGGGCGTCCTTGAGCTCGGCGTCCACCTCTTCCCAATACATCTCGCTACCGGAGACAACCACTCGCGTCGGCCATCTGCCGACGCCTGCGAGAACACCGGCTGCCAGGCCCGCTGCAACTAGCGCGACTGCGCCGGAGCCGTTTCCCGAGACAAAGGTTGCCACTCCACCTGCGGCCCATGACGTGAGTCCGGCACTTGCGAGAAGACGCCGATCTCGTTTGGAGATGGTCGCCAAACGCTTCGGGGTTACATGCTCGGTCAGCGAATCCACTCCGAAAGGATCCCACGGAAGATCGCGCGGCCCCGCGCGAACCATTCCGCACCGTTGCGCAGCGGGCGTGCCGACGACCGCGCGGAACCGTCCCCCTATGCCGCTGATGATGCGTGCCTCCGACCCGCGTAGCCGTCCATCTGCTCGGCGCTGAGATCGGGGTCGATCGCGCGCTTGGATCCGTCAGATGACCGGTCGATTAGCGGGTGCACGGACGCGACGGAGACAGTGCAGGCCGGCCGGCCGATCGCGACCCGGTTCTAGGCTCTCGTCCGGACGGTCTGGCGCAGGCGGCCTGAAGTTCATCGGATTCGACGGATCTGTGTCGCTGCGGCCCGGAGGGTCCGACGTGACGGAGACTCGGCGGCATGGACCAGTCCGCGTCGGCACCGATGTTCGACGACAACCCGACGACTCTGGATCTTCTCGGGTTCGGCGGCGTCGTTGATGCCGTCGTGAGGGTGCTGGACGCCAATGGGCTCGACCCAGTGACGATCGGCGTTCAGAGCGGCTGGGGCGGCGGAAAGTCGACATTGCTGAGGCTGGTCGAGGAGAGACTGAAGGCGCACGAGCGCTTGCTGGTGGTCACGGTCGACCCGTGGGAGTTCGAGGAAAGTCAGGATGTGCGCGGCACGCTGATTGCCCTGGTGCTCAACGCCGTCCAAGAGCGAGTCGAGGCCGAGGCGGATGGCGTCTCGAGAGACCGCATCCACGACATCGTGGAAAAGCTGCAAGGTCTCCGCAGACGGATCGCATGGGGGAGGGTCGCGAAGGTCCTGATCACGAGTGCGGCCACGCAGGGGCTCGCCCTACCGGAGTTGATCGACGCGCTTACGCCCGCGCCGCCGAGCGGGAAGGACGAAAAGGGCGAGGAGAAGCCGCAAAGCATGGCGGGTTTCCGTGAGGACTTTGCGGCTCTCATGCAGTCGGATCTCGGTATCACCAGGGTGGTCGTGCTCGTCGACGACCTCGACCGCTGCCTGCCTGCGTCGGCGGTGGCGACGCTGGAGGCGATCAAGCTCTTCTTGTCGGTCAAGAAGATGGCGTTCGTGCTTGCTGCGGATGAGGCGCTGGTTCGAGCGAGCATCAACTCCCATCTCGGCGGCCTTGCGCAGGGCGAGTTCGCAAATCGATACACCGAGAAGATCGTCCAGATCCCGTTGTCGTTGCCCCGGCTGTCCCAGCGCGACGCCGAGGCGTATGTGGCGCTGCTTCTCGCCGGTCAGCTGTCGAACATGTCGGGCGAGCAGAACAAGGCGATGATCGAGCGTGCTCGTATTCGCCGCCGTGCTGGTGAGGCGCCCTACGCGATCGACGGCGCCCCCGGCGCGCCAGGTCCGACCGCGGAGCACCAGAGGCTCGCCGCGGTGATCTCCCGCGGGCTGTCCGCGGACAGATGGCAGACTCCGCGAGCGGTCAAGCGGTTCCTGAACAATCTCGCGATCCGCGAGCAGATCGCTGACGAGGCTGGCGCGCACCTGCCTCTGGACGTACTCGTCAAGATGTACTTGCTCGAACTGCGGCATCTCTCGGAGTTCAAGACACTGGCCGCTCTGGGCTCGGACGAGCGCACGGACCTGCTGCGGCGGTGGGAGGACTGGGCCGACGGCAAGGAAGACGCCGCGAAGCCGGCCGAGGTCTCCGACGCCACACAAGCCTGGGCTCAGAACGAACCGCGCCTGGTAGGTCGTGGCAGCGAGATCGAGCGGTACCTGAGCCTGGCCGCGACGCTGATTTCCGACGTTACCTTCGGCGGAGCGATGGACAGCCAACAGCGCAAGATGGTCGAGCAGCTGCTCGCCCAGTCCGACACGGTGCGGCGCGCTGCTCTCCAGGACGTCCTCGCCATGACGCCCGAGAGCCAAGACGTCATTGTCCGTGCGCTCGGCGAGTCGCTGCCCGTCCAGGACGATGCAAGACCCGCGTTCCTCTCGCTGACCGCTCTAGCAACCGAGAGCGGAAGACTTGCGCCTGAGGTCGAGACGATGCTTCAGCGCCCTGCCCTGATGCAGAAGGTCAAGGCGCAGTGGGTGCCCGTGTTTCGCAAGATGCCGTCGGTCTTGAAAGCGCTGGCTGAGGCCGGAGGCTTGGACGAAGCGGTGACCAAGGCCGCGCAGAAGAGCCTTGAGGCCATCGAGAAGGCCCGCAACGAAGGCTGATGGGCACCTCGGGCGCGTACGGCGGCAGCGGCACAGCGTCGTGGGATGACGCGCACGACCTCTACGAGCAAGTAGCAGGAGGCGGCAGAAGGCCGCCGGTCGAGGACCTCGTCAAAGCACTCACGCAGGCCCTCAACAAGACCCAGGGCGGACCGCCGCCTGCTCCCGGCATGTACGCGGCCGGTCAGATTAGACCGAGCCGGCCGGCCGGCACCGCGGGCTACACGCGCAGCAAGTCCCTCACCGGTGGCGGCGGAGGAAGGCCGGGGCTGGCGGGCAGCGCTGCACGTGGGGCCGCCGCAGTCGCAGGCGCGAGCGCCTACCGCGCCCGAGACGCACAGGGACTGGCAGAACTCGGTCTCGACATGGCCGCGCTCGACGCTCTACCCGACGACACGGCGCGATGCGAGGCGATCGCCCAGGAACTGCTCGGCGTCCCGACGCACCCCGAAGATGCCGCGCTCAAGTCCGCGGCGATGGAGACCATGCTTGAGGCGATGGAGGCAGCGGAGGAGCCCGACGCCGAACGGCTCGTCGAGATGTTCACCGGCAACCTCACGTACGAGTTCGCGCTCATCGAGCTGACTTCTGAGCATCGCAAAGACCCGGTGCCGCCTTCCGAGGCGGCGAAGATGGAGCAGGAGATCAAGGAGTACATCGCGAGCGACATCAGCAACCCTGTGGACAAGCCGGTCGGCAAGCTCAGCAAGCAGGGGCTCATCGACAAGGCAGCCCGCCTGGCCCAAGACGTCCTGAGCATCTTCCGGAGAACTCGATGAGCAGCGCCCGCATAGAGCTCGCCGGCGAGGGCGACAGCCGGCGCGACGCCGGCGCAGCCTTGCACGAGTGGCCGCTGGCAGCAGGCCACACCGACACGATCCGCGCGGGCATCGACTGGCACGCCACCCAGTTCGGCCTCCCAGCGCGCGAGGCCAAGGATCTGCTCCGGGTCGTCGCGGCGGCCTACATCGCCGACCGCACAGCCCGTCAGCCCGCCAAAGCTCTCACACGGCCGCTGACCCTCACCGTCCACGTCGATCAGCCCGATTCGTGGACCGACACCGCGCTGGAACAGGCCGTCGACCTTCTCCACTGGCTGACCGGCGACGACTGGGCCCTTCGATGCGTCCCGTCGAAAGCGAGGCAACCCGAGTTGTCCCTCAATCTCAAGGTGGCCGCCGCCGACGACATCTGCTTGGTCTCCGGCGGACTGGATTCGCTGTGCGGGGCCCTCATCCGGCTCCGAGAGCCAGGGACACCGTTCTTCCTCGGCCACGCCGACACCTCGACCCTCATCCGCCGCGCGCAGGAACATCTCCAGATGCACCTCGCCGCGCAGACCCCGCCGCGCACCTACACCCAGTACCCCCTGCGTCATCGCGGCGACGTGGGGAACCGAACCCCGAAGACGCGGTCGCTGCTGTTCATGACGATGGCTGTCGTCGCCGCGTCAGGCATGGGCGCGAGGCGCGTACTCGTGCCCGAGAACGGGTTCACCAGCATCAACCCTCCACTGGAGCCGTCCCGCGCTGGCGTGATGACGACGCGCTCCACACACCCTTGGACCTTTCACGCGCTCGCAGAACTGCTCGCGACCCTCGGCCTGACCGGCATCACCGTAGAGAACCCGCACCACGATCTCACTAAGGGTCAGCTGCTCAAGCGGGCGATGCCCGCTGCAACGGCCGCCGATCAGGCTCTCGCTGCAGCGACCGTGTCCTGCGCCAAGCCCAATCCCGGCAGGCCTCCTGGCGGGAACCCGAACACTCAGTGCGGCGTTTGCATCGCCTGCCTTGTGCGCCGAGCAGCATTCATCGCCGCCGGGATGCCCGACCTGACCGACTACGCCGTTCAGACGTGGGCTAAAGCCAATACCGTTCAGTTAAGCTTACACCGGTGTAGTTTGGTTGCATGCCTCGTGCGGGATGGAAGAAGCCGACGTCGGATCGCCGACTGTCGGATCTGGTGTCGGTGGGTGTGCTGACGCGGGTGTTCCCGCCGGATCTGGTCGATGAGGTGATCGAGCGGGTCGGGCGCACGCAGCAGCGGTCCCGGTTGTTGCCGGCTCGGGTGATGGCCTACTTCGCGGTGGGGATGGCGCTGTACGCCGACGGGTCGTACGAGGACGTGCTGGCGCAGCTGACCGATGGGCTGGCATGGTCGGATCGCTGGCGTTCGGAGTTCGTGCTTCCGGGAAAGTCGGCGATCTTCCAGGCTCGGGCCCGGCTGGGTGCCGAGCCGGTGCGGGCATTGTTCGAGCGGGTCGCTGCGCCCTTGGGCGGCCCGGACACGCCGGGGGTATGGCTGGCCGGGCGGCGGATGGTCGCGATCGACGGCACCTGCCTGGACGTTGCCGATGTACCGGTCAACGATGAGTTCTTCGGCCGGCCCGGGGTGAACAAGGGCGAGAAGTCCGCGTTCCCGCAGGCCCGGGTGGTGGCGCTGGCCGAGTGCGGCACGCACGCGATACTGGCCGCGCGGGTAGGTGCATACCGGGACTCGGAAGCGACGCTGACCGAGAAACTGCTGCCGGCGTTCGGGCCGGGGATGGTGGTGCTGGCCGACCGTGGGTTCTTCTCCTACGCGCTGTGGCGCAAGGCGACCGACACGAACGCCGATCTGCTGTGGCGCGTCCGCACGGACAGGTTCGGGCCGAACCCGACACACGTGCGTGATCTTGCCGACGGGTCCTGGCTGGGCCAGTTGCGCAGGTCCACCGACCGCCATGGTGAGCCGATGCCGGTACGGGTCATCGACTACACCCTCGACGACGGCCGCGAGAACACCACCACCTACCGGTTGCTCACCACCTTGACCGATCCCGACGAGGCGCCCGGCGAGCAGCTCGCGCTGGCCTACGCCGAGCGCTGGGAGATCGAGTCGACCTTCGACGAACTCAAGACGCACCAGCGCGGGCCCCGCATCGTGCTTCGGTCCAAATCGCCGGACCTGGTGCTCCAGGAGATCTGGGGATACCTGTGCTGCCACTACGCGATCCGGGCGCTGATGGCCGACACCGCCACCACCGGCGGTCGAGACCCAGACCGGGTCTCCTTCGTCGCCGCCCTACGCGTCAGCCGCCGCTCCCTCGCCCAGGGCGGCGCCTTTTCCCCCTCGACGCCGTGACGGCCTGTGGCGCGAGGCGATCCGCCAACTCCTGAACAGGCTCAACCCCGGGCGCCGACGGCGATCCAACCCGCGCGTGATCAAGCGCAAGTACACCAAGTGGCACGTCAAACGCGCCCACCACGCGAGCTGGCCGCAACCGGCCGCACCACCAACCGTCATCCTCCTACCCACTAACTGAACGGTATTTGGGCTAAAGCACCCGCCGAGGCCGTCCGCAGGTATCGTCGGCACGACATCGCCGCGTGGCGGTCAGCCACACGCAACGGGATTGCGAGGCACCGCGTCCTGGGGTCTGCCGTCTGGCCTCCGGACACGGACTTCGACCACGTCTTGGACCTTGTGGACCGGGGGCTGGAGGAACTCGCGCATGTCCCCGTCTGATCTGCCTCCGCTCGACTGCCACGCTCACATCGCACCGGACGTCACCGGCCGCCAGATCGCCGGCCTCAACGGCGCGCTGGTGTTCGCGATGACCCGAACGCCGAGTGAGGCCCGCGCCGCCGCCCGTCGATCCGATCCGACACTCGCGTGGGGCTTTGGTGCCCACCCCGGGCTCCCCGACGCCATCAGCACGGTGAACGAGACCGTGCTGCGCGAGGCAGTCCAGGGGCATGTGATCGTGGGGGAGGTCGGGCTGGACCGCAGAGGTCCCCACGGCCCGCAGCGGGAGGTGCTGGAGGCGATCCTTCATGCCTGCCAGGGACAGCCCGTGCTGCTGTCGCTGCACAGCACGGGGCGGACGCGTCAACTGCTCGCCGTCCTTCGCCAGCGTCCGCATCCCGGGGCAGTGCTCCACTGGTTCAACGGGACGCCTGACGAGATCTGCGAAGCCGTCGCGCTTGGGTGCTACTTCTCGGTTAATAACGCGATGACCGACGACCGGCTCGCGCAAATCCCGACCAACAGGATGCTCCCCGAGACCGACTTTCCTGCCTCACGCAAGTCCACGCTCGCCTCAAAGCCCGGAGACATCCACGCTCTTGAGAAGCGCCTCGCCCGGCGCGACTGCAGCCACGAGAACGCTGTCCGCCACGGGTTCTACCGCACCCTCGGCGGCTTGCTCGCTGTGACCGGAGCTCGGTCGCGAATGCCGTCGGGATTTCAGGCGGCGCTTGACGCAGCCGGGGTCTAAAAGCCGTCGCCATGGCCTCGTCACTCCCGCCTCTGCGACTGGTCCCTTGGTCGCGGCCGCACCAGTACACCGACATCGAGCTTTCCTCCGCGCGCGCCGCAATGGGCGCAGCGGCTAGCGTCCGCTCATCAGCCCGTTTTCGGGTCGTGCGCTTGGCACAACGAGACGTCTCCGTGCGTCGTCATTAGATGTGTCGGCGCCGGGCGTAGCTTGCCGGGTGTGGACCAGGGCAGTATCGACGTCGGCGCGATGCGGTCGTATCTACGCGCGCGTCGATCCAAGGTATGGATTACGGCCGTTCGCGAGGGAAGACCATCCGACACACCGGTTGACCCGCCCACAAGCAAACGAGCGGACGGGCCGGTCCGGCTTATGACGGCGCAGATCGTGGTCGGCGTGTGCCCGCCGGGCTGGCGTGAGGAGTCGTGGTTCTACGAGGACTGCGTCTTTGCGACGAGTCTGTCGACTACCGCCCGGCTCGCTGCACTGCTCGGAGAACCCGGTGAACGTCGATTGATTGTGGGATCGGTCGAGGCGGGCTTCGAACTGCCGGCTACGACGTTCTCGTGGCAGCGGCTTCCCAGTCTGGCCGCCTACTCTCAGCTGGCCCTGCGCTGGCCGTCGACGGAGTACAAACTGCACCTGCCGAATCAGCAGACGTTCCAACAGCCAGCCGGTTACCTGGTCGGTCGCGACGAAGCGCCGTCCTTTCCGACCCTAAGCGCCGCGTACAGCGCGTTCTTCCATGGCGACTTCACCCTTACCTCCACTGGCACTCCGCCGCTGGGGTTGATCACCGTGCGAGTCATTGACAACAGGGCCCGCATCAATCGAGTCCGGATCCGGCCGTCGTCACTGGACGTGTGGATCGGCGGGCGACAAGTGCGGGGCGTTCGGCTGGAACTCAACGGCGTGCAGGACCGCACGAGCGCCATCCTTACGAAGCCAGGGCAGGTGACCATACCGCTTCCGCATGGACTGCCAGCCGATGCTTGGTTGTGGGTGAAGTCCGGGCATGAGTGGCTAGATTTCCGGGCACTGTCCGGTTGGGGCGGACGCATTAGCCCTGATGTGGAGAACGATGAGTTCCCAAAGGACCCGCTCGCCGATTTGACCCGGTTGGCCGCCCAAGGGGAGGGTCAGGACCTGGAGTACAAGGCGAAACTACCCGATACAGCCGAGGAGAAGCGCACCGTATTCAAGACGGTCGTCGCGTTCGCGAACGGTGACGGTGGCACCGTGTTGTTCGGTGTGGCCGACGGGGACGGCGCCTTGGTCGGAATCGCCGACAAGATGCCCGTGGCGCGAAGGCGGCTCACCGATCTCTTGCGCGATCTCGTCACGCCATCTCCGCGTACACGCATCAGTGCGCACCGGCTGGAGGGGCGCAGCATTCTGATGTTAGAGGTTACCGGCGGCGACGGCACCCTTCATGCCCTCACAGTCAATAAGAACCGGCCCGAATACTACGTGCGCCGCGACGGCACGACCTTCTATGCCCGACCGGAGGAGATCGCGGCCGTCGTGCACGCCGACGGGTCCGGGAAGCAGCACGGGGCTCCACGCGTCGTGAGGTAGCTCCGAATCGGCGTAGTCAGCTCACCAGGCCGAGGACGTGCACCAGAAGCTCTCGAGCGTGGCTGACTCACGCGTAGACCCCCGGGCATTGGGGACCACGCCGCGAACCTTCTAATGAGGGCTGGTTGTCCCGGATCGGGCGGCGACTCGTGCTCGCATAACGCCGGATCGGAAAAGCAACCAACGGTCGCTGAGCGGTGTACCTATTCGGCGCAGCCCGCGCTGCGGCCGGTGGTACCACCTTGGATTCCGGATGAAGGTTCGGCCGAGTGGATGAACCCCGGCGAGGCTGACGCTCGCCTCCCGGCATGATCGCGGGCAGCGCGAGAGCCCGGAGCTGGCCGTCTACGTACGCTAGCGCTAGCCAGGGTCAGCATGGCGATGGTCCTGCCGGGCGCCGGGCTGCGGGGCCGTCCATCCTGCTGTTGGTATCGAAAACGGCGAGCTCGCCTGGGGTGAGGACGTTCCGCGCCAGGAAGGCCCTGTCTTTGATCTTCCATAGGCCTTCGCCGCGTTCGAGGTCGGGCAGCTGTGCGATCTCGGCGGCGGCGAGTCCTATGGCGGCTCCGGTCTTGGTAGATTCGCCGGCTTCTTGGGCGTAAATGATGCGGGTGGAGCAGTCGGCGAGCAGGCCGAGAGCGAGGTTGCGGACGGCGGAGTTGGCGTCGCCGACGGCGTCCAGGTCCGACAGGCGATGAATGATCATGAGGTTGGCGATGCCCCACGCGCGGGAGAGCTTCCACTGTGACTGCATCCGGGCCAGCAGGGCCGGGGAGCGTAGTAGCCGCCAGGCTTCGTCGTAGATGACCCACCGTTGCCCGCTGTCCGGGTCGGTGATGGCCGCCTCCATCCAGGTGGACGCGCAGGTCATGACCAGCGCGATCAGCTGGTCGGAGCCGTGGATTCGGGACAGGTCGAGGCTGACCATCGGCAGGTCCGTGTGGAAGTGCGTGGTCGACGGGCCGTCGAATAGCCCGGAAAGGTCGCCAGTGACGAGCCGGTTCAGCGCGTGCGCAACCGCGCGACCGTCGGCGGTGAGTTGGTCGATGCTGGAGCCGGCCACGGCGTGGCTCGGGTTGAACATCGCTTCGACGACGTGCCGAAGGGTCGGTGTGGTGTTCTCGCGGACGGCGGCGTCCAGGGCGGTGAACACGGCGGTGGCTTCGACCGAGTGCATGGGACGGGCGAGGCTCATCTCGACGATGGCGCGCAGCAGGTCACGTCGCCGACCGGTGACGGTGTTGATCCACTCAGCTTCGCTGAGCGCGGCTGGGCGTGGGCCTTCGTCGAGCGGATTGAGCCGGGTCGAGAGTCCGCCGCCGAGCTGGATGGCTTGTCCGCCGACGGCCTCGGCGACGGGGGTCCATTCGCCCTTCGGGTCGCCGGGGACGTAGACCTTGCGGCCGAACGCGATCGAGCGGGTCGCGAGCGATTTGGCCAGGGAGCTTTTGCCGCGGCCGATGATCCCGGCCAGCAGCACGTTGGGATTGGTGAGCACCCCGTCGGCGTAGAGCACCCAAGGGTCGAAGCAGAACGCGGCGCCGGAGTAGGAGTCGGTGCCGACGTAGACGCCCTTTTCCCCGAGGCCGGCTTCGGCCAGGAACGGGTAGGCGCCGGCGAGCACTTCGCTGGTGGCGCGATGCTGCTGGATCTTCAACGGCCGGTAGACGCGTAGCGAGTCGGATCCATCCTCGCCGGCGCGGGGCAGGCAGTGGGCGGCTTGTCGTTCAGCGCGGTCGGCGTCCCGTGCAGCTTTGCGGGCAGAGCTCTCGGCGACGCGGGCACCGGCTTCGACCCGACGGACGTTCCGACGGGCGGCACGCCGGGCCTGCCGGCCGGTGCCGGCGGGGACGTAGGCGGGAGCGGCGATTCTTCTGGCACCGGCGACCGGCTCGCGCGTCGGTCGGGGCGGTGCGACCGGCATCTCGGCGTGCTTAGCCCGGCGATTGAGGAGGGGCATGTCAGCTGACCGTCCGTCCGAGCGGCAGGGCCGCGGCGGTGAATCCCTGGGCCTGCCGCCCAAAGAGGACCCGGGTTTCGAGCATGCAACTGGTGGCGGCGCGTTGAGTGGTGGCGACCGCGGCGCGTAGCCCGGGCAGGCTGGTCGCGGTCAGCGTGATGAGGCCGGTGTAGCGCATGTCCGCGTGCCCGCAGATCAGGGCGTGTTCGCGGGCGAGGACGTCGTCGTATTCGGCCTCGTCGGAGGCGTCGAGGATCCGTCCGGTCCTGGTCTTCTGGACCCGGTCGGTGAGGTAGTCGACTTTCTCACGCCGGATCGCTCTCATCGCCTCGCTGGCATCGAGGGGTGTGGCGATCAGCGACAGGCTGCGGCGTACGCCCGGGGTGAAGATCAGCGAGTGCAGAAAGGACGGGGTGACGTCGGCGGTGGGCCAGTCGGAGATCCACAGCACCGTGGAGTAGCCGGAGTCGTGGCGCAGGTAGTCCCACGCCTCGTCGATGGCCGCCGGCCCGAGGTCGAGGCGCGCACCAGGATCACCGGTAGTGAGCGAGAGTTCGGGGTCGTAGGCCTGCCTGATCACCGCGGCCAGCTCGCCGGTGCTCAGCCAGCCATCGACGTGCAGGCCCGCGTTGCGCAGCCCGGTTTCTAGATTGGTCATGTCGCCGGCTAGGACGTCGGCGGCTGCCGCCAGCCCGCGGCCGGCGTGGGTGATCGACCCGGCGGCGCGGCGCAGGTCGAGGGTGACGGTGATCAGGGTGCGGTGCCGGGACGCCGACGGTGCGGCGACCTTCATCAGCGTCTCGTACTCCTCGGCCGCCCAGGTGCCGTCGCGGACGCCGTGGTCGCACCACCAGCCGACGACCCCGCGGCCGGGGTCGGGGATCACCTGCTCGAGAACGCCGATGCCGGCGCAGGTGCCGGTCGCAGCGAGCCCGGCGAGCACGCGGGACCAGGCGGTGACCCGTCGGGTCTGCTCGCCGGGGTCGAGGAGCACGAACGCCGGGTGTGAGACGCGGACGATCGCGGCGAGGGTGCGCCGGTACGGGTCCTGCACCATCACGGCCCCGGTGGCCGGGTGTTCGTGGAACCGTAAGCAGGCGGCGTCGCCGGGCAGGCCCATGGTTCCGGCCGGGCGGGGACGGTCGGGCTTGGCCCGGTAGCGGGTCTGGCCGGTGAGTTTGCGGATCTGCCAGTGGGCGACCAGCGAGACGGACTCGATCACGGGTGCTCCGTGCCAGCGGACGAACCCGGCCGCCACCAGCGCTCCCCAAGCGGGGGCGGTGAACGCGATGCCGGCCGCGCCCGCGGTGAACAGGGCGAGCGCGAGGACGAGCAGCCCGACGCCGACCGTGATCACGACCGGAGCGGAGTAGCCGAGCAGAAGGCCCTTGGTCTGGCGGCGGCCGAACCGGGTCAGCGGGACGGGCGGGATGGGTGAGGCCATGTTGGGTGTCCTCGCTTCTCGAGTGCGGGTGGGCGCGTCTACCGGCGCGGCGGTGGAGCGCCCGGCGGAGACGGCGGAGACTCTGACTGTCCGCGGTCAGGGGGAGTTGGGCCCCCGTTCGCGTGACGGACCGGCGCCGTGGGTGGGCTCGCCGACGGGGTTGCCGCGGTGGCCTGGTCGACGGCTCGGCTCGTCCAGCCGGCGATCTGTCCCGGCGCCCGCGCGGCCGCGAGACCGACACTTGCCATCCCGGCAGCCGAGCCTGCCGCTCCGGCACCGGTCGCTGCCCCGGTACCGGGCGGAGGCTGTTTGCCGCTGGACGGCCCGGAGCCCGAGCCGAAGCCGCCCGCGGTCGGCGTGATCTTGGAGCGCATGGCGGTGGCTTGCGAGTGCGTGGCCGACAACTTCCCGGGCGCCGCGACTGCCGCGGCGCCGCCGGCGCGGGCCGCGGCGGCTTGGGAGTGCAGGTGCCCGAAGTGGTCTCCGGTGAAGTGGACCATGCGGATCGCCATCCACGGCGCGAACCCCGCGAGCAGCAGCGTGAGGGCGCCGATCGCCAAGTTCGTGACGTGGTCGGTGACGCCGCCGGTCGCCGCCGCGCCGTTGACCAGGGACAGGCCGATCATGAAGACGATGACGAGGATCAGCTTGGAGAACACGAGCGCCACCGTGAACTCGATCCACTTGCGGACCCAGCCGCGGGTCAGGTCGCTGGTTGCTCCGGCGAACGCGATCGGCGCGAAGACTGCGGCGACGACGATCAGCATCTTGCGGATCATCAGCGCGCACCACACGATCACGACCGAGATCAGCAGGACGAGGGAGAACAGCAGCATGCCTGCGGAATTGAGCTGACCGCCGGTGAGCACGTCGGCGGCGACCAGCCTCTTCCCGATACCGGTCATCGTGGTCCCGGTGGCGACCTGCACGACACCGTTCGACAGGGTGTCCACCGCGGTCAGGAGCACCGCGACGGATCCGATCGCGACGATCACACCGAGCGAGGAGACGGCCACGCCGCGGGCGGCCCGGCCGAGGCCGCCGAAGTCTTGGCGCACCGCGCAGGCGATCACCTGGACCGCGAACAGGCCGAGCGCGATGAGCACGCCGATCCCGGCCGCGATCCCGTACAGCGTTCCCATCGACCTGCTGGACAGGTCGATCGCGGTCGCGGAGCCGATCTGGCGCCACAGCCAGTTCACCGCACCGCTGGCGGCGGTAGCGAACGCGTGCGCGATCGAATCGAACACGCCGCCTGCGATCGCCTTCCCGGCGCCACCGATCACGTGACCGAGCGCGCCGGTGACGCACTGTCCCCACGACAGCGGATTGATCGAGCAGCCACTCACGACCGCCTCCGGGTGACCCAGTGCTGAACCTCGGACGCCCCAAGGCGCCCGGCCTCGTCCGTCATGACGACCTCGAAGGCCACCGACGCCTGGGTGGCGACCGGCTTGCCGCTCACCGTCGAATGCAGGGTGACGGTGGCGGTGACTAGCCGGTCGAACGTCGCCTGCGTGAAACTGGTCTTGGGCGGCGGGAAGTCCGGCACCGACTGCACTCGCACGTCCGAGACGGTGGCGTGGGCTTGGCGGGAGCGGGCCGCCAGCCATGCGGCGGCGGTGCCGACAGGGGTGCCGCTCTCGCCGGTGTCCCAGCCGGGGGTGACCAGCGAGGTGACCAGCGTGGTGGCCCGGTCGGCCGGGGTCATCGGAACCTGCACGATCGTCAACGGCGCCGAGCAGGCTTGCGCCCAGGCCAGCAGCTCGTCGCGGGTGGTGTGCCGGTAGTCGCGGGTCAGCAGCTCGCGGGCGAAGGCGGTTGCGAACACGTCTGGTTGCGTCCGCTCTGCGGCCGGGATCGCCGGGTACGCCGTCGAGGTCGCGGAAGTGACGGACGGTGCGGCGCTCCACGCAGCCCGGTCGTACCCGCTCGCGCGCGGCCCCGGCACCGCGCCGCTCGGCCCGCGCTTGGAGACCGATGCGGTGGGCGGGGAGGGGGTAGTCCTCGCGTCCGGGCGGCCACCCGAACCACCGGACACCGCGGCCGCGATCACGGCGACCGCGAGCAGGCCGGCGAGCACGCCCGCCGCGCCCAGAACCGTCCGCTGGCGGTAGGCCCACAGATCACGCCACACGACTACCCCCTCCGGTCTTGATCTGGCCGCCGGTCACAGACCGGTGCCGGCGTTCCAGAAGAACTGCACGAGTACGTTCGCGGCGCCGATCAGCAGCGCGGCGACCAGCGCGACCAGCACGCCGGACTTGCCGCGGTGCACCAGCGCCGGATTGGCCGAGTGCCCACCGAACGCCCACACGATCGCCGCGACTACGAGCCCTGCGACCGCGGCGATCACCCCGAAGGTGAGCAGCGCGCCGACGATCTTCTCGGCCTCGCCGACGCCGGGTAGGCCGTTGGTGTTGGGGTCGATGTGGGGCGGGCCGGCGAGCACGCCGTTCAGCGAGCGCATGCGCATCGTTCGTCTCCTGAATCGTTCGGGTGGTCGCGCCCGGGACGAAAGGGGCGCTCATCCTCAGCCGTCCAGGCGGCGGCGTTTCACCACCCGATGCCCAGGGGAGGCTCGACCGGCTCGGGGATCTGGGCCGGTCCGACGTCAGCGACGTCGAGCCCGAGGTGCTGGTGCGCCCACGCCTCAGCCTCTTCGACAGTGTCGAATTCACGCTCGCGCCATGGGGTGTCTGCGTCGGTGCGGTACTCGATCCACGGCCGCTCGTGCCTTGCGGTGTGGTATTCGTCGTTCATGCGTGGCTCCTCTCAGCCGATGTGGCGGATGCCGGACAGGCCATGGCCCACCTGTACGAAGTTGGTGTAGGTCTGCACGCGGATGCCGTCGGCCGGGTCGGCTGCATTGATCACCAACCCGTCGCCGAGGTACAGGCCGACGTGGCCGGGGGCTGCGACGGTGCCGTCGTCACCGGGCACCAGGATCAGATCCCCGGGCGACATTCGAGCGGGGCTGGCCACCGGGGTGCCCGCGCGCGCCTGGGCAACCGTGTAGTGCGGCAGGCCGACACCGACCTGGGCCCACGCGGTCATCGTCAGCCCAGAGCAGTCGTACGCCCTCGGTCCCGCCGCGCCGAACACGTACGGCTTGTCCAGTTGGGCGATCGCGAACGTGATCACCGCCGTCTCGGCCGCGTTCGCTGTGGCCGGGATGATGTAGTCGTCGGGCAAGCCGTGCGAACCCGGCCGGGTGTTCGCCGCTGCGCCACCGGTGAGCGTGTCGCAGCTCGTTCCACCACCGGCGCCCGCGAGGATTTGTCGTGCCAGCGCGAGCGTCGCCTCGTAGTTCGACCCGTCGGTGTGGGCCGAGTCTTGGACGGCTTGCGCGGCCAGCCACGGCGGCATCTGCCGCCACCCCGCTACGGCCAGCAGCCGGGACACGAACAGGCGCGTCGCAGTCGTCGGGTCCAGGCGGTCGGACACGCTGCCCCACGACGCCCGCTGCTGGAACAAGCCGACCGAGTCGTGATCCGAGCCCATCCCTTGTCCGATGTCCGACCCGGGCACGCTCGTGTTGCCCAAGTCCCGCAGGTCCGACTCGGCCAACGCCACCGACACCGCGATCACCGCCGCCTGCCGGCCACCCACGCCCTCGGCAACCGCGATCACCGTGTGCGCGTTCGCCGCCTGCGTCGGATTCAATCCGCTGATCGGACCCCTGCCGGCACAGGTCGGCGTCACCGCAAGCGCAGAGGTAACCAGACCCCCCGACGCGCTACCGCCGATCACCACCAGGAACAGGACCAGGGCACCGATGAGGGCTGCGGCGATCCCGCCGATCACAGCGGGCTTCATGTCTGGCTCCCTTGCAGCGTGCGCATCCGACCTCCAGCGGGTAAGTGCGGCCGGAGAAGGGGCCGTCACCAACACAGCCGTCCAGGCGGCGACGGTTCACCCAGCCCGGACCGGGCGATCACGACGGTGTTCGACGTGCAGAGGGGGAGATCCGCGAGATCAGGCGCTCACGAAGAGGCCGGTGGCGGCTCGACCGTCGCGGTGTCGCCGGACTTGGCGTCGCATCCGGTTGGTGACCAGTACCGGGACAGGCCCGGCGCCCTTGGCGCGCGCGAGGCAAGCGGCCCACCGGTGGGCGATCCGGTCGCTGACGTCACCTACGCCGTTGAGGCTGACGGTCAGGGCGGAGGAGGATCCCGGGCGGCCAGGGTCGTCAAATTGCGCGGTGCCGAGGCCGATGTGGCACAGCTGTCGTGCGACCGGCTCCGCGACGCCGTACACCTCGACCACGCGGCGGACGACCGGGCTGATGTGACGGTGCGTGGTCTGACCGCGCAACCAGCGGATATTGGAGCGTGGCCGGTAGCGGTACGAGGCGTCGCGATCGGGGTCGAGGTCGGCGACCGCGGCCACCACCAACGCCATGTCCGCGACGAGGCCTGCCGGCCAGCTCTGGCCGGTGGCTGAGGTGACCAGCGCGCAGACCCGCTCGGCCGCGTCGAGGTACGGGTCGACGTCCGCGACGGCGGTCACGGCAACCACGACTGCCAGTCGCCGATGCGTACACACTGGTGGTGCTCGTTCGAGTACTCCCACATGTCCGCGCGGGGCGCAGTCCGTACGCAGGCCCACACCTGCTCGGCCGTTGCGTTCAGCGGCAACTCGCAGAGTCGGACGGCGACCTCGCCGGGTTCGATCGCCAGTGCGGGAGCTGCCTCGCACAACAGCGAGGTGAGGTCCCACATCGGGCGGCGCGAGACGGCGGCATCCGCGCTGGTGGCCGATAGCTCGGCTCGCTGTCGGTACGCCGCGACGATCGCGTCGCGAAGTCCTTCTGGCAGAAGCTTCGGTGGCAACGGTGGTCGTGCCGGGCTGACGGCCGGTGTCGACGCCCGGCCGGAGTCGGCTGCCACCCGCCTTGCCTCGCGTTCGAGTTGGTCATCGCGATGCGCCTGGGTGGGCTCGATGTCGGGGAAGCGGCCGCAGCCGCGTCGGCGTAGTCCACGTCCGTGCGATGCTTGGCGGCACTTGGTGATGTTCGCTGACATGTGACCGATTCGACCGGTGCGCGAAGAGCGCCGGTACCGCGTTGTTCGGGCACTTGCTGGGGCGTTTCATCGCCGCAAACGCCCCACTGGTGCTACGGTCGTTGTGTGCCCCGCAACGAGCGCCTTGCTTCGGCGATGCAGGCCGCCGGCCTGTCACCGGCGGCGCTCGCCGGCCGCGTCGCGGTCGATGATCCGAAGACGGTTCAACGATGGGTCGCCGGCCGCCAGCAGCCGCACCGCACGACGGCGCAGGCGGTCGCGACCGAGGTCGGCGTACCGGTCGGCATCTTGTGGCCCGGCCTCGGACTGCGCAGTGACATCCCCGAGGAACTCGCGCATATGCATGTCAGCCGCCGCGAGCTGCAACCGGGCCAGATCGAGACCTTGCTGCGTGGCGCCGAGCGTCATGTGGACGTCCTCGCCTACGCGGCGACCTGGTTGTGGGACACGGTGCCCGGCATCACCGGCCGGCTCATCGATGCCGCCGAGCGCGGCTGCCAGGTGCGCATCTGTCTCGGCGACCCGGACAGTGCCGCCGTCGCAGCCCGCGGTGCTGAGGAGGGGATCGGCGAGGCGATGACCGGCCGCTGCAGGCTCGCGATCGGCTACGCGTCCCCGGTCGTGCGCGCCGTGCCGGGGACGCTGCGGTTGCACGCGACGACGCTGTACTCGTCGATCTTCCGGTTTGACGAACAGCTGTTGGTCAACTGGCACATCTACGGCACGCCGGCCGCCGACGCCCCGGTGTTCCAGTTCCGGATCCCCGAAGACGGCCGCGCGAGCATCGCCACGCGGCTGGCGGCCGCGTTCGACTCGATCTGGGACTCGTCAGTGATCTACCGGCCGGACGAGCACGCTGGCCCACGCTGAACACGCAGCTCCCTCGCCCTCCAGGCCGAGTCCGTCGTTCGAGCGTGCCTTCACCGACACGTCAGCCAGCGGCAGCTTGAGCGCACCGGCGACATTGGAGCGCATCTGCTCGATATACGGGCGCAGCTTGATCGGGCCGAGGACGACGAACGAGTCGACGTTCACGATCGCGTAGCCCGCCTTGCGGACGTGTTCGCCAAACTCGGTCACGAAGTCCAGGGACCGGGCGTCCTGCGCGTCCGGGTCGTCCTCCGGATAATGCACGCCGAGGTCGCCGTCGGCGATCGCGCCGGCAAGGGCGTCCACCAGGGCGTGGGATAGAACGTCCCCGTCGGAGTGCGTCGCGAAGCCACGGTCGGCCGGGATCGTGACCCCGCCGAGGACGAGCGGGTGCCCGGGCACGAGGCGGTGGATGTCGCGTCCTACGCCGGTCCGGAAGCTCATCACTTGGTCGACCTTATCGCCTGGCCGACCTCGGACCCGATCCTCGTGAGCTCGGCGCGGGCGGCGGTGATTGTCCGGTAGACCGGTGAGTGGGACGGGTAGCGGGCCAGGATCTCGGCAACACGCTCCTCGACGGTGCACGGCTGCCCGGTGGCGCTGGAGGTGAGGTCCGCCCAAGTGAGCACCCGCAACGACTTCTCATCGGGGCGAGGGAACTCGGCTAGGAGCAGGTTGGTCATGCCCCGCTCCGTGGCCTCGGCGAACGCCGACGTGTGCCACGCGACCAGGCGGCAGACCGACTCCGCGACGCCCTTGGTGCGCAGCCACCGGGCCCCGTCCAACGGATGAAACCCCGTCTGCACCAGATCAGGCGAGTAGCCAACGTCATGGAGCCATGCGGCCGCCGTCACGAGCTCGGCGTCCGAACTTGAGAGCAGCACGCATGCAGCCTCGGCAGCGCGCGTGGCGACGCAGGCGCTGTGGGGGTACCGGCCTCCGACCTCACTCAGAAGCCGTCGGGCCGTCGCCTGCGCCCACGATTCGTCGTTACTCACCAGTCGATGCGTACAGGCGATCCGTGATGGTCGCAACCGGCACGAGGGCGCGTCGCGTACGTCCCTGGGCCGTCAGTCCCGCTTCATGCGCCGGGCCGTGTCGGACTCGAGGTCGCGCGAGGATAGAAACTCGCTGACGGTCGCCGACACCGATTCCGCGCGCCTCGCCCGCCTGCTCAGTGCAGCGGACGAGTGGCAACCATGCCGCCTTCTGACTTCTTCCACTCGCACAGCCAGTCATGCCAGGCGAAGACCTCGTCGACGACGTACACGTCCAGCCCGAGGCCGTCGGCGATCTGCGCGGCGCACCGTCCCTTGGCTCGCATGATCTGAATGCGCTCGACGGCCGACCGTCCGATCTCGGCGGCAACAGGGGTGCTCGCCATGGTCCTCATCGCGACATCCCGTAGACGCCCACGTCGACGGACAGTGCCTGACCGTGGCCGGTGACCGCCGTGATCGCGTTCGGCCGGGGGAACCGCACCGTGTCCGGGTCGAGACCGAGCTCGAGCGCGTGCTCGATGAGCGCGGCGCGAAGGACCGCGCGGACTCGTTCGGGGTCCGGGATGATCCTCATCGCTCACCGCCCGCTGGTGACGGCGCCGCCACGCTGCTCGTGTCGCTTCGATCCGGTGTCGCTCGCCCGAGCGGACTCCTGTCCCGGGCAAGTGACCGACGGAGTGCCGCCCTGCTCATACCGAGCGCGAGCGCGGCCCGGTCGAGGCCGGCCGCCGCGACAAGGCCGCCGCGGGCTTGCGCCAGTTCCGCCGCGGCGCTCTCGACGGCAGCGTCGAGGTCTGCGAGCACCGTGGCACGCCTGGCCGCCGCCGCGTCCAGATGTGCCTGTGCGGAGCTGATCGCGGCGAGCGCCGCATCCTCGGCGGCCCGTGCTTGCCGTAGCCGGTCGAGCATCGCCGGGTCGGTCCGTGGTGATCGGGGCATCCTGGCCGCCTCCCGCGTGGCCCTCCATGGCGAAGGGCGTCTAGGGAGAAGCCGTCCAGGCGCGCGCGTATCACCGCCTCCATCGGCGGGGCGGCACGGCACCACCCTCTGTCGTTGTGTGCGTCCTGGTGTTTCTACGCGCGGCGCGCGGTAGATCGCGTTAGCGGCCAGCGCGGACTGCGGACAGGCGACGACGTTCCATCCCGGTGATGTCTGCCGCTCGACCGAGCCCGAATATCGAGATCAAGTTCTCGGTTGCAGCTCGGCGTGCGCCACGGGCGGATTCCACCGTCGCGTCCGCGCCGGCGGCCGCGGCGGTGAGCCGGGCCCGGGTCGCCTCGACCGCCTGCCGTGTTGCGGCCACGCGCGCGATGTTGCGACCGTCGAACCTGGCCAGCGCTGTCCAGTCCTCAGCAGCGAGGCAGCCTTCGATGCGCTCGTAGTAGCTACGTTCGAGCGGACGCATCGCTTGACCGACCGCGAGGATGAGTCGATCGATGACGCGCTCGCGGTCATGGACTGCATGGTCGTAGTCGGCGGTGGCCGCGGCCCATGAGGCGAGTGCCGCGTCCTCCCGCTCACGACGGGTCGCCTGGTCGGCGGATCCGGACGGCGTGTCATCGCCGATGCCCAGCGCACGACGCAGCCGTACGGTCAGCACATCGGCCGGGTCATCCACGGCCCGCACAGTACGCACGTCGACCGCGACACGCCCGCCCATCAGCGCTGCGACCGACCCGACCCACCGACCGCATCTCAGCCGACCTCACCGGCGCCGACACCCGAGATGTACCCACCGACCAGCCCCCGCTCACCGCCCCCAAAACCTCTAAACCTCTACACGTCTGGCACTCGAGGAACCGTCCGGTGGTGAGACGGTTACGCCTGCACGGCCGAGGGCGTGACGATCTCGATCCGGCCGATGAAACTCGGCACCGGCTACGCGTACTTGATCGAGTCGGTCGCGCGCGGCGACGGGGCGGCGGACCGCTCCTCGCCATTGACTCGCTATTACGCCGAGACGGGGACCCCGCCAGGTCGGTTCCTCGGTGCTGGGCTGGCCGGCGTCAATGACGGCGAGGGTGTCGCCGAGGGGACCGTGTGCAGCGAGGAAATGTTGTTCAACCTGCTCGGCCTGTGCGCCGACCCCGTGACCGGACGTCCAATCGGCCGGCGGCCCGGCGCCAACACGGTGGCCGGGTTCGACCTGACGTTCTCGGTCCCCAAGTCGATTTCCACCGCTTGGGCGCTGGCCGACGCGGGCACCCAATCGGTCATCTACCGAGCCCATCAGGAAGCGATCCGCGTCACGATCGCCTACGCCGAACAGCACTCGTTCTTCTCCCGCTCGGGTCGGCAGGGCATCGTGCAGGAACCGATCCGGGGGGTGGTCGCCGCCGGGTTCGACCACCGGGACTCCCGCGCCGGCGACCCCCAACTTCACACCCACGTGGTCATCCAGAACCGGGCCCAGTCACTCGATGGCCGGTGGCGCACCCTCGATTCGCGGGCGCTGTACCGGCAGGTCGTCACTCTCTCCGAGCTGCACCAGGGCATCCTGCACGATCTGCTCAGCGCCTGTCTCGGGTGGGGCTGGGACGCGCGAACCCGCCGCCACAGCCCGGTCCCGAAATGGGAAGTCGCCGGCGTGGCCGAGGAGCTGATGCGCGAGTTCTCCCAACGCAGCGCACAGATCGAGATGACCAAGGACAGCTACATCGCTCGTTTCACTGCCGCCTATGGCCGCCAGCCGACCGCCGTCGAGGTGCTGCGGATGCGCCAACGCGCGACCCTCGCGACCCGCCCGGACAAGCAGCACCACAGCCTGGCCGAGCAAACCGAGACGTGGCGGGACCGGGCCCGCCCTTACGTCGGCAACGACACCGTCGCGTGGCTCGCGACCCTGGCAGGCCGTAACGACCTGCCCGCGCTGCGCGCCGACGACCTTGCCGAGGAGATCCTGGCCGACCTCGCCCGGTCGGCGGTATGGACGGTCGCGGACAAGCGGGCCACGTTCACCCGCGCAAATATTCTGGCCGAGATCCACCGCCAACTGCACGGGGCCCGGTTCGCCGACCCGGCGGACCGGATCGCCGTAGGGGAGCACACAGCGAACCTCGCCGTCGCTGAGGTGCTGGACCTGGCACCGGCCGAACGGCACCACGTCCCGGAACGGTTCCGGCGGGCCGACGGCGTCTCGAAGCTTCGCGGCATCGGCACCGCCGTCTACACCACCCGGGCACTGTTGGACGCCGAGGACCGGCTGCTTGCGGCCGGACGCGACATTGCAGGGCCGCGTGTCGACGTGGGTGTCGTCGCCCGCGTCGCGGACGCGGCCCTGCCTGGACGCGGTTACGGGCTGTCGACCGACCAGGCGCTGGCGGTCGAGCAGGTCGCCACCTCCGGCCGGGTACTGGACGTGCTCGTCGGTCCGGCCGGGACCGGGAAGTCCACCTGCATGGCCGGACTGCGGGCCATGTGGGAGGCGGCGCACGGCCCCGTGACGGTGGTCGGCCTCGCGCCGTCTGCGGCCGCCGCCGAGGCGCTCGGCGATCAGCTCGGGGTCGAGGCCGAGAACACAGCCAAGTGGCTCACCGAGGCCCGTCGGACGCCCGATCGGCTCGCCGAGATCACGCGCTTGGAGCAGCGATTGGCCCGAGTGCAGCCACAGCAGGGGGACGTGAGCGGGGCCCACACTCAGCTGCTCGCTCGGCTCGCCGCGTTGCGTGCCGAACGCGGCCGGTGGACGCTACGGGCCGGACAGTTGGTCATCATCGACGAGGCCAGCCTCGCCGGAACCTTCGCCCTCGACGAACTGGTCAGCCACGCCCGCGCCGCAGGAGCGAAGGTGCTGCTGGTCGGGGACTGGGCCCAGCTGTCCGCGGTCGAGGCCGGCGGCGCGTTCGCGATGCTCGTCCACGACCGCCACCGCGTCCCCGAACTGACCGACGTGCGCCGCTTCCACCAGCCGTGGGAGAAGGCCGCCTCCACCCGGCTCCGCGTCGGCGACCCGTCCGTGATCGACACCTACACCGACCACGAGCGGATCCGCTCCGGCAACCGCGAGGACATGCTCGACGCCCTCTACACCGCCTGGAAGACCGACACCGACGGTGGACAGTCGTCGCTGATGATCGCCGCCGACGCGCACACCGTCGCCGAGCTCAACCAGCGAGCCCGCACCGACCGCATCGCCACCGGCCACGTGCAGCCCGCCGGCCTGGAGGTCGCTGCCGGCGGGGTCGCAGGGGTCGGCGACCTCGTCGTGACCCGGGAGAACAACCGCCACCTGGCCACCGGGCGGCGGTGGGTCAAGAACGGTGACCGGTGGACCGTCACCGCCACCCACCCCGACGGATCGATGACGGTGAAGCGCGCCACCGGCGGCGGCGAGGTCGTGCTGCCCGCCGGGTACGTGCGCGAGCACGTCGAACTCGCCTACGCCACCACCGCCCACCGCGCCCAAGGCGCCACCGTCGACACCGCCCACGCCCTGATCACCGTCACGACGCCTCGCGAGGTCCTCTACGTCGCCGCCACCCGCGGCCGGGAGATGAACCGGATCTACGTCGACACGTTCCACGACCCCGACCACGACACCAGCCACGGGCCCGTCCCCGAAACCCCGGTCGCTCACGTGCTGGCCCGGGTGCTCGCCAACCGCGGCACCGATCTCGCCGCGCACACCACTGCCGAGCAGGCGCAGCGCGAGGCGAACTCGCTGGTCCGGCTGGCGCAGGAGTACTCCACGATTGCGAAGACCGCTGAGGCCGATCACTGGCAGAGCCTCATCGAAGGCTGCGGCGTCGGCAATGATCAGGTAGTGGAGGTGCTCGCCTCCGAGGCGTACGGACCGCTCGTCGCGGCCCTGCGTACTGCGGAAGCCCGAGGCCTGGACATCGCGACTGCGCTGCCGATGCTCGTCCAGGCTCGGCCCCTGGCCGACGCCGAGGACGTCGCCGCCGTCCTGCACGGTCGCGTCGATCGGTGGGTCTCCTCCGCTAGGACGGGACGGGCGAGGGCCCGGGATCGCAGCATCGTCGGCCTCGTCCCGCGGGCTGCCCACGTCGGCGACCCGGACATGGCGCGAGCCCTCGACGAGCGAGCCGCCGCGATGGAACACCGCGCGGCCCAGCTCGTCAGCCGGGCGATCGAGCGGCGCGAGCCGTGGATCGCTGCCCTCGGCACACCGCCGACCGAACCCGCGCCACGGGCGCAGTGGCTGCGCGAAGCCCGCACCGTCGCGGCGTTCCGCGAGCTCCACGCAACGACAGCCGTGTCCGTCGAGAACGCGCATACCGCGACTGAGGCCGGCGATGCCCGCGCCGCGCTCGCGGCCATCGAACGCGCTCGAGCCATCACAAACCGTCAGACCCCCGGTACAGCATCAACGGTGACCGAACCCGTCGTCGAGCAGATCGGAGTGCAGCGATGACGAGCAAGCGCAAGCGGCTCGGGCAGTACCGCGCGTGGTGCGATCACACCCGCGCCCTGGCGTACGACAACGCCCGCGCACTCGCCGTGGCCATCGTCGGCGCCGACCAGCCTGCACTTCGGATCTATGACTTCGGGATCGTGCTTGGCGAGGGCGAGGTCGTGTGGCAGCGCACCCCGGCCGACTACTGGTGGCGCGGCCAGCAAACATGGACCGAACAACGCACCAGCTACAACGGCGGTAGGAGCACTCTTACCAATATTCGCCGCCCCGTTCTGAACTGCGCTGGAACCCTCGAATGGCTCATCACCAACCAGCGCCTCGTTGCCCGCGAACCCACCGGTGAAGTGATCTCCATCTACTGGACGGCGATCGAAGCCGTCGGCATCGATCTCACGGCAGAAGTGGTCGTGCTCGACGGAGCCGACGGCTATCACGGCGAACTGCGAGGACCCGCCATTGCGCCCGTCGCGGTCGCCGCCATCGGGTGCTGCCACGGTCCGTACGCGCTTCTGGATCACCCCGCGCTCGCCGCGCTCCGTGCGCAGCCCGCGCACCTCATGGAGGTCCTGAAAGGCTAGATGACCAATTCCAAGCCGTGTGACTGGTGTGGCGTGTGTGATTTGGGGGCGAGGGTGTCCAGGATCGGCGTTGAGACCCAACGTCGAGCAGGAGGCTCATCGTGGACGCCGATCTGGACACCCTCGCGACCGCACTCTACGTGCGCGTGGATGATCTGCTGAAGACCTTCCCGGAACAGGTTCCACCCCGTCCGCGGGTCGGGATCGCACCCAAGCTGGTGGACGCGGAACTGGTCACCCTGGCCGTGATGCAGGCGCTGCTCGGGTTCACCAGCGAGGCCCGCTGGCTGCGTTATGCCCGCGCTCATCTGCGTCCGCTGTTCCCGTACCTGCCGCAGCAGCCCGGCTACAACAAACGGCTGCGCAAGCTGGTCGGCACGATCAGCTGGCTGATCGGAGTGCTGGGCCGCGAGGTGAGCGTGTTCACCGACGACGTGTGGATCGCGGACTCGACGCCGGTGGAATGCGGCCGTTCCCGCGAGACCGCCAAACGCTCGGCGCTGGCCGGCTTCGCCGAATACGGCTACTGCCCCAGCCATACCCGCTACTTCTGGGGCCTGCGGCTGCACCTGCTGTGCACCCTGGGCGGGCTGCCGGTCGGGGCCGCACTGACCGGCGCCAAAGCCGACGAACGCCTGGTGCTGCTCGACATCCTCACCGACCCCACGCTGGCCGGCCACCGGCCCGGGCAGACGCTCATCGCGGACAAGAACTACTACGGCCGAGAGTTCGAGGCCACCCTGGCCGCTACCGGCATCGAGCTGCTCCGCCCGGCCCGCAAGGGCGAGACCGAACGACCCGGCGCACGATTCTTCAAACCCCTGCGGCAGATCATCGAGTCGATCAACGACACCTTCAAAGGCCAACTCGACCTCGAAGCCCACGGCGGACACACCCCCACCGGCGTCATCGTCCGCATCTGGCAACGCGTACTCGCCCTCACCGCCGCCATCTGGCACAACGACACGATCGGCGCACCCGTCAAACGATCCCTGACCGCATACGACCACTGACCCCTTGGAATTGGTCATCTAGTCGGCGCCGGCGCTCAGGCCGCTGCCTCGCCTTCGGCCATCAGTTCGGCCTGCTTCAGGATCAGGTTCGTCGCCCCCGGTTCCTGGTCGGGCGGGTAGCCGTGTTGGAGCAGCAGCCGCTTAATGGAGGTGCGCAGCTTGGCGCGGACCGATTCTTTGACCTGCCAGTCGGTTTTGGCATCGCGGCGCACGATCGCGGTGAGGTCGTGGGCGATCGCGCGCATGGTCTCGTCCTTCATCGCCTCCCGGGCCGACTCGTTGGTCGACAGGGCGTCGTAGAAGGCCAGTTCGTTCTCGGACAGGCCGGTGGCCTCGCCGCGCTCGCGCTGGGCGCGGATGGCCTTGGCGAGTTCGACGATCTCGGCGATTACCTGCGACGAGGTGATGGCCCGGTTCTGGTAGCGGTTCATGGCGTCGGCGAGCATTTCTGAGAACCGGCGCCCGGCCACGATGTTGCGCTTGCCGACGATCTTTACCTCGTTGGAGATCAGGCGGCGAACCGCTTCGAGCTGCAGGTTCTTCTGATCGCTGGTCTCGAAGTGCTTGAGGAAGTCGTCGTCGATGACGGAGATGTCAGGTTTGGCCAGCCCGGCGGCTGCGAAGATGTCCACCACGCCGGACCCGGCGACATGCGTGGAGATGATCTGCCGGATTGCGGTGTCCATCGCGTCGCCGGAGGACTCGCGGTCGGTGGACTCGATCTTGGCGATGGACTGCCGGACACCGTCGAAGAATGCGACGTCGTCCCGGATCGCGACCGCCTCGGCCGAGGCCGGCACGAGCGAATACAGCCGCTTGAGCCGGGCAGTGTGTGCCATGAACCGTCGTTTGAGGGAGGTGGTCCCGGTCTCCTGCCCGGTGTCGAACTCGCCGGGCTCCCCCTCGGTGCCGTCGTCGGTGTCGTTGCGTTCGGATTCGAGGAGGTAGTCGACGGCCTCGGTGACCGCGTACACGTAGGCCTTCGCGTCCCCGGAGGCGAGCGTGGTCACCCAGTCCACCGCGGAAAGCAGCCCGGACACGACGGAGTGCTCGACGAGCATCTCCGGGATCGCCGAGGCCCGCACGTCCTCACCGATCGCTCGGTCGCGCTTGTCCCGGTCGGTGTAAGTGGCCAGAGCCGAGCGCAGGTCCTCGGCGATGCCGATGTAGTCGACCACCAGCCCTGAGGGTTTGTCGCGGAAGGTGCGGTTGACCCGGGTGATGGCCTGCATCAGCCCGGCCGAGCGCATCGGCTTGTCCACGTACATGGTGTGCATCGGCGGGGAGTCGAAGCCGGTCAGCCACATGTCGCGGACGATCACCACCTCCAGCGGGTCGTCCGCGTCGCAGGCGCGTGCCTTCATCGCCCGACGCTCTGCCGCGTTGCGGATGTGCGGCTGGAACGAGGCCGGGTCGGTGGCCGAGCCGGTGATGACCACCTTCACCGTGCCCGCGGTGTCCTTGGCGCTGTGCCAGTCCGGCCGCAGCCGGGTGATCTCCTGGTACAGGTCGACCGCGATCCGGCGGGACATCGTCACGACCATGCACTTGCCGGCCAGGACGTCCTTGCGGGCTTCCCAATGCTCGACGATGTCCGCGGCGAGCTGCTTGATCCGCTTCTGCGAGCCGACGATGGCCTCGATCTTGGCCCACTTGGTCTTGAGCCGTTCGCTGATCTCGTCCTCGCTGCCGGTCGTCGCGTCGTCGAACTCCTCGTCGATCTCCTCCCGGGCGTCCTCAGGCAGCTCGACCCGGGCCAGCCGCGGCTCGTAGAACACCTTGACGGTGACTCCGTCCTCGATGGCCTGGGTCATGTCGTAGACGTCGATGTACTCGCCGAACACCTCGATGGTCGAGCGGTCCTTCTCGTCGATCGGGGTGCCGGTGAACCCGATGAACGACGCGTTCGGCAGCGCCTCGCGTACGTTGCGGGCGAACCCGTCGATCATGTCGTAGTTCGACCGGTGCGCCTCGTCGACCATCACCACGATGTTCAGCCGCTCGGACAGCAGCGGGAACTGCCGGCCGGCCTCGCGGTCCTCCTTCGTGAGACCGAACTTCTGGATCGTGGTGAAGATGATCCCGCCGGACTCCCGCCCGGCCAGCAGCCCCTTGAGGTGCTCGCGGGACTCGGCCTGCACCGGCGCCTCCGGCAACGGCGAACCCGGCTTGGCCGAGGCGAACGTGTCGTCGAACAGCTGGTCGTCCAGATCGTTGCGGTCGGTCAGCACGACGACGGTCGGATTGGCCATACCCGGGTGGCGCATCACGGCGCCCGCGTAGAACGCCATCTCCATCGACTTGCCCGACCCCTGCGTGTGCCAGACCACGCCGATCCGCCCGTCGGTCTCCACCGCCTCCAACGTCTCGCCGACGGCCTTCTTCACCGCCCAGTACTGGTGATACTTCGCCACCACCTTGCGGGTGCTCACCCCGTCGCCGAACGTAGCGACGAAGTTGCGCACCAGATCCAAGAACACCGCCGGGGCGAACATGCCCCGGGTCAGCACCTCGACCGGCGGGATCCGCTTGCCCTCCCGGTTAAGCGGGTCGCGATCACGCCCGTCGATCGTCTTCCATGCCGCCCAGTGCTCCCACGGTGCCGAGAACGACCCGGCCAGCGCCTCGAGGCCGTCGGAGATCACCGTGACCTGGTTCCACTTGAACACGTCCGGGATCTGGGCGCGGTAGGTCTGCGTCTGCCGGTACGCGCCGGTGACCTTCGCGTACTCCTTACCCGGCCGCTTGAGCTCGAACAACGCCAGTGGCAGACCGTTGACGAACAACAACACGTCCGGCCGGCGGGTCTTCTTCGGCCCCTGCACCGTGAACTGGTTCACCGCCGCCAGGTCATTACCCAACGGGCTGTCCCAATCGACCAGCCGCGCCCGCGCCGTCCGGGCCGCGCCCCCGGCGTCGTGGTACTCCACCGGCACCCCGCCGGTCAGGAAACGGTAGGCACGCCAGTTCTCCGACTCCACCACCGGCGACTCGGCCCGCTTCACCGTCGCCACCACGTCGGCCACCGCCGCCGGCGGCAGGTCCGGGTTCAGCAGCGTGACCGCCGCAGCCAGGCGGCCCTCGAGGATCGTCTCGCGCCAGTCAGCGCGTTCGGCGCCGGGCTCCTCCGGCGCGATGTCCGGCCCGTACACGTGGCGCCAGCCCAGCTCGCCGAGGATCTCCAGCACCCACCGCTCGAGATCATCCTCAGTCGGGCTCGCCACCTACGCCACCTCCCTCACCCGCACCCTGCCGGACATCAACAACGGCAGCAGCTCATCACGCACCCGGGTCAGATTCGCGATCTCTCCTTGCAGGGACTCGACGGATCCATCGATCGTGTCGAACGAGCCTCCTAGCCTTGATCGTGTACCTGCACTGGGTATCGGGAGGCGCAGCGACAGGAGCCGCTCGGACGACAGTTCAGTCTGTCCAGTTGAGCCCGATCCGAGTCCCTCGATCACTTCTTGGCTCTCGATCAAGGCTCGAGCAACCCATCCTGATTCGGATTGTCGGTAAGCCTTGACGACCGAGACGTGTGAATCTACGTGCATCGGCGCTTCGCCCATCCACCTTGCGGCTCTGCCGAGCGTTCCGACACCAGTCGAGTTCACCAAAGTATCGCCCGGCTCGGCGATCTTCTCTGCTCGAACGCTGCGTGGCGTCATTCTGCGGGCAGCATGAAGACTCACGCGGCCATCCCGGATGCACTTCTGGTTGAGGACTTCCACACAACCCGCCGCGTCCGAGTACATCGGTCCGATGCCACGCGAGACGCTCGCGACGAACTCACGGAGTTCACCGCTCTCCTTCGCCCGTGACGAAGCACCGTTGTAGGCGGCGCCCATCGCCGCCGACAAGAGCCGCATCAGGCTGCGGTTGGTTTCGATGAGGTCGTCGAACGCGCCGAGCACCCCCGCAATCCGCCGCTGCTCACTCAAAGAAGGGAGTCGAAACGAGAATGCCGCCATCTGCTTCGCATTTAGGGTTGGCTGTGCTGCCCCGGATCGAAAGCCCTCGACATGCTCTTTCCAGGCCGCGCTCTGGAGTAGATAGCCAACGTATTCACCAACGGCTTGCGCTGGGTCGACCCTGAATCGGACCAGGTAGCCAGCAAACACAGCGTCCTGAGGCTCTCGCACAGTTGCGGCGTTACCAACGCCCGCACCCAGTCGGGAGATGAGAATGTCGCCTCGTGCCACTGCGTACTTATCGAACTCATCGGGC
Source organism: Jatrophihabitans cynanchi (assembly GCF_027247405.1). Lineage (NCBI taxonomy): Bacteria > Bacillati > Actinomycetota > Actinomycetes > Jatrophihabitantales > Jatrophihabitantaceae > Jatrophihabitans > Jatrophihabitans cynanchi. The sequence goes on along the minus strand of NZ_CP097463.1, from coordinate 2,283,055 downwards.
GCAAGATCGCAGTAGGGCACGGTTGACCAATCCACCCGGCCGCTGGTGATGTCGGTCTGGCGGATGAAGAGTGGGCCGACAGGATCATCTGAGCCACTGGCTATCGCCCCGTACTGAGGTTTGCCGCAGACGGCCCCGAGCGTTGTTTCGGCCCACTCACTCATCGCTCGGATCCAGGGAGTCGAGGGCGGCGAGGACGGTTTCTTGGAGTTCGGCGCGGCGTTTGAAGCCGTCGCGGATTTCGGTGCTGAGTCGGGCAATCTTTTCGTCGAGGGGTTCGCCGTCGTCTTCGGCTTGTTCGCTGCCGACGTAGCGGCCCGGGGTGAGGACGTAGCCGTGTACGGCGATGTCCGCGGTCCAGCTGGCGCGGCAGAAGCCGGGCACGTCCTGGTAGGGCTTGCCGTTGCTGGTGTCGGTGCCGCGCCAGGAGTGGTAGGCGTCGGCGATCTGGTTGATGTCGTCGTCGGAGAAGGCCCGGACGGTGCGGGTCTCCATGGAGCCGAGCTTGCGGGCGTCGATGAACAGGGTCTCGCCGCGGCGGTCCCGGGTCGTGGCCCCGTTTGGTGTGCCGGCCTTGTTCTTGGTGAGGAACCACAGGCATACCGGGATCGCGGTGCCGTAGAACAGTTGCGGTGGTAGGGCGACGATGCACTCGACGACGTCGGCGTCGACCATGTTCTTGCGGATGTCGCCTTCGCCGTTCTGCTGACTGGATAGCGACCCGTTGGCCAAGACGGTGCCGACGGTGCCCGTGGGGGCGACGTGCCGGAGGAAGTGCTGCAGCCAGGCGTAGTTGGCGTTCTGTGCCGGCGGGGTGCCGTACACCCAGCGGGGGTCCTGCCGTAGCCGGTCGCCGCCCCAGTTGCTGTCGTTGAAGAACGGGTTGGCGATGACGAAGTCGGCGCGTAGGTCGGGGTGGGCGTCGGTGTGGAAGGAGTCGCCCCATTCCGGGCCGAGGTTGCCGTCGATGCCGCGTACGGCGAGGTTCATCTTGGCCAGCCGCCAGGTGGTCGGGTTGGACTCCTGCCCGAAGACCGAGATGTCGTTGTGGGTGCCGCCGTGGGCGCGGACGAACTTGTCGGCTTGGACGAACATGCCGCCTGATCCGCAGGCCGGGTCGAGCACGCGGCCGTGGTAGGGCTGGAGCATCTCGACGAGCAGTTGGACGACCGAGCGGGGGGTGTAGAACTCGCCGGCGTTCTTGCCTTCCTTGGCGGCGAACTTGCCCAGGAAGTACTCGTACACCCGGCCGAGCACGTCGAGGTCCTTGTACTCGGCGGCGGCGAGGTCGTGCCGGGAGAAGGTGTTGATCAGCCCGCCGATGGTCTCGCTGCTCAGCTCGCGCTGGGTGTAGTTCTTCGGCAGCACGCCCTTCAGGGTCGGGTTCTCCCGCTCGATCTCCTCCATTGCCTTGTCGACCCGGGTGCCGATGTCGGCCTGCTGGCCCGCGTTGCGCAGGTCCTCCCAGCGGTGTCCTTCGGGGATCCAGAACACGCCCTCGGCGGTGTACTCGTCCCGGTCGCCCAGGACCGACGTCTTGGCGGCCGCGGTCGGCATGTAGTACTCGGAGTCCGGGTCGTCGACCAGCCGGGCGAGTTCGTCATGGCGGACCTTGAAGGTGTCCGAGACGTACTTGAGGAAGATCAGACCCAGGACGACGTGCTTGTACTGGGCGGAGTCCATCTTCCCGCGCAGCTCGTCGGCCGCGTCCCACAACGTCTGCTCCAGCGACCGCTCCTGCGGCTTCGCTACCTTTCGACGCGGCGGCATCAGTCTCCGACCTCTCCGCGAGGTTCCGCACCCGTCAAGGCGGTCACAAGCTCCTCCTGGAGGTGGTTGTCTCGATTCGCTCGGAGCCTATTCTGTGGCGGTCGGCGGCTTGGGATGCCGCACACTCCGCGGAGAGAACTACGCCTGTCCCGTGGTCCGCGCCCCCGCAGCCTTGTAGATGGATTCGTCTACAACAGCTATCCTTGGCGGCATGGCCGAGACGACCACGATTCGGGTCGACCGATCGACCCGGGATCACCTGAACCGGCTGGCGCGCGAGCGTCACATCACCGTCGCGCAGGCTGCATCGCGAGCGGTACGGCTCCTCGAGCAGGAACAAATCGGCCGCGACCTTGAGGCCCCGTTGACGACTGACGAGACGGCTTGGCTCGATGCTGAGGGCGGGTGACGTCGTCGAGCTGGATCTCGGGCTTCCCGAGGGTTCGGAGGCCGGCCTGGTGCGCCCCGCCGTCGTGGTGACCGCGGACCGGATCTTGCGGGGTGGTCCGAACGTCGTCCAGGTGGTCCCGTTGACACGCACGATCCGATCCAGCGCAAGCGAGGTCGTCATCGAGCCCGCCGAAGGTAACGGCCTGTCAGCGCGTTCGGCCGCGCAGTGCCAGCATGTGCGAGCGATCGCCACCGGAAGGGTCGGTGCCCACCTCGGCAACGTCGGAGCGGTGAGCCTGCGGCAGCTGCGCGAGACGCTGGCCCTGATCTTCGATCTGTAGCCTCGATCGGCTGCGCGAACGTCGGATTGCTGGCCACGCCAGCAGCGTCCGTCACCTCAGCCTCAGTTCGCATGGCATCGTCGGGCTGCCGCCGGATATCGCGGAGTGGCCGAACGCGTATAACCGCGGGCCAGTTGCCGCGAGATCCTCTGTTGTGCGGTGCCAACCACGACGCACGGATGGTGACGCCCGAGCACGAGCCTTTGCCTAGTACCCAACTCGCCCGCGTTGCTTCCGGGAGACCACGGAATCCGTTCGATGGCGTCGAGCCGTCGAGGTAACCCTCACCCGACCCGCACGTCAAACCGCGCGTCATTGCCTGTCCAATGCGGACGGGAGAATGAGCGGGTGAGCCGTCGCGCGTTCGTTGTCGGGGTGCTAGCCCTGGGCGGCGCGATGCTGCTTTGTTCCTGGCTTGTCAGCTCTTCTGCGCCGTGGTTGTCGGCAACCCTGGACAACGTTGGTGTCGTGATACTGCTGCTGATCCCGGGCGAGTTCGCATTGACCCGCCTGCGTTCCGGATTTGCTCGTATAGAGCGCGGAGTTGACGAAGCTCGTGCTACATCACAGGCGGCGATGGATACAGCGGAACGCACTCAGCAGTCACTGGAACAGATCCGACAGACCCTCTTGGCACGCCAGCAAGCCGAACATGAGGACGAGCTCGATTTGTACCGAAGGCTGGTGACCGCGCCGACACGTGAATCGCTGTTCATCGCCTTGCGGCACGCTACCGACGTCGACGTCCTTACCCCCGCGGGTGTGCGTGTCCCGGTGTGGGAGACGGATCTGCACTACCGGTTCGTACTCGGTACCCGCGACTACGATGTGACTGTTCAGCTGGAACAAGACGACGGCACGATCATCTCGATGCACCCCTGGAGCGCCGGCACCCCGACCGCGGAGTTCTTCCAGCAGTTGGTCCAAGCCGTGCGCAACGCCGGCGGCGACCTTGGGGTCGGTCTCAACGACCCGACCGAATCGGTTGAACAGCTCGCGGGGATGCTTGTGGACGTCACTCGGCTCCGCGCACAAGAGCTGATGGGGTATCGCGGGACCCTGCGGCGGATCATCGAGCGACGCGATGGCTGGTACTTCACCGAAACCCATGTGCTGCCACCGGAAGACCTCGGTTACCAGATCGCCATTTCACGGCTCGACGAGATGGATTGGGAGAACCACCTTCGCAACAAGGGTTGGTATGACGCGGGCGCGGCCCTGGCGTTCGCCCGCCGTCTGTATGGCGCGTAGATCGCCGGTCACACTTCCGGGGCGTCGCAGTACGCACTAGCGGCGCGAGTCAGGCGACAGCGAACGGTCTGTGCCTCGCAACGCGTAACCGCATTCGGGGGCCAACGCGTCGAGCATCGATTATGGGCCTGTCAGCACGGTCGAGGACAATTGTCGAGTGGCGATCAGCGATCACGACCGCAAGGTGCTCTGGGCTCGCGCGCATAACTCGTGCGCCATCTGCAAGCGCATCCTCATTGCGGACAGCACAACTACCGACCGCGAATCGATCGTCGGTGACGAAGCCCACATCGCCGCCCGATCCACCATTGGCCCGCGCGGGGGCGTGCTCGCCGCTGACATGACCGATAGCTACGACAATCTCATCCTGCTCTGCAAAGTTGACCACAAACGCGTCGACGACCAGCCGCAGGAGTACACCGCCGAACGGCTGCGCGCGATCAAGGCGGAACACGAGCGATGGGCTGCAGACAAGTTCGGGGCATCCGAGCCTGAACCGATTCGGATCGTCGATCCGTCCGACGGGGGCGCCATCGAATTGGCGCCTCTTGCCAACGGTGCCGCGATCTGGGACGTCGTGGCCAACTCACAGGCCTACCGGCTCCGATCACCGGAGGACGGCTCGGATGAGGAGATCGACCAAGCCGACACCTTCCTCGACCTGGCGCGAGACTGGGGTGAGATTAGCGATGACGTCATCGACCAAGGCATGACAGCCGTACGTCAGGCAAAACGCTCACTTCAAGATGGGCTCGATGGCTTGCATCGAATCGGTCTCGTCGTCTTCGGCGCTCGACGCCAGTTGGTCATCAAGGGCGGGCAACTACCGCCGGGGTCGTGGTGTGAGGCGGTGCTCGTGGTGTACCGGAGGGCAGACATCCCGACGCCTGCTGAAGGTGGCTGATCGTTGATCACGCCGCTGCCCCAAGGCCAATCTGTCAGGCTCCGGACACCGGCGACTCAAACGGGCTGCAACCAGCCGGTAGGCGATCGAGCGACGCTAACCGACGAGGAGAGGTAGAAGCCACTGAACGCGCGTGCTCCACGCTGCTGACCCCTCTTCTGTCACAGACGAGGCCGGGTCACGGTGGAGCGAAGCGATCTGATCCGCGCCCGCGATGTGATCGAGGTGCCCAGACACTTTTTCCTCCGCGCATATCGATCACACGGATGCTCAGGGGTCGGCGCCGATAGCCGATGTTGCCGACGACGATAGACGGTGAGTTCGGCTGCTGCGACGGTCACGGCGCGGCGCTGGGGACCGAACTCGCTGAGCCGGCCGTCGGCCCGACAGGAAGTGCGCAGTTCAGTGCTACGGCCGAACTCTTGATGTAGGTTCGCGGAGTCTCATGATCATGGGAGGTTCAAGCCCATGTACAACTTGATTGTCGGCTTCACCAGTGGCCAGGCGTCGCCGGACCGCGTCGTCGAGTACACCGACAACGCGATACTCCAGTACATCGCGCCGTCCGGCGCGGTCGATCCTGCGCGCCTTCGCAACTTGCCGACGTTACTGATGCCAGAGGTACAGGACGGCGGCTCGCGCCAGGTGGCGCGCGTGGGACATGTAGAAGATCTGACGCTGACCGGAGGTCTCTACCGCTTTCGGTTCGTTCCCACTCCTGGGCTCCCGGAGATCGACACATCTCGAATCGAGGACTTGGCTCAAGCGCTTCAAATCGACAGATGGGAGTTCAATCGCACCCACTGGGCCGTCAAAGACGTCGACCTTTATGCGGTCGTCCACGAATCGATACTCGGGCCCACGCTAGGGCCGAAGGTCTTCCGGCTACCGACGGAACTTCCAACAGAGCCTGACCTCGTCGCGGTGATGATGCCATTCGCCACTGATTTTGCCACCGTGTACACCTCGCTTCAGGAGGCGGTCGCCGCAGCGCGTATGCGGTGCTTCCGCGCGGACGACATATGGGTGAACGCCCACATCATGGATGACGTGATCAACCTGATCTGGCGTTCACGCATCGTAATCGCCGACCTCAGCGGCAAGAACCCGAACGTCTTCTACGAGACGGGCATCGCGCACAGCCTCGGTCGGGAGGTCATCCAGATCACGCAGTCCATGGACGACGTTCCCTTCGACCTACGCGCCATTCGGACGTTGACGTACCTGAACAACGGCGAGGGTCGAGACGGCCTCAAGCAGCGGCTGACCGAGCGGCTGATGAGCCTGGCGTCGGCGCCGTAGCGATGCACGACTGAACTCGTCCAGCTGGTACTTCCAGCGACTAGCGCGGCAAAAATGGCCACGCACATTCGGCGCGCGTCGTCTCAGTTTCAGTCTCAGTTCGCTCGGCATCGCGGGGTGCCGCCGCGGCTCGCCCAGTAGCCGAGCCCCCGTAAACGCTGGCCCACGATGCCGCGCGACACCCGCCACTCAGAACTCGAAAGCGTGTGTGGGTAACACCACCGTGGGTTCGAATCCCACCGCCACCGCCCTGAAACCCTTATCGCATAAGGGTTTCTGCCTTCCTCCGCTCGACCACAGAAGTCGTCGAGTCGGGTTGGTCGAGCGTGCAGCCGGCTACCACGCGCCAGGAACGCTTGACATCCAAGATAGGCGTACATACAGTGTCTGTACACGACTGCCAGGGTGCGGCCGTTCGTTCAAGGAGTTGTCATGCCTGCCACGAAGAGTGCGCGTTTGAACCTGCGGCTCAACGCCGACGACGATGCGCTCCTGCGGCAGGCGGCGGCGGCGTTGGGGCAGTCAGTGAGTGAGTTCCTGACCAGCTCGGCTGTGGAGCGCGCTCACGACGTGCTCGCTGACCAGCGTCACTTCGACCTCGACGTCGAGACGTGGAACAGGTTCGTGGCCATCCTTGATGAGCCTGCCGAGCCTGACCCGGCCTTGGTGTCGCTGTTCTCGCGGCCCTCGCGGATCGAACGCTGACTGCTCGCGGTATGCGGCTGCGTCGCTATGACGAGGTCAACCCGTCGGGAGAGCAACGCAAGGCGTTCGACTGTGGTCATGACAGCCTCAACCGCTGGCTGACCACTCAAGCCCGCCAGAGTATGGACTCGCGCGCCGCAGTGACGCACTTGTTGCTGGACGATGATGTGATTGCCGGCTATTACTGCTTGTCGGCTGGATCGGTCAGTCGGCAAGACGCCCCAGCCGAGATCGCGCGACGGGCGGCTGACCCCGTGCCCGTGATCCGCATGGGACGCTTTGCCATTGATCGCGCCTATCAGGGCCAGGGCTGGGGGCCCGACCTGCTTCGTGAAGCGATAAGGTCTGCCACCGCGTCCTTAGAGGTCATCGGGGCCCGGGCGATGTTGGTCGACGCGATCGACGACGCCGCACGCAACTTCTACCTCCGCTCCGGGTTTGTGCCCCCGCCGATTGCGTCGATGCAACTGCTCCTCAGGCTCGAGGTTGCCCGCCTGTCGCAGGCCGCGTCGGAGGCTTCCCGTCGCACTGGCGGATGACGGGGAGGAGCTCTCGGAGCTGGTCGAGACCGGCGCGCTCATGAGCGAACTGGGAGGCCGAGATCTCGTGATGGCGGGGGGTTCGTCCTTGTACATCGCGCTCTCGCCTCCCTCTGGCGTGTCGCCCCCTGCACCGCCCCGGCATCCTGCCCGTGCGTGATGACGACGCGGACGGTAGCGATGTAGATGGATTCGTCTACATCGCCTACCGTTGATGCCATGGCCGAGACGACGACGATCCGGGTCGACCGGTCGACCCGGGATCACCTGAACCGACTGGCGCGCGAGCGTCACATCACCGTCGCCCAGGCTGCATCGCGAGCGGTACGGCTACTCGAGCAGGAGCAGATCGGCCGTGACCTCGCGGCGCCGTTGACCACCGACGAGACGGCTTGGCTTGGTGCTGACGGGGGGTGACGTCGTCGAGCTGGACCTCGGGTTTCCCGAGGGTTCCGAGGTCGGCCTGGTACGCCCGGCCGTGGTGGTGACGGCGGACCGGATCCTGCGTGGCGGCCCGAACGTCGTCCAGGTGGTCCCGTTGACACGCACGATCCGGTCCAGCGCGAGCGAGGTCGTCATCGAGCCCGCCGCGGGTAGCGGCCTGGCGCTGCGCTCGGCCGCGCAGTGCCAGCATGTGCGCGCGATCGCTACCGGACGGGTTGGTGCCCGCCTCGGCAACGTCGGCGTGGTGAGCCTGCGGCAGCTGCGCGAGACGCTGGCGCTGATCTTCGACCTCTAGCGTCAATCGGCTGCGAACAGACCTCGCGGACCTCCGATGGCCGGCCGCCACCATGCGGTCCGTCGTACCAGTTTCAGTTTCAGTTTCACCCGATGTCGTGAGGTATCGCGCAGGGCCGCGAAGCAGCCGCCCCGGCGGAAACGCCGGCCTACGATCCCGCGCGGTCCCCGCCACTCAGACTCGAAAGCGTGTGTGGCTAATGGCCACCGTGGGTTCGAGGGGTGGACGGTGCCGAGCTGCCAGCGCCTGCTCGGTGAGCAGGCGTCCGGTGGTCCGTTGGCGCCGATGACGGTGATGCGCATGATCTCTGCTTCGATCGACCTGACTGAGGTGAGTAGGTAGGTCGAAGCTGACGTGCCTGAGGGCTACGGCGTCGTAGCTGGCTCGAGCACCGGACTTGTGACCTGCGGTTCGAGTTGCTCGCCGCGGCTGTTCGTGGTGCGCAGGGCGATGACCGCGGTGGCGAGGACGAAGGCGGCGCCGGTTAGCAGGGCTCGGTGGAATCCGGAGGTCAGCGCGTGGGCGGCGCTGGCGTGCTTGATCAGCAGGTGATTGGTGCGGGCGGTCGCGATCGCCGACAGGATCGCCAGGCCGAGCGCGCCGCCGACCTGTTGCGAGGCGTTGAGCAGCGCGGCGGCAAGCCCGGCCTGGTCGGCGGGTACGCCGGCGTTCGCGGCGGTGGTGACCGCTACGAAGACGCCGCCCAACCCGAAGGAGACGATCATCAGCCCTGGGAACAAGTCCGTCATGTAAGAGCCGTCGACGGGCACCCGAGACAGGTAGTACAGGCCGCCGGCGGCGATGACGGCGCCGGCGGTGATGATCGGGCGAGTGCCGATCCGGGCCAGTAGCTGAGAGCAGATGCCCGCCGAGAAGCCGACTCCCACGCACAGCGGCAGGTAGGCGGCCCCGGTCCGCAGCGGCGAGTAGTCCAGCACGGACTCCATGTAGAGGGTGAGAAAGAAGAACATCGACAAGAACCCTGCGAGCGCGATCAGCTGCGTCACGTTCGCGGCGGCCAGCCCGCGCACGCGGAAGATCGACAGCGGGACGAGCGGATTGCCGCTGCGCGCCTCGGCGAGCAGGAACGCGCCCAGGAGCACCGCCGCGCCGGCGAGTTCGCCGATCGTCTTGGCCGAACCCCACTGCTGATCAGGCGCCTTCACCAGCGCGTAGACCAGCAGCAGCATGCCGCCGGTCCCTAGCACGGTGCCGGTCAAGTCGAAGTTGGCCAGCGGTGCACTGCGCCGCGCACCGGGCAGTAGTACAGCAACGGCGACGAGCAGGAGTACGGCGATCGGCGGATTGACGAAGAGCACCCACCGCCACCCCGGGCCCTCGGTCAGTACGCCACCGAGGAACACTCCGGCGGCGGAGGCCAGGCCGGCCACGCCGCCCCACACGCCCAGCGCGGTGTGCCGGTCCTTGCCCTCCGGGAACAGCGTGGTCAGAAACGATAGTGCGGCGGGCAGCATGAGCGCCGCTCCCAGGCCCTGCGCGAGGCGGGCGCCAACCAAGGTGCCGGCGTTTTGCGCGAGTCCACCGAGTAGGGAAGAGGCAGCGAACAAGACAGTCCCGGCAATCAGGACGCGGCGGCGGCCTAGTAGGTCACCGGTTCGTCCGCCGAGCAGCATGAAACCGCCGTAGGTGAGCAGGTAGCCGGAAAGCACCCACTGAAGGTTCTGCACTGAAAAGTGCAGGTCCGTGCGAATGTGGGGCAGCGCAATATTCACGATCGACGCGTCGATGAAGTCGAGGAATGCGATCGCGCACAACAGCGCCAGGGTGAGTCTGCCGCGGCGCGTTGCGAGGAACGACGGTGCAGCGGTGGGTGCTGCCATGGAAAACCTCCGGTCTCGACGGGTGGTGCCTGCAGAGATGTCGTCGACGACCGGTGCGCTCGTGACCGGATGTGATCAGGTTCGGGGGCGGTCACATCGAGCGCACCCGTTTCGTCATGCGGGTAGGACCGACAACTTGGTGAAGGGCGCGAGCGTGGACGACGAGATGCGGCTGGCCGAGCAGTTCGAGAACGACCGCGCGCGCCTGCGCGCAGTCGCCTATCGAATGCTCGGCTCGGTCAGCGAGGCCGACGACGCGGTCCAGGAAGCATGGATGCGGCTGAACCGTTCCGGCGCCGCCATCGACAACCTGGCCGGCTGGCTGACCACCGTCGTCGGACGGGTCTGCCTGGACATGCTGCGCGCCCGCCGCGCGCGGCGTGAGGACTTTCCGGGGACCTGGCTGCCCGAACTGGTCGTCCAGAGCGAGGACGCGAACGATCCCGAGCAACAATCCCTCATCGCCGACTCCGTCGGCCTCGCGCTGCTCGTCGTGCTTGAAACACTCACCCCGGCTGAACGACTCGCGTTCGTCCTACACGACATGTTCGACGTACCGTTCGACCAGATCGCGCCGATGCTCGATCGCACGCCCGAAGCCGCTCGGCAACTCGCCAGCCGCGCACGACGCCGGGTACAAGGCGCACCAGCCGTTCCGAATCCCGATCTGACCAGGCAGCGCCACGTCGTCGATGCCTTCCTGGCAGCCGCCAGAGCAGGAGACTTCGACAAACTCCTGCACATCCTCGATCCACACGTCGTCTTTGACGTCGACCGCGGCGGCCGCCGGGCGGTCGCGCCTCTACTCATCGGCGCCGACGCCGTGGCGCGCCAGGCTGCCAGCCAGGGACCCCGCTTCGCCACGCTGTGCCACCCGGCCCTGGTCAACGGAGCTGCTGGCATCCTCGTCCGCGGCAGCCGCGGACCGATTGGCGTCGTCCGGCTGACCCTTGCCGATGATCGCATCGCCGAGATCGACCTGATCCTCGACCCGGACGAATTCGCCAGCCTCGACGTGCGGCTGTGACCTAAGGACCGCGCGCACATTCGATGGCCGTCCGCCACCATGCGGCCCGTCGCGTCCAGGCGCGTAGACTTGCGAGGGCTGGGACCTAGCCAGCCCGGGCCGGCAGCCCGACAAGCTGCCGTGAGCGTCAGCTCGTAGCCGGGCACGATCGGCGGCCTTCTCTGAGGGTGCCTCTCATGCTCTTTCTCCTCTTCTTGCTCCGTACCTCCGCAACGGTGACGCCGTGACGGCCACCGCGGCCCGCGGCAGCGACTACGCGGCGCTGATCAAGACCGTTCGCGACGCGGGTCTGCTCGAGCGCCGCCTGCCGTCCTACGCGATCCGCGGCCTGCTCACGCTCGGCCTGTACGCGGCCACCTGCCTCGCCGTCGTGTGGGTGGGCGACTCCTGGTACCAGTTGATCAATGCGGCCGTCTTCGGCCTGGCGTGGGGGCAGATCGCGTTCCTCGGCCACGACGCCGGACACCAGGCCATCTTCACCAGTCGGCGGTCGAACGACGCGCTCGGTCGTACGCTCGGCAACTTCCTGGTCGGGCTGAGCTACGGCTGGTGGGTGGACACCCACAACCGCCATCACGCGAACCCGAACCACGAGGACCGCGACCCTGACATCGGCGACGGGGTGCTGGCGTTCACGGCCGCTCAAGCCGCCAGACGCACCGGCGCGGTCAGCAGGTTCATCGCCCGCCGCCAGGCCTGGCTCTTCTTCCCCCTGCTCACCCTGGAGGGCATCAGCTTGCACGTCGACAGCGCCGTCGCCGTGCAGACCGGCAAGTTCCGCAGCGCACGCGGTGGCAGCCGCCGCTACGAGGCCATCGGCTTGATCCTGCACGCGATGCTCTACGTCACGTTCCTACTGCTGGTGATGTCACCGGAGAAGGCGGTCGCGTTCGCCGCCGTCCACCAGGCGGTGTGGGGCGTCTACATGGGCTGCACCTTCGCCCCCAACCACAAGGGAATGGCGATCATCGCGCGCGGGGACACTCTCGACTTCCTACGGCGCCAGGTGCTGACATCGCGCAACGTGCGTGGCGGCCTGATCACCGATTTCGCACTCGGCGGACTGAACTACCAGATCGAGCACCACCTGTTCCCGAACATGCCGCGCGCTTCGCTGCGCCACGCGCAGCCCCTCGTCCGCGCGCACTGCGAAGCCCTCGGGCTGCCGTACTGCGAGACCTCGTTGCTCGGGTCCTACCGGGTGGCCCTGACCCACCTCAATGCGATGGGAGCACCGCTTCGCGCCGAATCGACGGCAGCGAAGCCGGCCATCGCGGGGCTCTGACGATCGGCCATGCGCCTGATCCTGTCGGTCATCGACGGAATCCGGCGTCAGCGGCAGGCGAAGTGGCTACCGCGTGGCGGTCGTGCGGGCCAGTTCGAGCATGCGGGAGGCGCGCTCGTTCGGACCGCTGCGGTTCGCCAGGACCATCACGGCAGCGGCGAGCCCCGGTTCTGCGTCCGGCGGGATGACCAGAATGTCGATCCGCTCGGCACCCCACGCGTCGTGCAGAGAGATCATCGACGGGTCCTGATGGGTGAATCCGCCGAGCCGGACCCGACGGCCGTCGATATCCAGGCGGCGCGTCACCGGCAACCAGGAACCGACCGGATAGGACACCCGGTCCACGTCACGAGCGGCGGTCCAGAGCACCTCGAGCAGGCCGGGCAGCTCCGCCGTGAGATCGCGGGAGCGGGGCCACCACGCGGCGTCCACGTGCGGTGCAGAAGTCACCGGCTGGCGAAATGACACGCGTGCGGCCAGCGCGGTAGGCGGACGCGTCACCGGCTGCTGTGCAGGCGGAGCGAGCAGGGTCGACCTCCGTGGAACGGTCGTCGTGGTCATCCGGTCAGCGTCCCGGTGCCTTGTCTCGACGCGCGCTTACCGTGACATTCCTGGAATCCGGGTTCCTGCACGGAGTCGAGGTTCATCGAGAGTGGGAAGGCCATCGTGGGCCCCGATCTGATCGGATTGCGACCAGTTGGCGATCACCAGAGCCTGTAGCCGGAATCGAATGGCCGGCGTGCACGAGGACTTGGCAAGCTCCAGTCTACGCGGCCTGATGAAGCTCGGCCGGCGCGCCGTGGCTCGATGTCGAGTCAACGAGGCGACTATCGGCTCCGGCCGGCGGTTCGTCGTCCGCGCCGGAATGCGCCGGCCAGGAGGGTAGCCACGAACAACACGCAGGCGATCACGAACAGCCAGATGAGGCCGTGCACCACGAAGCCGATGATGCCCAGCACGATCCATACGATGATCAGGGCCAGAAGTACGGCGAGCATGATTACCGCCGCCCCAGCCGACGCTCGCCCGATGCACCTGGTTCGTAACGCAGGCCGTAATGCTCGAAGATCCGTGGTTCTTCGGTGTCGATGAGCTCGCCGTCGGTGTCGATGGACGGTGCGTTCTTGACCAGCTTCTTCTCTGCGCGGACGCGGATGTGGTCCGGCGACACCCTCGCTTCGAACAGCGGGACGAACACGAGTCGGTGGCGGCCCACCATGCCTACCTTGACCGTGGCGAAGGTGGGCTGCCCGGTCGCCGTGTCGAAGTACACGGCCTCGAGCGAGCCGATCTTCGAGCCGGCAGGATCCACGACGTCGTGACCACGCCAGTCCCGGATGTCTTCTGCTTCGAACACATGCACTCCGTCCCGCCTGCTGGCAGCATTCCCCGTTAGCGCGCCGCGCTAAACCCGGAGCCTGCTCGTCGCCGTCCCCGGCAGCCCGCGGCGATGGCCGCAGATTCCCGGTGACCGGAACGCCGAGGTCACCTCAGCGGTCAAGACCGTCGCGGAACGCGTCGGCGTGACGTCGGCACCAGTCGGCGAACGAACGGGGCGCACGGCCGAGTAGCCGTTCGACGTCGTGCGTGAGGAAGCCTTCGGTGTCCGCGCGCATTTGCCGCAGGCCCTGGACGATGGCCGCCGCAAGAGCCGGCGGCGCACCGTCGGGGTAGCGGAACCGGACGGCCTCCTCGGGCGAGGCCACCTCGCGTACCGGAATCGGCCGGCCGACGGCTTGCTCGAGAATGTGCGCTTGTTCGCGAACGGTCAGCGGCTCGTCGCCGGTCAGCGTGTACGTCGCGCCGACATGCCGCCCGTCCAGCAACGTTGCGGCGGCCACGGCGGCGATGTCGGCAGGGTCGATGAGAGCGGCGCGGCCAGGGCCGACCGGATCGAGGACGAAACCGTCCGAGCGCAGGGTGGCGAGCCAGTCGAGCGTGTTGGTCATGAACCCGGCGGGGCGCAGGACGGTGGCAGGGATGTCATGGGACGCGATCAGCTGCTCACGCTCGTGGTGGAAGCGGCCCATTGCCGGGAGCGGCTCGATGCCCACCGCGTAGCTGGACAGGTAGGTCAAGCGCTCGACTCCCGCAGTCCGCGCCGCGGTGAGCAGGTGGCCGACCGGCGCATGATCGATGCCCGGGAAGAGCACGAAGAGCCGGTCGACCCCCTCGAGTGCGGGCGGCAGTGTCGCCGGGTCCGAGAGGTCTCCGACCACGAGCTCGGCCGCGCGCGGCAGGTTCTCGGCGCGAGCAGGATCGCGCACCAGCGCCCTGATCGGTTCGCCGCTGTGGGCCAGCTGCGCGACCAGCTCCCTGCCGACGTGGCCGCTCGCTCCCGTGATCAGTATCATCACTTCGTCCTTATCGTTAACGGGTAAACGACTAGAACGTTAACGGGTTAATGATCGGACGGCAAGAGGGAGACGATGACCGAGCTGCTCGATCTGTACGGCCGCACCACCAAGGTGGTCCGTGCTGCGACCGACGCCGCGTTACGGCGCCACGGCCTGCGACTTGGACAAGATCACCTCCTGGCGCAGTTGTGGGACGAGGACGGGCGTACGCCTGGCGAGGCGGCAGCGCGCATGGGGGTCAGCACCCCGGCGGTGACGAAGGGCGCGACCGTGCTGGAGAAGGCCGGACTCCTGGTGCGCCGGCGAGACCCAGCGGACAACCGGCTGGTGCGGCTGTGGCTGACCGATGCGGGGAAGGCACTTCAGCAACCCGTCGAGCGCGCACGACGCGAGGTCGAGGAGGCCCTGCTGCGTGACCTAGGTCCGCGCGATGTGTCGCAGCTCCACCGGCTCCTGGAGAAGCTTCGTCAAGCCGCCGCGGAGCTGTCCTCACCATCGGCACCCTGAAGGGCGCACCGAGGCCACCCCTCAGCTCCGCCTTCGTACCCGCGGTGCTGCAGGTCCACCTGGGACGGCCCGGCGATGTCGAGTGAGCCGGAAACGAAGCTGACTGCCCGTCACATTTGCACGCCCGCAGTGCTATAAAGCGGAATGGCTGAATTCATGCCGCTGGTCGAGCCGGAGGAGTTGCCCGAGGATCTGCGCCGCCAGTGGGATGCCACCGAGCGTGAGGGACTGCGTGACTTCCTGCGGTTGATGGCGCATGCTCCCGAGCAGTTCCGGCTGTTCAACGCCGCCTACGCGTCGGCGCGCTTCGACAACCACCTCGGCGTCCGGCTCACCGAACTGGTCCGCATCGCAGTGGCCCAGACGACGCGCTGTCCGGTGTGCATGGCCGGCCGGCACGGGGCGGCGGTGTCGGCGGGCCTCACCGAGGAACTGGTCGGCGAGATCGGCGGCGAGCGGCGATGCATGACCGAAGCCGAGGCGGCCGCGGTGGCATTCGCGCAGCGCTTCGCCACCGACCACCTGTCGATCACCGACGAGCAGACCGCGGCGCTGCGTGAGCACTTCGACCCGCAGCAGGTGGTCGAACTGGCGCTGCTGTGCGTCTTCTGCCTGGTCGGCCGCTTCTCGATGCTCGCCGGCCTGCAGGAGCAGAGCTGCCCGGTGCCTGCGCGCTGACCCGAGATGGGAACTCGTCAGCGCCGGCCGTGGACCTGTGTCATACGCCGGTCGTAGCGTCCGCCCATGGCTATCGCACGCTTTCCCGGATTCGTCATCGACTGCCCCGACGCAGCCGCCCTGGCACGCTTCTACGGCGCGTTGCTCGGCTGGACCGCGAAGGTGGACGGCGACTGGGCCGAGATCCGCCCGGCCGACGGCGGGGACTGCATCTCGTTCCAGCAGGTTGCCGACTACCGCGCACCGCAGTGGCCCGCTCAGACGGTGCCCCAGCAGATGCACCTGGACGTGATCGTGGAGGAGCTCGACGCGGGTGAGGCGGCCGTCCTCGAGCTCGGCGCCTCCAAGGCAGCGCACCAGCCGGGAACGACGTTCCGGGTCTTCCTCGACCCGGCCGGCCACCCGTTCTGTCTCTGCGTGGACTGACCTCGGGACGCCGACCGGCCCCGCAACCTGCGCGGTCGCGGGGCCGGTTCACCGAGCGAGGGGAGCGTCAGGCGGCCTTGATGGCCGAGATCTCGAACTCGAGGGTGATCTTGTCGCTGACCAGCACGCCGCCGGTCTCCAGCACGGCGTTGTAGCTCACGCCGAAGTCGCTGCGGACGATCGTGGTCGAGCCCTCGAAACCGATCCGCTGGTTGCCGAACGGGTCGGTGGCTGCGCCCTGGAACTCCAGCGGCAGCGTCACCGGCTTGGTCACGTCCTTGATCGTCAGGTCGCCGGTGACCTCGAAGTCGTTCCCGCCGAGATGCTTGATCTCGGTCGAGGTGAAGGTGATGGTCGGGAACTTCTCGATGTCCAGGAAGTCGTTGGTGCGCAGGTGCCCGTCGCGCTGCTCGTTGCGGGTGTCGACGCTCGCGACCTGGATGGTCAGGGCGACGACGGAGTTCGCCGGGTTGTCGCCGTCGATCTTGGCCGTGCCTTCGAACTCGTTGAACGAGCCGCGAACCTTGGTGACCATCGCGTGGCGGGCGACGAAGCCGAGCCGCGAGTGGGCGGTGTCGAAGGTGTAGTCGCCGGTCAGGGTGCTGAAGGTGGTGGGGGTGCTGGTGGTCATGTGGAGCCTCTTCCGGTCTGTAGTTGATTGCTCAACCAACAATGTACCCGCTTTCATGATGTGTCAACAACTTCTGCCGGTGAGCCCCGTCACGCAGGCGCGGACGGCGGTAGGGTTCCGGTCTGGGCGAATCCGGTCGCTGGGAGTGGACATGGACGCGTGATGAGGTACGGCGAAACCGGTCCGCACATCCTGCTGATCGAGGACGACGAGGGCGACGCTCTCCTCGTGCGTGCCTGCCTGTCCGAGGCCGGCATCGGCGATACCGAGATCGAATGGTGCCGCACGCTCGCCGACGGCGTGGTCGCGATCAGGCGGCAACCGCGCTGCGTCCTGCTCGACCTCGGGTTGCCCGATGCCGACGGGATGTCCGCGCTGCTCGGTGCTGTCGAAGCCTCCCCTGCGTCGCCGATCATCGTCCTGACCGGACGCCACGGCGAGGGCGGTACCGAGGCGCTGGCGCTCGGCGCGCAGGACTACCTCGTCAAGGACGACATCACCAGCGACCTGCTCGAGCGATCGATCCGCTACGCGATGGAGCGCAAGCGGGCGCAGCGCATCGGCCAGCAACTGCGCGAGGCGCAGTTGAGTTCGGCCGAGAAGTCCCGCCTCGAGCGAGGCCTGTTGCCGACGCCGCTGCTGCGCAGCCACCGGGTTCGATGCTCGACCTACTACCGGCCCGGCCCGGATCACGCGGTGCTCGGCGGTGACTTCTTCGACGTCATCGAGACGCCCGATCACCGCATCCGGGTGGTCATCGGCGACGTGATGGGGCACGGGCCGGACCAGGCCGCCATCGGGGTGCACCTGCGCGTCGCGTGGCGCACCCTGGTGCTGGCCGGCACGCCGGACGTCCAGATCCTGCCGACGCTGGCCACGCTGCTGGCGGCCGAGACGGGCGGCAACTTCGGCTTCGTGACCGCGTGCGACATCACGATCAACCCCGACCTGACCACGACCCTGCGGGTGGCCGGGCATCCCGCCCCGCTGTTGTGCACCCACGGGAAGACGACCTACCTGGACGTCGAGGTCGGGCCGCCGCTGGGCATGGAGTCCGTGGTTCGGATGCGGCCGGGCTGGATCCGGACCGGTGGCTGGCCGCAGACGCACGCGCTGCTGGAGCCGGAGTCCTCGCTGATCGTCTACACCGACGGGCTGCTCGACGCGTTCGCGAACACCGCCGACGGCGGCAGCCTCGGGATCGAGGAGTTCGTGGCGGCCGTCGACGGCTGCGCGTCCGGCGAGGGCACCGTCGCCTCGTGGATCCCGGCTCTGCTCAACGGCGCGCCCAACCAGTCGGTGGTGGACGACACGGCCGTGGTGGTGATCACCACGGGCCCGTCCTCCACGCGATGAGTAAGCCGTCCCGGCGCCGCCTGCGGTTGCGGGCGCGGGGCTGGAGCCTGCGCCGGCGCGTGGTGGTCGGGTTCGGTGCGTTCACCGCGCTGTTCGCGGTGCTCATGACCGCCACCGTCATCTCGCTCGTCGACTTCGTCCGCAAGGGCAACGAGGTCGTCAACCGGTGGGAGCCGGCGGCGGCCGCCACGCAGGATCTGTTCGCCGACCTGGTGAACCAGGAGACCGGCGTCCGCGGCTTCGTCCTCAGCATGAATCGCACGTTCCTGCAGCCGTTCGAGCAGTACAGCGACAAGCAGGCGGTGGACGAACGGCGGCTGCACGAACTGGTCGGGCGCTACCCGGTGCTCGACGCCAACCTGGCGACACTGCAGGCCGTCGCGAAGCAATGGCGCGACGAAACCGCGATACCGCTGATCTCGCTGGTGAACTCGCACGAGCCGTCGGCGTCGAGCCTGGTCGACGACCCCGACGGCAAGACCCGCTTCGACCTGGTCCGCAAGGCGGCAGCCACCCTGTCATCAGCGGTCAACGGGGTGAGCCGGACCGCACTGCACGATCGCTCCAACGCGCTGCGCGCCTTGCTCATCGCGCTGAGCGTCTCCGTGCTGCTCTTCGTCGCGGTCGGCCTGCTGGCCTGGCGCGGGCTGCACCGGTGGGTGCTGGCGCCCGTCGAGGGACTCGCGCTGCAGGCTCGCGATGTCGCTGAGGGGACGGGCGAGCGCCGTATCGTGCCCACCGGCCCGCCGGAGTTCATCGACCTCGGCGGCGACGTGGAGACGATGCGGCGCCGGATCGCGGAGGAGTTGGCCCGCGTCGAGCAGACGAGCGAGGACCTGGCCCGCTCGAACGCCGACCTGGAGCAGTTCGCCTACGTCGCCTCGCACGACCTGTCCGAGCCGCTGCGCAAGGTCGCGAACTTCTGCCAACTGCTCGAACGCCAGTACGGCGAGCAGCTCGACGACCGGGCGCGCGAGTACATCGCTTTCGCGGTGGACGGCGCCAAGCGGATGCAGGCGCTGATCGCCGACCTGCTCGCGCTGTCGCGGGTGGGCCGCTCCACGGACGCGTTCGTGCCGGTGGACACCAACCTTGCCCTTCGGCGCGCGATGAGCAACCTGGACGAGAAGATCGTCGAGGCCGGCGGCGGCGTCGGGCACAGCGACCTGCCGATCGTCATGGGCGATCCGACGCTGCTCGTGTCGCTGTTCGAGAACCTGGTCGGTAACGCGATCAAGTACCGCTCCGAGCAGCCGCCGCTCGTCGTGGTCACCGCCGTGTCCAACCGGCAGACGCACACCTGGACGTTCGCGGTCAAGGACAACGGCATCGGGATCGAGCCGCAGTATGCCGACCGGGTGTTCGCCATCTTCCAGCGCCTGCACCTGCGCGGCGAGTACGCCGGAACCGGCATCGGGCTCGCCCTGTGCCGCCGGATAGTCGAGTTCCACGGCGGCCGGATCTGGCTCGATACGTCCGCCACATCGGGTGCTACCTTCCGGTTCACACTTCCGGAAAGGGCGTCTTAGTGAGCACATCCCCGGCACCGCAACAGCCCCTGCGGGTGCTGCTGGTCGAGGACGACCCCGGAGACGTCGTGATCGCGCGCGAAGCGCTGGACGCGGCCAAGCTGCACACCCGGCTCACGGTGGTGAGCGACGGCTCCGAGGCGATGGCGTACCTGCGCCGCACGGGTGAGCACGCCGAGGCGGCGCGCCCGGACCTGATCCTGCTCGACCTGAACCTGCCCGGCATGTCCGGGCACGAGGTGCTGGCCGAGGTGAAGTCCGACCCGGAACTGCGCAGGATCCCGGTCGTCGTGCTCACCACGTCCGCCGCCGCCGAGGACATCACCAAGAGCTACGACCTGCACGCCAACGTCTACGTGTCCAAGCCCGTCGACTTCAACGCGTTCGCCCGGGTGGTGAAGAAGATCGACGAGTTCTTCGGCAAGGTGGCGCAGCTACCCCCGGACTGATCACCGGGCGCCGTGCCGAGTTGGTTTGTGCGACACCTGCGCGGGGAATGGTCGCGGCATGACTGGACGAATTGCGGGGATGGCCATGGACGGCACGCCCGTCTCGGACGCCGACATGGCCCGGATGCAGGCCGAGGATGAACTGCACGCGCAGTGGCGCCGCCGCGCCGTCCGGGTGGTCGCCGCGTCCGCGCAGGACACCTCGGACTGCAGAATGCTGCTGTCCATTCTCGGTCTCGACGACGACGTGGTCGCCGCGCGCGCCGACAGGCCGGAGCGCCGGGCGCGGCGCCGTCGCGCCGCCGCGGCCTGAGCCTCGCGGGACGGATCAGGCCGGTGCGCTGAGTCGCCCGCCGGCGGCTTGTAACGTGCTGGCTCGTGGCGGGTGCGACGGTTCGGCGGACGGTGCGGGTGGGCGGCTACACGCTCGCCCTGCAGGAGGCCGGCCCGCCCGACGGCGAGCCGATCGTGCTGCTGCACGGCCTCGCGTCCGACAGCGATACCTGGGACAAGGCAGTCGCCCCGCTCGCCGCGCACGGGTTGCGGGTGCTCGCGATCGACCTGCTCGGGCACGGCCGATCGGACAAGCCTCGCGCTGGCTACACGCTGGACGACTTCGCCGCGCAACTGGACGAGCTGTTCGAGGTGCTCGGGCTGCGGAGTGCGACGCTGTGCGGGCATTCCCTGGGCGGGGCGATCGCGGTGCACTTCGCCTACCACCATCCCGAGCGGGTGCGCCGGCTGGTGCTGGTGTCCGCGGGTGGGCTCGGACGCGAGGTGCACCCGGTGCTGCGCGCGGCGGCGCTGCCGGTGGCGCCGCGGGTGCTCGGCTGGGCGATGCGGCCGCGGATGCAGTCGGTGTACCGCAACCCGCGGCTGCACCGCTTGCTGCACCTGACCCCGGACAACCTGGTCAACCTCGCCCGTGCCGGCCGCGCACTCGGTGACGAAGCAGGTCGCTCGGCCTTCTTCGCGGCATTGCGTGCGGTCATCCAACCGTCCGGACAGCGCGGCTCGTTCCTGGAGATGCGCTACCTGGCCGAGCAGGTGCCGACTCTTGTGGTGTGGTCCGAGGGGGACGGGGTGATCCCGGTGGCGCATGCGCACGCCACCCGCGAGTACCTGCCCGCCTGCACGCTCGTCGTGTTTCCCGGCGGCGGCCACGAGCCGCACCGGCGGCACGCCCAGGCGTTCGCCGACGCGGTGTCGCGATTCGTGGACGCAACCATGCGTCTTGACATGTGAGACGACATTCTCATTGAATAGGACGATGCGATAGCGTGTCGGCATGGTTGACGGTCGGCGCTGGACGATCCTCGCGGTCGGCACGCTGACCCAGGCAGCGACGTGTTCGTTCCTGTACGGCATCGCGATGCTGTTGCCGGCGCTGCGGCGTGACGACGGGCTGAGCCTACTCGGCGGCAGCGTGCTGGTCTCGGCGCCGATGGTCGGGCTGCTGCTCACGCTGATCGCGTGGGGTGCCGCGGCGGACCGGCACGGCGAGCGCGTCGTGATCGGCTCGGGTGTCGGTGCCGCCGCGGTGTGCCTCGCTGCTGCGGCTCTCGTTCCTACGGTCGCGGCTACCGCTGTTCTGCTGCTGGCCGCGGGTGCGGCGGGGGCGTCGGTGAATGCTGCCAGCGGACGCATGGTGATGGGCTGGTTCCCGGTGCAGGAGCGCGGTCTGGCGATGGGCACGCGGCAGACCGCACAGCCGCTCGGCGTGGCGATCGCTGCGCTCACGCTGCCGCCGCTGGCCGACGCGATCGGGCCGCGTGCCGCGCTGTGGCTGCCTGCCGGGTTGTGCGGGCTCGCGGCGCTCGCCGTGTGGGCGTTCGTCGCCGATCCGCCGCGTGCGCCGCGGTCGGCGGGTGAGCCCGGTGTGCCTTCGCCGTACCGCGGGTCCTGGCAGTTGGCGCGCGTGCACTTGAGCAGTTCGTTGCTCGTGCTGCCGCAGTTCGCTGTGGCGACCTTCACCCTGGTGTACCTGGTCGGCGAGCGGGGCTGGGATCCGTCCACGGCCGGTCGCGTCGTCTTCGGCTTCCAGGTCGTCGGCGCGGCCGGCCGGATCGTGGCCGGCATCTGGTCGGACCGGGTGCGCAGCCGGCTGCGTCCGATGCGCCAACTCGCCGTCGCTGCCACGGCGCTCATGCTCGGGCTCGCGCTCGGCGCCCACTGGCACGCCGGCTGGATCGTGGTGCTGTTCGGCCTCGCCGCAGTCGTGACGGTCGCCGACAACGGGCTGGCCTACACCTCGGTCGCAGAACTTGCCGGATCCGAATGGTCCGGACGCGCGCTCGGCATCCAGAACACCGCGCAGAACCTGGTCGCGGTCGCTTCCGCCCCGATGCTGGCGGCGATCATCGGCGACTCGCGCTATGCGCTCGCGTTCGGCCTGGTCGCGCTCGCGCCGTTGGCAGCGATCGCCACCACGCCCGTTCGGGCCGAGCGACTCGAGGCGGTGGCGGCCTGATCCCGTCGACCGTGATCTGAGCAGATTCGCCCATGCGTTCGGCTCTACAGCACGGCCCTGACGGGTCTACCCGTCAGGACCGACTTTTGCCTTGTGCTATCGGCAGGTCCCGACAGAACGAGCACGGCCGCAGTGGATGCAGACCAGCAACGGACGGCGACCCGGCGGCGTAGCGGGCCGGGCCGGAACCGACGCAGACCCCGGCGGACTGGTCGCCCACCGAGGTCTGCGTCTGCTGGCGGAGGATAGGGGATTTGAACCCCTGAGGGATTGCTCCCAACACGATTTCCAATCGTGCGCCCTAGGCCACTAGGCGAATCCTCCGCGGTTGAGGATACGCAGCGCGGGGCGTACGGGCGCAGCCGCCCTCTGCGTAGACTTCACGCTCGACCCCCCGTGCGGCGTTCATCCTGCGAACCTCCCCAGGGCCGGAAGGCAGCAAGGATAAGCAGGCTCTGTCGGGTGCGCGGGGGGTCCCTTGCACCTCAGCCCGAAGCGCCCGTCCCGACGACGGCACGGTGATCGCGAAGCAGTGACCGCCGGTGAGGCCGAACCGCGCAGCGCGCCCCGCTGCTCCCCGGACGGTGGCGTCGTCGCAGTGGCTGGCTACTGTCGTGCTGTGGCCGACCATCTGGCGCTGTATCGCAAGTACCGATCCGCGACGTTCGCGCAGGTCATCGGTCAGGAGCACGTCACCGAGCCGCTGCGCGCGGCGCTCACGGCCGGCCGGATCAACCATGCCTATCTGTTCAGCGGACCCCGCGGCTGCGGCAAGACGTCCAGCGCCCGGATCCTGGCCCGTTCGCTGAACTGCGCGAAGGGCCCGACGCCGGACCCGTGCGGTGAGTGCGACTCGTGCCGCGAGCTGGCACCGAACGGGCCCGGCTCCATCGACGTCATCGAGATCGACGCGGCGAGCCACGGCGGCGTCGACGATGCCCGGGACCTGCGCGAGCGGGCGTTCTTCGCACCGGTGCGCGACCGGTACAAGGTCTACATCATCGACGAGGCGCACATGGTCACGACGCAGGGCTTCAACGCCCTGCTCAAGCTCGTCGAGGAACCGCCCGACTTCCTCGTGTTCGTGTTCGCGACCACCGAGCCGGACAAGGTGCTCACGACGATCCGCTCGCGCACCCACCACTACCCGTTCCGGCTGATCCCGCCGCAGGCGTTGCGCGCGCATCTCGAGACGATCTGCACGGCCGAGCGCATCTCGGTCGAACCCAGCGTGCTGCCGCTCGTCGTCCGCGCCGGCGGCGGATCGGCCCGCGACTCGCTGTCCATCCTGGACCAGTTGCTCGCCGGTGCCGGTGCTGACGGGGTCACCTACGCGCGGGCCGTCGGGCTGCTCGGCGTGACCGACGGCGCGCTGCTGGACGACATGGTCGACGCGCTCGCCGCGGGCGACGCCGCGGGGGTGTACGGCACCGTCGATCGCGTGGTCGAGGCCGGCCATGACCCGCGCCGCTTCGCGGCCGACCTGCTCGAGCGGTTCCGGGATCTGATCGTGCTCGACGCGGTGCCCGACGCCGCCGCGCGCGGGCTGATCGACGTGCCGCAGGACCAGCTGACCCAGATGACGGATCAGGCGGTCCGGCTCGGCGGTGCCACGCTGACCCGCTACGCCGAGATCGTGCACACCGCGCTGCTCGAGATGCGCGGGACGACCGCGCCACGCCTGGTGCTCGAGCTGCTGTGCGCGCGGATGCAGCTGCCGGACGCCGCCACCGACTCCGCGGCGCTGCTGCAGCGGCTGGAGCGGCTCGAACGCCGCGCCTCGCTGATCGCCGAGACCTCGCCGCAATCGGTGCAGGCGCCGGTCGCGCAGCCGCCCGCAGCCGCGCAGCCGCCCGCTGCTGCCCAGCTGCCTGCTGCTGCCGAGACCAGCGCGTCAGCCCCTGCTCCCGTTCCTGCGCCTGTACCCGTTCCTGCGCCTGTACCCGCGGCAGCACCAGCACTCGCGGCAGCACCAGCACCCGTCCCGGCCGCGTCCTCCGGTGGCCTGGACGCGACCGCGCTGCGCCGCCTGTGGCCGGAGGTGCTGGAGATCGTCAAGCAGAGCTCCCGCCGGGCCAGGGCACTGCTGGACAACGCGCAGATCACCGCGGTGGACGGCGAGCAGGTCACGCTGAGTGCACCGGCGGCACTGGCCCGCATGATCGCCGACGACAGCAACACCACGATCCTGCAAGCCGCGCTCACCGAGGCTGTCGGCGGTTCGTGGCGGGTGCTCGTCGAGGCCGAGGGTGCCGCAGCGTCCGGGCGCGCCGCGCCCCGCATGCCGGACGCGCCCGCCCCGACCCGCGAGCCGGAACCCGATCCGCGCGACGACGCCGATTACGAGCCGGCCGGAGCCGCACCTGCCGCGGCCGATCCGGAGACCGAGGCGGTCAGGCTGCTGCAGGACGAACTGGGCGCCCGTCCGATCGACGGGACCTGAGAGCCCTCAGGCCAGGAAGGCCAGGATCCCGGCGGCGATCGCCTCGGCGATGCGCTGGCGTCCGGACCGCGACGACTGCAGCGCCGCGTCGCCGCCGTTGCGCATGTTGCCGACCTCGAGGAACGTCGTCGGCGCCGTCGACAGGTTGAGGCCGGCGAAGTCCGAGCGGTGCACGAACCCGTCGGTGCCGATGTAGGTCGAGGGCACCAGACCGGAGCCGTGCGCCAGCGCGTCGTGCTCGGCCCGGCCGAGCGCCTCGGACTTCGCCACCGTCGCGGCGGTCGCACCCTCGGGCCGCCGGCTGCACTCGTTGACGTGGAAGCCGTGCCCGGACGACGGCGCGCCGTCGGCGTGGATGCTCACCGCCGCCCGCACCCCCTTCGTGCTCTGGATGGCGGCGCGGCGGTCGACACACGGGCCGACACCGGTGTCGTTCGTGCGCGTCATGATCACCCTCACGCCGTGCGCCTGCAGGATCGCGCGCACCCGCTTCGCGACGTCGAAGGTGAACGCGTGCTCGGGGTAGCCGGCGTTGGTGCTCGTGCCGGTGGTGTTGCACGCCTTGTACCGGCCGAACCCGGCGTACACCTGCTTGTTCACCTCGGCCGGGTGCGCGGCGTTGCCACCGTTGTGCCCCGGGTCGAGCACGACCAGCGGCCCGTCGCCCGGCGGGAAGTTCACCGGCGGCAACGGCGGGTGGGTGCTTGCCGGATGCGCCGCGTGTGCGGACGTCGGTGCGCTCGAGCGCGCTGCGGCGGTGGTCCGCGACGCCGTGCTGTGGGCACTCACCGTCGGCCGGGGTGGCGGCGCCGGTTGCGGGCTCATCGCGCTGCTCGGTGTGCCGGCCGCACTCGGCGACCGGCCGGGCGACGGTCCGGCGTGGCCGGTCGCGCACCCGGCCAGCGCGCACGCGAGCACGACGGCGGCGGCGAGGCGGGCGAGCACGCCGTCCACCCTCGCACACGGTGCGCCACGCCCGCTGCGCCCGCGCTGTACGTGCGCCGTGGCGCGAACTTATCGGCCCCGGCGGCTACCCTGAACTCCCCGAGACGAAGGAGCTCCTGGTGGCCGGGCGCGGTGGTGGGATCGGCGGGCAGCAGCCGAACATTCAGCAGCTGATGAAGCAGGCGCAGCGGATGCAGCAGCAACTGGAGGCCGCCCAGGCCGAGCTCGCCAGCACCGAGGTGCAGGGCAGCGCCGGAGGTGGGCTGGTGACGGCGACACTGCTCGCGTCCGGTGAGTTGCAGGCCCTGTCGATCGATCCCAAGGTCGTCGACCCGGACGACGTCGAGACGCTGCAGGACCTGATCGTCGCCGCGGTGCGTGACGCCAGCCGCGCCGCGTCCGAGCTGACCGCGGACAAGATGGGCCCGCTCACCAGCGGGCTCGGTGGCGCCGGTCTCGGCGGCCTCGGCCTGCCGGGCCTGTGACCGGGTCAATGACCGGATCAACGACGGGGGCAATGACGGAGCCCGTGACCGGACCGTGGGTGTGATGTACGAAGGTGCCGTCCAGGACCTGATCGACGAGCTGGGCCGGCTGCCCGGGGTCGGCCCGAAGAGCGCGCAGCGGATCGCCTTTCACCTGCTCGCCACCGAGCCGGCCGATGTCGAACGGCTCGCCGCCACGCTCATCCGGGTCAAGAACGAGGTCCGCTTCTGCACCGTGTGCGGCAATGTCGCCGAGTCGGACGTGTGCCGCATCTGCAGCGACGCGCGCCGGGACCAGAGCATCATCTGCGTGGTCGAGGAGCCGAAGGACGTCGTGGCGATCGAGCGCACCCGCGAGTTCCGCGGCCGCTACCACGTGCTGGGCGGAGCGATCAGCCCCATCGACGGCGTCGGGCCGGACGACCTGCGCATCCGCGAGCTGCTGGCCCGGCTGCGCGACGGCGCCGTCACCGAGATCATCCTGGCGACCGACCCGAACCTCGAGGGCGAGGCGACCGCCACCTACCTGGCCCGGATGATCAGCCCGATGGGGTTGACGGTCACCCGGCTGGCGAGCGGTCTGCCGGTGGGCGGTGACCTGGAATATGCCGACGAGGTGACGCTCGGCCGCGCCTTCTCCGGCCGGCGGCGGGTGGAGTAGTGGTCGCGCACCGGGTGCGCCGGCATCGCGGCGCGTTCTGGGCGGCCGTGCTGCTGTCCGTACTCGCACTCGGTGGGGGCACCGCGGTGGCCTACCAGGCATACCGGTCGACGGCCGGCCCGGACGGTGCGGTCCGGGGCTACCTCGCCGCGCTCGCCGACTCCGACGCACCCGCC
Organism: Jatrophihabitans cynanchi; assembly: GCF_027247405.1. Lineage (NCBI taxonomy): Bacteria > Bacillati > Actinomycetota > Actinomycetes > Jatrophihabitantales > Jatrophihabitantaceae > Jatrophihabitans > Jatrophihabitans cynanchi. The sequence goes on along the minus strand of NZ_CP097463.1, from coordinate 2,255,848 downwards.
GCGCTGGCCTTCGGCGACCTGCCCGCCGGCCCGCACACCCTGCTGACCGACGCCGTGCTGCGCGAACAGCAGCGCATCGCCCCGATCCGCCGCGTCCAGGTCGTGTCCGTGGACCAGGCCGGGAACCAGGCTCAGGTGGCGGTGCGTTACCGGCTCGAGTTCGCCACCGGCGTCCAGATCGTCAACGACACCGTCGCTGTGCACCGGCGCGGCCACGCCTGGCGGCTGGACCGCACCGCGGTCGCGACCGACCTGCACCTCGCCCAGGCGGCGGACCGCGCGACCGTGCTGGGTGCGGCGGTTCCGGACGGGACGGTGCTGGCGTTCCCGGGCGCGGTCCCGATCCGGTTCGACACGCCCTACCTGCAGCTCGTCCCGCAGTCGGCGAGCGTGAGCTTCGCCCGGCCGAACGCGGGGCAGGGCCGGGTCGAGGTCAGCGAGGCCGGTCGCAAGGCGGTGGGCGCAGCACTCGAGAAGGCGCTGCGCGGCTGCCTCGCCGCGGGCAAGGCAGCCGATCCGGTCTGCCCGCTGCCGTCCGATCGGTTCGTGCCCGGCAGCCTGTCCGGCCGGATCACCGGCAGCGCCGCGGGGTCGATGAACCTGGACGTCGAGGACGCGGCCGCCGGTGCCATCGAGATCACCGGCAGCGTCCCGTTCACGGGCAGCTACCGCGAGCTGACCTTCGACAACCTCGACGTGCACAAGCAGGGCACGCTGCAACTGCCGCTCGCGTCGGCCGCGTACCCCGTGTCACCGATCGTGATCCGCTGGAAGGCCGGCACATGAGCCGCGGCGGGCGGCGGCTGGCCGCGGTGGCGCTCGCCGCCGGGCTGCTGCTCGGTACCGTGCCGGCGGTGGCGGCACCCGGACCGCCCGATGCTCCCGAATACTGGTTCGACACCTGGCAGATCCCGCGATTGTGGTCGCAGGGCGCGCGCGGGCAGGGCATCCGGATCGCCGAGATCGACACCGGCGTCAACGCCGCGCTGCCCGAACTGCGCGGCCGGGTGCTGGCCGGCACCGACTTCGGCCGAAGCGGTGACGGACGCACCGACCGGCAACAGGACGAGTTCGGGCACGGCACCGCGATGGCCTCGATCATGGTGGGCAGGCCGGGCACGCTCGGGATCACCGGCATCGCCCCGGACGCGCGCGTGCTGCCGATCGCGGTCCCGCTCAGCGGCACGTCGGACGCCTCCAGCGACGACCATCTCGGCGCGGCGATCCGGTGGGCCGCTGACCACGGCGCCGACGTGATCAGCATGTCGCTCGGCGGGCGTCGCGACCCGTCCAGCGACAGCGAGCCGTGCGCGGCGGACGAGCAGGCCGCCGTCTTCTACGCGCTGCGCAAGGGGGCCGTGGTACTCGCCGCGGCCGGCAACCGCGGCAAGGGCGACAACGCCGTCGAGGAGCCGGGCGTCTGTCTCGGCGTGGTGGCCGTCGGTGCGACCGACCGCAGCGGCGAGCACGCGCCCTTCTCCTCGCGACACCCGTATGTCGCGTTCACCGCGCCGGGCGTGAACGTCCCGTCGCTGAGCCGGGTCGCCGGGCTCGCCTACGCCGGCAACGGGACCAGCCAGGCCACCGCGATCGCCTCGGCCGTCGTCGCCCTGGTGTGGTCCAAGCATCCCAAGCTCACCGGGCAGCAGGTGATCGCCCGCGTGCTGGCCACCCTGGACGGGCGGCGCAGCAAGCCCGATCCGGCCTACGGCTGGGGGCAGCTCGACGGCTACCGGGCGGTGACGGCCACGGTGCCGGCCGGCGCGCCCAACCCGATCTATGCCGCCGCAGCACCGTTCGCGGCCCGGGCGAATGCGTTCGCGAAGGCCGCGCGGGTCAAGCCCCCGGCGCCGGCGGCCAAGCAGATCGGCTCGACAGGCGAGTTCCGGATCGGGAGCTCGCCGCGGCTGCTGGTGCCCCGCGTGCTCGGTGCGCTCGCGGTCGCGCTGGCCGGGCTGCTCGCCCTGATCGCGCTCGCCGTCGTGGCCCTGCTGCGCCGCCGGCCGGCCGAGCCGCCGGTTCCGCCGACCCCGGCCGGACCGCGGGTACAGGTCGACGACGACGGCGTGCAGTGGCACGCGATCATCGAGCGGACGGCCCCGGAATGAGCGCACCACCACCCGCACCCGCCGTCCCGGCCGCGACCCGCCGCCGGCTCTACGTGTTCAGCGGTGCCGTCGCCCTGATCGCGGTGCTGGTGGCCTCCGGCTATCTCGTGTACGGGGCGAGCAACCGAGGTCCGAGCGCGACCTCGATCGTCGTCTCGTACCTGCGCGCCCTGGCGCGCAGCGACGCGGCCGCCGCGCTGGCGATGGGCACCGCGCCCGCGGACCGCAGCCGGCTCACCCCGCAGGTGCTGCACAGCCAGCAGGAGTTGGCGCCGATCCACGACATCACCGTCGTCGACTCGCGTTCGGGCGACTACGGCGCGGTGGTGCGGGTGAAGTACCTGCTCGGGCAGACGCCGGTCGACGACGAGATCAACGTCATCCGGCGTGGCACCGGCTGGGCGCTGCCGAGTGTCGCCGTCAACGTCGAGGTCAGCGGGGCCAGCTACCTGCCTGCACCGACCGCGCTCGGCGTCCCGCTGGCGGACACCGGCGAGGTGTGGATGTTCCCCGGCGTGCTCACCTTCGGCTCGACCCAAAGCGACTTCGCGCTGACGCCGAGCACCGCGGTGTTCACCGACCCGGACGCGCCGGCGATGGTGAGCCCGCAGGCCGTGCTGACCCCGGACGGCCGGTCGGCCGCCACCGCCGCGCTGCAGAGCGCGCTCGGCCGCTGCGTGAGCTCCCGCTCGCTGGCGCCCGCGGACTGCCCGCAGCGGATCCCGCGCAGCGCGCTGCCCGGCCTGCGGACCGGGACGGCGCGCTGGCAGCAGCCGGCCGGGTACGGCGCGCTCAGCTACACCGTCGATGACCGCCATGCCGATCTGGTGCACGCATCCGGCCGGCTCACCTTCAGCCTCGAGTACCGGGCCACGGCGGGACGGCACATCGTGTCGCGCAAGAGCGCCGTCGCGGCCCCGGTGAGTGCCACGATCGACTTCTCCACCGAACCGCCGGTCGCCCGGCTGAGCTGACCAGGTCCTCAGCGGTCCCGGGAGACGCGGTTCAGCCCGGCGATCACGGCGCGCAGCGAGGCCTGCACGATCGACTCGCTGATGCCCACACCCCACAACACCCGCTCGCCGACCTCGAGCTCGAGGTAGGCGGCCGCCTCGGCGTCGCGGCCCGCGGTCAGGGCGTGCTCGGCGTAGTCCAGCACCCGCACGTTCACCCCGCCGAGCCCCAGGTCGACCTCGGACAGCGCGGCGCAGAAGGCCGCGATCGGGCCGTTGCCGACGCCGGTCAGCTCGTGATCGGTGCCGAACGCGCTGACGACCGCGACGATCCGCTCGATGCCGTTGTCGCTCGTCGACTGGAACGCCTTGAGCGCGAAGTCGCCGGGCGCGAGGTACTCCTTCGCGAAGATGTCGTACATCAGCGCGGCGTCGACCTCGCCGCCCTCACCATCGGTGTGCTGCTGGATGACGTGGCTGAACTCGATCTGCAGCCGGCGCGGCAAGTCGAGGTGGTGGTCGACCTTCATGATGTACGCGACGCCGCCCTTGCCGGACTGCGAGTTCACCCGGATGACCGCCTCGTAGGAGCGGCCCACGTCCTTCGGGTCGATCGGCAGGTACGGGATGTCCCACGGCAGCTCGCGCTCGGACACACCTGATGCCCGTGCCGTCCGCTCCAGGTCCTCGAAGCCCTTCTTGATGGCGTCCTGGTGCGAGCCGGAGAAGGACGTGTACACCAGGTCGCCCGCGTACGGGTGCCGTTCGTGGACGTCGATGCGGTTGCAGTACTCGGCGGTGCGGCGGATCTCGTCGATGTCGCTGAAGTCGATCATCGGGTCGATGCCCTGCGCGTACAGGTTCAGGCCCAGCGTCACCAGGTCGACGTTGCCGCTTCGCTCGCCGTTGCCGAACAGGCACCCCTCGATGCGCTGGGCACCGGCCAGCACGGCGAGCTCGGCGTCGGCGGTCGCGGTGCCGCGGTCGTTGTGCGTGTGCACCGACAGCGCGACGAACTCGCGGCGCGACAGGTTCCGCGACATCCACTCGATCTGGTCGGCGTAGACGTTCGGCGTGGACCGCTCCACGGTGCACGGCAGGTTGAGCACGATCTCGCGGTCGGCCTCGGGCTGCCAGACGTCCATGACGCCTTCGCAGATCTCCAGGCTGAAGTCCAGTTCGGTGTCCATGAAGATCTCCGGCGAGTACTCCAGGCCGAAGTCGGTGTCCGGCAGGTAGATCTCGGCGTATTTCATGATCGCCGACACGCCGTCGACCGCGATCGCGCGGCACTGCGCGCGCCCGTCGCCCGGGAAGCCGAACACGACGCGCCGGAACGTGGGCGCGGCCGCGTTGTACATGTGCACGGTCGCCTGGTGGGCGCCGACGAGTGACTGGACGGTGCGCTCGATCAGCTCCTCGCGGGCCTGGGTCAGCACCGAGATGCGGACGTCATCGGGTACCCGGCCGCCCTCGATCAGGCTGCGGACGAAGTCGAAGTCGGTCTGGCTGGCGGCGGGGAAGCCGACCTCGATCTCCTTGTAACCCATCCGCACCAGCAGGTCGAACATCGTGTTCTTGCGGGTCGCGTTCATCGGGTCGATCAGCGCCTGATTGCCGTCGCGCAGGTCGGTCGAGAGCCAGCGCGGTGCGGCCTCGATGCGCTTGGCGGGCCACTGCCGGTCGGGCAGCTCGACGGCGGGGAAGGGGCGGTAGCGGTGGCACGGCATGCCGGACGGGCGTTGCGAGAAGGAACTACTCATGACGGGCTGCTCTCCTGGAGGGAAAGGGTGGAGGTCGGCAGCGTGTGCTGTGAGCACGCCAGGTGGCCCGCGACGAGGGGCCGACCGGAGTGAGTTACCGGGCCTCGCCGCGGCAGCGAAGAAGCAGCGCGCGCGTCATGGTGGCTGCAGCGTATCAGGATCGCTCGCCGTTGGGTCGGGCAGGCGGCTAACCTTCCCTTTTCGTTGTCCAACGGGTAGAACAATGCTGAATCCGTCGCCACAGGCAGCTATGAGGTTGGTAATGGCTCGTAACGTGCAGAACTTCATCGACGGCAAGCCGGCCGAGGCAGCGGCCGGCCGGCGCACCGACCTGGTCAACCCGGCCACCGGAGAGGTGTTCGGCTCGGCGCCGCTGTCCGGCCCGGAGGACGTCGACGCCGCGTATCGCGCCGCCGCAACCGCGTTCGAGTCGTGGCGCGACGTCACCCCGTCCGAGCGGCAACGGGCGCTGCTGAAGTTCGCCGACGCGATGGAGGAGCGCGCCGAGGAGATCATCGCGGCGGAGTGCGAGAACACCGGCAAGCCGATCGAGCTGACCCGCACCGAAGAGGTGCCGCCCGCGATCGACCAGCTCCGGTTCTTCGCCGGTGCCGCGCGGCTGCTCGAGGGCCGCAGCGCCGGCGAGTACCTGGCCGGGCACACCTCCTACATCCGGCGCGAGCCGGTCGGCGTCGTCGGCCAGGTCGCGCCGTGGAACTACCCGATGATGATGGCGGTCTGGAAGATCGCGCCCGCCCTGGCCGCCGGCAACTGCGTGGTGCTCAAGCCCTCGGACACCACCCCGGTCTCGTCCACGCTGATGGCCGAGATCGCTGCCGAGTTCTTCCCGCCCGGCATCTTCAACGTGGTGTGCGGCGACCGTGACACCGGTCGGGCACTCGTCAGCCACAAGACGCCCGCGATGGTGTCGATCACCGGCTCCACGCGAGCCGGGTACGAGGTGGCCGAGGCGGCGGCCAAGGACCTCAAGCGCACCCACCTGGAGCTCGGCGGAAAGGCTCCGGTGATCGTGTTCGACGACGCGGACATCGAGTACGCGGCGGAGAACATCGCGATCGCCGGCTACTTCAACGCCGGCCAGGACTGCACCGCGGCCACCCGGGTGCTCGCCGGTCCCGGCATCGCGTCCGACCTGGCAGACGCCCTTGCCGAGCAGGCGAAGAACACCAAGACCGGCATGCCCGACGACGCCGACGTGCTGTACGGGCCGCTGAACAACGCCAACCAGCTGGAGCGGGTCGGCGGCTTCTTCCAGCGGCTGCCCGACCATGCGCAGCTGCTCGCCGGTGGTGCGCGCCAGGGGGAGCGGGGGTTCTTCTGGCAGCCCACCGTGCTGGCCGGCATGAAGCAGGATGACGACGCCGTGCAGAACGAGATCTTCGGTCCGGTCATCACCGTGCAGAAGTTCACCGACGAGGACGAGGCGGTGCGCTGGGCGAACGACATCGAGTACGGCCTGGCGTCCTCGGTCTGGACGAAGGACCACGGCCGCGCGATGCGCGTCTCGCGGCGGCTCGACTTCGGCTGCGTCTGGGTCAACGCGCACATCCCGATCGTCGCCGAGATGCCGCACGGCGGGTTCAAGCACTCCGGCTACGGCAAGGACCTGTCGGTGTACGGCCTGGAGGACTACACCCGCATCAAGCACGTCATGCACAACATCGAGTTCTAGGGCCTCGAGACGGTTCGGCGGCTCGCGGCCCTAACCTGCAGCAGTGCGAAGCCATGAGATCACCGCGGAGCTCGTCGCCACCATCGGGTCGGTCGCCGTCGGGGTCGGTGACCGGGTGGAGCCGGCCGACACGCTGGTGATCCTCGAGTCGATGAAGATGGAGATCCCGGTGCTGGCCGAGGTCACCGGCGTGGTCCGCGAGGTCGCGGTGCGCGCGGGCGACGCGATCGGTGAGGGCGATGTCATCGCGGTGATCGACACCGGGTGAGAAGGGTTGGCGACGTGGTTGAGCAGAAGCGGTTGCTGAAGTCGGCGATCCCGGGGCCTCGTTCGCTCGAGCTGCACGCGCGCAAGAGCGCGTCCGTGGCGAGCGGAGTGGGCACCACACTGCCGGTGTACGTCGAGCGGGCCGGCGGCGGCATCGTGGTCGACGTCGACGGGAACCAGCTGATCGACTTCGGTTCCGGCATCGCGGTCACCTCGGTGGGCAACTCCGCGCCACGGGTCGTCGAGGCGGTGCGGGAGCAGGTCGCCGACTTCACGCACACCTGCTTCATGGTCACCCCGTACGAGGAGTACGTGGCCGTGGCCGAGAAGCTGAACGAGCTGACGCCCGGCAGCCACGAGAAGCGCTCGGCGCTGTTCAACTCCGGCGCCGAGGCCGTGGAGAACGCCGTCAAGGTCGCACGGCACGCGACCGGCAGGCAGGCGGTCGTCGCGTTCGATCACGCCTACCACGGGCGCACCAACCTGACGATGGCGCTGACCGCGAAGAACATGCCGTACAAGCAAGGCTTCGGGCCGTTCGCGTCCGAGATCTACCGGGTGCCGATGGCGTACCCGTACCGCTGGCCGACCGGTCCGGAACACTGCAGCGACGAGGCGTTCGCCGAGTTCGCCGAACTGGTGCACGCGCAGGTCGGCGAGCAGAACACGGCCGCGGTGCTGATCGAGCCGATCCAGGGTGAGGGCGGCTTCATCGTTCCGGCGCCGGGCTTCCTGGCCCGGGTCGCGCAGTGGTGCACCGAGCACGGGATCGTGTTCATCGCCGACGAGATCCAGTCCGGCTTCTGCCGCACCGGCGACTGGTTCGCCTGCGAGTTCGAGGGCGTGGTGCCGGACCTGATCACCACCGCGAAGGGCATCGCCGGCGGCCTGCCGCTTGCCGCGGTGACCGGCCGGGCCGAGCTGATGGACGCGGTGCATGCCGGCGGCCTCGGCGGCACGTACGGCGGCAACCCGGTCGCGTGCGCGGCGGCGCTGGCGGCGATCGAGACGATGGCGGCCGAGGACCTGTGCGGCGCCGCGCGGCGGATCGAGGCGATCATGCGCCCGCGGCTGGCCGCGCTGGCCGAGAAGTTCGACGTGATCGGCGAGGTGCGTGGGCGCGGGGCCATGCTCGCCGTCGAACTCGTCGACGGCGGCGGCTCGCACGCCCCCAACCCGGCGCTGACCGCCGCGGTGTCGGCCGCGTGCCACCAGCGCGGGCTGATCACGCTGACGTGCGGAACGTTCGGCAACGTGCTGCGCTTCCTGCCGCCGCTGGTGATCGGCGACGGCCTGCTCGGCGAGGGCCTGGGCGTGCTGGAGGAGGCGTTCGCCGCGTCCGTCTGAGATGCGCACCCCGCGCGGTCGGGCTATCGTCGCGACGCCGGCGGCGGAAGGGGAATCGGCGTGCGCATCGCGGTGCTGATGACCGGTCTGACGGCCTACCAGGACACCTGCTTCCGGGCGCTCAGCGACCTGGGTGACGAGCTGCTGCTCGTGCACCCGGACTCGATGGCCTACGCGCCGTTCGACAAGAGCCGGTTCGCCCACTCGCTGCAGCGGCACGTCTGGGCGACGATGCCGGGCCCCGAGGTGCTGCAGCCGTTGGTCGAGCGGTTCGCGCCGGACGTCGTGATCATGTGGTCGTGGGACGGCAAGGGGTACCGCGCGGTCATGCGGTCCCAACGCGATCGCGCGTTGCGGGTGATGTTCACCAGCAACTTCTGGCACGGCAGCGCCAAGCAGTGGGCCGGCCTGCTCGCGCACCACGTCTACGTCGACCCGCTGTTCGAGTGCGCGTGGGTGCCCGGCGAGCGCGCCGAGCGGTTCGCGCGCCGGATCGGCTTCGGCGGCGGGGACATCATCCGGGGCGCGAACTCCGCCGACACCGAGCTGTTCGACCGCGGACCGCGCGATGCGGACGAGCTCGCCGAGCGGCGCCGGTTCCTGTTCACCGGGCGGCTGATCTGGCACAAGGCGCCTGCCGAGCTGGCCGAGGCGTACCGGCGCTACCGCGCGACCACCGAGCAGCCCTGGGGCCTGGACGTGGCCGGCGGCGGCCCGCTCGCCGGCGCGTTCGAGGGCATCGACGGGGTGCGGCTGCTGGGGTTCGTGCAGCCCGAGCAGCTCGCCGAGCTGATGCACACCTCGTCCTGCCTGATCCTTCCCTCGCACATCGAGTGGTACGGCGTCGTGGTGCACGAGGCTGCCGCCGCCGGGCTGCCGCTGATCTGTTCCGACGGCGTCGGCGCGGTGCCGCACCTGCTGCAGGACAACTTCAACGGCTGGACGGTGCCGGCGGGCGACGTGGACGAACTGGCCGAGGCGATGGCCCGGATGAGCGCGCTCGGTGCGAAACGGCTGGGCGAGATGTCCGACGGCAGCCGCGCGCTGGGCAGCCGCCTCTCGCCGCAGATCTGGGCGCGCAACCTGCACGAGGAGCTGGAGCGCCAAGTGCGCAAGCGTGCGGGAAACCGCCGCTGAGCCTGCCGGTATCCTGGAACCTCCGCCCGCAGTGATGGATTGGGGAGTTCCGTGGCGCTCGTCGTGCAGAAGTACGGCGGCTCGTCCGTCGCCGACGCCGAGCGCATCAAGCGCGTTGCCGAGCGCATCGTCGCGACCAAGCGCGAGGGCAACGACGTGGTCGTGGTCGTGTCCGCGATGGGCGACACCACCGACGAGCTGATCGACCTGGCCCAGCAGATCGTCCCGGTCCCGTCCGGCCGCGAGTACGACATGCTGCTCACGGCGGGCGAGCGGATCTCGATGGCGCTGCTCGCGATGGCGATCAACTCCCTCGGCGACAAGGCGGAGTCGTTCACCGGCTCGCAGGCCGGCGTGCTGACCACCTCGGTGCACGGCCGCGCCCGCATCGTCAACATCACGCCGGGCCGGGTCGAGAACTCGGTGGCCGCCGGCAACGTCGCGATCGTCGCGGGATTCCAGGGCTTCTCCAAGGAGACCATGGACATCACCACGCTCGGACGCGGCGGCTCGGACACCACGGCCGTGGCGCTCGCCGCCGCCTTGCAGGCCGACGTCTGCGAGATCTACACCGACGTCGACGGCGTCTACAGCGCCGACCCGCGCATCGTCCCGAACGCCAAGCGGCTCAGCACGGTCACGTACGAGGAGATGCTCGAGCTCGCCGCGTGCGGCGCGAAGATCCTGCACCTGCGCAGCGTCGAGTACGGCCGGCGCTACGGGGTGCCGATCCACGTCCGCTCGTCGTTCTCGAACAAGCCCGGCACCACGGTCGCCGGTCACATGGAGGAGCTGGCAGTGGAAGACGCGATCATCAGCGGAGTGGCGCACGACCGCAGTGAGGTCAAGGTCACCGTCGTGGGCGTGCCCGACAAGCCGGGTGAGGCGGCCGCCATCTTCACCGAACTCGCGGCGGCCGAGATCAACCTGGACATGATCGTGCAGAACATCTCGACCGGTGGCACCGGGCGCACCGACGTCTCCTTCACGCTGCCCGGAGCGGACGGCCCGGCCGCGCTGGCCGCGTTGCGCAAGGTGCAGGCGTCCGTCGGCTTCGGCGACCTGCTCTACGACGACCACATCGGCAAGCTGTCGCTGGTGGGCGCGGGAATGCGCTCGCACCCCGGGGTGTCGGCGAAGTTCTTCGCGGCGCTCGCGGCGGCCGGCATCAACGTGGAGATGATCTCGACGTCGGAGATCCGCATCTCGGTGGTGTGCCGGGACACCGACCTGGACGAGGCGGTGCGCGCCGTCCACGATGCCTTCGAGCTCGGCTCCGACGAGGAACCCGCCGTCGTCTACGGAGGTACCGGACGATGAAAGTAGGAATCGTCGGCGCGACCGGGCAGGTCGGGTCGGTCATGCGGCGCATCCTGGCCGAGCGCGCGTTCCCGGTGGACGAGATCCGGTTCTTCGCCTCGGCGCGGTCGGCGGGTACGACACTGCAGTGGGAGGGCGTGGACGTGCGCGTCGAGGACGCCGCGGTCGCCGACCCGCGCGGGCTGGACGTCGCGCTGTTCTCCGCGGGCGGGGCGACCTCGCGTGAGCTGGCGCCGAAGTTCGCGGCCGCGGGCGTCACCGTGGTCGACAACTCCTCGGCGTGGCGGATGGACCCGGACGTCCCGCTGGTCGTCGCGGAGGTGAATCCGGACGAGGTCCGCCGTGCGGTCAAGGGAATCATCGCCAACCCGAACTGCACCACGATGGCCGCGATGCCGGTGCTCAAGCCGCTGCACGACGAGGCCGGGCTGGTGCGCCTGATCGTCTCGACCTACCAGGCGGTCTCCGGCGCCGGCCTGGCCGGCGTCGACGAGCTGGACAAGCAGGTGCGCCAGGTCGCGGACCGCGCCGCCGAGTTCACCCATGACGGCGGCGCCGTGCCATTCCCGGAGCCGGCAAAGTTCGCCCGCCCGATCGCGTTCAACGTGCTGCCGCTCGCCGGCTCGGTCGTCGACGACGGCTCGCTGGAGACCGACGAGGAGCAGAAGCTGCGCAACGAGTCGCGCAAGATCCTGGGCATCCCCGAGCTGCGCGTGTCCGGCACCTGCGTGCGCGTGCCGGTGTTCACCGGTCACTCGCTGTCGATCAACGCGGAGTTCGCACGGCCGATCAGCGTGCAGCGCGCGCAGCAACTGCTGGCCGCCGCGCCGGGCGTCGAGTTGGCCGAGGTGCCGACCCCGCTTCAGGCCGCCGGCCAGGACCCGTCCTACGTCGGGCGGATCCGCCAGGACTCCTCGCTGGACGGCGGCCGCGGCCTGGTGCTGTTCGTGAGCAACGACAACCTGCGCAAGGGCGCCGCGCTCAACGCGGTTCAGATCGCCGAACTGCTCTGAGCGGCTCGGCACGGCGCGCGGGTTGCGCGATCGCGGCCTGCACGATCGGTCAGATCGGGCGGGCGGGGACGCCGGCCACGGTCGCGCCGGCCGGGACGTCGCGGGTGACCACCGCGTTCGCGCCCACGCGCGCGCCGTCGCCCACCGTGATGTCACCGAGCAGCACCGCGTGCGCGCCGAGCACGACGTCGTCGCCCACCCGCGGCGCCGCCCACCGCCCGTCGCCGACGGGCACCGGCTCACCGAGCGTGACGCCCTGGTGGATCCGGGCCCGCGCACCGATCACCACCTCGGGCCCGATCACCACCCCGGCCGAGTGCACCAGCAGCAGTCCGGGGCCGATGGTCGCGGCCGGGTGAAGCTCCGCGCCGCTGCGCCGCAGCGCCCGGGCGCGCAGCCACAGCGCCACCGGCAGCAGGCCGCGTTCGGCGAGCGCGTGCGCGATCCGGAACGTCACGACCGCGCGCACGTTCGGGCTCAGCGCCAGCTTGCCGAGCGCGCGGCGCCAGAACACCGCGTCGCCGTAGAGCCGGAAGTTCGGGTGCGTGCTCGCCTCGATGTCGGCGCGGACGAGCCGCAGCAGCGAGCTCACGGCACCGGCGCGTTCCACTCGAACGGCTCCATCTCGCGCAGCACGCGGCGCCGGCGGTTGCGGGGCAGGTGGTCGATGAACAGCACGCCCTTGAGGTGGTCGGTCTCGTGCTGCAGGCAGCGGGCGAAGTAGCCGGTGCCGCTGACCTCGACGGGGGCGCCCGTGCTGTCGACCCCGCGCACGGTTGCCTCGGCCGCGCGCGCGAGATCGTGGTACGGGCCGGGCACCGACAGGCAGCCCTCCTCGTGCACGACAGGCGGCCCGCTCGTCGTGATGGTCGGGTTCACCACGTGGCCGACGTGCCGCTCACCCTCGTCGTCCGGGCAGTCGTAGACGAACACGGCCAGGTCGACACCGACCTGCGGGGCGGCCAGCCCCACGCCCTGCGCGACCGCGAGGGAGGCGAACATGTCCTCGATCAGCCGGTCCAGCTCCGGGCCGAACTCGGTCACCGCACGGGTCGGCGTGTGCAGCACCGGGTCCCCGACCACGGTGATCTTGCGAGCATCTCCTGTCACGAATGGCGAGCCTATCCGGCGCGGGTGGGCCGATCACGTCCCGGACGACAGCCGGTGGATGCGCCGCGGTGAGAAGTTCAGCGCGTCCAGGGTGAGCTGGACGATGCCGGTGAGCCGCTCGGCCACCGGCCGGGTGCGCGATGCCGTCCAGCCGAACGGATCGGGCAGGTCGTCGTCGTCCGGCGGGACGGGTCCGGCGCCGGCGCGCGCCGCGGCGACGGCGGCCACTGCCGCCACTGCCGCGGCCGGCGAGTCGCTGGTGCGCAGCCGTTCGGCCAGCCGGGCGAACTCGGCCATGGTGAACGTCCGCTTGAACGCGCTGGGCAGGTCGTGGATGAGCTGGTCGCGGTGCGCGCGTTCGGCGGTGAGGATCAGGTCGGCCTCCGCGGCCATCGCCGAGGTCAGCTGCCGGGCGCGGTGCCGGGTCGGATCCAGCCCCCATCGGCGGAGCACGGCGGCCGTGCCGCCGTCGACGGTGCGGCCGACCAGCGCCTGGGTGCCGGCGCTGGACACCTGCAGCCCGGCGCGCGGATCCGCCCAGTCGCGCAGCAGCAGTTCGGCCATCGGCGAGCGGCACACGTTTCCGGTGCAGACGGCCAGGATGCGGAACGACACGCCTGCCAGTATCTCCGAGCGCAACCCAGAACACGTTCTCTCGTTGGACGGGCGTGCGGGTGAACCTCCATGACTACAGCGGCCACCCCTTCCAGGCGCAGCTCTCCCGGGACCTGGCGGCGCGCGGCCATCACGTGCTGCACGGCTACTGCGCGCAGTACGTCACCGGGCGCGGACTGCTGGAGCGGACATCGGACGACCCGCGCACGCTCGCGTTCGCTCCGACCAGTGCCGGCGAGCCGCTCGTCAAGTACTCCCCGGTCGGGCGCACCCGCTTCGAGCTGAGCTACGCGCGCGCCTGGCAGCGCGCGCTGGAGGGCGAGCACTTCGACGTGGTCGTGGCCTGCAACGTCCCGCTGTTCGCGCTGGCCCGGATGCGGCGCTACTTCGCGCGCCGCCGCCAGCCGTGGGTGCTGTGGCACCAGGACGTCTACAGCCTGGGCGTCGCCGCTGAGGCGCGCCGCAGGCTGCCGGGCCCGGTGGCCGGGGTGATCGCGTCCGCGGTGCAGCGGGCCGAACAGGCGCAGGTGCGCGCGGCCGACTCGGTGGTCGCCATCGGTGACGGGTTCCTCGAGCAGTACCGGCGCTGGGGGGTGCCGACCGGGCACGTGCGGGTGATCCCGAACTGGGCGCCGGTCGATCACCTGGTGCCGGGCGAGCGCGAGAACGCGTGGTCGGTGCGCAACGGGCTTCCGGTCGAGCCGGTCCGGCTGCTGTACGCCGGCACCCTGGGGCGCAAGCACAACCCGCTGCTGCTGCTGGAACTGCTGGACGCGGTGCGCGCACGCGGCGTGGACGCGGTGCTGACCGTGGTGTCCGAGGGGGTCGGCGCCGATGATCTGGCGGTCGCGGCGCGGGGACGTGCCGACGTGCGGCTGATGGGCTATCAGCCGGCTGCCGACCTGCCCGACGTGCTGGCCAGCGCCGACGCCGTGATCGCGCTGCTCGAACCCGATGCGGCCCAGTTCTCCGTCCCGAGCAAGGTGCACAGCTACCTGTCCGCCGGGCGGCCGATCGTGGCGCTGGTGCCCGCGGGCAACCCGGCGGCGCGGGACGTCGCCGGCGCCGGCGGTTGCGTGGCGACACCCGATGTCGCCGGGGCGCACGAGGCCGCGTCCTGGATCGCGGAGGTCACTCGCGACCCGGCCGGCCTGCAGGTGCTGGGCAAGCGGGCACGCGCGCTGGCCGAGGAGCAGTTCGACATCGCGCGGATCGGCGCCGAGTTCGATGCGGTGCTGCACGACGCCGTCCGGATCGCCGAGCACGCCAGGGAACCGGTGCTGGCACTGGCATCGGCCGGGGGGATCCGGCTGTGACCCGCGCGGTCGAGCGGCCCGGCGAGGCGACGCTCGCGCCTGTGCTCGCGCCCGCGCTCGCGGTCGCGCGCCCGCAGACCCGCGTCGCACCGCGCACGCCCGTCGCCCGATGGTCGCGGCGGTTCGCCGCACGGCTGGTGCTCTCCGACGCGCTGTGCATGAGCGTGGCCATCGCGATCGGCTGGATCGTGCTGGCCGGCGGGCTGCGCATCGAGCGCTCGGCGGTGCTGGACTACCTGCTCTGGAGCGGCGTGCTCACGCTGGGCTGGCTGGTGTGCGTCCAGGCCGTGGACGGGTACGAGGTGCGCCGGCTCAGCACCGGCGCCCGCGAGTACCAGCGGGTCCTGTGGGCCGGGATGAACATGGCCGGTGGCGTGGCGATCGGCGGGTACCTGACCGGGATCGGGATCGCGCGGACCTTTCTCGCCGTCGTCATCCCGACCGGTGCGCTGCTCATGGTGTTGGCGCGGTACGCCGGCCGGAAGTTCGTCTACCGGCTGCGGATTCGTGGCGAGTGGACCAGTTCGATCCTCGCGGTCGGCACCAGCGAGTCGGTGCGGCACCTGGCGCAGGTGACCGGCCGCAACCCGGCCGCGGGCCTGGTCGTCGTCGGTGCGTGCGTGGAGGATCTCGCGGTGGGCGAGGAACTCGCGCCGGGCGTGCCGGTGGTCGGTGACGTCGGCCAGGCCGCGGCTGCCGCGGCGCGCCTCGGCGTCGACGTGGTCGCGGTGGCCGGCGCCGGACTCGGGCCGCGGCGGATCCGCGAGCTGGGTTGGGCGCTCGAGGGCACCGGTTGCGCGATGGTGATGGCGCCGGGGCTGACCGAGGTCGCCGGCCCTCGCGTGCACGTCAGCCCGGTCGAGGGGCTGCCGCTGATGTGGGTGGACCAGCCGCAGTTCACCGGGCTACGCCGCGTCGTCAAGCGTGCCGTCGACGTGGTCGGTGCCGCCGTCCTGCTGGCGTTGGCCGCGCCGGTCCTGCTGCTCATCGCACTCGCCGTCCGGCTGACCAGCCGTGGCCCGGCGCTGTACGTCGCCACCCGCACCGGGCAGGACGGGTGGCCGATCAAGGTCTACAAGTTCCGCTCCATGTACGCCGACGCCGACGCCGACGCCCGCCGCGCCGACCTGCTCGCCTACAACGAGGCCGACGGCGGCATGCTGTTCAAGCTGCGCCGCGATCCGCGAGTGACGCCCGTCGGCCGGTTGATCCGCAAGTTCTCGCTGGACGAACTGCCGCAGCTGGGCAACGTGCTCGGCGGCTCTATGTCGCTGGTCGGGCCGCGCCCGCCGCTGCCGGACGAGGTCGAGCGGTACAACCCGCACGTGCACCGCAGGCTGCTCGTCAAGCCGGGCATGACCGGGCTGTGGCAGGTGAGCGGGCGCAGCGACCTGTCCTGGGACGAGACGGTGCGGCTGGACCTGTACTACGTCGAGAACTGGTCGCTCACCCTCGACCTGGCGATCATCGCGCGGACCGTCTGGGCGGTCATCCGCTCGCGCGGCGCGTACTGACCGCGGCAGGCGGTGGCGGCGTTACGCCGCGCTGCCCGGCTCGTTGATCCGGTATGGGCAGGCCGCGACGGAACGTCAAGCGCGTGAGCGCGGTGGCGGCCGTGCTCGCAGTGCTCACCTGTGTCGGGCTGTTCGTGCGCGCCTACCAGCAGGCCGGGCCGTCGCATGACGAGGCTGCCGGTCCCACCGGCAGCGCCGCGCCGGCCACCCCGTCGCCGTCGCCGTCGCCGTCCGCGGCTGCCGGCGCGGCACGGGCCAACGCCTTCGACCCGAACGCTCTCAGCCTGCCGCCGTACACGATCACACCTCCCGCAGCGCCCGGGTTCGCCTTCGCCACGCCCGCCGAGCACCGGATCGTGCTCGCCGCGTCGTCGAGGCACGCGATCGGACGGGTCGGCTATCTCGCACCGACCAGCCCGGACCACCCGTCCGGCGACGTCAAGCACGTGGGCCGGCAGTGGGCCGTGCACACCACCGTGACCGGCAGCCCCTACTACGCGCTCGTGTTCGTCCAGGCCGGCGCCGACGGGACGCCGATCACCTGCAGCATCACGCTCGACGGAAAGGTGCTCAGCCGCAAGAGCACGAGCGGCGCGTACGGCCGCCAGGTGTGTGTCGGCTGATGGCGAACAGTCGCGGCCTTGCCGGGCGCGCCGTGGAGCAGGCCGTGCTACTGGCGAACCGGTTCGGGGTCGACGTCACCCGCGAGCGCTTCAGGTACCGCTTCCTGCACGCGCTTTCCGGCCGCGGCGTCGACACCGTGCTCGACATCGGCGCCAACACCGGTCAGTTCGGCAGGCAGCTGCGCCGGGCCGGGTACCGCGACCGGATCCACTCGGTCGAGCCGCTGGCGTCGGCGTTCGCCGGGCTGCAGCGCACGGCCGGCCGCGACCGGCGGTGGACGGTTGAGCGCGCCGCGGTCTCGGACGCGCCCGGGACGCTGACGATGAACGTCTCGCAGAACTCGGTGTCCTCGTCGGCGTTGCCGATCCTCGAGCGCAGCGTGGCCGCCGCGCCGCAGACCCGCTACATCGCGACGGAGCACGTCACGGCCACGACGGTCGACGACCTGGTCGTTGCGCAGCGGCTGGATCCGGACCGCACGCTGCTGAAGGTCGACGTCCAGGGTTACGAGCAGGCGGTCTTCGCCGGCGCGGCCAAGACGCTGGATCGGTTCGCCGCGATCCGCACCGAGATGTCACTGGTGGCGCTGTACGAGGGGCAGGTGCTGATGCCGGAACTCCTCGAGGCACTCACCGGGCGGGGGTTCGAGCTGTGGTTCCTCGAACCGGGGTTCACCGAGCCGGGCACCCGTCGGCTGCTGCAACTGGACGGCGTGTTCCTGCGCCGCGAACCGGCATGAGCGCGTCGCGTACCCGGCTCGGCACGCACACCGCGGTGCCGTGCGACTGCTGCGGATCGACCGAGCGCACCGAACTGTTCCGCGAGAACGGCATCGCGCTGGGCCAGTGCGCGGTGTGCGACCTGCTCTCGATCGCGGACGTCCCGGCCGGGCGGATGACCGAACTGGAGGCCGGCCACTACGCAGGAACGCACAAGGTGCTCGACGCGGGCAAGCAGTTGGCCGCCGAGCAGGTGCTCGCCGACCGGTTCCGTGGGTACGTCGAGCTGGCCGGCGCGTTCGTGCGCAGCGGCACCTGGCTGGACATCGGCTGCGGTGCCGGGCTACTGCTGACCCTCGCGCAGGAGGCGGGCTACACCGGCGCGGGCATCGAGCTGAACGCCGACCGGCGCGCCGCGGCCGCGCAGGTCACCGGGCTGGACATCCACGGCCGGCCGGTCGAGGAGCTCGGCTACCCGGACCGGACGTTCGACGTGATCAGCCTGATCAACGTGTTCTCGCACCTGGTCAGCCCGGCCGCCACGCTGCGCGAGCTGCGCCGCATCCTCAAGCCGGACGGTGTGCTGATCATGGCCACCGGCGAGCTGAGCGGCACCGTCGACAAGGCGGACATGCCGAACTGGAACCTTGGCGATCACCTGCATTTCCTGGGTGATCGCACCATCACGTGCTACGCCGAGCGGCTCGGCTTCACGGTCGCCCACCACGAGCGCGCCTGGTTCCCGGACCTGCTGTACAGCCGCGAGTCGCTGCGTTCCAAGGGCCGGTCCGGGCTGCGCGACGCGGTGAAGGCGGCGATCCTGCACATTCCCGGCGCGTTCGCGGCCTTCCGTGCGCTGATGCTGCGCCGTTCGGCGGGCAGCTCGGCGCACTCGAGCGTGTTCGCGCTGACTCCCGTCCGCAGCGAAGGAGCCGACCGTGTCCGGTGAACACGCCGCAGTGGGCTTCAAGCAGCGGTTGCGGCGCGTGCTTCCCGCTCCGATGGTGCAGCTCCTGGACCATATGGCGTTCGGGCTGCGGCGGCGCGGGATCCGCGCTGTGCAAGGGTTCTTCGCGCTGTTCGGCCTCAACGTCGTCAAGAAGGCCGACTACTACTCGACGCTGCCGGTGCTGCGCGAGATCGAGGCGACCCGGTCACGCTGGGACCGGCCCAGCCCGCTCGCCGGGCTGGACGTCGACGTGCCGGGCATGACCAAGCTGCTGGGCGAACTCGCCGACCGTTGGGAGGAGGAGTTCCGGGCCGCGACCGGCGACTACGCGGCCAACCAGCGTGCAGGTTTCGGGCCCGGCTACCCGAAGGGCGACGCGCGAACGCTGTACTACCTGCTGCGCGAGCATCGGCCGGCCCGCTACCTGGAGGTCGGGTCCGGGCTGTCGACGTACTACGCGACTCTCGCGGGCGCGCGCAACGTCGCCGACGGTGCGCCGCTGCAGATCACCTGCATCGAGCCATACCCGTTCCCCGCGCTGCGCACCTTGCCGGACGTCGAGCTGGTGCAGGCCTTCGTGCAGGACGTGCCGCTGGCACGGTTCGAACGGCTGCAGGACGGCGACGTGCTGTTCATCGACTCGTCGCACGCGCTGAAGATCGACAGCGACGTGGCGTACCTGTTCCTGGAGGTACTGCCCCGGCTCGCGCCCGGTGTGCTCGTGCACATCCACGACGTTCCGTTCCCGTACAACACCCCGTACCCGGCGGACACCTGGCTCTTCGGCGAGCGCTGGCCGGTGTACTGGAACGAGGCGATGCTGGTGCAGGCGTTCCTCGCGTTCAATCCCGCGTTCGAGATCATGCTGTCCACCCCGCTGATCCGCCACGGCGACGAGCGGTTCCTGATCGAGCGGTTCGACGACTACCTGCCGCTGCCTCGGGAGAAGAACCCGGCGTCCTCGCTCTGGCTGCGCCGCGTCGACCCTGGTGATCACACCTAGCGCCCGCAGCCGACCTGGCCGGGTCTGATCCGCTCCCCCCACCCAGCGACGAACTCTGATCCGTGTCGCTCCCCCCACCCAGTTACGAACTCTGATCCGCTTCCCCCACCCAGCGACGAACTCTGATCCGCTTCCCCCCACCCAGCGACGAACTCTGATCCGCTTCCCCCACCCAGCGACGAGATCGCGAGCCGAAATCTCGCCGCTGGATGGGGGAAGCGCGCGCGACTTCGTCAGCCGGTGGGGGAAGCGCGCCGCCGGCGGAGGCTGGGGGAAGCGCGCGAGACGGCGTCGGCCGGTGGGGGAAGCGCGTGTGACGGCGTCGGCCGGGGGAAGCGCGAGACGGCGTCGGCCGGTGGGGGACGCGCGCCGCTGGAGCCACGGCGACACCGGGACGAATGATCGGATGCACGGCGCTCACAGCTGGCGGCACGGGCCTCGGTGCCGGCTCGCGTGAATCCCGGTTTGCACCACACCGTGCGGCTGTTCCTGCGGTCCCGTCAGCGGGTTGCTTCCACCGCGAGTTGGGCGCCGCCCTCGTGGCCGCGCTGGTCCAGGCCGATGAGCGCCGGGTGCTCGCTCGCACCCGGCCGGCAGCGGAGCGTCGAGTGGAAGCCGGCCCGCTTGAACTCCTGGTCCAGCGTGTCCAGGTCGTAGACGTAGCCGGCGTGGTGGCCGAACGAGCCGATCGGGATGCGCACCAGGTCGATCGGGTGCTCGACGGTCAGCCCCATGTCGCGATAGTGCGCGGCGGCCGGCGTGTCCAACGAGCCGGCGCCGGCCAGGTACAGCTCGACGTGGGCGCGGATGTCCGGCGTGACCAGACGGATGACGCCGCCCGGTTCGAGACACCGGTACGCCTCGGCGAGCATCACGCGCGCGGCGGGCAGCGTGATGTGCTCGATCACGTTGTCGGCGTACACGAACTCGAGTGAGCCGTCCTCGAGCGGCCAGCGCCTGGTCGCGTCCAGGTAGTTGCGCGCCAGAGCGCTGACGTTGGTCACGAACCAGCCGGGGCGGGGTGTCAGTCCGCCGATCTCCAGCTTCAGCGGCCGCGGTGCGGCGGCCAGCGCGCGGGCCGTTCGGGCTTTCGCGATCGGGGTGTTGGCGGTGCGCACCGCGCCGCGTGCCACGGCGCGAACGGCAGGATTCACCCCGTGCACGCTACCTGTCAGCAGCTGACCGCGCGCGCTGAAGCGAGCAGCTGCGGATCGGGCACAGTGGCCGGACGGTGTCGGCCGGGCGCGCGCCAGGTGTGGCTGTAGATCAGGCCCGGCACGGCCTGCACCCCGATGCCGACCGCCACCGTGGCGAGCAGCGGGCCCGACGCGCCGACGAGCCCGGCCAGCCAGATCGACAGGCCGATGTTCAGCGGCAGCGCCAGCACCGTGAGGAACGCGCCGAACCGCACCCGGTCCGGGTCCATCAGGCTCATCGCCACCGGGTACGACGCGGCGGCGGTGACGATCGCCAGGCCGCCACTGACCGGCAGCAGCACGCCGAGTGAGATCGCGTCGCCGCCGATGAGTTCGGCTACCGGGTTCGCGATCGCAGCGAGCACCGCCCCGAGCAGCGTGCCGGCGCCGCAGAACAGCACCGTCAACCGCGTCAGCGAAGGTCCGGCGCGGCCCTGTGCCCGTGCCTCGGCGAACACCGGCCACAGCGGTTGGGCCGACGCCGCGATCAGCGCGATCGCCGGCGCGATGATCTGGAACAGCACCGAGTAGTTGGCGACGGCCTGCTTGCTCGCCACGTGACTGAGCACGATCCGGTCGCTCTGCAGCGCGATCGGCGTGGCCAGCGTGATCACCAGCACCGGCCCGGACATCGCCCTGATCGAGGCTCCCGGCTCGCGTGAGCGCAGCGGTAGCGAGCGCAGCAGCCACGTCCACGACAGGCCGGTCGTGCGCGCGGCCAGCACGAAGGTCACCGTGTTGTTCACGACCAGCGCCGCGGGTGGCACGAGCATGGCCGCGTCACCGCCCACGCCGAGCAGCACGATCGCGCCGGTGCCGACCAGGATCGTCGGCGTGAAGAAGGTCTGCACCAGCACCGTGACGTGGTTGCGGTGCACGCCGAGCAGCATGCTCTGGCCGAGGCCGGGCAGGAAGCTCACCGCGTAGATCGCCATCGCCATGCCGCAGTACAGGTTCGGTCCGGACGACGCGCCCAGCAGCCGCGGCCAGGCGCCGGCAGCGCTCAGCAGCAGCGCCGCGGTGGCGGTGCCCAGCGTGGACAGCGTGAGCACCCGCGCCGCGGTCAGGGTGACCCGCCGCGACCGCTCGGACGCCGGCCCGTCGGCCGCGTAAGCCGACGTCACCGCGGCGCCCACCCCGAGATTGTTCAACGGCACCAGGCTGATCAGGGTCAGGATCAGGATGAAGGCGTCGAAGGAGTCGATGCCGAACCGGGAGATGATCAGCCGGCTGGTCAGCAGCGTGGCGACCGCGGTCGGCAGGAACGAGGCGAGCCGCGCGAGCGCGCTGCGGGCCACCGCATTCAGCCCGCCGGCGCCGCTGCCCGCCGCGGTGCTCACGATCCGTCCAGGCCGAGCAGGGTTGCCGCGAAGCTCTCGCCGGTCGCCGGTGGGACGCGCGGCGGACGTACCGGCGCCCCGCCGCGGCAGAGGATTCGGCCCAGTGCCGCGCCCAGGCCGGCGGCGGTCAACTCGGCAGCCTCGCCGTTGCCGGTTGCCGCCAGTTCCCGGGCGCGCACCGTCGAGCCGGCCGACACCACCGGGACGCCGGCGGCGAGTGCCTTGCCCATGATGCCGCTCGGGCCGTTGTTGGTCATCGCGATCGCCACCACGTCGACCGATGCGACCAGTGCATCGAGTGTGGCGTTGGCCAGGAACCCGTCGCGCACGATCACCCTGCTGCGTAAGGCATCCGGCAACGCGTCCAGCCACGCCGCAACGTCCGGCTTGACCCGGCCGGCGAGCAGCAGGTCGGCGTCGCAACCGGATGCGCCGATCGCCCCGAGCACCAGCGGTGCGTGCTTGCGGTCGGTGAGCACGCCGAAGATGCCGACCAGGCTTCGGTTCCCCGGCAGCCCGAGTTCGGCGCGCAGCCGGGCGCGATCGCGCGAGTGCGCAAGGCAGACGGCGGGATCGCGCGCCCGCTTCACCAGCCGGCCCCGCGTCAGATCGTCGCGGCCGGCGAACCCGGCCACGCGGTGCAGGCTGCCGGTCGCCATCGCGGCGAGCACGAGGATCGCCTTGCTGAGCCGCAGTTTCCAGCCGGTGCGGTCGGTGAGCGACAGGCGCGCGGGGTAGCGGGTCAGCATGAACACGACCCGCGGCCGGCGGGGCAGCCGGCGCAATACACGTGGGGCGACGAACCACCACCGCTTGAGCGCCTGGTCGGCGTCCATCAGCACCACGGTCGCGACGTCGCCGGCGCGGCACGCCTGCGCGATCGCGCGAGCCTGCTCGCGGGTCGACGGCAGGATGGCCGCGAACCGCTCCTCGACCTTGATCGGGACGTCGGAGAGGTACGCCGCGAACTCCTCGCTCGCTGTCGCGCCCACCGAGGTCAGCAGCAGCACGTCGCTCGTGCGGGCCGCGAGCAGCGCGACGTTGGCGACCGCCTGGAAGCGGTGCCCACTGGGGTGCGGCTCGACGAGCACGGTCATCGGCACCGGGCAATCCTCTCCCAGCCCGGCGGACCTCGCCACGCGAACGCTCAGCCGGTGAGCCCGCCGTCGACGACCAGAACCTGGCCGGTCAGATAGCTGTTCGCCGGGTCGGTGAGGAACTGCACTGTGCGCGCGATGTCCTCGGGCTCACCGAGGCGTCCGGCCGGGGTGCGCCGCACGATCTGCTCCAACTGCTGCTCGTCCAGCCCGTGACTCAACTCGGTGCGCAGGTAGCCGGGTGCGACCGAGTTCACGGTGATGCCGCGCGATCCGAGCTCGCGCGCCATCGCCCTGGTGAAGCCGTCGAGCGCGGCCTTGGTGGCGCTGTACACGGCGAGACCGCGATAGCCGGAGCGGCCGACGATCGAGGAGATGTTGACGATGCTGCCGCTGCGGTTCGCGAGCATGCGCCTGCTGACCAACCGCGTCATGTAGATCGTGCCCTTGAGGTTCAGGTCGATGACCACGTCGATATCCTCGTCGCTGGCCAGCCCGAGCACCCCGTCCCGCGCGACGCCCGCGTTGTTCACCAGCACGTCGACCCGCCCCCATCGGGCGATCACCGCGTCGACGAAGGCCTTGGCGTCGTCCGCGCGGGACAGGTCGGCCGGCTGGAACAGGAACCGTTCGCCGCTTTCGGTGATCCACGAGTCGACCTGTTGGGTGGCGGCGCGGGCACAGGTGGCAACCTTGTCGCCGGAGCGCAGGTAGGACGCGACGATGCCGGCGCCGAGACCGCGGCTGCCGCCTGTCACGATCACCACCCGCGCGCTCATGCCGACGCCCGGGCGATCTTGTCGCCGGCCGTGGCGATGGCGTCGACGAACCGGATGCTGCGCGGCCGGGCCGCCGCGGGCAACTCGGCGCAGGCGCCGCGGATCGCGGCCTCGACCACCCCTTGCTCGGCACCCGTCGTGGCTACCACTTCCAGCGCGACGATCGAGCCGGTGAGCGGGTTCGGGCGGCCGAAGGCGCGCGCGAGGGCCACGCCGGGCACCGTTGCGACCAACTCCTCGATCGGCAGCGGATGCACCTTCACCCCGCCCACGTTGATGATCTCGGACGAGCGGCCGCGGAACTGGATGCGCCCGTCCACGATCTCGACGAGATCGCCCGTGGCGCGCCAGCCGTCCGCGTCCACCGCGGGTTGGCCGTAGTAGCCGAGCATGCCCACCCGCGATCGCACCCACAGCTCGCCATCGACGATCTTCATCGCGACGTCGGCGTCCTCGCCACGCTGCAGCACCTCGAGGGTGAGCCCGTTGCGGCCGTCGCGGACCGACCCGGTGGAGCCGAACTCGCTCGCCGCGTAGACCTGCGAGATGTGCGCGGACGGGAATGTGCCGGCCAGTTCGTCCAGCAGTGGGCCGGGAATCGGCTCGCCGCCGAGGGTGAGCTGGGTGAGCGCGGGAACCGGGCCGCCGTCCGCGTGCAGTTCCGCGAGCAGGAAGCGCCAGTACGTGGGCGTCGCGCTCGCGTGCGTGACACCGTGCGCGCGCATCGCGGCCAGCCCCTCGCGCGGGCGGCGTGGCGCCGGGGCGATGAGCGTGGCGCCGGCCGCGAACACGTGCAGCAGCAGTTGCAGCCCGGCGAACTGGTGCAGTCCGTAGGCGAGCAGCCAGCGCTGGCCCGCGCCGGGCGCGATGCGCTGCGTCGCGCGCAGCAGCCGGTTCCAGTCGTGCAGCACGCCACGAGGGGTACCGGTGGTGCCGGTGGTGAGCACCAGGTGTGGCCGGTGCTCCGGTGGGGC
Source organism: Jatrophihabitans cynanchi (assembly GCF_027247405.1). Lineage (NCBI taxonomy): Bacteria > Bacillati > Actinomycetota > Actinomycetes > Jatrophihabitantales > Jatrophihabitantaceae > Jatrophihabitans > Jatrophihabitans cynanchi. The sequence goes on along the minus strand of NZ_CP097463.1, from coordinate 2,231,011 downwards.
CGGCCGGGTCGCTTCGGTTCCGGTCAGCTCGCTCGCCGCGAGGCTGGTCAGGCCGGGCAGCTCGAGCGCGCGCGCAGCCACGACAACCTCATGGTCGAACCGCTGTGCGCGCGCGATGATCTCGTCGGCGGCGGTGTCCGCGTCGGCCGGGATCGGCGGGTACTGGCAGGCCTCGGCGCCGGCGAGCGAGGCACCGGCGAGCAGTGCGGCGGCGGTCGCCGCGTCGTGCTCGACGCTTGCGAACCGGCGGATCCCGCGGTCGGTCAGCGCGGCCGCTACGGACTCTGCCGCATGGACGAGTTCGCCGTAGCTGCGGGTGTACTCGTCCAGGACGATGGCGGGCCGGTCGGCATCCTGCGCGGCCGCCCGCCGCAACAGTTCGATCAACGCAGCAACTCGATCAGCGGGCGCCTGCGCCGCGGCCGTAGAACGCGCTCAGCTCGCCGACGGTCTGCGGCATGACGCCCGAGCTGAACGGGTCGGTGCCGAGTTCGTCCTCGAGCAGCGCGGACAGCTCGGCCGTCTCCAGCGAGTCCAGTCCGAGGCCGCCCGCGTACAGCGACGTGTCCAGACCGAACCCGGCCGGCTTGTCGATGCGGGCGAGAAACGTGGTGAGCACGCCCTGCACGTCGGCCGTGCACTTGTCCGCCGAAACGCCCATTCGCCTGATCTCCCGCTCGTCGCTGGTGGCGTCAGGCTAACCCGGTTCGGGTGGTTGCGCTCGTCGAGCGCAGGGCGTCCACGCGCGCTAGCCTGCGAGCCGTGACCAACCGGCACAGCCTGCAACCGGAGCGGCCCGGCGTCGCGTCGCGCCTGAACATGATCGCCAAGCGTCGGGTGCAGCTGTGGATCTACGGCGCCGAGGCGAACTTCTCCGGCGACCCGCGGCGGCGCGTGGTCGTCGACGACACGTCCAGCGCGGATCTGCGGCTGGTGCAGTACAACGCGGCCGACGGCGAACCGGTGCGCATCGGTAAGTACAGCGTGCTCAATCACACCGCGACGATCCTGCACGGCGGGCTGCACCGCTCGGACTACGTCAGCGCGGTGCACATCCACCGCGAGGCCGGATCGTGGGTGGTCCCGGACGGCTCGATCCACAGCCGCGGCCCGGTGGTGATCGGCAACGACGTGGTCGTCGGATACGAGGCGCTGATCATGTCCGGGGTCACCATCGGGGACGGCGCGATCGTCGCCTCGCGCGCCGTCGTCACCAAGGACGTCGAGCCGTACTCGATCGTCGCGGGGAACCCGGCGCGGCTGGTCAAGTACCGCTTCGACGAGCCGACCCGAGCCGCGCTGCTGCGGATCAGCTGGTGGGACTGGCCGGCCGAGAAGGTGGCCGAGCTGCGGCACGAGATCGACAGCCCGGACGTCGCCGGCTTCATCGCCCGGCACGACCCGTCACGCGGGTGAGGGCACCGGCGCGTTGACGCCGATCTGGCGCGCCGGACTGCCCAGCACCACCGCGTTGTCCGGCACGTCCTTGAGCACCACCGAGTTCGCGCCGACAACGGCGTTCTCGCCGATCCGCACACCGCCGACGAGCACGGCGTGGGCGCCGATCGTGGCGCCGTCGCAGATCGTGGCGAACTCCTGCGGGCCGCGGTTGTCGTAATAGCGCGCCGCCGCGGTGACGCCTCCGGCGAAGGTGACGTTGTTGCCGATCCGCACGCCGTAGCCGATGTTGACGCCGACCGGGTGTGCCAGCAGCAGGCCGGTGCCGATCTGCATGCCCGGCCCGAAGTCCGCGCTCACCAGGACCACCGCGACCGTGCGCAGCATCGCGGCCAGGCGCACGTGACCCGAGCGGTGCAGCACCTGCTGGCTGCGCAGGACGAGCGAGGCGATCATGCCCGGCACCGTCAGGCAGCGGGCGAACACCTTGAGCCAACTCGGCCGGGCGTCGGCGCGGTGCCGCGCGAGGTCGGAGAACACCAGCTCGCGCAGGCTCAGTTCCCCCGAGATGCCAGATGACGACATTTCGCAGACACTAGTAACCGGTTCCGCCGTTGTCAGTTCGGCGCCGTGCCCGGCACGGTGCCGTGAACCCGTAGGAGTCCGCGAGCGACATGTCCGCCCCGCTTCCGATGCCCATCCGCGTGCTGGTCAAGGGCGCGTCCACCGTGAACTGGCTCTCGGGCATGGGCGGCCCGCGCACCGACTTCGCGTTCCCGCGCGCGATCGAGGCCGAGCTGCTCGCGTCCGGCCGGCCGGTACGGGTCGAGACGATCTCGGTCGCGTCCGAGCGCACCAGCACCACGTTGCTGCGCTGGGAGAAGGAGGTGCTCGGCTACTCGCCGGACGTCGTCGTGCTGGTGTACGGGCACTACGAGACGATCCACCTGTTCCTGCCGCGCTGGCTGGAACGGCACGCGAACAGCCTGCGTACCCGACCGCGGCGCATCACCAACCTGTACCGCAAGCACGTGCTTCGCCCGGTGTGGATGGCGCTCGCCAAACTGCAGGCCAAGCTGGATACGGTGCTGGACCCGACGCTTCGCCGCTCGCGACCACGCAACGTCGCCGCGGATCTGCAGGCGTTGATCAGCCAGCTGCAGAAGGTGGGCAGCCCGCTGGTGTTCGTGTTCGAGCTGCTGCCGCCGGCCACGAGGTATCGCAGCTGGTTCCCCGGCATGACCGAGCGGATCGCCGTGATGAACGACGCGATCGCCGAGATGGTCGCGCGCGTAGACCTGCCGAACGTGCGGCTGTTCCGCACCAGCGAGCTGGTGACCAAGTACGCCGACGGCGATGTCGACGCGGCCACCCCGGACGGCTTCCACTACTCGCCACAGCTGCATCGCGAGATAGGCACGCAGCTGGCCCGTGAGATCGCCGAGTGGGCCGACACCCAGCCGCACCTGCGAATGCCCGCACCGCCGCACGCCTGAAGCGCGTCAGGCCAGCTCGTCCAACATCGCGGTGAGCGCGTCGAGATCCACCCGGATGTCGCGCACGATCGTGCCGGCGCGGGTCGGCCGCCGCGGGCCGCCGGGTGCCGAGAGGTAGCGGTAGCGCAGGCCAGGGACGCCGCAGGCGAGCCGCCAGAAGTCCGGGAGCACGCAGCCGGCGGGAAACAGCTCGACGACGCCTGCGCCCGGCGGCACGAACACCAGGTTCGTCAGCGCCGCCCCGTGTGGGGACACGACGAGGTCGGCACAGCCGAACGCGCCGATCTGCTCGCGCACCGACAGCGCGCCGGGGTCGATGCTCTCGAAGCCGCGATCGCGCAGCAGCGCCAGCACGTCTGGTTCGTTCACGACCGCGCGGTTGTTCGCTGCCGACCCGCGTGTCACGTACAGTCGGCGCGCGCCACCGGCCGGTGCGACCGCAGGAAGCAGCCGTGAGCGCAGGAACCGCACTGCCCACGGCGGGTTCTTCTCGACCATCGCGGGTGGTCCGGCGACGACGAGGGTCTCGGCGCGGACGTGCGGGTGCAGGTCGGCATCGATCCGCTGGGCCACGTCGATGGCGAACAGGTCGAGCAGTTCGCGCTGGAAACGGAGTCGTTGCGGCACGTACCACCGTTGTGGCGGCGCGACATCAGGCGCCTGTTCCAGGACGCCGAGCCGGGTGAGCACGTCCATCAGGAAGTGGTAGTAGTTGCCGTCGCCGCGTGCCGCCAGCACGCCGACGCGACCGTCGAGCTGCAGCGGTGCCGCGGGGAACGGGTTCAGGAACAGCGGATGCTCGCGGGGCCGCCGCGTCCCGAAGTACCAGCTCACGTCCTGTACCAGCTCGCCGGTGCCGGTGATCACCGCGCGGTGCGGCCCGAGCACGCGGCCGCGCGGCAGTTCGGCGACGGCGACCCGCTCGACGCGCTCGCCGTCGCGCCTGTCGGCGAGGGCGGTTCCGGCCGGGTAGCCGCGCATCGCCGGACGTTCGATCCGCTCCGCGGGCCGCGCGGTAACGCAGCGGCCACCGGAATCAGCCGCCGCCCGCTCCAGGGTGGGCGCGACTCCGACCGGCAGCCAACCGCCACGGCGCCGGCTGAGCCGGACCCCGACCGGTGCCACCAGCCGCGTGGTCGTGACGTATGCCGGCTTGAGGTACGGGAACAGCGGGCGCAGCCGCGGCGGCAGTCGGACCACGGGCTCAGTGCACGAACGGCGGCAGCGGCTCGCGGGAGAGCCAGACGCACCCGTGCCGGCCGAACGCGTCCTCGTCCTGCACGTGCAGGCCGACCGCGGCGAACCAGTCACGCAGCTCGGCCCACTCGTGCCCGGCTACCGGGTGCCACTCGATGACGACCCGCTGCACGCTCGCCCAGCTCGCCGGGGACGAACCGAGCACCAGGTCGTACTCGCCGCCCTCGCAGTCGATCTTGACCAGGTCCACCGGCGCGGGCGTGGTGGCGACGATGTCGTCGAACGCGACGGTCTCGACCTTGGTCGCGGTGCCGGCCGCGTGGCCCGCGGCGGCCAGCCCGTTCAGGCCGCTGCCGGCGCCGTTGTCGTCGAAGACCGCGAACCCGGTGGTGGCGGCCAGCGCCACCTCGTGCACGCTCACCCGGTCGCCGAAGCCGTTGCGCAGGACGTTGCCGCGCAGGAACGCCGCGGTCGTCGCGGACGGCTCGAAGGCCTGCACCCGCGCTCCGGCGTGCAGCTGGCTGAGCCGGCAGGAGAAGGTCCCGACGTGCCCGCCGATGTCGATCACCTGGATCGGCCGCATCAGCAGCGGCCCGAGGAACCAGGCGAACCGGTAGCAGTCCTCGGCGAAGATCTCGTACACCGGGACGCGTGCGCCGGGACGGTTCGGCGTATCGATCACCAGGCCGGTACGCGTCCGGAACCGCAGTGTGTCCGGCCCGTACCCCGCTGTGCGCAGCGCCATGCCGGTGAGCAACTGCGCCCAGTTGACGAACGCCCGCGGGGTCTGCGCCAGCCGCCTGAGCCGGTGGAGGCGTGATCGGATCAGCGGGTTCATCGGTGTCCTCACCTCGTCAGCCAGGCGGTGCCCAGGCCCGGTCGGTTTGAGCTGTGCCGCACCATGCGCAGCCCGACGGCGGCGAACCAGGCGCGCAGCTCCGCCCACGACTGACCGGCCACCGGGTGGTACTCCATGACGACGCGGCGCACCGGTGCCCAGCTCGCCGGCGAGCTGGCGTAGACCAGGTCGTACTCGCCGCCTTCGCAGTCCATCTTGACGACGTCGAACGGGGCCGGCGCCTCGGCGAGGGCCTGCTCGAAGGTGCTCGTCTTGACCTCGATCGTGCCGCGCCTGCCGGGCGCGTCGGCGCCGTCCACCAGGCGATGGTCTTGCTGCACAAGGCCGTTGTGCACGCTGCCGCCACTGTTGTCGTCCAGCAGCGCCGTCCCGACCTCGGCCGCCATCGCCAGCTCGTGCACCCGCACCCGATCGCTCAGGGCGTTGCGTTCGACGTTGCGCCGTAGGTAGCGCGCGGTGTCCGGCGACGGCTCGTAGCACTCGACGCGGAGGTCGTGGCGGGCGAGCGCGAGGTTGGTGGCGAACGCGCCGACGTGCGCGCCGACGTCCAGCACCTGCAGCGGGCCGGTGTCACGGCCGAGCACCCAGGCCAGGTCGTAGCAGTCGTCGGCGAACTGCTCGTACATCGGCAACCGTGCGCCGGGGACGTTGGGGCAGCACAGCCGGGCCCCGCCGCGGGTGCAGAACTCCAGCTCGCCCGAGCCGCGGCCGATCTTCTCGCCGGCCAGTTCGCGCAGCAGCACCGGCCAGTTGCTGAAGGTACGGCAGGTCTGCGCAACGCGGCGTGCCTGGTAGCCCGCGAACCTCAGGCCGGAAACGGGGTTCATCGGCTGCTCCTCGCCGGCAACAGCTCGCCGGTCGTAGTGGCTGGGTCGGCCGGGCCGCCGTCGGCGCGGTTCTGGTCACCGACCTGGACCAGGGCGATCAGGATCGCCGCGGGCACGTAGTAGAACCGGTCGGTGAGATCGGCCTCGAAAACGTTCAGGGCGAGGGTGATCAACAAGGCGGCCAGCAGGGCCCCCGCCAGTGGCGAGGTGTGCATCCGCCGCGCAGCGGTGAGGATCGCACCGAGCATGTACAGCGACATCGCGGTGAACAGGATCAGGCCGCCGGACGCGAGCTCCTGCAGGTAGACCTGCGAGGCGTCGAAGGAGACCTGCAGGCCGATGCCGTGGATCGGGGAGTGGTAGAAGTCGCGCACGCCCTGCGCGCCGACGATCGCGCGTACCGAGTCGCTGCCCTCGGTCGCGACCCCGCCCGCGAGCCGGGTGACCCGCAGGATCGTGGCGCCGAGCGACGGTACGAACGCCACCACGACACCTGCGGCGAACAGGCCGGCGAGCGCGATCGTCGGGGTGTGCCCGCGGGTGCGCTTCTGGATGACCACACTCAGCGCGAGCACCGCGACGACACAGACCGCGCCGCCACGGGAACCGGATGCGTACACGCCACCTACGCAGCCGAGCAGCGACGCGACGCCGAGCAGCCGTTCCCAACGGACGTCGGAGAGCAGCATCCAGAACGCGAACGCGGCGCCGAGGGTGGCGCCCGCCGCGAGGAAGTTGGGGTGGTCGGAGAAGCCGAGCTGCCGCGAGGCGACGTTCGGGACGTGGGTGACGAGCCGGCCCAGGTCGGTGCCGAAGTGGTCGGCCGTCGCGACCAGGCCGGACAGGCCGGCGCCGGCGCCGAAGGAGACGGCCAGCCAGCGCACGGCGCGCCGGTCGACCCGCGCCGCGCCGACGAACGCCATCGGCAGCGCGGCGACGGCCACGACGAACTTGAACGCGACACCGAGGTTCGCCGACACCAGCGAACCCTTGGTGGACTGCGAGATCTGCCCGGTCGCGTTCAGGACGACGCGGTTGGCGAGATACAGCGGATCGGGCGGGAAGTAGATGTTCACCGCGGCGACGACCAGCACCAGCACCGCCAGCTGCTTGACCCACCATGGCGGCGTGCGGAACGCACCGTTCGGGTTCGCGAGCAGCAGACACAGCAGCGAGAGCAGCACCAGGACGTCGCCCGGCCGCAGCGGGCCGACATACCAGCCGTTCCAGGTCAGCGTGAACGCCGCCGCCACCGCGGCGGCCAGCCCCGCGCGCGCCAGATCGATGCGCAGGGCGACGACGGTCACAGCGATCGCGGCGAGGATCGCGACCAGCACGGTCCCGGTCGTCCCGCTGTTCAGCCCGAGCGTTTCGAGCGCGAGCACGGCCGCGAGCAGCAGCGCGACGGCGAGCATGCTGCGGATCCGCGTGGGCACGCACAGTGCAACGAGCGAGTGGCCCGCACGTTACCGATCGGGCGCCCGGGCGTTAGTCCATCAGCCGGTACTACTCACATGCTCGCGCCGGGCGAACCTGCCGGTGCCGGGGAAAGGTGCCTTCCGTGACACTCCGCGCCTACCTGCGGGTCCTCGGCGAGCGATGGAAGCTGGTCGCCCTGTTCGTGATCGCGGCCACGGGAATCGCCGTGCTGGTCACCGCGACCAGTGCCAGGGTCTATCAGGCGAACGTGCAGATCTTCGTCCTCACGACGGACACCTCCAACGCCGCGCTGCAGGCCCAGGGTGCCGCGTTCACCCAGATCCAGGTGCAGACGTTCGCCAAGATCGTCGGGTCGCCGGACGTGCTGCACAAGGTGCAGCAGGACCTGGATCTGCAGATGTCCGACGGCGAACTGCAGGGCAAGCTCACCGCGACCGCACCGACCGGCCAGTCGATCGTCGACCTGCACGTGCAGGATTCGTCGGCCTCCCGCGCCGCGCAGATCGCCAACTCGGCCGCGAACGCGTTCATCAGCGTCATCGAGGGGTACTACACGAACGGCAGCGGGGCACCGCCGTCCGTCCAGATGCACGTCACCGACCGCGCCACCGCGCCGTCGTCACCGGTCTCGCCCAAGCCGCTGCTGAACATATCGCTCGGCGTGCTGCTCGGCCTGCTGGTCGGTGCGGCGATCGCGGTCGCGCGGGACATCCTCGACAACCGGATCAAGGACGCCGAGGCGCTGAGCAAGGTGGCCGGCGCGCCCACCATGGGCATCGTCGTGGACGACCCGAAGGCGAGCCGGCACCCGATCGCGACCCGGGCGGGCACGCGCAACGTGCGGGCCGAGAACTACCGGCAACTGCGGGCCAACCTGCAGTTCGCGAACGTCGACCAGCACCCGCGGGTGATCGCGGTGACCAGTTCGATCCCTGGCGAGGGCAAGACGACGGTCGCGATCAACCTGGCCTCGACGCTGGCCGAGGCGGGCTTCACGGTGTGTCTGGTCGACGCCGACCTGCGCCGCCCGACCATCGCCAAGGTGCTCGGCCTGCTCAGCCCGGTCGGCCTGACCAGCGTGCTGATCCACCAGATCGAACTCAGCGAGGCGATGCAGAACGCCGGCTCGAGCCTGTACGTGCTCTCGTCGGGCCCCACGCCCCCGAACCCGAGCGAGGTGCTCGCGTCCAGTTATGTGCGGGACGTGATCCGCTCGCTGCTCGATCGCGTCGACTACGTGGTCATCGACACCGCCCCGTTGCTGCCCGTGGCCGACGGTTCCGAGGTCGCCGCGCTGGCCGACGGAACGCTGCTCGTCGTGCGGCACGGGGTCACCACCGACACGCAGATCAAGCGGGCAGTGCACAGCCTCCGTCGCGTCGATGCGTCGCTGCTCGGCCTGGTGCTCAACCGCATCCCCAACAAGCGCAGCGGCGAGTACGGCTACAGCTATTACCGCTCCGAGGTCGACGGCCCGTCGCACTCGCGTCGGCCGCGTCGACGCGCAGCTCGCGCGGCGAAGTCGCTCGTCGACGACAAGGCGGGCTGAGCGTTACCGATCGGTAGCCGGCGTCGTTGAACGTTTCGCAGCCGAGTTCTCACTCACGCGAAGGGTGTTCAACGGTGGACGTTCTGGTCACGGGCGCAGGTGGATTCATCGGCGGGCATCTCGTCGCCTCGCTGCTGCAGCAGGGCAGATCGGTGCGCGGGGTGGACGTCAAGCCACTTGACCAATGGCACCAGGTGCACGACGGCGCCGAGAACATCCGTGGTGACGTGTCGCTGCTGGAGACTGCCCGCGCAGCGGTCGACGGCGCGCAGCGGGTCTACAACCTGGCCGCCGACATGGGCGGCATGGGCTTCATCGAGAACAACAAGGCCGCCTGCATGATGTCCGTGCTCACCAGCACGCACGTGCTGCAGGCGAGCCGTGAGGCGGGCGTGGAGCGTTACTTCTACTCCTCCTCCGCGTGCGTCTACGCGGCCGGTCACCAGACGAGTGCGGACGTGGTGCCGCTGACCGAGAAGGACGCCTACCCGGCGATGCCGGAGGACGGTTACGGCTGGGAGAAGCTGTTCAGCGAGCGGATGGCCCGGCACTACCTCGAGGACTACGGCGTGCAGACGCGGGTGGCGCGCTATCACAACGTGTACGGCGAACACGGCACGTGGGACGGTGGCAGGGAGAAGGCGCCCGCGGCGATCTGCCGCAAGGTGGCCACCGCCGCGATCACAGGTGGCAGCACGATCGACGTCTGGGGTGACGGGCTGCAGACGCGCAGCTTCATGTACATCGACGACTGCATCAAGGGCACCCAACTGATCGCCGATGCGGACGACCCCGAACCGGTGAACCTCGGCTCGGACGAACTGGTCACCATCAACCAGATGGTCGACATCGTCGAGACGATTGCCGGGGTGCGGCTCGAGCGCCGGCACGACCTCACCGCGCCGCAGGGCGTGCGCGGGCGCAGCAGCGACAACACCGAGATCGTCCGGCGCTACGGCTGGGCTCCGTCAATCAGCCTGGCGGACGGTCTGGAGCGGACCTACCGCTGGATCTACGACGAGGTGAAGCGCTCGATCGGCTGACCGGCAGCCGGCGCGGGGCGCCCGCGGTCACGCGGCGCGTATCGCCGCGGCGAGGCCGTCGTTGATCCACCCAGAATGCGCTGTCCCACGAGCCGAATGTGTAGGTGATGCCCGATGCGCCGTCTGATTCGGTTCGTCGCGGTGCCCGCCCTGCTTCTCGCCGCCCTGCTGGCGGTGCCGGCCGTGGCGGGCGCCACGCCCGGCGCGGCCGGCGCGCGCGCCGCCGCGCCGCAGGAGATCTGTCCCGGCGCGGTCGCCTATCCGATGTCCCCGGGCGCGACGATCATGTCCAGCACGACCACGCCGTACGTCGGGCAGACGATCAAGGTCGCTGGGGCGAACTACTGCCCGAACGAGGACGTCGACATCACCATCGGCGGCAAGCACGTGGCCACCGCGCACACCGACGGGAACGGGGCGTTCGACATCCAGGTCGTGGTGCCTGCCCCTACCGGCCAGCGCGTACTCGCCGGGGTCGGCGCGAGCGGCCTGAACGCCGACCGTGACTCGCTGGTGTTGACGATTCGCGCGGGCGCGGGCGTGGACCCGATCGCGGTCGGTCCAGCCGGCGGAAGCGGGAGCGGTGGCGGTGGCGCCAGCGGCACCGGCGGGCTGGCCTTCACCGGCACCCAGATCGCCTTGCTGATTGCGCTCGCGGCCGCGCTGCTCGGTGGTGGGATCGGGCTGATGTACGTCGGCCGGCGCAGGTCACTGCGCAGGTGAGTGCGGCTGAGTGCGGCTGAGCCGATGAGCACGCACCGTGCCGTCGCACCCACCAAGCGAGGACGGTCCGGACGGTCCGGGAGGGCCGGTGCGGTCGGCCCGGTCGGAGCGGTGAGCACGGTCGGCACGGTGAGCACAGTCGGAGCGGTGAGCACAGTCGGCGCGGCGGTGCGGTCGGCGGGTCGACGGCTGCCGACCCGGGTGCGCTACCTGGCGTACGACCGCAGGGTTCGCCGTGCTGTGCTGTTCGCGCTCGGCGCCCTTGCCCTGCTGGCTGCCGCCTGGATCGTGGTCACCGGGCTGCTCGCCCGCCAGCAGGTGCGCCAGATCGAGCACAACCTGCGGCGGGTGCAGTCACTCGTGGCATCCGGACGGCTGGACGAGGCGCGGCAGGCGGTCGCCGGGATCGTCCCGGCCGCACGCCGCGCCGATCTGCTGACCAGCGGGCCGGCCTGGTGGGTGGCCGCGCATGTGCCGTACCTCGGCGAGCCGGCCGAGACGATCCGGGGGGCGACCGCCGCCGGTGTCGACCTGAGTGCCGATGCCGTCCCGCAACTCATCGACGTCGCCAAGCTGATGGACCCGGCGCGGCTGCGGGTGCACGGTGACACGATCGACCTGCACGCGCTGCTGACCGCGGCGCCGAACCTGCAGGCCGCGGCGAGCACGCTACGTGCGGTGACGTACCGGGTTGACGCGCTGCCGCACAGCACTTGGCTGCCCGCGGTCGACGGGCCGCGCAGCGCGCTGGCGGCGCAGTTGCACCAGTTCGGCGGGTACGTCGACGCCGCCGCTCGCGCCGCACGCGTGCTGCCGCCGCTGCTCGGCGCCGACGGTCCGAGGCGCTACATCATCGGCCTGCAGAACGAGGCCGAGGCGCGTGGCACGGGAGGGTTGCCCGGGGCGTTCGCGATCGCGGTCGCCGATCACGGCCGGGTTCGCTTCACCCACTTCGAGAGCGACGCGGCACTGCTGCCTGCCGACACGAACAAGCTGATCGCCACCGGCTTGGACTTCGGCTCGGACTACGCGCGCGCGTACGGCGACTCGCTGCCGACCACGTCGTTCCTGAACTCCAACGTCAGCCCGGACTTCCGCTACGCGGCGCAGGTGTGGACGCGCATGTGGGAGCGCACCAGCGGTGAGCACGTCGATGGTGCGGTCGCCGTCGACCCAGCGGTGCTCGGCTACGTGCTCGCGGCCACCGGACCGGTGCGGCTGCCCGACGGGCGGACGGTGAGCGCGCAGAACATCGTGACGCTGACCGAGCGCGACGAGTACACGCTGTTCCCGGGCTACGCGCAGCGCAAGGCGTTCCTGGTCGCGGTGCTCAAGGCGTCCTCGCAGAAGTTGATCAGTGGCGTCGGTGATGCGGCGGCCCTGGCGAAGGCTCTCGTCCGTGCCTCGTCGCAGCGCCGCCTGCTGGTGTGGAGTTCGGACTCCGCCGCGCAACGCGAGCTGGAGCAGACCACCTACGCCGGCGCGATCCCGGACACCACGCGTCCGTTCATCGGGCCGGTGCTGAACAACACCTCCGGCGGCAAACTGGACTTCTACCTGGCCCGGACGCTGGACTATCACCGCAGCGGCTGCGGCCCGATGCGCGACGTCCAGGTCACCATCACGCTGACCAACCACGCTCCCGTTACCGGACTGCCGCGCTACGTCACGGACCGGCTGGACGCCGCGCCGGCCGGCGCGCGGGTGGGCGACTACAGCACGCTGCTCGACTACTACGCGAGCAACGGCGCCCAGTTACTGAGCGTCAGCCGCAACGGCGACCCCGTTGCCGCAGCGCGCAAGAGCGATCACGGTCGGCCGATCTTCCGGCTGCCTGTCGAGCTACGGCGCGGCGCGACGCAGACGATCGTGCTGCACCTGATGGAGCCGGCTGGTTCGGGCAGCCCGCTGGTGTGGTTGCAGCCGGGCGTAGCGCCCGCGGCGGTACGCGTCTTCAGCCAACCGTGCGGGTAGCACCGGCGTGTCGAGTCCCTCGGCACCCCCTGCCGCATCTTCACCCGCCAGCAACGCCACGCCCTGATCATCCGAGACAAAGGCTGCTCATTCCCCGGCTGCGACGCACCCCCACAACACTGCCAAGTCCACCACATCGTGCCCTGGGCCGACGGCGGACCCACCCACATCGACAACGGCTGCCTACTCTGCACCTACCACCACCGCACGTTCGAACGCCTCGGCTGGGTGTGCCGCATGCTCAGCGGGGGTCCCCCCGCCAATGAAGGCGTAGCCGGCAGGGGAGGCATCCCGCACTGGATCCCACCCGCCTGGACAGGCAACCAAACCCCCATCCGCAACACCGCACACGACCCACGACCGAACTACCCGCTCAAGACCTAGCGCGACCGTTGCCGAGCGCGCGGCGCCCGGCAACGGTAAGGGTTCTGCCCGCAGGTCTCAGCTGTGCTGCGCGCGCCGCGTGCGGGACAGCAACCGGTCGGACACGGCACCGGCCGGGAAGGCGCTCGCCAGCCGGGTGAATGTGAGCGCGAGCAGGAACAACGCGACGTCGCGCATCATGATGTCCCAGTAGCCGCCGATCATCGCAAGGTTCACGACGATGCCGGCGAGCCACAGCGCGACCACGTAGCCGCCGATGCGCGGAAGGAGCAGCACGACCAGTCCTGCGACGATCTCGATGGCGCCGACCGCGAACATGCTCTGGTGCACGGTGTCGAACGGGCTCAGCCAGCGCTGCACGTCCGGCGCGAGGTACTTGTCCCAATTCACCATCACGTGCGCGAACTTGTCCGCGCCGAACAGGATCGGGACGATCGTGAACCCGATCCGCATCAGCCAGTAGGCCTGGAACGTCGGATCGGACCGCAATCGCGCCCCCGTCGCAGCTCGGACGGACGGGGTGACAGCGGGTGCCGGTGTGGCAGTGCTCGTCATGACGCTCTCCTTTGTATCGGATGTACAATTCAACGATAGAACGGCTGCGAGCCTTACGTCAACAAAAGTGTCCGATAGAATGGGTGGTGCTATCGATGGCGCCGAGCACCGACAGCTTCGCCGAGCGGGTCGGCCGGATCGCCGCCCTGGGCGAGCCGATCCGCCGCGCGCTGTACCGCTACGTCGCAGCGCAGCCCGAACCGGTCGACCGGGTGCAGGCGGCCGACGCGGTCGGCGTCGCCCACCACGCGGCGAAGTTCCACCTCGACAAGCTCGAGGCCGAAGGCCTGCTCGACGTCGACTACAGCCGTCCGCCCGGTCGGGGCGGACCCGGCGCCGGGCGTCCCGCCAAGCGCTACCGGCGCTCGGCCGCCGAGGTGGCTGTGAGCCTGCCCGAGCGGCGCTACGACCTGGCCGGGCACATCATGGCGCAGGCGATCACCGCGGCGAGCACGTCGGGCGTCTCGATCGCGCGGGCGCTACGCGACGCGGCCACCGCCGCGGGACGACGGCTCGGCGAGCAGGCTCGCGAACAGCTAAGCCGCCGCGCCGGCAGGGCGCAGGCCCTGCAGGCGGTGAGTGACGTGCTCAGCGAGTACGGCTACGAGCCGCGCCCGGACGGCGCCGAACTGGTCCTGGCCAACTGCCCGTTCCACGACCTCGCCCGCGAGCACCCCGACCTCATCTGCGGGGTGAACCACGACCTGCTCGAATCGGCGCTCAATCACTGCGGGTGCGACGGGCTGCACGCCCACCTCGATCCGGCTCCCGGTCGCTGCTGCGTCCGGATCAGCGCGGCGCCGACGGCCGACCCCGCGCCGGCTGAGTGACGGCTGGGGCCGCATCCTCGTCACTACTACGCAATGAGTAGTACGTTGCCGGTACGTGCCTGAGTGCGCTGTCCGCGGGCGCCGCAGATTCAGGAGGCCGACGATGTCACTGACCGGCGAGGAGTCGCGGCGACTGGCAGCGATCGACCGCGAGCTGTCGCACGAGAGCCCCGAGCTGGACCGGGCCTTGACTGAGGGCCGGTTACCCCACTACCGGGTGTGGCGAGCCGCCGAGTGGGCGCTGCTCGCTGCCGTGCTGACGCTGGCGGTCGGGGTCGCGATCCAGAACGGTCCGGTGTGCGCGGCCGGCTGGCTCGGCCTGCTGGCCAGCGGGCTGATGCTGTGCGTCGGTCGGGGCTTCGGCCAGGCCATGGGCCCGGCCCGGCGTGCCGGTGCGCGTTGACGTTGCAGGCCGATCGGTGACGGCGGTCGAGGGGCCGTCAATCGTCGGCTCCAGGCGGTCGGCCGCGCTCGTCGCCAACCTGAGCTTCGTCCTCGGCATCGTGGTCGTGCTCTTCGCCCGCTGGGGCCCGGACTGGCCGGCGCAGGAGTACCGGGCGGGCTTCGCCGTCCACAACGGGCTGCTCGCGTGGACCGATCAGTGGTACGCCGGGCAGGCGTTGCCCGGGTACTCGGTCCTGTATCCGGTGTTCGCCGCGCTGCTGGGTGCCGCCGGAACGGGGGTCCTCGCGACCACCGCCGCGGCCTGGCTGGCCGATCGCCTGCTGCCGCGCACCCGGCGCGGAGCGCATCGGGCCTACAGCGTGGCCGCGGCACTCATGCTGGTCAGCAACCTGGTGATCGGTCAGGTGCCGTTCCTGCTCGGGACCGCCTTCGGCCTCGCCGCGATCCTGGCACTCGACCGCGATCGGGCGGCGTGGACGCTCGCTCTCGCCGCGCTGTGCTCGCTGTCCAGCCCGCTGGCGGGGGCCTTCCTGCTGCTGAGCATCCCGGCGCTGGCCGCCGCCTTCGGCTGGCGGCGCAGCGGGCTGCTCGGGACGGCGCTAGCCGGGCCGCTCGTCGCGGGGGTCATCGGTGGGGCAGGCGGACCGTTCCCCTGCCCGTGGCCGAGCCTGCTCGGCGTGCTCGCCTTCAGCGTCCTCGCGTACACCCTGAGCCCGCGCGAGAACATCGTGTTCCGGCGCTTCGCCGTGCTGTACGCACTGGTCGGCGTGGCGTGCTTCGTGGTCCCCAACCCGGTCGGCGGAAACATCACCCGGCTCGGCAAGCTGGTCGCGCTGCCACTGGCGTGTTACCTGCTCACGCCCGAGCGTCGCCGGCAGTTCGCGAGACTGGCGGTCGCCGGGCAAGCCGCGCTGCTGTGGCCGCTGATTCCCCTGTCCACCGCGGTCTGGCACGGCGCGAGCGACCCGTCGCAGTACGCGGCCTATTACCGCGGCCTGCTGTCGTTCCTCAAGACGCAGGACGCGGCGGACGGGCGGCTGGAGATCCCGTTCACGAGAGAGCACTGGGAGAGTGCCCATGTCGCGCCGCGGTTCCCGATCGCGCGGGGCTGGGAGCGGCAGGCCGACCTGCAGTACAACCGGGTGCTGTACCGGCCGCTCACCGCGTCGTCCTATCGCACGTGGCTGGTGCAGAACGCAGTGGCTCTCGTCGCGCTGCCGGCCGTCCCGTTGGACTACGGCGGAACCGCCGAGGCGCACCTGCTCGCCCACCCGCCGCCGTACCTGGTGCCGGTCTGGCACGACGCGCACTGGCGGGTGTGGCGGGTGGCCGGCACACCGTCGCTCGTCTCGGGCGAGGCCGCCGTCACCGCTCTCGGGCCGGCGTCGGTGCAACTGCGCTTCACCCGGGCCGCGACGGTCCTCGTCCACATCAGGTCGAGCCGGCTCTGGCTGGTCACCTCCGGCGTCGCCTGCGTCGACACGACTCAGGACGGATGGTTGCAGGTCCATTCGCCGCAGGCCGGGCAGGTGACGATCCGGGCGCGGCTGAGCATGCAGCTGGTCACCGGGAGACCGGACTGCCGCGCGAGCTGACGCGCCGCGAATCAAGAGTGACAGACTGCAGGATGTGCCGGCGGCATCGCGTGCCGGCGGCGGGACGGGGAGTGCGATGGCCCAGGGAAGAGCAAGAACGAGCGGCGGGCTGGAACGCGAGATCATCGCGTGCCTGGCGATCGCCGATGAGCCGATGACGCCGGCCCAGGTCCAGGCAGAGATCGGTGGAGACCTCGCCTACACCACGGTCATGACCACCCTGTCCCGGCTGTACGCCAAGCGGGCGCTCGTGCGTTCGCCGCGCGGGCGGGCCTTCGCGTACCAGTTGGTCGGCGACGTGTCGACCGCGCAGGCGAGCCTCACCGCGCATCAGATGCGTGCCCTGTTGGAGGCCGGCGAAGATCGCGCGAGCGTGCTGTCCCGCTTCGTGCAGACCCTCGACGGCGAGAGCGAGCAACTGCTGCGCGAGCTGTTGTCCGACGCTCGGGAGGCGAAGCGCCGATGACCACCCGGGGCACAGCTCGCCCGAGCGGACCGCAGTGATCCTTGCGGCCGCCTTCGTGCCGTTCCTCGTGGGCGGCGTCGGCGCACGTGTGGCGCGACGGGTGGCGACCGGGCTGCCGCCCGTGGCGGCCGTTGCGCTGTTGACCACCCTCGCGGCGTCCGTCGCGGCGGGGTGCGCGGTCGTCCTGCTGCTGGCCGGGCTGCTCGCGTTGGCCGAGGTCCCCACCGCCGCGCTGGGTCACGTGTCTGTGGACGCGCTGCGTGATCACGTCCCGATGCCGCCGGCAGTCGGGTTCGCGGCGGCGGCGATCGCCTTGTTGATGGTGCTGTCCGTGCTCTGGCATGCCCTGCGACTGGCGACTCGCGCCGGCAGCATCGACGCCGCCACCGCCCGCTTGGGTCCGGCCGTCGACAACCTGGTCATCGTGCGTGACCCCGGGGCGCTCGCGTACGCCGTGCCCGGGCGCACGCCGCGCATCGTGGTCTCCACCGGAATGCTGCGCGCGCTGTCCGCGCCCGAACGCCGTGCGCTGCTGGCTCACGAGGCCGCGCACCTGCGCTATCACCACCAGCGCTACGTCCGGCTCGGGCAGCTCGCCGCATCGGCCAACCCGCTGCTGCGGCCGGTCTGCCGGGCGATCGAACTTGCCGTGGAGCGCTGGGCCGACGAAATCGCCGCCCGCGAAGTCGGCGACCGGGTGCTGGTCGCGCACGCAGTGGCCGCTGCCGCGTTGGCGCACCGGCCCGCGCCGCGCGGTGCCCTGGCCGCGGCGGGCGCGAACGTGCTCGATCGCGTACGGGTCCTGCTCACACCGAAACCGCGAAGGCAGCCGGTCGCTGCCGCGCTGAGCGCAGTCGGCGCCGCCGCGTGTTGGGTCGCCGCGCTGCTGCTGGCGGACCATCTCGACGAGCTGCTCGAACTCGCCCACCGGATCAGCTCGGGCGGCTGAGTCGAACTCAGTGTGCCGCGCCGGTGAGCTGCAGGCCGACGACGCCGGCGAGCACCAGCGCGATCGAGACCAGCTTCAGCACCGATACCGGCTCTTGCAGCCAGATCATTCCGATGATGACGGTGCCCGCCGCACCGATTCCGGTCCATGCCGCGTACGCCGGGCCGACGTGCAGATCCTTCAGCGCCAGGGTCAGCAGCCCGAAGCTGGCGAGCGCGCAGACGCAGAACAGGACGGTCGGCCAGAGGCGGCTGAAACCGTGGCTGAGCTTGAGGCAGACGGCAAAGCCCGCCTCGAAAAGGCCGGCGACCACCACCAGCAGCCAGGGCATCGACAACCTCCGATCCAGGAGGCACCGATGCTACGTTGCCGCTCACGAACTCGTGTTGGCGCTCCAGTTCCCGCCGCCGGCGCCGCTGACCTGATAGGTGCCGGACATCGAGTGTCCGAAGACCGTCCCGGAGTACGTGATGGCCGCCGAGCCGACCGTACCGAAACGGATACTGGTGCCGGTGACGCTCCCGGTCAGGCTCAGCGTGTCGGCCGGATCCGAGAGGGTGATGGTGCCGCGCAGACTCGACCCGGTCTCCTGCCAGTTGAGCGCGAACGTGCCGGAGAACGCACCGCTGTACCGGCCTGACCAGCGCCCGGACAGATCGGTTCCCGCGGCCGCGCCGGTCAGCGTCGGGACGGGGGAGGTCACCGCCGCGGCCGTCGCCGGCGCCGTCGTCGAAGTCGGCGCGCTCGCGGTGGTGACCGGTGCCGGCGGCGACGTCCGCGACGGCGATCCGCTGCTGCTGCAGCCGGCCGAAACCAGCACAACGACGGCGACGCCGAGGCACGTCGCGCCGCGGGCGAGTGGCAGGGGCTCGGCAGTGGTAGGCATCCTCCACCCTCCTCGGTGTGCCGGCCGGCGCGGCATCGGCGTGCGCTCACTCAAGCGGGCGCTGCGGCATTCCGCATCCGTAACTACTACGTACGTGCGGCCACAACAGCGGTACCGTGCCGCTCATGGCCGATCGGTGGCCGTTCGTCGGTCGCGTGCGCGAGGCCGCGCGCATCGATTCCCTGGTTGCGTCCGGGGTCGGCGCGCTGGTCCTCGGTGAACCGGGAATCGGTAAGAGCGCTCTGGTGCGACACGTGTGCGAGCGGACCGGTACGAGCGCGCGGGCCGAGCGAGTGTTCGGCCACGCGGCGTCCAGCGGTACGCCGTACGAGGCCTTCGCCGCGGTCATCACCTCGGCCGACGGCGCTGTCGTGAGCCCGGCCGAGGTGGCGCGCCGGGTGGACGACGCGTGCGCGCGGCCGGCCGGAACGGCGGTGCTGTTCGTGGTCGAGGACGCCCATCTGCTCGACGAGCGGTCGGCCCAGGTGCTGCTGCAGCTTGCCGCGGACGGGACCGCGACGGTGCTGGCGACCGCCCTCGACACCGACCTGCCCACAGGTGTCGCACGCCTGTGGCGCGACGGCTGGTGCGAGCGCATCGAGTTGGGCGCGATGAGCGACCCGGACGTTGCGGACCTCATCGAGACCGTTCTGGATGCGCCGGTCGATGCGGTCACCGCACACGCCTTCGCCGCGCGCGCCGAGGGCAACCCGCTGCTGCTGCGCGAACTGCTCAGCGCCGCGCTGGACGCCGCCACCCTGGTGTGGCGCGGCACGGCGTGGACGCTGGCCGGCGAACCACCCGTCAGCACCGGCATCCGGGAGCTGGTCAGAACGCGGTTGCGCGCGCTGCCCGAGCAGCACCGGTCCGCGCTCGAGACGGTGGCCGCGGGTGAGCCACTCGCGCTCGGCATCGCGGTCGAACTGCTCGGGGAAGCGATGGTCGATGAACTCGATGCGCAGCGTCTGATCACGGTGCGCGCCGGGCTGGCCGGGCCGCAGCTCAGCAGCGCTCATCCGCTGCACGGGGAGGTGCTGCGCGCGGACACCCCGCCGCTGCGGCTGCGCCGCATCCGGCTGTCCCTGGCGAGCCGCCTGGAAGCAGCGGCGACACCGTCACCGCACGATCTCGTCCGCGCCGCGCTGTGGCGGCTGGACAGCGGCCAGGCCGACGATCCGGCCCGGTTGCTGGCGGCCGCGCGCGCCGCGCGAAGCGTTCGGCTGGACACCGCCGAGCGGCTCGCCCGGCGCGCGCACGAGGTGAGCGGATCGCTGCAGGCGACCTTGCTGCTCGCCGAGATCCTCACCCACACCGGACGCACTGCCGAGGCTAAGGCGCTGACGGCAGCGCTGCCGCCGGATTCGCTCACCCAGGCCGACCGGGAGGCGTTGGTGTACTGCGCCGCCATGGGGCAGGGGCTGATGACCGGTGACACCGCCGCCGGCGCCGAGCTCGTCGCGGGCGTGCTGAGCGGGGTCCCGGCGGCCAGTAACCGGTTGCGTGGCCTGTACGCGGCGCTGCTGGCCTTCGATGCACGGTCGGCCCAGGCGCTCGATGTAGCCGGCCCGCTCCTCGAGCACCCGGCCGAGTACCGCGCCGTGGATCCGGTGGCCAGGACGTTCGCCGCGATCGGCGGGGTGGGTGCGCAGTACTGGCTCGGGCACACCCGACGCGCCCTCGAACTGGCGGACGCCGTGCTTGCCGACGCCGCCGCGGTCCGCGAAGCCGTGCCGTTCGGCGCGGCCGGCATCGAGCTGATCGCGTGCTGCGCCCTGCTGGACGAGGGAGAGTTCGACCGGGCCGAGGCGCGTGCGCTCCGCCTGCAGGCACGTGCCGCGGCCGACAATGATCCGTTCGCCGGGCCACGCGCGGAGTACTGCCTGGCCCGCGTCGATCTGGCCCGCGGGCGCCCCGGCACCGCACTGCGGCGGTTGCGCCGGTGCCTGGTCGCGCTCACGCCGTTCGACCAGTCGTTCGTCCGGCACATCAGCTCGATGCTCGCCCGCGCTGCCGTCGGCGTGGGCGAGCTGTCCGGTGCCGCGGAAGCGCTGGACGCCTGCGCGGACGCGCCGCGAATGAAGACGTACGAACCGGAGTTCGAGCTCGCGGTGGCGGCCTTGCACGCCGCCGAGCTGCGGCTGCCCGAGGCAGTCGATCGCGCGGCCTGGGCCGCCGGTGTGGCGGCGGACCGTGAACAGTGGAACGTTGCCGTCGCGGGCTATCACGACGCTGCGCGCTACGGCGGGGCCCGCGCCGTGCTGCTGCCGCTGCGGGCCGCCGCGACGCACGTGGACGGAACGTTCGCCCGCTGCCTGGTGGACCACGCCGCCGCGCTGGCCGCCCGGGATCCGGCCGCGCTGGACGAGCTCGCCCGGCGGTTCGACGCGGGCGGTGTCCTCGCGCTTGCCGCCGAGGTCGCGGCCGAGGCCGCGGTTGCCCATGCCGCAGCCGGGCAGTTCCGGGCTGCTCGCGCCAGCGCGGCCCGCTCGCGCATCCTGCGGGCGCGCTGCGAGGGGGTGCCCGCGCCGTGGCTGGCCGGCGCCGAGCTGGCGGTGCCGCTGACCCCCCGGGAACGGCAGATCGCCGCGCTGGCCGGCCGTGGCGACTCCGATGCCGCGATCGCCGGCGGGCTCGGCATCTCGACCCGAACGGTGCAGACCCACCTCGCCCGCGTCTACAGCAAGCTCGGCATCAGCGGCCGGCACCAGCTCGCCGCCCGCCTCGCCGGGGAGCCGGTCGCGACCTGATCACCGACCTCGCGCCGTGAAGCGCCAATGTCGCGCCTAGCTTTCGAACGGCTCCTCGGCGAGGTGCCGCAGGACGCGTTCGTTGAGCGCCGCGAGGGTCTCCAGTTCCGCGGGCGTGAACAGGTCGATGAGGTGCCGGCGGACGTGGCGCACGTGCGCCGGCGCTGCGTTCTCGATGGCGCGGCGGCCGATGGGCAGTAAGCGGATCACGACGCTGCGGGCGTCGTCCGGGTTGGGTTCGCGGGCGATCAGTCCCCGCTGCTGCATGCCGCGGAGCTGGTGCGACAGCCGGCTCTTCTCCCAGGTCAGGGTGGCGCAGAGTTCTCGCGCGGGCATGCGGTCGGTGGGGGCCTCGGACAGGACGGCGAGAACCTCGTAGTCGGCCTGGGTGAGCTGCGATTCCTGCAGCAGGTGGCGGTTCAGGCGCACGTCGAGCTGGTACCCGGCGTGCTTGAACGCCCGCCAGGCCCGGTCTTCGCGGCTGTTGAGCCATTTGGGTCCAGTCGCCATACCGCCAGCCTACCGGGTGGTTGACTCCTCAACCAATGAGTGCATATGGTTGAGGAGTCCACCACTTACCGCTCCAGCTTCCAGCCCGACACACCCAGGAGGAACCCATGTCCAGCACCGCCCAAGCCATCACCGAACTCACCGGCGACTACACCATCGACCCGGCCCACAGCCGCATCGGCTTCGTGGCCCGTCACGCCATGGTGACCAAGGTGCGCGGCTCGTTCACCCGCTTCCAAGGCATCGTCCACCTGGACGAGCACGACCTGGCGCGCTCGAACGCACGGGTCGTGATCGAAGCGCCCAGCATCGACACCGGGAACCAGGACCGTGACGCCCACCTGCGCGGCAATGACTTCTTCGCGATGGACGAGTTCCCCGAGATCACCTTCACCAGCAGTGGTGTCGAGCAGGTCGGCGAACAGGACTTCACCCTCACCGGCGAGCTGACCGTCAAAGGCGTCACCAGGACCGTCACCATCGAGTTCGCCTTCCAGGGCACCGCCAAGGACCCGTACGGCAACCTCCGGGCCGGCTTCGAAGGCAAGACCACCATCAACCGCCGCGACTTCGGCGTCACCACCAACTTCGCCTTGGAAACCGGCGGTGTCCTGGTCAGCGACAAGATTGCACTCGAGTTCGACATCTCGCTGATCCGCTCCTGAACCGCACCACCGGGCGCCTATGGCGCGAACCGAGGGCCCGTCGAGAGTCGGCAGGGCATGAGCAACAAACGTTAGGAGCAGGGATGATCCTCGTGACAACAGCCGGCAAGGTCGGGGCCGAGACCGCCCGCTTGCTGGCCGAACAGGCATGGTCGGTGCGGATCCTGGTCCGCGACCGCGACGCGGTCGCCGGCTGGGCGGCGTTGGGCGCCGAGGCGGTTGTCGGCGACCTGGACGATCCGGCAGCCGTTGACGCGGCCATGGACGGCATATCGACCGTCGCGCTGGTCAGACCTGCGGTGCCGGCGCACGAACTCGCGGTGGTGGCCAGTGCCGTCAAGGCGGGTGTGGACCACCTGGTGAAGGTGACGAGCAAGGCCTCGGCCGACTCCCCGATCCTGCGCCGGCGCAACCAGGCCGCGATCGAGCAACGCGGCCAGCGACAACGCCCGTGCGCTGGCTCTGTTCGCAACCGGCGACGCCGACTACGTCACCAGCGACGTACCTGACCTGGTCGGCCGGCCCGCCCGGACCTTCGCGCAGTTCGTGTCCGACCACCGCGACGCCTTCGGCCAAGTCGCGGCATCGGCGACCTGACTCCGCCAGCAAGACCCTCACGACGAACCAGTCCAGACACAACGAAGGAGCACACGTCATGAGCACCATCAGCATCATCGGCTCGGGCAACATGGCCACCGCCATCGGCACCCGGGCGGCGAACCACGGTCACACGATCGAGTTCATGAGCCGCAACACCGCCAAGGCTCAGGCACTTGCCGACGAGATCGGCAACGGAGCCACCGTCGGCACGTTCGGCGCAAAGCCGTCGGGTGACATTGTCGTCCTCGCCGTCCTGTACGCCGGCGCGGTCGACGTGATCACGCAGTACGGCGAGGCGCTGGCCGGCAAGACCGTCGTCGACATCTCCAACCCGTTCAACGCCGACGCCAGCGGACTCGTGACTACGCCAGGAAACTCGGCGGCCCAGCAGATCGCTGCTGCCACCCCCGAAAGCACACACGTCGTGAAGGCGCTGAATTCGATCTTCGGCCACGTTCTCGCCCAGGGCAAGCCGCTGGACGCGTTCCTCGCCGGCGACAGCGCCGAGGCGAAGGCGCGCGTCACGGCGTTTCTGGAGAGCCTGGACCTGCGGCCGCTCGACGCAGGAGGGCTTGCCATGGCCTATGCCCTGGAGTGGGCCGGCATCCTGCTGATGGGCCTGGCACGCAGCGGCGGGGGCTTCGACCTCGCCCTGGGCGCCGAAGCCCGCTGACGTCGTCGTCAGGTCCGGGTCATCCGGGGCGAGCCGATCGCCGTGGGTGGCCCGGTACTGTGCCCCGCCCGTTCGCGTCGCACTCCGGCCGGACAGCGGGCGGGCCATAGCGTTGACGACCCAGTCATTTCGTCCTTCGACGGTGTCCACTTGAAGAGGTCATTCGTGCCGACCGCCAAATTCGGCCGTCGGTGGTATTCCACTGTCAAGAGTTGTCATACCCTGTCGACATACTCCAGTGGAACGCAGAGCCCGCAGAAACAGGGCGATACCCGAGGGAGGACCGATGGTTGAGCTGCTGACTCGCGACCAGATCGCTGAGCGACGTGGTGAGTTGCTTCAGCAGGTCCGTATGACCGAGGAGGAACTCCGCCGCCGGGCCGAGGAGTACAGACTGACCCCGGAAGAGGATGCGGTCCTCTCGGAGATCGAGTCCCTGGACTTCCTGCTCGCCGGCTGAGGGTGAGCGGTCGCCCGCCCACGCCAGCGCGGGGGCTCCTCCAGCAAGCGCGAAGCTTTGCTCACGAGTTGACGGCAAGCGCAAGGGCGGTCGCTGGGCCCAACACCGACCCCTTCCGGGCTACGGCTGTCCAGGGTGTCGCCAGCCTCGACCGCTTCGTCGTCCGCCAGGGGGAGCGGACCGGCATCGTTCTTACCGTCGATAAGGCGCCGACCCTCCGCCTACAGGTCGACTACCGCTGTGTATGGGATCACCGGAGAATGTTCCTTGCTGTCGAGACTTCCTACACGAAGGTTTCCGCCTTCGGTGCGACTGAACCGCTGTTCCGGTACGACTACAACAGGTCCGCACAGAGCGCCCCGGCTGCGCACTTTCAGATTCATGCACATCGGGACGCCATCTCCTACACAATGGCCAACGCCGGTGCCGGGAGCTCTCGGTCACGGGCGCGCGCCAAGGGCGCCGGTCGCAGGATTCCCCAGCTCTCCGACCTACACTTCACGCTCGGGGGGCACAGATTCCGGCCCTGTCTCGAAGACATCCTGGAAATGCTCATCGACGAGTTCGGCGTCGATGCACCGAAGGACGCGCGGGAGACTCTCGCCGACGGCCGCGAGAGGTGGCGGATCAAGCAGGTCGGCGCGAGCGTGCGTGACGCGCCCAAGGCCGCAGTCGATGTGTTGGAGTCCTTGGGCTACGCCGTGACGCCGCCGGCAACGGGGCGGAAAAGGAATCGGCGGGATCGTCTGCGGGCGTACTGACCCGCGTGCGCGTATCCCCTCCTCATAGGCCACGCCGACCGTGCGACGGTGTCCCTGCTCAATGGTGGTCGGGGTGACAGGATTTGAACCTGCGGCCTCTTCGTCCCGAACGAAGCGCGCTACCAAGCTGCGCCACACCCCGGTGCGTGCAACCGGCCCAGCATACCGGTTGCGTCCGTGCCCATTGACGGGCGGCTCAGCCGGCTCGCGGCACCAGCGTGAGCAGCGACGCCTCGGGCCGGCAGGCGAACCGGATCGGCAGGTACGGGTTGGCACCCAGCCCCGCGCAGATGTGGAAGTACATCCGCTCGTCCCACTGGTGCAGCCAGCGCGCGCGCCGCACGTCGATGCCGCAGTTGGTGACGATCGCCGGCCCGAACGGCACGCGCACCTGCCCGCCGTGCGTGTGCCCGGCCAGCACCAGGTCGTACCGGTCGCGCGCGAACGCCCGCAGCAGGTAGGGCTCGGGCGAGTGCGTGACGCCGATCCGGACCGTGGCGTCCGGGTCGGCCGGCCCGGCGATCTGGGCGTAGCGGGCCCGGAACAGGTGTGGATCGTCGGTTCCGGCCAGCGCCACCTTGCCGGATCCGGCGGGAAGGACGACGCGGGCGTGGGTGAGGTCCGTCCACCCCGCGGCGGTCATCGCGGCGGCCAGGTCCGGCCACCGAAGCGGCGGGCCGAACCGGGGCGGCCGCTGCGGCAGCAGGTAGCGGACCGGGTTCTTTCGCTGCGGCGCGAAGTAGTCGTTGTTGCCGGGCACGAAGCAGCCGGGGAACGCGAACAGCGGCTCGAACGCACGTAGTACGGTGGGCACGGCGTCGGCCGCGGACAGCGTGTCGCCCGTGTTCACCACCAGGTCGGGCTCGAGGCGGGCGAGGTCGGCGATCCAGGCCAGCTTGTCGCGCTGTGCCGCGACGATGTGCAGGTCGGACACATGCAGCACCCGCAGCGGCTCGGCGCCCGGCGGCAGCACCGGCACGTCGAACCGGCGCAGCGTGTACTGCTTGGCCTCCCAGAGGCTGTAGCCGAACGTGGCGGCACCCGCTGCGACCACACCCCCCGCGATGCGTGCCAATCCCGACATACCAGCAACCCTACGTGCCGCGCTGGGTACGGTGACGGGTATGCCCGAGCTCAAGAGTCGCCTGCACGCCGACCTCAACACCGCGATGAAGGCGCGTGACGAACTGACGACAGCGACGCTGCGCATGGCGCTCACCGCGATCACCACCGAGGAGGTCGCCGGCAAGACCGCGCGCGAACTGTCCGACGACGAGGTGCTCAAGGTGCTCGCCCGCGAGGCCAAGAAGCGCCGCGAGGCGACCGAGGCGTTCGCCGACGCCGGCCGCACCGAGCTGGCCGACCGCGAGCGGGCCGAGGGTGAGGTGCTGGCGACCTACCTGCCGGCCCAGCTGGACGACGCCGAGCTGGCCGAACTGGTGCGCGCCGCCGTCGCCGAGTCCGGCGCGAGCGGGCCGCAGCAGATGGGCCAGGTCATGAAGCTGGTACAGCCGCGGGTGGCCGGCCGCGCGGACGGCAAGCGGGTCAGCGACGAGGTGCGCCGCCAGCTCAGCTGAAACGGCACGGCCCGGCCCGACGAGCAGTCCGGTCAGCCTCCCTGTCCGGGCGGCCTCCCGTGGTTACGGCCACCGGGGCGCGATGGCGGCGGGTTCGAGGTGCTGCTGCTGTGGCCGGTCGGCTTCGGGGTCTTCTTCGGGGTCTTCTTCGGTGGCGGCGGGGTGTACACCTGCTGGGCCACGCCGCTGGACGGGCAGACCGTGATGACGGCGCCCTGGACCGCGATGCTCGGCCCGTAGAAGGCGACCGACCCGTAGGGCACCTTGCTCGCGCACTGCACGTTGTCGGCGGCGTCCAGCAACTGGAACCGGAAGCCGGCGTCCTTGAGCATCGCGCGGGCGTCGGACATGGTGTGCCCGGTCAGGTCCGGAACCTCGGAGCCGGCGACGCCCTGCGGGTCCGGCCAGGACCACTGCCGGCTCTTCAGCGACGGCATCAGCGCGTCCAGCCAGACACCCGACGCGTACTCGCCGTACGCCTCGCGGCCGGGGTCCTTGACGCCGGGCAGGTCACGCGCCGGGTCGTTCGGGCTGGCGAAGTTGATCAGTGCGCTGGTGGCGACCAGGTCCGGCGTCATCCCGGCGAACCAGAGTGAGGCGTTCTGGTCGGAGTCCTTGCCGCGGATCACCGCGACGCTGGTGCCGGTCTTGCCGGCGACCTCGCTGCTGTTCTGCGCGTACCACTTCTGGAACGGCGTTGCCGACGTGCCCGGCGACTTGGTGTCACCCTGCAGGATCTGCACGGCCTGCAGGGCCACCATCGGGCTGATCGCCTGCACGCTCGCCGGACGGTTCACGTTCAGCTCCTGGCCGTTGCTGTCGGTGATGCGCAGGATCGGTGACGGCGCGTTGAACCGGCCGCGGTTCGCGACGGCCGCGTAGGCGCCGGTGAGCTCGAGCGGGCTGGTGCTCACGTCGCCCAGCACGAGTTGCTGCGCGCGCTGGTTGTCCACGATCACCTGCGCGACGGTCTGTTTGGCGTTCTCGTCGCTCGTCTGGGTCAGGCCCTTCATGCCGAGCCGCTCGGCCATCGCGACGATCGGCTGCAGGTTGCAGCCGAACATCTGGTCGGCCAGGCCGACGAAGAACGTGTTGGACGACTTGGCGGTTGCTGAACTCAGCGTCTCGTTGTTGCTGTACTGCTCGTTCGCGTCGCCGTTCTTGGTCTCCGACGGCGTCAGGCAGTTGCTCGGCTTGTACGGCTCCTCGTTCTTCAGCGGCCAGTTGTCCGGCACCCCGGTGGACAGCGCGGTGAGCAGCGGGAACAGCTTGTAGGTCGAGGCGCCGAACGCCGAGTACGCGGTGAACACCGGGTACGTCGTGTGCGTGCGGTCCTTGGTGGAGGTCGCGACGCCGTAGTGCTTGCTGGTCGCCATCGCCAGCACGTCACCCGTCTTCGGGTCGACGACCGGCAGCACCGCGGTCATCCGGCTGGTCGCCGGGATCGACTTCCACAGGTTCTTCTGCGCGGAGTTCTGCAGGTCGGCGTCGAGCGTGGTGACGATGTGCAGGCCGCCGGTGTCCAGCTGCGACTCGGTGATCTTGCCCACGGTCTTGAGCCAGTTCACCGCGTACTCGCAGAAGAACGCCGCGTTGCGGATCGTGGCCGGCGCGTTGGCGCAGCCCTCACGCACGTCCGGCGGCTTCTTCGTCGCCAGCGAGATCGGTGTCGCCTTGTACTTGTCCGCCTCGCTCTGCGACAGCTTGCCCACGTCGACGAGGTTCTGCAGCACCTGGTTGCGGCGCTGGCGGGCGGCGTCGGGGTTGACGAACGGGTCGTACTCGCTGGGCGCACGCAGCAGGCCGACCAGCAGCGTCGACTCCGGCAGCGTGAGATCCTTGGCGTCCTTGTTGAAGTACGTCTTCGCCGCGGTCTGGATGCCGTAGGAGTTCTCGCCGAAGAACGCGATGTTCAGGTAGTTGTCGAGGATCTGGTCCTTCGACTCGTGCTCGGTGTTCTCGATGTAGATCGCGCACTTGGCGTCCTCGATCTTGCGATTGAGGTTCTGCGCGATCGCGGCCCGCTGCTTCTCCAGGTTGTCGCCGGCCTGGTAGTACCGCATCTGCTTGACGTACTGCATCGTCAGCGTCGAGCCGCCCTGCGTGTCGCCGCTGCTGGTGCTGACGGCCGAGCGCAGCAGCCCGCGCATGTCCACGCCGTGGTGCTGGTAGAAGCGGCGGTCCTCGGTCGCGACCAGCGCGTCCTGCAGCGCCTTCGGGATGCTCGCGAGCGGGACCGGGACCCGGTCCTGGCTGAAGATGGTGGCCAGCACGGTCTTGCCGTCGCGCGCGTACATGGTCGTCTTCTGCGGCGGCGGCGTCTCGGTGAGGTTGCAGGTGGTGTCCAGGAACTTGGTGGCCTCGTGCCGGGCCGCCAGACCCAGGCCGCCGACGTACGGCAGCAGCAACCCGGCGACGAGGACTCCGGCCGCCACCATCGCGGCCAGCAGCTTGGCGACGGTGAGCCAGGGGTCGGGACGCGCGGATGAGCCTGCCACGGAGGTCAGCGTACGGGCCGGGGCGCGCCTGCCGGGTCGTACGCTCGGGCTGCGCTCAGCCTGCCGTCAGGAGCTCGCCGATGGCCCGCAGGCCGTCGACATCGTGCACGTCGAGCGGCAGCGCGCGCACCTCGACCACCGCGACCTCCGGATGCGCGGTGCAGAACCGGCGGGTCATCCGGGCGTCGTGCTCGCAAGCGGCGGCGATCTCGGCATGCACCCGCAGTGCCACCTCGGCCAGCTGCGCGGCGCGGTCCTGGGTCCCGGCCGCGAGCGCCTCCGCCGCGGCCTCGGCACGCGCGGCGGACAGCGGGGCGCTGCTCCCGGCGTCGGCGGTGCGGCGCATCCGGTTGACGATCAGGCCGGCCAGCGGCATGTGCTCGGCGGACAGCCGCTCGACGAAGTAGGACGCCTCCCGCAACGCGTCCGGCTCCGGCGCGGCCACCACCACGAACGCGGTGCCCGGTGCCTTCAGCAGCTCGTAGGTCTGCTGCGCGCGCTGGCGGAAACCGCCGAACATCGACTCCAGGGCGGACACGAACGCGGACAGGTCGCGGATCAGGTCACCGCCCAGCACGCGGCTGAACACCTTGGCGAACACGCCGATCCCGGCCGTCATCACCTTGAGCCCGGTACGGCCGCCGGCCCGGGCGGGGGCGGTCAGCACCCGGATCATCCGCCCGTCCAGGAACCGGCCGAGCCGGTTCGGGGCGTCCAGGAAGTCCAGCGCCGAACGCGACGGCGGCGTGTCGACCACGATCAGGTCCCACTGCCTCGTGCCGGCCAGCTGGCCCAGCTTCTCCATCGCCATGTACTCCTGCGTGCCGGCGAAGGAGGACGACAGCGACTGGTAGAACGGGTTCGCGAAGATCTGCTCGGCCCGCTCGGTCGTGGAGTGCTCCAGCACCACGTCGTCGAACGTGCGTTTCATGTCCAGCATCATCGCCGACAGCCGCCCGCCGGCGACGCCCGTCACCTCGCGCGGGGTGTTGTCCAGCTCGGTCAGCCCCATCGACTGGGCGAGGCGGCGGGCCGGGTCGATGGTCAGCACGACGGTCCGCCGGCCCGCCTCGGCGCCGAGCAGTGCCATCGCCGCCGCGGTGGTCGTCTTGCCGACGCCGCCGCTGCCGCAGGTGACGATGATGCGCGTGTTCGGATCGCGGACGAGCGCGGCCACGTCCAGCTTCCGGCGCCCGGTCATCGGTCGCCCTCGAGGAAGTAGCCGGCCAGCTCGTTCAGCTCGCCCAGCTCCACCGGCGGGTTGAGATCGGGCAGCTCGATCCGCGGCACGGAGAGGGCGTCCAGGCGAAGTGAGTTCTCCACCTGGAGCTGCTGCCGCTGCGCGTAGTCGGCCATCTCGTGGGCGAACGCCGTGGCGTGCGCGACGGGCACGCGCGCCTTGCGCAGCCCGGCCTTGAGCACCGGAAGGTCGACGCCGTCGGTGCCGAGCTGCCCGTCGGTGACGAGCGCGGGACGGGCCCGGTTGACCACGACCACGCCGAGCTGAAAGCCCAGCCCGGCGAGCTCGGCAGCGGCGTCCAGCGTCTCCTGCACCGGCATCTCCTCGAGCAGGGTCACCAGGTGCACCACGGTCCGCGGTCCGTGCAGCAAGGTGATCACGCCGTCGCTCTGCCGGTTGATCGGGCCGAACTTGGTCAGGCTGGCGACCTCCTTGGTGGCGTCCAGGAACTTGGCGATGCGGCCTGTCGGCGGCCCGTCCAGCACGACCGCGTCATAGGCGGGGTGCCCGTCGGAGTCGGTCCGGGTGACCGCCTCCTTCACCTTGCCGGTGAGCAGCACGTCGCGCAGCCCGGGCGCGAGCGTGGTGACGAAGTCGACCGCCCCCATCCGCTTCAGCCCGCGCGCGGAGCGCTTGAGCCCGTAGAACATGTCCAGGTACTCGATCATCGCCTGCTCGGCGTCGATGGCCAGCCCCCACAGCGAGCCGCCCGAGGGCGCGGTGGTCAGCCGCACCTCCTGGTAGGGCAGCGCCGCGACGTCGAACAGCTGGGCGATCGCCTGCCGGCCCTCGACCTCGACGAGCAGCACCTTGCGCCCGGCGTTCGCCAGCGCGAACGCGAGCGCGGCGGCCACGGTCGTCTTGCCGGTGCCGCCCTTGCCGGTGACGATGTGCAGGCGCGCGCGGGCGGAGATCTCCGCCCGCAGCTTCGACGCGGCCCTGGTCGCGGGCCTGCTCGACACCATCGGCTCAGCGTAGGAGAAGCGCGCCCCCGGCGTCTCGGCGGAGGCTAGCCGCGCCGTCGGCGCGCCGTCCGGCTACGTTCAACTGCATGCCCGCCCATCGCGCCCGACTCGCCGAACTCGGCCTCGTCCTGCCCGCAGTCGCCGCCCCGCTGGCCGCGTACGTCCCGGCCGTGCGGAGCGGCTCGCTCGTCTGGACCTCCGGCCAGCTGCCGCTCGTCAACGGCGCGCTCGCCGTGACCGGAAAGGTCGGCAGCGACCTGCAGCCGGACCAGGCGGCCGAGCTGGCCAAGGTGTGCGCCCTCAACGCGCTCGCCGCGATCGACGACCTGGTCGGGCTGGACGCGGTGCTGCGCGTCGTCAAGGTCGTCGGCTACGTCGCGTCCTCGCCGGAGTTCACCGGCCAGCCCGCGGTCGTCAACGGCGCGAGCGAGTTCCTCGGCCGGCTGTTCGGCGACGCCGGGCGGCACGCGCGATCGGCCGTCGGGGTCGCGGTGCTACCGCTGAACGCGCCGGTCGAGGTGGAACTCGTCGTCGAGGTCGACGCGGCGTGAGTGACGTCCCGATCCGGGACGCGGCGACCGTCGTCCTGCTGCGCGACGGCACCGCGGGCATCGAGGCGTGGCTGCTGACCCGGGTCCGCGAGATGGTGTTCGCGGCCGGGATGTCGGTGTTCCCCGGAGGACGGGTCGACGAGGCCGACGTGGACCTGCCGTTCGCGCCCGGTGCCGGCGCCGAGGTGGCCGAACGGTACGGGGTGGACGAGCGGCACGCACGCGCGCTGCTCGGTGCCGCGGTCCGCGAGACCTTCGAGGAGGCCGCCGTGCTGCTGACCTCGCCGGTCGCCGACCTGTCCGGTGCCCGCGCGGACGTCGAGGCGGGCCGGGTGTCGTTCGGCGAGCTGCTGCGCGGCAACGGGCTGCGGATCGACGCCGAGGCGCTGCGGCCGTGGTCGCGCTGGATCACCCCGCCGGGGGAGGTGCGCCGCTACGACACGCGGTTCTTCGTCGGCGCGCTGCCGGACGGCGCCGAGGCGCAGGACGTCACGTCCGAGTCGTCGTCCGCGGGATGGGTCGGCGTGGGCGAGGCGCTGGAGCAGGTGCAGCGCGGCGAGCGGGGAATGCTGCCGCCGACCGTCGCGACGCTCGCCTCGCTGGCACCGTTCCGCACCGTCGAGCAGGCGCTCGACGCGGCGCCGGGCCGGTCGCTGGACGCGATCTCGCCGACGATCCGGGCGGACGGGGAGAAGGTCATCGCCACCTTGCCGGACGGCTCCGAGTTCGAGCTGCCGAAGGCGCTGTTCAGATGACGCATCCGGCGTACGAGACGCTCCGGCCGGTGACGCCGAGCGCCTCGGTGCTGCTGCAGTACAACCCCGGCCCGATGACGCTCGACGGCACCAACACGTGGCTGCTGCGTGCGCCCGGTTCGGACGCGGTCGTCGTGGTCGATCCCGGTCAGGGGGGCGACGGGCACCTGGACCTGCTGCTCGAGCAGGCACCCGGGCTGAGCACCGTGCTGCTCACCCACGGCCACGTCGACCACAGCCAGACGGCGGCGCAACTGCACGAGCGCACCGGGGTCGGGGTGCGCGCGGCCGATCCGGCGCACTGCCACGGTGCCGAGCCGCTCACCGACAATCTGGTGCTCGACGCCGCCGGGCTGCGGATCAGCGTGCTGGGCACGCCCGGGCACACGTCCGACTCGGTGTCCTTCGTGGTGAGCTCGGCCGACGGCGAGGCGCTGGCGGTGCTCACCGGCGACACGATCCTGGGGCGCGGCACCACCGTGGTCGCCTACCCCGACGGCAACCTGCGCGAGTACCTCGACTCGCTGCACCGGCTGCGCAGCCTGGACGGGCTGATCGTGCTCCCCGGGCACGGACCCGAGCTGCCGCACATCGGGCAGGCCGCGCAGTTCTACCTGGACCATCGCGCGCAACGCCTGGAGCAGGTGCGCGCGGCGGTGCAGCAGTTGGGCCCGCACGTTGCGGCGCGCCAGATCGTGGAGCTGGTCTACGCGGACGTCGACCGCGCGGTATGGCCGGCCGCGGAGCTGTCCGTCGAGGCGCAGCTGGAGTACCTGCGCGGCTGACCGGGACTTTCTCGCAAACTCAGCGGGCGCGCTTGGCCAACCGTTCGCGGTCCAGGATCACGACGCTCTTGCCCTCCAGGCGCAGCCAGCCACGCGAGGCGAAATCGGCCAGCGCCTTGTTCACCGTCTCGCGGGACGCCCCGACGAGCTGGGCCAGCTCCTCCTGGGTCAGGTCGTGCGTGACGCGCAGCTGCCCGCCCTCGACCGAGCCGAAGCGCTGGGCCAGTTGCAGCAGCTGCTTGGCCACCCGGCCGGGCACGTCGACGAAGATCAGGTCGGCGAGCATCGTGTTGGTGCGCCGCAGCCGGCGGGCGACGACGCGCAGCAGCTGCATCGCGATCTCCGGCCGCTCGCGCACCCAGTTCTGCAGGGCGGCCTTGGGCAGCCGCGCCAGCCGGGCGTCGGTGACCACCGTCGCCGTTGCGGTGCGCGGCCCGGGGTCGAACAGCGACAGCTCGCCGAACTGGTCGGACGGGCCCATCACGGCGACCAGGTTCTCGCGACCGTCCGAGGAGCGCCGGCCCAGCTTCACCTTGCCGGCCAGCACGATGTACAGGCTCTCGCCCGGCTCGCCCTCGGTGAACAAGGTCGCGCCGCGCACGGCGTCGATGATCTCGAACTCGCTGGCCAGTGCCTCGACGGCATCCGGGTCGACGCCCTGGAACAGGCCTGCCCTGCGCAGAATCTCGTCCACATCTGCTCCTCACGCTCACCCGGGTGCGAGCCAACTCTCAGGTCTCGCGGCAGTCTATGGCACCCGGGCGCCGGAGCTCAGGACCGGCGGTCGCGGCGCCGCCGCGGCAGGCTGATCCGTTGCCGCAGCCGGGACAGCGCCGAATCGTTGCCGCCGCGCACGAACGCGTCCAGTTCGTCGTACTTGGCGTCCTCGAGCAGGTGCTCGATCTTGCGCTCGACGGCCACGCGGCTCAGCGGCTGCTCGACGCGCTCCATCAACAGGACGAAGCCGAGCAGCACGAGCGGGAACAGCAGAACCAGGAATCCGATCATCGCCGCCCATTGTGCCCGATCGCGGTGTCCGGGCCGGCTCGTAGGCTGACGGCGTGCCGTCGACCGCCGTACCCGCCGAAACCCCGCTCGCCCTCACCCGGCGCGCCCGCCGCATCAACCGCGAGCTCGCCGCGCTGTACCCCGATGCGCACTGCGAGCTGGACTTCACCAACGCGCTCGAGCTGTCGGTGGCCACGATCTTGTCGGCGCAGTGCACGGACAAGCGCGTGAACGAGGTGACGCCGGCGGTGTTCGCCCGCTACCGCACCGCGGCCGACTACGCCGGTGCCGACCGCGCCGAGCTGGAGGAGTACATCCGCTCGACCGGCTTCTTCCGGAACAAGACGACCTCGCTGATCAAGCTGGGGCAGGCGCTGGTGGAGCGCTTCGACGGCGAGGTGCCGCACACGCTGACGGAGCTGGTCACGCTGCCCGGTTTCGGCCGCAAGACGGCGAACGTGGTGCTGGGCAACGCGTTCGGCATCCCGGGCATCACCGTCGACACGCACTTCGGCCGGCTCGCCCGGCGCTGGCACTGGACGGCCGAGACCGACCCGGTCAAGGTCGAGCACGCGATCAACGAGCTGATCCCGAAGAAGGACTGGACGATCCTGTCGCACCGGGTGATCTGGCACGGGCGGCGCATGTGCCATTCGCGCAAGCCCGCCTGCGGCGTCTGCCCGATCGCGAAGCTGTGCCCTTCGTACGGCGAGGGGCCGACCGATCCGGAGGTCGCCGCGAAGCTGGTGCGCAGCGCCAGCCAGATGATGGCCGAGCGTTGAGTTCGGTTCCTGACTGGCTGCGTCCGCTGGTCCGCGCGGCGCGCACGGCCGGACCGGACCAGACGCG
Organism: Jatrophihabitans cynanchi; assembly: GCF_027247405.1. Lineage (NCBI taxonomy): Bacteria > Bacillati > Actinomycetota > Actinomycetes > Jatrophihabitantales > Jatrophihabitantaceae > Jatrophihabitans > Jatrophihabitans cynanchi. Next base: position 2,195,791 of record NZ_CP097463.1, on the reverse strand, counting down.
GTTCGCGCCGCCCGAGGACGGCAGCGGCCGCGCCTCCGCAGTGCTGATCGCCTTCGCCGACACCGGCGACGGGCCGGGCGTGCTGCTGATCAAGCGTGCCGCCGACCTGCGCCGGCACCCCGGCCAGGTGGCCTTCCCCGGGGGCGCGGTCGACGACACCGACGCCGACCATGTCGCCGCGGCGCTGCGCGAGGCCGAGGAGGAGGTCGGGCTCGACCCGGCCAGCGTGCGGACGGTCGCGCAGCTGCCGCCGATCTTCATCCCGCCGTCCGGGTTCGTGGTCACCCCGGTGCTCGCGTGGTGGCACGACCCGCATCCGGTCGCGCCGGTGAGCGCGCGCGAGGTCGAGCGGGTCTCGCTCGTGCCGGTGGCGGCGCTCACCGATCCGGCGCACCGGTTCCGCACCGTGCACCCGTCCGGTCTGCTCGGTCCCGGGTTCGAGGTCGACGGCCTGTTCGTGTGGGGATTCACCGGCATGCTGCTGGACCGGCTGCTCACCCTGGCCGGGTGGAGTGTCCCGTGGGACGAGTCACTACGCCGCCCCGTCCCCCCGCTTGCCGCGCGCTAGCCGATCCGGCGGCGGCCGGCTGTCATTCGAGCCTGAGGACGTCCGCCGGCTTCGCGCGCTCGGCGGCGGTGTGCGTTCCGCCAGCGGCGAGCGCGATGAGGAGGGCGACGACGGCACCGGTCGCCGCGAGCGAGATGGTCGGCAGCACGAACTGGGCGCCGGGCGGCAGTTGCGGCTGCAGGTCGAGCGAGCGGGTCAGCATCGCGTAGCCGCCGAGGCCGGCCAGGGTGCCGGCTATCCAGCCGAGGCCGACGACGAGTAGCAACTCGGTCAGCAGCGAGGCGATGTGGGTAGCGGGGCGCAGGCCCATGCGGCGGCTCATCACGTACGAAACGGTGCGGCGGCGCGTGCGTGCGGACAGTGCGAAGACGAGTCCGGCGATGGCGACGGCGCCGATGAGGACGGCCAGTGCGCGCAGGTATCCGAAGATCCAGGTGAGCGGTAGCAGGCCGCTGTTGGAGACGCGGATCTTCGCGTCGAGCGCGGAGATGATGCTGTATCCGTCGCGTTGGACGGCAGTGCTGAGTGCCGCCACTTCGGCGTCTGTGGTCCATGCCTCGTTGCGTCGATCGAGGTTGGCGTCAATTCCGGTCAAGGCAGCTCGATTGACCACGAGCATCGGCTGGTAGTTGCCGCGCAGGCCGGGGAAGACGTGCGTGCGCGCGACGACGTGCAGCGGGAGCGTGGTTTGGCCGAGCTTCGCCTGCGTCGGAGTCGTAGGCGCGGGCGCGTAGACCCAGATTGCGGCGGCGGCTCCACCGTCGGCCAGCTTGGTCACCGCCGTGCGCTGCTGCTTGTCGAGGTAGGCGAATCGCCCGAAGGTCGCCGGGTCGATTCCCATCACGGTAACCGGTGCACCGTTGGCCAGTGTGGGCCCATTCGAGTACAGCACGACAGCGGTGCCGTGCTGGGCCAAGTTGGGTGTCGCGTCGTGGACGCCGATCAGCTGCAGCACGTCCGGTGCGCCGAGGTTCGTCTGGTACTTGCGTACGAGTTCGTCGTGGACGCCGACGCTGACCGTACCGGCGTAGGCGAGCAGGCCGCATGGCAGCGCGGTGCCGAGCAGCAGCCCGACCGCGATCGCCGGTGAGCCGCTGATTCGCCGCAGCGCCAGGTAGCCTGCTGCCGGCAAGGCGCGCGCGAGCCGTCCGGTCCGCGGCACCAGCAGCGCCGCGCCGCGGCCGAGCAGCAGCACCATGCCGGTCAGCGCGAGCAGCGGGAAGACAAGCAGCAGCGGCCCGACAGTGATGATGTTCTGCGTGTAGCTGATGCCATCGCCCGAGCGGATCGTGAGCCAGGCCCGTACCCCCACACCGACCAGCAGCAGCTCGTACGGCAGGTGCCGGGCCAGGCGCCGGTACCCGCGCGGCACGGTGCCGGTGGCGCGGGCGTCGCGTGCCGACCGGCCGCCGACCACGGCGATCAGCAGCAGTCCGGCTGCGGCCGCCAGGGCAGCGACGGCGGCGGCCCGAGCCGGCACGCCCGACCCGAACGCCGGTGCCGGGCCGAGCGTGCGCATCAGCAGGTACGACAGCCCGTAACCGACCCCAAGCCCGAGGACAGCAGCCGGCAGGGCTTCCAGCAGCGCCTTGACGCCGATAGCGGCCGGCCCGACCCCGCGGGCGGTCAGGAGTCGCACCTCCCGTGAACGGCGTGCCGCCCATGAGCCGCCTGCTTCGGCCACCAGCAGCAACGCCACCAGGGTGCCAGCGATGCTGATCGGCAGGACCGAACCGGACAGCCCGTCCTGGATCCGTTGTGCCCGGCCAATCTCGGCATCCAGCGGGGTGGCGGTCACCGGTAGGTTGCCGTTGCCCTGGTTCGCGAGATCGACTGTCGTGTCGGTGGCGAGGTCGACGCCAGCCGGCTTGATGGTGGCGAGCAGAGCGCTCGCCCGCCCGGACCGCTGCGCTGCATCACGCACATCCTGCAGTGTCATCTGCCCGATCGGCGCCGGGGCGTACCAGGAGACCTGGACGAAGGATTCCAGCGCATTCGGGACGTTCACGGCGGTGTTGGCCAGCGTCTGTGGATCGGCCAGTAGCAACGGTGGCGTGCCACCGTTGCCGGTGAGCTTGTACAGGATCAGGGGCGACCACGTACACCAGTAGCGCGGCAGCTTGGCGAGGTGGAACGGGTCCGGCGACAGCGCCCGATAGATGCCCGCCACCCGCACCGTGCCGTTCGCCATCGGCACGCTCTGGCCAGGATGGACACCGATCTTGGTAGCGAAGTCGTCCGGGAACCACAAGCCAGGCTGACCGCGGTTCGGCGTGAGGGTATGGACGTGGCCCAGCGAACCGGCTCGGGCGAACAGGGTCACCGGCGTCGCCTGGAACTGGCTGCGGCTGATGTCGACCCAATAACCGTCACCCGGGACGCCCGCCCGGTGCAGGGCAGTCACCCCGGCAGCGTTGACGTCCGGCAGCCGATCACGCACACCGGGATCCAGGTAGACCGACCCGCTGATCGTGGGCATCGAGCTCTCCGGACAACTCTCCGCGGCCTGCGCCCGCAAGCTGGCAGTGCCCAACGTGGAGCCGAACAGCAACCCCGCCGATGCCGCCAGGGCAAGCACCGCGGATGCGACCGCGATGCCTGCGAAAACTACCGGCCGGCTCAGCAACAACAACGGGGCCCGCCGCCACGGCGCGGTCTGCAACAGACGCACTCGCGGCTCACGCCGCCGCCGGGTCACCGCTGGCACGCTAGCGGCACAAGATCACGAGGCAATAACGTCGCGCTTCACCGCGAGCGCATGTCCGGACGACACAGCCTCACCGGGCAGCCGCCCAGGTTCCGCCGGTACGGTCGGTGCATGTCCGTGACCCGTTCGACACGCGCGGCGACCGCGCTGGCCGCGATCACGCTGGCCACGGCCGGCGTGCTCGCCGGCTGCACCTCCAAGTCCGCGGCCGACCGGCAGCCACACAGCGGCTCCGGCACCGCGTCGGTGGTCGACGGCGTCCAGCAGATCACCCTGCACGCGACCGACTTCCGGTTCTCCCCGTCGACGATCACGGTCCACCCGGGCAAGGTGCGGATCGTGGTGGTCAACGACGGCGGTGGCGCGCCACACGACTGGAAGCTGCCCGACTTCCCGGCCGACTACGTCCCGCTCGCCTCCAACGGGCAGACCAAGGAAGCCACCTTCACCGCGCCCGCGGCCGGCCGATATCAATTCGTGTGCACCATCCACACCAAGCAGGGCATGACCGGCACGCTGGTCGTGCTACCGAGCTGAGCCGTGCAACCGAGTAGAGCCGAGTGAACCTCCTCGACGTCGTCATCGTGGTCGCCGCCGTTGCCTACGGCATCGGCGGCTTCCGGCACGGCGCGATCGTCGGGGCGCTGTCGATGCTCGGCTTCTTCGGGGGCGCCGCGATCGGCGCGCAGATCGCCGAGCCGATCGGCTCGCACCTGGCGCACGGCCGGGCGCGGGTGCCGGTCGCGATCATGTGCGTGCTGCTGCTCGCGATGCTCGGCCAGCTGTTCGGCGCCTGGATAGCAGGCCACGTCCGGTCGCGGTTCCGGTCCGACCGCGGCCGGGTGCTCGACAGCGGCGTGGGCTCTGCGCTCGGGGTGGCCTCGGTGTTGCTGGTCGCCTGGATGGTGGCGATCCCGCTCGCGTCCTCGCCCTTCCCGTCCCTGGCGTCCGAGGCGAGCAGTTCGAAGATCGTCCGCACCGTGAACGACGTGATGCCGGACGACGTGCGCAACCTCTACACCTCGCTGCGCTCGTTCCTGGACCAGAGCGGCTTCCCGCCGGTGTTCGGGGACCTGCCCAACGGGCCGAGCGTCGCCGTCGGGCCGCCCGACGCCACGCTGCCGCGCGACGTGCAGCTGCGCGTCCAGAAGGCGCACCGGTCGATCTTCAAGATCTACGGCGAGGCACCGTCGTGCAGCCGTGGCATCGAGGGAACCGGCTTCGTCATCGGCAAGCACCGGATCGTGACCAATGCGCATGTGGTGGCCGGCACCAGCCAGGTGGCGGTGCAGATCGACCCGGACCACAACCTGGCTGCGACCGTCGTGCTGTTCGACCCGAAGCGGGACGTCGCCGTGCTGGACGTCCCCAGGCTGACCGCCCCGCCGCTCGCGTTCGAGGCGTTGCCGGCCAAGCACGGCGACGCCGCGGTCGTGCTCGGCTACCCGCAGGACGGCCCGTTCTCCGTTCGGTCCGCGCGGATCCGCACCCTGACGACGGTCGGCGGCAGCGACATCTACGGAAACGGCAACGTGCACCGCGAGATCTACTCGATCCGCGCGGTGGTCCGCAGCGGCAACTCAGGTGGCCCGCTGCTGTCGACGAACGGGACCGTGCTCGGCATGGTGTTCGCGACCGCGCTGGACTCCTCGGACACCGGTTATGCCCTGTCGCACGGCGAGATCGCGCCGGACCTGGCCAAGGCGCAGCAGCTCGACAGACCGGTCGGCACCGGGCACTGCACGCCCTGAGCCCGCGAGTTGCCGGTCAGCGCAGCTTGACCCAGCGCAGCAACTCGCCGCTGACCTGCTCGCTCACCTCGTTCTGCGGGAAGTGCCCGACACCGTCCAGGACCCGGTACTCGTAGTCACCGGCGACGTACTGCCCCGAGCCCTGCGCCGTGGACGGCAGTACGCAGGTGTCGAAGTCCCCCTGCAACTGCAGCACCGGCGCGGCAACCGGAACCCGCAGCGACGACGCGAACCGGCGGCCGTCACCGCGCGGCAGCGAGCGCACCAACCAGCGGAAGTATTCGGACGCGCAGTAGCCGACGGGATGGATGCGCATCGCCTCGGCGTAGCGCTCCACGTCGGCGAGATAGCCCGGCGTGCCACGCCAGCGCGGTCCGGTCCAGGTGTCGAACAGCTGCCGCACCCAACGCCCGTCGCGGGCCAGCAGGTGTTCGGGCCGGCGGGGGATCTGGAAGGTGCGCAGCGCGTAGGCCGACGCGTGCCGCTGCTCGGGACTGCGGGCGATCGCCGCGCGCAGCCGAAGTGGGTGCGCGGCACCGAGCAGGACGATGCCGCGCACGACCTCGGCGTGGTTCGCCGCCATCGTCCAGGCCAGCAGCCCGCCGAGGTCGTTGCCGACGACGATCGCGTTCCGCTCGCCGAGCGAGGCGACCAGCGCGGCCATGTCGGCGGCGAGCGTCGGAGCGTCGTAGCCGCGCGGTGGCTTGTCGCTCGCGCCGAACCCGCGCAGGTCGACCGCCACCGCCCGGTAACCGGCTTCGGCGAGATCGGTCAGCTGCCGGCGCCACGTCCACCAGAACTGCGGGAACCCGTGCAACAGCAGGACGAGCGGGCCGGTACCCAGCTCGGCGACATGCAGCGCGATGCCGTTCGCGCGCACCGTCCGATGCCTCCACGGTCCGTCGACGAGGACGATCGAGCTGTCCGGCGAACCGGGCAGCGGACCGAAGCCCATGCGCGATTCAGCTCCGCTTCGTGTTGGCCTTGAGGTAGGCGACGGTGTCCTTGCCGGTGTCGATCGTGCGCTTGGGCGCCTTCACCCGCTTGACCTTGCGGACGCCGAGGAAGACGAGCGCGCCGATCAGGAGCAGCAAGAACACGAAGACGATCAGGTAGGACAGCCAGCGCCAGATGCCCGCGGCGGTGAGGCCCTCGGCGAGCGCGATCAGTCCGAAGGTGAAGGAGAAGAACAGCAGCACCAGGGCCGTCACGAAGAAGCCGGCACCGACGCCGGCGTTCTTCACCGAGGACTTGAGCTCGAGCTTGGCCAGCGCGACCTCGCCCTGGATGATCGTGGACAGGTGCGCGGACGCCTCGGAGACGAGCTGGCCGACGGTCGGCTCGGCAGCGTGCCGACCCGGCTGCGGCACCTCGTCCGACTGGGGTGTCACTGTCACGGTGTTCGCTCCTCACCTCGCGGGGGTGCGCGAGTTCGTGCCCGATCATTGCAGCCCGGGCGCCCCGCCCGCACCTGCGCCGCCGGCCGGGCCGGCCTGCAGCCGGGCGAGCAGCGCCGTGCCGTCGGGCACGCCCAGTCCGGTGCAGGCGTCCCATCCGGGACCGGCCGAGTAGCCACCGTTATCGCCTTCGGTGATGTCGCGGAAGCCCGCCGGGACGGTGCCGGCGGCGGTGCCCGCGTACAGCGACTCGGCCAGCAGCCCCAGCGGCCGGCCGACGGCCTGGGCCAGTCGTGCGACGAGCGCGGCCCACAGCGGGGCGACCGCGCTGGTGCCGCCGATCACGGTGTCCGTGCCGTCCACGCGCACCTGGTAGCCGGTGCGCGGGTCGGCGTTCGCGGCCACGTCCGGCACGCCCCGCCCGGAGCCCGGGACGCCGGCCTCGGCCTGCCACTGCGGCCGGTCGAACGCGACGCTCACCCCGCCACCGGTCGCGCCGCCGCCGTCGTTCCAGACCGTCTCGGCGGTCACGGCGCCGGTGTCCGGGTCGGCGTCCAGCGTGGTGCCGCCGCAACCGAGCAGGTGCGGGCTGGAGGCCGGGAAGTCGGCGTGGTTGCTGCCGTCGCTCGCCCCGTCGGCGCTGCCACTGTCGCCGGCGGCAGCGGTGACCGTGACGCCGAGTTGTGCGGCGTCGGCGAACGCGCTGTCCATCGCGGTGCGGGCCTGCGCGGTCCACGCGTCCTCGCTCTGCCCCCAACTGATGCTGATCGCGGTCGGCGTCGGTGTGGCGTGCGCGGCGTCGCTGACCGCGTCCAGGAATCCGTCGTCGGTGTTCGGCGCGAAGTACACGAGCACCGTGGCGGCGGGGGCCAGCGCGCCGGCGACCTCGATGTCCAGCAGCACCTCGCCGTCGGCACCCGTGGGGTCCTGGCCGGGCCGGTTCTGCGCGCCGTCGACGCTGACGGCGCGCACCCGCGGGGCGGCGATGCCCAGCCCGCCGAAGTAGGCGTCCAGGTCGGCGGTGCCGAATCCGCCGCCGAGCTCGATGATCGCGATCGTGGTGCCGCTGCCGTCGGTGCCGTCCGGGAACGCGTAGACCCGGCCGAGCTGCGGTGGGGTGTAGCTGGCCCGTACGTCGGCGGCGGCCGCGACGCGGAACTGCGCGCGGGCCTGCGGGCGGTTGTCCAGTCCGAGGACCGCGGTGACGACGCCGTCGAGCGCTGCCGGCAGCCGCAGCGTCCCGGTCCGGTGCCGGTGCGTGGCCGTGCCCCCGTCCGGCGCGCGGCTGGTGACCTGCCGCAACTCGGTGCCGAACGCGGCCGCGATGTCGGTGGCGGTGCCGCGGACCCGGATCCGCCGGGACGGCAGGTCGGTGCGCACCACCTGCAGTCCGAGCGACTCGACGGTGCCGGCGACGAGTGCGGCGTCGCTTCCGGACGCGCCGAGCCGGCCGGGCGTGCCGTACCGCAGCACGAGCAGCGCCTCGACGGGCTCGGTCGGGCTGAGCGCGGTGGCGTCGCGGGCCTCCGGTGCGGCGGCCCGCTCGGTTCCGGCCAGCGGGACGAGGTCGGAAATCTGCCGGTTTGCGTCCATGCCATGGTGATACGCGCTGCCGCGCCGCAGGGCAACCGAGCCGCGCGGGCTTGCGCGGTTCGGCTGCGTGATCGAAGTCGGGAACGTGATCAAAGTCGAGTAGTGGCTGCGGATCGACCACAACTCGGCGTTGATCATCGCCGTGGGTGGGTGCCGGGTTGCGACCGGATCGCACCGCCAGGCGGTGGCAGCGCGACGCCCAGCTCGCGCGAACGGCGGCCCAGCCAGTCCGCGGTCTCGTCCAGCCACCACCCGTCCCGACCCGCCACCACCGACGGCGGCTGGTGCAGGACGGCAAACCCGGCCGCGGTGAGTGCGTTGTGCCGGGCCATGGTGGCCCGCCAGTCCTCCGCGCTGATGTGGAACTCCAGGCTGTCGATCTCCAGGACAGCGCGCAGTCCGCGCCACAGGAAGTCCACGAGGAAGCACCTGCCGCGGGCGGCTACCACCGGGACGTTGAGTTCGAAGGCAGGGATGCGCGGATGGCGGGCGAGCCGTGCGGCGGCGTCCGCCTCTGCGGCCGAGCGGACGCCGTCGAGTGCTTCGCCCACCGCCCGCCGCAAGTGCGCACCCCGGTTGCGTGGCAGGCCGTCCAGCTCGCGGACGAGGGCGTCGAGACTGCAGCGGCGGCGAACCAGCGCGAACCCGACGAGCGCGCGCACCTCGGACAGCCGACTGCAGTCCAATGCGGTGTCGGCCACGGCCCGCTCGGTCGCGACGATCGGGGTGAGCGGGTGGTGGCTCGCCTCGGCGGACGTCTCGGTGCGGGTGTACGGCCGGGCAGTGCGGCGAATCCGTACCCCGCCGATCACCCTGTTACTGCCGGTGCGCGTGAGCACGGTGGCTTGCGGCGTCGGCGGGCGCTCGCCGCCGAGCCCGCGCACCTGCAGTGCGTCCCAGCCGGTGAGCGCGGCGGACGGTCCGGCAAGCGCGATCCCCACCGCGACCCAGTCCGCGCGTGTCGGCTGCTCGGGGCGGGTGAGCACGATGCCGCGGGCGATCGCGCGCCAGTTCCCGTGGCCGAGTTCGGTGCGCACCCTTGAGCGGGTAAGCCCGAGGCGGGGGAGCCAGGCGGTCACCACGACGCGTGGTAGTTCGAGGACGCGTGGTAGTTCGAGCTCGGACACCGGCCCAGGCTCGCAGCTGGCGCGCGGTCGACGGAGGGCGCCGCAAGGCGCTGTGGACCGCCCGGTGGACGACGGGGCAGTCGGCGGGCGGCTGTCGAGCGGCTGGCGGGCGGCTGGCGGGCGGCTGGCGGGCGGCTGGCGGGCTGCGATCCAGCCGCGCGATCGTGATCAAAGTCGAGTAGTGGCTGCCGATCGACCACAACTCGGCGTTGATCATGGCCGGGACGCCCGGTCTCGGCCCGATCTCGCCCGGTCGCGCATGGCCGTGTCGCCCGGCCTCGGCCCGTCTCGGCCGGTCTCGGCCGGGCGGCGCCGTCCGGCTCGGCCGTCGCCCGTAGCCTGGCCGACGTGCGTCCCGATCCACTTGCCCCGCTGCTCGAACTGCCCGGTGTCGCCGACGGCGTCACAGCCACCCGCACCAGCGTGGACCGGCTGCTGAACAACCGCACCCTGCGCCGCCGTTCCGCCGACGTGTCCGCCGAATCGTCACTGCGCGGGGCCCGGGCCGCCGCCGCGCTGTCCGGTGTCGACGTCGCGCTGGAGGACGTCCGCTCGGGGGCCGCCGTCACCGATCCGGTGCTGCAGGGCGCCCTGCGCGCGTACGCGGCGATCCCGGCGCTGGCCGACACCTGGACGCACGCCCCGCGGCAGGCGCTGGCCCGGTTGCACGCGCTGGCCGCCGCGGACCTGGTCGAGGATCGGGACGCGCTCGGCCGGCCGGCAGGCGGGGCGGCGGAGCGACTGGACACCCTGGCCGCGGTGCTCGACGCGACCTCCGCGCCCGCGGCCGTGGTCGCCGGGATCGTCCACGGTGAGCTGCTCTCCCTGGACGCGTTCGCGCCCGCGTCCGGCGTCGTCGCACTGGCGGCCGTCCGGCTCACCCTCATCGACCGTGGCCTGGACCCCAAGTCGCTGGTGGTGCTCGAGGTCGGGCATCGCGAGCTGGGCGCCGCCTACCCCGAGGCGCTCGCCGGCTACCGGTCCGGAACACCGCAGGGGATCGGCGGCTGGCTCACGCACTGCGCGGACGCCATCGTGGCCGGGGTGGCGGAGACCACCGCGATCTGCGAGGCGATCGCCCGCGGGTGATGGGCCGGACGTGACGACGGCGCCGGTATCGCCGTGGGCGAGGCCAGCGCCGCCTGCACGGATGATGGGGTTACCAGGCGTGCCCTTGCGGATGTCAGGCGCGGGCCGACAGATGTCGCGGTCCGCGTCGACTCACCTGTTGCGTGGTGGGTTCGCCGCGTGGGTGCCCAATCGTCCGTGCGGGACGGGCGCCGCTGGGGGCTGGACCGCCATCGACGACCACCCGTCCTTGCCTGTATTGGACGCCCCGCCCGGGCGGTTGGCAACCCCTGACCGGCATGTCGGGAGTGGGCGCTTTCGCCGCGCCTGCCGGGTCAGGCTTCGCGGCGCCGCCGCCGGGTCGCGTACCAGGCCAACCCGCCGACTGCCAGGCCGACACCGACTGCTCCCGCCGTGACGCTCGGGTGCTCCGGACGCAGCCCGGAGATCCGTTCGCGCAGCGGCACCGCGTTCGAGAACGTGAGCATCGGCCACTCGCGCTCGAGCGCGATCTTGCGCAGCGCCCGGTCGGCGTTCACCGCGAACGGGTGCCCGACGGCCTCGAGCATCGGCACGTCGGTTGCCGAGTCGGAGTACGCGTAGCAGGCGGCGAGGTCGTAGCCGCGCTCGTCGGCAAGGGCGCGGATCGCCACCGCCTTCTCCGGCCCGTACGCGTACAGGCTGATCACCCCGGTGTACTTGCCGTCCTCGACGACCATGCGGGTGCCGATCACCTCGTCCGCGCCGAGCATCGCGCCGATCGGCCCGACGACCTCTTCGCCGGACGAGCTGACGATCACCACGTCGCGGCCGGCCGCCTTGTGCATACCGATCAGCTCGACCGCCTCGTCGTAGACGATCGGGTCGATGATCTCGTGCAGCGTCTCCGAGACGATGTCGCGGACCTGGCCGACGTCCCACCCGGTGCACATCGCGGTCAGGTAGGCGCGCATGCGTTCCATCTGGTCCGCGTCCGCGCCGGCGAGGGCGAACACGAACTGGGCGTACGCGCTGCGCAGCACCGCACGCCGGTTGAGCAGGCCGCCCTGGTAGAACGGCTTGCCGAATGCCAGCACGCTGGACTTGGCGATGATCGTCTTGTCCAGGTCGAAGAAGGCGGCGGTGCGCCTGTCCTGAGCCGGTTCGGGTGCCACGGCCTACGAGGATACGGGCGCCGATCGATGCGGGCGGGAGGCGCTCGGCGCGCTTGCATTTCTGCAGCCGCACTGTCCACAGATGGCGTGTCGTCCACAGCCGGGGTCGCTGCGCTGGCGCCTGACAGTGCCGCGCGGTGAAGTCGTCGGTGTGGGTATCGCGGTGGGCGTGATCGGCGGCAGCGGGGGCGTGGGCGCGTCCACGTTCGCCGCGGTACTCGCCTGGGCGGCGCGTGGGACGTTGGTGGACCTGGATCCGTGGGGCGGCGGGATCGACGTGCTGCTCGGCATCGAAGCGGTCCCTGGGGCGCGGTGGTCGGGGGTGCGGGTGGGCGGCGGCCGGCTGGATCCGGCGCTGCTGTCCGCCGGACTACCGCGGTGGGCGGGTGTTCCCGTGCTGGCCGTCGACCGCTCGCCTCCGGCCGGCGGGGTCGGCGAGGTGCTCGCGGCGGTGGCCGAGTTGGGCTGCACGGTGCTCGACCTGCCGCGGGCGCCGTCACCGGCGCGCGAGGCGGCCCTCGAGGAGTGCGGGCTGGTGGTGGTCCTGGCCCACGCCGGCGTACGGCAGTTGAGCGCCGCGCGGGCGGTGGTCAGCGCGTTGCCGGACGTCAACGTCGGGACGGTGTTGCGCCGCGGGGAGGTGCCGTTGGGTGACGCGGTGCCATTGGTCGGTGCCGCGCTGCTCGGCGTCCTGCCGCGGCCGGCGGGCGGCCTGCCGCTCGGGCGCGGGCGGCCGCCGAGGTCGCTGGCCCGCGTCGCCGCCGGCATCGTCGACGGACTCGGTCGGGACGGACTCGGTCGGGACGGACTCGGTCGGGACGGACTCGGTCGGGACGGACTCGGTCGGGACGGACTCGTGGGCCCGGGCGCGGAGTCGGCCGCCAGAGCATCCGTCGGCGCGGCGGGCCTGCCGTGAGCGCGCTCGTCGACCGGGTGCGGCATCGGCTGGCTGCTGGCGAGAGCGCTGACCTGGACGCCCTGCTTCGCGAGGAGTCGGGGGACATCCTCGACGACGCCGTCTTCGCGGTCCTGCGCCGCGAGGTGCACGCCGAACTGGCCGGTGCCGGTCCGCTCGAACCGCTGCTGGCGCTGCCCGGCGTCACCGACGTCCTGGTCACCGCGCCGGATGCGGTCTGGATCGATCGTGGGCACGGTGTGGAGCGGGTGCCGGTGCGATTCGCCGACGACGCCGCCGTGCGCCGGCTTGCCCAGCGTCTGGTCGCGGCCGGCGGACGGCGGCTGGACGACGCGACGCCCTTCGCCGACGCGACGCTGCCCGACGGCACCCGACTGCATGCGGTGCTGCCTCCGCTGGTGCCCGCCACCGCGTTGTCGCTGCGCGTGCTCGCCCGGCAGCGGTTCACGCTCGCCGAACTGGTGCGCCGGGGCACTGTGCCGGACGAGGCTGCGCAACTGCTGCAGGCTGTCGTCCGGGCCCGGTTGGCGTATCTGCTCAGCGGTGGGACGGGCACCGGCAAGACGACGCTGCTCGGGGCGCTGCTGGGCGAGGTCCGGCCGGCCGAGCGGCTGGTCGTGATCGAGGACGCCGGCGAACTGGTGATCGATCACCCGCACGCGGTGCGGCTGGTCACCCGGGCGCCGAACGTCGAAGGGGCCGGGGCGGTCGGGTTGCGCGAGCTGGTGCGCCAGGCGCTGCGGATGCGACCCGACCGGCTGGTCGTCGGCGAGTTCCGTGGCGCGGAGACGGTGGAGCTACTGGTGGCGCTGAACACCGGGCATGAGGGAGGGGCAGCGACGGTGCACGCGAACTCCGCCCAGGACGTGCCCGCGCGGCTCGCGGCGCTCGGCTCACTGGCCGGTGTGCCACCCGCCACCGTGACCGAGCTGGCCGCCTCGGCCGTCGACGTCGTGGTGCATCTGGCACGTGGGCAGGACGGCACGCGGCGGGTTCGTGAAATCGGGGTGCTCCGGAGGACGGCCACCGGCCTCGCGGTCGCCCCGGCCTGGACACTCGAGGAGGGTCCGGGAGTCGCGCGCGGCGCACTGGCCGCCGTGCTCGCGGCCCGGCAGGCAGACGTGCCGGCGGTGCTGCGGTGACGGCGGTGCTGCGGTGACGGCGTGGCGACGCCCTGCGGGGATGCAGGGGATCCAGGCCAGGGTGCGGGGCCGCGTCCGGGCGCGCCGCCTGCTCGCCCGCCATGCGGCGACCGCGGAACGGCGGGGCCGGCTGTCGAACATGTCCGGCGGTGCGGGCGCGCCGCGGCGCGCGCCGGTGAACCGATCCGGCCGGACGGCCATTGCGCGCCGGACGGTGGCTCGGGCGGCTCGCGCGCTCGGAACGCGGCGCCCGCGCGTCGCGCTGACACTGGTCGTGTCCACGCTGGTCGCCCTGGCCGGGGGAGGCGCGCTCGGCGTCGCTGCCGGCGCGATGCTCTGGTGCGTCGCCCGGCTGGGCGCAGATGCGGCGGTGCGGCGGACCACGCGGCTGCGCGAGCGGTCTGTCGACCTGGCGGTGCGGGCGGTCCTGGCCGAGATCGAGGCCGGGGCCGGGGCCGCGGCCGCGCTGCAGGCGGCGGCCGAGGCGGCACCCGGGTTGTCCGGACCGTGCCGGGCGGCCGCTCGCGCAGCACGTGCGGGTGGGGATCTGTCCACCGAGCTGGACCGGACCCCGGACCTGCACGCACTCGCGCACGCCTGGCGAGTGGCGGACAGCTCGGGCGCGCCGCTCACGGACACGCTCGCCGGGCTGTGTGCCGATCTTTCCGCCAGCACCGAGCGGGGCCAGGCGGTGCGCGCCGCGCTGGCCGGTCCCCGCTCGACGGCGGTGCTGCTCGGCCTACTGCCGATCCTCGGGCTCGTCCTGGGCTCGGGGATGGGAGCGCGGCCGGTTCACGTCCTGCTGGCCACGACGGGCGGGCACGCGATCTGGTGCGTGGGCGTCGTCCTGGACGTCCTCGGGCTGGTGTGGACGAACCGGCTGCTGCGCGGTGCGGACGCCGAGCCGAGCGGCGAGAGCAGGGTGCGCCGCGCGGGTGCCCGGCTGTTCGGCACCCGGTTGCCACCGGACGGCCGGCTGCCGTTCGCGCTCGACCTCACCGCGGCGGCACTGCGCTGCGGCCGCGACGTCGCGAACGCGCTGCGGCTCGCCGCACCCGTGCTCGCGCCGGCCGCCGCGGCACAGTGGCGCCGGGTCGCCGGCCTGATCGCGCTCGGCGCCGATCCCGACCAGGCATGGACGAGCGTCGGTGAGGACGCCGACCTGGCGCCCGTCGCCGTCGCTGCGCGGCGAAGCGCGAAAAGCGGAGCACGACTCGCCGCGGCGTTCAGCAGGCTGGCCCGTGACCTGCGCGCCGAACAGCGCAGCGCGGCGCTCGCCCGCGCCAACCGGGCCGGCGTGCTGGCGATGGCGCCGCTTGGGCTCTGCTTCCTGCCCGCTTTCGTCTGCATCGGCATCGTCCCGACGATCGTGGGAATCGCGAGCGGGGTGCTCGATGCAGTGCCGTGACCCGCCCCGCCGATCGGTCAGGTCGGTCAGCTACCCGGCTCGATGCCGCACAGCAGCAGATTCTTCTTGACCGTCGCATCTAGGGTCGACCTGTGCGGCTGGGGGCGGTCCGTCAGTGGAACGACGAGCAGGCGTGCGGCGCGCTCGACTCGGAGGCGCCGCCCGTGCTCGCGTCGGCACCGCCCGAACCGTCGAGTGGTGGCTATGGAAGCACGCTGACGCTCCGGTGCGACGACGGTCGACCCGAGACGCGGCCGCGATGAGCGCGCCGGTGGCTGCGCCGGAACTGGTCGCCGACTGCAGCCGGTGCGCCGGGTTGTGCTGCGTGGCGCTGCCGTTCGCCCGCTCGGCCGACTTCGCGATCGACAAGCCGGCCGGCACGCCGTGCCCCAACCTGCAGCCGGACTTCGGTTGCGCGATCCACGCCGAGCTGCGGCCACGCGGCTTCTCCGGCTGCGTCACCTTCGACTGCTTCGGCGCCGGGCAGCGCGTCTCGCAGGTCATCTTCGGCGAACCGGACTGGCGGTCGGATCGCGCCCGGGCACGCGCCATGTTCGCGGCGTTCGACACCGTGCGCCAGTTGCACGAACTGCTCTGGTACCTGACCCAGGCGGTAGGCCTTGCCAGCGCCGGGGGGCGTGCCGAGGTGGAGGCGCTACGCGCCGAGGTCGCCGCCCTGGCCGCCGGGCCGGCCGACCGGCTGGCCGAGGTGGACGTCGGCGGCCTGCGCGAGCGGGTCGGACCCGTGCTCGAGCTCGTCAGCGCGGCGACGCGAGCCGAGGTCCGTCGCGGCAAGCCGGATCGCCGCGGCGCGGACCTGGCCGGCGCGCGGCTACGCGCCGCCGACCTGTCCGGGGTCAGCCTGCGTGGCGCCCTGCTCATCGCGACCGACCTGCGCAACGCCGACCTGCGTGGGGCGGACCTGCTCGGCGCCGACCTGCGCAACGCCGACCTGTCCGGCGCCGACCTGTTCGGCGCCCTGTACGTGAGCCAGTCGCAGCTGAACGCGGCGCGCGGTGATGCGCACACCCGCATCCCGTCCGCCCTCGCCCGTCCCGCGCACTGGTAGCCGCCGATGCAGGTCGACGCAGGCTTCCGGCTTCCAGAACTCGCCGCGTTGTACGACGCCGAGAACGCCGGGCGCGGCGACATCGGGTTCTACCTCGCGCTGGCCGATGAGCTGTCCGCGGCAGACGTCGTCGACATCGGCTGCGGCACCGGAGTGCTCGCTGTCGAACTCGCCGCGGCCGGCCGCCGGGTGCTCGGCGTCGACCCGGCCGCGGCCATGCTGCAGGTCGCCCGCACCCGGCCGGGCGGTGCGAGGGTTGGCGAGCACCTGCTGCCCCCGGCAGGTCCACCGCGACGGCCCGGTACCCGCTCGCCGCGACCAGCGGCAGGACCGCCCGCCACGCCCGGTGCGACTGCGGCCAGCCGTGCAGGAACAGCACCGCCGGTCCGTCGACCGGGCCCTGCTCGAGGACGTACAGCCGGTTGTTACCGAGCGGGACGGTCGACCCGCGCATGGATCGGGCATCGAGCCGGGTCATGCCCGCACTCTCGCAGCCGCCCCTCTCACCGCGTGCCGCCGGTTCACCTCGACCGGTCGGCGTCCGGGCCCAGCACCCCGGCGGAGTCGGCTGTCTCAGCCGCATCGCCGATCGCGGCGGCCGCATCGTCGCCGATCGGCCCGGCGTGCCCGACCGGCTCGTGCATCGGCAGCGACAACAGCAACCCGAGCGCGGGCAGCACCATGAGCACCGCGATCGTCAACCGGAGGCTGGTGCTGTCGGCCAGCCAGCCGAGCAGTGGGCTGAACAGGCCGCCGACGCTCACCGCCAGCCCGACCGTCACTCCGCTCGCGGTGCCGATCCGGTTGGGCAGATAGTCCTGGCCGAGCATGACGAACACGCTGAACGGCATGTAGAGCGCGATACCCACGAGCGTCGCGAAGACGAACGCGACCGGCACGCTGGAGACGAGCACCAGCCCGGCGATCGCCGGGATCGCGCACGCCAGCCCGGTCCGGATGGTGATCAGGCGGCCGGCCCGATCGGCCAGCCAGCCGCCGAGCAACGTGCCCACCGCGCCGGCGACGAGCAAGGTCGACAGCGCCGCGCCGCCGACCGCCTTGGACGTATGCAGGCCGTGGATGAAGTACAGCGCCAGGAACGAGGTCAGGCCGAAGAACACCACGGCGCGCACGACGACGACCGTGGTCAGGCGCACGAAGGCCGGCCAGTCGTCCTCGCCGGTGGGCAGCAGCGAGCGTCGCCCGCCGGACGGTCCGTCGAGCGTCGAGGTCAGGCGCGCGGCCAGGATCGTCACCATCGCGACCGCGGGAAGCACCAGGAGCACGGTGCCGCGCAACCCGACGACCAGCAGGACGGGCGTGGCGATGAGCGAGCCGAGGGCGAACCCGGCGTTGCCGCCCACCGCGAACACACTCATCGCCCGGTTGCTGTTGCCCGCCGCCTGCCGGGCCGCGCGCGCTGCGGACGGGTGGAACGCGGCGATCCCGAGCCCGGAGAGGGCGATCACGAACCAGGTGATCGCGTAGTTCGCGAACAGGCCGGCCAGTCCTACCCCGGCTGCCGCCGTCAGGATGCCGGCACCGATCAGCCATCGGCGGGGGCGCCGGTCGGTCCACCAGCCGAACGCCGGTTGCGCGACCGACGAGAGCAGCGTCGCGGCCAGGGTCAGTCCGGACACCGCGGCGTAGCTGTAGTGCCGCTCCGCGACGAAGAACGGAAGGAGCGCGGGCACGGCGCCCTGGTAGGAGTCGTCGACGACGTGGGCGAGGCTCATGATCGCGACGCCGCGCTTGTTCACGGCAGTGCGGCCGTGCTGCCGCGCAGGCTGACGAGGGGGCGAACGTCCATCTGCGTTTCTGCGCCCTCCGCACCTGCGAGCCTGTGGCTCCGAGCCTAGTCACCGGCCGGTACTCGCGACGGGCGGCGGCGTCCGAGGTTCGGAACATCCAGCCGACCTACGGCACCGGCTGGGTGCTCGCCGCGGGCCCGAGCCATTGGGCTGCCGGACGTTGGTCAGGCAGGATCCAGCAGGCATTTCGTGCGTGCTCGCTGTCCACAAGAGGCGTGTCGTCCACATCCGCCCCCCGGTCCGAGGCGACGTCCCGCCGATCGGAGTTGGCTGGCCGCCATGGAACTCTTAACCCGAATTGCCCAGCGGGCAAAGGCGATCAGGCAGTCGGTCGAGGCCGGGATGACCACCGCGGAGTATGCGGTGGGCACCGTCGCTCCCGTAGGACGTCTTATCCGCAGTCAGAGGCCCGTATTCACGGGGCTGCACTGCGCTCTCCTACGTGGTGTGGGGCCGTTTCGGGCCGCCTGGCTGGGTCGCTTGTGATCGTAGCGGCGGGGGACCTGTGGCCATGCGAACGTGCGGGCCTGCTGCGTGTCGGAGCCCAGCTTCGGTCTGCGGCGTGCAGTTCCTGACGATCCCAGTTTGGGCCAAAGGGGCGTTGCCAATTTTGCTTCCGGCCCGGTGACGGGTGCCAACTGACAGATCGAGATCGAGAGTGTCGGCGGAACCGTCGTCTCGGTCTTCACCGACACGCTTCGAAGGCGTGTTAGTTCAATTCGAACGACGTGTATGACCGTGCTTGAACGGCGGCTGGCGGTGATTGCAACGCCGGCTGCCCGAGCGTTGACCAGTCCAGCCGGTCACGGATAGCGGTGTCGCCTATCGCGATGACCCGGCGACCGGTCGCCACGCACGCGCGCCGCGCTCGGTCGCCTCAGCCGCCGTGAGTACGTGCCCGGTGACGCCGCGGTCGGCGGCCCACTTGCGGGCAGCGTCAGCGCTGTGGAACAGGTTGCTGTGCGGGCACCACGCGTCGTAGGCGTCGGCGCTGCAGGTGGGGTCGTCGGCAGGCAGGAACAGCACGAACTCCGCGGCGTCGGGTAGGCCGTGGCGGAAGTCGATCCGGACGGTCTGACCGGTGTCGGGGGTGACGGTGGTGGCGTGGCCGCTGGCGTCGAGGGCGGCGAAGATGCCGAAGAAGTCGTAGGCGCACCAGGTCCAGAACTGGCGTCCGTTGAGGTGGATTTCGTGCCGGTCGGGTCGAATGCTCAGTCCGGCCGAGCCGAGGATGCGCCCGTCGTCATCGAGACGTAGTTGGCCTTGCCGGTGCAATTCATCGATCGCGGCCTGCACGGTCGCCTCGGGTTGTTGGAGGTCGTCGGCGAGTTGGGTGGTCGTGGCCGGTTCGCCGGTGTGCAGGAGGCGGCGGAACGCGGCTGCGTCGACGCTACGGGTGGTCGGGTCGGTGGGCGTAGTCACGTCGGGGTCCTTTCGGGTTAGTAGCGGGCGAGGCTGCCGCGGCGTTTGGCGGTGTGGTCGCCGAGGCGGAAGGCGAGGATCCCGGCGGCGAGGTAGCCGGCGGCGGTGACCATCAGCGGCACGAGCCCGCCCGTTCCCCAGGTTTGGCTGATCGAGCGGTGGTCGAGCATGAGGTTGTTGAGGCTGGCGATGCCGGCGGTGAGCGGAAAGGCCCGCGCGGTGTCCGCCCACCAGGCGGGTACCGCGATGAGTGGGACGGCGGCGGCGCTGAACAGCATCACGAGCATGAGCACGGTGTCGTTGACGAGCTGGATGCGTTTCCACACCAGGGTGGCGCCGGCGACGATCAGGGACAGTCCGACGCCGCTGATCATGATCGCTGCGGCTGGCACCAGGGCGGCCGGCGTCCAGTGCAGGTGGATGGGGACGAAGGGCGACACGATGCCGTACGTGGCGCCGGCGACCAGGACCGTCTCGACGGTGGCGGCGACGATGCGTCCGGCGGCGACGACCAGCCAGGACGGCAGCGGGGCGAGGTAGACCTGCTCGATGGTGCCGGTCTGGATCTCGGCGAGCAGGCGCCAGAACAGTTTGACGACCTGCATGTAGAAGAAAATGAACGGGACGAACCACAGCACCAGCACGGTCGTGGTGGCGCTGGACAGTGACCAGTGCACGTGCCCGGCGGCGATCTGGCGGCCGTGGCCGAGCAGCGGGCCGAGCAGCAGGACAAACAGTGCGAAGAACGGCAGTTCGATGAGGATCTGCAGCCGTTCCGACCAGGCGTGCAGCAAGCCCTTGTAGGCCTCATTGCCGAGCGCGGTGAGCGTGCGCATCACAGGCCTCCTTCGCGACGGGCGCGGCGCATGGTGCGCGCATACAAGGCCCACCCGAGCGTGAGCGACACAGCGGCATGCACGATCAGCCACGGCACGGTGCCGTTCGCCCACGCGGCCGATAGGCCACGTCCGGCCAGCGTGGTGTTGAGTGCCTGCACACCGAGCGTGGTCGGGACGAACTTGACCGCGAACTGCAGGGCGTGCGGGAAGACGGTGATCGGCACGAAGCTGCCGGCAAAGAACTGGATCACCATGCCGAACACGTGCGTGATCGCGCCGATGCTGACCACCCGCACGGTGAGCGCGATGATCAGCAACGCGTAGCCGAGCCCGTCGAGGACGGTCAGTGCGGCGGGGACCAGGACGTCGGGACGCAGTCGGTAGTGAACGCCGTAGCCGAGCGTGAAGACGAGCGCGAGCGGGACCGCGGTGGCGAGCCCCTCGACGGTCAGGGCGGTGAGCCGGCCGAGTACCTGGCGCTGCGGCGAGGCGGGGCACAGTTGCGACTGGGCCAGCGTGCCGCCGTTGATCTCCTCGGCGATGCCGCCGCTGCCCTGCATGGCTGCGGTTTGCGCGACCGCGTAGGCGAGCAGCGCGGGAAGCGTCACGGCGAGCAGCGGGGTGACGATGTGCCCACCCCCTATGAGCAGCCGGATGCCGAGGAAGGTGATCCCGTTCATCAGCACGAAGGTGGTCAGCAGCGCGCGGCGCCGCCACGCCAGCTGCAGCCCTTTCAGTGTCTCGTTGCCGACCAGCCGCGGCGTGCTGGTCGCCGGCAGCACGATGACCGTCACGCCCGATCGCCGATCAGTCGCAGGAAGATCTCCTCCAGGCTGGGCTGTGCCTGGGTCATCGACACGATCGCGATGTTGCCGGCCTCGAGCCGACGCAGCACCGCGTAGACGTCGCTGGTCCGCGTGCTGGGCACGATGATGCGCGTGGCGCCGTGCTCCGGTTCGGCGATGACCCCGGCAGGAAGCAAGATCCCGTTCAGTGATCCGGCGACGCGCACTTCGACGCGGTCTTCGGCGTAGCGGGCGAGCAATTCGCGGGTGGGCAAATCGGCGATAACCGATCCACTGCGGATGACCGCGATCCGGTCAGCCAGCTGCTGCGCGATGTCGAGCTGGTGCGTGGTGAGCACGATCGTCTTGCCCTCCTCGCGAGCCAGGTGCGTGATCCAGTCACGCACCGTGCGCGCCGCCTCCACGTCCAGGCCAAGGGTGGGCTCATCGAGCAAGATGATCGGCGGGTCGGTGATCAACGCGGCCGCGATGGCCACCTTCTGCTGCATGCCGCGCGAGTACGAGCCGACCGGGTCGTGCCGGCGGCCCCACAGGCCGAGGTCGGTGAGCAGCTGCTGCGCGCGCGGCTTGATGCCCGCGCTGCGCAACCCTTTGAGGCGGCCGAAGTACAGCAGGTTCTGCCACGCCGACAACGGCCAGTACACGTTGCGTGAACCCTCCAACACCGCGCCGATCTGGCGCACCGCCTGGCTGCGCTGCCTGCTCACGTCGAAGCCGCCCAGCTGGATCCGGCCGGTGGTCGGCGTGATCAGCCCGGCGATCATCTTGATCGTGGTGGTCTTGCCCGCGCCGTTCGGGCCGAGCAGACCGAACACGGTCCCGGCGGCAATCGACAGCGTCACATCGTCGACCGCGACGAGCTTGTTGCGGTAGATCTTGCTGAGCGCGGCGATCTCGATCGCAGCAGCCGCGGACCCGAGCCGTGCGGTTTGCGCGGCCGGGGTGTTCGCGTCGGTGCGGTGATCGGTCGGGGTGCCGGTCACGATCGGTGCCTCCTAGCAGAGGGTCGGTCGATCGTGACCGTAGGGGCTCCCCCCGGGGGGAAGGTCAAGCGCAGGCGCACGCCTCGCCTTCGAGCCGCCGCGCATCACTGCCGCACCGACCGCCCAGGAGGGCCCGGTGCGTGGACTCGAACGCGTCGATGCGGGAGCGCGTCTGCTCCAGGCAGGCGATCTGAGCCTCCACGCGGGCCCGTGCGGTGCGCAGCCGCTGCGCCAGCCGCGGACCAACGAACTGCCCGTTCTCGTCCGGATAGCTGCGGGCCAACGCGCGGATTTCGGCGAGGGTGAGCCCGAGGCCGCGCATTTCGGCGATCAGGTGCACGCAGTGCAGCGCCTGCTCGTCGTAGAGGCGGTAGTTCGCGCCGCTGCGCCCGAGGGTGTTGATCAGCCCCCAGTCGGTGTAGTCACGCAGCGCCTTGTTCGACACACCGGTGCGACGGGACAGCTCACCGACCGTCATCGTCCTCGTCACGCCGGTCATGGCGTCGCCTCCACTGCGCCGTCTAGCACGGTCCGCAGCTGGGTCAGCGACGGCGCCCCGGAGACGGTCCCCGATTCGTCGGTGTAGAGCCGGCAGGACAGGCTCGCCGGATGCCCGGCGGCGAACGGGTCGATTCCGTCGACGAGCAGGGTGGGGGAACCGGTCATCCCGCGTGCGACCGCCGCAGCCTCGTCCCGGATCACCCGGTGCACGAGCGTGACGTCACTGCGCTCGGCGATCAGTGTTGCGAGCCGTCGGGTGATCACGGCGGTGTTGGGACAGTCGGCCACGTGCAGCACCTCCACCCTCATCGCGAGACCTCCGTGAGCGGGGCATCGGCGTCGATCGCGGCCAGCATTGGACAGGCGCGATCGGCGCGTGGCTGCTCGCAGGTCGCGACCAGCGAGGCCAGCGAGGTGCGCATCTGGCGCAGGTCGGCGATCTTGCGATCCAGGTCGGCGATGTGGCCCTCAGCCAGCGCCCGGGCGGCGTCGCAACTATCCGGCCCGCCATCTGCCAGCTCGAGCAGCTCCTCGACCTCGGTCAGGGTGAAGCCCAACTCTTGGGCGCGTTTGACGAAGCGCAGCACCTGCACCGCGGTCGGCGGGTACTCGCGGTAGCCCGCCGGTGAGCGGGGTGGCTCGGCGAGCAGCCCGCGCCGCTCGTAGTAGCGCAGTGTCTGGGTGTTCACCCCGGCCCGGTCGGCGACTTCGCGGGTTCGCATCCCTCCAGCATGAACCCGGTACCTGGGTACAGGGTCAACCTTCACGAAACGGGTTGACCTGGTACCGGGGTACAGAGTCGATCATCGAGGCATGATCGAAAAATCGGCCGTCCCGCACACCGCGCACACCGCCAGTCAGGACCCGGTCGCGTCCGAGGAGCCATGGGTCGGATCGGTGCGCTACCGGTTCGGACGCGCGATCGGGCCGTGGGGCGCGGCCACCCGCACCGCGGCCGCCGCCGGCGCGTTCGCCTGGGTGCTGGCCGTGCCGCATCACCATCCGCTCGGACACGTCCCGGGTACCGGGGTGCTGTGGTGGAACGTGCTGCTCGGCCTCGTGCTGGTCCCGGCGGTGGCGACATTGGCCATGCGGCTGCGTGGGCGCGACGCCACCGCGCTACAGGCGGGTCACGGCGTGCAGTGCCTGTCCGTGGTCGCGTTCGTCGCGCTGGCGCAGGTGTGGCCGGTGGCGATGCTGCTCGCGCTCGGCGCCAGCCTGACGGTGCAGGTCGCGCGTGGTGAAGGTGGCTGCGAGTTCCTGGCGATCCCGAACTGGCTGCTGCATCGTCGGGACCGGTTGTTCTGCCTGCTGTTCACGCCGATCGACGCACTCGAGGCACGCAAACGGCACGCCCAGCGTCGCTGACACGCCCCGTCGGGCAGGGTTTCAGGGTGCGACGCGGCGGGCCAGCTCACCGGCGGTCAGGGACCCTGCTGATTCCTGGACGCAGCGGGCGAACAGCCACAGCCGCACGCGCTGCGGTTCGAGGTCGAGCAGGCCAGCCATCCTCGCCAGCAGACCGACTGGATCGGTATGGAGCCGGTCGTCGCAGTTGAGCATGTGCTGCACGACGTCGAAGGCCGGGTCGCCGATGAACGGCTTGGGGTCGATCACCAGCCACGGCTCGCGTTCGGCCGAGAGGACGTTCTCGGCGTGCAGGTCGGTGCACAACAGCACGTGGGTGGAGGTGCTGGCGGGCAGGGTTCGCAGGATGTCCAGGCCGGCCCGGGCGAGGCCGGGGTCGAGCCGGTGGGTGTTGCTGGCGTAGGCGGTCTCGACGGTGTCGGCCCATTCGTTGCAGAGGCTTTCCAGCGTGTCGAATGGATGCCCCGTCCGCCGTGGGCGGGCCCAGAGGCGCTGCAGCAATTCCGCGATGATCTCGTCCTGCTGCGTCGGCGGGACGGCGGCCAACGGTCGACCTGGTCGGCATCGTTCGAGCAGCAGCGCGGTCGTCGCGTCGTCGAGGTCGCGTGCCGCGTGGCAGCGGATCGCGCCGTCGCCGTCCCAGTGCCGTAGCCCGGCGGCTTCGTGTTCGGCCTCCCGGTGCCGCCACGCGACCTTGAGCACCAGGTCCTCGCCGTCGGCGGCGCGGACGGGCGCGACCCAGGCGCACTGACCACCGGGCAGGTAGGGCTCGCCAAGGCGCAGGCCCCAATCGGCCGCTATCTCCTCGATTCGTCCGGGAAGTGCGCTGAGCCATTGCCAGCGGCTGGGCAGGTCGTCCTCGGCGACCGCCTCCGCCAGCCGCGGCGGAATGGGCACGCGTGCGCGCGACGACCCGTGCCCGGCGCGCCGGGCGTTCACCCGGTGCGTCCCGTGCCGGTGATCCCGCGTGTGCGCAGCAGCTCGCGCACCGCCGGGCTGGGAGGTTTCGGGTCGTCCGCGTCGAGCGTTATCTCCGCGATCGGCGCGCCCGCGTCCAGCAGCATCTGGACGGTCGCGACCCAGTCCGGTGCCGGCGCGGTGTCGGGGGCCTCGCCGCTGCCGACCAGCGCCCAGTGCAGCGGCTGACCCTCCCATCGGGCGTCGCGCGCGCCGATGTCCGCGCCGCGCTCGAGGAGTAGCGCGACCGTGTCGGCGGACCCGGCCCAACTCGCGGCGTGCAGCGCGGTGGCGCCGTCCTCGTCGGCGCCCTCGCGGCGTGTGCCGATCGGGAACCCGAGGTCGAGCATGACGGCGACGGCCGCGCGGTTGCCGTGCTCGGCGGTCGCGACGAGGGTTGCGCGGTCGTCGGGTTGGAGGCGGTCGACGAGCCCTGGATCAGCGGCGGCGATCCGGCGGGCGCGGCTGGCGTCACCGGTCACGATCGCTTCCAGCAGGTGCTCGACCGGATCCGCGCCCGCGCCGCCGAGCGCGGCGACGGTGGCGGCGAGTCCGGCGGTCAACGCGCGCCGGCGCGGCGTGCGGCCGTCGCTGCCGGGCGCGTCCGGGTCGGCGCCGGCGGCCAGCAGAACCGCCACCGCGTCCAGGTCCGGCCCCGTCACGGCTTCGGCGAGCGCGTCGGTGAACACCTCCGGCGTCTCGGCGGCGGCGCGGGTGAGCAGCTCCTGGCACCAGGTGCCGCCGGCCGCGTAGAGCGCCGCAACCAGGGTTTCGGGTCGCACCGGAGCGCCGCGCTCGAGCAGCAGCCGGATGATCGGTTCGTTGTTGCGGCTGGAGTTGGCGCTGGTGACCGCGCACTCCAGCGGTCGCCAGCACCGCCGGCCGCTGCTTGCCCCGTCGAGGTCCGCGCCGGCGTCGAGCAGCCGGCGGGCCACGGCGACCAGTCCCGGCGCTCGTGCCGGATCGAGATGGAACCGCGACGCACACGCCAAGTGCAGCGCGGTCCAGCCCGTCCCCGGGTCCACGCGGGTGGCGGCACCGGGATCGCGGGCCAACTCGGCCTCCACCCGCGCCGCATCGCCGAGAACCACCGCCGCCGGGAACCCCGACAGCGCCAAGGCCGGGTCGTCGTGGAGCATGCGCGCGGCCGCGCCGATCTGCAGATTCACGCTTGAGCTCAAGAACCGCAGCACGTCCTCGGGGATTGCGGTGTTGCGCGCTTGGATCTCGCGGGTCAGCGCCGCCCAGCTCGGCAGCCCCAGCTCTCGGGCAAGGGCCAGTTGCGCCCCAGCCAGCGTCAACGGCGCCGACACGCGCGCCAGCCGCGCGAGCGCGTCCGCATCGCCGGCGCGCGCCGCACGCAACAGCTCTTTCGCCTGGCGGCGTGCCTGCGCTACATCCGGGCGAACAGGAAGGTCCGACATGACATCTCCTCGGTGCCCGGCGGTCCGCGTACCAGGGCCGGAGATGATCACAAGACCGGTGATCACGCTCGAGAGGTGAACTCAGTTCTGCCCGCGGACCCGGAGGCGCCCTCACGCACCCACCGCACACGCTAGCGCAGTCCGGCGGCGCGAGCCGTTGCCGACCGTTGGCGTCGTTCCACCGCCCGCGGGCGGTCCGGAAGTCAGCGAACCGCGATGATCGCGGTGTCAGACCAGGTGACTGCGGAGCTGCTGGAGGTGGAACCTGGCGTGCCACCGTAGCGCTGGTACGTCGTAGCGCGCCCAACACAGCGTGGCGGTGCGGGCGCTGTTCAGCGTGCGCAGTAGTTGGACGAGCGCCTCATCCGGTGGCGGGTACGCCGGCAACGAAGCATCGGGCAGGAAGGCGAGGTCCCATTCGACCGGTCCGAGACATGCTCCCTCGAAGTCGATCCATCTCACACCCGCCGGCGTCGTCAGCCGATTCTGGCCGTGGGGTTCACCATGGAGTCCTCGCACGGCGTACCGGCGTGATCTCAACTCGTCGAACAGTGCGTCGAAAGCGGTCCGAAGCCAGCGTCGGTTGTCCAGGTCGAGGGCGCTCATGCGAGCGTCGTCGCCGAGCAGCGCCCTGGCGTCTTCCAGCTTGTCGAGAAAGCTCGGCAGCTCGCCGTCGTACCGGTCGAGAGCACGGTGCACCTCCCCAAGGGACTGCCCGACGTCGGCGGCATCGGCGCTGTCCTCGCCCAGGTGCTCGACTCGCGGCCACAGCGTCACGAGCAGGGCGGTGTCCGGATCTCGCGTGGGCTTTACCCCCGACAAGGGAGGGACGACGGGTGCGCCGACCTCG
This sequence comes from Jatrophihabitans cynanchi, assembly GCF_027247405.1. Lineage (NCBI taxonomy): Bacteria > Bacillati > Actinomycetota > Actinomycetes > Jatrophihabitantales > Jatrophihabitantaceae > Jatrophihabitans > Jatrophihabitans cynanchi. Next base: position 2,168,930 of record NZ_CP097463.1, on the reverse strand, counting down.
CCGAGCGCACGCGCGACGCGATGCTCACGCAGCAGCAGGCGCTCTGCAGATCGTCGACCAACTTTGGCGAGGATCTGATGCGGTCGCAGCCACACGATCGTGTGATTCGAATCGGCCAGCACGCGGCGTCGGCTACCGCATAGCCCGCGCGATCCGCGACGGAAACCGCCGCGTGGAGCGCGAGGCGTGACTGCGTTCCCACCTCCGTCACGGGGCAAGGCTAGTTTCTCGCGGCGGCCGGTCGGCGGGGGCAGCATGCCGGTGGGACGGCCGTGTGCCTTCGCGGCGAGGGCCGTACCACCAGCGGCACGGTCAACGTGGGTTGACCGACCGGGTCGGGTCAACTTAGATTGACCAGCGTGGGTGAACTCGAACTGGACGAGGTGACGACTTTGGCGGCGGCGACTCGACATCAGGATCCCGCGATCGGCCTCGCCGCGGTAGCCGCGCTGCGCAGCATGGTGGAGGTGCTCGAGGCCCTGCAGGTCGACAACGCCCGAGCGCAGGGATGGACCTGGCCGGCGATCGCCGATCGGCTGACTGTCACCAAGCAGGCCGTCCACAAGAAATACCGGCGCCGTATCGGTGTCGGGCGGTGAATCGCGATGCTTGATCAGTTCGCCGAACCCGTACGCTGCATCCTGCGTGTCGCCGAACAGGAAGCGGACCGCCTCGGCCACAACTACATCGGCTGCGAACACGTCCTCGCCGCGCTCGCCCAGCAGCCCGGGACGCCCGCGAACCGCATCCTCGTCGGGCACGGACTGGATATCGAGTCCATCCGCGGCGAGCTCGACCGGCTCGTCGAGCAAGGCGTTCTGCCGCCGCCCTGGCACAACGATGCCGACCTGCTCCGCGGGCTCGGTATCGACCTGGACGCGGTCATGCGCGCGGCGCGCCAAACCTTCGGCGACGCCGCGGTCGATAACGCCGCCCGACAGGTCACCCGCCGCACCGGGTGGTCACCGCTGTGCGGCAAGGCAATTCTGGTCAAGCAGGCGCTCTACTACGCCGGGCAACAGCGTCGCGAACGAAACAGGCCCGTCATCGAGGCGCCGGATCTTCTGCTCGGACTGTTGCGCGACGCCGAGCAACCGGTAGATCGCCCCCGCTGCTTCAACAACCCTTGGCGGCGGCGGCTGCGCGGGCGCCTCGGACTGCCGCTGCGCGGACCCAGTCCTGTCCGGCTCGTCGTCGAGGCCGCGGGCACGAGCCTCGAGGTATTGCAACAGGCTGCGACCGCCGCGACCCCAGTGCCGAGCTGAGTGCTGCGATTCACGAGGTTCCTTGGCGAACGCAGCAGTGGCGGCGCGTGACAAGTCGATCGAGGTCCCGCCGATCTGCCCCTCGGTCGAGACCCGCAGATAGACGGTGGCGCGGATACGGCGTGAGCCGGCCAGATGCTCCGGGCCCGCTGCCCCGGCGGACGCAGCGCAGCGGGACCGAGCGGCCACCCCAACATCATCAGATGCGCGGCCGGGGAAGACCACACCGGCGAGGGGTGAGAAAGGTGCTGCCGACCCGGAAGCGGCGGATAGCCGGCGCGAAAACCGCGAACCAGAGTGCTCCGGTCGCTCCCGTAGGACGTCTTATCCGCAGTGCCTCCGGCGCTAATTCTGCCGTTGCGCTTGGTCAATGGGGAACCCGGCGCTGGATCGCAGGCCGGCGTCCACGAGATCGCTGGCGTGGTGTTGGTCGTTTTCGGGGACGATGGTGAGTCCGCCCGTGGCTTCGTACAGCACGTACTTGAGCGTGTGCAGGTCGAAGACGCCGTGCTGTCGGAGCTGGGCGAGGAGATCATCGTCGGTGAGCCCGCAACGCCGGAGCTGGTCGCGGCGCAGGTGGCCGTCGGCGACGAGGACGCGGACGCGGTGGTCGGTCAGCCGGCCGAAGAGCGGTTGGAAGCGGGCGAGGCTGGTCAGCCGGTGGAGCAGGAGCAGGCTGACGAGGGCGACGGCACCGATCGCGTAGGTCTGGGTGCTCGCAACTGCGGTGCGGCCGATGATGGCGCCGATGGCGACCGCAGCGGCGAAGTCGATGGCCGTCCATTGCGCCAGCGTGCGGCGTTCGCCGAGCCGGAGTCCGACCAAGGCTGTCGCGTACATCAACACGGCCTTGCCTGCGGTGATGCCGAGATCGCTCCATGATGATGTCAGCCAGGACATGCGCTCCCACTCCTTCTGCTTCCAGTCACCCGCCGCTGTCCTTGTCTCAGTTGCGCGTGCCGAGTCGTGGCGCGTGACTCCGCTGTTCGCCCCGTGCTTGCCGCCATGGCACCGCCTTTCCGCAACTCCGGCGACTACATCGCCTTGATGCCGCGCCGGATCAGCCACACGTTGGCCGGCCACGCGGTCCCGAAGCCGATGATCATGCCGACCTGCATGAGGAACCAGTAGACCGGTGAGTCCGGGTGCAGGCGGTGCGGCGCCGGGAACAGCACGAAAGCCATGAGCGCCATCCAGCCGAACACGCCGCCCTCGAACGCGGTGAGCGAGAGCACGTCCGCTTTGGCCGCCTCTCGCAGGCCTTTGCGCAGGCTCAGCCCGCGCATGGGGGCGATGGCGAAATACTGGAACGCGATCCCGAGCGCGACCGCGGCCAGGTAGTCACCGACCATCTCCGCGTACACGACCTCGCCGGCGATCGCAGCGCCGAGGCCGAAGATCACGAATTCGGCGAGGATGTCGCCGAGCGTGCAGCCGGCGCCGCAGTGGCTGACCCCGACGGCGGTGGTGGCCCAGCCGGGCTTGTCCGGCGGCTCGTCGCGGTCGTGCTCGGCGAGCCAGTGGCGGGTCATGGGGCGGCCGAAGCGCCGATAGGCCCAGGACGCGAGGGGGCCGAAGTACAGGGCGGTGACCGGCCACACTGCTTCCATGATCGGCATCTGCTGCCGGTAGCGGCGGAGGTAGGTGTCGATCAGGATGTCGGCCGCGGCGGCAAACCCGGCCGCGAGTGCGAGCCAGCTCAGCGTGACCAGCCATCGTTCGGGCACAGCGGCAAGAACCTCCTTCAACAGTGGGCTACCCGCACGCCAGCTGAGCCGAACCGACGTGGTGCCGCCGCTGCAGGTCATCGAGCCGCCTATCGTGGTCACAGCATTAGTTGCTTGATGCACGGAATGGAGAGTGATGCCGGTGGCGGGTTCGGCTGCCGACGCCGCCGAGGTGCTGGAGGGGCAGGCGGAGGTCGTCGACGCGGTGCTGGCGGCCAGCCGCGTGTTCGTCGCGGTCGCCTCCAACGCCCTAGCCGGGCTGACGCCGGAGGTGACGCTGCCGCAGTTCCGCGCGCTGGTGTTGCTCGAGGCGCGCGGGGCGATGACGGTCGCCGAGCTGGCCGGCGAACTTGGGGTCGCGCCGTCGACGGCGAGCCGGATGTGCGAACGGCTGGTGACGAAGAAGCTGGTGCGCCGCGCGGTCGACCGCGCGGACCGGCGGCGGATGCGGCTGACCCTGCATGCGGCCGGGCACGAGCTGATCGCGGCGAGCACGAAACGCCGCAAGCAGCAGATCGCCCGGCTGATCAAGACCATCCCCGCCACCGAACGGCTGCAGCTCAGCGCAGCGCTGCGGATGCTCGTCGATGCCGCGGAGTCCAGCGGACACGGATCGACCCCCCGCGCGACCTGAGCCCCACCGCAGACCAAATTTCCAGGCACACAGCATTAGTTGCATAATGCACGTATGAGCGATGGTCGAGGTGGACAACGGCGCCGGCTCGCCACCCCGCTGCGAACGCAAGCCGGTCCCGCGCGGCTGGTCACCGCGATGCGCGCCTCGAACACCGGGCTGCTCGCCTTATCGCTGGTCGTGGGCGCCGGCGCCGGCGGCGGGGCGGTGCTGTTCCGCTGGCTGATCAAGCAGTTCACCCTCCTGCTGTCCGGGCACGGGGACTACTCGCTGGCCGGGCACGCCGCCAACCCGCACCTGCCGGGACTGGGACGGTGGTTCGTGCTGCTGGCCCCGGTCGCGGCCGGGCTGGTGTACGGGCCGCTGGTGCACTTCTTCGCCCGCGAGGCCCGCGGTCACGGCGTGCCGGAGGTGATGTACGCGGTCGCCCGCCGCGGCGGGCGGATCCCCCCACAGGTGGCCGCGGTCAAGGCACTGGCCTCGGCGCTGTGCATCGGCGGCGGCGGCTCGGTCGGCCGCGAGGGACCGATCGTGCAGATCGGCTCCGCGCTCGGCTCCACCCTGGGTTCGATCGTGCGGGTGGCCGAGCCACGGATGCGGGTGCTGGTCGCCTGCGGCGCCGCGGGCGGGATCGCGGCCACCTTCAACGCGCCGCTGGCCGGGGTGTTCTTCGCGATGGAGCTGATCCTGCGCGACTTCGCCGCCCAATCCTTCGGCATGGTCGTGCTGTCTTCGGTGACCGCGAGCGTGATCGGCCGCGCCGCGTTCGGCAACCAACCCTTCCTGCACCTGCCCGCCTTCACCGTCCAGGATCCGATCGAGTACGCGCTGTTCGCCGCCCTCGGGCTCGCGGCCGGCGTGATCGGTGTCGTGTTCACCCGGGTGCTGTACCTGATCGAGGACGGCTGCGACGCGGCCTGGCAGCGCGTGCGGGGGCCGGAGTGGGCCCGCCCGGCGGTCGGCGGCATCCTGCTCGGCGGCCTGCTGCTGGTGCTGCCGGAAATGTACGGCGTCGGCTACCCGGTCCTCGGCAAGGGCGTCGCCGGCGGATACGGCATCGCGTTCCTGCTCGCCCTGCTCGCCGGCAAGATCGTCGCGACCAGCCTCACCATCGGCATTGGCGGCTCCGGCGGAGTGTTCGCGCCCAGCCTGTTCATCGGCGCCATGGCCGGCGCCGCCTACGGCCAGACACTGCACCAGCTTGCGCCCGGCCTGTCCGGGCAGGCCGGCGCCTACGCGCTGATCGGGATGGGCGCCGTGTTCGCCGGCGCGGCCCGCGCGCCGATCACCGCAGTGATCATCATGTTCGAACTCACCGGCGACTACGCGATCATCCTGCCGCTGATGGCGGCCATCGTGCTCGCCGCCGGAATCAGCCACCTGCTCACCCCGGACACCATCTACACCCTCAAGCTGCGCCGCCGCGGCATCGACCTCAACACCGACCCCGCCGCGGCCGCGCTGGCATCGGTCACCGTCGGGCAGGTCATGCGCCCCGCCACGGGCACGCCGCTGCCGGCCGACCTGCCCTTGACCGAGGCCGCAGCCCAGCTCAGCCGCACCCGTTACGGCCAGCTGCCGGTCATCGACGCCGCCGGCGCCTACCGCGGCGTCGCCACCGCCCGAGCCCTCGCCGACACCCTGGCTGGACCCGGACACGAGTCCGACACCGTCGCCTCCATCGTCGAGTACCCGCCCACGGTCAGCGCCGCCGAACCGCTGCAGCACACCCTCGACGTGCTCGCGACCACCGACGGACCCGTGCCCGTCCTCGATCACGACCGCGCCCGGCTGCTCGGCTGGCTCAGCCACCAGGACGTGCTCCGCGCGCTCAGCACCCCACCCGCCACCCCCGCACCAACAGCGGCACCGGCGCCGGCGAACCAGCATGCCTGACGCGCACGCGACCACTCGCCGCGCCGCAGCGGTCGCGATCGCCACTGTGCTTCTCGCGCTGACCGCCGGATGCGCGTCCACCCCGGCAGCCGGGGGAGCGAAGCAGCAGACATCGCCGCCGCTCCCCACCGCAGCCGCCGCACAACGCCCGGTCTCCGGCTACCACACCACGGCCGCCGCCCTCGCGCGGCAGATCACCGGCTGCCAACCGCACACGCTCACCCCGCCCGCGGCGGCCCAACGGCTGCACCTGCCCGCCGCCCGCGACCTCGGTTCCGCCGCGAGCTGCGCGCTCCGCGGCCGCATCGCCCTCGTACTGACCTTCACCAGCCGCGCCAGCCAGGCCGCCGTCGAAGCCGAACTGCGCGACCGGGTTGCCTACTACGCCACCGGCCCGGGCTGGAGCGCCGCCCCGACCGACACCAGCGAACGCGTGGGGCAGCAATCCGTCGTCCAGGACGTGGCCCTCGCCCTCGGCGGCCTAGTCGAAACCGGAGGCGGCTAAGCGATGCCCGACACCAGAAGCTCGCGAGCCGCCGCGGCGGTGGCGGCGCGACTACTGCGGCTGCGCTGGCTCGTGCGGGCACCGATCTGGCTCTACCGCGCCAGACTCGGCGCCGTGTTCGGCGCGCGGCTGCTGATGCTCGAACACACCGGCCGCGTCTCCGGCCGACGCCGGCACGTCGTGCTCGAGATCGTCGCCCGCCCCGCGCCGGGGCACTACGTCGTCGCCTCCGGCTTCGGCGCCCGCGCACAGTGGTTCCGCAACGTCATGGCCAACCCACGGGTAAGGGTCTGGGTCGGCAGCCGCCGACCCAGACCTGGCACCGCCCGGCTACTCACCGGTCAGCAGGCCTCGGCCGCGCTGGCCGGCTATGCCGCCGACCACCCGCACGCGTGGCGCACGCTACGCCCAGTTTTCGAAACCACCCTGCAGGCCCGCATCGACCCCGACGAGCCGAGCCTGCCGTTCGTCCGCCTCGATCTCGACCCCGACGTGCCGTTCGGCCGCTGGCGTCGACTCCGCGTGCGGCAAGCACGAAAGACGATTGGTTTGCTTGCGGCGCTCGCCTTGACCGCCGCCGTCCTGGCCGGGTGCGGACGCTCAGCGCCACCCGCCGCGCCCGGCCCGAATGTGGGTCAGCAGGCGAACGACGCGCTGCCGGTCGCGGTGCGCGACACCACCCTGGTCACCTCCGCCGGCCGCCGGCTGGACCTGGCACAACTGGCCGGCAAGGTCGTCGTGATCTCGGACATGATGACCCTCTGCCAGGAAACCTGCCCGCTGGACACGGCCAACGTAGTTGCCGCCGCCCGGGACGCGGAACGCGCCGGCCTCGGTAACAAGATCGTGTTCCTCAGCGTGACCATCGACCCAGCCCGCGACACCCTCGCCCGGCTGACCGCCTACCGCCATCTCTACGCACCCGCGCCGAACGACTGGCTGACCGCTGCCGGCGCCCCGGGCGCGCTGACCGCGTTCTGGAAACAGCTCGGCGTCTACATCCAAAAAGCGCCGGACACCCCGCCCGCGCCTAAGGACTGGCTCACCGGCAAGCCGCTCACCTACGACGTGACACATTCCGACGAACTGTTCTTCCTCGACCAGCAAGGCCATGAACGCTTCCTGCTCGAAGGCGCCCCGCACGTCGCGCCCGGCGCCCCACTGCCCCCGACCTTGCGCCGGTTCATGGACGCCACCGGACGAGCCAACCTCACCCACCCCGACAGCCAGACCTGGACCCTCCCACAGGAGCTCCAGGTCCTCGCCTGGCTCACCGGCCACCGCATCCCCGGCGGCAAGTCATGACCGCGGCGCCGGCGCACCGCCGGGCGGCCGACACGGCCCCGGCGAACCCGCGCCTGCCGGAAAGCGGGCTGCATTCCGAGCCAGACACACCTGGAAGGGGACTCCGTGATGACCAATCGCTCCTCGCGTCCGGCACGCACCGCGCCGCCGAGCCGCTCCGGCAGCGGAGCCGCGCGACGTAAGGCGGCCGCGTTCCGGGCCGCCGAGGCGGCGCGCCAGCGCCGGCTCCGCGTGCTGCGCTGGGGTGGATCGGTCGCGCTGGTCGCCGCCGCGGTCACCGTGATCGTCGTGCTGGCCCTCTCCGGTGGCGGCGGCCACCACGGCTCCGGCGCCAGCGCGGCGTCCTCCGACACGGCGAGCGCGACACTGACCGGTCCGCCCGGACCTGAAGGCATCGTGCTCGAGGAAGGCACCCCGCTCGCGCCGGCCAGCACCGCCGCGACCGGGCAGACCACAGACGGCGTTCAGTGCAACTCCATGGAACAGGCCGTCTACCACATCCACACGCACCTGACCGTCTACGTCAACGGCGCCCTGCGCCCGATCCCGGCCGGCATCGGCGTCGTCGAACCGGTAGCCCAGCAGGGCAGCCGCGGAACCTTCGATGAGGCATCGCGCTGCTACTACTGGCTGCACACCCACGCGCAGGACGGCATCATCCACGTCGAGGCGCCCAGCCACGCGACCTACACCCTCGGCCAGTTCTTCGGCATCTGGCACCAAACCCTCGGCCCCCATCAGGTCGGACCGGCAACCGGCAACGTCACGACCTACGTCAACGGCAAGCGCTACACCGGCGACCCCGCGTCGATCACCCTGACCAGTCACGAAGACATCCAGCTCGACCTCGGCACGCCCACGGTGGCGCCGCGGCGCGTCGACTGGTCCCATGCGCAGCTGTAACCGCCGGCCAAATGCTCGCGGCGGCGAAACGGTGCTGGCCCGCGGCGTCACGGGCACGGCGTCGCGTGGCGGCGGGCAGCGGGGTGGCGGCCAGGCGAGCCGCGTGATTTCCGCACCGGCGACGTCTCTCGTCGGCCTGCTGCACACTGATCTCGTCTGCCGGAATCGACCGTGAGCCAGCGCCGCGGAGATCCTGCTCGTGACGTGACGGCGGGCAGCCTCGCCGACGTCACCGAATCGTTGATGCTCGAATTTCAGGCCGACCTCGACTTGTCGACGATCAGCGGCGTCGTCCTGGGCGCGCGAGACGACCTCGCCGGTCAGGTACTCGACGCGGCATTTCCGGAGATGCTGCAACGGCTCGCGCGCACCCGGCTAGATCAACTACGTCACGATCGTCACCGGACACGGTAGCGGTAGGCCGACCCGCCATAGCGCCGGTCACCGCGGCTGGCGACCGCGGCCGCGTCGCGCGTTTGGCTGGTTGCGCCGGTGGCCGGCGGGTCAGGGCTCGCGCCGAGCACGGGGCTCCTTTCGCCGCCGCGTGCTCGGACGCCGCGGCGCCCCGGCGCTGCCCTCGCGCGCCTGCAGCAGTGTGCGCAGCGCGTCGAGCGCGGCCCGTATGTCGAGGTCCGGGTCGAGCAACGCGTGCAGGAGCAGGCCGTCGCCGACGGCGGCGAGCAGGGTGGCCAGCGCGTCCGCGGGAGCGCCGGCGAATACCGCATCCTGTTGCTGGTCGTCGGCAACGGTTCGGATCATCAGTTCGCGGTACTGGTGGAGCATGGCGCCCATCCGGGCCCGCAGCTTCTGGTCGCGTTCGGCCTCGCGCATCGCTTCGAACATCAGCCGGGACGTCACCGGATCGATCGCCTCGCGATCGGCCACCTGCACCTCGACCAGGTCGATCAGCCCGGCGACCGTGGCACGTGCCGCGAACTCACCGACCGGCACCGCGCGTTCGAAGGCGAACATCGTCGCGTCGATGAGCAGTTCCTGCTTACCGCGGAAGTGGTAGCTGACCGCACCGTGCGGCAGGCCGGCCCGGTCGGCGACCGCGCGGGTGGTCACCCGTCCCCACCCCAGCTCGGCGATCAGCTCGGCCGCAGCGCTCATCAGCCGCTCGCGGGTCGGCCGGGACGCCGGACCACGCTCCCCGACAGCCGGCCGGCCCTGTTGTCCACCTGACTTGTCCATCTGGACAAGATTAGCTAGGTTCGGCCCGTGATGACGACGACACACCGCGAAACGTCCGATCTGGCCGTCGAGGCCGAGGGCTTGGTGAAGACCTTCGGAACCGCCCGCGCGGTCGACGGCCTCGATTTGGCGATTCCGCGCGGCAGCGTCTTCGGCGTGCTGGGTCCGAACGGGGCGGGCAAGACCACGACGATTCGCGTGCTGGCCACGTTGCTGCGCCCGGACGCGGGCTCCGTGCGGGTGTTCGGCCACGACGTCGCCCGTGAGCCCGCGGCGGTGCGGCGCCGGATCAGCCTGACCGGCCAGTTCGCTTCGGTGGACGAGGATCTCACCGCTCTGGAGAACCTGGTGCTGGTCGGCCGACTGCTCGGTCACAGCCGACGCACCGCACGGCGGCGCGCGGACGAACTACTCGCCGCATTCGACCTCGCCGGTGCGGCGGCTCGCCAAACGGCTCAGCTGTCCGGCGGGATGCGCCGCAAACTGGACATCGCGGCCAGCATCTTCGTCAAGCCGGACCTGCTGTTCCTCGACGAACCGACCACCGGTCTGGACCCGCGCAGCCGCAGCCACGTATGGGCGATCGTGCGCAGCATCGTCGCCGACGGAACCACCGTGCTACTGACCACCCAGTACCTCGACGAGGCCGACCAGCTCGCCGACCGGATCGCCGTGATCGACCACGGCCGGGTCATCGCGGCCGGCACCCGCGGGGAGCTCAAGGCCTCCGCAGGCGCTGGCGGATTCCGGGTGCGGCTGTTCGACCCGACCCAACGCGACCAGGCACAGACGGTCCTCGCCAGAGACCTCGGCGTCGCCGTCCATGCTGGACCCGACCCGGCCAGCCTGAGTGCTCGCATCCCGCAGAACGGCCGACGTTCCGAACTGGCCGACCTCGCGGCCCGGGCGCTGACCCGACTGTCTGGCGCCGGGATCAGCGTCAGTGACTTCACCCTCGGCCAGCCCAGCCTCGACGAGGTCTTCCTGGCCCTCACCGGCAGCAGTGCCGAACCCGAACCGGCTGCAGAGGAGGCACTCGCGTGACCGTGCCGACGAACCGGGACCCACATGCACTGGCGATGCACGCGCGCCCGCGCGCCGCAGGCCCGGCCGGCGCCTCGCTGGCCTTCGCCTGGCGCTCGCTGCTCAAGATCAAACACGTGCCTGAGCAGCTCGGCGACGTCCTCGGCATCCCGATCCTGTTCACCCTGCTGTTCACCTACCTCTTCGGTGGCGCGCTGGCCGGCTCAACGCACGACTACCTGCAATTCCTGCTCCCCGGCACCCTTGCGCTCGCAGTCGTGTTCGTCACCGTCTACAGCGGCGTCACCCTCAACCGCGACCTGTCCACCGGCGCCTTCGACCGGTTCCGGTCCATGCCGATCTGGCGGCCCGCACCGATCGTCGGCGCCCTGATCGGCGACCTCGGCCGCTACCTGATCGCCGCCGGCCTGGTCGACGGGCTCGGCTTCGCCATGGGCTACCGCGCCGGCGGCGGACCGCTCGGGGTCGCCGCCGCGATCGCGCTCGTGCTCCTGTTCGCCTCCGCCCTGTCCTGGCTCTGGATCGCGCTCGGGCTGATCCTGCGCACGCCGACCGCCGTACAGAACCTCGGCTTCGTGATCCTGTTCCCCGTCGTGTTCGTCAGCAACGTCTTCGTCCGACCCGACACCATGCCGGGGTGGTTGCGCCGCATTGCGGACGGCAACCCGATCACCCACCTCGCCAACGCCGAACGCGGCCTCATGGCCGGCACGGCCAGCGCGACTCAAGTGCTGTGGGTGATCGCCGCGGCCGGTGCCCTCATCGCGATCTTCGCCCCGCTCACCACAGCCCTGTACCAGCGACGCAACTAGCGACACTCCCCGGGCGCCGTCCGCGGCTGCACGCTCGAGCTCGCGCTGAGCCTATCGACTAATGGGTGCCCGGTATCAAGGCGCACGTAGGCGGACAAGAACCGCGCCGGTTACCGCGCCGGGTTGCCGCACGCGCATCAGCCCGCGCTCCCGCTGGACCCAACGTTGCAAACTCAAGGAGCCCAGAAGGTCAGGTCTTCAGCAGCATCCGGACGAGCGTGTCGACGATGGCGGCCTCGGCGCGGTCCCACGACCACCCCCGCTCACGTAGCTGCCGAAAGGTGTCCGGGCTGGCGATGGCGTAGGTGAGCACCGCGGCGTCGCCGGCGGTAAGGCCGTCGCGAAATTGGCCGTTTTCGGCGATGGCCGGCCACAGGTTCTCCGGGCCTTGGTAGCGGCCGTATTCCATGGCGGCCAGTTTCTCGGCGACTTCGGGTTCGCCAGCAGCGGCGCGCATCACGTCGCGCATCGGCGCCCACTGCTGCGTCACATGGCGAATGTGGCGCACGTACAGGCGCACCTTCCGGCGGGGGTCGGGCTCGGCGATCACTTCTCGCACCCAGCGCCGCTCCGGCGGCGGGATCGCCGGGTCCTCGCCTTCGGACACCTTCCAGGAGGCGGCGGCTCGCAGCAGTTCGGCCTTGGTGCCGTATGCGAGGTAGATCGTCTGGACGTGCACCCGGGCGGCCGTGGCGATGTCCTGCATGGAGGTGCCATGGTAGCCGCGCGCGACGAACAGGTCGGCAGCGGCCTGTTCGATCCTCCGCCGCGTATCGGCTCCGCGACGGATGCGGCGGCCGGCACCGCTGGACGTGGACATAGGACTCCCCGCGACCGTTGCTATAGCACCACTATAGAGCTACGCTCTAGCGATCTGAATCGAAGGAGAGGCCAATGAGCCGCTTCTACACATTCGCCTACGCCGTCGGGTTCACCCCGTGGGAACGGGCTGCGGCCGCCGATACCGAAACCCTGCCGCGGCTTTTCGCCCGCGAGGAGACCGAACACGGCGGGCCCGCCAAGGCACTCGACCTCGGCTGCGGATCCGGCGCGCACACCCTGACGCTGGCCGAGCGCGGCTGGACGGTCACCGGCGTGGATTTGGTCCCGAAGGCCCTGGAGCGTGCCCGCCGACGGATCGCCCAACACGGCGTCACCGCCGAGTTGGTGCGCGCGGACGTGACCGCCCTGCCCCCGGAGACGGTCGGCACCGGCTACGACCTGTTCCTCGACATCGGCTGCTTCCACGGGCTCGCGCCGGACGAGCGCGCCGCCATGGGGCGTGCGGTCACCGCGATCGCGACGACAGGTGCCACGATGCTGCTGCTGGCGTTCAAGGCCGGCGCCGCGCCGCGCCCACTTCCGCGGGGCGCCGACCAGCCCGACATCGAGGCCGCGTTCGCCGGCTGGACGGTCACCGACGTCGAGGCGGCCGTGGTCGACGGCATGCCGAAACGGCTGCGCAAGGCCGCGCCGTCCTGGTACCGGCTCCGCCGGAAGCCCTGATCCAGGCCAGCGCCCACCGTCTGTCGCGGCCGGTCCGATATCAGGGTTCGGCCGGGCCAAGCCGGGCCGCGGCTACACGCGCAGGCGCCTCTTCTTTCAGTTCGACGAACACCGTGTGCGTCGGAGTGTCGCCGACGTTCTCTCCGCTGTGCTCCTGCGCATCCAGCCAGCGGACCTGGCCGGCGGGGATCTCGACATCGACCCTGCGGCCGCCGCTGGCCAGGCGACGACGGAACGACGACAACGTGACCATGACACTGTCCGGATGCCGGTGCGGCGTAGTGCGGTCACCGGGACCGTCGCGGTACTCCAACACCCGGACCCGCTCGTTCTCGAAGACCACCCGGTACAGGCTCGGGTTGGTGATCACCGGATCGCCGCACATGTCGCACCTCGGATCCATATGGGACTCACATACCATAATGGCATGACGGTGCCATACGAGGCCAGCGGTCGGGCCGCCCAGAAGCAACGCACCCGCGCCGCGCTGGCCGAAGCGGCGCAGCGGCTCTTCGCAGCCGGCCTGAACCCGACCGTCGACGCCGTCGCCGAGGCGGCCGGGATCTCCCGCACCACCGCCTACCGGTACTTCCCGAGCCAGCGCTCGCTGCTCGCCGTCGCCTTCCCGGAGACCGGATCCACGACCCTGCTGCCCGACCCCGCACCGCGCGACGCGCACACCAGACTCGACCTCACCGTGGAAGGATTCGCCCGGTTCAACCTGCGCAACGAAGCCGCGCTGCGCGCCCAGCTGCTCGCCTCGCTGGAACCGGGAGCCGCGCAGCCGCCGCTGCGGCAGGGGCGCGCCATCGCCTGGCTCGAGGACGCACTCGCCCCGCTGCGCTCGCGCAAGCCGGACGTGGACGTGCGCCGCCTGGCCGTCGCCATCCGCGCGGCCACCGGCATCGAATCGCTGGTCTGGCTGACCGACATCGCCGGTCTGACCCGGGAGCAGTACGTTGACCTCGCCCAGTGGACCGCCCGGGCGCTGCTCGAGTTCGCACTCAAGGATGCCCGCGCCGCGCGCGGGACGGCGCGCCGATGAGCGAGGTATCCACATCGAGCGGCTCACCAACACGTTAGGACCCCATCGCGGGCATCACCGAGGTCGACATCCGGGCGAGGGCCGCTGAGGTGTTCGGTTTCCTCGGCCCCAACGGTGCCGGCAAATCGACCAGGGCTCTCGGCTGGCGCTGTTGAGGTGCGACTGCGACTACCCAATGGCTACGCGAGCGCCGTCGCGGCCGTCGCGTTCGCGGCCGTGCTCTACAAGGTGGTGCGCAGTGGCGCGGTGTCCTCGGCGTTGTCGTCGATCGTCACGTCGGCACTGCACGCGATCTGAAGGTGCGCACACGGGTGCTCGGGGATCGCGGCACGGTGACCGCCGAGCTCGCCACCTGCCTGCCGGTGCTCGTGCTGCTGTTGGCGGTGGCGCTCAGTGCGGTGTCCGTCGCGGGGCAGCGGGTGCGCATGCAGGACGCGGTGCGCGAGGCGGCTCGGGCGGCGGCGCGCGGCGACGATGCGACGGCGCGGCGGCTTGCGCACCAGTACGCGCCGGGCGCGACGGTCAGCATCGACAGGTCCGGTGGACAGGTGACGGTGGTGGCCGGCGGGTCGATGCATCTGCTCGCGCGCTGGCTGCCGTCGGTGACCGTGACCGCGCGGGCGGTCGCAGCGCTCGAGCCCGGCGCGGACGGCGGGACCGGCGGTGTGCCGCCGTGACGGGCGCGGAACGCGGATCGGCGACGATCTGGGTGCTCGCCTGCTGCGCGCTGGTCATGCTGGTCGGCTTCCTGGGGGTCGCGCGGACGCAGGCCGTGCTCGCCCGCCACCGCGCCGACGCGGCCGCCGACCTGGCGGCACTCGCCGGGGCCGGCCGGATCGGCGTGGGCGGCGACGTGTGCGGCGTCGCGTCGGCGCTGGCCGCCGCGAACGGTGCGGCGGTGCGCTCCTGCGCTGTGCGGCTGGGTGCCGACGGGCGCAGTGGGACGGTGCGGGTGCAGGTCGCGATCACGGTGCACCTGCCGATCGCGGGGACGCGCACGGTCATCGCATCGGCGCGGGCCGGGCGCGCGCAGGTCAGCCGGGCGTCAGCCTGGCGAGCATGTCAGCCGGGCGAGCACGTCAGCCGCGCGAGTAGGAGGTCGAGCAAATGGACGGCGCCGCGCTTGTCGAGCGGGTCGTTGCCGTTGCCGCACTTGGGCGACTGCACGCACGAAGGGCAGCCGGCGACACACTCGCACGAGTCGATCGCCTCACGCGTCGCGGCCAGCCAGTCCGCGATCGCCGCGTGCCCGCGCTCGGCGAAGCCCGCCCCGCCCTGGTGCCCGTCGTACACGAACACGGTGGGGCGCCCGGTGTCCGGGTGCAGCGCGGTGGACACACCGCCGATGTCCCAGCGGTCGCAGGTGGCGAACAACGGCAACAGCCCGATCGCCGCGTGTTCGGCGGCGTGCGCGGCACCGGGCACCGCCGCCGCGTCCAACCCGATCGCGTCGAGCGCTTCTTGATCGACGGTGTACCAGACGGCGCGGGTGCGCAGCTCGCGTGGCGGCAGGTCCAGCGGCACCTCGTCCATGATCTCGCCGGTGCTGATCCGCCGCCGCAGGTAGCTCAGCACCTGGTTGGTGACATCGACGGTGCCGAACGCGACGGTAACCGGGCCGAACGCCGACGACCGTGCGACGTCCACGATCGCGATGTCGGTGAGTTCGCGCGCCGTCGTCGTCCACTCCGGATCAGCGGCGTGGACGATCGCCGCCGACCCGTGCAGATCCAGCTCGTCGACCTCGAAGGATCGTCCCTGGTGCAGGTAGACCGCGCCGGTGTGCACCGTCGAGTGCGCAGCCCCGGCGTCCACCGTGCCGATCAGCGCGCCGTTGCTTCCGTCCACCACGGTCACCGGTGGGCCGCCCGAGCCCCGGATGTCGGCATCCGGCCGCTCGCGGGCCGTCCAGTACCAGCCGGTCTGGCGCCGCCGCAGCTCACCGCGCGCGACGAGGTCGTCCAGCACGGCGAGCGCCGCCGGGCCGCCGAACAGCTCGAGCTCGCCCGGACGCAGCGGTGATTCGGCGGCCGCGCAGCACAGCTGCGGACCGAGCACGTACGGGTTGGCCGGGTCGAACACGGTCGCCTCGACCGGCCGCCCGAACACCGCGTCCGGATGGTGTGCGAGGAACGTGTCCAGCGGGTCGTCGCGCGCCACGAACACGACCAGGGCGTGCGCACCGGAACGGCCGGCCCGGCCGGCCTGCTGCCACAGCGAAGCGAGCGTGCCGGGGAAGCCGGCCAGGATCACCGCGTCCAGGCCGCTGACATCCAGGCCCAGCTCCAGCGCGTTCGTCGCCGCCACACCGAGCAGCTCGCCCGAGCAGAGCGCCGCCTCCAGGGCGCGGCGCTCCTCGGGCAGGTACCCGGCCCGGTACGCCGACACGCGGCCGGCAAGCTCGTCCAGACCGGCCTCGGCCAGCAGCCGTTGCGCGGCCAGCGCGGTCTGCTCGGCGCCGTTGCGCGAGCGCACGAACGCGAGGGTGCGCGCGCCCTCGACGACCAGGTCGGCCAGTAGTCGGCCCGCCTCCGCCCCGGCCGCCCGGCGCACCGGCGCGTCGTGCTCGCCGCGCAACGCGGTCAGTGGTGGCTCCCACAGGGCGAACGTGGTCGCGCCGTGCGGCGATCCGTCGGCTGTCACCGCCCGCACCGGTGCGCCGATCAGCCGGCTCGCCGAAGCGGCCGGGTCGGACACCGTGGCCGAGGCGAGCACGAACGTGGGCGCGCTCCCGTACAGCGCGCACACCCGCCGCAGCCGCCGCAGGATCAGCGCCACGTGCGAGCCGAACAGGCCGCGATACGCGTGACACTCGTCCACCACCACGTACCGCAACCGGCGGAAGAACGAGGCCCACCGGGCGTGCGCAGGCAACAGCGAGCGGTGCAGCATGTCCGGGTTGGTCAGCACCCAGTTCGCGTGCGCACGGACCCAGTCGCGCTCCTCGTGCGGGGTGTCCCCGTCGAAGCAGGCCGGCCGCACGCCGGGCACCGCCAGCTGCAGCAGCGAGCGCAGCTGATCGCCGGCCAGCGCCTTGGTCGGGGCCAGGTAGAGCACGCGGACCCGCTCGTCGGCCGCCAGCGCGGTCAGTCCGGGCAGTTGGTAGGCCAGCGACTTCCCGGACGCCGTCCCGGTCGCCACCACCACCGACTCCCCGGCGTGCGCGAGCGAGGCGGCCTCGACCTGATGCGACCACGGTGCGGCCACGCCCGCCTCGGCCAGGCGCCCGGCCAGCACCGCCGGAACCCACTGCGGCCACGGCTCGGCGCGCCCGGCCCGGCCGGGCAACTCCCGCACGTGCGTGCACGGCGAATCGCCCGGTGCCGTGCCGGCAAGGAGCCGCTCGAGCAGTGCGCGCACCTCATCCCCTCACCCGCATGTGGCATGCTGGCCGCTGCCGAGTACTGCAGTCCAGTTGTCGACGCCAGGAGGTGAACCGTGGACCTGAGCGTCGAACGCCGAAGCGAGTCCTCAGTATCCGTGGTCAGCGTGGCCGGTGAGGTGGACGTCCACTCCGCGCCGCGCCTGCGGGAGGGCGTGAGCGCCGAGTTGACCCCCGGTGCGTCCGCGGTGGTGGTGGACCTGAGCGAGGTCGGCTTCCTGGACTCCACCGGGCTCGGCGCCCTGGTCTCGGCGCGCACGACCGCAGGCGAACGAGGCGTGTTGATGCCCGTCGTCTGCACCAGCGAGCGGATCCGCAAGCTGTTCACCATCACCGGGCTCGACGGCGTGTTCGACCTGCACACCAGCCTGGACGAGGCCCTCGCGTCGGTGCCCGACCGGGCCTGACCCCGCGCTCACCCTGCGCTGACCCCGCGCTGACCCCGCGCTGACCCCGCGCTGACCCCGCGCTGACCCTGCGCTGACCCGGGCCGGTCGGCGCGCCCGGGCCCGGCGAACAAATACCGAACCCGGCTCGGTGCTGCCGCGAAACCCCGGCTAGACTCCGCGAGTCCGCAACTGGTGCGAATTCCTCCCGCGCCGGCGGGCGCATCCTGCCCTAACCACCGGCAGAACCCGTCGCTCACGTCGAGTCGACGTCACAGCAAGGGGAGTTGAATGGCTGCGCACCACCAGATCGCCGCAAGCCTGCCCGGAATCACCAGCGGGCAGCGCGGCTTCGTCCTCGTCCTCGGCGCAGTGGCGCTGCTGGCGCTCGTCTACGCGGTCGTCCTGGTCAAGGAGGTCCTCAAGGCCGACCAGGGCACGCCGAAGATGCAGGAGATCTCCAAGGCGGTCCAGGAGGGCGCGGCGGCCTATCTGAACCGGCAGTTCCGCACCCTGGGCGTCTTCGCGATCATCGTCTTCCTGCTGCTCCTGCTGCTGCCGGTGAACGACGGCGGCTGGCCGGTGCGCATCGGCAGGGCCGTCTTCTTCCTCGTCGGCGCCTCGTTCTCGGCGACCGTCGGCTACGTGGGCATGACGATGGCGACCCGCGCGAACGTCCGGGTCGCGTCCGCCGCCCGTGGTGGCGGCGGCCAGCGTGGCTTCCACATCGCGTTCCGAACCGGCGGCATCGTCGGCATGCTCACGGTCGGCCTCGGCCTGCTCGGCGCGTGCGTCGTGCTGCTCTGCTACAACGACCACGCTCCGACCGTGCTCGAGGGCTTCGGCTTCGGCGGCGCGCTGCTGGCCATGTTCATGCGTGTCGGCGGCGGCATCTTCACCAAGGCCGCCGACGTCGGCGCCGACCTGGTCGGCAAGGTCGAGGCCGGTATTCCGGAGGACGACCCGCGCAACGCGGCCACGATCGCCGACAACGTGGGCGACAACGTCGGCGACTGCGCCGGCATGGCTGCCGACCTGTTCGAGTCCTACGCCGTCATGCTGGTCGCCGCCCTGATCCTGGGGCAGTCCGCATTCGGTTCGAAGGGCCTGATGCTCCCGCTGATCATCGGCGGGATCGGCGTGATCAGTTCGGTCGTCGGCATCCTGGCCACCAAGCTGCGCGCGACCGACCGCAACGGGCTCGTCCCGATCAATCGCGGCTTCATGATCTCGGCGGCCACCTCGCTGGTCCTCGTCGCGATCGCCGCGTTCACCTTCCTGCCGAGCAACTTCTCCAAGTTCGGTGCCGGCTTCGCCAGCAAGGGCAACCCGGCCGTGATCGCGTTCGTCGCGGTACTGATCGGCATCGTCCTCGCGGTGCTCATCCAGCAGTTGACCGGCTACTTCACCGACACCATCCGGCGCCCCGTCAAGGACGTCGCGAAGACGTCACTGACCGGACCGGCCACCGTGGTGCTCTCGGGTATCGCGCTCGGCCTGGAGTCCGCGGTCTACACCGCGATCCTCATCGCCATCGCGCTGTTCGGAGCGTTCCTGCTCGGTAGCGGTTCGATCGGGGTGGCGCTGTTCGCGGTCGCGCTGGCCGGTACCGGGCTGCTGACGACGGCCGGTGTCATCGTCTCGATGGATACCTTCGGCCCGGTGAGTGACAACGCGCAGGGTGTCGCCGAGATGAGCGGCGACATCGACGAGACCGGCGCGCGCATCCTGACCGATCTGGACGCCGTCGGGAACACCACGAAGGCGATCACCAAGGGCATCGCGATCGCCACGGCGGTGCTGGCGGCGACCGCGCTGTTCGGCTCTTTCGCCGACGCGATCGGGACGGCGACGATCAAGGCGATCGGCGCCGACGGCACGATCAGCGGGACGAACTACGCGTTCCAGTACCTGGTCACGCAGCCGAACAACCTGGTCGGCATCATCCTGGGCGCGGCGGTCGTGTTCCTGTTCAGCGGCCTGGCGATCAGCGCCGTGGGTCGCGCCGCCGGGCGCGTGGTGTTCGAGGTGCGCGACCAGTTCCGCACCAAGCCCGGGATCATGGACTACACCGAGAAGCCCGACTACGCCCGCGTGGTCGACATCTGCACGAAGGACTCGTTGCGCGAGCTGGCCACCCCGGGCCTGCTGGCGATCTTCGCGCCGATCTGCGTCGGCTTCGCGATCGGCGTCGCGCCGCTGGCCGGCTTCCTCGCGGGGGCCATCGCCGCGGGCGTGCTGATGGCGGTGTTCCTGGCCAACTCCGGTGGCGCCTGGGACAACGCGAAGAAGATGGTCGAGGACGGCCACCACGGCGGCAAGGGCAGCCAGGCGCACGAGGCAACCATCATCGGTGACACCGTCGGCGATCCGTTCAAGGACACCGCCGGGCCGGCGATCAACCCGCTCATCAAGGTGATGAACCTGGTGGCCGTGCTGATCGCGCCTGCCATCGTCAAGTTCAGCCTCGGCAACGATTCGTCGGCAGCCGTGCGGGTCGTCATTGCGGTCATCGCGTTCCTGATCATCGCCGCCGCGGTGATCGTGTCGAAGAAGCGGGTCGTGTCGATGGGCGAGAACCCGGCCGACCGCGAACCGGCCGAGGCCGCGGCCTGACCGATCACCTGAGGCGGTCCGGATGCGGCAACAGCCCGCGTCCGGGCCGCTTCGGCGTTTCCGGCGGAGGATCTGCGACCGGACGCGGAACGATGAGCACCACGAGCGGCGGGGGAGGCAGGCGATGACGCAGTTCTCGCTGTTCGGTGCCGCCGTCGCCGAGCCGTCCCTGCAAGACCTGGACGGGATCCTGCTCGCCGGCGGGCACTGGGTGCGCTCCGGAGCACGCGCGCGGCTGTCCGTCGTGGTGGCCGACCGCTGGCGCGCGGACGCGCTGGCCGCCGAGTTCGCGCTCCGCGGCATCGGCAGCGACTCCGGCAGCGACTCCGGCAGCGACTCCGGCAGCGACTCCGGCAGCGACTCCGGCAGCGACTCCGGCAGCGACTCCGGCAGCGACTCCGGCGACGAGCCCGCCGTCTCACCGGCCGAGAGCGGATTCGCCGCCCGCACCGCCTTCCGCGCCGAACTGCTGCCGCACGCGGACCGCTGGACCCGGGGGGCCAACCTGGTGCCGCCCGCCGGGCTCGCCCTCACCGCGGGTGGGCTGCGGCTGTGGGCGCTGGCCGCCGGACGTCCGGACGACGTCGGGTACCTGCTGGCCACCTCGCCCGCCGGCCACACCCGGAACGGCGGAGGGACCCCATCCGCACCGGACGGTCCGCTGCATGTGGCCGCGGGCGCGCAACTGTCGCGCCTCGGGCTGGCCGCGGTCTCCATCTCCCACCGCGGCGGACCCGGCTGGCGGGTCACCTCGGCCAAGCGGATCCGCCGCCTCGTCGAGCTGCTCGGCGCCGCTCCGGACGGGGCCGGGGCCGCCTGGCCGGCGGTGCGCTGAGCGGCCTGTTTGGACTGGTGGGGTACCGTCCGCGACGGCACCGGTAGGCGCCGGACGGGACCTCTAGTTGGAGTGGATGTGGCGAACCGATCGCGGACGGGCACCAAGTTGGTGATCGTCGAGTCGTCGACCAAGGCGAAGATGATCGGCGGCTTCCTCGGCGCGGGGTACGTGGTCGAGGCGTCCATCGGCCACATCCGCGACCTGCCCCGCAACGCCGCCGACGTCCCGGCCAAGTATAAGGGGGAGTCCTGGGCCCGGCTGGGGGTCAACACCGACGACGGCTTCGAACCGCTGTACGTGATCAGCCCGGACCGCAAGCAGCAGGTCAGCAAGCTCAAGAGCCTGGTCAAGGACGCCGACGAGGTCTACCTCGCCACCGATGAGGACCGCGAGGGCGAGGCCATCGCCTGGCACCTCGTCGAGACGCTGCAGCCCAAGGTCCCGGTGCGGCGCATGGTGTTCCACGAGATCACGCCGAGCGCGATCGCCGCCGCCGTGGCCAATCCGCGCGAGATCGACGTGCACCTCGTCGACGCGCAGGAGACCCGCCGCATCCTGGACCGGCTGTACGGCTACGAGGTCAGCCCGGTGCTGTGGAAGAAGGTGCTGCCCAAGCTCTCGGCCGGACGGGTCCAGTCGGTGGCGACGCGGGTCGTGGTCGAGCGCGAGCGGGCCCGGATGGCGTTCCATTCCGCGGAGTACTGGGATGTCGCGGCGACGTTCGCGCCCGGCTCGCCCAAGCCCGGTGACCCGGAGACCTTCACCGCGACGCTGGTGACGGTCGACGATCTGCGACTGGCCACCGGCCGCGACTTCGACCCGGCCACCGGCCGCGCGGGCGGTGACGTGCTGCACCTGGACGAGGCGGGCGCGCGCGGTCTCGCTGCCCGGCTCGACGGCCGTCCGTTCACCGTGAAGGGCGTCGAGGAGAAGCCGTACCGCCGCCGTCCGTACCCGCCGTTCATGACCTCGACGCTGCAGCAGGAGGGCGGCCGCAAGCTGCGCTGGTCGTCCGCAGTGACGATGCGGGTCGCGCAGCGGCTCTACGAGAACGGCTTCATCACCTACATGCGTACCGACTCGACGACGCTGTCGGAGACCGCGCTGACCGCGGCGCGCACCCAGGCCCGCGAGCTCTACGGCGATGCGTTCGTGCCGGCCGAGCCGCGGACCTACACCCGCAAGGTCAAGAACGCGCAGGAGGCGCACGAGGCGATCCGGCCGGCCGGAGACACGTTCCGCACACCGGGCCAGGTGGCGAACCAGCTCTCGTCCGACGAGTTCCGCCTGTACGAACTGATCTGGCAGCGCACGCTCGCCTCGCAGATGGCCGACGCGGTGGGCACGACGGTGTCGGTGCGGATCGCGGGGGAGTCCTCGGCGGGCGAGGCGGTCGTGTTCACCACGTCCGGGCGCACCATCACCTTCCCCGGCTTCCTGCGCGCCTACGTCGAGGACACCGACGAGTCCGCCGAGAAGGACGACGCAGAGAAGCGGCTGCCGCAACTCGCCGCCGGCGACGCCCTCGACCCGCGCGAGTTCGCCGCGGACGGGCACAGCACGGCACCGCCCGCGCGCTACACCGAGGCCTCGCTGGTCAAGGCGATGGAGGAGATGGGCATCGGCCGGCCGTCGACGTACGCCTCGATCCTGCAGACCATCCAGGACCGTGGCTATGTGTGGAAGAAGGGCCCGGCGCTCGTCCCGTCGTGGACCGCGTTCGCGGTGATCGGACTGCTCGAGTCCTACTTCGGCCGGCTCGTCGACTACGGCTTCACCGCGTCGGTCGAGAACGACCTGGATGCGATCGCCGCGGGCGAGCGCTCGCGCATCGAGTGGCTGCAGCGGTTCTACTTCGGCGCGGCGGACGCACCCGTCGACTCGCAGCGCATCTCCGCGCAGGGCGGGCTCAAGCGGCTGATCGCCTCGCGGCTGGAGGAGATCGACGCGCGCGGGGTGAACTCGATCCCGCTGCGCGACACGGATGCGGTCGTGCGGGTCGGGCGCTACGGGCCGTACCTGCAACGAGGCTCGGACGACACGGCCCAACGCGCTTCGCTGCCGGAGGACCTTGCGCCGGACGAGGTGACGCCGGAGAAGGTCGAGGAGCTGCTGTCGGCGCCGTCCGGGGACCGCGACCTGGGGACGGCGCCGGACGGTGCCGAGATCACCGCCAAGTCAGGACGGTTCGGCCCGTACGTGACGGACGGCACGCGGACGGCGTCGCTGTTCAAGTCGATGTCGTTGGACACGGTGACGCTCGAGGACGCGGTGCGGCTGCTGACCCTGCCGCGGGTGGTCGGCGCGCTCGACGGCGAGGAGGTAACCGCGCAGAACGGGCGCTACGGGCCGTACCTGAAGAAGGGCACCGACTCACGCTCGCTGGAGTCCGAGGAGCAGCTGTTCACCGTCGACCTCGAGCAGGCGAAGGCGATCTTCGCCCAGCCCAAGCTGCGTGGTCGGCGCACCGCCGCCGCGCCGCCGCTGCGCGAACTCGGGACCGATGCGGTGTCCGGCAAGCCGATGGTGATCAAGGACGGGCGGTTCGGGCCGTACGTGACCGACGGCGAGACCAATGCGTCGCTGCGCAAGGGCGATTCGATCGAGGACATCACCGACGAGCGGGCGTCCGAACTGCTCGCCGATCGGCGCGCCCGCGGGCCGGTGAAGAAGGCCGTCAAGAAGGCGCCGGCGAAGAAGGCGGCCGCCAAGAAGACCGCCGCGAAGAAGGCGCCGGCGAAGAAGGCTGCAGCGAAGAGATCCTGACCGCTGCAACTGGTACGCCGAGCGCGGAGGCTAACCGGCGGGATCGTCCTCGTCCCGTGCGTGCGCGCGCCGCAGGGTGCCGAGCGTCCGGCCGAGGTGGCCGAGCGCCGTCGCCGACAGCGGCTCGCGCAGCCGGTGCTCGAGTTCGGCGTCGAACACCGCACCGCCGGCCGCCAGTAGCTTCTCGCCACGCTCGGTCAGCACAACGATCGAGGAGCGGCGATCGGCCGGATTGGGCTGCCGTGCGCACCACCCTGCGGCCTCGAGCCGGTCGACGGCCTGGCTGGCGCCGCCGACCGTGATCACCAGGGCCGAGGCGATGTCGTAGACGCGGCAGTGTTCCGTGGACGCGATCACCAGCATGGTGTTCAGGCTGCCCAGGCTGAGGGCGCACTCGGCCTGCAGGCGCCGGTCGAGGGCGTTCCACAGCATCGTCTCGAACCGGACCAGGTCGTCGAAGACCTGCCGCAGGCCGGTCTCCTTCGGGTCGCTTCGCATCACAACAGACTACCTTAGTTCCAACTAGCTTGCTTCTATGCAGGTTACTGCTAATCTAGTTTGCGAGGCGTCGCGCAGAACCGAGCACGATGCAGACCACAAGGAGAGCACCATGAGCCAGCAACAACGAGAGCTGGTGCACCGCATCCTGCGGGACGCACCGTTCGATCTCGGCGGCGTGCCTGCAGTGCAACGGCCGCTCCTCGACGCGATGCTGACGGCGAACCCGCTCCCGGACGACGTGCGCCTGTCCGACGGCGAACTGGCCGGCGTGCCCGTCGTGTTCCTCGACATCGCCGGGACGGAGTCACGCGGCGTGATCTTGCACCTGCACGGCGGCGGCTTTGCCGTCGGTTCGGCGCGCGGATCGGCCGGGCTGCTTGCCACGCTCGCCCGCAAGAGCGGCATGCGCGCCGTGGCCGTCGACTACCGCCTCGCCCCGGAACACCCCTATCCGGCGGCGTTGCAGGACGCGACCGCCGTCTACCGCGCGCTGCTCGAGCAGGTCGACGACGCAGCGACGATCGTGGTCTCGGGTGAGTCGGCCGGCGGGAACCTGGCGGTCGAGGTGCTGATCAGCGGCCTGCGCGCCGGCGTGGCCATGCCCGCCGCGGCCCTGCTGTTCTCGCCGATGACCGACCTGACTGTCAGCGGCGACAGCTACCGCACCAATGCCGAGCGCGATCCGAACATCACCGCCGCCGCGATCGGCACCCGGGCGAAGGACTACCTGGACGGCACCGGCACGCCGGCCGGCGACCCGTCGGTCAGCCCGATCTTCGCCGACCTCACCGGGCTGCCCCCGCTGCTGGTCCAGGCCGGTTCGCACGAGGTCCTGCTGAGCGACGCCACCACCCTCGCGGTACGCGCTGCGGCGCACGACGTCGCCGTCACGCTGGACGTCACTCCGGGCGTGCCGCACGTCTTCCAGGCTTTCGCCGCCATCCTGGACGAGGGCGACGCGGCGCTGGACCGCGCCGCCGCCTTCCTCGGCGCACACGTTCGGGCCGAGCCGTCAGCGGCGGCCGCGTGAGGGCCTCGTCCGTGCGGTGAGCGTCTGCAGGTCGCGCAGGACGTCGGTGCAGAGATCGGCGAGCCGGCGCTTCTCGCCCTTGCCGATCCACTGCGCGAAGGCGACCGCGAAGACGGTGACGCCGGACTCGCGGCCAACGTGGCGGTCAGATCGTCGGCGCCCCGCGCGCGCAGGGCATCGGCGATCGACGTCGCGGGCTCGGTGAGCTTGTGCGCGTCGCGTTCCTGCAGCGCGCGGTTCCGCTCGATCACCGTCTGCCGTGCGCGGGAGTGGACCCGGGACCAGCACGCGCAGCGTCGCCACGCAGGCCACGTGCACCTTTCGTGTCAGGGCTTGTGGGCGACCGCAAAGATGCGGCGGAACTCGAAGGGGGTGCCGTGCTCGCCCGCCGGGTAGGCCTCGCGCAGCAGTGCCGCGTACTCGGCCTCGAACGCGTCGGCCGCGCTGCCCTCCGCCTCACTTCCCCCACCGACTGACCCGCTCCCCCCACCGACTGACCCGCTCCCCCCACCTACTGACGAAATGTCGGGCCCGGATTTCGGTACCGGGTGGGGGGAGCGGGAGTCTGCCAGCGCGCCGAGCACCGGACGCAGCCCGGTGCCGCGCATCCACTCGAGCACCGGGTCGGGCCCGGCCAGCACGTGCAGGTACGTCGTCTCCCAGACGTCCACCGCCAGGCCGCAGGACAGCAGCAGGTCCGCGTACGACGCCGGTGAGAGCACAGCGTCCTCGTGCCGCAGCACGCCACCCAGCAGCGGCGCCCATCGCTCCGACTCCGCAAGAGCGCGCAGCAGGGCGTGTGACGGCGCGGCGAAGTTGCCGGGAACCTGGAACGCCAGCCAGCCACGCAGCGGCAGCGTGCGCGCCCAGGACCGCAGCAGCGCGTCGTGCCCGGGCACCCACTGCAGCGTCGCGTTGGAGATCAGCACGTCGCAGTCGGCCGGCATCGTCCACTCGCACACGTCACCTACGCCGAACACCACGCCCGGCACCGACGCCGCTCGCGCGATCATCTCCGGCGAGGCGTCCACGCCCTCGACCAGCGCGTCCGGCCAGCGGGCTGCCAGCAGCGCGGTCAGCGTCCCCGGCCCGCAGCCCAGGTCGACGACGCGGCGCGGCGCGGCGGCCCCGACGCGCCCCAGCAGGTCCCCGAACGGACGGCCGCGCTCGGCCGCGTACCGCCCGTACTGCGCCGGATCCCATCGCATCGGCCGCTCCCTCGTCCCGGCAGCAAATATATCTTGAGGTCAAGAGATATGGCAGGATGGACCGATGACCGACGAGGTCGACGAGATCGTCGAGGCCTGGACGCGCGAGCGTCCCGACCTGGACGTCCAGCCGCTGCACGTGCTCTCGCGGGTGGCCCGGCTTGCGGACGTGCTGGACGAGCGGCGGGCCATCGCCTTCGTCGAACACGGCCTGCAGGCGCACGAGTTCGACGTGCTGTCCGTCCTGCGCCGCAGCGGCGAGCCGTTCGAGCTCACCGCGGGCGAGCTCGCCACGCGCACCCACGTCACGTCCGGCACCATGACCAGCCGGCTCGACCGGCTCAGCGGCCGCGGCTTCGTCTCGCGCCGTGCCGACCCCGCCGACGGCCGCCTGGTCCGGGTGCGGCTCACCGCCGAGGGGCGGACCCGGGTGGACGACGCCGTCGCCGCCCTGCTCGCGAGCGAGACCGAGCTGCTGCGCAGTCTGGACCCGGGCCGGCGCCACGACCTGGCGGCCGCCCTGCGCGTGCTGCTGCTGGCCGCTGCGCGCTGAGCGAACGCCGATCGCTGGCGTACCGCCCAGCTAGGCTGACCACGATTTGTCCGAGAAGAGGGGGGCCGTCATCAGCGAGAACAGGGCCGCCGGCGCCACGGCTGCCTCGCCGACACCCGCCGGAATCTCGGCCTCGTCGGCGATCCGTGGCGTCATGCGCGTCCGCTCGTACCGCCGCCTCTGGTACACCACGGCACTGTCCAGCCTCGGCGACTGGCTCGGGCTGCTGGCCACCACGGCGCTGGCGACCTCGCTCGCGAACGGCTATCAGGCGAAGAACTACGCCCTCGGCGGCGTGCTGGTGGTCAAGCTGCTGCCCGCGATCTTCCTCGGCCCGCTGGCCGGCGCGTTCGCCGACCGCTTCGACCGCCGCATGACGATGATCGTCTCCGATGCCGTCCGCTTCGTGCTGTTCCTGTCCATCCCGCTGGCCCACCTGGTCGTCGACCGCGACCGGACGTTGGCCTGGTTGCTGATCTCCAGCTTCCTGATCGAATGCGTCAGCCTGTTCTGGATGCCGGCCAAGGACGCGTCGGTGCCGAACCTGGTGCGGCGCGATCAGATCGAGGCCGCCAACCAGCTCAGCCTGGTGACGACCTACGGGCTGACCCCGGTCGCCGGTGCGGGGCTGTTCTCGGTGCTGTCACTGATCACCAACGTGCTGGCCAGGCACCTGGACTTCTTCAAGACCCAACCCGTCAACCTGGCGCTGTACCTGAACGCGGCGACGTTCCTGGCCGGCGCGGTGATCGTGGTGTTCATCCCGGAGATCAGCGGGCACCGCAACGGCCGGGTCGTCGAGGGGCAGTCGGGGTTGCTGCACCTGCTCCGCGAGGGGCTGTCGTTCATCAAGTCCTCGCGCCTGGTCGGCGGCCTGATCGTCGGGCTGGTCGGCGCCTTCGTCGCAGCCGGTGCCGTCATCGGCGCCGGCAAGATCTTCGTCACCAGCCTGGGCGGTGGCAACGCGGCGTACGGCGTGCTGTTCGGCTCGGTGTTCGTCGGCCTCGGCTCGGGCATGGCGTTCGGCCCGCGCATCGCGCGCGATCTGTCCCGGCGGCGGCTGTTCGGGCTCGCCATCGTGTTCGCCGCAGTCTGCCTGATCCTGACGGCCGTCATGCCGCACGTCGCGCTCGCCACCGTGTTCGTCCTCGGGCTCGGGTTCGGCGCGGGCGTCGCGTACCTGGCCGGCATGACGCTGATGGGCACCGACGTCGACGACGAGATGCGCGGGCGGGTCTTCGCGATGCTGCAGTCGCTGATCCGCGTCGTGCTCATCCTCGCGCTCGCCGCGGTGCCGTTCGCCGTCGCGCAGGTGGGGCGCAAGACGTTCCACTTCGGGTCGGTCGACTACGTCGTGGACGGCACCCGGATCGTGCTGATCGTCGGCGGCATCCTGGCCCTGTTCGCCGGCCTGCTGGCCTACCGCAAGATGGACGACCGCCAGCAGGGCGCGGTGTGGCAGGACGTCACGTCCGCGCTGCGCGGCGACTCCTCCGCGCGCCGGCGGATGCGCACCGGCGGTCTGTTCGTCGCGTTCGAAGGCGGCGAGGGCTCGGGCAAGTCCACCCAGGTCGAACGGCTCGCCGAGTGGCTGCGCGAGAGCGGCACCGCTGTCACCACCACGCACGAGCCCGGCGCCACCGACGTCGGGGCGCAGATCCGCCGGCTGCTGCTGCACGACTCGCCGGCGCTGTCGCCGCGGGCCGAGGCGCTGTTGTTCGCGGCCGACCGCGCCCACCACGTCGAGTCGGTGATCCGTCCGGCGCTCGAAGCCGGCCAGGTGGTCGTCACCGACCGGTACGTCGACTCCTCCCTCGCCTACCAGGGTGTCGGGCGGAACCTGCAGATCGACGAGGTGCGCAAGATCTCGCGCTGGGCGACCGGCGGGCTGCAGGCCGACCTGATCGTGCTGCTCGACCTGCCTGCCGAGCTGGGTCTGGCGCGCGTGCGCGGGCGCGGCGGCGAGGACAAGTTGGAGGCCGAGTCGATCAGCTTCCACGAGCGGGTGCGCGAGGCGTTCCGCATGCTCGCCGAGTCCGACCCGCGGCGTTACCTGGTGCTCGACGCCTCGCTACAGCCGGACGTGATCGCCGCGAAGGTGCGCGCCGCGGTCAGCCGGCTGATCCGGCCGGACTGTGCGCCCGCCCCGCCGCCGAAGGCGGTTGCGCCGCAGTGACCTCGCTGTGGGACGAGCTGATCGGGCAGGACGAGGCGGTGGCCGTGCTGCGTGATGCCGCGCGTGCCGCGGCCGTGCTGGTGAGCGAGCGGGGGAGCGAGCGGGGGAGCGACGCCGCGAGCGCGGGCAATGCGAGCGCGTTCACGCACGCGTGGCTGTTCACCGGGCCGGCCGGGTCAGGGCGCTCGGTCGCGGCGCGCGTGTTCGCGGCCGCGTTGGAGTGCGAGCGGGTCGCGGACCCCGGCTGCGGCGAGTGCACGGCGTGCCACACGGTGCGGGCGGGCACCCATCCGGACGTGCGGATCATGAACCCCGAGGGGTTGTCGATCAGCGTCAAGGAGACCCGCGAGATCGTGCAGCAGTCCGCCCGGCTGCCCGCGACCGGCCGCTGGCAGGTGGTGATCATCGAGGACGCCGACCGGCTCGGCGAGCGCGCGTTCAACGCGCTGCTCAAGGCGATCGAGGAGCCGGCGCCGCGGACCGTGTTCATGCTCTGCTCGCCGTCCTCGCACCCGGACGACATCGCCGTGACGATCCGCTCGCGCTGCCGGCTCGTCGGCCTGCGCACGCCGCCGGCAGCGGCGGTGGCCGCGGTGCTGGAACGCAGCGGCATCGACGGTGCAACGGCGTCCTGGGCGGCTGCCGCCGGCCAGGGGCATGTGGGCCGTTCGCGCCGGCTGGCCGTCGATGCCGCCGCCCGCGAGCATCGCGCGACCGTGTTGGCGATCCCGGCCTCGCTCACCTCGCTGCGCGCCTGCCTGCAGGCGGCCGACCAGCTGGTGTCGGCGGCCAAGGCCGAGGCCGACGCGGTCTCCGGCGAGCGGGACGCCGACGAGCTGGAGGCGCTGAACAACGCGCTGGGCATCGGCGCGACCGGCAAGGGCACGGCCGCCTCGGTACGCGGCACGGCCGGCGCGATCAAGGACCTGGAGAAGCGGCAGAAGTCGCGGGCCACCCGGACGGTGCGTGACTCGCTGGACCGGGCGCTCGTCGACCTCGCGGCGTTCTACCGCGACGTGCTGCTCGTGCACGCAGGCACCGACGTCCCACGCGCGCATCCGGACTTCGACGACGACGTGCGCGCAGTCGCCGCGCGGGTGCCGTCCGCCGGCGTGCTGCGCCGGCTGGACGCGGTGCTGGCCTGCCGCACCGCGCTGGAACTGAACGTCAAGCCGGAGATCGCCGTCGAGGCGATGACCGCGGCGCTGCGCCTGCCCTGAGGTGACCGGCCGCGGTTAGGGTGGGCGCCGTGAGCATGATCTGCGCCGTGGTCTTCCAGCGGCAGGGCCGGCTGTACTACGCCGACCCCGGATCGCTCACGCCACAGGTCGGCGATCACGTGCTGTACCCGACCGACTCCGATCCTGAGGTCGCCGAGGTCATGTGGGCGCCGCAGTGGGTGAGCGAGGACGTCGGCGGCCTGCCCGTCCTGCTCGGCATGGCCTCGGACGAGGACGTCGCCGCCGCCGAGGCCGGCCGCAAGAAGCGCGCCGCCGCGCGGGTCGCGGCCCGCCGGCTGATCCGCGAGCACGGCCTGCCGATGAAGGTCAGCGGCGTCGACTACGTGACCTCCACCAAGCACACGGTCGTCTACTTCACCGCCCCGCATCGGGTCGACTTCCGCGCCCTGGTGCGCGACCTGGCCGCCACCTTGGACGGGCGGGTCGAGCTGCGCCAGCTGTCCGCCCGCGACGAGGCCCGGCTGACCGGCGGCATCGGCTCGTGCGGGCGCGAACTGTGCTGCTCGACGTTCCTCGTCGACTTCGAACCGGTCACCGTGCGGATGGCCAAGGACCAGGACCTGCCGCTGAACCCGCTGCGCATCTCCGGCGCGTGCGGGCGGCTGATGTGCTGCCTGAAGTACGAGCACCCGCTGTATCAGGACTTCGCCGCGAAGGCGCCCGCGATCGGCGAGCAGGTCGACACGGACGAGGGGCCGGGCACCGTGGTCGGGCACAGCGTGCCGGCCGAACAGGTCGTCGTCCGGATGAGTGCCGACGGGCGGACCAGCCCGTGCGCGCTCGCCTCGGTGTGCGCGAGCCGCAAGGCGTACGAGTCGCGCGATAGTGCGGTACGCCAGCCCTGACAGTCCGGTGCGCGAGCCCGGACAGTCCGGTGCGCGAGCCCGGAACTGCAGTGTGCGCCAGCCCTGAACTGCGGTGTGCGAGGCGGCCGTTCGAACCCGCTAGACTGGCCCATCGTGCCGGTTCGCCGGCACCCGCCGCCTTAGCTCAGTCGGTAGAGCACCTCACTCGTAATGAGGTTGTCCGGGGTTCGATTCCCCGAGGCGGCTCCGTCTGCTTGGCCGCGTCCCGTCCTCACTCCCCTTGGCGGCGTGCGGGATTCATCGCTCTACAGCGGGGCGGCGCATGGGGATGTGGGGGATGCCGTCCTCGATGAAGTCGGCGCCGTCGCGGACGAAGCCGAACCGGGCGTACCAGTCCGCCAGGTAGCTCTGCGCATCGAGCACGATCGGGCCGTCGCCGGCGAGTTCGAGCGCGCGGCGCATCAGGTCGGCTGCGAACCCGGCACCGCGTGCGCTCTTCGCGGTGGCCACCCGGCCGATGCGGGCCGTTCCGGCCCCGCCCTCCGCGGCGGGGGTTGCCGCACTCCGATCGCGCAGCAGGCGCAGCGTGGCCAGCACCTCGCCGTCCCGCTCGACCCACAGTTGCCGGGCGTCCGGTTCCAGGTCGCGGCCGTCCTGGTCGAGGTACACGCAGTCCTGCTCCAGCACGAACACGGCACTGCGCAGCGCCAGGATGCGGTACAGCGTGCACGGGTCGAGTTCGGCGAGGGTGGCGTCACGGACGGGCGGCATGAACGCGAGCCTGCCACGTCGTGTTGGATGGACGTATGCCACTTTCCAAGCCAGTGATCGAGTACCCGGGCGGCGAGGCCCCCAGCGACCTCAAGATCGAGGACATCGTGGTCGGCGAGGGCGCCGAGGCCAAGGCCGGCGACACCGTCGAGGTGCACTACGTCGGCGTCGAGTTCCACAACGGCGAGGAGTTCGACGCCTCGTGGAACCGCGGCGAGTCGATCGAGTTCCCGCTGCGCGGCCTGATCCAGGGCTGGCAGGAGGGCATCCCGGGCATGAAGGTCGGCGGCCGCCGCCAGCTCACCATCCCGCCGGAGAAGGCGTACGGCCCGGCCGGCGGCGGGCATCGGCTGTCCGGCAAGACCCTGGTGTTCGTGATCGACCTGCTCGGCGTCAAGTAGCCCCGTCCCGCTCCCCCACCGGCTGCCCCCCGGGCCAGTTGCCCGCTCCGCACCGGGTCGGGCCGGCTTCCCTCACCGGCCGACGACTCCGCACGGGGTCGGGCCGGCTTCCCCCACCGGCCGACGAGATTTCGGCCTGGAAATCGGTAACTGGGTGGGGGAAGTGCGCGTATGTCGGTAACTGCGTGGGGGGAGTGGTCGACCTACTCGGCGTCAAATAGCCCCGTCCCGCTCCCCCCACCGGTTGCCCGCCCCGCGCCGGCTTCCCCCACCGGCTGACGAGATTTCGGCTTGGAATTCTGTAACCGGGTGGGGGAAGCGCGCGTATGTCGGTAACCGGGTGGGGGAAGCGCGCGTATGTCGGTAACCGGGTGGGGGAAGCGCGCGTATGTCGGTAACTGCGTGGGGGAAGCGGCGCGAACAGTGGTCAGCGCGTGGGGGGAGCGCCGCCGCGCGCGCGAATGCCGCTCAGCTCGCCGGCTTGCTGGTGGTGCCGCCCACGAACACTGCGGTGTCGCACTGGGTCGGCGGCGGGGCGTCCGGCGGCTTGCCGACCGTGTTGCACGTGACCCTGACGACCACCGCGTCACCGGCCTTCACCACGATCGGCGAGACGAAGTGGTAGTCGGTGTCGCGGAAGTTCTCCAGCGCCATCGACAGCAGCGTGTTGCCGGCCTGGGTGATCGTGACGGTGCCGAAGTCTCCCTGCGGGTTCTCGAACACCAGGTCCGTCAGCTGCAGCGTGGTCTTGGACGGGACGGTCACGCCGGTCGAGTTCGTGGCGCCTGCGTTGGTCAGGACGTGCAGCCGGTCACTGAACGCAGCGGTGATCACCTTCGGGCCGGCCGGCCGCGCGGTACTGACCGGCGCGACCGGCCCGCCCGAACCAGCCGCCGACTGCGCTGCCGCTGCCTGCTGCTGCGCCGCGGCAGCCTGCTTCTGGGCAGCGGCCGCCTGGCTGGACGCCTTGGCCAGCGGGTCCTTGACGGCGTCCTTCGCGGCGGACTTGATCGTCGGCTTGAGCACGAGGAACCACAGCGCGGCGAGCAGCAGCAACAGCGCGAGCAGCAGCAGCAGTGCCTTGAGCAGCCACTTCGGCAGCACCGGGTCCTGCACGTGGGCGCCCTCGAGCGTGACCGGCTGCCCGGCGTGCGGCACGACCGTCACCGCGAACGGGTGCGTGATCGGCTGGCCCCGCCACATGCGCTTGGCCGGCTTCACCCGCACGTCCGAGAACGCGGCGTTGCCCGGGTTGACCGTCATCGACTCCGGAGTGCACGCCAGCTCGAGCTGATTGCCCTGATCGGCCGCGCTGAACAGCACGGACACCGGGACGTTGCCCCTGTTGTCGACCGCCACCTGGTGCTTGGCGCCGTGCCGCCCGTGCGAGGTCCGCGGCACCAGTTCGGCGGTCGTCTCCAGGAACGGCAGTACCTCGACGACGCCCTCGGGCACGACGGTGTCGCGGGGGTGCTCGGTCGGGACGACCCGGACGCCGAACGGCAGCGTGCCCGCCGGGATCGCGGCCGAGCGCGGCGGCCGGAAGCTGACCGTGGCCGTGGTCGAGTCGCCCGGGAACAGCGAGACCTCCCGCGGCTCGACGATCGTCCAGTCCGCCGGCGCACCGACGATCTCGAACCGGTAGCCCTCGACGATCGTGCCGTTGTTGCGGATGTGCAGCGGGACGACGGCCTCGCTGCCTGCATCCAGGCGGACTTGGGGCGACTCGAGGGTCGCAGTTGTGCTCATGGTTGTGAAGGTAGGGACACCAGGCGCCCGTGGGACGAACTCGAGGGTGGGCAGAAAGGCACTTCGGCTGCCCGTTGAGTCCACGTTGACTGCACGAAGAGGACGCCGGTCCATTCTGCGCCCCTCGGCACGCGACGGTGGGGGCGATCCGATGCCCGAAGGGACGTATCAATTCGGGCACCCGGGCCGTCCTTCGAGCAAGACCGCCGTCTGCTTCGGACGCGACGTGAGCGAGTTCAGCCCGAACGGGCGGAGAGGTGTGCACATGGAGCGAGTACCGGTCTACATCCACGCGCGGGATCCGATCTCGGAGGCGGGCGTGGCGAGTGCGCTGCGGCCGCGCCCGGAGGTGCGGGTCGTCCGCGCGGACGAGATCGCCGACGCCCGGGTCGCCCTGATCGTCGTGGACGCAGTCGACGACGACGCGGTGCGGCTGCTGCGTGCCGTCCAGCGGCAGGGCCCGTCCCGCGCGGTGCTGGTGGCCAGCACCCTGGACGACGCCGGGCTGATCGCGGCGGTGGAAGCGGGCGTGATCGGCCTGGTGCGCCGCTGCGAGGCGACCCCGGAGCGGATGGTGCACGTGATCAGCCGCGCGGCCAGCGGCGAGGGCAGCGTGCCGTCCGACCTGCTGGGTCGGCTGCTCAGCCAGGTCGGCAGCCTGCAGCGCCAGGTGCTGGTGCCCCGTGGGCTGACCTTCAGCGGCCTCGCTGCGCGCGAGGTCGAGGTGCTGCGCCTGGTCGCCGACGGCTTCGACACCGCCGAGATCTCCTCGAAGCTGGGCTACTCCGAACGCACGGTGAAGACGGTGCTGCATGACGTGAGCAGCCGGCTGCAGCTGCGCAATCGCTGCCACGCGGTCGCGTACGCGCTGCGCGAGGGGCTCATCTGATCGAACGGACGTCCGGTCGTGCCGTGCCCGAACAGGCGGTGCCGCCGGCACCAACGACTGCCCATCCCCGGCTGCGCCGCTGCCGGCCGCTGCACGAGCGTGGACGTGCGCGCCCAGTGCCGCTCAACCTCACGAAGGGGACGACGTGCGATCTCGCTGGATCGGGCTCCGGCTGGCCGGTGCCGCCGTCGTGCTGGCGTGCGCGCAGTTCGCGGTGACGGCGCGCGCCGTCACGTCGCCCGCGGCGCCCGTCACCGCGTCGGCCGCGTCGCCCGCGTCGGCCGCGTCGCCCGCGTCGGCCGCGTCGCCCGCGTCGTCGCCCGCGGTGCAGCTCGCCTCGCGGCTCATGTCGCCGCTCGCCGCGCCACTCACCGGGCTGACCCCGACCCCCACCACCCGGGCGCGGGTCGCGTTCACCGATGACACCGACCACATCGCGCGGTTCACCCCGGCCGACGGCTCCTTCTTCGCGGACGCCGCGCCCGGGTTCGCGAGCGCGACCGCCGCGCACGAGGGCGAGCTCGCGGTGAGCGAGACGGACACCGGGGTGCCGCTGGTCACCGTGTTCGTCAGCACCAGGGCCGGCGGCGTACCGGACGTGTTCCTGAGCAGCTCGGCCTTCGGCGCCCAGCCGATCCGGGTCACCTGCGACGCCGCGACCGAGTCGCACCCGGTCGCCTCGGCCGTCATCGGCACGGGCTCGGGCCGCACGGTCCAGGTCGCGTACGCGAGCACCGCCGGCGGCGCGGGCAACGACGGCCACGTCAACATCTGGGTGGCCACCGTGTCGGTGCGCGCGGCGCCGACGAGCCCGGCCGGCTGCTCGCCGCTGGTCACCTCGCGCGTTCCGCTCGCGCACCAGCGCGGCGACAATCTCTGGCCGAACTGGGTCGGCACGCAGGCGCTGGCCGCCAACTCCGCGAGCGTCGGCAACGAGCTGGTGTACAGCAGCACCCGGGACAACCCGCTCGGTGACATCTACCAGCAGTGCGTCGACGTGTGCCGCGACGGCAACCTCCAACCCGTCGCCGGCGTCGATGCCGGCCCGTCGCGGCGCACGTTCGGCGCGGCCGGCGTCGCGAACACCGAGCCGGTCGCGCTCAACGACCCGTCCGGCCTGGACGATGCGCGCGTCTACCTGGCACTGACCACCACCCGGTTCCGTCCGGACGGCTCGCTCGGCTGGTTGGTGCTGCCGCCGGCGGACGTCGCCTCGGTGCCCGCTGCGCAGCGGGAGGTCAGCTCGCTGTACGGCGACGCGCCGCCGCAGGGCGCGCAGCCGGCCTTCGGCGACCTGTGCATCGGCAGCGAGAACTGCGCGCCGTCGCTCGCGTACACCGCGACGGGCGCCGATCCGTACGGCGACGTCCTGCTGCAGCAGCTCACCCAGGACGGTGGGCTGATCGCGATCGGTGCCCCGGTCGACGTCGCGAACACGCCCGGCGCGGCCGAGTCGCAGCCGGCCATCGTGACCGGCAACAACTCCGACGGCGAGCACGCCGGCGTCTACATCACCGCGCGCAGCGGGTCCGCGGGCATCTCCACCGCTGTCGCGGCGGACGGCGCCGGGCGGCAGCCGTTCCTGTCCGCGGACCCGGACGAGTCGCAGCCGGCCTACTCGCCCGACGGAACCCGGCTCGCCTACAGCCAGCTCGTCCCGGGCGACCCGCAGAGCGAGTCGCCTGACCGGCGCGTCATCATGATCGCCGACGCGGACGGCACCGGCACGCCGCGGCAACTCGCGAGCCAGGATGCCGACGGTGTCGAGTACGACACCGAGCCGGCCTGGTCGCCTGACGGCACCCGCATCGCGTTCACCCGGTTCGCCCTGCGCAATGACGTCCAGTCCGCTGCGGTGATGATCGCGGACGTGCCTGCGGACGCGACCCCGTCCATCCCCGTGCAGGTCACGCCGCACAGTGTCCAGCCGACCGCCCAGGTCCAGGACCTGGACCCGTCCTGGTCACCGGACGGCACGCACCTCGCGCTCGTCCGCTCCACCCCGGTGCCCGACCTGCGGCTCACCCTGGCACCCGTCGCGGGCGCCACCGGCGTGTTCGTCGCGACGGTCCGCAACGGCACCGCCGTGGAGTCGGCGAACGCGACGCTGACGATCACGGTCGGCAGCACCGGCGACGCCGACAACGCGATGTTCCTGGTCACCGCGGGCGGGCTGCCTGCCGGCGTCTCGTGCACGAGCCTGCCGGTGCCTACCGCGGCCACCAGGTTGCGCTGCGTGCTCGGGCCATTGCCGGGCTTCGCCAGCAGGCAGGTCACCTTCTCGGCGGTGGAACGCGGCGACGCCCCGTTCGGCGTGTACGAGCTCAAGGCCGGCGTCGGTGCGCCCTCGCCGGACGCGGACCTCGCGGACAACCGCGCGGCGACGACCATCTCGGTCGGCGAGGGGGGGACCGGTGACTTCGTGGCGGCCGACCCGCCGGTGGGCACCGCGATCAGCCAGACCGGCTGGCTGCGCAACGACACCCAGCGCGACGACGTCACCCGGCGCAGCTACCCACGTCCGCAGCTGTGGGTCGTGAACGCGGCCACCGGGCAGGGCGGCCCGATCACCACGACGGTCCCGACATCGAGCGGCACGGCCTGCTCGGCCACGACGCCGTGTGCGATCAACGGCCGCTCCCCGGCGTGGTCGCCCGACGGCGCCCGGCTCGCCTACGACGACAGCGGCATGCTGCGCACGATCACGCTGCCCGCCTCGATCGCCGGCACGCCGACGTCCGTGCCCGCGCAGCAGGTCAGCGCGCTCACCGGCTACGAACTGAACTTCGTCCCGATCAAGCGGGCCGTCCCGACCCCGAGCCGCACGTCGATCGCGGCGGCCCACGACCCGACCTGGTCGGCAGACGGCGCTCAGCTCTACCTCGCCGGCGAACCGGCCCGGCAGGTCACGAACATCGGCGGCTACGCGATCAGGCCGGACGGCAGCGGGGTGCGCACCGTCGCTCAGCGCCCGCAGCCGGAGACCGAGCCGACCGTCCAGCCGCCTGCGCCACGGGCCCGTACAGCCGACCTGGGCGTCACCATCCACCTGTCCCGTCCGGTCGGCTTCGTCGGCGGAGCGCTCAGCGCCACCGTCAAGATCGTGAACCACGGCCCGCTGGCCGCGACGGCGGCGACGCTGACGGTGACCGTTCCGGCGGCGCTGCACCCGAGCGCCGCGCCGGCCTGCCTTGCCGGCGGTACGCCGTGCGCGGTCGGCACGCTCGCCCCCGGCGCGCAGCAGAGCTTCGTGATCGCCCTCGACCCGGCGCCCGTCGGCAACCCGGCGCACGGCTACTCGCGCACGCTCACGGCCACGATCGCCTCGACCGTGCCCGATCCCATCCCGGCGAACAACTCGCGCTCGGTGGTGCTGCCGGTCAAGCAGCCGGCGATCCGGTTGCTGCCCGCGATCGGGCCACCCGGCTTCGTCACGCTCGCGTTCGGCGAGGACTTCCCCGCCGGTGATCACGTCCTGCTGAGGTGGTCCGACGGCATCACCGCGTTCGACGGCCCGTACATCGTTGCGGCCGACGGCACGCTGCGGGTGCAGGTGCTGATCGTGCGCCGTGACCTGCTCGGGGCCCGCGACATCGTGGCGTCCAGCCCGGCGCACCTGTTCAGCAAGGTCAAGGGGACGATGCTGGTGGTCCCGCGCACCGAGTCGCCGCCGCGCTTCCTGGGACGGGGGTGAGCCGGTGATCTCGCAGATCGACGAGGCACTGCGCACGCTGGTGCGCGCCGAGGCACTGGACGGGGCGAGTGACGTCGAGGTCGTGCTGGACGCGCCGACCAAGGACTGGGCCGCGCGGCGCAACGCACCGACCGTCAACCTGTACCTGTACGACATCCGCGAAGACCTGCGCCGCCGCGAGGTCGGCGTGCGGGACCGGCTCGGACCGGACGGGGCGGTCCTGGGCCGGATCCCCGCGCCGCGTTACTTCAAGCTGTCCTACCTGGTGACGGCGTGGACGCAACGACCCGAGGACGAGCACCGGCTGCTGGCCGCGCTGCTGAACTGCCTGCTGCGCTACGACGCGTTGCCGCCGCACGTCGTGCCGGGCGTGCTCACCGACAACGGCCTGGTCGCGCCGCTGACCATCGGCCTGCCGCCGCCGGAGGACCGTGCGTTCGCCGACGTGTGGACCGCCCTGGGCGGCGAGCTCAAGCCGTCGATCGACCTGGTGGTCATCGTGCCGATGGCCGCCGGGCTCGAGGAGGCGGCCGGCCCGCCGGTGCGCGAGGGCCTGTACGTCACGCTCGCCGACCGGGTCGACGGCGGCACAGACGAGCGGCGGCACCAGCACCAGCCGCCCGAACCGGCCGCGGCGGCATCGTCCGGCGCCGCGACGTCGGCTACCTCGACGGCGTCGGGCGGGCGCCGCGCGCGGGCGCGCAAGAGGGCCGGCGGGTGAGCGAGGACGTCGGCCTGCAGTACCTGCTCGACCGGGTCCGCCTGCTCGAGCAGCGGATCCGTGAACTGGTCGCCGCCCGGCGGGCCGAGGATCCGCAGCCGGACGACCCGTTCCGTGGGCTGTACCTCAGCGAGGATGCCGTCGACCGGCTGCTCGCGCCGGCGTCCGCGCCGGTGCTGACCAGGCCGGACGACGCGCTCGCCGCGTGCGAACTGCGCGCCGACAGCGCGCAGGCAGCCGGTGCCCGGGTGCGGTTGCGGGAGCTCGCCGCCGCGTTCGCGCTGACCCCGCTGGACGTCGACCTGTTGCTGATCGCGCTGGCCGGTGACCTGGACTCGAGGTTCGAGCAGCTGTTCGGGTACCTCAACGATGACGTGACCAGGCGGCGGCCGTCGGTCGGTGTCGCCCTTGCGCTGTGCGGGGAACCGCTCGGCTCAGCTGCGGCCCGCGCACGGCTGGCCGGTGGCCCGCTGGTGCGCGAGGGCCTGTTGCGGGTGGACGATCCGGAGCGGCCGTTCCCGAGCCGGGCGCTGCGGGTGCCGGACCGCGTGGTCGCTCACCTGCTCGGCGACGACGCCCCGGACGCGATGCTGGCGGGCGTGCTCGCCGACGTCCCGGACGTCGACTGGGGCGAAGCCGGGCCGTTGGCGGCGGCACTGGGCGCCGGGGTCGACCTGGCGTACTTGCGCGAACCGCCCACCGGTTCCGGCCGAGTGCTCGCCGCGCGCGCCCTGACCGCGGCCGGACGCGGTGTGCTGGCCGTCGAGTTGGCCCGGCTGCTCGCCGAACCCGACCCGCCGGCGACGGCCAGGACGGCGGCGCGCGAGGCCGGGCTGCGCGGCGCCGGGCTCATCGTGGCGTCCGTCGTCGCGGAGGCACTCAGCCCGCCACTGGTCGAGGCGCTCTCGGCGCGGCCGCTGCTGCTGGTGGGGGAGGTGCCGTGGGACCCGGCCTGGGCGGCGGTCCAGCCGCTGCTGGTCGAGGTTCCCGCGAGCACCCCGACCGAGCGGTCCCGGTTGTGGCGCGCGGCATTGGACGCGCTGGCGCCGGGCCGGGACGCGCAGCTTGATCCCGGCCCGGCCACCGAGCAGTTCCTGCTGCGGCCCGAGCAGGTGGCGCGGGCAGCGCGGGCGGCGGCGGTGCAGTCGCGGCTGGGTGCGGACGGGCGGATCACGGCGGGGCACCTGCAGGCCGGCGCCCGCGCGGAGAACGGTTCGGCGCTGCAGCGGCTGGCGCGCCGGGTCGAGCCCGCAGTCGGCTGGGACGACCTGATCCTGCCCACCGCGACGAGGACCGCACTGCAGGAGGTGGCGTTGCGGGCGCGGCATCGGGAGCGGGTGCTCGGCGAGTGGCGGATGCGCCCGGGCGGCGGGCGCGGCATGGGCGTGGCGGCGCTGTTCGCCGGTGACTCGGGCACCGGCAAGACGATGTCCGCCGAGGTCGTCGCCGGTTCGCTGGGCCTGGACCTGTACGTCGTCGATCTCGCGACCGTGGTGGACAAGTACGTGGGCGAGACCGAGAAGAATCTCGAGCGCATCTTCGCCGCGGCCGCGGGGGTGAACGGCGTGCTGCTGTTCGACGAGGCCGATGCGGTGTTCGGCAAGCGCTCGGAGGTCCGCGACGCGCACGACCGGTACGCGAACGTCGAGAGCGCCTACCTGCTGCAGCGGATGGAGTCCTTCGACGGGCTGGTGCTGCTCGCGACCAACCTGCGCGCGAACATCGACGACGCGTTCACCCGGCGACTGGACGTGCTGGTCGACTTCCCGGTACCGGACGCCGACCACCGGCTGGCGCTGTGGGACCGCTGCCTCGCTCCCGCGCTGCGCCGGGCCGATGATGTCGACCTGCCGTTCCTGGCAACGTCGTTCGAACTGGCCGGCGGCGGGATCCGTTCGGCGTCGGTGACCGCCGCGTACTTGGCGGCTGAGGACGGTGCCGAGGTGACGATGGGGCACCTGATCACGGCCGTGCAGCGCGAGTACCGCAAGATGGGCCGGCTCTGCCTGGAACACGAGTTCGGCCGCTACTACGCCCTGCTCGGCTAACTCGCCGTCGGCGCACCCGCATCTGATCGCCAGGCTCTGGCTGCGCCGGCTGGCCCCGTGGCTGCGAAGCATCCTCGGTTCCTGCCGGGACGGCGGGTGTTCGAGCGCTTCAAGTCTTCGAGTGCCGCCGACACATCGGGGTCTGCGCGCACCAGTGCATGCAGAGCCCGATGCGCGAGCCCAGGGGGTTGGTGGGGCGGCCCATCGCGCTGTGCTTGCGGCCCATCGCGCGGTGCTGCGGGCACCCGGGGGTGCGCGGTGCGGCCCATCGCGCGGTGCTGCGCCCCATCGCGCGGTGCCGCGGGCACCCGGGGGTGCGCGGTGCGGGGGACGGCCTAGTGCCGCGCGACATCGGGGTCTGCGTGCACCATTGCATGCAGAGCCCGATGTGCGAGCCCAGGGGGTTGGTGGTGCGGCCCATCGCGCTGTGCTTGCGGCCCATCGCGCGGTGCTGCGGGCACCCGGGGGTGCGCGGTGCGGGGAACGGCCTAGTGCCGCGCGACATCGGGGTCTGCGTGCACGATTGCATGCAGAGCCCGATGTGCGAGCCCAGGGGGTTGGTGGTGCGGCCCATCGCGAGGTGCTGCGGCCCATCGCGCGGTGCTGCGGGCACCCGGGGGTGCGCGGTGCGGGGAACGGCCTAGTGCCGCGCGACATCGGGGTCTGCGTGCACGATTGCATGCAGAGCCCGATGTGCGAGCCCAGGGGGTTGGTGGTGCGGCCCATCGCGAGGTGCTGCGGCCCATCGCGCGGTGCTGCGGGCACCCGGGGGTGCGCGGTGC
This sequence comes from Jatrophihabitans cynanchi, assembly GCF_027247405.1. NCBI lineage: Bacteria > Bacillati > Actinomycetota > Actinomycetes > Jatrophihabitantales > Jatrophihabitantaceae > Jatrophihabitans > Jatrophihabitans cynanchi. The sequence goes on along the minus strand of NZ_CP097463.1, from coordinate 2,126,536 downwards.
GGCCCATCGCGCGGTGCTGCGGCCCATCGCGCGGTGCTGCGGGCACCCGGGGGTGCGCGGTGCGGCCCATCGCGCGGTGCTGCGGCCCATCGCGCGGTGCTGCGGGCACCCGGGGGTGCGCGGTGCGGGGAACGGCCCAGTGCCGCGCGACATCGGGGTCTGCGCGCACGATTGCATGCAGAGCCCGATGTTCGAGTCCAGGCGTAGGTGGTTCAGCGGCGCCGGACAGTCGGGCGCGCGTGTCTGATCAGGCTGAGGAGCGGTCAGGCTGAGGAACGGTCAGGCTGAGGAGCGGTCAGGCGGAGGAGCGGTCAGGCGGAGGAGCGGTCAGGCGGAGGAACGGTCAGGCGGAGGAACGGTCAGGCGGAGGAACGGTCAGGCGGAGCTGTCCAGTCCCTCGTCGGCGTTGCCGAGCCGGCGGGACAGGGCGCGCGTCGTCTCCAGCAGGGCCTGCGCCATCGGCGAGTCGACGTCCGTCGAGACGCTGACGGTGGTCCCGACGATCGCCATCGCGGCGACGATCGAGGAGCCCTCGAAGATGGGGGCAGCGATGCTGCGGACCCCGTTGATGTCCGGGGAGTTCAGCGACAGCCCGTGCTCACGGATCGTCTCGTACTCGTGCTCCACCTCGGGCGAGCGGCGCAGCAGCTTGGTCAGGCCGGGAACCTGATCGCGCGGCAGGTAGGTGCAGAACACCCGTCCCTGCGCGGAGTTCAGCAGGTCCAGCCGCGAGCCGGTGCGCACGCCGATCCGGATGATGTGGTCGGTGTTGTCCACCGAGCGCACCACGGTGGCGGTCTCGCCGTCCCAGACGCTCAGCACCACCGTCTCGTCCACCCGCTTGAGCAGTTCGTCCATGTACGGCTCGGCGACGTTGACGATCGGCAGCCCGGCGCGGGCCGATGCGGCGAGCGTGAGCACCTGGGGGCCGAGCGAGTACAGCGCGGTGCGCTCGTCGTAGCGCAGCAGGTTGGCCGCGCGCAGCGCCTTGGTGTACCGGTGCGCGGTGGCCTTGCTCGCGCCCAGCCTGCTGGTGATCTCGTTCAGGCTCAGGTGCGGCTTGCTCACCGTGAACGAGCCCAACACCAGCGCGGCGCGCTGCACGGTCTGGATGGTGGGCGCGGCGGCGGTCTCGGTGGCTGCCGATTCTCGCGGAGTGCTCGGGCTCATCGGTCCTCGATTCGGCGGGGCTTTCGTCTCGATCGGCGTGCAGGAGTATGACATGCGATTGCACCATCCGGGATGGGTCGGTGCGCTCCGGGCGTCGAGGCCGTCATTGGTGCAGCGCGATCAAGCGGTCGTCGACGAACAGGTCGAGCTGCCGGTCGGCCAGCAGTTCGACGGCCTCGGCGCCGGAGACCGGTACCTCGTCCGACGCCCGAACGGCGACCAGTTGCACGCCACTGTGGTGCCAGCGCAACTCGAGCCGCTCGGGAGCCTGCCCGGCCACGGCGCCGGGCGCGCCGGCGGGCACGCACCAGTTCAGCCGCTTCTGCTCGATCCGGATCACCAGCTCGACGTACGCGTCCCGCGCCGGGCAAGGACGGTGCCCGGCGAACTCGCCGCGGACCATGCCCATCACGCGACCTGGTCCGAGGAGTGGCCGGGGTTGAGCGCCGCTCCCGGGTGCACCGCGGCGGCGATGTGGTTGACGGCGAGCGCGGCCTCGCCGAAGCCGATCGAGATCAGCTTGACCTTGCCGTCGTAGTCGGCGACGTCTCCCGCGGCGTATACGCGCGACAAGTTGGTGCGCATCGTCCGGTCGACGAGCACGTGCCGGTGCCGCAGCGCCAACCCCCAGCCCTCGATCGGCCCCAGGTCGGCGATGAAGCCCAATGCCGCGACGACCGCCTGCGCCGCAAGGACCACCTGCTCGCCGGCGCGGGTCGTCACCACGACCTCCTCGACGGCCGCCTCGCCGCCGATCTTGCGCACCTCGTACGGCGTGAGCACCCGCACCGACGACGCCCGCAACAACGCCACGGAATGCTCGTGCGCGCGGAACTGCGGCCGGCGGTGCACCAGCGTGACGCTGCGCGCGACCGGCTCCAGCCCGAGCGCCCAGTCCAGCGCCGAGTCGCCGCCGCCGACGACCACCACGTCCAGCCCGGCCAGTTCGTCCAGCCGGGGGACGAAGTAGCGCAGCCCGCGCCCGGCGTACTCCGAGCCGGCCGGCAGTTCGCGCGGGGTGAAGTTTCCGATGCCGGCGGTGATCAGCAGTGCCTTCGCGTGCACCACCTCGCCGGTGTCGGTCGTGACGTCGATGCCCTCGTCGTGCTCGAGCACGCCGACCGCGCTGCGCCCGAGCAGCAGCACCGGGTCGGCCTGTTCCGCCTGGGTACGCAGCGCGTCGACCAGGTCCTGGCCGCGGACGGCCGGAAAGCCCGCGACGTCGTAGATCGCCTTCTCCGGGTAGAGCGCGGCGATCTGGCCGCCCACCTCGGGCAGTGCGTCCAGCAGCGCGACCGACAGCCCGCGGAAGCCGGCGTAGTAGGCGCCGTAGAGCCCGGTCGGTCCGGCGCCGACGATCAGCAGGTCAACGCGGTGCTCGCCCATCTACGCGACGTCCGGGTGATCGGTGCCGACCGAGCCCACCTTGCGCGCGCCGCCGGGGGAGCCGAGCACGGTGAAGAACTCGGCGTTGATCCGGGTGAAGTGCTGCACCGGCTCGGGCACGTCGTCGTGGTGGAAGATCGAGATCTCCGGGCACACCGGCTCGCACCGTCCGCACTCGACGCACTCCTCGGGTTGGATGTACATCATCCGGCCGCCCTGATAGATGCAGTCGACCGGGCACTCCTCGACGCAGGACTGGTCCATGACGTCGACGCACGAGGAGGTGATGACGTACGGCACGGGCGTGAGCCTCCGATCAGTCCTGCACACGGCGAGATGCCGTCTTTCATTACGAGATACCATCATGACGACCGGGTCCGGCGTCGTCAACCGTGTAGCGCGCGGCCGGCCTACTCTTGACACCCCCGGCGCGCTGGGAGAGGCTTGGCGCATTGCGAGACAGCGTCTCGTTATGCACGACGAATCGGACGAATGAAGGAGCGGGATCGCAATGCCGCAGGCGGGTCGCGACGGGTCAGCCACACCGATGATCGTCGAGGACTGGGACGCCCTGACGTTCCGGGTCAACCGCGCCGCCTATCGCTCCCCGGACGTGTTCGCGCAGGAGCGCGACAACATCTGGATGCGGACCTGGCTCTACCTCGGCCACGAGAGCGAGATCGCCGAGCCGAACGACTTCAAGGTGCGCACCCTGGCCGGCCGTCCGCTGATCTTCTGCCGCGACACCGCCGGCGAGGTGCACGCCTGGCTGAACTCCTGTCCGCACCGCGGCACCATCTTGTGTCGCGAGAGCGAGGGCTCGAACAAGCTGTTCCAGTGCTTCTATCACGCCTGGACGTTCCGCAACAACGGTGACGTCGCGGCCATCCCGGACGACGCCGCATATGAAGGTAGCGAGGGGTTGCGCGAGAGCATGAAGCTGCGCTCGGTGCCGCGGCTCGCGATCCACGAGGGCTACGTCTTCGTCTCCTTCAACCCGGACGTCCCGCCGCTGCTGGAGCACCTCGGCGACGCCGCCGACTACATGACGATGATCGAGCAGCAGCACGTCGGCGGCATGACCACCACGCCGGGCGTGCAGCTGTACAGCGTGCGCGGCAACTGGAAGCTGGCCGTCGAGAACGCGATGGACGGCTACCACTTCTCGCCCACGCACAACACCTTCGTCGGGTACCTGCGCGAGAGCGGCTTCGCGGTCACCGACGACGACCAGTACGCATACAACCTCGGCAACGGCCACGGCCTGCTCGTGCTCACCGGCCACGGCGGGCGGATCAGCATGATCTGGGAACCGCGCTTCGGCGAGGACGAGAAGCTGCGCACCGAGGAGCACCGCAGGGAGATGCTCGAGCGGCTCGGCGAGCAGCGCGCGCATTACGTGGCCGACGAGAGCCACATCCTGTTCGTGTTCCCCAACCTGCTGCTGTTCGACATCGAGGGCCTGTCGATCCGCCAGCTCGAGCCGGTCAGCGCCGGGCAGACCGACGTGCGCGCCTGGCAGCTGGTGCCGCGCAACGAGGACCCGGCGGCGCGCGCGCTGCGGATGAAGACGGTCGTCAGCTTCGTCGGCCCCGGTGGGCTGGCGACGCCGGACGACATCGAGGCGTACGAAGCCGTGCAGCGCGGCATCGAGGCCACCGCGGGCGACGTGCGCGCCGGGCTGGACTACAGCGACATGTCCCGCGGCATGGTCGACGAGGTCAAGGGCGTGCAGGGCCGCTCGATCGACGAGGGCGCGATGCGCGGCTTCTGGCGGCACTGGGTCGGCGCGGTCGGCATCGAGAGGGCACTGCAGGTCAGCGGGGAACGTCCCGCCGCGTTCCTGGAAGGGCGGGACGTGCGATGACCAGCGTCGAGGAGTACGGCGTGGTGACGGTGGCCGGCCGCTCGTTCAGCCGTGCGCAGGTCGAGGACTTCCTGTACGTCGAGGCAGATCTGCTGGATGCGTGGCAGCTGGACGACTGGCTGGCGCTGTTCGTCGACGAAGCCCGCTACGAGATCCCCACCACCGACTACCGCGGCTGGTCGCTGCACGAGGGCGGCTCGTTCGTCGACGACGACTACGACCTGCTGCGCGCGCGCGTGAAGCGGCTCAAGTCGCGCAAGGCGCACGCGGAGAACCCGCACTCGCGCACGCACCGGCTGATCTCCAACGTGCGGGCGTTCGCGCACGAGGACGACGCGCTACGCGTGACCGCGTCGTTCATCGTGCACCGCGCCCGCGACGGGCAGTTCGACACGTACGTCGGCCGCTACGAACACCTGCTGGTGCCGACCGACGACGGGCTGCGCTTCCGGCTACGGCGGTCCATCCTGACCCACGAGGCGCTGCCACCCGGCGCGCGCCTGAGCTTCATCCTGTAGGGACGCGATGATCAGGCACACCCTCTCGTTCCGGTTCAAGGACGACGTCGCCGAGGACGTCCGCGCGTCGATCCTCGCCGAGCTCGGCACGTTCCCGGACGTCTACCCCGACATGCGCAACTGGTCGATGGGCCAGAACATGAGCACGCGCGACACCACGTTCACGCACAGCATGTCCGTCGAGTTCGACACCAACGAGAACCTGCTCGGCTACCTGCAGAGCGAGTCGCACGAGCGCTTCGTGCGCGAGCGGTGGCGCCCGGTGATCGCGCAGCAGGCGATCGTCGCGTACGAGTACACGCCGCGGCCGGACGCCGCCGCACGAAGGGGAGCGCAGATGACGCACAGCGAGCGGCCGCGCGGGCCGTACGGCATGGAGTACGCGCGCATCGAGGTGCCCGACCTGCAGGCGACGATCGACTTCCTCGTCTATCACGTGGGGCTTCAGCTGGAGGCGCACACCGACGAGTACGCCTACCTGCGCGCGGACATCGAGCACCACTCGATCGAGCTGATCAGCGCCCCGGAGCGCGAGAACGGCTGGACCGTCGCAGTCGGCTACAGCGTCGAGAGCGAGGAGGTGCTCGAGCAGCTGCACAAGCGCGTCGTGGACGCAGGCTACGAGGTGCTGCCGCTGCAGGAACGCCAGCGGGCCTTGTGCGACAACGGCTTCGCCGTGCGTGACCCGGACGGCCTGATCGTCGAGCTGTTCACCGAGTTCCAGGAGTACGCCGAGCCGCCGCACACCGAGATCCGCCCGGTCGACCTGGTGCACCCGTTCATCGCGACGCCGCGCTACGCCGAGATGCTCGAGTTCTACACGAAGGTGCTGGGCTTCCAGGCCTCCGACCAGATCGTCGGCTCCACGACCTTCCTGCGCTGCGAGGACCGCTACCACCACAGCCTGGCGCTGCAGAACAACACCGAGCACTACGTGGCGCACCTGTGCTTCGCGATGAAGAGCCTGGATCACGTCATGCGGATGCGGGCCCGGGCGCTGTACAAGGGCGCGCCGATCGCATCGGACATCGTGAACCACTCGGCGTCCACCTCGATCGCGTTCTACATGCACGAGCCGAAGTTCGGGCCGCGCTTCGAGCTGTGCGACCGGCACCGGGTGTTCACGCCCGAGGAGCACGAGACGCATCGGGCGCGCAGGATGCCGGCCGACCCGCGCAACATCGACGTGTGGCGTCCGGCCTCGGACGACTGGGGACGTTTCTGAGCGAGCTGATCGCCGACGTCCTGCGGGTACTGGACGCGACGCCGGCACCGCGCGGGCACGAGCACGCCGCAGCGACCGCGCTGCGCGACTGGTGCGCCGGGCGATGGCCGGAGCTCGGCTGGACGCTGCAGCCGTACGGCGACGGCGGCGCGAACCTGGTCGCCTCGTGCGGCGCCGGTCCGGTGTTGTACTCGCATCTGGACACGTCACTGGACGGTGTCGGCCTGGACGGTGCCGGCCTGGACGGTGCCGCACCGGACGTCGCGGTGACCGGACGTGCCGATGCGGCCGGCCCGCTTGTCGTCGACGGCGACCGGGTGGAGGGCTTCGGTCTGGGCGTGGCACGCGCTCCGGCTGCTGCCGCGCTGGCCGCATTCCTCGCGGCCCGGCGCGGGACGCTGCTGCTGGCCGGGTCGGGCACGCACCGGCGCGGTGGCCGCGCCGACGGGGTTCTTGCCTATCTGCAAAGCTCTCCCGCACCGCCGTCCGCGATCGTGGCCAAGTGCGGGCCGCCGACAGTCCTGTTCGAGGAGCCCGGCGCCGCGTACCTGCGGGTGCGGGTGAGCGGCCGGTACGGCGCGGCGCTGGCGCCCGAGTCGGCCGTACCGGCCGGTGGCGTCGCTGTGCACGCAGGTGTCGTGCTCGACGCGCTCGCTGCCTGGCGCGAGGACTACCTGGGTGCACGCCCGCCGGTCGGCCAGGTCGGCCCGCAGGCCGGCGTCGGCGCGGTGCGCTCGGGCTGGGCGGCCAAGCCGGACCTGCTACCGGCCGAACTCCTCGTCGACCTGTACGTCGTCACCGTGCCGGGCGAGGATCTGGCGGTGCTGCGGGGCCAACTCGACGGGCGGCTGCGCGCCGCGCTCGCCGGCTCGGCGCTGAGCGGCTGCGCGCTCGACGTCTCGGTCGAGCCGATCCACGCCGCCGCGGCCACCGCGCCCGGAGCGCCGATCGTGCGGGCGGCGCGTGCGGCGTGGGCCGATGAGTTCGGCGAGCCGCCGCCGGCGATCACCGGCTGGACCGGCTCGACCGACGGCGTGGTGTTCCGCGCCCACGGCATCGACGCGGTGCGCCTCGGCCCGCAGAGCGCCCGCTCGCCCGCCGACCCGCGCCGCGACGTCGTGCAGCTAGCCGACCTGGACGCGTTCACCCGCGTCTACGCCGAGCTGCTCCGCTCCGGCTTGGCCCCGTAGCAGGGTCGCCAGCGGCGTGTCGCCCTGCTACGGGGCCAACAGGGAGCGGACGGCGGCGTCGTCGGGCAGCAGGCCACGCGCCCCGGCGGCGGTGGTCGACAGCGCCGCCGCGGTGACCGCGTAGCGCGCGGCCGCCACGAGGTCGAGACCATCGGCCAGCCCGACGCACAGCGCGCCGCAGAAGCAGTCGCCGGCACCGGTGGTGTCGACCGGCGTCACCGCCGGCGGCGCGATCACCACCGGCGTCCCGTCGCCCGGCACGACCAGCGCACCGCGGCCGCCCATGGTCACGACCACGTCACGCGAGGTCACCGACCGGGCGAGCGCGGCGAGCTCGTCCGGCGAGTGCGGCGAACTCGGCGCGCCCGCGAGGGCGGCGAGCTCCCACTCGTTCGGCACCAACACGTCGACGGCGGCGAGCAGCTCGGCGGGCAGCGGCTGCGGCGGCGCCGGGTTGAGCACCACGATCCCGCCCGCCAGCTGCACGGCCGCCCGCACCGTCGCGAGCGGCACCTCCAGCTGGGCGAGCAGCACCGCGGCCGACCGCACGGCGCGCACGTCGACGTCCGCGGCGCTCAGCGCGAAATTGGCGCCGGGGGCGACGACGATCAGGTTCTCACCGCCCGGTTCCTCGACCGCCACTGTCGCCGTGCCGGTCACGGAGGACGACGAGGTCAGCACCGACGTCACGTCGACACCGCGGTCGGCCAGATCCGCGCGCAGCCGCGCGCCCGCCTCGTCCGCGCCGACGCAGCCGACCATCGCCACGTGCGGCGACAGGGCAGCTGCCGCGGCGGCCTGGTTCGCGCCCTTGCCGCCCGGACCGGTCACCGCCGCCGAGCCGACGACGGTCTCGCCCCGGCCGGGCAACCGCCCGACGGTGACGACCAGATCGAGGTTCAGGCTGCCGACGACGGTGACCGACGGCTCAGTTTCCCCAGTCGTCATTGACCTGGACGGCCTCGGCGATGCGGAACCGCCCACCGGACTTGACCGGGGTCGACGGCTCGCCCATCACCACGACGTGCTTGCCGAACCGGTCCACCATCGGCCGGCCGACATCGCGGCGCAGCCAGAGCCGCAACAGGTGCCGGCGCCGCTCGGGCTCCGCGTAGTCGTCGTAGCTGGTGCGCGAGTGCAGCGCCGCGTAGTTCAGCAGCCACTGGACGTCGCCGGGCTGGAAGTCCATGTCGATCGGCAGGCCGGGCTCCTGCGAGATCTCGTCGAACAGGTGCAGCAGCTCGACCTGGTCGTCGGTCAGCGGCGGCACGCCCGGGTACTCCTGCGCCGAGAAGATCATCGAGTTCCCGGCGTACATGCTGAAGATGCCGTCGACGTAGCTGATGATCGGCGAGTCGTACGTCATTTCCGGCGAGTCCGGGTCCTGCCGCCGCCAGTCCCAGTGGAACGGCTCGAACAGCAGCGGGGCGAGGTCCGGGCGGCGGCGCAGGATCTCGTTGTAGATCGTGGTGCCGCTGACCAGGCTGCTCGCGCCGCCCTCCTTCGCGCCGCGCAGGCACATCAGCGCCACGACGTCGGAGCTGTCGGAGTGGAACGGCAGCCGGTCACGCACGCGCGAGGGCAGTGCGCCCTCGTCGTCCATCGTCTTGTTCGATGTGGCGACCACGTGGTCCAGCAGGTCGCCCATCTGGTTCTGCCCGATCGGCTTGCCCAGGTGCAGGCCGAGAATGAAGAAGATCGCGCCGGCGAGCGTGTCGCCGTACTCCTGCGTCTTGAGCCCGCGCACCAGCAGGAAGCCGCGGCCGCTGTCGAGCTGGCGCGCGCTCTCCTCGTTCAACCGAGCGCACGCGGGAATCGGATAGTCGGCGGCGGTGACGGTGCGCAGGTCCGGGTCGTCCGCGACGAACCGGCGGCCGACGGTCTCCAGTTCGGCCAGCTCGGCGTCGGACAGGTGGTAGATCCATTCGGTGCTCTTGGCCAGCTCGTCACCGCGCCAGGCGGACGGCCCGGAGATCGGTTCGAGGTTGACGGTTGTAGTCATGGTGATTCGCTTTCGGTGGCAGGTGATGGTCTCGGGTCCGAAGGTGCGGACCGTCTTTACCAGAGCACCTGAGGATCACCGGCGGCCGTGCCCGGACGCAGCCCTTGGCGAGGCGGCCTGATGCGCAGCGGCTCGCGGTACCCCGGACATCCGCACACCGGAACGGCCGCCCGGCCGTCGGTGAGTGCCATCGAGATCCCATCGTTTCGCTAACGGTGTTGCGACCACGGTAAGCGAGCCGATGTGTACCGTCAAGAAAGACGGCGTCTCGCAGGGTGCAGCGCAGCTCCTGCGCCGGCCCGGTTAGCATGAGGCATGCCCGCCATCCCCACCGACGCTGCCGAACGCCTACCCGAGCGGCGCTGGGGCAAGACCGACCAGGTCGCCACGACCGTGCTCCTGGTCCGGCACGGCTCGACCGAGCACTCGCTCGAGGGTCGCTTCTCCGGACGCAACGACCTGCCGCTCGACGCCGCCGGTCGCGGGCAGGCTGCCGCGGTGGCCGGCCTGGTCGGCGCCGGCGAGCGGGTGGACGTGGTGCTCAGCTCACCGCTGCGGCGGGCGCGCGAGACCGCCGAGGCGATCGCCGCACGGACCGGCGGGCAGGTCGAGATCGCCGAGGACCTGATCGAGCTGGACTTCGGCGACTGGGAGGGGCACACCTTCGCCGAGGTCGAGCGGGCCTGGCCGGCCGAGCTCACCGCGTGGCTGGCGCGCGCCGATGCGGCGCCGCCCGGCGGCGAGGCGTTCGCGGCGGTGACGGCACGGATGCAGCGGCTGCTGGCCGACGTGCTGACCCGGCACGCAGGACGGCGGGTCGTCGCCGTCTCGCACGTGACGCCGATCAAGACCGCGCTGCGGCTCGCGCTGGGTGCGCCGCACGAGGCGATCTTCCGGTTCCACCTGGACACCGCGTCGCTGTCGGTCGTCGACTACTACGCCGACGGCGAGTGCAACGTACGGGTGCTCAATCGGGCCGAGCAGCTGCACTGATCTCAGACCCCCTGCTCTCAGACGCCCGTCGGGATCGCCATCTCGCGCAGGTCGGCCGCCTCGATCAGCGTCGGTTCGGTGGCGGCGCGGACGTCGGCGACGGTGTGCCCGGGGGCGATCTCGCGCAGCACCAGGCCGTCGGGAGTGATGTCGAGGAACGCGAGGTCGGTGATGATCTGCTGCACGCAGCCCTTGCCGGTGAGCGGCAGCGAGCAGGCGTTGACGATCTTCGGGGTGCCGTCCTTCGCCGAGTGCTCCATCATCACGATCACCCGTTTGGCTCCGTGGACCAGGTCCATCGCGCCGCCCATCCCCTTGATCATCTTGCCGGGGATGGTCCAGTTCGCCAGGTCGCCGTTGACCGCCACCTGCATCGCGCCGAGCACCGCGACGTCGATGTGCCCGCCGCGGATCATCCCGAAGCTGGTGGCCGAGTCGAAGAACGCGGCGCCGGGCAGCAGCGTCACGGTCTCCTTGCCGGCGTTGATCAGGTCCGGGTCCTCGTCGCCCTCGTACGGGTACGGCCCGACGCCGAGGATCCCGTTCTCGGACTGCAGCACCACGTGCACGCCGTCCGGCACGTAGTTCGGGACGAGGGTCGGCAGCCCGATGCCCAGGTTCACGTACTGCCCGTCGGTGAGCTCGGCGGCGACGCGGGCCGCCAGTTCGGTGCGGGAGAGGGTCATCGCGCGGCCTCCGGTCGGGGGCGCAGCGTCCGCTTCTCGATCCGCTTGCCCTCCTCGCCCACCTGCACGACCCGCTGCACGAACACGCCCGGGGTATCGATGTGCTCGGGGTCCAGCTCGCCGGGCTCGACGAGCTGCTCGACCTCGGCGATCGTGATCCGCCCGGACATCGCGCACAGCGGGTTGAAGTTGCGCGCCGACGCGTCGTAGGACAGGTTGCCGTGCCGGTCGCCACGCGCGGCGCGCACCAGCGCGAAGTCGGTGACGATGCCGCGCTCGAGCACGTACTCGCGCCCGTCGAACACGCGCACCTCCTTCGGCGGCGAGGCCACCACCACCGACCCGTCCGGCCCGTGCCGCCACGGCAGCCCGCCGTCGGCGACCAGCGTGCCGACACCCGCGGGCGTGTAGAACGCCGGGATGCCGGACCCGCCGGCGCGCAGCCGCTCGGCCAGGGTGCCCTGCGGGGTGAGCTCCAGCTCCAGCTCGCCGGCCAGGTACTGCCGGGCGAACTCCTTGTTCTCCCCGACGTACGAGCTGATCGTGCGCCTGATCCGGCCCGCGCCGAGCAGCACTCCCAGCCCGGCGTCGTCGATGCCGCAGTTGTTCGACACCGTCTCCAGATCGGTGGCGCCCTGCTCCAGCAGCGCCTGGATCAGTACCAGCGGGATGCCGCACAGCCCGAAGCCGCCGACGGCCAGCGACGAGCCGGTACCGATGTCGGCGACCGCCTCGGCCGCCGAGGCACAGGTCTTGTCCACGAAACGATCGCCCTTCTCGCGAGAATCAGGTCTGCCGACTCAGCGGTCGAGCACGAGCCTGCCGGACGAGCACCGGCCGACGCAGATCATCATGCTCCTGCCCGCCGCGCGCTCCTCCTCGGTCAGCACCGAGTCGCGGTGCTCGGGCGTGCCGGCGAGCACCCGGGTCTCGCAGGTGCCGCAGTAGCCCTTCTCGCAGTCGTAGGAAACTCCGGGGATCGCGTCGCGGATGACCTCGATCAGCCGCTTGTCCGGCGGCACCTGCAGGGTGACGCCGCTGCGCGCGAGGTGCACCTCGAACGCGGTGTTCTGCGCCGGGTCGAACGCCACCTCGAGCTCGTCGCCCGCAGTGAACCGCTCGATGTGCAGCCGGTCGGCGGCACCGTGCGCGGCGCACGCCCGCTCGACCGCGGCGAGCATCGGGGCCGGGCCGCAGCAGTAGACCGCGGTGTCCGGGCCGCCCCCCTTGAGCAGCGCGTCCAGGTCGGGCAATCCCGCCTCGTCCTGCGGCAGCAGGGTGAGCCGGTCGCCCGCGGCGGCGCGCAGCTCGTCGACGAACGCCATGGACGAGCGGGTGCGGCCGCCGTAGACGACCCGGAAGTCGGCACCCCGCGCGGCGGCCTCGCGCACCATCGCCAGGATCGGCGTCACGCCGATGCCGCCGGCCAGGAACAGGTAGTCCGGCGCGTCGACGAGCGGGAAGTGATTGCGCGGCCCGCGCACCGTGAAGGTCGCGCCCGGTGCCGCCAGCGCGTGCAGCTCGGCCGAGCCGCCGCGGCCGTTCTCCTCGCGCAGCACGCCGATGCGCCAGCCGTGCTCGTCGGCCGGGTCGCCGCACAGCGAGTACTGCCGCAACCGGCCGGACGGCAGCCGCAGCTCGACGTGCGAGCCGGGTGCCCAGGCGGGCAGTGGCGTCCCGTCCGGGTGTGCCAGCCGCAGCGCGAGGACGCCGTCGGCCGAGGTGGCCACGTCGGTGACGGCAAGCGTCTCGGTCACGGCGAGCCGGCGGACGGCACCGCCGTCGGCCCCGAGCCGCTGCCCGGGCGGGAACACGATCGGGATCGCGTCCCAGCCGGACTGGTTGCCCCGCGTGGGGTAGGCGACCAGGCCGTCCTCGAGCACCTCGTAGTCCGGCAGCCGGGTCAGGACCTGGGTCATCATCTCGCGGAACATCGCCCGGGCCAGGTGCGCGCCAGCGCAGCGGTGGCTGCCGATCCCGAACGCGAGGTGCCGGCTGGCGTCCCGGTCCAGCCGGACCTCGGTCGGCTCGGCGAACACCGCCGGGTCGTGGTTGGCGGCGACCCAGGGGATGAGCACCCGCTCGCCCGCGTGCATCGGGCAGCCGCCGATCTCGACGTCGGCCCGCACCGTCCGGGCCATCGACTGCGACGGCGAGAACGCGCGCAGGAACTCGTCGGTCGCGCCGTCGAGCAGGTCCGGCGATTCGATCAGCCGGCGCTTCTGGTCCGGGTGCCGGCTCAGGTGCACCAGCACCGAGCCGGTGAGCGAGGTGGTGGTGTCCACGCCGCCGGCGATCAGCAGCCCGATGACCGAGACGAGTTCCTCCTCGCCCAGCGGGGTGCCGTCCGGGTGGCACGCAGCGGCCAGCACGCTGACCGCGTCCTCGCGCGGTTCGGCACGGCGCTCGCGGATCAGCTCGCGGATGCGCTGGTCCATGTAGGCCAGGCCCTCGGCGCCGCGCGAGGCGCGCGGCGTGCCGGCGACGGCGGCGAAGATGTCGTGGATCGGGCCGGCCAGCTTGGGCCAGTCCTCCGCCGGGAAGCCCAGCCAGTCCAAGGTGACCGCGGCCGGTAGCGGGTTGGTCAGGTCGCGGACCAGGTCGGCCGAGCCGAACTCGATGAACTCGTCGACGACGCGGGTGGCGTGCCGGGCGATCATCGGGACCAGCTTGGCGATCTCGCCCTGCGTCAGCAGCGGGTTGATCAGGTCGCGGTACTGGCCCGAGCGCGGCGGGTCCAGCTCGAGCGGGTACTGCTCGATGCCGGCGCCGCGCGGGATGACGATCGCGGTGCCCTCGCCGCCCGCGACCTCGCGCGAGCAGGAGAAGTTCTCGTCGTCGCGGGCGATCCGGGCGATGTCGGCGTACCGGGTCGTGTAGTGGAAACCGCCGTGCGCGTCGGTGTGCCCGACCGGGCACTGCTCCCGGAACCGCGCGTAGTAGCCGATCGGGTCTTCGTTGGCGGCGTCCGAATGGTGGTCGAAACCGGTGGTGGTGGTCATGGCTGGCACGCTCCACGTGCTTCGTGCTGGTGCGCGGTGTTGTCCGGCCGCGCCACCGGGGTGGTGCTCGTGTGCGGCAGCATAACCCGGGACGCGATGCGAGACAACGTCTCGCATGAGCGTGGTGGTCAGCCGGCGAAGGTTCGCGCGGGCTGGCCGCGGACGCCGACGTCGACCTTGAACACCGCGCCGGCCAGGCCCACTTCGTGCTGCGCGGCATCCGTGCCGATCGTGGTGACGTACAGCTGATCGAGCCGCGGACCGCCGAAGGTACACGCGCTGACCCGCTTCACGCCGAACTCCAGCACCGCGTCCAGCCGCCCGCTCGGTGCGTACCGGTGCACCGCGCCGCCGCTCCACAGCGCCACCCACACGTAGCCCTCGGTGTCGACGGCCAGCCCGTCCGGCATCCCGCGGTCGGTGTCGATCCGGACGAAGGGACGCCGGTTGTGCAGGCCGTGCTCGGCGTCGTGGTCGAACGCGTCGATCGTGCCGGCGAGCGTGTCGGCCAGGTACGCGGTGCCGCCGTCGACCGTCCAGTCCAGGCCGTTGGACACGCCGAGGCCGCCGAACAGCCGGCGCACCGACCCGTCCGGGGCGAGCCGGAACAGCGCACCGCGACCGGCGGCGTAGTCGGTACCCATCGAGCCGCACAGGAAGTTGCCCTGCGGGTCGCAGCCGCCGTCGTTGAACCGGACGTCCTCCTCCGGCCAGACCGGGGCGAACGCGCGCAGCGGCGCGCCCCACCCGTCGGCCAGCGCGAAGCTGCGCTCCAGCGCCAGCACCAGCCCACCGTTGCGGCGCGGTCGGATGGCGGTGACCTGCGGCGCGACGTGCCAGCGGCGCACGCCCCCGTCCGGATCGAGCGCGAGCACGTCGCCGGCCGTCAGGTCGATCCAGTGCAGCCCGCCCCAGCCGTCCGACCAGACCGGGCACTCGCCGTGCCGGCTGAGCGGGCCGGTGACCTGCTCGATGTCCGGCATGCTCAGCGGTCGCCGACGAAGCGGTCCGGCAGCCCGCCGACGGTGCCGGCGACGCGCGCGCCCGGGGCCCGGTACGGGTGCTCGGCGGCGACGTCCTCGGCCAGCCGGACGCCCAGGCCGGGGCCGGACGGGATCGCGATGCTGCCGCCCTCGATCGCGTCCGGGCCGAGCGGCGCGCCGACGCCCAGGGCGTCCCAGGCCGGGATCAGGCTGAGCGGGTACTCGATCGCGCGGATCGCGTGCACCGTCGCCGCGAGCGCCAGGTTGGCGGCCAACGACACCGGCCCGGCGCACACGTGCGGCACGACGCGGGCGCCGTAGTACGAGGCGAGGTTCGCGATCAGCTGCGACTCGGCGATGCCGCCGCTGATCGAGACGTCCGGCTGCAGCACCTGGATCCCGCCGTTGTTCAGTGCGTCCAGCACGTCCTCGCGGCCGTACAGGTGCTCGCCGTACGCGATCGGGACGGCGGAGCGGGCTGACAAGGTGGCGATCGCGGCGCGGTTGCCCTGCGGGATGGGCTCCTCGAACCAGCGCACGCCGAGCTCGCCCAGCCGCGCGGCCACCTCGATCGCGGTCGGCAGCGTGAACGTCTCGCTGCCGTCGACCATCAGCTCCACGTCCTCGGGCAGCAGCGCGCGCAGGTCGCGCAGCGTGCGCAGGTCCTGCTGCCACTCCGGACCGACCCGAACCTTGGCCAGCCGCACGCCGCGCTCGAGCAGCGGGGCGAGCAGGTCGGCATGGAACTGCGCCGGCCCCTCGTCCAGGAAGGTCGACGAGGCGTACACCTCCACTCGCTCCCGCACCTGGCCGAGCAGCGCGCTGACCGAGCGGCCGGCCTGCTGCGCCACGAGGTCCCACAGGGCGATCTCGACGGCGCTGCGGGCCTGCACCGCGATCCACTGGTCGCCGAGCCGGCGCCGGGTCGACAGCCGGAGCCGGTCGGCGAGCGGGCCGACCGCGACGAGTTCCTGCTCGAGCAGCAGCGGCGCGTACACCTGGCTGATCACCTCGGCGAGCACGCCGGCGTACGAGCAGCCGTAGCTGTCGCAGGCCTCGCCGTAGCCGACCAGCCCGGTGTCGGTCTCGACGCGGACGAAGCAGAACGACATGGGCTCGCGGCCCAGCGGGTAGGTGACGGTGATCGGCGTGAGCGAACGGATGCGCATGCGGTGCACTATGGCCGGGTGCTACCCCGTCCGTCAATGCAAGATGACGTCTCGCGATACGAAATACAGCTGACTGTGCTCGGAGCACACCGGGCGCCCGTGAACTGGCGTGCCGCGCACGGTGCGTCCGCCGCCGGGCCGCCCTAGGTTGCCGGCATGACTTCTGTGCAGATCGGCACCGTCCAGTTCCCCGCCGTCGCGCCCGCGGACGAGACGTTCGAGGGCGAGAAGGCGCCGTGGATGTCCGGCTTCAGCAAGGACTACCAGGCGTTCCTGCAGCGCCAGGTGGACCGCGACGTCGAGTGCATCCCGGACCGGATCCTGGCCATGCTGGCGGCCTCCGACCGGCTGGTGCAGGGCATGCAGGTGACCCAGCTCGAGCACGGTCTGGAGACCGCCACGATGGCCGAGCGGGCCGGCATGGACCTGGACATCGTCGTCGCCGCGCTGTGCCACGACATGAGCAAGGTGATCTCCACGCCCAACCACGCCGCGATCGCCGCCGAGATGATCAAGCCGTTCGTCAGCGACGACGCGTACTGGATGGTCAAGGTCCACCAGGACTTCGAAGGCATCCACTACCTCGCCGAGATCGGCGTCGACCCGATGATCAGGCTGCAGCACAAGGACCACCCGGCGTACGAGCTGGCCGAGCGGTTCGCCGACGAGTGGGACGAGAAGGCGTTCGACCCGGACTACCCGATGCAGCCGCTGGAGCACTTCGAGCCGATGGTGCGCGAGGTGTTCAGCCGCAAGGCCAAGCGCCCGGACAACTGGACGCCGCTGGTGGCGGGCGTCGCCAACGCCGGGTAGCCGCGGCACACTTGCCGGGTGGATCAGCCGGCCCTGCGGGACGCCCTGGAGGCGCGCGCGCTGGCCGGCGCCGACTGGCTGGAGCTGATCGTCGCGCTGGCCGAGGCGGGCCGGTGCCCGGTGCGGCTGGCGGCGGCGGACGCCGCGCTGCTGTGCGCGGCAGGGCCGGACGGGGCGAGCTCGCTGCCCGGGGCAGAGGAGTTCGACGCGCCCCGCCCGCCGATCCTCGACGCTGCCGACGTGGCCCGCGCCTTCGCGGCTGGCTCGCCGGTCGCGGTTCGGACACTGGACGGGCTGGCGATGCGTGGCCTCGCGGTGCGCTCCGGCGGGCGGCGGGTGGGCGTGCTGCTCGTCGGGAGCGCCGGCGCGGGGGCCGAGGCACTGCTGCGTGCCGGAAGCACGGCGGTCGCGATCGTGGCCGTGCGCCGCGACGCGCAGGCCTCGGCGGTGGCCGAGACGGCGGGCTGGTTCGTCGACGAGCTGCGCTTCGGCTCGCGCCGCTCGGCCGACGAGGTGGCCGCGATGGCGCAGCGCTTCGGGGTGAACCTCGCCGAGCCGCAGACAGCGGCGGTGATCGGGTACGACGGGCCGGACCTGCGGACGTTCAGCACCGCGCTGTCGTGGGTCGAGGCGCCGATCCGGGTGGACGGCGGCCGGGCCTGGACGGTGCTCGGAGCCGATGCGCGGGAGCGGGCCGCCCTGATCCAGCGCCGGCTGCAGGCGTTCCTCGGCTCCGGGCAGGTGCTGGTCGCCGCCGGGCCGCCGGCACTGGGCGTCGAGGCGATCCGCGGCGGTTTCGAGAAGGCGGGGTTCGCGCTGCGGTTGCTGGCAGCCGGGCGGGTGCCGTCGGTGCGCGCCGCGGGCACGGTGAGCTTCGACGAACTCGGGCTGGCCGGGTTGCTGTTCGCGGTGCCGCGCGGCGAGCTGGCCGAGTACGTGGCCGCCCGGCTGCAGCCGCTGCTCGCCCACCCGGAGTTGGTCGCGACGCTGCGGGCCTGGTACGCGAGCGGCGGAAGCCGGCTCAGCGTGGCGGCAGCGGTGCACATCCACCGCAACTCGGTCGGCCACCGGATGGACCGGCTGCGCACCCTGCTCGGGGTGGACCCGACGGATCCCGCCGTCGCCGTGCAGTTGCAGACCGCCCTCGTCGCGATGGACGTGCTGGCCGCACTGGAGTGAGCTGTCGGCCCGGATCTGTCATGCGATCGTGGGGTCCTGGCACCGCGATCGCATGACACAGCGAGCGGGTCAGAACGCCAGCACGGCCTTGCCGACGCTGCCGGCCTTGACGGCCGAGACCGCCTCGTTGATCTGCGCGAACGGGAAGTAGCTGATCATCCGGTCGACCGGGAACTTGCCTTCGGCGTGCAGGTCGAGCAGCCGCGGCAGGAAGACCTGCGGCAGGCTCGCCCCGCCGATGATGCCGGTGATGGTGCGGCCGTTGAGCACGCTGCGCCACTCGAAGCTCATCGACTCGCTCGGCCCGATCCCGATCACGCCGACGGTGCCCAGCGGGCCGAGCGCCTCGACCGCGGTACGCAGCACGTCCTCGCGGCCGGTCGTGTCGATCGCGTAGCGCAGCCCGTGCGGCGCGATGTCGCGCAGCGCCTCGGCGAGATCGACCTCGGCGGAGTTCAGCACGTGCGTCGCGCCGTAGCCACGCGCGGCGGCGAGCTTGTCCGAGCTGACGTCGACGGCGATGATCGCGCCGCAGCCGCTCAGCACCGCGCCGAGGATCGCGGCGACGCCCACCGCACCGGCGCCGAAGATCGCGATGCTGGACCCGGGTTCGGGCCGCAGCACGTTCAGCACGCCGCCCGCGCCCGTCTGGAAGCCGCAGCCGAACGGGCCGACGATGCGCAGGTCGTGTTCCTTGTCGATCGGGACGACGGCGCGTGCCGGTGCCACGACGTGGCTGGCGAACGACGACTGGCCCAGGAAGTGCCCGTTGACCTCGGCGCCGCCGCGCGAGATCGCGGTGCTGCCGTCCGGCCGGCGTCCGGTGAAGTTCATCGCGTCGAACTTCAGGCAGTACGACGGCGCCCCGGTGAGGCAGTTGGCGCACGCGCCGCACGAGGTGAACGACATCGCCACGTGATCGCCCGGCTGCACCGAGCTCACCTGGCTGCCGACCGCCTCGACCACACCCGAGCCCTCGTGGCCGAGCACCACGGGCGTGGGGAAGAACTTGGCGAACTCCAGGTCGGTGCCGCAGATCCCGACGCTCGCGACCTTGACCAGCACCTCGTCCGGGCGCGGGTCCTCCAGGTCGACCTCGGTGATCGTGAACGGCGCGCCGGAGCTTTCCAGCACGGCTGCTTTCGCTCGCACAGCACTCCTCGTTCGGTTCACAACGCGAGACTCCATCTTGACATGTGCAACAGGGCCGGTCAAGGATCGTGGCATGCCTGCACTCGAGGTCCCTGCCGCCAGCCTGCTCGTCGACGGCGAGTGGACGCCGGCGCGGAACAAGGGCGAACTCGCCGTCGTCGACCCGGCCACGCACGAGCCGATCCAGTCGGTCGCGCTCGCCGAGGCGCAGGACGTCGACGACGCGGTCGCCGCCGCGCGCCGCGCCTTCCCGGCCTGGGCGGCCACCAACCCGTCCGAGCGCGGGGCCCTGCTGCACCGCTGGGCCGAGCTCATCATGGCCCACGTCGAGGACCTCGCCGCGATCGAGGCGCGTGACGTCGGCAAGCCGCTGTCCGGCGGCCGGATGAACATGTACATCACCCACGGCATCATCGACTACTTCGCCGGCGCCGCTGACAAGCTCACCGGCGTCACGCTGCCGACCCGCACGCCGGACTACCTCGGCTACACGATGCCCGAGCCGTACGGCGTGTGCGCCGTCGTGATCCCGTGGAACGTCCCCGCGGTGCTCACCGCCGCGAACGTCGCGCCTGCGCTCGCCGCCGGCAACACGGTCGTGCTCAAGCCGTCGGAGATCGCCCCCCTCGCCCCGTTCGCGCTGGCCGAACTCGCCCGCCGGGCCGGCTTCCCGCCCGGCATCCTGAACGTCGTCGCCGGGCTCGGCCCGGACGCCGGTGCGGCGCTGTCCGGTCACCGCGACATCGACCACATCAGCTTCGTCGGCTCGACGGTCACCGGCCGGGCGATCATGACCGCGGCCGCCCGCAACCTCGTCCCGGTCAAGCTCGAGCTCGGCGGCAAGTCACCCAACGTGCTGTTCGCAGACGCCGACCTGGACGTCGCGATCCCGGCCATCGTCGGCTCGATCACCGAGAACGCCGGGCAGAACTGCTACGCCGGCTCGCGGCTCGTCGTCGAGGACACCGTCCACGACGAGGTGGTCGAGCGGCTCGCCGCCGCCATGGCACAGATCCGTATGGGCGCCTGGGACGCCGACCTGGACATGGGTCCCCTGGTCAGCGCGCAGCAGTTCGACCGGGTGCGCGGCTACCTCGAACAGGCACCCGCGTCCGGCGCCCGGCTGGTGACCGGCGGTGCGGCTACCGGCGACGGCTGGTACGTGCAGCCGACCGTCTACGACCAGGTCCACGGCTGCATGCCGATCGCGCGTGAGGAGATCTTCGGCCCGGTCCTCGCGGTGCAGACGTTCAGCGGCACCCCGCAGGCCGTCGAGATCATGAACGACACCGACTTCGGGCTGCTCGCCTGCATCTGGACGAACGACATCTCGCGCGCGCTGCGGTTGGCCAAGACCGTCCGGTCCGGGCAGGTCGCGATCAACCAGTTCCACGACGCCGGCGTGATCGGCTTCCCGTTCAACATGCAGAAGGACAGCGGGTTCAGCCGCGGCGGCGGGTACGGCGCGCTGCGCGAGTACACTCAGGAGAAGGCGATCGCCGTGCGGTTGCTGGAGCGCTGAGTGCCGTGACGAGCCTGCCGGCCGTCCGGCCTGCCAGCGGCGGGACGAGTCGTGTCGCCGCCGTGGACCCGGCCGCGTTCGAGCGCGAGCTCACCGACCTGGCGCTCGCAGGCGCCGGCTGGCCCGAACTGCTCGCCCGCCTCACCGCGGCGACCGGCCGTGCCACCCGGCTGCTCACCGCCGACGGCGCCGTGCTGGCAGGCGGCCACGCCCGCGGCGGGCTGTCCCGCGCGTGCGCCGAGGCGGCCCAGCACCACCCCGCCGCCCGGGTCCGCACCCAGGACGGCTGGACGGCCCGCGCCGTGCCGGCCCGCGCGGGCGGGCGCGTCGCCGCGCTGCTGCTCATCGCCGCACCGGCGGCCGAGGCGCACGTCGCGCTCGCGCGCGCCGCGGTCACCGCGCTGTTGATCGAGTCGGTGCGGCGCAGCGCCACCGGCGCGTCCCGGTTCGGCGACGGTGCCGGCCTGATCGGCGCGCTGCGCAGCGGGGCCGGCGACGCCGCGGGCGACGGCGACGGGGTGCGGCTGGCCGCCTCCCGGTTCGGCCTCGACCTGGACCGCCCGCACTGCGCCGCCGCGCTCGCCTACACCGGCCGGCACACCCGCACCTGGGCGACCGCGCTGTCCTGGCTGGAGCGGCCGGTCGAACAGCACGGCGAGCGCGCCTTCACGCTCGTGGCCGACGCGGACGACCTGACCCGCACCCGCGAGCGGCTGGAGCTGACCCTCGGTGCGGGGACGGTGCTGGCCGCGTCCGGCCCCGACAGCACGCTGGCCGGCGGCTACGCGACCTCGTTCGCCGAGGCGGCCGCGCTGCTCGCGCACCTGAGCCGCGCGGGAACGTCCGCGCAGCTGCCGTTCGCCGACGCTGGCCTGCTGCAGTTGCTGCTGGCAGTACCAGGGTCGCGCCTGGCGTACTTCGTCCGCCACCACCTCGGCCCGGTGCTGGACCGGCCCGAGCTGCTGGCCACGCTGCGGCTGTGGCTCGCCTCCGGCGGCAGCAGGCAGGTGGTGTCCGAGCAGTTGCACCTGCATCGCAACTCGGTGGGCTACCGCGTCGGCCAGCTCAAGACGCTGCTCGGCGTCGATCCGGTGGACCCGGGGAGCAGCGCGGTGCTGCACGCCGCGCTCGTCGCGATGGATCTGCTCAACGAGGGCGAATCACCTTATTCCGAAAGGGTGTTGACAGCTGCCGACGGTTCGTCCTAGCGTCACCGGTGTCCCGCCCGGCAGGCAACAGGCCGGGCAGGGAGCGCGTCCGATGCGGCGCCGAGGAACCCGTTGCATGCCGATCAGGCGTGCAACCGCCTGGCCGGCAATCAGCCCCATTCACCAGGCAGACACGAGGTTTCGGCGATGAAGACAGTGCTCTATCGGGCGCACGGCGAGGTGGACCGGCTCGAGTTCACCGACGTCCCGACCCCACAACCCGGCCCCGGCGAGGTGCTGGTGCGGGTCGCGGCGTGCGGCTTGAATCACCTCGACGTCCTGCAGCGTCGCGGCCCCGCGCTCATCCCCGGCTACACGCTGCCGCACATCGCCGGCATGGACATCGCCGGCGTCATCGAGTCGCGCGGAGCGGGCGTCGACAGTTGCGCCGAGGGCGATCGGGTCGTGGTCAACCCGGCCGCCGGATGCGGGGAGTGCGCCGACTGCGTTCGCGGTCTGGACGGCCGGTGCGCGAGCGCGCAGGTCATAGGCGGCAACGTCGCCGGTGGCTACGCCGAGTACGTGGTCGTTCCCGCCGCCAACGTGCACCCGGTGCCCGAGCACGTGGAGCTCGCGGACGCCGCGGTCGTCCCCACCGTCTGGATGACCGCCTGGCACGCACTGGTCGCCGTGGGGCGGGTGCGGCTCGGCGAGACGGTGCTGATCCACGCCGGCGGCAGCGGGGTGAGCACGGCGGCGATCCAGCTGGCGAAGGCCGCCGGCGCCCGGGTGATCACGACCGTCGGTTCGGACGCCAAACGCGAGTACGTGCAGCGGCTCGGCGCGGACGTCGTGGTGAACTCGGCGACCGAGGACGTGGTGGCGGTCGCGCGCGCAGCTACCGAAGGACGCGGCGTCGAGGTGGTGCTCGACCACGTCGGCCCGGCGACCTGGAACGCGGGCGTCTACAGCCTCGCGCCACGCGGCCGGCTGGTGTTCTTCGGCAACACCACCGGAAACCGCGCCGAGTTCGACCTGGTGTACGCGTACCACTTCGGCCTGCGGCTGCTCGGCTCCGACCCGTACGACCGGCACGAGTTCGCGGCGATGCTGGACACCTACTGGGCGGCGCCGTTCGTGACGCCGATCGACAGCGAGTTCGCGCTGGCAGACGCCCGGGCCGCCCAGGAGCGGATGGAGTCGCGCGCGGCCACCGGCAAGATCGTGCTGCGCCCGTGACGGCCACGGTGAGCGCACCGGTGAGCCCGACGCCGGTGTGGGACGTGATCAACGGCTTCAGCAGCTACTGGGCGCTGCGCACCGCGCTGGACCTCGGCGTCTTCGACGCGCTCGCCGGCGGTCAGGCGCGCGACGGTGCCGAGCTGTCCCGCGCGGTCGGGGCCGCCGATCGCGCCCCGGTGACCGTGCTCGCCGACACCCTGATCGCGCTCGGCCTGCTCACGTCGGACGACGACGGCCGGTACCGGCTGAACGCCGCGGCCGAGCGGTACCTGACGTCCGGTTCGCCCGCGTCGATGGCCGCGCTGGTGCGCCACTCGCCCGGACCTGCGCGGTCGTGGCCCGAGCTGGCGCACACGATCCGGCGCGGCTCGCCCGATCCGTCGCTGGCCGCCGAGCTGGCCGCGTTCTACCCGGAGCTCGCGCCGGCCACCGCGCCCACCCAGGCTGCCGTGGCCGCGGCCGTCGGCCATGAACTGGAGCGCCGCGGCCGCTGGCCGGACGCACCGGTGATCGTCGACCTGGGCTGCGGGTCGGGAGCGTGGCTGGCCACGCTGCTCGCCCAGAGTCCGGATGCCACCGGCGTCGGGGTCGAGCTGCCGGACGTGCTGCCGGTGGCCGAGCGCACGGCGGCCGAGGCCGCGGTACGTGACCGGCTCACCCTGCTCGGCGGCGACTACCTGGCGGTGGCACTGCCGGTCGAGCGCGCCGACGTGGTGGTGCTCGCGCACGTGCTGCGCGCCGAGCCGGCCGAACGGGCGCAGCGATTGCTGCGGCGTGCGATCGAGCTGGCCGGTCCGGACGGCGTCGTCGTCGTGGCCGACTATCCGCGCCCCGACGACGCCACTGACGACGCCGCCACTGACGACGTCCCCGCAGCTGATCGCACCGCGGCGTGCGCGGCGGCCAAGCACGAACTGCTGCTCTCGCTCACCGTGCTGGCCTCGACGCCGGGCGCCGGGGTGACCGTCGCCGCGCTGCGCGACTGGGCGGGCGCCGCGGGCGCCGAGCTGATCACCGCGCTGGAACCGATCCCGCGCCAACACGTCTACCTCATCGCGGCTGCCGACAGGACGGAGCGCTCATGACCACCGACGCCAGCACGGAACGGGCGGACACGCTGATCCGCAACACCATGGCGGTCACCATGGACGACCAGCGCCGCGTCATCACCGACGCGGCGATCGCGATCCGCGACGACCGCATCGTCGCCGTCGGCAAGACCGACGACGTGACCGCCGCCTGGCACGCAGACAGCGTGATCGAGGGCGTGCGGTTCGTGGTGACGCCCGGCCTGATCAACACGCACGTGCACATCACCGGCGAGCCGCTGACCCGCGGCTTCGTCCCGGACGACACCCCGTTCCTGGAGAACGTGTTCGAGTGGCTGACGCCGATCCACACGCACTACACCGAGGAGGACGAGCACATCTCGGCACAGCTCGCCTCGCTGGAGATGCTCAAGAGCGGCACGACCTCGTTCCTGGAGGCGGGCACGATCCGGTTCATCGACCCGGTGGTCGAGGCGCTCACCGAGATCGGCATCCGCGCCCGCGTCGGACCGTGGGCCTGGGACCTGCCGCCGGAGCCGGAGGTGCTGCGGCTGACCACGGCGCAGGCGATCGCGCGGCTGCACGACACGATGGACCGGTACGCCTCGGTGGCCGACGGGCGGATCCAGGCGTGGCCGATCATCATCGGGCACACCTGCTGCAGCGACGAGCTGTGGCGGGCGGCCAAGGGCCTGTCGCTCGAGTGCGGCACCGGGATGAGCTTTCACATGTCGCCGGCCGCGATGGACCCCGAGGGGTTTCTGGCCGCGTTCGGGCAGCGGCCGATGGTGCACCTGGACGAGATCGGCGTGCTCGGCGACAACGTCATTCTGACGCATGCCGTGCACGTCGACGACGAGGAGATCAGGCTGCTCGCGAAGACCGGCACCAGCGTCTCGCACTGCCCCACGACCGCGCTGAAGGTCTCCTACGGCGTGACCCAGATCGGCAAGTTCCCCGAGATGGTCGCCGCGGGCATCAACGTCGCGATCGGTACGGACGGTAACAACGCGTCGAACTACCACGACCTGATGCGCGCGACGTACCTGGTCGCCGGGCTGTTCAAGGACGCGCGGCGGGACGCGACGATCTTCCCGGCTGAGGACGCGTTCGCGATGGCCACCCGCAACGGCGCGCGCGCCCTGCAGGCCGAGGACGACCTCGGCTCCATAGAGGTGGGCAAGAAGGCCGACCTGGTGCTGCACGACACGAACCGTCCGGAATGGCGCCCGCTGCACAACGTGGCGAACCAGCTCGTCTGGTCCGCCGACGGCCGTGGTGTGCACACCGTCTTCGTGGACGGGCGCCGCGTCGTCGACAACTATCGGTGCACCACGATCGACGAAGATGATCTGCTGCGCCGTGCGCAGGTGGCCGGCGAGGGGATCCGCGCCCGCTCCGGCCTGCCGGACCGGGCGAAGTGGCCCACGGTCTGACGCACCATCGGCGACCGCAGAGCGCGGCGCCGCCGAGAAACAGGAAGAGGAACACACCATGGGACAACTGACCGAGCCGCGCTGGACGCACGTCGCCCTGCCGGTGAGCGACCTGGACCGCTCGATCGAGTTCTACGAGGCGATCACGCCGCTGGTGCTGGTCACGAAGAACGAGGACAGCAACGGCCGCGGCGCGTGGCTGTCGAACAAGGGCCAGGTCGACTCGCCGTTCGTGCTGGTGCTGGCGGAGTTCATGCCCGAGGTGGGCGCCCGCTTCGGCATCGAGGAGGGCAAGAAGATCCCGACGCTCGCACCGTTCGCGCACATCGGCATCGAACTGCCGAACCGCGAGGACATCGACGCGGTCGCCGCCAAGGCCCGCGAGCGCGGCAACCTGCGCTGGGAGCCGATGGACATGGCCGCACACATCGGTTACATCTGCGCGGTCGACGACCCGGACGGCAACACGATCGAGTTCTCGCACAACCAGAAGGTGTTCTCGACCATCCAAGACCTGTGGGGATGAGCTCACCCGCCGCCGCCGACCTGCTCGTGGTCGGCGGCGACGTGGTGACGATGAACCCGCAGCGCCACGTGGTCGTCGGCGGCACCGTCGCCGTGGCCGGCGGGCGCATCGCGGACATCGGCACCGCCGAGCGGCTGCGCGCGCAGTACTCGGGAACCCCCGAGCTGGACGCGCGCGGCTGTGTGCTCACGCCCGGGCTGGTCAACGCGCACCAGCACACGACCGCCGACCCGCTGGTGCGCAGCACGATCCCGGACGACATCAGCTCGGACGAGTCGATCTACCAGTGGATCGTGCCGCTGCACGCCGAGGTGAGCGGCGACGACGACGAGCTGGCGGCGACGCTGGCCGCGGTCGAGTCGCTGAGCCGCGGCGTGACCACGCTGCTCGAGCCGGGCACGGTCGCGCACCCGCTGCGGGTGGCCGCCGGGCTCCGCGCCGCCGGCATCCGCGGCCGGGTGGGCCGCTGGGGTTGGGACGTCGCCGATGCGCCGTACTCCGCGCCGGCCGCCGAGACCCTCGCGCTGCAGGAGGAGACGGTGCGGGCCATCGGCGCCGACGGCACCGTGACCGGCTGGGTGAGCCTGGTGGGCCACGATCTGGTCAGCGACGAGCTGTTCACCGGGGCGGCCGAGCTGGCGCAGCGGCTGGACGCACCGATGACCTGGCACATCTCGCCGGGCGAGAACGACGTGCGCGCGTACGCCGCGCGCAGCGGGCTGCGCCCGCTCGAGCACCTGCACCGGCTCGGCGTGCTCGGGCCGCGGGTGCTGCTCGGCCACGCGGTGTGGCTGGACGATGCCGAACTGGACATTCTGCTCGAAACGCGCACCGCCGTGGCATCCTGCCCGGGCGCGTACGCGCGCCTGGCCCAGGGCTATGCGCGCGCCGGGCGGCACGGCGAGCTGGCGGCACGCGGCGGCCGCGTCGCGCTGGGGTGCGACGCGCACAACGCCGGTGACGTCCCGGACGTGCTCGGCGCCGCGCGGCTGCTCGCCGCATTCGAGAACGACCGTGGCACGCCGGCCCGGCTGCGCGCCGACCAGGCGTTCGCGCTGGCCACGATCGACGGGGCGAACGCGGTCGGCCTGGGTGCGCTCACCGGCTCGATCGAGGTGGGCAAGGCGGCCGACCTCGTCGTGTTCGACACCGACGACGCAGCCTGGGCACCGCGCGGGGACCTCGCGCTGCAGCTGGTGTGGGGCGCGCCCAGTCACACGGTGCGCGACGTGCTGGTGGACGGCCGGGTCGTGCTGCGCGACCGGGTGAGCCCGACCGTCGACGTCGCGGCGCTGCGGGCCGAGGCGGCGGAGCGCTCGACCGCGCTGCTGCGCCGGGCCGGCATCGAGGTGCCGCACCGCTGGCCGCTGGTCGACCCGCGGTAGCGCGGCGACCGTCCCGCGCCCGCGCGCACAGCGCGCAGGAAGACCCGCGCCGCAGCGCGCGGGTCTTCCTGCGCCGGTGGGTCTGTCAGCCGAGGTCCTGCTCGACGGAGAACTCCACGTTGTTGCCGTCCGGGTCCTTCACCAGGCAGATGTAGCCGACGACCTGGTTGCGGTACAGCGGCCCGAGCACCAGGGTGCCCTCCTTGCGCGCGATCTCGGCCACCCGGTCGACGTCCTCGCGCGAGTCCAGCGAGATGCCCAGGTGGCTGATCGAGGTGAGGAAGGTGTACTCCTCCTTCATCTCATCGCCCACGATGTCGCGGGGCAGCGAGCCCTCGATCAGCACGATCACGAACCGTGCCCCGCCGTCCGGGCGGATGTCGCGCTCGTTGGCCAGCCACGCGGTGCGCAGCCCGGTGTGCTCGTCCTTGCGCGTCGAGATCACCCGCATCCGGGTGTGCTTGGCGTAGAACACCAGCTGCGCGTCGAGGTTGCGCACGGGCAGCGCGATGTGCGTCAGCAGCGAGTTGGGCGCGTGGAACTCCTCGCTCTCGGCGGTCGCGCTCTCGGTCTGGGTCATGGTCGCTCCGTTTCTCGGTGCACTACTAGGCAGTGCACAAGTAGTCAGTGAGCCGGTTGTCAGTGGACGAGGACGAGCTTGCCGCGCAGCCGGTCGGCCGCCATCAGCTCGTGCGCGGTCGCGATCTCGGTGATCGGCAGCCGGCGGTCGATGATCGACGGGAGCCCCGCCGACCAGCAGTACGCCAGCATCTGCTCGAAGTCGCCGAACGTGTAGCTGGCCGAACCGATCAGGGTGATGTCCCGGTGATATACCGTCGGCAGGTGCAGCTGCACGGTGGCTCCGGTCGTGGTGCCGCAGAAGACCAGCCGGCCGGCCGGGCGCAGCGCGCGGATCGAGGCGTCGAACAGCGCCGGCCCGAGGTGGTCGAACACCATGTCCGCGCCCACGCCGTCCGTCAGCTCCAGAACCGCTTCGGTGACGTCGGTCGTGGTCGTGTTGATGCCGGCGTCCGCGCCGTGGCCGCGGGCGAACTCGAGTTCGGCGTCGGTGCGCGCTGTGACGATCACCCGGGCGCCGGCCCGCTTGGCCAGCTGCACCGACGCGATGGTCACGCCGCTGGCGGCCGCGTGCACGAGCAGCGTCTCGCCGATCGCCAGCCGGCCGCTGACGAACAGCGACTGCCACGCACGCGAGTAGACGGTGGGCAGCGCGGCGGCCTCGACCAGGTCGATGTGCTCGGGTACCGGCAGGGCGTGCGTCGCGGGCACCGCGACCAGTTCGCCGTAGCCGCCGTTGATGCTCCCGCCGATCACGGTCTTGGCGGCGCACAGGTGATCGGCGCCGCGGGCGCACAACGCGCAGCTGCCGCACGAGATGGACGGGTTCACCACGACCCTGGTGCCGACCCGTCCCGGATCGACTCCGGGACCGACCGCCTCGACGGTGCCGGCGAAGTCCATCCCGGCGATGTGCGGCAGCTGGAAATGCGGCAGCATGGCGGGGCCGGAGCGCTGCAGCAGGTCGAGCCGGTTCAGCCCGACGGCTGCGGTGCGGACCACCAGTTCGCCCGGGCCGGCGACCGGATCGGGGACCTCGGCGAACTCGAGAACCTCGGGGCCGCCGTGGGTGCGATACAGCGCTGCTTTCACATCGCGGACCCTACGCGCGGGCAAACGTCCACGCAATACGCCATCTTGTAATGCGATACAGGCCGATTCGGCGTGCGCCGGGTCGCCACGAGCGGGAACGGCCGTTGCATCACAAGGTGGTCAAGGCGCGGGCCGATCGCGATGAATCCGTTGACAGGCCGTCGAAGCGGAGGCAGAGTACCTCGCTATGTGGACCACTGGTTCGCAATGCGAGACGCGAAGGGGGTGCGGCAGGGTGTCGAAGCACACCGTGGAAGAGCGCTGCGGCCTCCGTGGGCGGCCGGCCGGCGCGACCGAGGTGGTCCGGTGACGGTACCTGCAGCAGTCGGTCGCGTTCCCGCGGCCGACCTGCTGATCGTCGGCGCGGACGTGGTGACGATGGACGCGGCACGCCAGGTCGTGCTCGACGGCAGCATTCTGGTGCGCGGCGGGCGCGTCGCCGCGATCGGCCCGGCCGAGCAGTTGCGGGCCGCGCACCCCGGCGTCGCCGAGCTGGACGCCCGCGGCTGCATCGTCGTACCCGGCCTGATCAATGCGCACCAGCACACGACCGCGTCCCCGCTCACCCGCAGCACCACCCCGGACGACATCGACTCGCAGCTCGCGATCTTCGGCTGGACGGTGCCGCTGCACGAGCAGGTCAGTGGCGACGACGACGAGCTGTCCGCCCTGCTGACCGCGGCCGAGTCGCTGAGCCGCGGCGTGACCACGGTGCTGGAGGCGGGCACCGTCGGGCACCCGGCCCGGGTCGCCGCCGGGTTGCGCACCGCCGGCATCCGCGGCCGGGTCGGCCGCTGGGGCTGGGACGTGGCCGGCGGCAAGTACGCCGCGCCCGTCGAGCAGTCCCTGGCGCTGCAGGAGGACGCGGTGCTGGCCGTCGGCACCGACTCGCTGGTCACCGGCTGGGTCACCCTGGTCGGGCACGGCCTGGCCAGCGACGAGCTGTTCGTCGGCGCGGCCGAGCTCGCGCAGCGCCTGGACGTGCAGGTCACCTGGCACATCTCGCCCAGCGCCGACGACACGCGCACCTATGCCGAGCGCAGTGGGCGTCCGCCGGTCGTGCACCTCGAGCGTCTCGGCGTGCTCGGCCCGCGGCTGCTGCTCGGGCACGCGGTGTGGCTGGACAACGCCGAGGTCGACGCGATCCTGCGCTCGGGTACCGCAGTCGCGTCCTGTCCGGGCGCGTACCTGCGGCTCGGGCAGGGCTATACCCGCGCCGCGCGGCACACCGAGATCATCCGGCGGGGCGGTCGGGTCGCGCTCGGCTGCGACGCCCACAACGCCGGAGACGTCCCGGACGTGTTCCGTGCCGCCTGGCTGCTCGCCGCGCTCGATCGCGACCGGGGCACGAGCGAGCCGTTCCGTTCCGACGAGGCGTTCGCGGCCGCGACGATCGGCGGTGCCGAGGCGATCGGGTTGAGCGAGCTCATCGGCTCGATCGAGGTGGGCAAGGCGGCCGACCTGGTCGTGCTCGACGGTGCGGACCTGGGCTGGATCCCGCGCGGTGACCTCGCGCTGCAACTGGTGTGGGGCGACGCGGGACGGACGGTACGCGACGTCCTGGTCGACGGCCGGATCGTGGTCCGCGACCGCGCGCTGCAGACTGTGGACGTGGCCGAACTGCGCCGCGAGGCCGCCGACCGCTCGGTCGCGCTGCTGCGCCGGGCCGGGATCGACGTGCCGCACCGCTGGCCGAGCGTCACGGCCGAGAAGTACGAGCTGGCGGGTGCGCCATGCGCGTGATCGACCTTGCCGGCCGGACCGGCGCGCAGAAGCAGGGCCTGCTGTCGCAACTCGTGGTGCCGCGACCGATCGCGATGATCACCACGTTGGACACCGCGGGCGCGCTCAACGTGGCGCCGTTCAGCTACTTCATGCCGGTCAGCGGTGAGCCGCCGCTGGTCGCGGTCACCATCGGCACCACGCGCGAGGCGTCGCCAGGGCCGAAGGACACCTGGACGAACCTGCAGGCGAGTGGCGAGTTCGTCATCAACGTGACGACCTCGGCGCTGGCCGCGCACATCGAGACGGTGGCCCGCGAGTACCCGAGCGAGGTCGACGAGGTCGCAGTGGCGGGCTGGCAGCTCGTCGCGTCGCAGCTGGTCGCACCGCCGTCGCTGGCCGAGAGCCCGGCGCACCTGGAGTGCCGCGTGCACGAGGTGATCACGCGGGGGGACGCGCGCTCGTGCTTCTCCGGCGTGCACATCGTCCTCGCCGAGGTCGTCTGCATCACCGCCGACGAGTCGATCCTGACCGACGAGGGGCGCATCGATCCCCCCGCGATCCGCGCCGTCGGCCGGATGGGTTTCCCGTGGTTCGTCACCGCAGTCCCCGAAGCGATGTTCACCCAGGACCGCATCGCGTACGCCGACCTCGACCCGGTGCCCGGCACCGCCGAGGGCGGCAGGGAGGAAGGAGTGCTCGCCCGCGGCGCGCCGGGGTGACCGGCGGCGCATCGCCGGCCGGGCCCCAGGACGCCCCGCCGCCGAACAGCCAGCAACCACACAGAACGTCACAACGCATCAGCGCCGGACCGGCGCGGACCTACATCGAAAGGATCGATGTGATGACAGCGAACAAGCTGGGGATCGCAGGCGCGGCACTTGCCTGCGTGTCCGCCCTGCTGCTCGGCGCTTGCAGCAGCAGCGGCGGCGGTAACAACGGTACGAACACCGGGGGCGCGATCCCGACCGCCAACACGACCGAGGGAGCCGGCACGCTTCCGAAGGGCGAGCCCGACGTCAACGGCGACGGCAAGGTCGTGATCGGGGTGCTCAGCCCCGGTGACATCAACGACCACGGCTACTACGAGAGCTTCGTGGACGAGGCCGACACCTTCGCCAAGTCGAAGGGCTGGACGGTCATCAAGCGCGGCAGTGTCGCGCCGACCGACGCGCTCGCCGCGGCCCGCGCGCTGTGCCAGCAGAAGGTCGACATGGTCGCGCTGGGCGCGTCCGAACTCAAGGACGCCATCCCGGCGTCGGAGGAGCCGGTCTGCGCCAACACGGCCTGGTACGTGCCCGCATCGGGCAACCTGCCGTTGACCCCGAAGATCATGCTGTCCTCGGACATCGCCAGCCAGTCGGTGTTCGCCGGCGGGTATGCGATCGCCCTGCTGATGAAGGAGAAGGGCGTCACCAAGGCCGGCTTCATCGCCGGACCGTCGGCCGACTACTCGCAGCGGGCCGCCGCCGCGTTCAAGGCGGGCATCCGGCAGGTCATCCCGAACGCCGACGTCGTCACCACCTTCACCGGCGACAACAACGACTCGGCCAAGGGCAAGGAGGCCATGCAGGCGCAGATCAGCCAGGGCGTCAAGGCCGTGTACCCGTACCTCGGCGGCTCGACCGACGCGGTCGCGACGCTGGCGAACTCGTCCGGTGTCATGACGCTGACGCCGGGCACCGACCGGTGTGACTCGACCTCGCCGAAGTTCGACGTGTCGGTGCTGTTCAGCCCCGGCGACTACTTCGCCGCGGCGCTGCAGGACTTCGCGGCCGGCAAGCTGCGGATGGGTGTTGCGCGCGTCTGGAAGATGGGCGTTGACCCGTACCCGACCGTCAAGATCTGCAACCCGACGGGCGATCAGGCCGACAAGTTGAAGGCCTTCATCGGCGAGATCGGGTCCGGGAAGATCGACTCCGAGAAGGAAGCCGACAAGGCCGGCTCCTGACATGTCGTTGGAGGAGAGGACCGTGGCACTGGCCACCGAGCAGCCGACCGCTCTGCAGTTGCGCGGAATAACCAAGGTCTACGGTTCCGTCGTCGCGTGCGACGCCGTGGATCTCGCCGTGAACTCCGGCGAGATCCACGGACTCCTCGGCGAGAACGGGGCGGGAAAGTCCACCCTGATGAAGGTCCTGCTCGGCCTGGTCAACCGGGACGCGGGAACGATCGAGTACCGCGGCCGGCAGGTCGAGATCAACGACCCGCAGGCAGCGGCGGCGATGGGGCTGGGCATGGTGCACCAGCACTTCAGCCTCATCGAGCCGTTGCGGGTCTGGGAGAACGTCGTGCTCGGCGACGTGGGAAAGGTCGACCGGTCGCGCGCGTGTGCACAGGTGGAGGAGGTCGGCAGGCGGTACGGCCTGCCGATCGACCCGCTGCAGCGGATCGACCAACTCTCGGCCGGCGAGCGCCAGCGGGTCGAGCTGATCAAGTGCCTGCGGCGCGATCCGTCGGTGCTGATCCTGGACGAGCCGACCTCGGTGCTCACCCAGGCCGAGTCGCTCGAGCTGTTCTCGGTGCTGCGCCGCGTGGTGCAGGAGGAGAACCGCGCGGTGATCCTGATCAGCCACAAACTCGCCGAGATCACCGCGGCCACCGACCGGGTTACGGTGCTGCGTAAGGGCAAGGTGGCCTTCCGGACGGCCACCGCGGAGACCACCGCGCAGGAGCTGGCCCGGCAGATGGTCGGCCGGGACGTGTCGCTGCGCGCCGAGGCCGCCGCACTCGGTGTGTTGCCCGTCGAGCGCGGTGGCCGGGCCGGTACCGCCGAGGTGGAGTCGGCATCGGCCGCCGTCGCTGACCTGCCGCCCGCGCTTCGGCTCACCGACCTGGTCGTCGAGGCCGGCGGGGTTCCGTTGATCGACAAGCTCAGCCTCACCGTCCAGCCGGGCGAGATCGTCGGGCTGTACGGCGTGGAGGGCAACGGTCAGGCGA
The DNA here is from genome assembly GCF_027247405.1 of Jatrophihabitans cynanchi. Taxonomy (NCBI): domain Bacteria; kingdom Bacillati; phylum Actinomycetota; class Actinomycetes; order Jatrophihabitantales; family Jatrophihabitantaceae; genus Jatrophihabitans; species Jatrophihabitans cynanchi. Next base: position 2,092,560 of record NZ_CP097463.1, on the reverse strand, counting down.
CCCTCGGTGAGGTGCTCGCCGGTCTCGTCCACCCGTCGAGCGGCACCGTCGAAGTGGGCGGGAAGGTCATCGACCTGAGCCGGCCGAAGGCGCTGCAGCGTGCCGGACTCGGCATCGTCCCGGAGGACCGGCACCACTCGGGCGTCGTGCTGGACATGAGCGTCGCCGAGAACCTGGTGTTCAAGACGGTCGACGACGTCACCTCGGGCGGGTTCATCAGCAAGCGCAAGATGCACGCCATCGCGCAGCGGCTGGCCACCGAGTACAACATCATCACGTCCTCGCTCGACGCGCCCGTGCGCAGCCTGTCGGGCGGCAACCAGCAGCGTGTGGTGCTTGCCCGCGAGCTTTCCGGCAACCCGTCGGTGCTGATCGCCGCGCAGCCCACGCACGGGCTCGACGTCGGCGCCATCGAGGACATGTACCTACGGCTGCGCAAGGCGGCCTCGTCGGGCGTCGCCGTGCTGCTCGTATCCACCGAACTGGAGGAGGTCATGGCGTTGTGCGCCCGCGTCGCGGTCATCTCCTCCGGCCGGATCACCGGCGTGCTTTCGATCGCGGAGGCGACCGCTGAGCGCCTCGGCATGCTCGTCGGAGGAATCGCGGCATGAGTGCCACCCGATCCAGGGGCCTTGCCCAGATGCGGACCGGATGGCTGATCGCCGTCTTGTCGGTCATCGCGGTCGCGGTCGTGGCCGTGCTGTCCGGCGTGCTCATTGCGGCCACCGGCGGCTCACCGAGCGACTCGCTGGACGCTGTCGTCAAGGGCAGCATCGGCTCGCAGTCGTCGTGGTCCACCACGTTGCTCAACGCCGCGCCGCTGCTCATTGTGGCCGTCGGCTCGTGCATCTGCGCCCGCGCGGGGACGTTCAACATCGGCCAGGAAGGTCAGGTGCTGATCGGGGCGATGGCCGCGGCTGCCGTCACGATCAAGATGGATCTGGTCGGGCCCGCGGCGCTCGGCGTCGCGCTGCTCGCCGCCGCGGTCGCCGGCGGCGCGTGGGCCTCGCTCAGTTCGCTGATGCTCAAGATCGGCGGCGTGAACATCGTCGTCAGCACGCTGCTGATGACGTTCGTGGCGCAACAGCTGATCACCTACGCGGTGAACACGTCGTGGTTCCTGCAGGAGAAGAAGATCAGTTACGCCACGCCGGCGCCGGAGTCCGACCAGATTCCGTCCGGCGCGCGGCTGAGGTCGTTCGGCAACTACCCCAACCTGCAGCTGAACGTCGGGCTGTTCATCGCGCTCGCGCTGGCCGTGCTGGCCGCCGTGGTCATGTACCGCACCCGGTGGGGGTTCCGGCTCAAGATGGTGGGGCTGAACCCGTTCGTCGCGCGGCACGCCGGCATCCGGGTGGCCGGGCTGGCCGCTCTTGCGCTGGCGATCTCGGGCGCGTTCTCCGGGCTCGCCGGTGCGGTACTGGTCGCCAGCCCGGTCGGCAACTTCCGGCTGCAACCGGGCACGTCGCACATGTTCGGCTGGGACGGCCTGCTCGTCGCCCTGGTGGCGCGTGACCGCCCGCTCGTCGCCGTCCCGTTCGCGCTGCTGTTCGGCGTGTTGCGCTCCGGCGGCAACTTCATCGCGGCCACCGGCGTGCCCTCGTTCATCGTCGACGTGGTGAAGGCGCTGCTCGTGCTCGCCTTCGTCGCGCCGCCCGCGCTGGCCAAGATGATGCAGCGCCGCGCGTCGGCATCTCGCGCCGCCGTCGTCGAGCAACCCGCCCCGACGTTGGAAGGAGCCGCGGCATGAGTGCTGTCACCGACGTCGAGACCATCTTGTCCAGTGGTGTGCGGTTGACGGTTCCGCTCGCGTTCGCCGCCTGCGGCGAGTACCTGGCCGAGCGGGCCGGCACGCTGAACATCTCGGTCGAGGCGATGATGCTCGGCGGCGCGTTCACCTCGATCGCGGCAGCCAGCGCGACCGGCAGCGCCACGATCGGGTTGCTCGCCGGCATAGCCGTCGGGTTCGTCATTGCCGTGGTGCACGCGAACCTCTCGCATCGCGCCGAGATCAACACCTTCGTCGTCGGCCTGGCACTCAACGCGCTCGTGCTCGGGCTGACCAGCTACCTGATCGCCACCAGCTCGTTCGTCAGCCACCAGGTGTCCCAGATCAACATTCCGGGACTGCGTGACATCCCGATGATCGGGCCGGCTCTGTTCGTCGAACGATGGCCGGTCTATCTGTTGATCGGGATCATCCCGCTCACCTGGTGGTTGATCGAACGCAGCCGCTGGGGTCTGGAACTGCGTGCCGTCGGTGAGAACCCGCAGGCTGCCGATGTCACCGGCATCCACGTGAACAAGCGCCGTCGTCAGGCTCTGATGTGGTGCGGCCTGCTCAGCGGTCTCGGTGGCGCTTACCTGGCGGTCGGCGAGGTCGGCTCGTTCAACCAGAACATGACGGCCGGCCGCGGCTACATCGTGATCGCCGCCGTGATCTTCGGAGCCTGGCGCCTCGGACGGAGCATGCTCGGCTGCGCTCTGTTCGGGCTGGCGGACGCGATGCGGCTGGCGCTGCCGGCGCTGGGCGTGACGTTGAACGACGAGTTCCTGATCGCGGTGCCGTACCTGCTGGCACTGTTGGCAATGCTGTTGTTCGCCACCCAGCACCGACAACCACGTGCCTTGGCACAACCCTTCGAACGCGGCTCGACCTAGCAGCCGCGGAGCCGCGCATGTTCGCGTCGCTGCGCAGATCGGTCATGTAGGAACGCGGCAGGCCGGAACCCCCGCAGTGCAGCCGCGTCGTGCATTGCGGGGCGCCTGGTGCGCGTGCATGCTGGCGACGGCCTTGCCGGCGAGCGCGATTGCCATCGTCGATGTCGGGGTTGCCGATGTCGCCGTGGACGGCGCTGATGTACCCGAGTTCCAGAAATCGCTGGGCCCCCGTCGCGGTGAACCCGGGGTGCAGCTCTGTCCGGCGGTTCACTCGTGGCCCCTTGAGCGGCCGGGACCCGCGCGCCGGGCTATGTCTTGAGCGGGTAGTTCGGTCGGGGGTCGTGTGCGGTGTTGCGGATGGGGGTTTGGTTGCCTGTCCAGGCGGGTGGGACCCAGTGCGGGACCCCCTTCAACATCGTGCACACCCAGCCGAGGCGTTCGAACGTGCGGTGGTGGTAGGTGCAGAGTAGGCAGCCGTTGTCGATGTGGGTGGGTCCGCCGTCGGCCCAGGGCACGATGTGGTGGACTTGGCAGTGTTGTGGGGGTGCGTCGCAGCCGGGGAATGAGCAGCCTTTGTCTCGGATGATCAGGGCGTGGCGTTGCTGGCGGGTGAAGATGCGGCAGGGGGTGCCGAGGGCTTCGATGCGCCGGTGTTGGTTGATCCAGACGGGTTGTACGAGGGTGTCCCCGCCGTCGGCCCACTGGCGGGCTGTTGTGGCGTGCACGATGGTGCCGTGTCCGGTGGTGGCGGTGCCGGTGCCGGTGAGGAACGCCTCGCGGGTCATGCTGAGTAGCAGGGTGCTGCTGATGCCGCCGCAGTCGGGCAGCAGTTCGGCGCGGGCGGTGAGTTTGAGTGCCTCCAGGAGCGCGTCGTGGCGCCGTTGCGGCGCAGTCCTGGGGTCCTTCGCCGCCGCGTCCGTGGCGCCGCCGGCGGTGCTGTCGGTAGTGGCGCCGCCGGTGGTGGCGCCGCCGGTGGTGGCGCCGGTGGTGGCAGGTTTGGGTTTGGCGAGCGTGTCGAACACTGTGCGCAGCCATTCGGTGAGTTCGGCGGTGCAGTTGCCGCTCAACCGGCCGGACCCGTCGGGGCGGATGGCGAGGGTGACTTCGCGTTGGCGTTGCCGCTGGGTTTCTTGGGTGAGTAGCCCGTCCGGGTCCAGTAGCGCGGTGACGTGCCGGGTCAGGGTGCGTAGTTGGTCCAGGTCCAGCTCGCCGGCCTGCTTCGTGAGGGTGTGTTCCAGGTCCCGGTCGACCTCGGCGCGTACCGCGTCGGGGAGTTGTTCGATGGTGGTCACGATCAGCCGGGCTGCGGGTTCGGACACCTGACCGGCGGCTTGCGCCGCGGCCAGGACCGGGTAGATCGGCTGCAACGGCTGCCCGGAAAGCGCCGTCCGGGGTCCGAGTGCTTCGGCCGCGACGACGCGGGCTTTGGCCTCACCGATGCCGACCCGCAGCACGCTGCGCGCCAGTGTCGTCATCGAACGCTCGCCGAGGGTGTGCGGGACGTTGCGGGTCTGCAACTGTGCGATCAGGGCGTGATCGATCGGGGCCAGGGTGCGGCGCCGGTGTTCCAGTTCGCGCCACGGGGCCAGGACTTCGCTGTCGCTGTGAGAGTCCAGCACCAGGGTGTTCAGCCGCTGCAACACGGTGTCGAGTTCGGCCAGCACGGTGCCCGCTTCCGGGCTGACGTCACTGCCGAACATGCTGGCGATAATAGCAGGTGTGACCGACAGATTCCCCCCGAAACAAGGACTTTCGAGAGATTCCTCGGCGAATTTTCGGGCGATCGGAACACGCGCATCGGGACTCGACCACGACAGACGCAACCCAGCAGCCCAGCGCGAAGGCGACCCGGCAGCGACCGTCGAGCAGGCGCGAACTTCCTCGTCGATGACGTCCGTCTCCACAGCGCGGACGTGACCCGGCAGCGCGAGCCGAACCGCCACCGTCGCTGCGCCTTCCACCACGTGCGGAGCGTGACCCGGCAGCGCGAGCCGACCCGGAGGCGAACCGATGCCGTCGGTGCGCCATTCACCAAGGACGAGGCGCGACCCGGCAATCGCGAGCCGACCACGGGCCGAACGGCCGCCGTCGGTGCGTCTTTCACCACGTGCGGAGCGCGACTCGGCAGCGCGAGCCGACCGGTGGCGAACTGCGGCCGTCGGCGCGCCTTTCACCAAAGACGAAATGCGACCCGGCAACGGCTCGCAGTGCGCAACGCGCCCATCATCATTGACAAGACGGCATCTCGCATTATGATACGGCTATGGCTGACGGCCCGATCTACATCGGTACCCCGCGCCACCCGCGCGCGCCCGGACGAAAGCACGGCTCCTAGTCCCGGCGCAGCCGATTTCCCTTCTGCGCCACCATGCCGCGACCAGCCACGGTCGCGGACCACCACGCGCACCGAAGGACGAACAATGGCGAACATCATCGGCGGCCCGGCCGCCTGGCGCGGCGAGGATCTCGCCGACCGTGACGATTGGAAGATCGAGCTCACGGCGCGGCATCGCGCAGAACTGCTCAGCGCGCTCGCGGCCGTGGCCGGCCGTGGCCTCAGAGACATCCGGCGCGAGGACTTCCCGCTACCCACCGTCGGCCCCGTCCTCGCGGGGGTGATCACCGAGCTGATCGACGGCCGCGGCTTCGTGCTGCTGCGCGGCATCCCGATCGAGAACCTGGACGAGCGCAGCATCGAGACCCTGTACTGGGGAATCGGCCAGCACGTCGGCGCGCCGATCCACCAGCGCGGCCCGGACGATCTGCTGGTGCACGTACGGGACATGGGCGTCGACCCGAACGACCCGCTGGTGCGCGGCTTCGAGACGTCCGCCCGCCTGGAGTACCACGCGGACTCCTCCGACGTGGTCGGTCTGCTCTGCGTGCGGCCGGCCAAGAGCGGGGGCGTGAGCACGATCATCAGCTCGGTGGCGGTGCACGACGAACTGGTGCGTACCCGGCCGGACGTCGCCGAGCTGCTGCACGAACCGTGGTGGCACGACCGGCGCTCCGGCGACGGCCCGGAGAGCTTTTTCCGGTGCAGCGTGTTCGCCGAACAGGACGGCCGGTTGTTCGCGCACTACGGTCGGCAGTACATGGAGTCGGCCTCGCGCGGCCCGGGTGTCCCCGAGCTGACGCCGCAACAGGTCGAGGCGCTCGACGTGCTCGACGCGATGACGAACGCCCCGGAGTTCGTGCTCAACATGAACTTCGCGCCCGGTGACATCCAGTTCCTCAACAACTACACGGTGATGCATGCGCGCACCGACTACGTAGATCACCCAGAACCCGAGCGCCGCCGCGACCTGATCCGGATCTGGTTGACGTTGCGCGAGGACTTCCGGCTGCCGCCGGACTTCGAGGCCGGCGGGATCACGCCGCGCGCGGTCGCGTTCGAAGGTGGTGCCGCCTGATGGCGATCACCGACACGGACGGCGAGCTGGGCGTTCAGATCGCCGGACCGATGGGGGAGCGGTACGACGAAGTGCTTGACGCCCAGGCGCTCGGCCTGATCGCCGACCTGCACCGCCGCTTCGACGCCCGCCGCCGGGACCTGCTCAGCGAGCGGGCGACGCGGCAACGGGCCTTCGACGCCGGCGAGCGTCCGAACCTCCTGCCGGGCACCGCACACGTGCGCGAGGGCGACTGGACGGTGCCGCCGCCGGCACCCGGACTGGCGGACCGGCGCGTGGAGATCACCGGCCCGACCGATCGCAAGATGACGGTGAACGCGCTGAACTCCGGCGCGCAGGTCTGGCTCGCCGACTTCGAGGACGCGATCACTCCCCTGTGGGAGAACGTGATCGGCGGCCAGTTGAACCTGCGCGACGCGCTCGACGGCACCCTGGAGTTCACCGAGAACGGCAAGCACTACGCGGTCGGTGACCAGCAGCCGACGATCGTGGTGCGACCACGTGGCCTGCACCTGCCCGAGAAGCACGTCCTCATCGACGGCCAGCGGGCCGCCGGCGCGTTCGTCGATTTCGCGCTGTACTTCGCCGGCTGCGCACGCCGCCAGTTGGAGCGCGGCAGCGGACCGTACCTCTACCTGCCGAAGCTGGAGAGCCACCTCGAGGCGCGGCTGTGGAACGACGTCTTCGACTACACCGAACGGTTGCTGGAGTTCGAGCCGGGGACGATCCGGGCGACCGTCCTCATCGAGACGATCACCGCCGCGTTCGAGATGGAGGAGATCCTCTACGAACTGCGCACCCACGCCGCGGGACTGAACGCCGGCCGCTGGGACTACCTGTTCAGCATCATCAAGAAGTTCCGGCGCGGCAGCGACGTGCTGCCGGACCGCAACTCGGTGGTGATGACGGCGCCGATGATGCGCGCGTACACGGACCTGCTCGTGCACACCTGTCACCGGCGCGGTGCGCTGGCGATCGGCGGGATGGCCGCGTTCATCCCGAACAGGCGCGACCCGCAGGTGAACGAGACCGCGTTCGCCAAGGTCACCGACGACAAGCAGCGCGAGGCCGGGGACGGGTTCGACGGCTCGTGGGTCGCGCACCCGGACCTGGTCCCGATCTGCCGTGCGGCGTTCGACGCCGTGCTCGCCGGCCGGCCCAACCAGCTCGAGAGGCTGCGCGGTGACGTCAGCGTGTCCGCCGGTGAGCTGCTCGACATCGCCTCGCTGCCCGGCGAGATCACCGCTACCGGCTTGCACAGCAACGTCGGCGTCGCACTGCAGTATCTGCGCTCCTGGCTCGGTGGTCGCGGCGCGGTGGGGATCTACAACCTGATGGAGGACGCCGCCACCGCGGAGATCTGCCGCGCGCAGATCTGGCAGTGGCTCCATGCCGGCGTACGGCTGGACACCGGCGAGACGGTGACCCGCGAGCTGGTGCGCCAGGTGCTGGACGAGCAGATCGCGAGCCTCGGCGACGAGCAGTCCTTCGCCGCGGCACGGGCACTGTTCGAGGAGGTGACGCTCGGCGACGAACTGCCCGAGTTCCTCACCACGGCGGCGTACGAGCGGATGCCCTGACGAGGCTCAGCGGCGGCGCAGCGCGGCGTCGAGCAGTTCCGGCGGCTGGTAGCCGACGTTCTCCGGGTTGACGTCGGTGCCGGGCGCGACGAGCGCGTCGATGCGATCGAGCGCCTCGGTGGAGAGCATGACGTCGCCCGCACCGAGCTGGCTGGTCAGCTGGTCGAAGGTGCGCGGCCCGATGATCGCGGTGCTCACCGCGCGGTGCGCCAGCACGAAGCCCAGCGCGAGGTGGATCAGCGAGCAGCCCTCGTCGTCAGCGATCGCGATGAGCCGCTCCACCAACTCCAGCTTGCGCCGGCGCACCTCGGCGTCGCGGAAGTCGAAGTGATCGCCGTTGGTCAGCGCCCTCGAATCGGCTGCGGGCTCGCTGCCGAGGCGGTACTTGCCGGACAGCCAGCCGCCGTTGAGCGGGCTCCACACCAGCACGCCCAGCCCGTACCGCTCGCTGGTCGGCAGCGCCGCGCCCTCGGCGTGCCGCGCCAGGATCGAGTAGGACAGCTGCTCGGTCACGAACCGTTCGCGGCCGCGGCGCTCGGCGGTCCACTGCGCCTCGACGATCTGCTCGGCCGGGAACGTCGAGCTGCCGATCGCGCGCACCTTGCCCTGGTGCACGAGGTCGCTGAGCGCGCCGAGCGTCTCGTCGATGTCGACCCGCGGGTCCGGCCGGTGGATCTGGTACAGGTCGATGTAGTCGGTACCGAGCCGGCGCAGGCTGTCCTCGACGGCCCGCATGATCCACACCCGCGAGTTGCCGCCGCGGTTGCGGTCCCCCGGTTCGCCGGGCATCGCGTTGTTCGCCTTGGTGGCGAGGACGACCTGGTCGCGCCGGCCCTTGAGGGCGCGACCGACGATCTCCTCCGACTCGCCGAACGCGTAGATGTCAGCGGTGTCGATCACGTTGATGCCGGCGTCGAGAGCGGCGTCGAGGATGCGGTGGCACTCGGCCTCGTCGGTGTTGCCCCAGGCGCCGAACATCATCGTGCCCAGGCACAGTGTGCTGACCTCGATGCCGGTGCGGCCGAGCGTGCGGTACTGCAAGTGGTCCTCCTCGAGACATCCGGGCGATGACCTCAAGGCTCGCACGCGCGAGGCCCGGCTGCCCATGTCCTACGGGCTCAGCATCGCGCCGTCCGCTTCGTGCCCGTGGCACATGGCCGCTTCCTCGGTTGCTGCCTACGCTGTGGCGGACAGCTCTGTGCACTGATGGAGGTTCTGGTGAATACCGCTCTCATGTCCGCCCGGTGGACCCACGTGGCACTGCCTGTAGGCGACCTGGACCGGGCGATCGAGTTCTACACCAAGCTCACCCCGCTGGTCGTCGTCGAACGGTTCCAGGACGACGACGGCGAGAGCGTGTGGCTGTCGAACGACAAGCAGGTCGACACCCCGTTCGTGCTGGTCCTGGTCTGCTTCAACAAGGACCGCGGCAAGCAACTCGGCCTGCTGACCCCCTTTGCGCACCTGGGGATCGAGGTACCGAACCGCAGCGACGTCGACGAACTGGCCGATCGCGCGCGGGAGATGGGGTGCCTGCACTGGGAGCCGACGGACATCGGCGGACAGGTCGGCTACGTCTGCGCGTTCAAGGATCCGGACGGGAACGTCATCGAGATCTCGCACGACCAGCGCGTGTTCTCCAGCGTCCGCCGGCTGTGGGGCGAGCAGTCCTGACCGCGCCGGACACCCGGGCCGCGGTGCTCGCCTACCTGGACGCCCTCAACGCGCACGATCCGGATCGCATCGCGGCCTGCGTGGCCGAGGACTTCGTCAACGAGCACACCTCGGCGATGGGGCACAACCGGTACGGCCGCGCCGAGTACCGCGCGGCGCTCGAGCGCTTCATCGCGGACTTCGCCGACCTGCACTACGAGCTCGAGGACCTGCTCGTGGAGGCGGACCGGGCCAGCGCCGCGTACCGCATGTCGTTCCGGCTGGTGTCACGGGGGAATGCGCCGGTCAGCGTGCGCGGCGTGTTCCGGTTCCGCGTCGACGCCACCGGCCTGATCGCCCATCGCGTCGACTACTGGGACAGCGGCGAGGTCACCCGCCAGCTGCCCGCCGGCTGACCCGCGTCCACCCCCGCGAGTTGTCCTCGCCCGGCCACCGCCGACGGTGGTGAGGCGAGGAGAACGCGCGGTCCGGGGCTGCCCCGGGAAGGGCCGCGCGTATCGCTTGACACGATGCCATCTCGCATTGAAAGATGCCTCTCGTGCACCTTGTGACCACCGCGTCCGGACTAGGACGTGTCGAAAGCGGCGAGATCGCCCTGCTCGACACGCCGTTTCCGCATCTCGGCGCGGCGCTCGAACAGCTCGGGACGCTGGCCGGGCTGGACGTCTACCCGGTGCGCGGCCGGGTCCCGCTGGGCGAGGTCGACCTGCTCGCACCGCTGGGCACGCCGCGCGCCGTCTGGGGCGTCGGGCTGAACTACCGGTCCAAGGCCGAGCACACCGGGCGCGCGCTGCCGAGCGAGCCGATCCTGTACCTCGGCGCGCCGTCTGCGGTTCTGGCGCCAGGGTCGCCGGTCGTGATCCCGGCCGGGCAGACGCTCGAGATGGACTACGAGGGCGAGATCGCCGTGCTCGTCGGACGCCGGCTCTACCAGGCTGCGCCCGAGGACGTCTGGCCGAGCGTCGCCGGCATCACCGCCGCGAACGACATGACCGCACGCGACGTCATGCGCACGACGTCCGCACCGACGCTCGCCAAGAGCTTCCCCGGCTTCAACCCGCTCGGCGCCTCGGTGTGCACGCCGGACGAGTTCGCCGATCCCGACTGCATCCGGGTCCGCACCTGGGTCAACGACGAACTGCGCCAGGACGACACCAGCGCCGGGATGATCTTCCCGGTCGCCGACCTGCTGTCCCGGATCTCGTGGTTCGCCGCGCTCGAGCCGGGGGACGTCGTCCTCACCGGCACGCCGGCCGGCACCGGGCAGGACCGGCAGTGCTTCCTCGCCGTCGGCGACACGATCCGCATCGAGGTCGGGCCCGTCCTGCCTCTCGTCACCACCGTTCAGGCGCCGCCGGGCGACGGGCACGAACGCCCGGTGCTCGCCGAGCACGCGCGCTGAGCGCCCACCCTTCGACCACGTCACAGCCTTGGGAGTCCCAGTGTCCGTTCCGAGTCAGCCGTCGTTCGACCTCGTCCTTGCCGGCGGCACCGTGCTCGACCCGGCGTCCGGCCTGAACGAGCGGTGCGACGTCGCGATCAGCGGTGCGCAGGTGGCGGCCATCGGCCCCGACCTCGCGGCCCGTGGCAGCGAGGTGATCGACTGCGCCGGTTCCACCGTGGTCCCCGGGCTGGTCGAGGGGCACAGCCACATCTTCCAGTACGTGTCGAAGGTCGGCGCGCCCGCCGAGGAGGCGCACCTGCGCCGTGGTGTCGTCGCGGTGGCCGACGCCGGCACGGCCGGCGCGTCGACGTTCCCCGCGTTCCGCAAGCTCGTCGTCGAAGGCAACGACCTGCGCATCGTCAACTTCCTGAACGTCTCGGTGCTGGGCCTGATCGACTTCCGCTTCGGCGAGCTGATGAACCCGGACACGCTGGTGGTCGACGACGCCCTGGCCACCGCCGCGCAGAACCCCGATGTCGTGCGCGGCTTCAAGATCCGGCTGTCCGAGGACGTGGTCGGCCCCAACTGGGAGGCGTTGCTGAAGAAGTCGATCGCGCTGGCCGAGCAGGCGAAGCTGCCGCTGATGGTGCACATCGGCGAGACCGAGGAGCCGTTACCGGCCGTGCTGGACTACCTGCGCGCCGGCGACATCGTGGCGCACTGCTACACGGGCAAGCCGCACGGGATCCTCGACGGCGACCGGGTGCTGCCCGAGGTGAACGCGGCACGCGAACGTGGCGTGCTGTTCGACTCCGCGCACGGCAAGAGCAACCTGAGCTTCGAGGTCGCCCGGCGCGCGATCGCCGACGGCTTCCTGCCGGACGTGCTCAGCTCGGACACCAGCGCGCGCAACTGGCGCGGCCCGGTGTTCGACCTGGTCACCAGCATCGCCAAGCTGGTCGCGCTCGGTGCCCCGCTGACCGAGTGCATCCGGCGCGCCACCGTCGCCCCGGCCGCGCTGCTCGGCCTGGACGGCGAGGGCTACGGCCGGCTCGAGGCCGGCGGACGGGCCGACGTCACCGTGCTGACCGAGACCAGCGAGGTCGAACTGCCCGACGCCGCCGGCAACACGATCGTCGCACCACGGCTGGAGCCCACCACCGTGGTCCACAACGGCGCCGTGGTCGAGACGGTCCCGTGGCGAGGCGGCGCTACGGCGTGAGCACGCTGCACGATCGACGTCGCGCGCTACGCGAACGCCTCGCCGCCGGGCACCGCCTGGTCGGCACGTTCGTCAAGCTCGGCACGCCGGACGTGCTGGAACTGGTCGCCGCGGCGGGCTTCGACCTCGCCGTCGTCGACCTGGAGCACTCGACCTTGACCGAGGCCGACGCGATCGCGCTGGTCCGGCACGCCGACGTCTGCGGGCTGGCCGCCCTGGTGCGGGTGCCGGCGGTCGATGCGCCCCTCGTCGCGCGGCTGCTGGAGAACGGCGCCGCCGGCATCCAACTGTCCATGGTGCGTGGCGCCGAGCAGACCAGGGCGCTGGTCGCCGCCGCCCGGTTCGCCCCCGCCGGGGAGCGTTCGGTGAGCCTGGCCAATCGCGTCGCCGGGTTCGGCGCCGTCGCGCTCGCCGACTTCCTGCGCGCTGAAGCGGACGCGCCGCCGTTGCTGGTCGGCCAGATCGAGACGCGCGTCGACCAGCCGTGGCCGGACGTGCTGCGCGGCCTGGACGTCGCGTTCGTCGGCACCACCGACCTGTCGGTCAGCCTCGGCCTGCCGCCGGCACCCGAGTTGGCCACCGCGGTCGAGCAGGTGCGCGCGGGCGCGGCGGCGGCGGGCGTCGCGTTCGGCGGGTGGTCCGCGAACCGCGCGAGCGCCGCAGCACAAGGCCTTGCCGAGGCGGGCTACCTGCTCGTCGGCTCCGACCTGCAGATCCTCGCGGCCGGCCTGCGCGCCGCCGCGCCCGTCAAGGAGGACAGCTGATGGCCGGCCGCAACCCCACCCTGTTCGGCACCGTGATCAACTGGGACGAGATCCCGCAGCGCGAGATCCGGCCCGGGGTGCGCCGCCGGATCTACGCCACCGACGAGGTGATGATCGCCCACCACGAGCTCGACGTCGGCATGGAGCTGAACCCGCACACGCACGCCGACTTCGACCAGCTCGTCTACATCGCGTCCGGCCGGTGCAACTACTACATCGACGGCACCCCGAACGCGATGCGCGCCGGCTCGTTCCTGCTCGTACCGCGTGGGTCCGAGCACTATGTCGAGCCGACCGAGGCGCCGTGCGTCAACATCGACCTGTTCGTGCCGCCGCGTGCGGACCTGGCCGGCGAGCTGGACTACCTGCAGCCACACTGACGCCGCGCTGCTGCCCGCCAGTGCCGCGGACTCTGCCCGAACGGGCACTGGCTCGTACCTGGTGATCGAGATCGTGCGGTGCCACCGTCGAGAGGTACGTCGACGGAAGGACACCGCAATGCACGCGCACGAGCACGACGTCCGTGAAGGCGAAGCGCTGCGCCCCAAAGGCTCCCGCCCGGACGAGCGGCCGGTGGCCGCGATCTTCTCCGCGGCCGCTGCCGGACGCACCGATGTGCTCGGCCCTGGCGGGATGTTGCGCATGCAGCGCGCAGTCGGCAACGCGGGCGCGGCGGCGCTGGCCGAGGAGCGCTCGCCGGTGCTCGACGTGGTGTCCGGCGGCGGGCGTCCGCTCGACGAGCCGGTGCGCCAGGACATGCAGGCGCGGCTCGGCGCGGATTTCTCCGACGTGCGGGTGCACGCCGACGACCGGGCGCACCGGTCGGCGCAGGCGGTCGGCGCGCACGCCTACACGGTCGGTTCGAACGTGGTGTTCCAGCGCGACAAGTACGACCCGCAGTCCACCGAGGGCAGGACGATGCTGGCACACGAGCTGACCCACGTGATCCAGCAGCGCAGCGGCCCGGTCGACGGCACGCCCACCGGCGACGGGGTCAGCGTGAGCGATCCGTCCGACCGCTTCGAGCGGGCCGCAGCCGAGAACGCCGAGCGCGCGATGGCCGCACCCGCGCCGGCCGCCGCCGTGCAGCGGGCCGCCGGCGAGGAGGACGAGCTGCAACTGGCTGCCGACCCGTCCCTGCAGCGGGCCGCCGACGAGGAGGACGAGCTGCAACTGGCCGCCGACCCGTCCGTGCAGCGCGAGCAGGACGAGGACGAGGAACCGATGTAGCCGGGCCCAGTTGACGGGCTCAGCCGGTGTGCGCGGACTCCGCGGTGGTGACGAAGTCGCCCACGGCCGGACGTGGCGCCGGGCGGCCGGCGTCCTGGGAGATGCCGCCGCTGACCATGTCCGGGAACCACTTGCGCACGATGCGCCCCTTCCAGCTGTCGGTGAGGTCGGGGAACAGGTAGTCGTCGCAGAACCTGTGCAGCACCTGCACCTGGAAATCGCCCAGTCCGAAGGTCTCGAACGTGCCGTCCTTGCGGTACAGCCGGACGGACTGGGGGACCAGCGCGAAGATCTTCTCGACGCTCTTGTCCGTCTGCCCGGTCAGGAGCAGGTCCTCGATCGCGTCGCGTGACATGTGCGCGGCAGCGCCGGCGGTCTGCGCGCCGAGCTCGTCGGACTTGCTGAGCAGCGTGTCGTCACCGCCGACCTTGAACTCGGTGCCCAGCTGGTTCAGCACCGACAGGCCGTGCTCGTTCAGGTAGTCGTGCACCGCGCCGGCCGCCAACTGCAGGAACGCGCTGTTCAGCATGCCCAGGTAGGCCTGGTAGTTCGCGTCGCGTTCGCGGTCGTCGCCACCTACTCCCGACCCGCTGACGCGGCCGGCGTAGCTGTCGCGCTCCTGCGCGGTCTGCGGGTCGGTCTGGCCACTGCCGAGCAACCGGTCACCCTCGCTGGTGTGCTCTGACGTCGGCGCCCGGCCGTACCGCTCCATGCCGGCCACGCCGGGCTGCCGCGCGCTACCCATCCGTGACATCACGCTGTCGGCGGGCAGCCCGAACCACGGCCGAGCCAGCCAGTTCAGCCCGTTGAGATAGTCGACGAACCACTGCATTATCAGCGTCTTGTTGGCCAGGTGCCCAGCGGCGAACGAGTCCTGCAGGAAGTGGTCGGCGTAACCGTTCTTGATCATCGCCTGGCGGTTGTGCTCCCGCGCGCTCGTGTCGATCACGTTCAGCGCGACCAGCCGGTGGCCGGACTCGTAGTGCAGGCGCGCCTCGTCCGCCGCCTCGTTGTGGAACAGTGACCAGCGTTCCCAACTGAGCGGCGCGAAGTGGCAGGCGTTGCGGGCGACCAGGCCCTTGTACCGGTTCAGGCCGAGCCCGGCGGTGTTCTCGTCCAGCGCCTTGACCTCGCCGGCGGCGCCGGGGACGAGGCTGGAGACCGCGCCGGCCATGTCGTCGCCGTGCAGGCCGAACTCGGCGCCCGCCGCGGCGAGGATGCCGGCGCGCATCGTCTGCAGCACCGGGACGAGTTGCGACGCCGGCAACGTGTCGTACGCGGTGGGGTCGGCGAGGTAGTCGCCCAGCGCGTTGAGTTCGCCGTAGCTGACCCACAGCCCGCTTGCGCGCAGCTGGAGCCAGCGCACGTCGCGAAAGCGCGCCGTGGGGTCGCGGAACGGGTCGCGCCGGAACCAGTTCATCCGCACGTACTCCTCGCTGAGCACGTGCTTGCGGTTCGCGTTGCTGACGGCGGCCTTGCCGAGCGCCTTCGGCGGCGTGTCACCGAGCAGCGCGTGCTCCCACGAGTTGTGCCGCTGCACGACAGGGCCGCCGGCGCCGAGCAGACGCGCGACGGCGCGGTTGCCGGCGGCGCGCTGCAGGGCGAGCAGCCCGACACCACGGGCCGGCGCCTTGCGCTCCACCACCGGTGCGGCCGCTGCAGGGGTCGCCCGGCGCACTGCCGGCACCGGCGCCATACGCCCCTCCCTGAACCCGTCGGCACGATCGAGTTGCAGTGTTCCGCCGACAGGCGTCCGGCCGCACCGACCGGACGCGCGCACTTTCGCGTCGGCCGCGCTGCCCTTGCCGCGGCACCAGGTCACGGCCGGCCGACGCCGCGAAGCCGCCCGATCGGGCAGCGACTACGTCCCGAGTTGGCGTCCGCACAAGCGTGTTGCCGCCGGTGCCTGAGCTCGAAGCTTGACCTCGTCGCTGACAGCGTTCGAGGAGGCAGCATGCCGACGTATCTCTCACCGGGTGTCTATGTCGAAGAGGTCGAGGCCGGTTCGCGCCCGATCGAAGGGGTCGGCACCGCGGTCGCCGCGTTCGTGGGGCTCGCCGAGAAGGGGCCGGTCAACGAGCCCACCCTGGTGTCCAACTGGTCGCAGTTCACCGAGACGTTCGGCACCTTCGTGCCGGACACCTACCTCGCCCACTCGGTGTACGGCTACTTCCTCAACGGCGGCGGCAACTGCTTCGTCGTACGGATCGGCAGCGGCAGCAACGGCAAGGGCAAGGCGCCCAGGGCGATCGCCGGACCGGCCGAGGCGAGCCTGACCGGCCTGAAGTTCACCGCGCTGCAGAATGCCCCGCGCAACAAGGCGATC
Organism: Jatrophihabitans cynanchi; assembly: GCF_027247405.1. NCBI lineage: Bacteria > Bacillati > Actinomycetota > Actinomycetes > Jatrophihabitantales > Jatrophihabitantaceae > Jatrophihabitans > Jatrophihabitans cynanchi. The sequence continues at coordinate 2,076,306 of NZ_CP097463.1, read as the reverse complement.
AGCGTCGAGGTCGCAGACGCCGGCGGTGAGGCGCCCGCCGAAGATCACTTCAAGCTGATCGTCAACGTCGACGGCAAGCCGGCCGAGACCTATGACCGCGTGTCGGTCAAGCGCGGGCCGGACAACGTCGTCACGAAGGTGAACGAGCAGTCCAAGCTGATCAACATCGAAGAGATCGTGGCCGGCAGCGGGCTGGCCAAACCGACCAAGGGCACCACCGAGCTGGAGGCGCCGCCACCGGCACCGGAACCGCCGTCGACCGATCATCTCAGCGCCGACGACTACGTGGGCGACGCAGCAGACCGCACCGGCTTCAGCGGCCTCGAGGCGATCGACGAGGTCACCATGGTCGCCGTGCCCGACCTGATGGCCGCGTACGAGAAGGGCGCCATCGACCTGGAGACGGTGCAGGCCGTGCAGCTGGCGATGATCGCGCACTGCGAGCTGATGGGTGACCGGATGGCGATCCTCGACCCGCCGCCCGGCCTGTCGCCGCAGCAGGTCAAGGAGTGGCGCGTCGACGGCGCCGGTTACGACTCGAAGTTCGCCACCCTCTACTGGCCGTACGTGAAGGTGTTCGACCCGCCCACCGGCACCAACCGGTTCGTGCCGCCGTCCGGTCACATGGCCGGCGTCTGGGCCCGCAACGACGACACCCGCGGCGTGCACAAGGCGCCGGCGAACGAGGTCGTCCGCGGCGCGATCACGTTGCAGACACAGATCACCAAGGCCGAGCACGACCTGCTCAACCCGGTCGGCATCAACTGCATCCGCACCTTCCCCGGACGCGGGGTCCGGGTCTGGGGTGCGCGCACGCTGTCCAGCGACCCGGCCTGGCGCTACCTGAACGTGCGCCGCCTGTTCAACTACCTGGAGGAGTCGATCCTGCTGGGCACCCAGTGGGTGGTCTTCGAGCCGAACGACTACGCGCTGTGGGCGCGCATCAGGCGCACGATCAGCGCCTTCCTGGTCAACGAATGGCGCAAGGGCGCGCTGTTCGGCCTGACGCCCGACGAGGCGTTCTACGTCAAGTGCGACAGCGAAACCAACCCGGCCGAGGGGATCGACGCCGGCCAGGTCGTCTGCCAGATCGGGGTCGCACCCGTCAAACCCGCCGAGTTCGTCATCTTCCAGCTGGCGCAGTTCTCCGGCGGCACCAGCCTCGTCAACGAATAGGAGTTCGCAGCCATGCCGCTTCCCGCAATGGACATCTCCGCCGGTTACGCGTTCATCGTGAAGATCGACGGAGTGCAGGTCCCCGAGGTCATCGAGGTCTCCGGCCTCAAACTCGAGGTGGACAAGATCGAGTTCAAGCAGCAGACGGCCGACGGCAAGTTCATCGTCCGCCAGGTGATGGGCCGGCAGAAGGCCGGCGAGTTCACCGTCACCCGCGGGCTGACCGACAGCAAGACGATCACCGACTGGTTGGACCAGGTGTTCAAAGGACAGCTCGCCAGCGTCCGCAAGACCGCGGAGGTCTCGCTGATGGACTACTCCGGGGCCCCGATCAAGTCCTACAGCTTCGTCAACTGCTGGGTGAAGAGCGTCGAGATCAGCTCGCTGAAGGCGGGCTCCACCGAGCCGGCCACCGAGAAGTTCACGATCTGCTACGACGAGGTCAAGGCAGCCTGATGCAGCGATCCCGAGCAGGTGCCGCGCTGGCCGACCCGCCCGACGAGTTCGGGCAGGCCGCGCCCGCGCGGGCACGTGAGGAGCGGGCGCCGCTGCGGACCGAGTTCGACTTCGAGCTGCCGCGCGGCTTCCTCGACAAGGACGGTGTGGTGCACCGGACCGGGACGATGCGGCTGGCGACCGCGCGGGACGAGTTGCTGCCGCTGTACGACGCCCGGGTACAGGAGAACGCCGCGTTCACCACGGTCGTCCTGCTCAGCCGGGTGATCACGGCGCTGGGCACGCTCGATCTGATCAACTCGAATGTCATCGAGAACATGTTCGCCTCGGACGTCGCGTTCCTGCAGGACTTCTACCGCCGGATCAACGCCGAGGGTCACACCCGCGCGGCGGTCACCTGCCCGCAGTGCTCGAACCGGTTCACGATCGACCTCGCCGGTGGGCGCCTGGGGGAATCGTGACGTACGCGTCCAACCGGCTGTACGAGGAGGTCGCGTACGTCGCCTATCACTTCCACTGGCAGCTCGAGGACATCCTCGACCTCGAGCACGGCCAGCGCCGGCGCTACGTGGCCGAGATCGCGGCGATCAACACCCGCCTTTCGGAGGAGCGCTGATCCATGAGGTGGCCCTTACAGCGCCGCGCCGGCGAGGGCGCGGGCGGCGGACCGGCCGCGCCCGCCGTGCGCCCCGCGCCGTCCGCTGTCCGGCCGCCGACGGCTGACGCCACCGTCTCCGCCGCCGGCTGGGCGTTCCTGCCACCACTGCAGCGGGTGATCGCGCCGGAGTCGCCGGGCACGCACCGGCACGACCTGGCGGTGTGGCGCAGTCCCGCGCTTACCGGGACGCTGAGCCACGCCGTCAGCTCCGCCGCGCCCGCTGGCGTGATCGACGCGGACGGCCGCGGGGTGGGCGGCCCGTCCGAGCGAGCGCCGGCGACGACGCTGCCGCTGCCGGCGGCCGCACCGGCAACGGGTTCGCCACAGCCGCCGACGGTTCGGCCCGGTTCCCGCCCGGTGGTGCAGCGCACCGCGCTGCCGACCGCCCTGGTGGTGCCGCCGGCCGAATCCGCCGGCTCGCCGCTGCTCAGCGCGCCGGACGCGCCGATGCCGCTGGTACGCGTCGCCGTGATCGCTGACGCGGCCGGAGCGGACGGAGCGGCCGGAGCGGACGGAGCGGACGGAGCGGACGGAGCGTCGGGAGCGGCCGCCGCCGACCGGGCCGAGCCCGCGGCACCCCATCTCGCGGCCGAGCATGTCGCGGCCGAGCACGTTCCTGCCGAGCGCGTTGCTCCCGAGCAGGTTTCTGCCGTGCACGCTGCGGTGCAGGCCAGTTCCGAGCTCGTCCCGCCGCAGCACGCCTTCGCGCCGTTGCTGGCATCGGGCGCCACGGTCCCCGTTCCGGGCAACGCAGCGGTCACCGGAGCGGACAGTGGCGGCGCCACCTACGTCCCGGTGCCGCGCCCGCTCGCCACGCCCGCGACCCCCCCGGGCCGGAGCGCAGGCGCCGCAGCGCGGCCGGCCCCGCCCCGGCTGGGGCTCGGGGCGCCGTTGCCGAACGGTTCGGCCGCGGCGGCGATGCCGGTGCAGCGCAGCACGTCCGGGCCGGCGCGGGCGGGTACCGAAGCGCCGATCCTGGCTGTCCGAGACGCCGCACGCGCTCCCGCCGCCGCGCTCGCCCGGACCGTCCAGCGGCGCGGGCAGGAACCCACCGATCACGCCGCAGCGGCGAGGTCATCGAGTGTGCCCGTTCTGCCGAGTGCGCCGATCGCGGCGCCGGCCATGCCGACCGCTCCGACCGCTCCGAGTGCGCCGACCGCGCCGAGTGCGCCGAGTGCGCCGACCGCTCCGAGTGCGCCGACCGCGTCCCCGGAATCGGCCGCATCGAGCGTGCCCGGCGGATCCGCAGCGGCCGGCCGGGCGGCAACCCCTGCCGAAGCCGGGTCGGCGGGCGAGCCGGTCGGCCCGGAGCCACCCGCAATCCTCGCCGCGCCGGCGCTCGACCTGCCCCGCACCCCGGCAGTCGCCATCCAGCGGCACGTCGGCCTGCTCGGCGACCGGCCGCTTGCGCTGCAGCTCGGCGCCGCCGCACCGCGAACGCCCTCGTCCGCCGGTTCGGCGGTGCAGCGCGCGACGTCCACCGTCGGGGCGCGACCGGCGGCCGGCCAGGCAGTCGCCGGTTCGGCAAGCCCGTCCACGACCCACGGCCGGCTCGCGGTGGCACCACCGGCCGCCCGCGTGGAACTGCTCCCGCCCGAGGTGACCGTGCCGGCACGCGCCGATCGGTTCGCCCATGTCACCGGCTATGAACCGCTTCCGGCGGTGCCCGCTCCGGCGCTAGCCGGCCGGTCGGGGCAAGCGGTGCAGCGCAGCGCCGGCGGGCCGCACGCGGCAGATCGTCCGGCTCGGGTGTCGCAGTCCGATTCGCCCCCTCCCGCTCCGGCCGCGAGCGCGGTTGCCGCCCCGCTCGCCGCATCACCCACACCGTCAGCCGCGCCGCTGCCGATGCCGGTGCCGGTGGCGAGTGTGCAGCGAACCGAAGCGCCCGAGGTGCAGACCGACCTCGAAGCCAGCCAGGCCGCCGAGAGCACGGCGCGGCCCGCCGAGAGCAGCACAGGGCCCGCCGAGAGCAGCACGGGGCCCGCCGTGGGCACCGCGATCGAGCCGTCCGGCCGATCCGACGCCGTCATGTCGCCCGGAGGCGGGTCCGCCGGTGCGTCCGGCGCGGGCTCGCCGCACCCGGGTGCCGAACTCGACCCGACCGAGCTGGACCGGCTGGCCGGCCGGCTGCTCGGTCCGCTGACCAGGCGGATCAAGGCGGAGATGGTGATCGACCGGGAACGGCGCGGCCTGCGCTCGGACCCGCGGTGAGACGCGGGGTGGGTCCAATGCGAAAGGACAGGCGATGAGCTCGGTTCTGCAGGAGGTCGACACCGCCGTCTCGGTGTGTTTCGTCGTCAAGTTGGACGACGTCGACCTCGGCGTCTTCTCCTCGTGCGAGGGGCTCGGCTGCGAGGTGGTGATGGAGACGCGCGAGGAGGGCGGCAACAACAGCTTCGTCTGGCAACTGCCGTCGCGGCTGAAGTACCCGAACGTCAAGCTGACCCGCCCGCTCGGAAAGGACACCGAGAAGATCGCGACCTGGATCTCCAGCATGGCCGCCGGGTACACGCGGCGCACCGCCACGATCGAGGCGATGTCCACCGACGGGCAGGTGGTCGCGCAGTGGGGGCTGCTCGACGTCGTGCCGGTGCGCTGGACCGGGCCGTCGCTCGCGGCCGACGCGCCCAAGGTGCTCACCGAGACGATCGAGATCGCGCACCACGGCTTCCTGCCGGCGGGGCGGTGAGCCGCGATGAGCAGCCCGGTGGCGTTCAGCGCAACAGGTGTCGGCGGCGGCAACGGCGGCCGGCCGAAGCTGGAGCACGCGTACCTGCAGCTGCACGAGCCCTCGGCGGACGGCTCGTTCGCCAAGCCGGGCCCCCAGCTGGGCAAGATCGAGTTCCAGTTCAATCCGAAGGAACTCAGCCTGTCCAAGTCGGCGGCCTGGACGCGCTCGAGCGCGCGCGGGAACAAGAAGAGCGGCCCGCCGCAGTACAACGGCCCGCAGCCGTCCAAGCTCACCCTGGAGATGTTCTTCGACGCCTCGGACACGCAGGACAACAGCGTGGTCAAGCGGGTGGAGCAACTGTTCGCGTGCTGCGTGCCGACCGACTCGTCCTTCCAGCAGAAGAAGGGCTCGCCGCCCTGGGTGCTGTTCCGCTGGGGCGGGCTGACCGGGTTCCTCGCCTACATCAGCTCGGTGAGCGTGAAGTACACGCTGTTCACCTCCGGCGGACTGCCGGTGCGCGCAACCGTCTCGGTCACCCTGGAGGAGCTGGCCGGCGACGCGCCGCGGCAGAATCCGACGTCCGGCGGCCTCGTGCCGCAGCGCGTGCACACCACCGTCGAGGGCGACTCGCTGCAGGCCATCGCGTACCGCGAGTACGGCAACCCGGCCAGGTGGCGAGCGGTTGCCGAGGCGAACGGCATCGACGACCCGATGCGGCTGCGGCCGGGCACCGTCTTGCTGCTCCCGGCGCTCGCCGAACTCACCGCGGCCCCGGCGGACGGTGCCGCGCGGGAGGTGATCCGTGCCTAAGCCCAGGGAGGGGGCGGTCTACACCGCACTCGTCACCGCGAACGGCTCGCCGCTGGCCGCCGACACGGCTGCGCTGCTGGCCAGCGTGGTCGTCGACAGCACCCGCAACGCGCCCGACCTGTTCGTGCTGCGGTTCAGCGACAACGAGGGCGAGGTGCTCAAGAAGGCCGGGCTGCACGTGGGCGTTCCGGTCAGGATCAGCGTCCAGGCCGGCGACAGCAGCGCGCCGAAGGTGCTGCTCGACGGCGAGGTGACCGCGGTCGAGACCGAGATCGACGCGACCGGCACGCACGTGCTCGTGCGCGGCTTCGACAAGGCGCACCGGTTGTTCCGGGGACGCCGGGTCAAGACGTACGTCAAGATGACCGCCGGTGACATCGCGAAGAAGCTCGGCGGTGACGCCGGCCTGCCGGTGCGGGCGAGCGCGTCGTCCACGACCGTGCACGAACACGTCGCGCAGAACGCGATCAGCGACTGGGAGTTGCTGACCCGGCTGGCCGGCGCGATCGGCGCCGAGGTGAAGATGGTCGACGGCACCTTGCAGTTCCGCGACGCCACCGCGCCGGACCAGGCGCCGAGCACGGCGCAGGACGCGGGGCAGAACGCGTTCGTCCTGGAGAAGGACCGCAACATCATCACCATGCGGGCGACCGTCACCGCGGCCGACCAGGTGCCCAGGGTCGAAGTACGCGGCTGGGACCCTAAGCAGAAGCGGGCGACGGTCGGGACGGCCGTGCCGAGAACGAGCAGCGCCCAGTTGAGCACGCTCTCCCCGGCCGCCGTCGCCACCAGCTTCAGCAGCCCGGACTGGATCGAGTCCGACTCGCGGTTCACCGTCCAGGGCCAGTGCGAGGCGCGGGCCGAGGCGGTGGCCGATCGGCTCGCCGGCTCGCTGGCCGAGCTGGAGTGCGTGCTGGTGGGCAACCCGGACCTGTGCGCCGGCGCGGCGGTCGCCCTGACGAACGTGGGCGAGCCGTTCGACGGCAAGTACACCGTCACCTCGGCGCGGCACGAGTTCAGCCCGGACTGCGGCTACCGCACCCACGTCACGGTCAGCAACGCCTCGGACCGATCGCTGTTCGGCGTCGCCGCGGGGGCCGGCCCCGGTGCGGGCCGGCCGGGGCAGATGGACGGCGTGATGATCGGGATCGTCAGCTCGGCCAAGGACCCCGAGCAACTGGGCCGGGTTCAGGTGCAGCTGCCGATGCTGTCCGGCGACTACGTCAGCCACTGGTGCCGCGTGCTCCAGTTCGGGGCCGGGCAGGGCCGCGGCCTGGTGTGGCTGCCGGAGGTGGGCGACGAGGTGCTCGTGGCGTTCGGGCAGGGGCACGTCGACGACCCGTACGTGCTCGGCGGGATCTACAACGGCAAGGACAAGCCGAAGCCGGCCTGGTCCGACGTCATCGACGGCAACTCCGGGCAGGTGACGTGCCGGGCCCTGGTCTCGCGCACCGGCATGAGTGTCGAGCTGCTCGAGTCGTCCGCGAGCGAGGTGCTGACGATCAGCACCAACCAGGGGGCGCACAAGATCGCGCTGTCGCAGACCGACAAGAAGATCGAGATCATTTCCGAGGGGCCGGTCTCGGTCACCGCGAAGCAGGACGTCCAGGTGAGGACCGACAGCGGCTCGGTGTCGATCAAGGGCAACAAGGTGCAGATCGAGGCGACCACCGACCTCGTCCTGAAGGGCGCCAGCGTCACGGCGCAGGCGCAGGCCGCCGCCGAGCTCAGCGGCGCGAGCGTGAAGGTCGCCGGCCAGGCATCCGCCGAGCTGTCCGCCTCCGGCGTCGCCACCGTCAAGGCCCCGCTGGTGAAGATCAACTGAGGAGATCGGCATGCCACCTGCGGCGCGCGTCGGGGACCTGACCCCGCACCCCGGCGTCATCACCGGGCCGGGTGTGGCCACCGTGCTGATCGGCGGCCTGCCGGCGTCGGTGCTGGGTGACCTGCACACCTGCTCGTTCCCGCCGCCGGCCGGCCCGCACCCGCCGTCGCCGATGACGGCGAAGGCGGTCAGCGTGCTGATCGGCGGCAGCCCGGCGGTGACCGTGGGCGACCTGTCCGGCTGCGGCGCCCCGGTCCTGCCACCTGGCTGCCCGACCGTCCTGATCGGCGGTTGAGGCGATGGGGCAGGAGTTCATCGGTGCCGGCTGGGCGTTCCCGCTGCGCACCGACCGCACCGGCGGCATCGCGCTGGTCAGCCGTGAGCGCGAGATCGAGGAGAGCATCCGGCTGATCCTGGCGACCGCGCCCGGGGAACGGCCGATGCGTCCGGAGTTCGGCTGCGCCGTGCACGACTACGTGTTCGCGCCGGCCGACGCCGCGACCGCCGGCGACATCGCGTACGCCGTGCGCGTGGCGTTGGACCGGTGGGAGCCGCGCATCACGCTGGAGGACGTCTTCGTCCGCTTCGACGAGGTCGACAGCGGCACGCTCTACATCGACATCCACTACAGCATCCGCGGCACCAACGACCCGCGGAACCTGGTGTTCCCGTTCTACGTGATCCCGTCGCACGAACCGGAGGACGCGTAATGGCGCTGCCCGTGCCCGACCTGGACGACCGGCGCTTCCAGGACCTCGTCGACGACGCGAAGCGACTGGTCCAGCAGCGCTGCCCGCAGTGGACCGACCACAACGTGTCCGACCCCGGCGTCACCTTGATCGAGACCTTCGCGTACATGGTCGACCAGCTGCTGTACCGGCTCAACCGGGTGCCGGACCGGCTGTACGTGAAGTTCCTCGAGCTGATCGGCACCACCCTCTTCCCGCCCACCGCGGCGACCGCTCAGGTCACCTTCTGGCTCTCCGCCGCGCAGGACGACGACGTGCGGGTGCCCGCCGGCACCGAGGTGTGCACGCTGCGCACCGAGGACGACGAGTCGGTCAACTTCGAGACCGTGCGCGACCTGACGATCCCGCCCCGCTCGCTACGGCACGTGGCCACGCAGCCCGACGGCGGCGAGGTCCACGGCCGGCCGGAGGCGCTGGTCGGCGAGGGCGAGTTCGCGTGCTTCACCGCGCATCCGGTGCCCGGCGACGCGCTGCTGCTCGGGCTCAGCGACGCGGCGCCGAACTGCGCGATCGCGCTGCGCTTCGACTGCTCGGTGCAGGGCGTCGGCGTCGACCCGCTGTTCCCGCCCCTGGTCTGGGAGGCCTGGACCGGGACGGCGTGGAGCCGCTGCGACCTCGACCGGGACGAGACGGGCGGCCTGAACCGGGCCGGCGACGTCATCGTGCACGTACCGGGCACGCACGCCGCCTCGCTGATCGACGGGCAGCGGGCCGGCTGGCTGCGCTGCCGCGTGGTGGCGGCCGAGGCCGGTTTCCCGTTCTACGGCGCCTCGCCGACGGTCCACAAGCTCAGCGCGTTCACGATCGGCGCGACGGTGCCGGCGACCCACGCGGAAACCGTCACCGACGAGATCATTGGCATCTCCGAGGGCGTGCCCGGCCAGTCGTTCGCCCTGGCGCGCGCGCCGGTGGTCGCCGGCGACGCGCAGTTCGCGGTCGAGGTCGCGGCGGGCCACGGCTGGGACGCGTGGACCGAGACCAGCTCGTTCGCCCGGTGCGGCCCGGATGATCACGTGCTGCGCATCGACCGCACCAGCGGCACGATCACCTTCGGTCCCGCGGTACGCGAGCCGGACGGCGCGTTCACGCACTACGGCGCGGTGCCGCCGAAGGCAGCGCCGATCCGGGTGCGCAGCTACCGCACCGGTGGCGGCTCGGCGGGCAACGTGAGCGCGCGCGCGATCAACGTGCTGCGCACCTCGATCCCGTTCGTGGACCGGGTGGAGAACCGCCGTCCCGCGACCGGCGGCATCGCCGGCGAGACCATCGAGCAGGCCAAGGTCCGCGGCCCGCTGCTGCTGCGCACCCGAGACCGCGCGATCACGCCCGGCGACTACGAGTACCTGGCCCGCGAGGCCGCACCCGACGTCGCCCGGGTGCACTGCGTGCCGGCCGGCGACGGTGCCGACGCCGGGGGGTTGCGCCTGCTGGTGGTGCCGGCCGCGGCGGCCGACGAGACCGGCCGGGTGCGCTTCGAGGATCTGGTGCCGTCCGACGACGTGCTCGAACGGATCACCCGCTACCTCGACGAGCGCCGCGCGGTGGGGGCGCGCCTGCTGGTGGAGCCGCCGTTCTACCAGGGCGTGACGGTCGTGACGCAGCTGACCGCGCTGGCGCGCGCCCGCGTCGAGGACGTGCGTGCCGCCGCGCTCGCCGCGCTGTACCGCTATCTCGATCCGCTCACCGGCGGCATGGACGGGAACGGCTGGACGTTCGGCCGTGCGGTGCGCTCCGGCGAGGTGTACTCGGTGCTGCAACGGCTTCCCGGCATCGAGGTGGTCGATGACGTGCGGCTGTTCGCGGCCGACCCGCTGACCGGCCAGCGCGGTGACGCGGTGCAGCGCATCCCGCTGGACAGGCACGCGCTCGCGTTCTCCTTCGAGCACCAGGTGCGGGTGTCGGCAGGTGTCTAGGGGGAGCGAGCCGTGCGCGGGGTGATCGAGGATCTCGTCGCCGCGGCACCGCTCGCCCTGGAACTGCCCGCGGTGCTGCAGGACGACGAGTTCGCGATGCGGTTCGTGTCCGCGTTCGACGTCGCCCTCGCGCCGATCGTGGCGACGCTGGACGACCTGGACGCGTACGTCGACCCGCACCTGGCCCCCGCCGATTTCCTCGACTGGCTGGCAACCTGGGTCGGCGTCGAGTTCGCCGACGCGTGGGATCTGCCGCGGCGCCGTCGGCTCGTCGCGAGCGCGGTGGCGGCCTACCGGCGGGACGGGACGCCGGGCGCGATCCGCGACGCGGTCGCGCTGGCCACCGGCGGCGCGGTCGAGGTGCTCGAGAGCGGCGGGGCCCGGTGGTCGGCGACCCCTGGCGCAGCGCTGCCCGGGTCGGCCGAGGCGAGCGTGCACGTGCGCGTCACGGTCGAGGACCCGTCCCGAGTGGACGTGCGGCGGGTGGCCAAGCTGGTCGGCGCCATCAAGCCGGCGCACATCGCACACACGGTGGAGGTGGTCGGGCCATGATCGTCTGCACGTCGTGCGGCGCTCGCAACGAGGATGGCGAATCCTTCTGCGGCGAGTGCGGTTCCTACCTGGAGTGGGCGGGCGAGCGGCTCGAACCCACGGCAGAACCGGTGCACGAACCGGCGCCGTCCGCGCTCGCGGCACCGGCTGCCCCGGTCGCGGCTGCTCCGGAACCGGCCACCGTGCAACAACCGGCCACCGTGCAACAACCGGCCACCGTGCAACAACCGGCCACCGTGCAACAACCGGCCACCGTGCAACAACCGGCCACCGTGCAACAACCGGCCACGGTGCAACAACCGGCCACGGTGCAACAACCGGCGACCTCGCAACAACCGGCGACCTCGCAACAACCGGCGACCGTGCAACAACCGGCCGCGGTGCGCCCCGGCGCGGCCGCGCCGAAGCCGCGCCGTCGCGAGCTGCCGCCGGAGGAGCGGGCGGCTGCGCCCGGTGAGGTGATCTGCGGCAGTTGCGGCGCGGGCAACGCGCCGTCCCGCAAGTTCTGCCGGCGTTGCGGTAACGACCTGGCCGATGCGCCGGTGGTGGGCGCCCCGCCGTGGTGGCGGCGGATGTTCGTCCGCAGCGGGCGTGCTGCGCCCGTTGCCGGCACCCGTCCGGAGTACCGGACGAGGCGGCGGTCCTACCGTTGGCTGGCCTGGTTGCTCGCCGTGCTGGTCGTGGCCGCCGCGGCGGTGTTCTTCACCAAGCCGTACTGGTCGGGCGCCGCGAACTCGGTGGCCGACCGGGTGAAGGGAACCAGGGTCGTCAACCCGACCTCGTTCAGGGCGACGTCCGCGGCGAAGGGGCACGGCGCGAGAGCAGTGCGCGACGGCGCGCCGAACGTGTACTGGGCGCCCGGGAACAGCGCGAAGGCGTCCGGGCAGTCGGTGACCCTCGGCTTCGCCACGCCGTACCGGCTGGTGTACCTGCGGGTGTTCAACGGCGCGTCCGATCAGCTCAAGGACTACCTCGCCGAGTCGAGCGCGCAGCGGATCGAGGTGACCCTGACCCGCAAGGGGCACGCACGCGTCGTCAAGGACTTCACGCTCAGCGACAAGCCCGGCGCCCAGGACCTGCACCTCGCAGTCAGTGACGTCACCGACGTGCAGGTGACGATCCTGTCGACCTACCGGCCCGCGGCCGGCAAGCTGGTCGCGCTGGGGGAGCTGGAGTTCCTGGCGCGCAAGTAGTCAGCGGCAGGGCACCGGGAGTCAGCGGTAGGGTACCGGCTCGGCCGCGACGCCGAGCGAGTCCAGGACGTCGCGATAGCCCCGCAGCGCGCGCTGCGCCGCCGCGTGATCGCCCTGCGCCTCGTGAGCGCGGATCAGCACCCGCCAGCACCGGTCGTGGTAGCGGTCGATGTGCACGCCGCGCGCGGCCGCGCCGGCGGCCGACTCCGCGTCGCCGCGATCGAGGTGCAGCTCGGCCAGGGTGGCGGCGGCACCCACTGCGAGGGTGCGGTACCGCTCGCGCGGGTCGATCACCCAGTCGGCCGCACCGTCCTCGGGCAGCAGGTCGCCGGCGTAGCTGCTCAACGCGCGCCCGAGCGCGGCGATCGCTGCGTCCGGGTCGCCGGCACTGCGGGCACGCGCCGCCGTCGACAGTTCGGTGTCGAACTCGCGGACGTCGTACCGGGCGTCGCTGCCGAGCACCAGCCGGTACGCGTCGCCGTCGCGCTCGATCAGCGAGAGCCGCGGCTGCTCGCCCGGCGTCAGCATGCGGCGCAGCGTCGAGATGCTCACCTGCAGGTTGTGCAGCGCCGCGTCCGAGGCGAGTTCGCCCCACAGCGCGTCGGCCAGCCGCTCGCGGTGCACCGGTTCGCCCGCGTGCAGCGCGAGCAGTCGCAGCAGGGCTCTGGCCCTGGGACGGGCGCCGGTAAGCGGCTGCACGACGCCGCCGATCGAGAGCCGGAACGGGCCGAAGCAGCTCAGTTCGAGCGAGCGCGGCCCCGCGATCGGTCCGGTGCTCCCCGCCGTTCGCCGGGCCACGGTCGGCGGTGGGTCGGTCGCGCGCCGCAGCCAGCGCCAGGGCTGTACGTCCAGGCCGATCTCGGCGCTGGTGGAGGCGGCCAGCTCGGTGAGCTCGGCGGCATCCTCGGTACGGGCGAGCGCGAGCGCGGAGTAGGCGATGGCGAGTGCACCGGTCGCGCCCGCCGTCCGTGCGAACGACTCCGCTGCCCGTGCGTACGCCTCCGCCTCGGGGCGGTCCTCGGCCGCGAACACGAGGGCCTGCACGCAGCGCGCCCACGCCTCCTGGACGCCGGCCTGCATGCCGCGAGCGAAGTCGATGAACGCCTCCAGCTTGTCCAGGTCCGGGGCGCCGCTGCGCAGCCCGGCCAGTTGCACGCAGGTGCCGATCACCAGCGCGCCCCACAGGTCGCCGCGGGCCACGCAGTCCTGGGCCAACTCCTCGGCGGCATGTAGCCGGGCGGGGTCGCCGTCGAGCACCAGTACGATCGCCTGGCCGGTGCGAGCCAGCCAGGTGTAACCGCACAGTTCGGCCTCGGCGCACACCGCGTCCAGCTCGCGCAGCGCTGCCGCCCGCGAGCGTTCGAAGACACTGAACGCGGCCAGTGCCAGGCGTGCGGCCAGTGCGGCACGGCGATCATCGTCCGGACGACCGGCGCGCCGGCGCAATACGGTCACCGCACGCGCCTGGTCGCCGGCCAGGAAGTGCGCTAGTCCCTCGACCAGTTCACCCATCGCCGTCCCCAGCCGGCGCGCCCGCTCGGCCTGCAGTTGCGGGTTGCGTTGGACCGCCGCGCGCAGCAGGTCCGCCCACCGCGCGTCGATCTCCTGCGGGCCGCGTACCCAGGCGGTGGCGGTGCGCAGCACCTCGCCGCACTGCTCTCGCCCGCGCTGCTGGGTGAACTGTTCGCGGGCCCGCCGCGCCGCGCGTTCGGCGGCGTGGAACTGCCCGTCGTCGAGCAGCCGGCGGGCCTCGGCCAGCGCGACCCACGGATCGTCCCGGCTCAGCCAGAGCGGCAGCAGCTCGGCCCAGTTGGACGTCGGGTCGGCCGCCAGCCGCTCGCCGTCCTCGTGCAGCAGGCGGCGCACGCCGGCCCAGTCCGCGGCACGGCAACGGGCCCGCAGCGCCTCGACCACCGCACCGTCGGCCTCCAGGATGTCCGCGGCCCGGCGGTACCAGTCGTGTGCACCGGCATCGCCCAACTCCTCGCGCAGCGCGGACTCCAGGTAGCGACGCAGCACCTGGTGATAACGGAACGTGAGGCCGCCGTCGTCGCTGGTGGTCAGTGCCTGCCGGTGTTCGAGTTCTTCCAGTGCCTGCTGGGCACCGCCGCGGCCGAGCAGCCGTTCGCAGCGGTCCGCCGTCACGGTGTCGAACACGCAGGTGCGGCGAAGCAGGTCACGCAACTCCTCGGGCAGGCCGGCGAGCACCTGCGCCGAGAGGTACTCCTTGGCGTATCGCGCCGGGCCGAGCGAGCGCACCGCCTCGCTGCGCTGCGCTGCCGCCCGGCCGCCCGTGGCCAGGTGGAACAGTTGCAGCGCCACGGCCCAGCCGTCGGTGCGACGCGCCAGCACCGCGGCGTCCTCGGGCAGTAGCGGCTCGCGGTGGAAGTCGCGGAACAGCTCCTCGACCTCCCAGCTGCGAAACCGCAGGTCGTCGCCGTCGATGATCACCGGGCTGCGGACCTCGCCGCGGGACAGGTTGATCTCCGGGATCACCCGGCCGCCGAGCAGTACCAGCAGGTTGGGCGGGGCGAGCAGCAGCAGGCGTTCCAGATCCGCCGTCGCGCCCGTGCCGGCGAGTTCCTGGACGTCGTCGACGACGAGTACCACCTTCTCCTCGACCGCCTCGAGCAGGGCGACGAGGTCCTCGAGTTCGTCCACCGTGCCGGCCAGGCTCGGGTGCCCGTCCGGAAGCCTGCTGACGAACGCGACCCGCAGCGCCGCGGCCACGATCGTGGGCAGCGCCGAGCGCGGTCCCGCGCCTGCGTCGGACGCATCGGCCCGGTACCAGGCGACGATGCCGCTCTGCGCGCGCGCCCACCGGGCGAGCAGGGTGGTCTTGCCCGAGCCTGCGGGGGCGACGACGAGCGCGAGCCCGGTGGCGCGCACAGTGTCCAGCATGCGGTGCAGGCGCAGCCGGGTGTGCCCGTGCGCAACCGGTGTGCGCACCCGGGCCATCGGGACCGGTTGCCGGCGCAATGAGGCTCGCTTTCCCCCCGATCGTGGCGCATCCTAGCCCGGCCACGACCACTGTGGGCGGTTCGCGGCCGAACCGTTCCGGTATGTCGGGAAGGTAGGGCTCCTCACCCTGCGGGTGAGTGAGGCGCGGTCCGCTGCCGGGTGGCTGGCGGGCGGGTGGCCGGCGGTCCGGTGGCCGGCGGGCGGGTGGCCGGTGGTCCGCCGACAGCTCGCCGGCGTGATCGGGCTCTGCATGCATGCTTGCCTGCAGAACCCGACTGACGCGACAAGCACTGCTCCGGCGGTCTGCCGACAGCTCGCGACCAGCGCTGCTCCGCTGCTCCGCCGCTCCGCCGACAGGTCGTCGGCGTGATCGGGCTCTGCATGCATGCTTGCCTGCAGAACCCGACTGACGCGACTAGCACTGCTCCGCCCGCTGACGCGACAAGCACTGCTCCGCCGCTCCGCCGACAGGTCGTCAGCGTGATCGGGCTCTGCATGCATGCTTGCCTGCAGAACCCGACTGACGCGACCAGCACTGCTCCTGCCACTGACGCGGCCGGTCCGCTGCTGCCGCCGGCGCGGCCACCGCTCCGCCGCGAGGCGGCCGGTCCGCTTTCGCGCGGGTAAGCGCACGCCGCGCGAATACCGCGATACCTCTCCTGCAGACGCGGTTTCGACGAGCGCCTAGACTCAGCGGCGACAGCTCGTGAAACCGTTCACAAAGTCCGCACGAGATCGAACGGGGACTGGTGAGGATGACAGCGCCGAGCACCGAGGTGCGCCCGCAGTCGGACGTACCCGAGGACCGCAGCAGCGCCGATGTGATCGTGGTCGGCGCCGGGCCGGCGGGCAGCAGCGCCGCCTACTGGCTGGCGACGGCCGGGCTCGACGTGCTGCTGCTGGAGAAGACCACCTTCCCGCGCGAGAAGGTGTGCGGTGACGGGCTCACCCCGCGCGGCACGCGAGCGCTGCTGGACATGGGCATCGACGTCAGCGAGGACGCCGGCTGGCTGCACAACAAGGGGCTGCGCGTCGTCGGTGGCGGCCAGCGGCTGCACCTGAACTGGCCGGAGCTGTCCAGCTTCCCGCCGTACGGACTGGTCCGCCCGCGCGCCGACCTGGACGCCCTGCTCGCCGCGCAGGCGGTCAAGGCCGGCGCCCGGCTGCACGAGCAGGTCACGGTTACCGAGCCGACCCTCGACTCCGCCGGCCGGGTCACCGGCGTGCGGGCCCGCGGCCAGGACAAGCGGCCGCTACAGTTCACTGCCCCGCTCGTGCTCACCTGCGAGGGGGTGAGCGGCAAACTCGCCCAGGCACTCGGCGTGCACCGCAACGACAAGCGGCCGCTGGGCGTCGCCGTCCGCCGCTACTACACCAGCTCCAAGACCCATGACGACTACCTCGAGTCGTGGCTGGAGCTATGGGACGGCAAGGCGAACGAGTCGAACCTGCTGCCCGGCTACGGCTGGATCTTCGGCATGGGCGACGGCACGGTGAACGCGGGCCTGGGCGTGCTCAACTCCAGCGCCGGCTTCGGCAAGACCGACTACCGGGCGATGCTCACCCGCTGGCTGGACAACACGCCCGAGGAGTGGGGACTGCGCGAGCAGAACGCCACCTGCCCGACCCGCGGAGCGGCACTGCCGATGGGGTTCAACCGCACGCCGCACTACCTGCGCGGCCTGCTGCTCGTCGGCGACTCCGGCGGCAGCGTCAACCCGTTCAACGGCGAGGGCATCCCGTACGCGATGGAGTCCGGCAAGTTCGCCGCCGAGGCCGCGGTCGAAGCGCTGCGCAGGGCGTCCGGTCCCGCGCGGGAGGACGCGCTCGCGAAGTACCCCAAGCGGATGCAGCAGGAGTGGGGCGCGTACTACCGGCTCGGCGCGATCTTCGTGAAGCTGATCGGCAACCCCAAGGTGATGCAGGCCTGCACCCGGCACGGCCTGCCGCACCCGGCGCTGATGCGCTTCGTCCTCAAGCTGCTGGCGAACCTCACCGACCCGCATGACGGCGACCTGTCCGACCGGGTGATCTCCGTGCTGACCCGACTCACCCCGGCGGTCCGTTAGGCATGCCTAAGCAAAATCTGCGACGCGTCGACCGACTAGCCTTTGCACCGCGTCACGCCGTGCGTCTGAAGGGAGAGCTGCGCTAGATGCTTGCGCCGTATCTGCCGATCGTTCTGTTGTTCGCGCTGGCCCTGGCCTTCGCGCTGTTCTCGGTGGTGATCGCACCGTTCGTCGGCCCGCGCCGCTACAACAAGGCCAAGCTGGACTTCTACGAGTGCGGCATCGAACCGACTCCGCAGCCGCTCGGCCCGAACCGGTTCCCGATCAAGTACTTCCTGACGGCGATGCTGTTCATCGTCTTCGACATCGAGATCATCTTCCTGTACCCGTACGCCGTGGCGAACAAGATGCTCGGGCTGTTCGGGCTGGTCGAGATCATCTTGTTCATCGTCACCGTGTTCGCCGCGTACGCCTATGTGTGGCGCCGCGGCGGGCTGGATTGGGACTAGCCGTGGGTCTTGAAGAGAAGCTTCCGGACGGGATCCTGCTCGCGAGCGTCGAGAAGATCGTCAACTGGACGCGCAAGTCCTCGCTGTGGCCGGCCACCTTCGGCCTGGCCTGCTGCGCGATCGAGATGATGACGTTCGGCGCGCCGCGCTTCGACTCGGCGCGCTTCGGCATGGAGGTGTTCCGCGCCTCGCCGCGGCAGGCCGACCTGATGATCGTCGCCGGCCGGGTCAGCCAGAAGATGGCCCCGGTGCTGCGCCAGATCTACGACCAGATGCCCGATCCGAAGTGGGTGCTGGCGATGGGCGTCTGCGCCAGCTCCGGCGGCATGTTCAACAACTACGCGATCGTGCAGGGCGTCGATCACGTGGTGCCCGTCGACATGTACCTGCCGGGTTGCCCGCCGCGCCCGGAGATGCTGATCGACGCGATCCTCAAGCTGCACACCAAGATCATGAACGAGCCGCTCGGACCGAAGCGGGCGGCGAAACTGGCGGACCAGCGCGTCGAACTCGTCCCCTCGTCCATCAAGTACGGCCGGTGATCTCGCGATGAGCGGACCGGTGGAGCGACCCGTCCCGGACAACTCCGCGCCGGAACAGAGCGCGGCGGAGATCGAGCGGTCGACTGTTGCACAGGGACCGAACGACGACCGGGGGGCCGACCGGCACGGCATGTTCGGTGTCGCCGGCTCCGGCGACACGTCCGGCTTCGGTGGCCTGGTCCGCGAGGCCTGGGTGCCGGCCGCCGCCGAACGCCCGTACGGCTCCTACTTCGACGAGGTCGTCGACGGCCTGCAGGCCGTCTGCCCCGAAGGCGTCACCAAGGTCGTGATCGACCGGGGCGAACTCACCCTGCACGTCGCGCGGGAACACCTCCTCGCCGTCGCGACGGCGCTGCGCAACGACCCGGGCCTGCGCTTCGAACTGTGCTCGAGCGTGTCCGGCGTCGACTACCTGGGCACCCAGCACCGCCTGCACGCCGTCTACCACCTGGTGTCGATGACCTACCGGCGGCGGATCCGGCTGGAGGTCGCGGTCAGCGTCGAGGACCCGCACATCCCCTCCGTCACCGCGCTGTACCCCGGCGCGGACTGGCAGGAGCGCGAGACCTACGACATGTTCGGCATCATCTTCGACGGCCACCCGGCGCTGACCCGGATCCTGATGCCGGACGACTGGGACGGCTTCCCGCAGCGCAAGGACTACCCGCTCGGCGGGATCCCGGTGCAGTACAAGGGCGCCACGATCCCGCCGCCCGACGAGCGGAGGGCATACAAGTGAGTCAGGACAGTTACGCACCGAGCCGCGAGACCACCGAGGGCCGCATCTACAACCTCAGTGGTGGCGACTGGGACAAGGTCATCGCCGGCGAGCACCTCGGCGAGGAGCGTCTGGTCCTCAACATGGGCCCGCAGCACCCGTCCACGCACGGCGTGCTTCGACTCGTGCTCGAACTCGAAGGCGAGTCGGTCACGGACGCTCGCGTCGTGGTCGGGTACCTGCACACCGGCATCGAGAAGAACACCGAGTTCCGCACCTGGACGCAGGCCGTCACCTTCCTGACCCGCGCCGACTACCTGTCGCCGTTCTTCAACGAGACCGCCTACTGCATGGGCGTGGAGCGGCTGCTCGGCGTCGAGGTTCCCGACCGGGCCCGGCTGATCCGCATCCTGATGATGGAGATCAACCGGCTGTCCTCGCACTGGGTGTGGCTGGCCACCGGCGGTATGGAGCTCGGCGCGCTGACCGCGATGACCAACGGCTTCCGCGCCCGTGAGCGGTGCCTGGACATCTTCGAGCTGATCACCGGGCTGCGCATGAACCACGCGTACGTGCGCCCCGGCGGCGTCGCGCAGGACCTACCCGTCGGCTACGACGAGGCGATCCGCCAGTGGATCAAGGAGATGCGTGAGGAGCTCGTCGGCATCGACAAGCTGCTCACCGGCCAGACGATCTGGGTCAACCGACTCAAGGACGTCGGCTGGATCGGCGTCGAGGGCTGCATCGCGCTCGGCGTCACCGGTCCGATGCTGCGCGCCGCCGGCCTGCCGTGGGACCTGCGCAAGACCGACCCGTATCTCGGCTACGAGACGTTCGACTTCGAGGTACCGACCGATGACCGTGGGGACTGCTGGTCGCGGTACGTGGTGCGGGTGGCCGAGATGTGGGAGTCGCTGAAGATCGTCGAGCAGGTGCTGGACCGGCTCGAGCCCGGCCCGACGATGATCGACGACCCGAAGATCGGCTGGCCGGCCAAGCTCTCCCTCGGGCCGGACGGCATGGGCAACTCGCTACCGCACGTGCACCACATCATGGGCACCTCGATGGAGGCGCTGATCCACCACTTCAAGCTCGTCACCGAGGGCTTCCGGGTGCCGCCCGGCCAGGTCTACTCGGCGGTCGAGTCGCCGCGTGGCGAACTCGGGGCGCACGTGGTTAGCGACGGCGGCACGCGCCCGTTCCGGATCCACTTCCGCGAGCCGAGCTTCATCAACCTGCAGGCCACGGCGACGTTGGCGATCGGCGGCATGGTCGCCGATGTCATCGCCTCCGTCGCCTCGATCGACCCGGTGATGGGTGGTTGCGACCGGTGACGAATCCACGACTGTCGGTGCAGACCGATTCGACCGACGCGGGCGGGGTCAACTTCCGCACCTCGGTGATCAACCTGGAGCGTCCCGGCGATCCGAGCATCTTCGACGCGCAGACCGACCGTGAGGCCGACGAGCTGATCGCGCGCTACCCGGCCGGCCAGGCCCGCTCGGCGTTGCTGCCGATGCTGCACCTGGTCCAGTCGGTGCAGGGCTACGTCACGCCGGACGGCATCGCGTTCTGTGCCGACAAGCTCGGCATCACCAAGGCGCAGGTCGCCGCGGTCGCGACGTTCTACACGATGTACAAGCGCAGCCCGACCGGCGAGTACCTGGTCAGCGTCTGCACCAACACGCTGTGCGGCATGCTCGGCGGCGACGAGATCTTCGCCGCGCTGAAGGACACGCTCGGCGTCGGCAACAACGAGACCACGCCGGACGGATCGATCACCCTGGAGCACGCCGAGTGCCTGGCGGCGTGCGACTACGCGCCCGTGGTCACCGTCAACTACGAGTTCTTCGACAACCAGACGGTCGGCAGCGCGCGCAACATCGTCGACGAGTTGCGCTCCGGTTCGCGGCCGGTGCCGACGCGCGGCGCGCCGCTGTGCACGTTCAGGCAGATCGAGCGGCAGGTCGCCGGCTTCTTCGACGAGCAGAGCCTGGCCCAGGACGCGCCGAGCGGCGGCGTGCCGACCGAGGTGGGCGTCAAGCTCGCGCTCGAGCGCGGCGACACCGCGCCGTCCTACGCCACGCAGGACGGCGGCGGCGCGGCCGGCTCCCCGGCGGCGCACACGTCCGACCAGCCCACGAGCGCGCATGACGCCCCGCTGCGGACCGCGGAGTCGGACGGGTCGGCGACGCCGGCCGGTGCGACCGAGGCGAAGTCGACACCCGCCGAGACGCCGAAGGCCGCTCCGGCCAAGCGCGTTCGCAAGACCAGCGCGAAGAAGGAGGACTGACGTGCCACTGGCTCCCGTCCTCACCAAGCGGTTCGGCACCGACCAGCCGTGGAAGATCGAGAACTACGAGCGGCTCGACGGCTACGCCGGGCTGCGCAAGGCACTGACCATGACGCCGGACGACCTGATCGGACTGGTCAAGGACGCCAACCTGCGCGGCCGCGGCGGCGCCGGCTTCCCGACCGGGATGAAGTGGTCCTTCGTCGCCGAGCCCAAGGGCGTGCCCCGCGGCGATCGCTACGTGGTGGTCAACGCCGACGAGGGTGAGCCGGGCACCTGCCGCGACATGCCGCTGATGATGAACGACCCGCACTCGATGGTCGAGGGCATCATCATCAGCTGTTTCGCGATCCGGGCGGCACGCGCGTTCATCTACATCCGCGGCGAGGCGGTGCACGCGATCCGCCGGGTCACCGCTGCCGTCGAGCAGGCCCGCGCACGCGGCTACCTCGGTACCGACATCCTCGGCTCCGGTTTCGACTGCGAGATCACCGTGCACGCGGGCGCCGGCGCATACATCTGCGGCGAGGAGACCGCGCTGCTCGACTCGCTCGAGGGACGGCGCGGCCAGCCCCGGCTCAAGCCGCCGTTCCCCGCCACCAACGGGCTGTACCAGAAGCCGACCACCGTGAACAACGTCGGGACGCTGGCCAGCGTCCCGTACATCGTTCTCGGCGGCAGCGACTGGTTCAAGAAGATGGGGCCGGAGGGCTCGCCGGGCCCGTGCATCTACTCGCTGTCCGGTCGGGTGAAGAACCCCGGCCAGTACGAGGCGCCGATGGGCACCACGCTGCGTGAGCTGCTCGAGCTCGCGGGCGGAATGAGCCGCGGCAAGGAACTGAAGTTCTGGACGCCCGGGGGCTCGTCGACACCGATGTTCACGGCCGAGCAGCTGGACATCCCGCTCGACTTCGACGCGGCGGTCAAGGCCGGTTCGATGAACGGCACCTCCGCTGTGATGATCTTCGACGAGGACGACTGCGTCGTGCGCGCCGTGCAGAAGTGGAGCGACTTCTACGCCCACGAGTCGTGCGGCAAGTGCACGCCGTGCCGTGAGGGCACCTACTGGTACGTCGCGATCTTCGACCGGCTGGAGCACGGTGGCGGCACGATCGAGGACGTCGAGACGCTGCTGGACCTGTCCGACAACATCCTGGGCCGCGCGTTCTGCGCGCTGGGCGACGGCGCGACCAGCCCGGTGATGTCCTCGATCAAGTACTTCCGCGAGGAGTACCTCGCGCACGTCGAGCACAACGGATGCCCGCACGCCGGCGCGCGCACCCTGGCAGGAGCACACTAAATGAGCGAAGCACCCGCCAAGGAAGACCTGATCACGCTCACCATCGACGGGTTCGAGCTGTCGGTTCCGAAGGGGACGCTGCTGATCCGCGCGGCCGAGCAGTTGGGCATCCAGATCCCGCGCTTCTGCGACCACCCGCTGCTCGAGCCGGCCGGCGCGTGCCGCCAGTGCCTGGTGGAGGTCACCGACATGGGCAACGGGCGCGGCATGCCCAAGCCGGCCGCGTCCTGCACCACCACGGTGATGCCCGGCATGGTGGTGAAGACGCAGCTCAGTTCGGTGGTAGCCGACAAGGCGCAGCAGGGCGTCATGGAGCTGCTGCTGATCAACCACCCGCTCGACTGCCCGATCTGCGACAAGGGCGGCGAGTGCCCGCTGCAGAACCAGGCGATGAGCAACGGCCGCGGCGAGTCCCGCTTCCGCGACGTCAAGCGCACCTGGCCCAAGCCGATCGCCATCTCGACGAACGTGCTCCTCGACCGCGAGCGCTGCATCTCCTGCCTGCGCTGCGTCCGCTTCTCCGAGCAGATCGCGGGCGATCCGTTCATCGACATGTTCGACCGCGGCTGGCAGCAGGAGATCAGTACCAGCGAGGACGTCCCGTTCCAGTCGTACTACTCCGGCAACACCATCCAGATCTGCCCGGTCGGCGCGCTCACCAGTTCGTCCTACCGGTTCCGGGCGCG
Organism: Jatrophihabitans cynanchi; assembly: GCF_027247405.1. NCBI lineage: Bacteria > Bacillati > Actinomycetota > Actinomycetes > Jatrophihabitantales > Jatrophihabitantaceae > Jatrophihabitans > Jatrophihabitans cynanchi. The sequence goes on along the minus strand of NZ_CP097463.1, from coordinate 2,053,285 downwards.
CCCGTTCGACCTGCGCTCGGCCGACTCGATCTGCGAGCACTGCGCGTCGGGGTGCGCCCAACGCACCGACTTCCGCCGCGGCAAGGTCACCCGCCGGCTCGCCGGCGAGGACCCGCAGGTGAACGAGGAGTGGAACTGCGACAAGGGCCGCTTCGCGTTCAGGTACGCGACCCAACCCGATCGGCTGCTGACCCCGCTGGTGCGTGACCAGAACGGCAAGCTGGTCGAGACGAGCTGGCCCAAGGCGCTCGAGCGCGCGGCGACGGGTCTGCGCGAGGCGATCGATCGCGGCGGCGTGGGCGTGCTGCCCGGCGGCCGGCTCACCGAGGAGGACGCCTACGCGTACGCGAAGTTCGCGCGCGTGGCCCTCGGCACGAACGACGTCGACGCTCGCACCCGCCCGGTGAGCGCCGAGGAGCTTTCGTTCCTGGGCTCGCACGTCGCGGGCACCACGCCGCAACGGGTGTCGTACGAGTCGCTCGACGCGGCGCCTGCGGTACTGCTCGTCGGCTTCGAGCCGGAGGAGGAGTCGCCGATCGTCTTCCTGCGGCTGCGCAAGAGCACCCGGCTGGGTCGGACGAAGGTCTGGACGATCGCGCCGCTGCGCTCCGCCGGGGTGCGCAAGCTCGACGGCACCCTGATCAAGACGGTCCCCGGCGGCGAGGCGAACGCGCTGAACACGCTGGACGCCGCGGTGTCCGAGGCGCTCGCGCAGCCCGGTGCCGTGATCCTCGCCGGTGAGCGGCTGGCGTCCTCGCCCGGCGCGCTGAGCGCGGTCGCGGCGCTGGCCGCCGGCACCGGTGCGGCCCTGGCCTGGGTGCCGCGCCGTGCCGGCGAGGTCGGCGCGGTCGACGCCGGTGCGGTGCCCACCCTGCTGCCCGGCGGCCGTCCGGTCACCGACGCGGCTGCGCGTGGCGAGGTGGCCGCGGTGTGGGGGGCCGAGCTGCCTGCGCAACCGGGTCGCGATGTGGACGCCATCCTGGCCGCCGCGGCGGGTGGCTCGCTCGCCGCGCTGGTGGTCGGTGCGGTGGACCCCGACGACGTCGCCGACCCCGCAGTGGCCGCGCAGGCGCTGGAGCGGGCCGGATTCATCGTCTCGCTCGAGATCCGGCACAGCGTGGTCACCGAGCACGCCGACGTGGTGCTGCCGGTCGCGCCGGCCGCCGAGAAGGCCGGCCGGTTCGTGACCTGGGAGGGGCGCCGCCGCCCGTTCGAGGCGACGCTGCACACCACCGCGCTCTCGGACGCGCAGGTTCTGGACGCGCTCGCCGAGGAGTTGGACGTCTCGCTCAACACGCGCACCGTCGGGCTGGTGCGCGCCGAGCTGGCGCGGCTCGGTGGCTGGGGCGCCCGTCCGGCCGCTCCGGCGGTGGCCGCCGCCGCGCCGCCCACCCCGGCCGAGGGCGAGGTGCTGCTGGCCACCTGGCACGAGCTGCTCGACGCCGGGCGGGGCCAGGACGGGGACGAGAACCTGGCCGGCACCGCCAAGCCCGCCCGCGCGATCCTGTCCGCCGCCACCGCGGTGGCCGCCGGCATCCGGGACGGCGGCACGCTGGCCGTCTCGACCGGCGCCGGCACCGTGGTCGCCCCCGCGGTGATAGCCGACGTTGCCGACGGCGTGGTCTGGCTGCCGACCAACGCGCGCGACTGCCGGGTCCGTAGCACGCTCGGCGTGACGTCCGGCGCGAGCGTGCGGCTGGCCAACGCCGATGCCCCACCGGTCGTCGGCGCCGATCCCGCCGCCGCGGCAGGGGGTGGACAGTGATCCGCGCCAGTCACTCCGCGCGTGAGCTGGTCGCGAGCGCCCAGAACCTGCCCGGCTTCGGGGACCAGCCGATCTGGCTCTCGCTGATCAAGGTCGTCGCCGTGTTCGCATTCCTCGTCGTCATGACGCTGTTCGCGATCGTCTTCGAACGCAAGGTAGTCGGCCGGATGCAGAACCGCATCGGCCCGAACCGCACCGGCCCCTGGGGCATCCTGCAGTCGCTCGCCGACGGCGTGAAGCTGGCCTTCAAGGAAGAGGTCATCCCGCTTCTTGCCGACAAGCCGGTGTACTTCCTCGCTCCGATCCTGTCGGCCGTGCCGGCCTTCCTCGCGTTCTCGGTGATCCCGTTCGGCCCGCAGGTCTCGATGTTCGGGCACAAGACGGCGCTGCAACTAACGGACCTTCCGGTCGGCGTGCTCGTCGTGTTCGCCTGCTCCAGTCTGGGCGTGTACGGCATCGTGCTGTCCGGCTGGGCGTCCGGCTCGACCTACCCGCTGCTCGGTGGCCTGCGCTCGGCGGCCCAGATGATCTCGTACGAGGTCGGCATGGGCCTGTCGATGGTCGCGGTGTTCCTGTTCAGCGACACCATGTCCACCAGCGGGATCATCTACGGCCAGCGGCACATCTGGAACGTCGTGCCGTTGTTCGTCTCGTTCTGCATCTACGCGGTGTGCGTGGTGGGCGAGACGAACCGTGCCCCGTTCGACCTGGCCGAGGCCGAGTCCGAACTGGTCGGCGGCTTCCACACCGAGTACTCGTCGTTCAAGTTCGCGATGTTCTTCCTCGCCGAGTACATCAACATGGTCACCGTGTCCGCGCTCGCGACCACGCTGTTCCTCGGCGGGTGGCGCGCCCCGGTGCCGATCTCGCTGTGGCACGGCGCGAACCACGGCTGGTGGCCGATGCTCTGGTTCGTGATCAAGGTCGTGCTGTGCATCTTCGTGTTCGTCTGGCTGCGCGGCACCTTGCCGCGGCTGCGGTACGACCAGTTCATGCAGCTGGGCTGGAAGGTGCTGATCCCGATCAACCTGGTCTGGATCCTCGCCGTCACCGCGATCCATGTGCTGCGCGACCGGGGTTGGGATTCGTGGAAGGCGACCGCGCTGCCGTTGGCGCTCGTCCTGATCGTCGTCGTCATCCCCGCACTCATGGTGCTCGAGGGCGCCGCGGCCCGTCGAACCGCGGACCGGGTGGCCGAGGACGAGGCTGCCGCTCGGCTCGAGCCCACCTTCCCGATTCCACCGATGGACCTTGTCGTCCCCACGCCGAAGCGGCTGGCGACCACGTCCGCGCCGAGAGCCTCCGTCTCGGAGGGAGACAACGCTGATGGCTGACGTTCAGAGCGGCGAACCGGGCGGCACCCTGCTCGGCTTCGCCAAGGGTTTCGGGCTCACCTTCGGGACCATGTTCAAGAAGACGTACACGCAGCAGTACCCGTTCGACTTCTACGAGACCGCACCGCGCTATCACGGCCGGCACGTGCTGAACCGGCACCCGGACGGGCTGGAGAAGTGTGTCGGCTGCGAGTTGTGCGCCTGGGCCTGCCCGGCCGACGCGATCTACGTCGAGGGCGGTGACAACACCGAGGAAGAGCGCTACTCCCCGGGTGAGCGGTACGGCAAGGTCTACCAGATCAACTACCTGCGCTGCATCTTCTGCGGCATGTGCATCGAGGCCTGCCCGACCAGGTCGCTCACGATGAGCAACGAGTACGAACTGGCGCTGGACAACCGGCAGGACCTGATCTACACGAAGGAGCAGTTGATGGCGCCGCTGCTGCCGGGGATGGAGGCGCCGCCGCACGCGATGCGGCTCGGCGACGACGAGAAGGACTACTACACGGTCGAGTCTCAGGCGCCGTTGCAGCAGGGCGCGCCGCAGAGCACGGCGAACCCGGCGGGCCGGCCGATCACCGGGATCGCGATCGAGGTGGGTCGCCACCATGCATGAGCTGCTCGCCGCCGGGCCGCTGATGCACGGACACGTCCCCCTCGGGGAGGCCGTCGCGTTCTGGGTCCTCGGGCCGATCTCGCTGGCCGGCGCGATCGGGATGGTGCTGCTGCGCAACGCGATCCACTCGGCGCTCTCGCTGGTCGCGACCATGATGTCGCTCGGCATGTTCTACCTGATCGAGCAGGGCCCGTTCCTGGGGCTGGTGCAGATCATCGTGTACACCGGCGCGATCATGATCTTGTTCCTGTTCGTGCTCATGCTGGTCGGCCGTGACTCGTCCGACTCGATCGTCGAGACGCTGCGCGGGCAGCGCTGGGTGGCCGCCTTGTTCGGGCTCGGCTTCGCGCTGCTCGTCGCGATCGGCGTCGGCCGTGCGCTGTCGAACGAGACGCCCGTCGACCTGGACAAGCAGAACGCGGCCGGCGGGAATGTGCACTCGATCGCCGAGCTGCTGTTCACCCGGTACCTGTTCGCGTTCGAGCTCACCTCGGCGCTGTTGATCGTCGCGGCGATCGCGGCCATGGTGCTCGCGCACACCGAGCGCGACGAGCCGAAGCCGACGCAGAAGTCGATCGCGCGCGAGCGGATCCGCTCCGGGCGTCCGCAGCCGCTTCCCGGCCCGGGCGTGCTGTCGTCGGGAAACTCCATCGGCACGCCTGCGCTGCTGCCGGACGGGTCCATCTCGCAGGAGTCGCTCATGGCCGGGACGTCCGTCGGGCGCCAGACCCCGAGCACGTACGAGCGTGATCGGGAAGCCCGCGAGCTCGAGGAACGCGGTGGTGACGAGCGATGACGCCGACCTACTACCTGGTGCTGTCCGCCGCGCTGTTCTCGGTCGGTGCAGTCGGCGTGCTGGTGCGCCGCAACGCGATCGTCGTGTTCATGTGCGTCGAGCTGATGCTCAACGCGGTCAACCTCTCGCTCGTCACGTTCAGCCGCATCAACGGCAGCCTCGACGGGCAGATCATGGCGTTCTTCGTGATGACCGTGGCCGCGGCCGAGGTCGTCGTCGGGCTCGCGATCATCATGGCCATCTTCCGAACCCGCAGGTCGGCGTCCGTGGACGACCCGAACCTGCTGAAGTACTAGGGGCTGCGCGCTCATGAACCCAGCTAGCGGCGTCCAGAGCGGGGCTTGGCTGCTCATCGCCCTGCCGCTCATCTCGAGCGCGATCCTGCTCGTCGGCGGCCGGCGCACCGACAAGTGGGGGCACCTGCTCGGTGCCGGGCTGCCCGTCGCGCTGTTCGTGTACACGGTGATCCTGTTCTTCTCGGTCAAGGGCCAGGACAACCGGCTGGTCGACCAGCACCTGTTCTCCTGGATCCCGGTCGCGGGTTTCCAGGTCGACGCGGGGCTGCTGCTCGATCCGCTCGCGCTCACCTTCGCGCTGCTGATCACCGGGGTCGGCTCGCTGATCCACATCTACGCCGTCGGTTACCTGGACCACGACCCCGGGCGCCGGCGCTTCTTCGGCTACTTCAACTTCTTCATCGCCGCGATGCTGCTGCTCGTGCTGGCCGACAGCTACCTGCTGCTCTACGTCGGCTGGGAGTGCGTGGGTCTGGCCTCCTACCTGCTCATCTCCTACTACTACAACCGCAACAGCGCGGCCACGGCCGGCAACAAGGCGTTCTTCGCGAACCGGGTCGGCGACGTCGGGCTGTCGATCGCGATCATGCTGATGTTCGCCTACTTCGGCAGCACCTCCTTCGCCGGCGTCTTCGCGCACTTCGGCGCCGACGGCAACGCGAGCAAGGGTGTGGCCGCGGCGATCGGCATCATGCTGCTGGTCGGTGCGTGCAGCAAGTCCGGCCAGGTGCCGCTTCAGTCCTGGTTGCCGGACGCCATGGAGGGCCCGACGCCTGTCTCGGCCCTCATCCACGCCGCAACCATGGTCACCGCGGGCGTCTACCTGATCGCCCGCTCGGCACCGATCTTCAACGCATCGCAGGCCGCGCGCACGCTGGTGGTCATCGTCGGTGCGGTCACGATCCTCTACGGCTGCATCAGCGCGTTCGGGCAGGACGACCTGAAGAAGGTGCTCGCCTACTCGACGGTGAGCCAGATCGGCTACATGTTCCTGGCCGTGGGGCTCGGGCCCGGCGTGTACGCGATCGGCATCATCCACCTGCTCGGTCACGGCTTCTTCAAGGCCGCGCTGTTCCTGTCGGCGGGTGCGGTGATGCACGCGATGAACGACCGCATCGACATGCGCCGCTTCGGCGGCCTGGCGAGGGTGATGCCGGTGACGTTCGCGGTGTTCGCGAGCGGCTGGCTGGCGATCATCGGCATCCCGCCGTTCACCGGCTTCTTCACCAAGGACAAGATCATCGAAGCGGCGTTCGACAAGGGCGGGACGTCCGGCTGGATCCTCGGGCTGGCCGCCCTGCTCGGCGCCGGGCTGACCGCGGCCTACATGACCCGTGCGCTGGTGATGACGTTCCTCGGCGAGCGCCGCTGGGAGGACGACGTGCACCCGCACGAGGCGTCCCGGGTGATGACGCTGCCGATGGGCATCCTCGCCGTCCTGTCCCTGGTCGGCGGCTACCTGCTGATCTTCGGCGGCGGCGTGCAGCACTGGCTCAGCCCGTCCGTCGGCCACAGCGTGGAAGAGGGGGTGCACACCATCTCGCCGGTCGTGCTCGCGGTGATCACCATCGTGGTGGCGCTGCTCGGCGTGTTCGGCGCATGGGTCGCGTTCGGGACGCGTCCGGTGCCGGTCGAGCAGCCGGTGGGCAGTCCGCTCACCACGGCGGCCCGCGCCAACCTCTACGGCGACGCGTTCAACGAGGCGGTGCTGATGCGGCCCGGCCAGTGGCTCACCCGTGCGCTGGTCTTCTTCGACAACCGAGGCGTCGACGGTACGGTGAACGGCCTGGGGGCGGGCTTCGGCGGTGGCTCCGGCCGGCTCCGAAGGCTGCAGACCGGCTTCGTGCGAAGTTACGCGCTGTCCATGCTGGGCGGCTCGATCGCCGTCGTGGCCGTGCTGCTGGCGGTGAGGTTCCAGTGAACAACGTGGCACTGGTGATCCTCGTCCTGATCCCGCTCGCCGGCTCGGGCCTGGTCTTCTCGATGAAGGACGCCCAGGCGACGCTCGCCAAGCAGGTGACGCTCGCCGTCTCGCTGATCGTGGTGGTCTACACCGCCGTGCTCGGGTTCAGCTTCGACACCGGCAAGGGCGCCGACCGGTTCCAGTTCCAGGGCAGTTGGGTGTGGATCAAGAGCTTCGGCGTGCACCTCGCGTTCGGCCTCGACGGCATTGCCCTGGTGCTGGTCGCGATGTCGGTGGTGCTGGTGCCGGCCGTGATCCTGGCGTCGTGGAACTCCTTCGACAGCAAGGCCGGTGCCGAGGAACTCCCGGTTGCCGGGGCCAAGCCGCGCAGCGTGAAGAACTACTTCGGCCTGCTGCTGCTGCTCGAGTTCTTCATGATCGGCGTGTTCACCGCGACCGACGTCTTCCTGTTCTACGTGTTCTTCGAGGCGATGCTGGTCCCGATGTACTTCATCATCGGCAGCTTCGGCGGCCCGCGCCGCCAGTACGCGGCGATGAAGTTCTTCCTGTACTCGCTGGTCGGCGGCCTGCTCATGCTGGCCTCGGTCATCGGCCTGTACATCACCACCGGCTCGCGCACGTTCGCGATCGCCGACCTGATCGGAAAGGTCCCGGACAACGCGACGCAGAAGTGGCTGTTCCTCGGCTTCTTCATCGCCTTCGCCATCAAGGCCCCGCTCGTGCCGTTCCACACCTGGCTGCCGGACGCCGGTGCCGAGGCGCCCGCGGGCGGTGCCGCGCTGCTCGTCGGCGTGCTGGACAAGGTCGGCACGTTCGGCTTCCTGCGCTACTGCCTGCCGCTGTTCCCGGCCGCCTCGCGCTGGGCCGCGCCGACCGTCCTGATCCTGTCGGTGATCGGCGTGCTCTACGCGGCGTTCCTGGCGATCGGCCAGCGGGACATGAAGCGGCTGGTGGCGTATACGTCGGTGGCCCACTTCGGCTTCATCGGCCTCGGCATCTTCGCGTTCACGTCCCAGGGCGGCAGCGGCGCGGTGCTGTACATGGTCAACCACGGGCTCTCGACCGGTGCCGTGTTCATCGTGGTGGGGCTGTTGATCGCGCGCGGCAAGAGCCGCAACATCGACGACTACGGCGGGGCGGCGAAGGTGACGCCGCTGCTCGCCGGGCTGTTCCTGTTCGCCGGGATGTCCGCGCTGGCGCTGCCGGGGCTGTCGACGTTCGTCAGCGAGTTCCTGGTGCTCGTCGGCTCGTTCACCCGGCACAAGGGGCTGGCGATCCTCGCCGCCACCGGAATCGTGCTGGCCGCGATCTACGTCCTCTACCTCTACCAGCGCACCTTCCAGGGCGCGGTGAGCGAGAAGGTCACCAAGTTCCGTGACCTGAACGCCCGTGAGGTGTGGGCGGTCGCGCCGCTGCTGGTGCTGATCGTGTTCCTCGGCATCTTCCCGAAGCCGGTGCTGGACGTGATCAACCCCGCGGTCCAGGCGACGCTGCACGATGTCCAGAAGACCGACCCGGCGCCCAAGCTCGGAACCGTCGCCGGACCGCGGAAGTGAGTACCCAGATGCTGCTCGCCGACACCACGCCGACGATCACCACCCCGTCGGTCGCCTACCACGCGCTGATACCGATCTTCATCGTGCTCGGCGCGGCGCTGCTCGGCGTGCTGATCGAGGCCGTGGTGCCGCGCAAGGAACGCTTCGGCGCCCAGCTGTTCGTGACGATCGCCGGGCTGATCGGTGCGCTGGTGGCGGTCGGGCTGCTGCACAACGCGCGGGTCACGACGCCCACGCCGGCCGGTAACGACAGCCTGTTCTCCGGCTCGCTCGCCATCGACGGGACCGGCCTGTTCGTGCAGGGGACGTTGCTGGCGCTGGCCATCATGGCGGCGCTGCTGATCGCCGAGCGCAGCGTCGATGTCGGCAGCCCGATCGTGGCCTCGGCCGCGGTCGTCGTCGGGTCGCCGACCGACCGCCGGCTGGCCGCGACCGACCGCGTGCAGACCGAGATCTTCCCGCTGCTGCTGTTCGCGGTGTCCGGGATGATGATCTTCGCGGTGTCGAACAACCTGCTGATCATGTTCGTCGCCCTCGAGGTCATGTCGTTGCCGCTGTACCTGATGGCCGGCCTGGCCCGGCGCCGGCGGCTGTTGTCGCAGGAGGCCGCGCTCAAGTACTTCCTGCTCGGGGCGTTCGCGTCCGCGTTCTTCCTCTACGGCATCGCACTGCTCTACGGCTACGCGGACTCGGTGGACCTGTCGGCGATCTTCGACGCCACCCGGACCTCGACCAAGTCGGACGTGCTGCTCTACGGCGGGCTGGCGCTTCTGCTCGTCGGCCTGCTGTTCAAGGCGAGCGTCGCGCCGTTCCACAACTGGACGCCGGACGTCTACCAGGGCGCGCCCACCCCGGTATCGGCGTTCATGGCCTCGTGCACCAAGGTTGCCGCGTTCGGCGGGCTGCTGCGGGTGCTGTACGTGGCCTTCAGCGGCACCGCCTGGAACTGGCGCCCGATCATCTGGGCGGTGGCCATCGCGTCGATGGCGGTCGGCGCGATCGTCGGCCTGACCCAGACCGACATCAAGCGGATCCTGGCGTACTCCTCGATCGCGCACGCCGGTTTCATCCTGGTCGGGCTGGTCGCCGTCACCAGGGACGCCTCGGCCGGGGTGCTGTTCTACGTGCTCACCTACGGCTTCAGCACGATGGCCGCGTTCGGGCTGCTCATGCTGGTCCGGGACGCGGACGGCGAGGCGACGCACCTGTCGCAGTGGTCCGGGCTGGCGCGCAAGAGCCCGGTCGTCGCGCTCGTGATGACCGTCCTGCTGATGTCCATGGCCGGTATCCCGCTCACCGCTGGATTCACCGGGAAGTTCTTCGTCTTCCGGTCCGCCTGGCACACGGCCGGACCGCTCGTCGTGCTCGCTCTGGTGTTCTCGGCGATCGCGGCGTTCTACTACCTGCGCATCATCGTGATGATGTACTTCGCCGACCCGCCGGAGAACGGCCCGACGATCGCCATTCCGGGCTGGTCCTCGTCCGTCGCGCTGACGGTCGGCGTGGTCGTCACGGTGATCCTGGGCGTGTTCCCGCAGCCGGTGCTGGACCTGGCGACCAAGGCGGCGTCCTCGCTCATCGGCTAAGTACGCTGGCGCAATGAGCAGCACCACGCCGTCCGCGATCGGCGTCGAGTTCGACGACCCGCAGCTCGAGGCGTCGGTCCGCGCCGGGCTGGCCACCATCGAACAGTCGCTGGCGCGGTCGGTCCGCTCGGACGACGAGTTCGTCTCCGAGGCGGCCGGCTACCTGGTGGACGCCGGCGGCAAGCGGTTCCGCCCGTTGGTGAGCACCCTGGCGGCCCACTTCGGTGACCCCACCCGTCCCGAGATCGTGGCGGCCGCGGTCGTGGTCGAGCTGACGCACCTGGCGACGCTATACCACGACGACGTGATGGACGAGGCGCCTGTTCGCCGCGGCGCGGAGTCGGCGAACGCGCGCTGGGACAACACGGTCGCGATCCTGACGGGCGACTTCCTGTTCTCCCGCGCCTCCAACCTGCTCGCCGACCTCGGCCCGTGGGCGGTGCGGCTGCAGGCCCAGACCTTCGAGCGGCTGGTGATCGGTCAGATCCACGAGACGGTGGGTCCGCAGGCGGGCGCCGACCCGATCGAGCACTACCTGGGCGTGCTCGCCGACAAGACCGGGTCGCTGATCGCCACGGCCGCAGAGTTCGGCGCCCACTTCGCCGGCGTGGACTCCCCGACCATCGCGGCGCTGCGCAGCGTCGCGCAGTTGGTCGGTATGGCCTTCCAGCTCAGCGACGACATCCTGGACATCGCGTCCGAGAGCGTGGAGTCGGGCAAGACACCCGGCACGGACCTGCGTGAGGGCGTCGCGACCCTGCCCGTGCTGTACGCGCTGCGCGGGTCCGACGCCGACTCCGAGCGGCTGCGCGAGCTGGTCGGGCATCCGCTGGTCGACGACGACGAGCATGCCGAGGCGCTCGGGTTGCTGCGCAAGTCCGCGGCGTTGCAGGAGGCGCGTGAGACGCTGCGCGGCTATGCGCGTGAGGCCGACCTGGCGCTGCGGGTCCTACCGGACGTGCCCGCCCGGCGCGCGTTCCAGGCGCTCACCGCGCAGGTGGTCGAGCGCACCGGCTGAGCCGGCGGTCGCCGTGAGCCGACAGTGAGCGCGACGCTCAGTGCCACGCTCAGCCGCACAATGCAGGTTGGGCGGTGCCGCTTCGCGGCACCGCCCAACTGAACCCCACCACGCGGCTCAGGCCCGGCCCCCCCGGGTCCGTCGGCCTGCATCCTGCCCGCGGCGTCGGTAGGCGCGCACCCCCACTGCAAACGCGCCTGCCGTCGCACCTGTGCTGCTCGCTCCGCGGCTCCCAGCCCGGACCCCCCGTCCGCACCGGGACCACCGAAGCGATGTGGCCGTGGCCTGCTTCCCCCCGAAAGCCGCCTCGGCCGGTCCCCCGACCGTGCTCCCCCTGCTGTAGGAATAGCTTCCCAGGAAGTTATATCGGTGTCAAGTAGCTGTCGGAAACTATCCGACGCGTTCCTCGCCGGAGGCGCTCGACGGCCTCGGTTCGGCCAGCACCACGGTGTTGCGGCCGGCGTCCTTCGCGGCGTACAGCGCCTTGTCCGCCTCCGCCAGCAGTGCGGTCAACCCCGCGCCGTTGTCCGGGAAGACCGCGACTCCGATGGACGTCGACAGGGTGTGCTCGCAGGGCGAGTCGTCCTGGTGGGTGGCGCCGAGGTCGCACAGCCGGACGCCGCCGATGCGCAGCCGCAGACGGTCGGCTACAGCCATCGCACCCTCGGCGTTCAGCCCGGGCAGCAGGACGACGAACTCCTCGCCGCCGAAGCGCCCGACGATGTCCCCGGTGCGCAGCTCGCCGGTGATCCGCACGCTGGTGGCCAGCAGCGCGGCGTCGCCGACCAGGTGCCCGTGCAGGTCGTTCACGGCCTTGAAGGAGTCCAGGTCGAGCACGAGCAAGGCGATGTGACCCACGCGCGACAACTCCAGTTCGCGCTGCGCGCGCTGGCGCCAGGCGAGCGGGTTGAGCAGCTGGGTCTTGGCGTCGGTCGACGCTGCGGTCTCCAACTGCTTGACCAGCGCCGCGCGCTGAAGGAGCACGACGGGCAGCAACACGATCACGCCGAGCAGCGGTTGCCCGACCACCACAACCGCGGTCATGAAACCGAGGCAGAGCGTGGCGAACTCCAGCCCGTTGTCGTCCCAGGTGCCGATCAGCGCCCGCGCCGAGGGCGGGGCGCCGGTCAACACGATCGCGGCCGAGATCAGCAGCCGGTTGACCGCCGTGTAGATGAGTAGGGCTCCAAGGACCCTGAGGAGTGAGGCCAGCGACAGGAGGCCGGTGTCCCACTGCAGGTCCACCGCGACCAGTGGGCCTGCAGCCATGCAAGCGAGCATGACGGTGGCTGCCGTGTAGATACGGCGGTACAAGAGTTGGCCGACGTCCCGCTGTTGTCGTAACCACGCATGCACGGCGATCACCGCAGCAAAGAGCGCCGCGTAGCCCGCCGGCAGGATCAGCGCCCCGGCGAACGTCCACACCGACGTCATGTCTTGCAGCGCGCCGTCGCCGCCGACCAGCAAGCGCATCCGTCCGATGCGCCGCGACGTCTCCTCGAACAGGACCGCCAGGACGAGCAGGACTGTCGCGTAGCGCCACGTCACGGCGGTCGGATGATCCCTGGCGACCATCACAGCGGCCAGTGCGATCGCTCCGGCGTCGACGCACAGAATAAGCGCACGCAGCCGCACCGGGACATCGCAAAACGCAGCACCCAGCGGGCGCGGCTGCGATTCCTCGGTGTGCATGGATTCACCTATCCGATTACGAAGCGATCGCGGCGAAGCGTACGCTCCATATGCTTAATATCGCCGGTCCCGATGTCGTGACCGGCCCGTTAACTGTGAGGCTGTGCCCAGCTTAGGGGCACAGCCTCTTGGCGAGCGCGCCGCCAGCCCATAGGCTGCGGCCGGGCCCGCCTGATCGGTGCTATCGGCAAGGAGGTGAGCGACTTGAGCAACTGGGGCTGGGGAAAGTGAAAGGAATGTAAAGCGATGAGCGAATGCGAATTCGAAAAGGAGGTGACCGCAAATGAGCAACTGGGGCTGGGGCAAGTGAATTGATCTTGGACCGTGAGGAATGAAGCGACGAAGGAGGTGACCGCAAATGAGCAACTGGGGCTGGGGCAAGTGAGACAACTGCGGACGTATCGACGCGTCGGCGACTTCCGGTCTAGTCGTCGCCACCCGGGCGCCCGCACCGAAGCACGGTCCGCGTGAACGCGCCGGGACGGTGGCAGGTGGCTGCCGAGCGGCGCCGACGAGGGCGCAGCTGCACGATGTGGTGACTGTCGGCGGTTCCGGCCGCCGACCTGATGTTTAGCGAACCCGATGCCGGGGCGCCGGTCCTGGCAACACCGCATCGTCGCCTGTGTCCCGGCGGCGCGCCCGCCCCGAGAGGATTTCGCGAGCCGAACGGGCAATCGCGGCCGAGCAGAGCGTGCGCCTGCCGGCCGCACAGGGCCACGTGCGATGCTGGCGGGCGGTCTCGCGCCTCGCGATCGGACCTTGGGTGTGCGGCGCGGTCGAAGGTCAGGAGAACTGATGACTGATCCGAACGTGCGGCCCTGGCAGGCCCTGCTCGAGGCCCGGGCGAGGCTGCCCGACCTGTCCCCCGAGGAGCAGGTCGGCGCGTTCGTCGTCGACGTCGATCGGCTCAAGGCCGTGAATGACGCGCTGGGCTACCGCGCCGGCGATCAGCTGCTGGACGAACTCGAACGGCGGGTCCGCGACTGGGCCGGCGCCGGCGCGTACGTGGTCGATCTGGGGCTGGGCACGTTCGGCGCGATCGTGCCCGGATTGGACGGCGAACCCGCTGCGGCCGCCGCGGCGGAGTTGCTGCGGGTGCGGCTGTCGCAGCCTGTCGCGCTCGACGGGGGCACCGTGACACGGCACGTCAGCGTCGGTTACGCCCACTCCCGCCTGCAGGATGCGAGCGTCGCGGAGCTCGTCCACCGCGCCGACGACGCGTTCGGGCAGGCACGGAGGTTGCCGGGGGACGTCGCGATCGGCTACACCCCGCAACTGCACCAGGACGCGATGGCGCTGGCCCAGATCGAGCTGCACCTGCGCGCGGCGGTGTCAGGCGGCGAGCTGGTGCTGCACTACCAGCCCGAGGTGGACCTGCGCACCGGGGCGATCCTCGCCGTCGAGGCGCTGATGCGCTGGCAGCACCCCACCCTCGGCCTGGTCGGCGCGGCTGAGTTCATCAGCGTGGCCGAACGCACCGGCGCAACCCGCGAGCTGGGCCAGTGGGCGCTGCGCACGGCCTGCGCGCAACGCGCGGCGTGGCTGGCGGCGTACCCGGAGCAGCGGTTCGTCATCCGGGTGAACGTCTCACCGCCGGACCTCACCGATCCGGCGATCATCGACCAGGTCACCGCCGTGCTGGCCGAATCCGGGCTGCCGGCCGAACTGCTCTGCCTCGAGGTCACCGAAGTGCTCGCCGCGCCGGACCCGCAGGCGGTGGTGGCGAACCTGGACCGGATCCGGCAACTCGGTGCCTTGATCGCGCTGGACGACTTCGGCGCGGGCTACAGTTCGCTGCGCCGCTTCAAGGTGATGCCGATCGACGTCCTCAAGATCGACCGCGAATTCGTCGCGGACCTGCCCGGCAACGCGGTCGATCCGGTCATCGTGAGCATGCTGGTGGGCTTCACCCGGATCTGGCAGCTGGATCTGGTGGCTGAGGGTGTCGAGAATCGCGAGACCGTCGCCGCGCTGCTCGAGCTGGGCTGCTGGCGCGCTCAGGGCCGCTACCTGGCCGCGCCGGCGCCCGCCGCGCAGCTGGAGCCGCTGCTGGCGACCGGGCGGGTCGACCCAGCGCTGCTGACCGGCTGAGCCGTCGAACTCAGAGCATGTCCCGGTGCTCGCGGGCGCTGTCCAGCGAGGACACCGAGGCGACATCGCGCCGGTCGGGCAGGGCCGGATCCCAGGCGGACGTGAGCATCGGCGTCTCGGTCGCGTAGCGCAGCACGTCGAGGGTGCGCGCGTCGACCGCCAACCGGGCGAGCGTCGCAGGGGTTGCCGCGGCGACGACCAGTTCGCGCACCGCGGCGACATAGGCGGCCTCGGCACGCTCGGCCACGTCGATGCCGGACGTCGTGAGCGTGGCGAAGACGACGCGCCGATCGCCGTCGGATCCGCGCCGGTCGATCAGACCCTCGCGTCCCATCCGGTCGCACAGCTTGGTGAAGCCGCCGGACGTCATCGCCAGCTCGCGGGCCAGCCCGCTCATCGACATGCGGTGATCCGGCAGTCGCAACAGCAGGTGCAGCACGGCGAAGAACTGGCTGGACACGCCTAGCGCCTCGACGCGCGAGATCACCTGGGCGTGAGCGGATGACACCGCGCGATGCAGCGCCTCCCAATCGCTGATCCAGGCAGCGTCGGAGTCGTTGTCGAAACCGGTCACCGCGCGACGATATCTCCGATCAGGTCCAACGGGAGAGTTCCGGCATGCTGTCCAGCGCGCCTTCTGTGGCTGCCGGCCGCCCGAGTGCCCAGGCCAGCAGCGCCCAGTCCGGGCCCGAGACCTGCTGCACCGCGCCCGGCCCGTCGACGGACCAGGACGTTCCGGGCAGGCCGGCGCTGCGTGAACCGGCATCGGTGACGGTGACCCGCAGGGCGCCGGTGGCCCGATCTGCCAGCGATTCGACGAGAAGCGGCAGGAGGTAGTCGACGAACTCCGCGGGCCACCGGTCGGCGGTGTAGCTGCCGGCCAGGTCGACGCGATGGATCTCGACCTCGCGCCAGCGCGCCGTCAGGTACGCACCGATGGTTCGGTCGTCGCATTGCAACTGCCAGCCGTCGGTACCGGCCACCTCGCCGAAGAGCCGATCGAGCGCGTCCGCCGACGATCGGACGTCGGCGAGCAACGTCTCGGCCGATCGCTCCGCCCCGGCCTCGATGTCCGCGTTGCGCCCCTGCGGTCCGTGTGGGTAACGCGGGACGCGTTCGCCGCGCAGCGCGCCCGTGACCGTCGCGAAGATCCCGTCGGCGTTGCGGGCGAGGTGCGTCAGCACGTGCGCCCGGCTCCAACCCGGCAGCAGCGAGGGCGCCCGGACGTCCGCGTCGGACCATGCCTCGGCACTGATGCCGCGAACCAGCGCGGCACTCGAGTCACGCAAGGCGGCCAGGACGGCGGTGGGTGTCGTCATGCCTTGATCCTCGCAGAGCCGGGCAGCGCCGCTCGGGTCAGCCGGTGATCAGTTCGGCGCACTCGGCAGGCGTGCCGCCGCGGCGTCGCTGGGAGCGAAGGCCGTCGACGGTGAGCACGATCAGCGCGAGCCACACCATCGCAAAGCCGATCAGTTCGGCCGCGGGCAGCCGTTCGTGCCGGATCCCGACGCCCACCGAGAACTGCAGCACCGGAGCCAGGTACTGCAACAGGCCCAGCACGCTCAGCGGCAGCCGTCGTGTTGAGGCCGCGAACAGCAGCAGCGGGATCGCGGTGACCAGGCCGGTCGAGATGAGCAGCAGCGTGTTCCCGGCGCCGTGGCGTCCGAAGGCGAGTTCGCCCTGCGCCGCGATCACGATCAGTGTCGCGAGCGCGGGAACGAACAACGCGCCGGTCTCGACGGCGAGCGAGTCGACCGCCCCCACCGCTGCCTGCTTCTTGAAGAATCCGTAGAGGCCGAAGGAGGCGGCCAGGGTCAGCGCGATCCACGGCAGCCGGCCGTAGTCGATGGTGATCACCAGCACGGCGGCGGCGCCGATGCCGACCGCGATCCACTGCACCGGACGCAGTCGTTCACCGAGAACCACGACCCCGAGGACGATCGTGAACAGCGGGTTGATGAAGTAGCCCAGGCTGCTCTCGACCACATGGCCGGAGTTGACGCCCCAGATGTAGGTGCCCCAGTTCACGGTGATGACCGCGGCGGCCAGCACGAGCAGGGTGCGCTGGCGCGGGTTGCGCAGCACCGCGCGCACGCCGGCGAAGCCGCCGGAGAAGCGCAGCACGACGAGCATGACCACCAGCGACCACACCATGCGGTGCGCCAGGATCTCGATCGTGCCGGCCGGTTCGAGCAGCGGCCAGAACAGCGGGAACAGCCCCCACAGCAGGTACGCGGCGGCGCCGTACGTCAGGCCCGCGCGGACCTCGGCGTCCTCGTGCACGCCGCCCAGGCTACGGGCCGGCACGCAGCCGATCCCCGGCCAATCGCCAGGGTGTGGCCGAGCGGACACCGATCCGCGGCGCGTTGTTCAGCGGAACAGCGTGATCAGCTCGAGGACGTCGTTGCCCTGCAGGCTGGCCAGCGCGGTCCCGAACTCGTCCGCCACGGTCCGCACCGGGTCGACGTACCACTTGCCGTCGCTCTGGCTCACGTCCATGCCGAACTGGGTCACCCCGTGCATCAGGTGGGTGAGCGCGGTGCGCTGTGCTTCGGTGAGGTTCCCGCGGCCCGCGGCGGCGGCGATCTGCCCGATCAAGTCGCTGCCGCACAGCTTGCGCTGATCGCCGGCGATGCTGACCTGGTAGCAATCGCCGTCCATCGTCACGCTGAACTGCCGGCCGCCGGCCTGCCCGGCCATCGACGTCGCGGTCAGTCGCTTGCCGCCGGAGATGTCCTTGCTGGCGAAGCGGACCTCGTCGATCGTGAAGCCGGCGGTACCGGAACTCGGTGCGTTCTGCAGCACCAGCGAGCCGTAGTCGTGCAGCACGGCCATCTCGGTGGGTGAGGTCAGCTCGATCACGCGGCGCCAGTCGCCCTTTGTCGCAGCGAGCAGCAGGCCCTTGACCGCGTCGTCCGGCGTGGCGGCACCTGCCGCGGCGATGCGGTCGGACGGCGTCGGTGCTCCGGCGTGCGCGGCAGCGGCCGCGTTCTGCGCGATCGTGTAGAACAGGCTCGGGTACCACCGCCCGTCGACCTTCTGCACGGCGACCTGCAGCGGCCGGCCACCGTGTTCGGCGAGGGTGGCGAGGTCGGTGGTGGCGGTGCTGGTGCCGGACGGAGCACCCCCCGGGAACGCGGCGTGCAGGAACTGGCTCGTCAGCGGGATCTTGGCCGCGTCCGCGCTGACCCGCAGCGTGCCACCGGTGACCGTGACGACCTGTACGCTCTCGTTGACCGTGATCGTCTTGGCTGCGTAGCTCACCCCGCTGGCCTGGAACTGCACCGCGGACACCTTGTTCGGGTCGGCGCTCGTGCTGAGCACGTGCAGCCGCTTGAGCGTGCTGATGTCCTCGCGGATCGGATCGGCCAGCGCCCGCTTCTCGGCCGGTGCGAGGTCATCGAGCACGCCGAGCAGGTCGGCGTTGTTCAGGTCGGCGACCAGTTTCTGCACCGCCGCCTTCGGGCTGGACGCCCCGGCCTGGTTGTCGCTGCTGTCGGAGAACGCCGCGTAGGTGGCGACGCCGCCGCCGGCGAGCACCACGAGCGCCGCGACCCCGGCGATCAGCTTGCCGCGCCCCTTCGGCTTCGCCGGGGCCGGCTGCGGGTACTCCGGAGCCGAGCCGTACTGCTGCTGCGGTTGCCCGTACTGCGGTTGCCCGTACTGCGGTTGCCCGTACTGCGGTTGCCCGTACTGCGGTTGCCCGTACTGCGGTTGCCCGTACTGCGGTTGCCCGTACTGCGGTTGCCCGTACTGGGGTTGCTGTGGCGGTGAGGGCTGGTTGCGCGGCCCCGCTCCGGCCGGGTCGTTCGGGCCGGGCGCCGGCTGCCCCCAAGGCTGCTGCGGCGGGTAGGGCGGCTGCGTCATCGGTATCTCCGGTCGTCGCGAACGAAACTGATGAAGCGAATGCTAACCGCCGCCAAGATCAACGCGACCCCGCACAAAGTGGTCACCGGTCCGGTAGCGGCCACCGCAACCGAGTGGATGGTGGGCGCCGACAGCGCACCGACGGCGACCGCTCCCGCGGTCAGCGCGATCAACAGGGCCAGCACGATGGCCGGCACGCGCAGGCCGAACACGTACAGCGCGATGGCGACGGCGCAGGCCAAGCTGACCACCGGCCACACCGACAGCGCGGTGTGGGCGATGCCCTCCGGCTCGAGCAGGCGGCGGATCGCCCCGTCCGTCTCGTAGCTGTTGCGCAGCCGGCGTCCGGACCGAAGCCAGGGCAAGAAGGTGCCGATCACGACCAGCACGAGGCCGGCGGCCCCTGGCGCCGCGACGAGCGCGTGCGGGACCCGGGCTCGACGCGCCTGTGGCGGGGCCGCGTGGGTGCTCACCGCGCCAGCCTAATCAGAGCCGGACGTCCTGCGGGTCGGGTCGAGTGGCGCGGGTGTCGATCTCCATCCAGGCCGCGGGGACGCGCAGCGCGCTGAAGCCGAGGTCGGCGTACACCCGGTGGGCATCGCGGGTGGCGAGCACGATCCGCGGTACGCCCGCCGCGCGCAGCTCCTCGACAACGGCCCCCACCATCCGGTGACCGATCCCGTGCCCGCGCCAGGCCTCGTCCACGACGACGTCGCACAGCCAGGCGAAGGTCGCTCGGTCGGTCACGGCGCGGGTGAGACCGACCTGGCCGCCGCCGGCGTAGGCGCCCCAGATGAGCGAGCCCGCGAGCGAACGCTCCACCGTCGCCCGGTCGCGGTCGTGCGCCCAGTAGGAGCCGGCCAGCCAGCCGGCGGTCCGATCCATGTCCAGCAGCGCCGGGTCGGCGGAGAGGGTTACTTCGGAGTTCAGCTGCATCAGCCCATCCTCGCGGGCGCGGCAACTGGACTACGCGAGCGGTACCTGCGATGCGGCTGCGGCGTGACGCTGGGGAGGCGCGACCCGGCGAGTTCGGCGGTTCGGCAGTTCGGAGGCGCTGAGATCGCCGCGCCGGCCGATGATCAGCCGACCGTCCAGGTGTCGGTGCCGGCCAGCAGGACGTCCAGTGCGGCGTCGTCGCGGCCCAGCCCGGAGCTGTCGGCCTTGACCGCGGCATCGGCGAGTTGGGCACCCATCAGCTCGTCGTAGACGGGCCGGTCGACATCGCGGAACACGCCCATGGGCGCGTACCGGGCATCGAGCGAGGAGAGCCGGGACAGCGAGAACGCGTAGGCCGGGTCGTCGGTGTGCGCATCGTGGACGATGATGCGCGGGTCGTCGTCGGCGACGTCCTCGGCGACGGTGAACGCACCGGATTCGCTGTGCACGACGGCCTTGCGTCCCCCGGCGCCGAAGCGCAGCGGCTGGCCGTGCTCCATCCGGATCGTCCAGTCATCGCGCGTGTCGTTGTCCTTGAGGACGTCGAAGGCGCCGTCGTTGAAGATGTTGCAGTTCTGGTAGATCTCCACCAGTGCGGTGCCCTTGTGGTCGGCAGCGGCGCGCAGCACCGAGGTGAGGTGCTTGCGGTCCGAGTCGAGCGTGCGCGCGACGAAGGACGCCTCGGCGCCGAGCGCGAGCGAGACCGGGTTGAACGGGTAGTCCAGCGAACCCATCGGCGTCGACTTGGTGATCTTGCCGAGTTCGGAGGTGGGGGAGTACTGGCCCTTGGTGAGGCCGTAGATGCGGTTGTTGAACAGCAAGATCTTGAGGTTGACGTTGCGGCGCAGCGCGTGGATCAGGTGGTTGCCGCCGATGGACAGCGCGTCACCGTCGCCGGTGATCACCCACACGGACAGGTCCGGGCGCGAGGACGAGAGCCCGGTCGCGATCGCCGGTGCGCGGCCGTGGATGGAGTGCATCCCGTAGGTGTTCATGTAGTACGGGAACCGTGAGGAGCAGCCGATCCCGGAGATGAACACGATGTTCTCGCGCGGGATGCCGAGTTCGGGCATGAAGCCCTGGACGGCAGCCAGGATCGCGTAGTCGCCGCAGCCGGGGCACCAGCGCACTTCCTGGTCGGTCTTGAAGTCCTTGGCCTTGAGTCCGAGGTCGGTCATGAGTTGATTGCTCCTTGCAGCATCTCGGCGAGCTCGTCGGCCTTGAACGGCAGGCCGCGCACCTGGGTCACGCTGAGCGCGTCGATGAGGTACTTCGCGCGGATCAGGGTGGCCAACTGGCCGAGGTTCATCTCCGGGATGACGACCTTGTCGTAGCGGCGCAAGATCTCGCCCAGGTCGTCCGGGAACGGGTTCAGGTGGCGCAGGTGCAGCTGGGCGATGGCCGCGCCGGCCGCGCGCACCTGCCGGCAGGCCGCGCCGATCGGCCCGTACGTCGAGCCCCAGCCGAGGACGAGAACGCGCGCATCGCCGTCGGGGTCGTCGACGACCAGCGGCGCCAGCGAGCGGGCGATGCCGTCGACCTTCGCCTGCCGGGTGCGGACCATGAAGTCGTGGTTGTCCGGGTCGTAGGAGATGTTGCCGGTCTTGTCGGCCTTCTCGATGCCGCCGACCCGGTGCTCCAACCCCGGCGTTCCCGGTACCGCCCAGGCGCGGGCGAGGGTCTGCGGGTCGCGCAGGTACGGCAGGAACTCCCCGTCCGGCCCGTTCGGCTCGGTCGCGTTCGCGACCCGCAGATCGGGCAGCTCGGCCGTCGTGGGCACCTGCCACGGCTCGGAGCCGTTGGCCAGGTAGCCGTCCGAGAGCAGGAACACCGGCGTGCGGTAGGTGAGCGCGATCCGGCACGCCTCGATCGCCGCGTCGAAGCAGTCACCGGGCGACTGCGCGGCCACGATCGGCACCGGCGCCTCGCCGTTGCGCCCGAACATGGCCTGCAGCAGGTCGGACTGCTCGGTCTTGGTGGGCAGCCCGGTGGACGGACCGCCGCGCTGGATGTCGCAGATGACCAACGGCAGCTCGAGCGAGACGGCCAGGCCGATCGCCTCGCCCTTGAGCGCGATGCCCGGACCGGACGAGGTGGTGACGGCCAGCGCGCCACCGAACGCGGCGCCCAGCGCGGTGCCGATGCCGGCGATCTCGTCCTCGGCCTGGAAGGTGCGCACGCCGAAGCGCTTGTGCTTGCTCAGCTCGTGCAAGATGTCCGAGGCCGGCGTGATCGGGTAGGCGCCCAGGAACAGCGGCCGTTCGGCGCGCCGCGACGCCGCGATCAGGCCGTACGCCAGCGCCAGGTTGCCGGTGATGTTGCGGTAACGGCCCGAACGCAGCGCCGCCGGCTTGATCTCGTAGCTGACCGCGAACGCCTCGGTCGTCTCGCCGAAGTGGTAACCCGCCTTGAACGCGGCCAGGTTCGCCTGCGCGATGTCGGGCTTGGCCGCGAACTTGGTAGTGATGAACTCGGTGGTGTGCTCGGTCGGGCGCGAGTACATCCAGGACAGCAGCCCCAGAGCGAACATGTTCTTCGAGCGCCCGGCGTCCTTGCGGGACAGTTCGCTGCCGGCCAGGGCGTCCAGCGTCATCTGGGTCAGGTCCAGTGCGTGCACCGAGAACCCGTCCAGCGTGCCGTCCTCGAGCGGGCTGGACGTCCACCCGATCCGCGCGAGCGCGCGGCTGGTGAAATCGTGCGTGTCGATGATCAGCGTCGCGCCCTTGGGCAGGTCGCCCAGGTTCGCCTTCAACGCCGCCGGGTTCATCGCCACCAGCACGTCCGGCCGGTCGCCGGGGGTCAGGATGTCGTGATCGGCGAAGTGCAGCTGGAACGAGGAGACGCCGGCGAGTGTCCCCTGCGGTGCCCGGATCTCGGCCGGGAAGTTCGGAAACGTCGCCAGGTCGTTGCCGAACAGCGCCGTCTCCTGGGTGAATCGATCGCCTGTCAGCTGCATCCCGTCCCCGGAGTCCCCGGCGATACGGATGACGACCCGGTCGAGCTGTTCGACGTTCTTGGACATGCTGCTGACGGCCTCCCGGCTGAAGGGGGAGCTGCGACGGGCGCCACACTGCGTGGTCGCAACCTCCCCATCCTAGGTCGGCGAAGCCGTACCTGTGCGGGTGGCTTGGCTCACGGCTCGGGCCTGCAGCCCCGGTCGGAGCTGTTCCTGACCCGTAGGCCCGGTTTGCCGTTCTTGTGCCGCGAATTCGAAGCTGCCCTGTGATTCGCCGGCACACGGCGGGTACGACCGCAGGCAGCACAGCTCGACGAGCCCCGATCCCCCCGTCGGAGCCCCTCGAAACGGTAAGGAGCGGACGTGAAGGACCTGGTTCTGCCCGCCTTTGAGATGGATTGCAGGGACTGGCTTGTGGTCACCCCCGCCGAAGCCGGTCTGCCGGACGAGATCGCAGGTGCGCCCTTGCTCGCTGTGCTGAGCACGGTCGTTCTCGGGGACGAGTCCTTCGTCCCCGCGAGCGGTGTGCTGACCGTCGGCTTGCTCGACGACGATTCCCCCGCGGGCCGGCCGCTTCAGCCGGACTGTGTCGCCGCCGAGCTGGTCGATCCCGAGGACTCCGGTGGCTGCGTCCGGTACGTATTGCCGGCGCCGGACCGGCGGCTGGCGCTGCTGGCGGAGTTCTCCATGGCCGAGGGAGCCGACCGCGACGTGGTCGACCGGATCGAGTCCTTGATGGTTTCCTTCCGCTGGGCCGCCTGAGGCAGCTCGTTCGGCGTACGCCCGGCCCGGTTCGGGTCGGGCGGGGTCGCGGCCGGAAGTCCTGGCCGGCCGCGACCACCCCGCGGGTAGTGCGCTCTTCCCGCGGTGCTGTGCTGACTCGCGGTGCTGTGCTAACTCGCGGTGCTGTGCAAACTCGCGGTGCTGTGCAAACTCGCGGTGCCGTGCTGACTCAGTGCCGGTAGCGCGGGTCGGACTGCGCCATCTGCTGCAGCCGGGCGATCCGCGCCTGCATCGGCGGGTGCGTCGAGAACAGGTTGCCGAGGCCCCCGCCGCGGAACGGGTTCGCGATCATCAGGTGACTGGTGGTCACCAGGGACGGTTCCTGCGGCAGGGGGTGCGCCGCGACACCGGCCTGCAGCTTGCTGAGCGCGGACGCCAGCGCGAGCGGATCGCCGGACAGTTCGGCTCCCGACGCGTCCGCCTGGTACTCGCGGGACCGGCTTATCGCCAGCTGGATCAGCATCGCCGCGATCGGCCCGACGATCATCATGATCAGCCCGGCAAAGGGATTGCGGTCGCGGTCACGACCGCCGCCGAAGAACAGCGCGAACTGGGCGAGGTAGGTGATGCAGGCGGCGAGCGTGCCGGCGACCGAGGAGATCAGGATGTCGCGGTTGTAGACGTGGCTCAGCTCGTGGCCGAGCACGGCCCGCAGTTCCCGCTCGCTCAGCAGCCCGAGGATGCCCTCGGTCGCGCACACGGCGGCGTGCCGCGGGCTTCGGCCGGTGGCGAACGCGTTCGGCTGGGACGTCGGGGAGACGTACAGGCGCGGCATCGGCTGGTGCGCGCCGGCGGCCAGTTCCCGCACTATGCGATACATGGCCGGCTGCTGGACCTCGCTCACCGGGCGAGCGCGCATCGAGGCCAGCGCGATCCTGTCGGAGTTGAAGTAGCTGAACGCGTTGATGCCGACAGCGATGAGCAGGCCGACGAGCAGGCCGGTCCGGCCGGCGATCGCGCCGCCGCCCACCACGAGCACCGCGCCGAGCAGCCCGAACAGCAAGGCTGTCTTCAGGCCGTTGCGTACTCCGTTCACGTCTGGTCCAACGCTTTCCGGGCACCTGCTCGTTCCCGGGACGCGGCGATCTGGGAAACTCGCCTCATGTCGGCGACCGATCACCTCATCCACGCCAACTCCGTCTACGTCGAGACGTTCCCCGGCGCTCGCCCGCTACGTCCCAAGCTGGCGCTGACGATCATCGAGTGCATGGACTCGCGGCTGGACACCTTCGCCGCGCTGGGCCTGCAGATCGGCGACGCGCACATCATTCGCAACGCGGGCGGCCTGATCACCGACGACGTGCTGCGCTCGCTCGCGCTGTCGCAGCGGTATCTGGGCACCCGTGAGGTCATGATCATGCATCACACCAACTGCGGCATGACCGGGTTCGACGACGTCGCGTTCCGCGCTCAGCTCGCCGCGGACTCCGGTGTCGAGCCGGGTTGGGACGTGCCCGGCTTCACCGACATCGAGGATCAGGTGCGCAAGTCGGTCTCCGCGGTGCGCTCGTGCGGCTGGATCCCGCACCGCGACGAGGTGCGCGGATTCGTGTTCGACGTCGCCGCCGGCAGGATCACCGAAGTCACCGTCTGACGCCGGTGCGGTCTGCCGCCGCTCAGCGGTAGTTGGTGAACTGCAGGGCCACGCCGAGGTCGGCGTTCTTCAGCAGCCCGATGACGTCCTGCAGCTGGTCCTTCTTCTTGCCGGACACCCTCAGTTGATCGCCCTGGATCTGCGCCTGGACGCCCTTGGGCCCCTCGTCGCGGATCAGCTTGGTGATCTTCTTCGCGTCGTCCTGGCTGATGCCCTGCTTCAGCGTGCCGGAGATGACGTACTGCTTGCCGGACGCCTTCGCCTCGCCCGCGTCGAACGCCTTCAGCGAGATCGAGCGCTTGACCAGCTTCTCCTTGAACACGTCGAGCGCGGCCTTGGCCCGTTCCTCGCTGTCGGCCTTGATGGTGACGCCGAACTCGCCGGACCAGTCGATCGAGGCGTTGGTGCCGCGGAAGTCGAAGCGCTGGCTGAGTTCCTTGGCCGCCTGGTTGAGCGCGTTGTCGACCTCCTGCCGGTCGATCTTGCTCACGACGTCGAACGACGGATCTGCCATCTAGTGCCTCCTGCGGTGGTCCTTCGGTGCGCACCGTCGACGGTAGCGGAGGCCGCGTCCGTGCCTACTCGGGATCGGGTAGGCTACCTCGCGTCGCCGGAGTTACTCCGGTGCACGGCGGGTTGCCCGAGTGGTCAAAGGGAGCGGTCTGTAAAACCGCCGGCTCAGCCTACGTTGGTTCAAACCCAACACCCGCCACCCTGCTGAAGGCCCCGGATTCCGGGGCCTTGAGCGCGTTCGAATCCTGAGCTGGGATGCGCTAGATCCGGCGGTTCGGATGACCGTCGCATTTCTGATTCGGGCGGCGCCTCGCAGTTGCAAGCCCCGGAACTGCTGACCTCCGCGTGAAGTCTCGGCGAAGCGCGGAACGCGGCGGAGGGAAGCATCGCTAGCTCGCGGGACATGCGCGGGACAGATCAAGATCAAGTTCCGCCATCAATCTCCGTTCGATATGGCAGTTGTCGGGCGCCGGAGTTGCGACGTGGGGCGACTGTCACAAGCAATGCTGTCTCCCTGCCGGACACCTCCGCGAGGTCCGAGGTCAGTCGCTCTGGCACTCGTCGGCTCGAGTTGCTCGTCGTTGCACCTGGCGTCGCCAAGGTTCGACTGCTCACCGCGGTTCGCTGTGGGTAGCGCGGTTCGGCGAATCTGCTCCGCAAACCTTGAATACTTTGTCGCTCGGCCGTAGCCTCTTCAGTGACGTCGATCAATCGATTGACCGACCGACCGACCAGCGTTCATCGGGATCTCGCATCGCACTGAGCGGCTACCACGCCTTGAGGAGTAGAGATGAGAGGTCTAGTCGGTCGCACGTATTGGGGAAGCTGTGAATGTCGCTGCGTTCGTCGGCGGTCCGGGTACCAAATGGACCCCCTTCGACGACCTTGTGGTCAGCCCATAACCACGGCAAGGCTTGGCAGAACAACGGCTGGCCACTCTTGAACGGAGCTCCGATGTCGCCCTTAGATCGAACTCTCGTCCTCTACGGGCGCGAGTTCGACGGTTTCACCCGAGCGTTCAGCGAGCAGTTCGCGCTCGTGCCCGAGCTTCCGGCACGAGCCGAGCTGATCGAGATCAAGGCACTCGAGGACATCGTGCTCGACGGGCCGGAAGTGCTGGACGGGTCGATCGACCTGCTGCTGCTCAACACGGACTGGCTGCCCAGCCTCATTGCCTCCGGCCGGGTGCTGCCGCTCGACACCTATCTGGCCAACTCCCCGCCGGACGGCTGGCCCGACGCATGGGTGCCGTCCCTTCGCGCATTGCAGACAGGTCCAGACGGGCGCGTATACGGGATCGCATATCACGACGGCCCGGTGATGCTGATCTATCGCCGTGACCTGTACGAGAGCCCCGACGAGCAGGCCGCCTTCGTCGGGAAGTTTGGCTACCCGCTCGCGCCGCCCAGGACGTGGCGCGAGTATCTCGACCACGCGCACTTCTTCGATCGACCCGAGGCAGGGTTGCGCGGCACGGTGCTCGCCGGCCTGCCTGATCAGCACAACAACATTTACGACTTCCTCACCCATTTGTGGTCGCGTGGTGGCGAACTCGTCCTTCCCCACCGGACATCCGGCCTGGATTCCGGCGCGGCGCATGAGGCGATCACCTTCCTGCACGACCTGTGGCACGTCGACAGAGTCGTCGATCCGGCGGCTGCCGGTTGGGACAGCGTCGAATCGGGCGTCCACTTCGCCGCGGGTGAGGCTGCGATGATGGTGAACTGGTGCGGTTTCGCCGCGCTGTCGGCCGATCCAAGCTCGCCGACCCACGGCCTCGTCGCCGCGACGTCCGCACCCGCGGGGCCGGACGGATCCGTCGCCACCATGAACGCCTACTGGGTGCTGGCCATGGCCGCCGGCTGCACCGAACCTGACCGCGCCTACGAGCTCATCCGCGCCCTCGCCGCACCGGAGATGGACGTGATCACGGCACAGAGCCAGGGCAGTGCGGTGCGTCGCGACACTTGGAACCGGCCGGACGTGCAGGCCCTCGCGCCCTATTACTCAGCCTTGGAGTCCGCGCACGCCGGTGCGCGTGCGATCCCGCGCGACCCGGGCTGGCCGACGATGGCGGAGATCCTCAACGAGATGATGGCCGCCGTCGTCTCCGGAACCGACCCGCTCAAGCAGTTGGCACAAGCGCACGACGAGCTGCAGGCGTTCCTCGGTGGTAGCGCATGAGCTTCGACGGCCGCACTGCGGTGATCACCGGCGCCGCCCAGGGCATGGGCAGCAGGGTCGCCGAACGTCTTGCCGAACTCGGCGCCGCCGTGGGACTGTGGGACTTCAACGGCGCCGGGGCATCAGCTCAGGCGGAGAAGCTGCGCGCGAGCGGTCACCAAGCCGTCGCCGCTAGCTGCGACGTCTCCGACCAGGGTTCGGTCGCCGCCGCCCTGCGCGCCACGATCGACCGACTCGGCACGCCCACGCTGGTGGTTACCGCAGCCGGTATCGCCCGCGCCCGACCGTTCCTCGACGTCGAGGCAGCGGAGTTCGAACGGCAGCTCTCGGTGAACCTCACCGGAACATTCCTCACCATGCAGGCTTGCGCCAACGCGATGGTCGACGCGAAGCTGCCCGGCTCGATGGTGGGCATCTCGAGCGTCGCTGGACGCGGCCCACGTGCGGATCTCACCGCCTACGCCGCGAGCAAGGCCGGCGTGATCAGCGTGGTCCGCTCCGCCGCCGTCGCGCTCGCCGAGCACGCGATCAACGTCAACGCCGTCTGCCCCGGAGTCGTCGATACCGAGATGACGAGGCGGACCCAGCAGCAGCGCGCGGCCGAACTCGGCATCACCGAGTCCGAGGCGCTGCAGCGTCTTGCCGCCCGAATCCCACTGGGGCGCATCCAGACGACCGACGATGTCTCGGACGTGATCATCTTCCTGCTTTCGCGGCAGGCCTCGTACGTCACCGGCCAGGCGCTCAACGCCTGCGGCGGTCTCGAGTTCGACTAACCAAGGAGAGCATGTGCTCGGCGTTTGGCATTTCAGCTTCACCGTTTCCGATCTCGACGGCGCAGTCGACTTCTACACACGACTGCTGCGCTTCGAGTTGATCCACATACAGGAGCAGAACAACGAGTACACGAGGCGCGTCGTCGGTTACCCGGACGCTCACTTGCGCGTGGCGCAGCTGGTGGTACCCGGGCAGCCCCGCGGGCTCTCGACCCACGACCTCGAACTGGTGCACTACGTGGTGCCGCAGGGCGACCGCGGCGATCACAACATCTACAACCCCGGTCAGGCCCACCTGGCCCTGACCGTCGAAGACCTCGATGAGGAGTACGGGCGCCTTCTCGGCGGCGGCGTCGAGTTCTTCTCCGAGCCGCAGACCATCACCGCGGGCGTCAACGCCGGTGGATCGATGGTGTACCTCTATGGATTCGACAAGCTGGTACATGAACTCGTGCAGCCACCACCGCACCGTCTCAAGGAGTACCGCGCGCGTCTGGCCGCCTCGTGAAGGTCCTCGTCATGGGCGGCACCCGCATGATGGGCGACGCGACGGTGCGCCACCTGCTCGCCGCCGGACACCACGTGAGCGTCTTCAATCGCGGCAGCCGGGTGCCTGACTGGGCCGATCATGTGAGCCAGCTACGCGGTGATCGGGACGTGCCAACAGACCTCGCGCAGATAGCCGGACTCGATATTGACACGATCGTCGACTTCTCGGCCTATCGCGGTGCGCAGACTGCCTCGTTGGTCAAGGTGCTTCCGGAGGCGGTGCACCTCGTGCACTGTTCGACCGGCGCCGTCTACGCGCCGGTGCCGCAGCTGCCGTGGGCCGAGGACTCGCCGATCGGCCCATGGGACCTGTGGGGCGACTACGCCCGCGAGAAGCTCAATACCGAGCAAGCTGCCCGAACTGCCGCTACCGGTGAGCGCACCGTCACGATCTTCCGGCTGCCGTACGTGCTCGGCCCGCGCAACTACGCCCCTCGCGAGGAGTTCGTGCTCAACCGACTGCTTGACGGTGAGGAGGTGCTGCTGCCCGGCGACGGGAAGGCGGTGCAGCACTTCATCACGGCCGAGCAGGTCGGGGAAAGCGTGAACCTGCTCGTCTGCTCACGACCGGAAGCGGGGGTAGCCGTTTACAACATCGCCGACCAACGGGGACTTTGCACTACCGAGGGCTTCGTGCAGCTGTGTGCCGAGGCAGCGGACGTCGCGGTGCGCATCAGGCCCGTGCCCGGGCCTACTGGGGCCGAAGGCCCGTTCGACGCGGGCGATTGCGTCTTCCCGTTCCCGAACGAGGCCTACGTGATGGACGTATCGCGGGCGGCAGCGGCAGGGGTACTGCCCGTATCACGACCGCTCGCTTCGGCGATCGATGTCGCGCTCGACGCATTGCGCGCCGAGCCCGAGCGGCGAGTCTGGCAACGCACCGCAGCAGAGCGCGCCTGGCTGCACGGATGAGCCGGCACATCCGCCGAGCGCAACTGATCGCGCACGCGCAGGCCAACGGACTCGACGGGGTCCTCGTGCACTCCTGGCATCGTCAGACCGTCGGCTGGTTGACCGGCTACTCGCCCGGTTACGTCACCAACGCGGCGTCGCTGTGGCTCGGCGCGGGAGGTGAGCAGCTACTCGGCGTGCGCTTCGGATTCGATCAACCCCGTGCGGCACTGACCGGTCTGCCGGTCGTCGTGGCGGCCGCTCCGACCGCGGTGGTGCCGAAAGGCGCGCGCCGCATCGGCCTCGTCGCCGGTGACATCGCGGTCGACGAGGCGACCCCGGCTCTGCTCGCGTCGCTTCAGGCCGCGGGCATCGAGCACATCGATCTGCGCGACGTCGTCGACGACCTGCAGGAGTCGAAGCTGGAAGACGAGGTCCTTGCACTGCAGCATGCCGGCGACGTCGCGGACGCAGCTCTGGTGACGTGGGGGGATAGCGCGCCCGAGGGCAAGACCGACTACCAGGTGGTCTCGGCCATCGAGGCCACAGCCAGGGCCGCCGGTGCCCGGCGCGCGTACTGCCTTGTCGGCGTCGGTCCTGGCGCAGTCGTCTCCGAATGCTTCGGCACGGTGATCGGCCCGCACGACGCGGTCGGTCTCGAACTCACCCTTTACGTCGACGAGTGGTGCATGCACGTCAACACCCAACTGACTGCGGCGCGCGGCACCGAGCACGACGCCCAGGCTGTCTGCGCGTCGGCTCGCGCGGCGATGCTCGCATCGATGCGTCCCGGCGTCGCGATCGATGAGGTCGTGGCCGTCGGAGACCGTGTCCTCGCCGCGGCGGGCGTGCTCAATGCCAAGGAGTACGACTTCGGGCACGGCCTGAGCGGGGACACTCCGGCGCATCCGCGACTGATCAGCGGCACCGGGCGAGTCCTCGCCGACCACGTCGTGACCGCCCTCCATGTCGCGGTGCGGGTTCCTGGAGGAGCGACCGGATTCGTCGGCGGACCTGTTGTCGTCGAAGCATCGGGCGCGCGCGAGCTGAACCCGTCAGCGCCGTGGGCGGTTCTCACCCGCGCCGCAGACTGACCCTTGCCAAAACGACGCTGCGCTCCCTAGTCTCGGCCCAGCACTCAAACGATTGACTTGTCGATTGCCTACTTGCCGGCGACATCGAGCAATGAACGGAGGACGGCCCATGTACTACCCGTTGACGGTGCGCGACTTCCTCGACCGGGCCGAGCAGGTCTATCCGGATCGTGTCGCTGTGGTCGACGAGCCTGACCAGCCGGCACCGTCGCTAGGATCGATCACGTTCCGCGAGTTTGCCGGGCTGGCACGGGCGCACGCCGCCCGCCTCGACCAGCTGGGCGTCCCGGTCGGCGGCCGCGTCGCGGTCGTCTCGCAGAACTCGGCACGCTTCCTCGCCATGCTGTTCGGAGGGCCCGGCTGGGGGCGCGTGCTGGTGCCGGTCAACTTTCGTCTGGCCCCTGCCGAGGTCGTCTACATCATCGAACACTCCGGCGCCGAAGTCGTGTACGTGGACCCGGCGAACGAGCGGATCGTCGAGGCGATACGCGCGATCGAGGGCGTGCGGTACTGCTTCATGCTCGGCCACGACGAGAACCTCTTCGCGGAAGACGCCGAGCCGAAGGAATGGGAGACGCCGGACGAGGGGGCCACCGCGACGATCAACTACACCTCGGGCACCACGGCCCGCCCCAAAGGCGTACAGCTGACGCACCGTAACCTGTGGCTGAACACGACGATCATGGGCCTGCAGCTCGGTGTCAACGACCGCGATGCCTACCTGCATACGCTGCCGATGTTCCACGCGAATGGGTGGGGCATGCCGTTCGTGTTGGCCGCCTGCGGAGTACCGCAGATCGTGCTGCGGCAGATCGACGGCGCGGAGATCCTGCGCCGCGTGAAGCAACATCGCATTACCCTCATGTGCGCCGCACCGACCGTCGTGAACGCTGCGCTGGATGCCGGTACGACGTGGGTCGGCGAGATCCCGGGACGTGGTCTGACTCGAATATTGGTCGCCGGTGCCCCACCTCCGACCCGAACCATCCAGCGAGTGCTCGATGAACTCGGGTGGGAGTTCTGTCAGCTCTACGGCCTCACCGAGACGTCGCCGATCGTGACGATGAACCGGATGCGAGCGGAGTGGGACGAACTGTCCTCGGCGGATCGAGCCAAGCGGCTGAGTCGCGCAGGCGTCCCGGCCCTCGGCGTACGCCTGTCCATCGACGTCGACGGCGAGGTGATCACCGCGTCGAACCACAACCTCGACGGCTACTGGAACCAACCCGAGGAGACGCACAAAGCGCAGGCCGGTAACTGGTTCCACACCGGCGACGGCGGCCGCATCGACGAGGAGGGTTACCTCATCATCTCCGACCGGAAGAAGGACGTGATCATCTCCGGTGGGGAGAACGTCAGCTCCATCGAGGTGGAGGACGCGCTCACCACGCACCCGGCTGTCCGCGAAGCGGCAGTGATCGGCGTCCCGGACGAGGCCTGGGGTGAACTCGTCACCGGCATCGTCGTCAGCGACGGATCGCCCGTGGATGAGGCCGAGCTGATCGCGCACTGCAAGTCGCTGCTCGCCGGCTACAAGTGCCCGAAGCAAATCGAGTTCGTCGAAGAACTGCCACGCACCGCCACCGGCAAGCTGCAGAAGTTCAAGATCCGCGAGCCCTACTGGCAGGGCCTGGAACGGCAGGTGAACTGAGATGAGCGAGGCCTTCGAACTCGACCCCGACGTCCGGGCGTTCATCCGGTCGCTTCCTCCGGTGGCGCCGTGGTGGAACAGCCACGACGTGCTTGCACAGCGCGTGGGTTACAAGATCCGGGCCCGCGCGTACGTCCGCGGGCCCGCGATGGCAACCGAGGACATCGAGATACCGGGAACCGGCGGGCACCGTATCCCGATCCGGCTCTACCGCCCGGACAACCTCACGCCGGCAGGCCCAGTCGTGCTGTACCTGCACGGTGGCGGCTGGTCGGTCGGTGATCTCGAGTTCACCGACCCGCACATCCGCCGGGTAGCGGCCGGGACCGGCGCACTGGTGGCCTCGGTGGACTACCGCCTCGCGCCCGACCACCCCTATCCGGCCGGCATGGACGACTGCTGGGCCGCCTTGACGTGGTTCGCCGGGGCTGCCGCTGGCCTCGGCGCCGACCCGACCCGCCTGGCGCTGTCTGGCGACAGCGCCGGCGCGACGAACGCGGCGGCGCTGTCACTGCTGGCCCGCGACTTCGGTGGCCCGGCCATAATGGCGCAGTGCCTCTGGTACCCGGGCTTCCTGATCCAGCCGGAGGTGCCCTCAATGACGCAGACATGGCGGGAGCTGACGCTGCCGGCTGCTGCCGTTCGCGCGTATCGACGCTTGTACGCGGGCTCGATCCCCGACCCGCTGCCGGCCACGATGGTCGCCACACAGGCCGCCGACCTGTCGAAGATGCCTCCGACGGTCATCGCCGCGGCCGGGATCGATCCGCTCTTCGACGAGTCCAGGGTCTACGCCCAGCGACTGCTGGACGAAGGCGGCCAGGTCGAATTGCATGAGTTCCCAACGCTGCCACACGGATTCTGCGCGATGGCCGGTGCCGTGGCCACAGTGACCGCCGCGGTGGATCGGACGGTAGCGAGCTTCGCCGCGCTGCTCTCCTGACCGCGCGTACCGGACCTTGCCGGAACTGCACTTGGCTCGTAACCTAGTCAAAGGTTTGACTCAAACGATTGACTGATGGAAGAGCAACCGTGACCTTCGATCTACTGAGCGCCGTCGGTGGCGACGACGCCCTGGCGGCGATCTTTACCGAACAGCGAGCCGTGCAGGACTGGCTCGAGGTCGAAGCAGCGCTCGCCCACGGACTTGCCAAAGCCGGGTTCATCGATGACGACCGTGCCGAGCGAATCGCCGCCGCGTGCCACGTCGAGGTCATCGATATGGATCGGCTCTGGGCCGAGACCGCCATGGTCGGCTACCCCATCTTTCCGTTGATTCGCATGATCTGCGACGCGCTCGGGGACCAGGACGCCGGCTTCGTGCACTTCGGGGCCACCACGCAGGACATCATGGACACGGCGCTGGCACTACAACTGCGCGACGCGGGCCTGCGCGTGATGGAACTCCTGGATTCCTTCGGCGACGCGCTCGCGCTGCTCGTCGAGCGACACGAGCACACCGTGATGGCCGGGCGAACTCATGCGCAGCAGGCGGTGCCTACCACTTTCGGGGCCAAGTGCGCGGGCTTTCTGTCCGAGCTCGCCCGTCATCGGCGCCGCCTGGTCGCGGCCGTCGAGGAGGTCGCGACCTCCTCGCTCTACGGGGCAGGTGGCACGTCTGCGGCTCTCGGCGCGCGAGCGCCAATCGTGCGCGCTGAGCTGTCGCATCGGCTGCGACTGGGCATCGCCGACGTCCCGTGGCACGTCTCGCGCGACCGTCCGGCGCACCTCGTCCTCACCGGAGCACTGATCTCGGCGACTTGCGTACGATTCGCCCGTGAGGTGATCGACTTGGCGCGCACCGAGGTCGGCGAGGTAGCCGAGGCCGACGGCGTGTACCGCGGCGCCTCTTCGACGATGCCGCAGAAGGCCAACCCAATCGCGAGCGAACTCGCCGTTGGCTTCGGCGTGATGGCTCAAGCGGCGGCCAGCTCGATGTTCCGCGCCTCGGAGGCCGGCCACGAGCGGTCGGCGGGCGAGTGGCAGGCCGAGTGGCAAGCCGTGCCGCAGGCGTGTGTCGCGATCGCAGGCTCCCTGCGCGCGGCCGCCAGCGTGGCCGACGGGCTGCGCGTCTTCCCTGACCGGATGCTGACCAACCTGAACCTCGACGGCGGTCGGATCATGGCCGAGGCATACATGATCGCCCTCGCGACCCAGCTTGGCCGCGAGCACGCGCACGAGGCTGTCTACCAGGCCGTGCGTGACTCCCGTGACGGTGGTATCGCTCTGGTCGATTCCTTGGCCCAGACGCTCTCACCCGAAGTGTGGCTTGCCGTCCAGCCGACCTTGCCCCGGCCCGAGCAGTACCTCGGCCAGACGTCCGAGATCTGCGCGTCCGCCTTAGTCCAGTGGCGCGAGGCGCGCAGCGGGCCGCTCTACTACTCGACCGCCCGCCCCAGCGAAGGAGCTCATCCGTGACGTCCCTGGCCGAGCTCGAGGAGCTGTGCCGCATCCGGATCTTCGAGGAACAGGTCCGTGAACTGGCGCTCGAACGGGAAGTGATCGGCTCAGTGCACCTGTGCATCGGGCAGGAGGCGATCCCGGTCGGCGTCTGCGCTGCACTCGAACCACGGGATGCGTTGTTCGCGACCTACCGTGGACACGGGTGGGCGCTGGCCCGAGGAGTGCCGCCGGAGGAGCTGTTCGCCGAACTGCTCGGTCGGGCCACCGGGACCAACGGCGGCCGTGGCGGATCGGCGTACCTGAGCTCGGCGCGCCACGGGTTCTACGGCGAGAACTCGATCGTTGCCGGAAGCGCGCCGATCGCCGTCGGTGCCGCGCTGGCCGCCAAGTTCGACGGATCAGGACGCGTGAGCGTGGTGTGCGTCGGCGACGGTGCCCTCAACCAGGGAGCGATGCACGAGGCGATGAACTTCGCGTCGGCCTTCGCGCTGCCGATCGTGTTCGTCTGCGAGAACAACCTCTACTCCGAACTCACCCCGATAGCGGCCATGGTGGCCGATCCGGAGCTGTGGCACCGCGCTGCGGCCTACGCCATGCCGGGAGTGCGAGTCGACGGCAACGACGTGGACGCGGTCCGCGCGGCCGCCCGTGATGCGGTGCAGCGGGCGCGCTCAGGGGGTGGGCCCAGCCTGATCGAGGCGATGACCGAACGGCTGGCCGGGCACTACATCGGTGACGTCGAGCAGTATCGGCCGGCCGGAGAGGTCGACCGGGCGCGCGAGCGCGAGCCGATCGGGCGGCTGACCAGCCAGCTCGTCGCCTCCGGAGTCGCGCCACAGCATTGCGAGGCCGCGTCGCAGCGGGCCGCTGCAACGATCGAGCGGGCCCGCGCCGCCGCCCTGCATGCCCCGGCCGCCGACGTCTCGCTGGTGCGGGAGCATCTCTATGCCTGAGCTCAACTACGCCGAGGCGGTCAACGCCGCGCTGCGCCGGGCGCTCGCCGAGTGGCCCGAGACTCTGCTCTACGGCGAGGACGTGGCCAAGCCCGGTGGCGTCTTCGGTGTCACGCGGCGGCTGTACCGCGAGTTCGGCGAACGGGTTTTCGACACCCCGATCAGCGAAAGCGCGATCATCGGTTCGGCCGTGGGTGCCGCCATGATGGGTCGGCGGCCGATCGTCGAGATCATGTGGGTCGACTTCACCCTGGTCGGCCTGGACCAAGTGATCAACCAGGCCGCCAACGTCCGATACGTCTCCCAGGGCGCGCTGACGGCGCCGCTCACGATCCGGACCCAGCAGGGTGCCGTCCCTGGCTCGTGCGCCCAGCACTCGCAGTCCCTCGAAGCGCTGTTCGCCCACGTCCCGGGGATTCGCGTCGCCCTGCCGTCAACGCCGCAGGACGCCTACGACGTCCTGCTTTCGGCCATCGCGTGTGACGACCCGACGGTCGTGATCGAGGCGCGTGCTCTCTACAACGGACCGCGCGAGAACGTCGAGCTCGACGGGCCGATCGCGGCGGTGGGCGGGAGCCGGCACAGGCACCGTGGCGAGGACATCACGGTCCTCACGTGGGGCGCACAGACGCACAACGTGGTGGCGGCCGCCGCGGAGCTCGACGCCGAGCAGATCGGCCTGGACGTGATCGAGGCCGTATGGCTGAACCCGTTCGACACCCCCGCGGTGCTCGACAGCGTCGCCCGCACCGGCCGCCTGATGGTGGTCCATGAAGCCAACGTCACCGGCGGTTTCGGCGCCGAAGTTCTTGCGCGCGTGGCCGAGTCCGGAATATCGCTCCGTAGCCCGGCCTGCCGGGTCGGGCTGCCCGACCTGCGCGTCCCGGCTGCCCCGGGCCTCTCGTCGGCAGTCCTGCCGTCGGCGTCGAGCGTGGCCGCGGCGGCGCGGACGATCATCGGGAGCGAGAGTGTGCCCTGGAACGCAGCGGGGCAGTACTACGACGCTCGATGAGTTCGGTGGGCTTCTTCACGACCGTAGTTCCCTCGCTTTCATCACCGCTCAACGCCGCGACTCCGGCGGCGCCCATCTCCGTTAGCGGCATGCTCACCGTGCTCAGCGCCGGCGCGAGGTGCGCGGCGAGGGCGATGTCGTGAATAGCGATCAATGAGATGTCCTCAGGCACCCGAACTCCGGCTTCGCGAAGGGCCGACATCGCACCCACCGCCGCCGCGATGTTGGCGATGACGAGTGCGGTGGGTCGGCGAGCAAGGGTGAGGAGTTCGGCCACTCCGGAGACGCCGGAATCCGTGGTGTAGCCGCCAGGCAGCACGACCGCCTCGCTCTCGGGGATTCCGCAGGACACCAGCGCCTTGCGGTAACCGGCCAGGCGGCGACGCGCGGTGTCGCTGCTTTCGGGGCCGCGCAGATGCGCGATGCGACGGTGCCCCAGATCGAACAGGTGACGCACCGCGATCCGGCTGGCGCCCTCGTCGTCGGCAAGGATGGTGCGCTTGACACCCTTGATGCGCTGGTTGACCGAGACCAACGGGCGGCCGGTGCGTGCCATCGCCTCGATCGTCTCCGGTTGCATCATGTCGGTCGCCAGTAGCAGTCCGTCGACCCGGCCCGAGGCGAGCATCTCGACGTAGCGCTCGGGCCGGGTCTCGATCGCGCTACCGACCAGCAGCAGCGCGTCGCGCTCGGTGGCCGCGCGCTCGGCGCCGGTGATGATCTCGGCGTAGATCGGATTGGTGAAGTCGGGAATAAGCAGCCCGAAGGTGCCCGACTGCGACGTGCGCAGGCTACGAGCGGCAGCGTTGGGGTGATAGCGCAGCTCCCGGATGGCGTCCAAGACGCGGGTCCGGGTTTCCGCCTTGATCACGAGCCGGTCGTCGCTGTTGATGACGCGAGACACAACCGAGGGGTCAACGCGCGCCAGCTGGGCGACGTCGGCGATGGTGGCGCGCCGGGTGGCGTCCTCGCCCTGGCGTGCGCGCGGACGGGCGGGGCTCACGCGGCTTCGACCGGTTCGACTTGGCCGCTTGCCACCGAGGCGTAGCAGGCTTCGACGACCCTTAGCGTCTGCAGCGCGTCGAGGCCCGTCGTCGGTGCACTTGTGCCCTCGGCGACTTCGGCCAGCAGCGCCCGCATGGGGCCTGCGAACGCGTCAGGGATCCAGCGTGTGGTGACGGGGTACGGCAGCCAGCCGTCGGTCGGCAGCACCGAACTGTTCACCTCGACAGTATCGGGCCGACCGTGCGGATAGTCGTACAACAGGCCCACCGTGCCCCGTACTCCGCCGGCCGATCCGTCAATCCGGAAGCGGGCTTCGTAGTCACCGACGATGTTCTCGTGATTGACGTTGACGTGCGCCCGCCGGCCGTCCGCGTACATGAAGGTCGTCATGGTGCGCGTCTCGCCATCAGCGAGCTGGCCCGGCCGCCGCCCCGCCGCGCAGAACACCCGCTCGGGGGTCCCGAGCAGCGCACGGATCGAATCGAAGTAGTGGATCGAGTGATACATCAGGTCCAGGCGGGCCGAGCCCAGCAGCCACGGCCAGGCACTCCAGTCAGTGCTGATGTTCACGTCGAACAGCACGGCGGTAAGTTCACCGATCCAACCCGCCTCGGCCATCGCCCGGCTCGCGGCCATGCCTTCGCCGTAACGCATCTGGTGATTCACCACCAGCGCACGCCCGTGCGACGACGCGACGTCGACCAGTTCGGCGGCCTGCTCGCTATCCTCCGCCAGGGGCTTTTGCGCAAGGACGTGTTTACCTGCCTTCAGGGCGCGCCGCGCGATGGCGGGCTGTGCGCTCGGCTGCACGGCAATGTCGATGACTTCGACGAGCGGGTCGGCAAGCAGTTCGCCCAGATCGCGCACCCGAGCAACGCCGAACCGATCGGCGAGCGACTGTGCCTTCGCGGGATCGAGATCGACGACGCCGCGCACCGGTACGCCCGCGCGCCGGTAGGCAGGCAGATGGGCTACGCCCACAATCGATCCGGCCCCAACGATCCCGACGCCGCGCAGGTGATAGGGGGGAATTCTCAGGTCGCAGGCTCGCGCGATCGGTATGAAAACATCGAGCAT
The DNA here is from genome assembly GCF_027247405.1 of Jatrophihabitans cynanchi. Classification (NCBI taxonomy): domain Bacteria; kingdom Bacillati; phylum Actinomycetota; class Actinomycetes; order Jatrophihabitantales; family Jatrophihabitantaceae; genus Jatrophihabitans; species Jatrophihabitans cynanchi. Next base: position 2,014,367 of record NZ_CP097463.1, on the reverse strand, counting down.
GGTGCCCCCGCATTTCGTGAATGGGCGTCCGGCCTCGTCATCCGCGGCTTCCCCATACAACATGGATATGCTAAAAAGGTCAATCGTTTGATCAATTGTGATCCAGACGGCGAAAGGACGCCAGATGGACGTCGAGGCTGTCATCCCCCAGGGCCGAATCCGGGGTAGGCGCGCAGCGGGCGTGCGCAGTTTCTTCGCGATCCCATACGCGGCACCGCCGTACGGAGCCCATCGGTTCCGCGCGCCCCAGCCGCCGGCGCGCTGGTCGGACATCCGTGACTGCACCACCTACGGCCCCACCGCGCTCAAGCCGCCACAGCCCGACGTCTTCGAGGAACTGCTACCCGATCCTGACATTGCGGGGGAGGACTGCCTCACCGTCAACGTATGGACGCCGGACGACGCAACCGATCTCCCGGTGCTCGTGTGGGTACACGGCGGCGGTTACCTAACGGGCAGCGGAGCGGTTCCGATCTATGACGGCACGGCCTTCGCCCGTGACGGAGTGGTGTGCGTGACGCTCAACTACCGGCTCGGCGTCGACGGGTTCGCCCAGCTGCCGAACCGCCCCCCCAACCGCGGTCTTCTCGACGTGATTGCAGCACTGGAATGGGTGCGCGAGAACATCGCAGCCCTGGGCGGTGACCCGACTCGGGTGACGCTGGCCGGTCAGTCGGCCGGCGCGATGGCGGTGACCACGCTGCTCTCCATGCCTCGGGCGCAAGGGCTCTTCGTGCGCGTGATCGCCGAGAGCGGGGCGGGCAACCATGCGCTCACCGTGCACACGGCCGAGCACGTGACCGCAGCGCTGTGCAGGGATCTCCAGGTCGCGCCGGAGGCCGATGCGCTTGCGGCTGTGCCTATGGCCGCGCTGATGGCCGCCGTCGACGCCCTGATCGCCCGACTTCCGACCGACCCCGACCCTCGCTGGGACGAGGTGCGGCAGAAGGCGATGGTCTTCCAGCCGGTGATCGACGGCAGTACGCTGCCTGCGCTTCCGATCGAAGGCTTGCAAGCAGGCGTCGGTGCCGACTTGGATTTGCTCACCGGCACCAACACCGACGAGTTCACACTTTGGGCGGTGCCTACCGGTCTGGCCGACGCGCTCGATGACGACGCGCTGGCCGGGCTGCTCGCGGCGCTCGGCGCTGATCCGCCCACCGCGATCGAGGCTTATGCGGCCGAGGGCATTGGCAAGTCGGCGGCGCTGCTCTATTGCGACGTCATGACGGACTCGGCGTTCTGGCTGCCGGCGATCCGAGCGGCCGAGGCGCGCTCCGCCGGGCCCGGCCGAACGTTTATTTACGAGTTCACCTGGCCATCGCCGCTCTACGACGGGCGACTCGGCGCAACGCACGCGCTCGAGGTGGCCTTCGCGTTCGACAATCTCTCTGTGGACTGGGCCCGGCCGCTCCGCGGTGCGCATGCTCCGCAGTCGCTGGCCGACGACCTGCACGGCGCGTTTGTCGCTTTCATCCGGGACGGCGACCCGGGCTGGAGTCCCTATGCGCAGACGCGTGAAGTCGGTACGTTCGGCGCAGTGAGGGGGGTCAGCATCGATCCCCGCGCACGACGTCGACAGACCTGGGCTCACGGCTCGCTAGACGCGAAAAGATAACGGCCCGGACGCGAGCGACTCGGAGTCTTGCAACATGCGGGGGATAGTTCTATGGTGCTGGTCAAACGTTTGACTCAAACGTTTGACCAGACAGTATTACGAGACAGGACGACGGTGTCGGTGGAAGTCGCTCCAGCGCACAGCAGCACGTCGGCTGCGCAGTCGGGTATGCCGACCCGTGCCTGGTCGGATGCGGTACTCGCCGTCCGGGAGGTCACCAAACGCTACGGCGGGGTTGTCGCGGTCGACGCCGTTACCTTCGAACTGCGGCGCGGCGAGATACTCGCGCTGGCCGGTGAGAACGGTGCCGGTAAGTCGACGATCATCGGGATCATGGCCGGTGCGCGTCGGCCGGACGCCGGTGAGATTTGCGTCGAAGGCGAACTGGTTCAATTCGCCCGCCCGTCCGACGCCCGGGCTCGCGGCATCGGCGTTGTCTACCAGGAGGCAGCGCTCGTCCCGCATCTCACCGTCGTCGATAACGTCTTCCTCGGTCGCGAGCCGCGCTCACGGTGGTCGCACCGAATCAATCGACGCGCCATCCGCCGGGAGTACGCCGAGCTGTGTCGTCAGACCGGCATCGAGCTCGTCGGGACCCGAACCGCGGCCACCCTCTCAGTGGCGGAACGGCAGTTGGTGCAGATCCTGCGCGTGGTCGCGATCGATGCCCGGATCATCATCCTGGACGAGCCCACTGCTGCGCTTAGCCCGGAGGACCGCAGCCGCATGTTTGACCTGTTGCAGCGCTTGCGCGTGGAGCGTGGGGCCAGTTTCATCCTCGTCTCGCACTTTCTGGACGAGCTCGAGCAGCACTGCGATCGTGCCGTGGTCCTGCGCAACGGGCGGGTGGCCGGCGAGATCGCAGAGCGTCCAGTCGGCGCGCGTGTCCTGGCTCGCATGATGGCACGCGACCGCATCTTGGAGAGTGGCGACGTTGAGCTACCCCCGGCTGCGGACGCCGAGCCGACGATCGACCGGGGGACCGGGCAACCTGTCGTCCTCAAGATCACCGGGCTGCGGGCACTGGGCGCTCCCCCCGTCGACCTGCAGTTGCACCGGGGTGAGGTAGTGGGTCTGGCCGGCCTGGTGGGTAGCGGTCGCACCGAACTCCTACGGGCCGTCGCTCTGGCTCGGGGCCGCACCGGTGGCGACGTTCACCTCAACGGTGTAGCCATTCACACGCCGCGTCACGCCGTCCGAAATGGCCTTCTGCTCCTGCCCGAGGATCGGCGCTCCGGCCTGTTGATGGACTGGTCGCTGTGGCGAAATGTCAGTCTCGCGAGCCTGCGCCGAACGAGTGCCGGTGGGTTTCTCCGTCCGCGCGCCGAACGTCGACGCGCCGTGGAGTTCCTTGATCGCCTCTCGGTGAAGGCCGCTAGCCCCGACGCCAAGGTCTCGACGCTCAGCGGGGGCAACCAGCAGAAGGTTGCCTTCGCTCGCGTGCTCGCGGCGGAGGCGCCCGTCGCTCTGCTCGATGAGCCGACGCACGGCATCGACGTGCACACCAAGGCCGAGATCCTCGCAATCATCCGGGGCCTCGCCGGGCAAGGCAAGGCGTTCATCGTGGTGGCCGCCGAGTTCGGCGACCTGCTCGCCGTCTGCAGCCGCATCCTCACGCTGCACAAGGGTGCCGTCATCAACGAGCACGACCTCGCGCTCGGCAGCCCGACCGTCGATGACCTGCTCTTCGAGGCGGCCACCGGCCGTGTCAGCTCCATGGAGGACCGATGACCCTCACAGCCAGTGCCGCCGCGAGCGCGAGTTCGATGCGCAGACGCCTGTCCGGACGGGCACTGGAGCGCTACGCGCAGCGCTACGGCGTGTTGGTCGCACTCGTTCTGGTGATGTCGTACGTGACGGCACGGTCGCCACACTTCCTGACAACGGCGAACATGCTGAACATGCTGGACCAGTCCGCCGTTGAGGGGCTGCTGGCGGTCGGCATGACGACGCTGATGATCACTGGCTCGTTCGATCTTTCGATCGGCAGCACGCTCAGCCTCACCGGCGCGCTGACTCTCGGTCTGGCGCCGAGCATGGGATTCCCGCTGGCCGCTCTCGTCGCCCTCGCGGTGGGAATCGTAGCCGGTGCGGTGAACGGGCTCATCGTCGTGAAGGCGGGCATCAACTCCCTGATCGTGACGCTTGGCAGCATGTCGCTGATCCAAGGAATCGTTCTGATCTACTCCAAGGGTCAGACCGTCGCCGGCGAGAGCCATACGCACGGGCTGGGGACCTTCGCCAACGACCGCGAGTGGCTGCCCAATGGCACCTGGGTGATGCTGATCATCGCGCTTGTCATGACGTTCGTACTGACCCGCACCACGGCGGGACGGTACATGCAGGCCTCGGGCGGCAACCCCGACGCGGCCGACCTCGCCGGCATCAACGTCGACCGCTACAAGGTGCTCGCCTTTGTGTTGATGGGTGCTCTCGCGGCCATCGGCGGCATGCTCTACGCCGGCCGCCTCGGATCAATCGATCCCACCGCCGGATCGGGCTCCGAACTCGACGTCATCGCCGCCGTGATCATCGGCGGGACCAGCCTGATGGGCGGAAGCGGGTCGATCTGGCGCAGCCTCGTCGGCGTCTTCTTGCTCACCGTGCTGGGAAACGGCTTCAACCTGCTCAACATCGATCCGTACTACCAGTACGTCGTCAAAGGCCTCGTCGTCATCCTCAGCGTCGCGATCTACACGCGGCGCGTGCGGCGATGAAAGTTCATCACCGCACCACCATCGCACCACTCCATGTCACAACAGAAGGGCAGTCGGCTATGCACGGAAGGAAGTCGGTCGTACTCGTCGCCGCCGCAGTTCTGGCGTTGACGGCCTGCAGCAGTTCCAAGAACTCCACCCCGGCAGACTCGAGCTCAGACAGCGGTGTCAGCACTCCTTCGGGATCCGGCGCCGCGGCGCCCGCAAAGCACTACAACTTCGGCGCTTCGGTGATCGGAACCGCATTCCCGGCAGTCGTGTCCTTCGACAACGGCCTCAAGGCTGCTGCCGCAACCCAGAATGTCACGTTGACCATCGCCGACGGTGGCGCCAAGGCCGACAAGCAGGTGAATGACCTGCATGACTTCACGTCGCGTGGGGTCGACGCAATCATCGTGAACCCCCTCGACAGCGTGTCGATCGAGGCGCCCGTGAAGGCGGCACTTGCAGCAGGCATCCCGGTGGCCGAATTCGGGCAGATTGGCAAGGGCACGGACTGCGCGTACCCGGGCACCGTCGGCAGCGTGGGCTACGACGAGAACGGCTGGGCGAAGAAGGAGGGCGAGGAGACGATGAAGCTGTTACCCAACGGCGGCAACGTGGCCATCCTCTCCGGTCTGGCAGGCCTGGCCTCGACCAAGATCCGGGACGACGTCTACAAGCAGACCATCGCCGCGCAATCCAACATCAAGGTCGTTGCCGACCAGCCCGGCGATTTCGCAGCGGACAAAGCCCGTGCAGCCATGGAGAACATCCTGCAGGCTCACCCGGATCTCGACCTCGTCTACGCCGCTGATGACACCATGGCCGTCGCGGCCGTTCAGGCCATCAAGGCCGCCCACCGTCTGGACAAGATCAAGGTAATCGGCATCGGCGGTTCAAAGGCGGCCATGGCCTCGATCAAGGCCGGCGAGATGACGGCCACGGTGTGGAGCTCGCTCGAGGTCGCCGGTCAAGACATCATCAAGATGCTTGTCGATCACATCAACGGCACCAATACCGCTATGGGGCAGTGCATCCAGCTGCCGCAGGTACTGGTCGACTCGTCCAATATCGCCGAGTACGCCGACAAGGGTCAGTTCTAGTCTGACCTGTCGCACCGCATCGTTGAACAAGCCTGGACGGGTCGGGCCGAGCGGCCGCGGTCGCTCGGCCTAGCCCACGCCGGCCCAGCAGATGGAGGCGCAGATGGAGACGTTGACCCGGAAAGCGGTGCAGCGGGTCGGCGCGGACGGGCGCACCCGCGAGTACCAGATCACGGTGCCCGAGTCGCCGCGGGCCGTGGTGCTGGCATTTCACCCCTACGGCTTCGATCCGGAGGCTGTTCTCGACGGTGAGATGCCCGGACTCCGCCTCGAGCGACCCTTCCCGGGTCTGGCCACGCCCGCTGCCCGCCTGGGCTTCGCCGCCGTCGCGCCTCGTGGCCTTGGCAAGGTGGAACCGCTCGCGGGGACCCTCGGCTATCCCGAGCACATTGATGCGGCCGTCGAGGCCGCAGTCGCCACGGCCGAAGATCTTGGCGGGCTGCCGATCGTCACCCTCGGCGTTTCCCTCGGCGGCCAGGAGACACTCTTGGCGGCCGGGCGCCACAGCGATGCCATCAGCGGGGTTTGCGCGGTGAACCCGATCGTCGACCTTGCGGCGTGGTACGACGACATTGTCAACCTGCCCATTTCGCTGCTGGCCGACATCGGTGTGCCGGCCCAGGTCGCTGAAGAAGTCGGCGGGACCCCGGCCGACGTTCCGGAGCTGTACCTGGAGCGTTCGGCAGTCGGATACCTGGACGAACTGAGCGTGGTTCCCGTACAGGTCGTCTGGTCGCCGATCGACAACCTGATCCCGAACGGCAAGACCAAGCACGCTGGGCGGTTGGCTAAACTGCTTCGCGAACGCGGCGCACCAGTTTCGGAGCGAATCGTCACCAACCACCCCACTGAAGGCCAAGAGCCGGGCCGCTACGCTCACGAGTCCTTTGACGTGTGGTCGTCTCTGGGCTTCCTGCTCGATCAACTCGAACGCTAATCTGGGTCGTCTTACCGAGCCAGATTGTGGCCGGCTGGGTGATGACAGTGACGGCGGCAGCGGTCGGGTGGGTCGCGGGCGCGGTACGCCGATGCTCGAGCGCGGCGCGATCCTGGCGGCTGCCAACCGGCGGGCCATGGCGGGACGATCGCAGAAGAACCTGGTCGAGACGGGCAAGACGCGTACCGAACGCACGATCGAGGCGCGCGCGTGACGCAGGCGGCCGACTATCACTCCAGGCTTGCTTGAAAGCGAGAGAATAGCTGCGCCGCCGTTGCTGAAACCGAGGGCGTCCATCGGGCGAAGGTCGAGGTGGCCCAGTGGTGCGGCGGCGTCATTGGCGGGCAGCTCGAAGGACGACGACCGCTCGGATGGCTCGTGGCGTGTGCGTGTTCTTGCGATTCGACTCCGATGACCTGACAAGTAGGGCCGGTCCGTCAGGGCATCATGTTCGGGAAGGATCCAGTAACACATGCGAACCGATTCGCGAGGCCCGTCTATCCCGTTAGGTCGGGCTTGATTCGTAACCAGTGATCTGGAGTGCGGCCCATAGTTCCATTCGGCTTTCGACGGCGTTGAGGGAGAGCCCGAGGATGTCCTCGATTCGGCCTATTCGATGTCGCAGGGTGTGCCGGTGCACCCCTAGTGCACTAGACGCTGGTTCCCACTGCCCGAAGTTCTCCAGCCAGGTTGCCAGCGACCGGATCAGCGAACCACCCTGCGTCTGATCGTATTCGCGCAGCGGGCGAAGCAGGTCTTCGGCGAAGGCGGTCGCGTCGGCAGGCGGGATGAAATCGATCAGGCGGCGCTTTCCCGCGGCCGATAGGTCCACGAGCCGCTGGTCATGACTTTGCGCTTCGCGCAATGCCGCGCTTGCCTTCCTATAGGCCGCTTCGATGGCAGTAATGGGCGCTGGCTCCGAGATTGCGACGATGAGGTCGGGTACGTGATCGAGTACGGGTCGCAGTAGGTCGGCCGCGTTACCGCTATCGCCGTCGAGCACGAGGACGCCGGTGCTGCTCTCAGCGGCGACGAGCGTGCTGTAAAGCTGATCGCGCGCGGCGTGGAACGCGGCGGTGCGAGTGGCCTCGCCCGGGAGGCGGCTGCTGACACTCACGACATGTACGAGCCCCGATGGGACTTGAACGCCGAGAACGCTCGAGAGTCGGTTGGCCGTATCGTGGTCACTGGTCAGCAGGGCTCGGGCATAACTGTCCTGGAGCCGGGTGCTGATTTCGTGGACGCGCTCGTCGCGATCGAGTAGGAGGGCCAGCAGGCTTGCGGCCACGATGGCCATTCGCCGTTCGGGCGTGGTCAGGGCAGCGCGACGACCCAGTATCAGGTGTCCCTTGTATCTATCCGCAGCCTGCAGACGGTAGGCCACTACGGATTCGCCGGCGGCGAGCAGAGGCACTACCTGGGTTCTCGTCCCCGCACGAGAACCCAGATCGTCCAGCACAGTGTGTGCGTGGGACGCCGCCAGGGTCTCACTGCGATGGATCACCTCGCCTGTCGGCCCGCTGACCAGGACCCAGCTGTCCAGCAGCTCACCAAGGCGGGACAGCAAGGAACGCAGGCCGCCGGGACCGACGGCGTCGCGCGCGAGCAATTCTTGCGCTTCGACGGCTTCGGAGAGCATCGCCGCGCTCTGCGACGCGAGTGCGTAGGCGATCGTCTTCGTGACGGCGAGGAACGTGACTTCACCGGGGACGCGCAGCAACGGCAGGTCGTGCCTGTTGGCGGCTTCGACGATCTCGGCGGGCACCTCGGGGAAGGTGGGCAACTCTCCTTGATCGGCGGCGGCTAGGACGGCCAACGCCCCGGCGCCACATTCGACCAGCCGGCGAACGTAGTCCTCGGCCGTGCTGGTTCCGTTCCTCAGCCATTGGCCCATGGTCAGGACGAGCTCGCCACCGTCGAGCCACGGCCCGGGATTGGGGAGTTCGCTGACGTACACCCAGCTGATCGAGCGACCGCCGATTGCGGCGTCGCCCACGACTTGCAGCCCGAGATTCGTTTCCCGCACAAGGGTGCGGATCGGCAGCGCGGCACTCACTCCGGTACGGCGCGTGTTGTTGAGTTCTTCCTCCGGCTTGGACATGTTCCCCTTCCCGGGACAACGGCCGACGACGGCCATTGTGCCCATGCCTTGCGAACCGGCGCCCGACCGCATCGTTGGACAAAGTGGCAGGTCGGGCCGGGCCGACTTGGACATTCACGCCCTACTCCTGGACGTGGCGAATTCGTAGCGTCGTCTTCCAGACGTTGCGGCGCTCAGCCGCTGCCGGTCTCGGACCTCAACCGCCTGGCAGGAAGGAACACCAACCGATGGCTTTCAACCCGATCACTGGATACGACTTTCGGATCATTTCAACCGACTGTCACGTAGACCCGCCCGCCGACGAACTCGTAGCCAAGCTGCCCGAGCACCTGCGCAAGTGGGCGCCCGGAACGGTTGTGCGGGATGGTGTGGAGTATCTCGACATCCCCGGGCTGGCTCCGATCACGAAGTCGTTCGCGGACGGCCAGATGGCTGGCGCTGGCGACGAGCGGGAGTTCGAGCGGGAATTCCGTAACGATCCCGACGGCGGACGCGACCTGGTCAAGCGCAGTGCGCAGCTTGAGCGCGACGGGGTCTGGGGCGAGGTGGTGTTCCCCCACTCGTTCCTTGGACTGAGTGCGCACCCGAACGCCGAGTACCAGCGCGAAATGGGCCGTCTCTACAACAATTTCTGTGCCGAGACGTTCCTGACCACTTCGGCGCATCGAGACCGCTACGCGCCGTCCGCGCTGCTGTCGACCCTGGAACCGGCGGATGCGGTCGCGGAGGCCGTGCGCGCGAAGGAGCTCGGCTTCGTCTGCGTAATGCTTCCGCCCGTCGTGCCGTGGCTGCCCTACTGGCACGCCGACTGGGCACCGCTGTGGCGCACCCTCGAGGAACTCGACCTTGTCGTGAACTTCCACGTGTTCACCGGGAACACCGCACAGGGTGTCGACTTCGGGAACCTGTGGGTCATCCCACCGGATCTCGTGGAGGTCGGCCGGGCCCGCTTTCGCACCGAGCGCGTCGACGAGCGGCTCAGCACGACCGTCATGTGCATGGCCTCGAACATGTCGCCGATGATGCACCTGATCGGGTCGGGCATTCTTGACCGGCACCCACGCCTTCGTTTCGCTCTGGTGGAGTCCGAGGCCGGCTGGATCCCCTGGGCGCTGCAGGCCCTGGACCTCATGCAGCAGCGCAGACGGTTTGCGATGATCGATCTCGAACTCAAGCCCAGTGACTACTTCCGCCGGCAGGGCTGGGGCACCTTCCTCGAGGACAAGGTGGCCATCGACACCTTGGAATACCTGGGCGAGGACCGCCTCATGTGGTCCAACGACTGGCCGCACGACGAGGGCACTTTCCTGGAGAGTCAGAGCATCATCAAGGAGCTCATTGGTCATCTTCCGCTCTCGACACAGAAGAAGTTGCTGCGGGACAACGCCGCCGGCCTCTACTGCCTCGACCAGGTCGACCAACTGGTCGGCGTCTGAGACGGCCTGCAGAAGGCATCCGAGCCGCCCGGTCGCTGACCCCGAACCGGGCGGGTCGGCTGTCAGCGCTTCGCGGACTTGCTTACTCGCCGTTGCACGGCCGCTGCGGCGCGGGCGGTGGTCCGACCCGCAGCCTTCTGCGGGTCGGAGGGCGATGGGCTCGCATCGCTGGACCCGATCTCAGGATGCCTACCGTTGCCGTTGCGCTGGTGCCCTGCGAGCGCCCACGGAACCGGCAGGATCGGGTAGTGCGTCACCACGTAGGAGGTCGCACTTCGGATCCCCTCCAGATGCAGAATGCGGTCGATCGTTTCCGCCAGGTGTTCGTGGGACTCGCACGAGAGTTCGATGAGCGCGTTGTACCGCCCGCTGATCCGCACGATGATGTGCACCTGCTCGTCCGCGGCCAGGGTATCCAGCGCCTGGCTTGCGCCGGGGCCGAGTTGCACGCAGATCTGGGCCATGATGTGCGGATTGGCCGTGACCACGTCGACCACCGCAGTGGCGACGATGACGTCGGCCCGAAACAGGGCCTGGGCACGGCGACGGACTACGGAGTACGGCGCCCCGACTCGATCCTGCAGTTCCCGATACGTCAGCCGAGGCGACTCGGTAAGGACCTTCAGCAGGCGGATGTCCAGCTCGTCGAACTCGACGTGTGTCTGCGGGTTCGAGATGGCGGTGTGCGGCGGCGGCGGGCGTCCCTGCACCGCCCACTTGACCACCTCGAGCGTTCGCCAGCACTCGACTCGTTCTACGTGATCGAGCTGTCGGATGATGTTGTTGACGAAGTCCTGCAGCGCTTGGTCATCACGCGCCGCGATCTCGCACATGACGTTGTATTCGCCGAACATCAAGGCCATGAAGGTGACCTCTGGGTGCTTGCGGAGCTCGTCGACAAGGTCCTGCAGTGGTCCGTCATAGTCGATGACGACGGTGCCGAGGGCGCCGTAACCGAGGCTGGACGGATGCACGATCCCGATGACTCGCACGATGCCGTCCGCGGTCAGCCGGGCCAGGCGGACGCGGATGGCGTCGGCCGACAGCTCCACGGCCTCGCCGATCTTTGCCAGAGGTGCGCGGCCATCCTCACGCAGCATCTCGATGATTGCGTTGTCCGTGGGGTCGAGCTGGTAGCGGGCCATGTCCGTCCTCTGCCTGTGAAGAGCCCCGAGTATTGCAGGATCGCTGGAGTTGCAGCTTACGGGCATCAACAACGCTGGCACGCGAAGCTAGTGGTGAAAATTCTGCTTGCCATCTGCGGTTCAGTTGGGCAATGATGCTTTCCACGGACAGCCGTGACGGCAAGAACCGGATCCGGACCGCCTTCTCTCGCACCTAGAGGACTCTGCAGTGCACCCAGACAGCGCGACCGACGGTCTCGCACCGGCTCCTGACGCGGCGGCCGCTGCCCATGTTGTGGCGCCGACCTGCGGGGCGACCGAACTCGCGACTTCAATGCTCTCGCCGGTCCTGAGCAAGCCTGTGGCGGCGAACGAATCGAGTGAAGCCGCACCGACGCTGCGAGAACTGATCGGCCACGGACCGTGGCGTCGGTGGCTCGTCGCCTCGATGGCCGCCCGTCTGCCGCTCTCGATGCTGCCGCTCGCGTTCGTGCTTGTCGGTCAGGCCGCAGATGGCTCAGTGACTCTCGGCGCGACGCTGACCGGCTTCGGTTCGCTGTGCGCGTGCCTCGCAGCGCCGGCGCGCGGCCGGCTCCTGGATCGGCAGGAGCTGCGCCGGGCCCTGCAGATAGACAGCCTCGTCGCGGCCGGCGTGTTCGCGCTCCTGTTGGTCGTGCTTCAGTTCGATCTGCCGACCGCACTGCTGTTCGTGCTGAGCGTCGGCGGTGGCTGGTCCATTGCCGGGATGATGAGCGGCCTGCGTGCGTTGTTGGTGGTTGCGGTGCCGGCCGAACAGCTGCGCCGCTCACACTTCGTGGAGTCGCTCCTCACCGAGCTGTGCTACGGGCTCGGCCCGATTCTCGTTGGGGTCCTCGGCCTGCTCGGCGGTGCGAAGCTCGTTCTGCTGGTGATGTTCGCGATCCAGGCATCGGCGGCGCTGAGCCTGCGTCGAATCGGGACGTTCGCGCCTCGGCGGGTGAGTCGCACGAAGCTCCTCGGCCGCCGCGACGTGCGGCGCCTGACAGCCTTGACCTTCTTCGTCAGCCTCGGCTACGGGACGTTGGAGAGCAATGTCCCACAGCGGATGGGCGAGTTCGGGCTGTCCACCGAGGTCGGCGGATGGTTCCTCGGCATCCTGGCAGCCGGCAGTTGCATAGGCGGGATGCTCGCCAGCATCCGACCCACCTCTGCGCGATATCCGCGTCTCGTCGCGGCTGTGCTCGCGCTGGCCTTCGCGGTCCTGATCATCCCGAGCGCTCTCGCACGGACTGCACCGCTGTACGGGTTCACCCTGGTGATCAGCACCCTTGCGTTCGTTCCCATCGTCGGTCTGCTCGCGGCGGAGTTCGAGTCCCGCCTCGGGGTGGCTCAGCGCGGCGAAGGCTTCGCCTACTTCGTCACCGCTCTCACCCTTGGCGGTGCGGTCGGCTACCTGGGGAACGGACTTCTGATCGGACCGCTTGCCGCCAGCACCATGCCGTGGCTCGCGGCCGCGCTGTTCGGGGTGGTGGGCGCAATGCTGTTGGCCAGCTGTGCACCGCCCAGCCGGCGTCGACCGATGCGCACGGCCGCTACGACCGGGCCGCAGAGTTGACCGGCCGCCAAGTTGCCCGCACCCGCGTGCGGATCTGCACCGATGGAGGAGCCCGATGACCCACCTGGACACGGTCGAGCCGGTCGCGCCGCTTCGCGCCGAGTGGCAGCGCAGCGAGATCCTCATCGGGGGCGGGTGGCGTCCCCCCGAAGGAGGGCGAACAGACCGCGTCGAGAACCCAGCGACCGAGCGAGCCATCGGCACGACTGCAATTGCCGACAGGGCCGATGTCGATCGCGCGGTGCAAGCCGCCAGCGGCGCGTTCCGGACCTGGTCCATGACTGATGCGCGGTACCGCGCGGATGTGCTGGAGCATCTGCTCGCTCAGCTCGAGGAGCGCCGCGAGCTTCTCGTCGCGACCACGGTCGCTGAACTGGGTGCGCCGGTGCGGCTGGTGCGCGAGGATCACGTAGGTCTCGCATTGCGCGTGCTCGAGTCGTACGTGGCGATCGCGCGCGAATACGACGACGAGTCCCGCACGCCGCTCGGCGGACGGGTGCTACGCGAGGCGGCCGGGGTGGTCGGCTGCATCACCCCGTGGAACTTTCCGCTGTACCAGATCGTCGCGAAGGTCGCGCCCGCGCTGGTGGCCGGCTGTACGGTCGTGATCAAACCTCCGGAGCAGACCCCGCTCAATGCCTACCTGTTCGCGGACGCGGTCGTCGCCACGGAATTGCTCGACGGCGTGGTGAACGTGTTACCGGGCGCGGGCCCTGAGGTCGGTGCGGCGCTGGTGGAGCACCCCGACGTCGAAGTCGTCTCCTTCACCGGCTCGACCCAGGTCGGCCGAACGATCGGAGCTCAGGCCGGTGGTGCCATCAAGCGCGTGTGCCTCGAACTCGGCGGCAAGTCCGCCAGCATCGTGACGGCGGATGCCGACTTCGAACGGGCGGTTCGCGCCAGCGTGGACTCGAGCTTCTACAACTCCGGACAGACGTGCAGCGCGTTGACGCGGCTTTTGGTTCCGGCCGGCCGATTGGCGGAGGCGGTGGACATAGCGCGTGACCAGGCAGATCTCCAACAGGTCGGCGACCCGACCGATCCCGCCACCGACATCGGGCCGCTGGTCAGCGGCCTACAGCGTGAACGGGTCGAGCGGCTTCTTGACCGTGCAGCGGAGTACGCAACGGTGCACCGGGCCGGCACGCGTCTGCCGGAGCGCGGGCATTACGTACGCCCCGCGATCGTGAGCGGTGCGGCGGCAGACAGCGAGATCGCCCAGGATGAGGTCTTCGGGCCGGTGTTGACCGTGCTCGGATACGACGGCGACGCCGACGCGGTGCGGATCGCCAATGGCACGTCGTACGGACTCGCAGCGGCCGTTTGGTCCGGCGACCTCACGCACGCCCGTGCCCTCGCGCGGCGGTTGCGTGCCGGTCAGGTGGCGATCAACGGCGCATCGCCACCCCACGACGCACCGTTCGGAGGCTTTGGGAAGTCCGGCATCGGCCGCGAACTCGGGTCGGCCGCGGTAGATGAGTTCGTCGAACTCAAAGCCATCCAGGAACCCGACCAGCCGCTGGCCGACTGATCAACGAGAGGACGACCGTGACCCACTCTGCCGCCTCATCAGGACTCCTGTCCGACTCGGACCTCGTCATCGACGCGCTCGAGGCCGAGGGTGTCGATGTCGTATTCGGCATCCCCGGCACGCACAACCTCGGCCTCTACGCCGCGCTCGGGCGATCCGGGATCCGGCACATCGCGCCCCGTCACGAACAAGGGGGTGGCTATGCCGCCGACGGCTACGCTCGCTCAACCGGCCGACCAGGGGTACTGATCACGACGAGCGGTCCCGGCGTCACCAATGCCGGTACCGCGCTGGGGACTGCCTACGCCGACTCGATCCCCATCCTCGTCATCGCGCCGGGCATGCGCACCGACAGTGTCGGGCAGGGCTTCGGGCAGTTGCACGAGTTGCGCGACCAGTTCGCTGCGCTCTCGGCCATCGTCGGTCGCAGCGCGCGGGTCGCCAGCGGACAAGAGGGCGCGGAATTCGTGCACTCGGTCTTTGCCGAGTGGCGTTCAAGCCGCCCCCGGCCCGCCTACCTGGAGATCCCGTACGACCTCCTGTCGCGCTTGCCCTGGATCGAGCCGGCACAGCGGGCAGCCCAGGAGCGCGCAGTCGCCGAGTCCGACGAACAAGCCGAACAGGTCGCCGAGGCAATCGCCCTCTTGCGCCGAGCAGTCACTCCGGTCGTCGTGTTCGGCGGAGGAGCCCGTACGGCGGCACCGGAGGCCCGGCGGTTCGTCGAGGCGATCGATGCGCTCGTGATCACGACGGCGTCCGGCAAGGGAGTGATAGCCGAAACCGATCCGACGACGCTCGGCGCCGTCATCGATCAGCCGGTAGCCCACCGCGTGATGTCCGACGCGGACGCACTGGTGGTGATCGGGAGCGAACTCGCTGAGTCCGAGCTCGGATCCAACGACTGGAAGCCCAGCGGAACCCTTGTGCGAGTGGACGTCGACCCAGATCAGCTGACAGCACGATGGAGCCCGCAGATCGCGATAAGGATGGACGCCGCGCAGTTCATGAGGCGCGCATCGGCGGCGCTGACCGACGAGCGACCTCGCGTCGCCGCGGCGCGCGTCCGCGCCGCCCGTCCGGATCTCGACAGGTCCATCAGTCAGGGCGGGGCAGCGTGGGGCGAGATCAACGAACTGCTGTCCGCTGCATTGCCGCCCGACACCATCGTTGCCGGAGACAGCTCGCAGGTTTCGTACAAGGGCACGATGTATCGCTGGCCGATGGCTCGACCGGGTCAGTTCCTCTATCCGGCTGGCTTCGCGACGCTCGGCTACGGCCTGCCCGCCGCCATCGGTGCGAAGGTCGGCAACCCGCAGCGTCCGGTCATCGTGCTCCAGGGTGACGGTGGCTTGATGTTCTCGATCCAGGAGCTCGTCACGGCGGTCGAACTCGGCCTACCGATACCGATCGTCGTCATGAACAACGGTGGGTACGCCGAGATCCGCGAACAGATGCTCGAGCGTGGAATCGATCCGCTCGGCACAGACCTGCACATGCCCGACTTCGCCGCCCTCTGCGTCGCGTGCGGCGGCTACGGCACGCACGCCGACGCGGCGGCGGATATCCCGCAACTCGTCCTGGAAGCGCTGCAACAGGACCGGCCCACGCTCATCGAGATCGCTGTCTGACATGTGGTGCCGAAGGACCATCCGGAGGTGGGGATGACCGATACCGAAATCGCTGCGCTGCTCCTGCGTGCGGTCCTGGGCGCGACGATGCTGGCGCACGGATACAACCACCTCTTCGGCGCGGGCGGCGTTGCAGGAACAGCACGCTGGTTCGCCTCGATCGGACTGCGGCCGCCCAAGGTGCACGCATGGACAAGCGGTCTGCTCGAATGCGGCGTCGGCCTTGCCCTTCTGGCGGGGCTGCTCACACCGCTGAGCTGTGCCGCCGTCATCGGAGTCATGGCCGTGGCCGGCGTTGTGGCACATCGGCCGAACGGATTCTTCGTGTTCCGCGACGGATACGAATATGTGCTCTTCGTGTCCGTCGCCGCCGCCGCGTTGTCGGCGATCGGTCCCGGCCGGCTCGCTCTCGATCACGTGGTTCCGAGCCTGCCAGAGGGTGGGTGGGGCGTTCTCATAGCTGTCGGCGCCGCAGTGACCGGAACTGCGGTGATGCTCTCGCTCAGCTGGCGCCCGACGGGCGAGGAAGCCGCGTGACCGGAGCACGCATGGCTTCAGGAAAGACGACGGGCCGAGAACCGTCGCATATCGATGCACGAAGAACGCTTGCCTAGCTAGGGTGATCCTGCTAACTTCCCGAGCAGACAATCCATATCAGGAAAACATCGCTTTCCTAAGACGCGAGTTGTGACAACACCACATTGGCCAGGTCGGACGGTCGAACTAGCCGGCTGACCTTAGGGGTGCGCTTGCCTCGAGACACCCCGACCTGCCGCGCTGTTCTCCAGGACTGCGGGGCCAGGCGTCGGCAGCCGAAGCCGGCACACGAATGACCCACCAAACAGAGAGGCCGTGTTCAGCAATGACCAGCACCGCTGTCACACGCACCGGGACGCAGCCCCGTCCAGCCTTCGCAGCCGACGATGCACCGCTACACCCGCGACCACATCCGACGCGCTACCTGACCGGCACGCTCGCGCTCGCGGTCGTGGCCTTCATCGTCTATTCGTTCTCGCAAGGTCAGATCGACTGGCACGTCGTCGGTGATTATCTGTTCTCCAGCGAATTGCGTTCAGCCTTCCTCAACACCGTCCTGATCTCGGTGCTCGCCATGCTGATGGGCATCGCGATCGGGACCGTCTTCGCGATGATGCGCCTTTCGTCCAACCCGGTGACGTCAACGGTTGCATGGGGCTACGTCTGGCTCTTCCGTGGTACCCCGGTTCTGCTGCAGTTGCTGATGTGGTTCAACATTGCGCTGGTCTTTCCGTCGCTATCGCTTCCGGGCCTGTTCCACATCGAGACGATCGAGGTGATGACGCCGTTCGTCGCAGCACTGCTCGGTCTCGGTATCAATGAGGGCGCCTACCTCACCGAGACGATCCGCGGGGGCCTGCTCTCCGTAGACCCCGGCCAGGCCGAGGCGGCCGCGGCCATCGGACTCTCGAAGTGGACCACTATGACGCGCATAGTGCTGCCACAGGCGATGACCGCGATCATTCCGCCGATCGGCAACGAGGCGATCGGAATGCTGAAGACGTCCGCGCTGGCCGCGATCATCTCCTACGGAGAACTCCTCAGCACCTCCCAGCAGATCTACTACGTCAACGGTCGCGTGATGGAACTGCTGGTCGTTGCGGCCTGCTGGTACCTCGTCGCCACTTCGGTCACGAGCGTGGGCCAGTACTACGTGGAGCAGAAGTTCAGCAAGTCGCGCGTTCGCCGGCGCAGCATGGCCGACCGAATGATCATCTCGGTCATTCGCAGGGTGCGACGCAGCGAGCCGACCAGATCAGATCCCGAGAATGTGGTGGCGACGTCTGTGCCGCGTGTCCCGCGTCCGACCGAGGCAACGCCGGACTCGAACGAAGAGGAGTCGTCGTCATGACTGTGGCGCAACAACCGATGGTGTCGGTGCAGAATCTCAAGAAGTCCTTC
Organism: Jatrophihabitans cynanchi; assembly: GCF_027247405.1. NCBI lineage: Bacteria > Bacillati > Actinomycetota > Actinomycetes > Jatrophihabitantales > Jatrophihabitantaceae > Jatrophihabitans > Jatrophihabitans cynanchi. Next base: position 1,996,658 of record NZ_CP097463.1, on the reverse strand, counting down.
GACGACGTGCAGGTTCTGCGTGGTGTCAGTTTCGAATGCCAGCCAGGCGACGTCGTGTGCATCGTAGGGCCGTCCGGCTCCGGCAAGAGCACCCTGTTGCGTTGCATCAATCATCTGGAGACCCCGGACAGCGGTGGAATCTACGTCGACGGCGAACTCATCGCTTACGAGCGGCACCGCAACGGCCGCCTGATAGAGCGCAAGGCCAAGGACATCGACCGTCAGCGACGCGAGGTCGGTATGGTGTTCCAGCGCTTCAATCTCTTCAACCACATGACCGCCGCCGAGAATGTGGCACTGGGCCTCGTCAAGGCACGCGGCATCGCCAAGGGCGCGGCGCACCGGATGGCCGAGGATGCACTGGCGAAGGTCGGCCTGGCCAACCGCGGGAAGGCGTTTCCGCGCGAGCTGTCCGGTGGTCAACAACAACGGGTGGCCATTGCGCGTGCGCTGAGTATGGAGCCCAAGGTACTGCTGTTCGACGAGCCGACTTCAGCATTGGACCCGGAACTGGTCGGTGACGTCCTCGCCGTGATGAAGGACGTGGCGGCCGGCGGGATCACGATGCTCGTGGTCACCCACGAGATGCAGTTCGCTCGTGAGGTCGCCAATCAAGCAATCTTCATGGACGACGGCCAGATCGTCGAGCGCGGCCGGCCGGCGGACGTCCTCGTCAATCCGCAGCACGAACGTACGTGCAAGTTCCTCTCGCGGGTGCAGAAGTAGCAGTCCCGCACAATCGCTCCCATCGCTAGTCACCCAGTCCCGTCCGTCCCGTTACGCCGAACCTCAAGGAGTGCGCCCCGTCATGTCGAATCCTGTAAACCGGTTGCGAACCGCTACGACAACACTGCTCACCGGCGTCCTCGCCGTGGGCTTGCTCGCCGGATGCGGAAGCAGCAGCGGGGACAAGAAGTCCGGCGACACCAAGGGCGGCCCGTCGGTGTCGACCACGGCGGACGCCAAGGTGGCCGCGATGGTGCCCGAGGGCATGCGCAAGAAGGGCACCGTGCAGTGGCTGATGCAGATTCCCGCCGCTCCGATGGAGTTCAAGCAGGGCGGTGAGCTTGCCGGCATCGACGTCGATCTCGGCTATGCCATGCTGGCCAAGCTCGGCCTGAAAGCTGAGGTCACCACCGTCAACGACTTCAGCGCCCTGATCCCGGCGATCACCACCAATCGCGCAGACTTTGTGATGTCCGGCATGAAGGATCTGAAGGAACGCCAGGCCAAGCTGGACTACATCGACTACTTCAAGACAGGTAACGCGTTCATCGGCAAGACGGGCGACAAGTCCAAGTACGCCACGTACGCCGACCTCTGCGGCAAGACGGTCAACACCGGCGTGGGTGCGAGCTACACCGCGCAGCTCGCCGAACTGTCCAAGCGCGAGTGCGAGGCTCAAGGCAAGCCGGCGATGAAGAATCTCTCGGCCGGTGGCTCCATCCCAGAGCAGCTGTTGCAGCTGGACCAAGGTCGAGCGGTGGCCGTGCTCAACGGGGTCGAGTTGTCCGCGGACGCGGTGGCGCAGGCGAAGGGCAAGTACGTCGTGCTCGACATCCCGGCGTTCGAGCCCGCCTACTACGGCATAGCCGTGAACAAGTCGAACCACCAGTTCGCCTTGGCCGTCCAAGCGGCAATGCAGGCGATCATGGACGACGGCACCTACGCGAAGATTCTCACGAAGTACGACCTGGCCGGCGCCGGCCTGGACGAAGCGCTGCTCAACGGCGCGTTGAGCTAGGAACCTCTGAAAGCGAGCGGGCGGCGCGTCCCCACAGCGCCGCCCGCTCTGCTGGTTCGCCGTGCGCTTCGGCGGCCGTACTCAACCCAGAAACCCCCGGCGGCACGCGGCTACCGCGTCCGCGTTCCTACCGCCTTGCACGCGGCGGACATATCTCGAGCACAAGGGAGTGGTCTTGCGTCGCCTATTAGGGCACCGCGCGTGGCGCGTGTGGGCGGCGGCATCATTCCTCGCTCGCCTACCGACCTCGATGTCCCTACTGGCATTTCAACTCGCTGGCCTCTACGCAGTGCACTCGATCGCGCGAGGAGCCGAACTCGCCGGCATCGCTGCATTTACGGCCGGCGCCGCCGGCCCGCTGCGCGGTGCATGGCTCGACCGGCGTGAGATGCGCGGCGGCCTGCAACTGAGCTGTTACGCAGCCGCTCTGTTCATGGGCCTGTTCACGGTCGCAGTGGCTGCGAAGGCGCCATTCCTGGTGCTGCTCACCCTGGCGATCCTCCTCGGGCTGTCGATCGGCGGCATATGGGGCGGCTTCCGGGCATTGCTGCTCAACTCGGTGCCGCCGGCGTTGCTACGTCGCGCCCACTTCGTCGAGTCACTAAGCACCGAGATCGGTTATGGCCTGGGACCGCTTGCCGTGACGCTCATCGCAGCACTCGCCGGGGTGGTCGTTGCGCTTACCGTCATGACCGCCGTGTTCATCTGTGCTGCAGTCATGCTCCGCCAGGTAGCACCGCTAGCGCCTGGCAAGCGGTCGGACCGACGTGCCGGCCGACTCACCGTACCGATCGTGTTCATCTGCGCGGTCGGAGGTTTCCAGAGTTTCGGCTTCGGCCTCGTCGAGGGCAATGTGCCCTCGCGAATGGCAGAGCTCGGTCACTCCGCCGATGCTGCCGGGGTATTCCTCGCGTTGCTGTCGGTCGGCAGCGTGATTGGCGGACTCATCGTCAGCTTCGTTCCGATCAGCACCAGGCGTCCGGCTCTACTCGGCGCTGGCCTGTTCGCGCTCTTCGCCGTACTCATCATCCCCAGCACACTCGCCACATCGGTGCTGACCTTCGGCTCCACACTGCTGTTCGCCTCACTGATGCTCGTCCCGCTGTCCGGCCTGGCAGCCGCAGAAATCGAAGCGCAGCTAGGTGATCACGGCCGGGGCCGGATCTTCGCGATCTTCATCGGTGCAGTACAGGTCGGGGGCGGCCTCGGCGTTGCCGTCAACGGTGTCCTGCAGTCGTACATCGAACCCAGCGAAGTACCACTCGTCAGCGTCGGTCTCTTCGCAGTCATCGCCCTCGTGCTCGTCGTCGTGGGGCTGCTCATTGGTAGGAACACAACCATCGAGGTGTCGTCGCCGTTCGACGAGATCTCAGCTGCCGAGTCGACACTGGCCGCCGCAACGGACCGTGCATCGATCGGCCCAACGCAACGCATTACAGAGGAGAAGTGACACTCATGCGCAGTCTGCTCGCCGATGTCGCGGCGCGGAACGGCTCGATAGTGCCGGCACAGATGTACATCGCCGGAGGCTGGGTAGACGGCGCCGACGGCACATTCGACGTCCTAGACCCGTCCATCGGGACAGTCATCGCGCATGTGCCACGGGCCGGCGTGGCGGATGCCCAACATGCGATCTGTGCAGCCGCGGCCGCACAGCCGGTCTGGGCCGCCACAGCGCCGCGCGAACGCGCCGAGATCCTTCGACGGGGATTCGAACTCGTGACAGCCAGCGCGGACGAACTGGCATTCCTGATGTCGCTCGAGATGGGCAAACCTCTGACGGAAGCGCGCGGTGAAGCGACTTACGCGGCCGAGTTCCTTCGCTGGTTCTCCGAGGAAGCTGTGCGTGCGGACGGGACGTATCGGACCGCCCCGGCGGGCACCAACAAGATCCTGACCTGGCGCAAGCCGGTCGGCGTCGCACTGCTGTTGACGCCGTGGAACTTCCCGGCCGCGATGATCACCCGGAAGGTCGCGCCCGCCCTCGCGGCAGGTTGCGCGGTCGTCCTCAAGCCCGCCGAGGACACCCCACTGACGGCTCTGGCGCTGGCCGGCCTGCTCGAGGAGGCCGGCGTGCCGGCAGGCGTGCTGAACGTCGTCACCACCGACCGTCCCGCCGCGCTTGTTGCAACAGCACTCGCCGACCCGCGGATCCGCAAGCTCTCCTTCACCGGCTCGACCAGCGTCGGATCGCTTCTGTTGAAACAGGCGGCGGACCGGATCGTCAACTGTTCCATGGAACTTGGCGGCAACGACCCGTTCCTGGTGCTTGCCGACGCTGATGTCGATCAGGCTGTCGCGGGAGCGATGCTGGCGAAGATCCGCAACGGCGGCCAGGCATGCACCGCCGCGAATCGCTTCTTGGTGCACGAATCACTCGCTGGCGAATTCGCTACGAAGCTGGCCACAGCGATGGCCGGACTGCGCATGGGTCCCGCAACGACGGCAGAAACGCAGATCGGCCCGATGATCAATGCCCGCGCCGTCACCGGCATCGCCGACAAGGTGGATCGCTCCATCAGTGCCGGTGCCTCGGCCCTGTTGGGAGGCCGCACTCCCGCCGGCGCCGGCTTCTTCTATCCGCCGACGGTGCTGACCGACGTGCCGCGCGACAGCGCCGTCGCGATCGAGGAGATCTTCGGTCCGGTCGCACCGGTCATCGCCGTGCACGACGATGACGACGCGATCGCCCTCGCCAACGCCACCGAGATGGGCTTGGCGGCCTACGTGTACTCACGTTCGCTCAGTCGAGGGCTAGCGGCCTGCGAGCGGCTTGAGGTGGGAATGGTCGGCCTGAACCGGGGCGTGCTGTCCGACGCCGCAGCGCCGTTTGGCGGCGTCAAGCAGTCCGGGCTCGGCCGCGAGGGCGGTTACGAAGGCATCGACGAGTATCTCGAGACCGTATACGTAGCGACCGACTTCTGACGCGGTGTACGACCCACCCCCGCAAGGTGGTGCTCCGCCGCGACTGGACCGGTCTGTCGTACGGACCTCTGACGGCGCACGGGGGACTTGTCTGGGTCAGCTGTACCGACCAATGTTGCTCGAGGGACTTTGCGGACTGGACCGTGTGGAGGATCAGTTCGGCAATCGTGGAACGACTAGCAGAGCGGCGTCCGCGGATTCATCGAAGGCGAGGACGTCGTCGAGGTGATCGAGGATCACCTGCAGCGCGCCGGCGGTCGAGGCGTTGCCTACGCGTAGCCAGATCACCTTTGGGGGCGGCCCGTACAGGAATGCGAGTTGGCGGAAGTCGGAGTCCTTGGACACGATGGCGAATCCGTGCTCGCGCGCGAACTGCCAGAGTTCGCGATCGGTCGCGGTGCCGAGGCCGACCGCAGTGACGTGGATGCTGTCGGGGAACTCGTGCTGTAGTTGGTCGACCAGCTTCCTGGACAGGTTCTGGTCGACGAGCAACTTCACGCTGTGGCGAGGCGGCGTTCACGAAGTGCCGCGAACTCGATCGCGGCACGGACATGCTCGGCGGTCAGTTCCGGAAAATCGGACACGATCTCGTCGCTACTCATGCCGGAGGCCAGGTACTCCAGCACGTCGTAAACCGCGATCCGGGTTCCGACAAAGCATGGCTTGCCGCTGCGCACCCCCGGCCGCGTCTCAATCAACGACGTGATGTCCACGCCGACCACAGTAGACGCATCTATCGCCCAGCGGAGGGTGGCGACATTGCGCCGGCCGGCGTGGCATGACGCACACATGACCTCAAGCTGCACGCGCGCAGGCGACTTGCTGCTGATGAAAGCCGCGGGACATACGCGGGATCGATCATGGTCGAAGATCACCACGGGCGCCTGTAGCCCAGCAAGTACGGGACGTGCAGAAATGGGACGGGGTGGTCTGTAAAACCGCCGGCTCAGCCTACGTTGGTTCAAACCCAACACCCGCCACAAACCCCTGTAGGTCCCGGATTCCGGGGCCTACAGGGGTTTGTGGCGGGGTCGTGGGCGCCGCCCGCGGCGGTGCAGCCGGATGCCATGAAATGCCGCCAGATGCAGCCGTATGTCAGACCTCGCGGGATATACGCGGGATGGACCAAGATCGTTTTGAATTCGCTGACGGCGACACCCAGATGGGTTGCAGCTAAGTGGCTTGACGGTGCCGTGCCGTCAGAGGCTGAGAAGTGCGGTCTCGATGCGCTGAATCGGATTGGCTGGTGGCTGTCGCCGGCCGGCGTCGCGACTTGCTGCGGGCGGTGGCGGCTTCGGCGCTCGGGCGGGACCTGCGCGCAGTCGAGTCCACCGCGCTGTTCGCCGCGCTCGACGCGGCCGTGCGCGACAACGCCGTTCCAGTCTTACCGCAGGTTGTCGACGCGATGTTCCGACCACCGCACGACGTGGACGGCTCGACGGTCGAGCAACTGCTGTCGGACGGTCGGCAGGTTGCCCACGCGCTGAACCGCCTGGTGCGCGGCGACCTCTCCGGGCTGTTCGACGGCCCGTCCACGACCCGGTTCGATCCATCGCTGCCGATGGTTTCGCTGGACCTCTCGCGTATCCAAGGTTCCGATCAGCTGATCGCTCTGGTGATGACCTGCTCATCGGCGTGGATGGAAGCCGCACTTGCTGATCCGGATGGCGGGCAGCGTTGGGTGATCTACGACGAGGCCTGGCGGTTGCTGCGTCAGGCGTCGTTGTTGGCGCGGATGCAGTCGCAGTGGAAGTTGTCGCGTGCGCTCGGTATCGCGAACCTCATGGTCATCCACCGGCTGTCTGACCTGGACGCGGTCGGCGAGGCGAACTCGCAGGCGCGCAATCTCGCGCTCGGTCTGCTCGCCGACTGCTCCACAAAGATCATCCACGCGCAGGAGTCCGGTGAGGCGGCCAAGGCAGCAGCGGCTCTCGGGCTGTCCAGCACGGAAGCGAAGGAGTTGCCGCAGCTCGTCCAGGGCGAAGGGCTGTGGCGGATCAGGGAGCGCGCCTTCGTTGTAAGGCACCTGTGCACCGACGGCGAACTGGACTTGTTCGACACCAACGGTCGAATGGTCACCCAACCTGTGACGCGCCAGCTTCGCGGCTAGGCGAGTGCTGGTTCGGCGTCTTCCATGCTGGCGCGGATGCCCTCGCGAAGTTCGGGTGTGTCTTCGTGACCGTGGTGCGCGACGGCGTGCGCCACTGCGGTTTCGAGGACCTCGTCTTCGGTGCCGGCGATGGAGAGTGAGCAGTTGCTGTCGCTCGGCATCTTCCGGCAGTCGACCATCTTGCGGCCCATGGTGGCCTCCTTGCGAGTGTGTTGCGTGGATTGCGTAAATCGGTAGGTCCGGCGCGCCTTCGGTGGAGCTTGGATCGGTGCTGACGGCTCAGCCGAGCTGGGCGAGTCCCTTCTGCAGGTCGTCGGAGTTCATCACCGGCGTGAACGTGACCCGCGCGTGGAGCTGTGCGAACGCCGGCTCGGCGATCGCCGGAATGTCCGACGGGCCGGCGAGATCGAAGAATATGAACGCGGTGCGGCAGCCGGACTCGGTGCTGAAGTAGCTCGCCTCGGGCTTGGTCTTGTCCATCACCTCCTGCATGATCTTCGGCAGCGTGCCGTCGCTGATGGCCTTGTTACCGGCTTCGGTGTCGAGTTCCAGTTTGAGCATGCACCGCATGACTGCTCCCTTTCCGAACCTGAATGTCATCGACCTGACTGCGTGCGGTCTGGACGATGGTGGCGTGTAAGGCGATGGGGATGCCGGTCCCATACGTGCCCTGGGGTGTGCCTGACGTCGTGTTGACCTGCGTCCGCCGTCATGGTGATCATCTGTTCCTCGCTCGGCGTTCTGATGCGCCGATGGGCGGGTCGGGCACCGCCGGCAGTCGTCGCGGCCGGTCACGCTGCCGACGACGGTGCCCTACTGCCCCTGCCCGTCGGACGGCTCCCCCTAGCCTGGATCCGGTACCGCGCCGGCTGCCTGACGGTGCCCTACCTGCGCGGGTCAGGCTAGCCAGAATTCTCTCGAAAAACAAGAGGCTTGGGATCCGAGCAATACTGATGATCTTTCGATAGGGTGGTGTGGTCATGACTGACGGGCGTGAACCTGAAGACGGCGTGGGCGAGCTGCGGGCGCTGCTGCTGGCCGGGCAGCGATTCCGTCAGGCACTAGCCGACCGTTTCGGGCTCAGCCTGAGCGAGGCAGTTGTGCTGGGTCATCTCGCCGACGCCGGCGGCCAGCTGATGCCGAGCGAATTGAGCGAGCGCATGCTCGTGGGCTCCGGCACCCTCACCGCGATCATCGACCGGCTGGCCGACAACGGCCACGTGCAACGTAGCCCGCACCCGCGCGACCGGCGCCGGATCCACATCACCCTCACGACCGACGGCCGGCGAGTCGTTCGCTACGCACAACAACACCTCGAACAAGCCGAAGCCGCGGCACACGAGGCCCGCGCCTCGCCACTTCGTGCGCTCGCCGCGGCACTGCACAACGAGACTGAGCGGGTGCTTCGCCGCCGTTCCTGAGCCACGCTCGCGAACCGCGGCCGCACCCGATTCGTGCGCCGTGCCGGGACCGGCTTTCACCGACATCGCCGCCTTCGTGACGTCAACGTCTCTGGAGGTCGCTCGTGATCGAGCCGTACGGCCGACGAGACACCGTGCCGATGCTGCTCGCGGCCGGCGTCGCCGTTGCCGGCATGCTGTGGGCTGCTGCCGCCGCGTCTGCCCTCCTGACTGGGCACGCCGTCCCGCGTCACCATCCGGACGGCGCGGTGCTGGCATTCGCGCACCTCGGTGATCCGTCGAAAGCGTGGCACGCCCCGGTCGGACCACCGCTGCTCTACTGGGCGTTGACAGTGCTCGTGTTCGCCGCGTCCGCCGCAGTCCTGGTCGTCCTGCGACGAGTCTTCGTCGGGGACAGTGAAGGTCGGAGTGGCTCAGCTGGCTCCGTAGTAGGCATGGCCACCCGTGGGGAGGTGCAGCGTGCCGCGGGCGTGCGTCGGCTGCGCAAGCGCGGACGTGTGTTGCGTCCGGCCATCGCGGAGCCGGCACGTTACGAGCTGGGCTACCGGCTGGGGCGCTCCCGCGGCGCCGACTGCTGGGTATCCGTGGAGGACTCCATGGTGCTGCTCGGACCGCCGCGGTCGGGCAAGGGCTTGAACACGGTGATTCCCGCGATCCTGGATGCACCGGGCGCGGTGGTCACGACCAGTACCCGTCCGGACAACCTGACCGCCACCATGCGGTCACGGAAGCGCAGTAGCGGTCCGGTCGCGGTGTTCGACCCGCAGCAACTGGCCGGGTTGCCGTCCTCGCTTAGGTGGTCGCCGGTGCGTGGCTGCGCCGAACCTCACGTGGCGATGGCGCGTGCTCGTGCGTTGTGCAGTGAGCCGAGTCGCGGCATGGAGAACGCGACGTTCTGGTCGCAGCAGTGCTACACGGCCGTGCGGTGCCTGCTGCACGCGGCAGCGTTGGGCGGCCGGGCGGCGGTGGAGCTGTACCGCTGGTCGCTGTCGCCGATCGCGGCCGAGGACGCCGTGGCCATCCTCACCGAGAGGCCGGAAGCGGCGCCGGCGTGGGACAGCGCGTTGGAGTCGATCCTCGCCGCCGACCCACGGCAGCGTGACTCGACCTGGTCGATGGTCGCCAACGTGTTCGCGCCGCTGGCCGACCCACGGGTGCTCGCCGCCGTCTCACCGCCCTTAGGTGAGGAGTTCGATCCCGAGCCGTTCCTTCGCGAGCGCGGGACGCTGTACCTGCTCGGCACCGCTGCCGGCGCATCAGCGACGGCGAACCTCGTCGCGGCGCTCGCAGAGGACGTCGTGGAGACCGCTCGCCGCCTCGCCGCAACGTCCGCCGGTGCCAGGCTCGACCCGCCGCTGGCGGTGATCCTCGATGAGGCCGCGAACTACCCGCTGCCCTCACTTCCGTCATTGATGAGTGACGGTGGCGGGACCGGCATCACGACAATCGTGGTGCTGCAGTCATTGGCGCAGGCACGTGACCGCTGGGGTACGGATGCAGCTGCCGCGATCTGGGACGCCGCGATCGTCAAACTCATCCTCGGCGGTGCCGGCAATGCCAACGATCTGCGGGACGTGTCTGCGCTGATCGGCACCCGCATGGAACGCCGCGCCAGCGAGACGATCGGCGCGGACGGCCGCCAGTCGGTGTCCTACTCGACGCATGAGGTCCCGCTGCTGGACACCGGCCGCCTCCGCACCCTGCCGTTCGGGCAGGGCATCGTGCTGCTGCGCTCAGCCCCGCCCAACCCGCTCGACCTGCAACCGTGGACGTCCCGCTCCGTTCGCGTGCGTCGAGCAGGTCGTATTCGATTTTGGCGGCGTCCAGTGACGCCCGGTACGTATCCAGGAGCATCCGTCCGGTCGTTCCCTCACGGGCGAGGTCGGATGATCCGCGAATGATCGTCGGAGGACCCCCACGGATGGCCCGGCTGAAATTGCTCGCAAACCAGCACACGGCTCCCGCCGCGGCTGAGCCAGTACGCGGCTGCGGCGCGGAGCGCCCCGGCGCCGACAACGATATGGTCGTAATGCTTTGCCGGCATGGACCGCAGCCTCTCAGCTACGCCAGAACGATGCACCCGACGATTGACGCGTCCGATCGCCCATCGACGCTACGCACGATCTGCAGATGTGGACGGACAGCTCGCACGGCCGCCGACGAGTGACCGGAACCTTACTGAGCGCGGTAGACGACGCGGCCGGCGGCGACGGTTGCCCTCACGGTCGCGTCGGCCGGCAGAACGCCATCGGCGAATAGATCACGATCAAGCATCGCGAGGTCCGCGCGGGCGGCGATCCGCAGCACGCCGCCGTCTGCATCGTGGTTGACGTACGCCGACCCTGCCGTGAAGGCGCGCAGCGCAGTCTGCAGGGTAAGTGCCTGCTCAGGCAGGAACGCGGCGTTGTCCCGGTGATCCGGGTCGATCCGCCGCGTCGCAACCTCAATCTCCCGAAGCGGGTTCGCCGTGGTGACCGGCCAGTCGCTGCCCATCGCCAGTGTGGCGCCGCTGCGCTGCAGTGTCGCGAACAGGTATTGCATCTGCGCGCGCCGCTCGCCGAGAAATGGGATCGTAAGTTCTTGCATCTGCGGCTCGTGCTGTGCCCAGAACGGTTGGCAATTCGCAACCACCCCGAGCTGCGCGAACCGCGGTACATCCTCGGCCTGCATCAGTTGGATGTGCGCGATGTGGTGACGTAGGTCGTTCATGCCGTTTGCTGTGCGCGCCGCTTCCACGGCATTCAGGCAATTGCGCACAGCGCGGTCACCGATCGCGTGCATGTGCACCTGGAACCCATGCTCGTCCAGCATCGTGACCGCGGCCTTGAGCAGTTCGGCATCGACGTAGGTGAGGCCGGCATTGTCGGTGACACCGCCGCATCCGTCGCAGTACGGCTCGAGCAGCGCGCCGGTGAAGTTCTCCAGCACTCCATCGGTCATGATCTTCACAGTGGTGGGGAAGAACGACCCGGCACGGCCGTGTTCTCGCTGGTCAAGAAGCTGGTCGAGTTGTTCCAGGCCCGAATGTCGATCCCACCACAGCGCTCCGACGACCCTCGCGGTGAGATCGTCGGATTCGGCAAGTGCGCGATACGCCGCCAGCGTCGCCGGAGTGACCCACGCGTCCTGCCAGCCGGTGATGCCCATCGCGTGCAGGTGCCGCTGCGCAGCGAGGATTGCGACCTCCCAAGCATGCCCGTCCGGCAGCGGTACGTAGCGGTCGTTGAACGAGTAGGCCGCACCTTCGTGCAGCGTGCCGGTCGGCTCGCCAGTTCGAGGATCGCGCTCGATGCGCCCATCAGCAGGGTCGGGCGTGTCCTTGTCGATGCCCGCTACCTGCAACGCCTTGGAGTTCACCCAAGCGCCGTGAACGTCGCGATTGAACAGGAACACCGGGCGATCCGGAATGATCGCGTCGAGATCCTCCTTGCGCGGCGTGCCTCCAGGGAACTCCTCCATCGCCCAGCCGCCACCCACGATGAACGGCTCGTCCGGGTGGTCGGCAGCGTACTGCTTGATGTGGGCTAGGTAGGCCTCACGGCCGGTGTCGTCGTTGAGCCACACCCGCAACATGTTGTTGCCGGCCTGCGGAGGATGGCAGTGGGCGTCCTGGAAGCCCGGAACCACCGATCCCCCGCCTGCCTCGATCACCTCCGTGCGCGGGCCGATCAGTTCGCGCACCGGTTCGGCACCGAGAGCCACGATCCGGTCGCGACGGACTGCGATAGCGTCTGCAGCCGGGCTCGCGGGGTTACCCGTCCACACTCGCGCGTCCACAATTGCCAATTCTGCTTGTGTGCCCGGCAATGGTGTCCTTTCGTACTGACCCTCCCCGGTTGGGACGACACGGGTTATGCAGCTTGATCGCCGCTGATGTGGGGTGTTGCCTGACTGTAGTGCTGTTCGCGCACGATCGCGGTAGGGGAGAGTCTCGCCGAGTGGCGCAAGTCGGGTTCCTCGCCGGTGTTCTGGTCGGCAGCTTCCTCTACTACGCAAACGAATCCTCAACCCAGCCATGAGCAAACCGGACCCGCGCCGATCACGAAATGCGTGCCAGAGCCGTCTCCCGTGGTCGCTGTCACGGCGCGGAGTCTTGCACTCCGGCTCTCTCCGGGTGATCGCAGCGGAACAGCCGGTGCGAAACGGAACCCTCATAGTCCCAGCGGTGGACGGCCGATCGCGAGCGGCCAAGGCGCAGCGGCTTCAAGCGCCCGCGCGGCAATGAACACCGAGACGTCGTCGAAGGGGCGTCCGGCGATCTGCATGCCAATGGGAATCCCTTGACTCGACATGCCGACCGGCACTGACATCACCGGATTGCGGCTGCAAATGTTGAACAGCAGCGTCGGCATGACGTCGCGGTGCTTGGTCGTTGCGACACCGTCCACCTCGGGGCCGTAGTCGACATAGTCCTCGCCGGCGACCAACGAAGTTGAGCTCATCGTCGGGCACAACAAGATGCGGTGTTCGGTGAGCACCGTCGCCATCGCGCGCTGGATCTCCGCCTCGAGTCGCACGCCCTCGTTGAAGTCCTCCCGGCGCACGTTCGCCGCCCGTTCTGCGACGCCGCGCAGGTACCGCGTCCGGGTGTCGGAGGCGCCGGTGGCCGATGTCTCGAAGCGTTCGGCCCGGATGCCGCCATGGATGTGCACGGCGCGCTGGATCTGGTCGAACGTCCAGCCGGGAGTCACCTCCTCGACGTGCGCACCAAGCTTCGCGAACCTGTCGGCGGCATCGCGCACTGCTGCCTGAACCTCCCTGCTGGTGGGGTATCCGCCGCAGTCATATGAGACCCCGACTCGCCATCCGCGCACGTCGACACCGGTATCCGAGACGCTCACCCGGCCGGGCACTGTAACCGGATCTTCTGGGTCCTGCCCGGAGATCGCGTCCTGCAACAGGGCGCAGTCATCCACAGTGCGGGCGAGCGGTCCCTGGTGGCGGTACGGGTCGAGATTGTGCGGTGGGACTCCTGGGACGCGACCGTACGGAGGCTTGTAACCCACCACACCGCAGTACGCGGCGGGGATGCGGATGGAGCCGCCAGTGTCGCTACCGTCGGCGAGCGGTGTGAATCCAGCCGCCAGCGCCACTCCGGCGCCGCCGGACGAGCCGCCCGGGCTGAACGCCCGGTTCCACGGATTGCGGGTGATCCCCCATAAGTCCGAGTGGGTGAACGGGGCGCAGCAGTACTCCGGCGTCGCGGTGCGCGCATGCACGAAAGCACCGCACGCCAGCATGCGACGCACCACTACAGCGCTGACGTCGTCGACGTGTGCTCGGCGGCTGACCGAACCCATCGTGGTTCGGCGTCCGGCGACCGGGGTCTCATCCTTGATCGCGATCGGAAGGCCGTCCAGGGGACCGAGCGCGGCGCCGGCGCGATAGCGCGCCTCCGACGCCTGTGCGGCCCGTAGTGCCGAGTCGGGATAGACGTCGACAACCGCCTTTAGGCCGGGATCGAGAGCGTGGATCCGATCCAGCAGCGCCTGGGTGTAGTCCACAGGCGACAGCTGTCCGGTGCGATAGCGCTTCACCACGGCACGGGCCGAGAGGAAGGGGACCGAAGCGGTCACCATACGTCTCCATCTACATATGTAGTACGTCGTCTACACGTGACACGCTAGGTGTGGTCGTATGTGCTGTCAATCCTCCCCAAGCGTAAGGGATCCTGCCCCGCCCAACCTCTTGACAGCGATTGCAAGTCCGCTCTAGCGTATCGATGAGTAGACGAACGATTCATATATAGACAGGAGTTCGGGAATGCGCTGGTCGTATGAGGAGATGCCGGCAGCCCTCGACGGGTTGCTCGCGTTCCCGATCACGCCGTTCGACGGCGCCGGTGCGCTCAACGCCCGCGCGCTGCATTCGCACACCGAGTTGCTGCTGTCCTACGGCGTGAGCGGCCTCTTCCCGGGGTGCGGCACGGGCGAGATGGGGGCACTCTCGCCCGACGAGTACGCCACGATCATCTCGACCAGCGTCGCGGTCGCGGAGGGCGCAGTCCCCGTGCTGGCCGGCGTCGGCTTCGGTGCCAGCCTGGCGGCCGAGATGGTTCAGATGGCTGAAGCAGCCGGAGCGGACGGCGCGCTGGTGTTCCCGCCGTACCTGCAGTCACCCGGCAGCGACGAGTACCTCGACTATTACTGCTCGCTGGCGGCCAAGACGCCTCTGGCTCTGGTCATCTACCAGCGGGATGCCGCCATATTCACCGCGGACACCGTTGCTCGCCTGGCCGAAGTGCCAAACATCGTAGGCATCAAGGACGGAACCGGCCGCGTCGAACTACTGCAGCAGCAGGTCACGGCAGTCGACCGCAGTCGCTTCGGCTTCATCAACGGCGTCCCGACTGCCGAGCTGCTGGCACCCGCGCTGCGGCCGTACGGCATCACCGCGTACAGCTCGGCGCTGCTGAACGTGGTGCCGGAGCTCGCGAGCGAGTTCTTTCACGCATTGCGTACGGGTGACACCGAGCGGGTGGATGAACTGTTGCGCCAGGTCGTACACCCGTTCGTCCGGTTGCGGGATCGTGAACCCGGCTACGCCGTCTCCTTGATCAAAGCGGGGGCTCGTCTGCGCGGTGCGGACACCGGCACGGTGCGGGCCCCGCTAATCGAGCCGAACGAGCGCGACCTCGCGGACCTGCGGACCTGGTTGGCCGGATTGCGACTCAGCGACGTCCTTATCCCGTGCGACCGCTCGGCACTCGGCGCGATCGCGGCGCAGGGCGCTTGAGCACACGGAATCGGAAGGGAGAGCAGCCGGTCATCATGCGGATCAAACTCGACGAGGACCTGTGCATGGGATACGCGAACTGCGTTGTCCAAGCTCCCGACCTCTTCGACATCGACGAGGAGACCGACAAGGCAGTCGTGCTGGTGACCGCGCCTTCAAGCGAGCAGTTGCCGGCTGCCAAGGCCGCCGTCCAAGCCTGCCCCGCCATGGCGTTGCGGCTGGAATACTGAGATGGCTAGGCAGCGCGTGCTGATTGTCGGTGCTTCGCTCGCCGGCGTTTCGGCGGCCGAGCGCATCCGCCAGCGTGGCGACGACGTCGAAATAGTTGTAATCGGCGATGAAGCGGAGTGGCCCTACGACCGTCCGCCCCTGTCGAAGCAGGTGCTCACCGGTACCGGCCGGGTCCAGTTGTTGCACGAGCCGAGCTGGTACGCGGCGCACGACATTCAGCTGCGCCGCGCCACGCGTGCGGTTTCGCTGGAAGCAGACCGGACCGCGGTAGCCCTGTCCGACGGGGAGACGCTCGCCGCCGATGCAATCCTCATCGCCACCGGAGCGCGTGCCCGGCGTGTACCGGCATGGGCGGGACGCCGAGGCGTGCACTACCTGCGCAGCGCGGCTGACTCGCGCGCGCTGGGTCTTGCGTTGAACAACGTGGGCTCGCTGATCGTCGTCGGCTGCGGGTTCGTCGGGCTGGAGGTCGCTGCCGCCGCGAGCCGGCGCGGGTGGCGGGTGACGGTCGTGGAGTCAGCTGCCGCCCCTCTGCAGCGGGTGCTGCCCGCCGAATTGGCCGTGGCATGCGTCGCCGGATATCTCGAGGCGGGGGTCAACATCCGCACGGGCGCGACGGTCACGGAACTGGTGGGCACGCTGACCGTCCGGGCGGCCCGCCTCAGCTCCGGGGAGCTCCTCGAGGCGGACCTGGTCGTAGTCGGCGTCGGTGCGGTGCCCAACACCGAGTGGCTCGCCGGAGCCGGGTTGGACGTCGGCGACGGCGTGCGATGCGGCGCCGACGGCCGCACGAACCGCCCAGGCATCTGGGCGGCCGGAGACGTCGCAGCCTGGCACAACACGCTCACCGGCACTTCCGGCCGAGTCGAGCAGTGGCAGGCGGCCCGCGATCACGGAGCCCGGGTTGCCGACGCGATCCTCGGTGACCAGGCGCGGTGGGACACGCCGCCTTACTTCTGGTCTGACCTACTGGACGCGAAGCTTCAGTTCAGCGGCTGCTTCACGAGCGGCATGCGCACGCATACCGCGCGCAGTGGTCGCAAGCTCGTGGCCGTGGTGGGCGAGCGTGAGCTCTGCGGCGTGGTCACACTCGGCAGCCCGAAATGGCAAGGACTCGGCCAGCGCCACCTGCTGGCCCGCACGAACTTCGACGAAGCATGCTCGTGGGCCGACCAGTGCGTGGCGCGGGCCGCCTGAACACGACCAGCACGTCGACCGAATGACGGAGGAAGGCAGATGACGACAACCGAACGCAGCACCGGCCTGGTGGACGTACGCAACGGCACGGCGAGCCGCGAGATCTTCGTCGACGACGCGATCTACCGCGACGAACAGGAAAAGGTGTTTTCGCGGAGTTGGCTCCTTGTCGGGCACGAGAGCCAGATCCCCAACCCGGACGACTATTACGTCTCGCGCATGGGCGAAGAGCAGGTCATCCTCACGCGGGACAAGCAGGGCAACATCCACGTCCTTCTCAACACATGCACGCACCGCGGCATGAAGCTGTGCCGCTACGACGAGGGCAACACGACGTTGTTCACCTGCCCGTACCACGCGTGGAGCTTTTCCACCGACGGCAACCTGGTCAGTACGCCCGGCGAACTGTTCGGTGTGCCCGGCTATCGCGCGCGCTATCACGAGGCGCTGGACAAGACCAAGTGGGGCCTGGTCCGGGTTCCGCGGATTGTCAACTACCGCGGGACCATCTGGGGGAACTGGGACCCGGATGCGCCCGACCTCGAGGACTACCTCGGCGGCATGAAAATGTGGCTGGACTTCGCGCTCGATCACCGTGACGGCCGCGACGCCGGTGGCGTCGTGCTGGCCGGCGTGCAGAAGTGGCGTGTTGGCTGTAACTGGAAGTTCGCTCCCACCAACTTCATCGGGGACGTTGCACATGTCGTCAGCCACCGTTCGGTGGACATGGTGAATATCGGCCCCAGTGGGGCCGGGCGTCGCGATGACAAACGAGACGGTGCGTCTGTGTTCGGCTGGCCGGACCTCGGCCACGGCGGGACAGGTTGGGCAGGTGCGCTCGAGGAGGACTACACCCAGCCACCGAGCTTCGGGCGGTTCCCGGAAGTGGCGGAGTACTTCGAGAGCGCACGCGCCGCACGCCGGGAGCGCCTGAAGGGGCGGTTCCACTTCCAAGGCAAGGGCACGATCTTCCCGAATATGTCCTTCCACGAGGAACAGCCGCGGACGATCATCGTGGCGCATCCGAACGGCCCGTGCGAAACGGAGTTCTGGCGGTACTACCTCGTAGACGAAGACGCGCCGGACAACGTTAAGGATGTCTTGCGCAGGTACTTCATGAGCTACTCCGGGCCTGCCGGACTTACCGAACAGGACGACCTGGAGAACTGGTCGGCAGCGACCGAGGCAAGTCGGGGCCGCGTCGCCCGGGACCATCCGTACAACTACCAGATGGGCCTGGGCTACTCCGAGCCATACGAACCGGTGCCCGGATGCGTGTGGGCACGGCAGTTGTTCTCCGAGCAGAATCAGCTGATCTGGCTCAAACGCTGGAGCGAGTTCATGCAGGGCCGCTCCTGGGACCAGTTGATGCACCGCGTCGAGACCCCCGGTGACGTGCCGTTCCCGATGCTCGAAGCGGAGGCGACCTCGGCATGAGCGCACCGACCCTGGACGTACTGGCACCCACGCTGCTCCGGCTGGAGCTCGAGGACTTCTATTACCACGAGGCGGATCTGCTGGACAGCCGTCACTTCACGAAGTGGCTCGACCTGCTTGACGAGAACATCAGCTACCGCGTGCCGATCAGCCGCAACGTGCAGTCCAGCGATACCGACCGCGAATACCTCACCGATCGGCTGGACGTGTCCTGGATCGACGAGGGGAAGCTGACCTTGAGCCAGCGCGTCGAACAGTTGCAGACCGGGATCCACTGGTGCGAGGAGCCAGTGTCACGGACATCGCACCTTTACACCAATATCCGGGTCGTCGACACCGATGGCCGGCAGCCGGTGGAGCGGGTCACGGCGCGCATGCGGTTCCTGGTCTATCGAAACCGGCTCCGGGACGAGGTTGACATCATGGTCGGCAAGCGGGTCGACGAGCTTGTCCGCTCCGGCGACTCCTGGTTGATCGCCAAACGAACGGTCTATCTCGACCAGACAGTCCTGCTCGCCAAGAACCTCACGACGTTTCTATAGGAGACCGCCGTGTCCAAGCCGCTGAACTTGCGGGACCTCGAGCCCGGTTCGCGCGTACGCCTCCAGGACGGCACCGTGCTGTTCGTCGTCGACAACCCGCGCGACGGCGCATGGCTGATCTGTGCGCCGGAGGACAGCCCGGAGGATCGTGATGGCGTCTTTCTCGCCGACATCATCGGCGAGGCGGACTGAGAAGTCGATCTGCAGAAGGGAGCGTGCTCATGGAACCCGGAACGAACGATGCTGACCACGGAGTTCGAGTGGTCAAGTCGGCCGAGCGGACCTTGCTGGTGCTTGAGCTTCTCAGCACAGCGAGCGAGCCGCAGACGCTGCGTGAGATCAGCGTGGCCCTCGATATGCCACGCGCCAGCACCTATGCGCTGCTGATGACTCTGGTCGCGCGTGGCTGGCTGACGCAGGTGAACGGGCGCTATGCGCTGGGCGTCAGGTGCCTGCAGGTCAGCCGCGCTTTCATCAACCAGGACGGGATGGTGGCTGAGGCACGTCCGGTGATGCAGAAACTGTCCGAACTGTTCGATGAGACGATCCACCTCGGTCGGATCGACGGCGCGGAAGTGATCTACCTGCACAGCCTGCCGTCGCGGCATCGGCTCTCCGCGGCGACGGCGCCGGGACGGCGGATGCCGGCCACTGTCACCGCGCTCGGAAAGGCCATCCTCGCCGAACGCCCCATCGCTGAGGTGCAGCGGGTACTTCCGCTGGAGTTCGTCCGTTACACCGCGAACACGATCGTCTCGCTGGACAGGCTCGAGGAAGAGCTTGCGGCAACCCGGAGCCGTGGATACGCCATCGACAACGAGGAGTCCAGCATCGGGTTGCGCTGCTTCGCCGTCGCGGTCGGGCCGGACAGCCCGTCGGCCTACGCGATCAGTTGCTCAGTGCCCACCCCGCGCCTGAGCGAGGAGCGGTCGAACGAGATCGCGAAGCAGCTGCTCGAAATCCGGGCGCTGCTCAGCCCCAGCGGCGGCGGTGGCCGCGCGTGAACCGGCTCCACCGCCGATTGTCGGAACGCAGAAACGTAAGGAACTCGTACACGCGCAGTCGTCCATCCAATTGGGAGAGATCATGATGAAGTCGCTCCACCGCTATGGGTTCGCCAGGGCAGCCCTCGCGGCTGCCGTGGCCGCCGGGCTCGGGTTGACTCTGTCCGCCTGCGGCGCAAGCTCGTCCGGCGGGCCGTCCGCGTCGTCGGACACGCTCCTCGTCGACTCCTCGCTCGGAGCCACCACACTCGATCCTGCCGTCCAGTTCGACAACACGGCCGAGAACCTCGTACACCAGATGTATGACACCCTGCTGACGTATCACGGGGACAACATCAAGGACATCGTTCCTGGCCTCGCGACCAGCTACAAGGCGTCCGCCGACGGTCGGACCTACACCTTCACGCTGCGCAAGGACGCAAAGTTCGCTGACGGTACACCGCTTACGTCCGCGGACGTCGCTTTCTCCTACAACCGAACTCTCAACATGAAGTCGAACAATTCGCACAAGCTCACCGGCATCAAGGTGTCGACTCCTGATGCCAATACGGTGGTACTGAACTCGGACGAGCCGAACCCACAGTTGCCGGCGCTCGTCGCGACCGATTCGCTGGCCATCGTCAACGCAAAGCAGGTCAAGGCGGCCGGGGGCACCGATCAGCCCGGCGCGGACAAGGCGGACAAGGCCGGGCCGTGGTTCAACAGCCATTCGGCGGGTTCCGGGCCGTACCAGCTGCAGAGCTTCACGCCGAACTCGCAGGTGGTTCTCGTCGCCAACCCGAACTACTGGGGGAAGAAGCCTGCGTTCTCAAAGGTCATCATTAAGAGCGTCACGTCGACACAGCAGCAGTTGCAGGACGTGCAGAACGGCGGAGCTCAGGTCGCAGTCAACCTGAGCGGAAACCAGGTGAAGCAGCTGAGCGGCTCCGTTACCGTGCACAGTGTCCAGTCGCCCACGGTCGTCTACATGGCCCTGTCGAACGATCCGGGCTCACCGACCTCCGACGCGGACTTCCGCAAGGCGATCGCACTGTCGATCGACTATGCAGGCCTTGTCCAGTTGGCCGGGGAACGCGCCGTGCAAGCGGCTGGCGTCATACCGGCGTCCATCGCCGGATCGCTGCCTCCGTCGGATGCGGTGAAGAGGGACCTCGCGGCTGCCAAGGCGGCGCTGGCCGCCTCTGGCAAGGCCAACGAGACGGTGCAACTGTCCTACGGCAGCGACTATGCGGTGGACGGGCTGACGATGGGAACGTTCGCGCAGCGCATCCAGGCCAGCGTCGCCGAGGCCGGTATCAAGATGAAGCTGGTGCCCGCGCCCAACCTTGATGCACGCACGCAGTACTCGCAGGGCAAGACCCAGATCGCGTTGTGGAACTTCCCGCAGGACGTCATGGATCCGTTCGGCTTCACCGTCTACAACCCAGGTGACCTGTTGCCCACCCGAATCCACTGGCCGGCGTCGGCACCGGACGCGAGGCCGGTTGTGGAACTGGCGGACAAGGCGCTTGCGGAGATGGACAGCGCCAAGCGGGCTTCGGATTACCAGGCCTGGGGCGAAGCGCTGAACGCTACCTACCACTTCATCCCGCTGTTCACCGGAGTGTCGCACGTCGCCGGAGCCAAGGGCATCACCGGGTTGAACATCAACGGCTCCTTCGGCGTCGACTACGCGTTGCTCGGCAAGAGCTAGTCCACGCACAGGGCTGGAACGGAAAGACGAGCATGGTCACGACATTGCCTGCGCGGAAGGCGACAGGGGGCGGGACGGATCCCGCCCCCCGGAGCCCGCGCAGACGCCACCCGTTGGCGCACTACGTTGCGCGCCGGCTCGGCATCACGGTTGTGCTGGGGTTCGGGATAACGATCATCTCGTTTCTGCTGACGAACGTCATCCCGGTCGACCCCGCGGTGGCCAACCTCGGGGACATCGCTTCCGGCGACCCGGCCGTCGTGGCAGCCTTCCGTGCCAAGTACGGACTGGACAAGCCGCTCTTGGTCCAGTACTTCCGCTATCTCGACAAACTCGTGCACGGCGACTTGGGCACCTCACATCAAACCGGTCGACCGGTGCGGACCGATCTGCTGCAGTACGCGCCAGCCACGATCGAACTGGTGATGGTCGCGATCGCCTTCGCGGCGATCTTCGGAATCGGGCTCGGTACGGTGGCCGCCCTGTGCCGCAACCGGTGGCCCGACCAACTCGCGAGAGTGGTCTCCCTGATCGGCGTGAGCACTCCGGTGTTCTGGCTGGGCCTGGTTGTTTCCTACGTCATGTTCGCGAAGCTGCATCTGCTCCCGGGAAGCGGCCGGATCGATCCTCGGATCGGCGCCCCGACGAAGCACACCGGGTTCTTGCTGCTGGACTCACTTGTGGACGGCAATCTGCGGGCGTTCGGTTCGGCGGTCGAGCACATCATTCTGCCTGCTGCCGTGCTCGCGACCTACACGCTCGGCATTCTGATCAAGTTCAGCCGAGCGGCGGTGCTTGAGGTGATCGGCACCGATTACGTCAGAAGCGCCCGCGGTAAAGGGCTGCCTGGGTTGTATGTCATCTGGCGCTACATCCTGCGCGCGGCCGCCGGCCCGATCGTGACGGTGACCGGCGTAGCATTCGGCACCTTGCTCTCGGGCACCGTGCTCGTCGAATCGGTGTTCAGCTGGCCCGGCCTCGGGCAGTACGCCTATCGTGCGGCCACCTCGAATGACCTGTCCGCCGTCATGGGGGTGAGCCTGCTCGTCTCCCTGACGTACATCGTCGTAAACCTGCTTGTCGACCTCGCCTACATGGCGCTCGACCCCCGAATGAGGCTGACATGACCGCCGTCGCATCCACCCTGGTGGACGGCCGGCAGCGCAGTCGTGCGCTGGCACGGCTGAAGCGGAACCGTCTGCTCACGATCGGCGCCCTCCTGCTGTTGGTGGTTGCCGGCGTGGCGCTTCTTGCTCCGCTGATCGCGCCGTCCAGTCCGATCAAGCAGTCGTTCGCGCCGTTGCAGGCACCGTCGGCCTCCCACTGGTTCGGTACCGATGAGGTCGGTCGGGACGTGCTCAGTCGGGTCGTGTTCGGCTCCCGGGTCTCCGTGCTGTTTGCGGTACTGCTCGTCGTCTGCGCGATGGTGATCGGCGGCCTCGTCGGCGTCGTGGCCGGCTTCTTCGGCGGAGTCGTGGATGAGGTGCTGATGCGAATAGTGGACCTGGTATTCGCCTTCCCCATCATCATCTTGGCGATGGCGGTAGCTGCGTCGCTAGGTCCCAGCCTGCACAACGCGGTCATCGCGGGCGTGCTGGTCTCCTGGCCGATGTACGCCAGGACCGTTCGCGGCCTGGTGATGAGCTTGCGCGAGGCGGACTTCGTCGCCGCCAACCGGTTGGCCGGCGTCGGCTCCATGCGGTCGATGTTCATCGACGTCCTGCCCAGCGTGGCCGGGCCGATCCTGGTGCTGGCCACAATGGAGGTGGGCGGTGCGATCCTATTGTTGGCGGGGCTGTCGTTTCTTGGCTTGGGTGCACAGCCACCCGAGGCCGAGTGGGGCAGCATGATCTCGGCGGGCATCAATTACTTCAATTCTTGGTGGATCGCGGTGTTCCCGGGCCTCGCCATCATGCTGGTCGCGCTGGCCTTCAACCTGATCGGCGACGGTCTGCGCGACTGGCTGGACCCGCAGACCAAGCAGATCGTGGACCGGAGTTCGTGATGCCGGTACTCGAGGTCGACTCGCTGCGCGTCAGCCTGCCTGTGGGCGGCCGCGACGCGCCGGTGCTGCACGGCGTCTCCGTCTGCGTCGGTGCGGGACAGATCCTTGGCATAGCAGGGGAGAGCGGAAGCGGCAAGACGATGGCCGGCCTGGCGCTGATGGGCCTGCTGCCCTCCGGAGCCCGGGCGTCCGGCCGCGCGGTCCTGGACGGGCGCGATCTGCTCGCTCTGCCTGCACGCGAGATGCGCCGCGCGCGTGGACGCGACGTCGCCATGGTGTTTCAAGATCCGCTGAGCAGTCTGCATCCGATGCTGACAATCGGTCACCAGCTGACCGACCACGTCCGACATCATCGCGGGCTCACGCGCACGGAGGCCGCAGCGCACGCGAAGCTGCTGCTCGAGCGGGTACACCTGCCCGGCACGGACCGGATGCTGAAGACCTATCCGCATCAGCTGTCCGGCGGCATGCGTCAGCGCATCGCGATCGCGATGGCGCTCGCGTGTGAGCCCAAGCTGATCATCGCGGACGAGCCGACGACGGCGCTGGACGTGACCGTGCAAGCCGGGATCCTCGCCTTACTCGACGACCTGCGCCGTAACTCCGGCGTGGCGATCGTCGTTATCACGCACGATCTCGGCGTGCTGTCCAGCGTCGCG
Source organism: Jatrophihabitans cynanchi (assembly GCF_027247405.1). Taxonomy (NCBI): domain Bacteria; kingdom Bacillati; phylum Actinomycetota; class Actinomycetes; order Jatrophihabitantales; family Jatrophihabitantaceae; genus Jatrophihabitans; species Jatrophihabitans cynanchi. Next base: position 1,972,955 of record NZ_CP097463.1, on the reverse strand, counting down.
GACAAGATCGCGGTCTTCTACGCCGGTCGGGTGATCGAGCAGTCCGAATGCGCCGCGGATATCTTCCGCAGCCCGCGGCATCCATACACCCGCGCACTGCTGGACGCGCTTCCTGCCCACGCGAACAGTTCCGACGGGGGGCGGCTCAGGCCCATGCCCGGAGCCCCGCCGGTGATTGGTGACGAGGTGCCCGGCTGCGCGTTCCACAGCAGATGCGAGTTTGCCCAGGACTGCTGTCGGGATGCGATTCCCGACCTGCAGGTCGGCGCGGCCGGGCACGAACTCGCCTGCTTCGTCGATCCGTGGAGGGCGCAGCCATGACGCCCACGCCTCTGCTGTCGGTCGCTAACGCGACCATCACCTATCGGCGCGCGGACCGCACCCAGGTCCAGGCCGTGACCGGCGTGACCTTCGACCTGCAGCCTGGCGAAATTCTCGGCCTGGTAGGCGAGAGCGGGTGCGGCAAGTCCACACTCGCTCGGGGCTTGGTCGGCCTGCTGCCGCTCGCGGACGGGGAGGTACGCCTGGACGGCAGGCCGATCCGCGCACTGCGCAAGCGGCGCCGGCCGGAACCGGAGTGCGACCTTCAGATGATCTTCCAGGACGCTGCCACGGCGCTGAATCCTCGGCGCACCGTGGGCCAGCAGCTCACCGAGGTTCTCCGGGCCCGGGACGCCGGCTCCCGAGAGCGCTGGCGTGATCAGGTCGTCGAACTACTCGATCGAGTGCGCCTGCCGGCGTCGGCGGCGGACAAGTACGTTCACCAGTTCTCCGGCGGACAGCGGCAGCGCATCGCACTGGCGCGCGCGCTGGCCACTCGTCCGAAGGTGCTCGTCGCGGACGAGCCGATCTCCGCGCTCGACGCGTCTGCGCAGGCGTATGTAGCGAACATGATGGTCGACATCTGCCGCGAAGAGGGCATCGGCCTGCTGATGATCTCGCACGACCTCGCGGTGATTAGGGCGATCGCCGACCGTGTCCTGGTCATGTACCTCGGCGAGGTGGCGGAATCCGGACCCACCGGGACCGTGTGGGACTCGCCGGCTCATCCGTACACGCGTGCTCTCATCGATGCGATACCCGTACCGGATGGCTCCGGGATACGGCCGAAGAGTTTGGGTGGCGAGGTGCCCGATCCGGCCTTTCCGCCGACCGGATGCAACTTTCATCCACGGTGCCCGGTCGCAGTCAAGGCTTGCGTGCATACGGTCCCGGTCCTCCGCGACGCGGCGCCCGGACAGCGAGCCGCGTGTATCCGCGTCGGCGCGGACGGAGCCGAGAGCGACGCACAGCATGCCAGTAGTGGAGCAAGCGCGTGAAGTCGTTGGTACTGGACTCGATCGGCATCCCCGAGGAACTGTGTAGGGGGGTGCCACCGACCTGCGAGATCATTCAGGTCCCGCCCGGTAAGGCGGTCCCGTTCGAACGAGTACGCCACGCGCGGTCCTGGATCGTCGACGCGCGGACGAAGGTGGACCGGGCGGTACTCGATCAACTCCCGCACCTCTTGGCGGTTTCGAAGTTCGGGGTCGGCATCGACAACATCGCTGTCCAGGACGCGACCGAGCGCAGGGTCTGGGTGTGCAATACCCCGGGCGTCCTCGATGACGCAGTCGCCGAGTTGACCATCGGGATGATCATCGCGGCGGGCCGCAAGATCGTCGCCTTCGACCGGCTCATCCGGGCCGGCGCCTGGACGATCACCCCACCGGAGCTCACCGGGCAGGTCCACGGCGCGACGCTGGGCGTCGTCGGCATGGGCCGGATCGGCCGACGAGTGGCGCAGTTGGCGAGCGCGCTGGGTATGCGGGTCGTCTACCACAATCGCAGGCGGATCCGTGATGCGGAGACCCGCGGCCTCGCGGAGTACGTAAGCTGGCCGGATCTCTTCGAGCAATGCGATTACGTGACGATCCACACCCCGCTCACCGACGAGACCCGTCGACTGGTCGGCTCCGCCGAACTCGCCCGAATGAAGGCGACGGCAGTCCTGGTCAATACCAGCCGGGGAGGCGTTATCGACGAACGGGCGCTGATCCAATGCCTGCGCGAGCGCCGCATCGCGGGCGCTGCCCTTGACGTCTTCGAGCAGGAACCTCTCCTGCCCGACCACCCGCTGAGGACGTTGGACAACGTGATTCTCCTTCCCCACGTGGGCAGTGCGACTGAGCGAACCCGCTCGGCGATGCGAGAGCTCGCGCTGGCGAACGCGGTGACCGCGGCGCAGGGCGAGCGACCGAGTACCACGATCAACAGTTGGCAATGACATCGGTCGAGCAACCGGTCCCTTCCTGTGGAGAGTGAGCAGATGAGTGTCGTTTACAGTCCGATCGACGGCTCAGCGCTGTGCGACGTGCCTGACGCAGGTCGCGCCGAGGTCGACCGGGCGCTGTCGCGTGCCCAGGCGGCGCAGGAGGAGTGGGCGCAGCTAAACCCCACGCGGCGCGGCAGGCTGCTCTGCGATGTCGGACGGCTCATGGAGTCCCGTGCGCAGGAGTTCGTCGAGTGCGAGACGGGCAACCTCGGCGCGCCGGTCGAGGTGACGAGAGCCAGTGTGCTGCGAGCGGCGTCGACGTTCACCTACTTCGGTGGCATGGCCGACAAGGTGCTGGGCACCGTGATCCCGACGGGCAGTGAGTTCCATACCTACACGCGTCGCGAGCCGTACGGCATCGTCGTCGCCATCGTGCCGTGGAATGCGCCGATCATCTTTGCAACCAAGAAGATGGCTCCGGCACTGGCGATGGGCAACGTCTGCATCCTCAAGCCTGCGCAGGAGACGCCGTTGAGCGCGCTGCTGCTGCAGAACGTGTTCGACGAGTGCGGTGTGCCGCCGGGCGTTGCGCAGGTGCTGACGGGTGGCCGGGAGACCGGAGCTGCGCTCACCAGCGACGACCGGGTCGGGTTGATCGTGTTCACCGGCCACGACAAGACCGGTATCGCGATCGCGAAGGCGGCCGCTGAACGGCTTATTCCGGTGGCCTTGGAGCTCGGTGGGAAATCGGCTCAGTTGCTATTCGCGGACGCCGACCTGGACCGCGCGCTCAAGGGCATCTCGCACGGCATCTTCGAGAACTGCGGCCAGGCGTGCATCGCGGGCAGCCGGCTGATCGTCGAGGAGCCGATCTACGCTGACGTCGTCGATCGATTGGCGCAGCGCACCACCGCGCTGAAGGTTGGCGACCCCCGCCTGGCCGGCACTGACGTCGGACCTCAGGCGACCGCGACGCAGCGCGACAAGACCGTGCGCATGATCGATCAGGCGGTGGCCGACGGGGCCCGGATCGTCGCACAGGCTGACCTGCCCGCCGATTCTGCGCTGAGCGACGGTTATTACGTGCGCCCGACCGTATTGGCCGACGCCGTGCACAGCACTCAGATCGTCCAGGAAGAGGTGTTCGGCCCGGTGCTGACAGTGTCCTCCTTCGGCACCGAGGAGGAGGCGGTCCTGGCAGCCAACGGCACGGAGTACGGCTTAGCCGCCGGCCTATGGACCTCTGATTCGGCGCGGGTGCACCGCATCGCCGCGCGGCTCGTGGCAGGGACCGTCTGGGTGAACACGTACAAGAACATTTCGGATCTGGTCCCGTTCGGTGGCGTCGGCCGCTCCGGCTACGGCCGGGAGGGTGGCACCTCGGCGGTGGAGCTCTACACACGAGTGAAGAGTGTCTGGGTGTCGCAGGTGTCGTGACCGCCGCCGCGTCAACGCACGAGCCGCCAGAGAGGGAAGATCGTGGGTCAAGCAGTCACGCTGATCTGCTCAGCGTCCGGCCTGGAGCAGGATCCGGACCTGACGCTGGCGGCGAAGGCGTTCGCCGAGGCCGGCTATCAGTGTGAGGCCGTGCGCTGGGACGATCCTGCGGTCGACTGGGAGCAGTACACCGCCAACATCGTGCGCTCGTGCTGGGACTACTCGTGGCGCCGACAGGAGTTCCTCGCCTGGGCGGCGTCCGTGCCGCGTCTGCAGAACCCGCCAGCAGCGCTTCGTTGGTCCTCGGACAAGCGCTACCTGAACGATCTGGCCGGCCGGGGCTGCGACGTGATACCGACCGTGTGGAATCCGGACCACGCCGGCGAGCTCCCCGTGGCCGACGAGTGGGTGGTCAAGCCGGCTATTTCGGCGGGCTCGCGCAACACGGCGCGGTGGGCGACCCGCGACGAAGTACTCGAGCACGTGCGGGGCCTGCGGGCCGCGGGCGCGACCGCGATGGTGCAGCCCTACGTGGCGAGCGTCGACTACCAGGGCGAGACGGCGTTGCTCTTCATCGGCGGGCGGTTCTCGCACGCGGTGCGCAAGGGTCCGTTGCTGCTGCCGGACGAGGGTGTCCGGCAGGATCGCAACAGCCGCGGTGATCTGCGTGTGGTCAACGCCACGACCGAGCAGCTCGCGCTGGCGCGAACGGTGCTCACAGCCGCCACAGCCCAGCTGGCGCTGACAGCACCGCTCCTGTACGCCCGCGTCGATGTCGTCGCCGGCGACCGCGGCCCACTGCTTCTGGAGCTGGAACTGGTCGAGCCCAGCCTGTTCCTTCCCCAGGACCCCGCGGCGCCTCAGCGCCTGGTCGGCGCCGTCGCACAGTTGAGGAGTTGAGCAGTGATGAGCCTTGCCCGCAGCACCGAGACCTCCGGGCCGCTGTCGTTTGAGCCGCGATCGGGGATCGCGGTATCCGCTCCCCCGGAGTCGAGACGGGATCAGGTAGAGGCGACCGTCGCCGCCGCGCGGGCCTGCGCGGCTCATGTAGCCGCGCGGCCGCCGGCTTCCCGCGCCGCCTGGCTGTCGGCGGTGGCCGATGCGGTGCAGGAGCGCTCCGCGCAGCTGTGCGAACTCGCCGACGCCGAAACGGCGTTGGGTGTGCCTCGGCTGACCGGTGAGCTGGCGCGGGCGGCGGGCGCTCTGCGGTTCTACGGAGCAGTGGCTGAGGAGGGTTCCTGGTTGGACGCGGTCATCGACCACGCGCGCGACGGCGTACCGGATCTGCGGCGGGTAAACGTACCGCTCGGACCGATTGCGGTTTTCGGGGCGAGCAACTTTCCGTTCGGCTTCGGCGTGCTGGGCCACGACACCGCGAGCGCGATCGCATCCGGCTGCCCGGTCGTGGTCAAGGCGCACCCCGCCCACCCGCGGCTGTCCGCCGCGCTCGGCGAATTGGCCTTGTCGACGTTGGCCGCCGCGGGTGCGCCGTCGGGAACGTTCGGCTTGGTCGCCGGCTTCGATGCCGGGGCGGCGCTGGTCACGCACCCGGCGGTGCGCGCTGTCGGCTTCACCGGATCCCAGGCGGGCGGAGTCGCGTTGTGGAAGCTGGCGGCGGGTCGCCCAGTGCCGATTCCGGTCTTCGCCGAGATGGGCACTGTCAACACGGCGGTGTTGACCCGTGCCGGTGCCGGGCGTGCTGCCGAGGTCGCGGCGGGCTTCGTGGACTCGTTCACCCTGGGGATGGGTCAGTTCTGCACGAAGCCCGGCTTGCTGCTAGCCCCGGCCGGGTCCGCGATGATCGATCACGTCCGGAACGCGCTGGCCACCCGGGCACCGTCCGGCTGGCTGCTCACCGCATCCATCGCGCGCGCCTACACCACGGGGCTAGAACGGCTGCTCGAGTCGGGCGCCAGAACAGTCCACGCGTGCGCCCCGCCCGCCGACGGCTGGGCGGCGCCGGCCACCGTACTGGAAGTCGACATCGCGGCGCTACAAGCCGGTTCCGTGCTGCTCGAGGAGTGCTTCGGTCCGGTCGCGCTGGTCGCCGAGTACGCCGACGACACCGAGCTGGACGGTGCGCTGCACGCGTTGCCCGGCAGTCTCGCCGCAGCGGTGCATTCCGGCGGCCCCGAAGACCCCGAGCTCGCCGGTCTCGTCGCATGCCTGGCAGGGCGAACCGGCCGGGTGGTCGTCGACGGTTGGCCGACCGGAGTCGCACTGGGTTGGGCACAACATCACGGGGGGCCGTGGCCGGCCACGACGAACTCGTCGGCATCCTCGGTCGGCGCGTCGGCGCTCACCCGGTTCGTGCGTCCGGTCGCCTACCAGGACGCGCCGGACTCGGCGCTGCCTGAACCGATTCGCGAGTTGAATCCCTGGGGCGTACCGCGACGCGTGGACGGTGTTCGTGCGTGAGCTGGTCCTGCATCGGGCAGGGCAACGACCGACGTTGCGCGCGTGCGCGCACGACTATGTCCCCGGTCAGGGCGAGGCGGTGGTCACGGTCCTCGCAGCCGCGATCAACCCGCACGATGTACGCGTCGCCGCGTCGCTCGTTCCTGGCAACGCGCCGCTACGGCTCGGCATGGAGGCGGTCGTCGAACGCGACGGCACTGCGTTCTATGCGAATCGACCGGTCCCGCCGTACGGCACGATCGCGGACCGGACCCTGGTCGTTACGGATGCCTTGATTCCAGTGCCGCAGGGGCTGGATCCGGTGACCGCACTGACCGCGGGAATCCCGGGGCTCGCGGCCTGGTTCGCATTGGATCGCGCAGCGCTCTCCGCGGGCGAGTCAGTGATCGTGCTCGGTGCGACCGGTTCCGTCGGTCAGGCTGCGGTGCAGCTGGCCCGGCTGCGAGGGGCGGGGCACGTCCTTGCGGTCGGGAGGCGAACGGACGTGCTGGCTCGGCTTCGTGACCGTGGCGCCGACAGCGTCGTGGAGTTGCGTGGCACGGGCGACGCCGTGAGGTTCGCCGCCCAGCTGCCGGGCGGCAGCGCCGACGTCGTGGTGGACACCTTGTTCGGCCCGCCGCTTGCGGCGGCGCTCGCGGTGCTGCGTCCCGGTGGCCGCAGTGTCACGATCGGCGCCTCTGCCGCGAGCACATCGGAGATCGCGAGCAGCTCGCTCATGGGCCGCAGCCTGCTGTCGCACCGCAACTCGGACACGAGCGTGGCGCAGAAGGCGGTGGCATTCGCGGCGATGGCCGAGCAATTGCGCGCCGGCCGCCTGGTCGTGGACACCGCGGTCTATGCGCTGGCCGACGCCGCGACGGCGTGGGAGGTCCATGCGGCGGGGGCCGGACAGAGGGCAGTCATCGTGCCGTAGCGCTATGACCGTTCGGTCCCGCAACCTGGCGGGCATTCGGTTCGCGTCATCGATCATCAAATGAGGTCAGCTGTCTATGAAGTTCTACGAAGCGCTGTCACAGCTGGTTGCTGAGCGCGTCACCGTCGTCTTCGGATTGGTGGGAGACGGTAACCTCTTCTTCGTCGATCACTACGCCCGGTCAGGCGGTCGCTACGTTCCCGGCCTGCATGAGGCAAGCGCGGTAATGATGGCTGTCGGTCATGCGCGTACGACAGGTGAGCCCGCCGTCGCCACCCTCACCCATGGGCCTGGCCTGACCAACGGCATCACTGCGCTGGTCGAGGCGGTTAGGACGAGCACTCCGCTGCTCCTGGTCGTGGGCGACACGGCGACCACCTCGCGCTACCACACCCAAGACGTCGACCAGCAGCCCCTTGTCGCGGCCTCGGGCGCTCGGTTCGTCCAGGTGCGGGCGGCGCAGACGCTCGCCGAGGACTTCGCAGTCGCCTTCGCTCACGCGCGTGAGCGCGCTCAGCCAGTTGTTCTGAACGTTCCGATCGACCTGATGTGGACGGACGTGGACGCTCCCGAGCTGCGACCGTACCCCGCTCCGGCCGGCTCGATGTTGCTGCCCGACGACGCCCAGTTGGACAAGGCGTTGGGCATCGTCGCAAGCGCGGAACACCCTCTGGTGCTCGCTGGCCGTGGCGCCCGAGCAGCACGGGACTCTCTGCTGTCGCTTGCCGACATGCTCGGCGCGCCCGTCGCCACAACACTTCGCGCGAAGGACCTGTTCTACAGTGAGCCCGCCGATCTCGGCGTCTTCGGCTCGCTGGCGGCACCGGCGACCCAAGCTGTCGTCGCGGCTGCCGACTGCATCGTTGCGTTCGGCGCCGCGCTCAACCCGCACACCACCGACCGCGGTCATCTGACGAACGGCAAGAGCATCGTGCAGGTCGACGTCGATGCTGCTGCCTTCGGCCGCTTTCAAGAGGTCGACGCCGCCGTGAATGGTGACGTATCACGCGTGGCGGAGCGGATGACCGCGATGTTGCGCGAGCTCGGACATCGGCCGCGTCACTTCAACTCCGGACCGGCTATCGAGCAGGTGCGGGCGTGGCCGACGCTCGTAGACCGGGGGACCGCGGAGACGGTCGATATACGCGTCGCGCTGGACTTCTTGGACAGGGCGCTCCCGGCGCAGCGCAGTATCGTCGTCGACGTCGGCAGGTTCGTTCGCCATGCAGTGACCCTCTTGCACGTTCCGGACGCAAACTCATGGTTCGGCTCCGGTGCGGGATTCTCGGCGATCGGGCTGGGCATAGGGATGGCAATTGGTGTTGCCGTCGCGCGTCCCGACCAGCCAGCCGTCCTGGTCTGCGGCGATGGCGGGTTCATGCTGGGCGGCCTCAACGAGTTCCGGACGGCGGTCGAACAGAAGCTGGATCTCATCTGCGTGGTATGCAACGACCATGCGTACGGGGCCGAGCACGTCCAGTTGGTAAGGCGGGGCTTGGACCCTAACATCGCATCATTGACGCCACCTGACCTCACCGGACTGGCGCGGTCATTGGGTGGCGACGGCGTCACGATCCGCAACACGGGTCAGCTGAATGATCTTCGCGACCATATGGCGTCACGCGACCGGCCGTTGCTGATCGATCTGCGGTGCGACCCAGCCCTCGTGTCAACAACCGACTGACCGTCACTGCGACTCGGCGCCAGTCGGAGCCGCTCGGGCATCCGCGGCCACGGCGACGCAGAGCCGCTGCGTATATCCACCGGGACGGGATCGCGTGGGTACTGACGTCGGTGTTCCGCTGAGAGCGCCGCCCAACAGCCCGGTCTCAGCGGAACGCGGCCGCGCCGGTCAACGCCTGGCCAATCACCAGCGTGTGCATCTCGGGCGTTCCCTCGTAGGTGAGCACCGACTCGAGGTTGTTCATGTGCCGGATGATCGGGTACTCGTACGAGATGCCATTGGCGCCCAGGATCGTCCGCGCGGTGCGGCAGATTTCGATCGCCTCGCGCGTGTTGTTGAGCTTCCCGTAGCTGACCTGCTGACCCAGAAGCGTTCCGGCATCCTTGCGACGGCCGAGGTGCAACGCCAGCAGCAAGCCCTTGTTCAGTTCCAGCGACATGTTCGCCAGCTTTTGCTGGGTCAACTGGTACGCGGCCAGCGGCTTGTCGAACTGGGTGCGCGTCATGCTGTAATCCAGTGCCGTGGCGAAGGCCGAGCGCGCGGCACCCATCGCCCCCCACACGATGCCGTAGCGGGCCTCGTTGAGACAGGAGAGCGGGCCGCGTAAGCCGAGGACCTCCGGGAAGACCGCATCAGCCGGCAGGCGCACACCATCGAGCACCAACTCTGATGTCACGGACGCACGCAGCGAGCCCTTGTGCTTGATGTCCGGAGCGGAGAAGCCGCGTGCGTCCGTCGGAACCACGAAACCGCGGATGCTCCCGTCGACCTTGGCCCAGACGACGGCGACGTCGGCGATCGAACCGTTCGTGATCCACATCTTTCGTCCGTCGAGGATCCAGTCGCTGCCGTCGCGGCGGCCGTGGGTCGTCATGCCGGCCGGATCGGAACCGTGGTCGGGCTCGGTCAGTCCGAAGCAGCCGATTGCTTCACCGCGGGCCATACGCGGCAGCCAGGTCTGCTTCTGCTCCTCGCTGCCCCAGTTCCAGATCGCGAACATGGCCAGGGAACCCTGCACCGAGACCAAGGACCGGATGCCTGAATCGCCTGCCTCCAACTCCAAGCACGCCAGGCCGTACGCCACCGCGCTCATGCCGGCGCACTCGTAACCGGTCAGATGCATGCCCAGCACGCCGATCGCCCCGAGATCCTTAACCAGCTCGCGAACCTCGGGCAGCGCACCGGTCTCGTACCACCCGGCCACGTGCGGGGCGATGCGGTCCTTGACCAGTTTGGCAACGGTGTCGCGGATCGCGATCTCCTCGGCGGACAACAGGTCGTCGACACCGAGCGGGTCGAGCGGGTCGATGTTGCCGCGAGCCTGAGCACTCACCGCCGCCACCCTGCGTGCTCATCCGGTTGACTGCTCATGTCTGGTTCTCCTTCAGGATGGGCGGATGGGCGTCGGGCGGTCCGGCAAGCCAGTCGCGGACGGCAGTGGTGTGGGAGCCGAGGATCGGCGGCGGAAGCGGAATCGGCGCTTCGATGTCTGGCGAGTCGTGCGAGTACGTGACCGGGTGGCGCACCTGCGGCAGATAGCCGGGACCGGTCTGGCTCAGTGGCTTCAGCCCCAGCCTCTCGGCAAGCGCGATCCCGTCGTTGACCGTGCCGACGGCTCCGGCGGGGACGCCGGCGGCGGTGAGAACATCGATCCAGTGCTGGACCGGATTGCCGGCTAGTGCGAGTTCCAGAGTGTCGACCAACGCGGCCCGGTTGGTCACGCGAGCGGGGTTGTTCGCGAAGCGTTCGTCATCGGCCAGCGCACAGTCGCCGATGACGGCGGCGAAGCGCCGGAACTGCCCGTCGTTGCCGCATGCCACCGCGATGAGCCCATCGGCACAACGCAGCGTCTCGTACGGTGCGATGGACGGGTGCTGATTGCCCATCCGCCGCGGGACGAGCCCGAGCGAGGCATTTGCGGTTTGGTTGACCATCGCGGCGAGCAGGCTGGTGAGCAGGCTGACCTCGATGCGTTGGCCCCGCCCGGTCCGCGAGCGGGCGGCGAGCGCCGCCTGGATTCCGATCACGGCGTCCTTGCCGGTGAGGACGTCCACCAGGGCCACCCCGCTCTTCAGCGGTTCGCCGTCGGCCTCGCCGGTGATCGACATCAGGCCACCGACGGCCTGTACCAGGAAGTCGTAGCCCGGCAGGTTCGCGCCGGGCCCGCTGCCGAATCCCGAGATCGAGCAGTAGACGATCCGCGGGTTGGTGGCAGCAACCGTTTCATGGTCGAGGCCGTACCGCGCCAGGCTGCCGGGTTTGAAGTTCTCGACGAACACGTCGGCGCGCCGGGCCAGCTCCTGCGCGAGGGCACGGTCACCCGGGTCGGCGATGTCGAGTGTCAGGCTGGCCTTGCCGCGGTTGGCGGACTCGAAATATGCCGTCGACCGCTCGGTGAACGGCGGCCCCCACGTGCGGGTATCGTCGCCGGTTCCCGGCCGCTCGACCTTGATCACCGTCGCACCCAGATCGGCCAGGGTCATCGTCGCCAGTGGGCCGGCCAGCACACGGCTGAAGTCGGCGACGAGTAGCCCCTCGAGCGGTCTCACTGCATCGCACCGTCGATTCGACGCGGGATCTTCCACGGATTGGACGCCTGAAGGGCGGGTGGGAGGGCGGTGTCGGGTACGTCCTGAAAGGCGACTGGGCGCAGGAAGCGGGCAAGCGCCGCAGCCCCGACGCTGGTCGCGGACGGAACGGTGGTCGCCGGCCACGGCCCGCCGTGCTGCTGGGCCCAGGTGGTGGCGACGCCGGTCGGCCAACCGTTGAAGACCACGCGTCCGACCTTGGCGCTCAGCGCGGTGGTCAGCGCGGCGACGTCCTCGTCGTCGTTCGCGTGCACGGCCGCGGCGAGAGCTCCGGGCAGTTGCGCGATCACGGTCTCGAGTTCGCCACGGTCGGCGTACTCGACGACCATCGCGACCGGTCCGAAGACCTCGGCCAGCAGCGGCGAGCCCTTCGTCAACGCGGACGCAGGAACTGTGAGGACGCTCACGGCGGCGGACCACCCGTTATCCACGCCGGCGCCGGTCGACAGCACGGTCGCGCCGTTCTGGACGAGCCGATCAACTCCCGCCCGGCAATCGGCGGCGATGGCCTCGGTGAGCAGCACGCCGGCCGGGCGGTCGGCGACGGCCGCGGCGACAGCAGCGGGCAAGCCTGCGCCGCTGGGCGCGAGCAGCAGCCCGGGCTTGGTGCAGAACTGCCCCATGCCCAGCGTGAACGACTCGACGAAGCCGACTGCCAGGCTATCGGCGCGTAACGAGGCCGCGCCGGGGGTGACGACGGCCGCGTTCACCGTGCCCATCTCGCAGTACACAGGGATGACTCCGACGCCGTGTTCGGCTCGCTCGTTCGCAATACGCCATAGCGCAGTACCGCCGCGCTCCGAGCCGGTGAACGCCACGGCCGTGATACCAGGATGGCGAACAAGCGCCGTTCCCGCGTCGAAGCCGGTCACCAGCCCGAAAGTGCCGGGCGGGGCACCGGCCGAGCCGAGGGCCTCGGTCGCGATCTCGGCCAAGCGTCGGGACAGACCAGGATGCGCGGGATGACCCTTCACGACAACCGGACTACCCGACGCGATCGCCGAACCGGTGTCGTGGCCGAGAACGCCGAAAGCGAACGGGAAGTTGCTGGCTCCGAAGACGGCGACGGGTCCGAGCGGGCGCTGCACGCGCGCGATCACAGTCGGCGCCGTATCGAGTGTCGCGCCGAGGTGCGAGCCCTCCCGCGCAACCGCGCCATAGAACCGTAGTTGGTTGGCCGTCCGCTCGACCTCCCCGCTCAGACGAGTCAGGCCCAGACCCGTCTCGGAGTCGGCCAGCTCCGCCAGCCGGTCGCGCTGCGCGACAAGCGCGTCCGCGATCGCGTCCAGCCATCGCGCGAAGGTCGCCGGGGACGAGTCCGCGAGGGCGGCTGCCGCCCTGGTTGCGGCCGAGACGGCGGCATTAACCCCCGCGGGCGGCGTGGTGACGTAGTCCGCCAGCGCCGCGCCCGTGTAGGGACTGCGAGCGAGCTCGACTGCCATCAGCGGCTCTTGCCCGAGACGCTCGGCGGGTTCGCAGCGACGGCGCGGACCGCGGACGCGAGAACGTCCACACCATCGGTGAGCAATTCCTCGCCGATCACCAGCGGCGGAAGCAATCGGATGACGTTGCCGAACGTGCCGCAGACCAGCACGAGCACACCCTGGTCGTGGCACGCCTTCGCGATCGCGCCGGCGAACTCCGGCGCCGGCGTCTTGCCACCTGGCCGGACGAACTCGAGAGCCAGCATGGCGCCGCGACCGCGCACGTCCCCGACGATGCCGGTACTCTTCAGTTCCTGTAGCCGCGGCAGCACGATCGCCTCGATGGCCTTCGCCTTGCGCGGCAGGTCCTCCTCGACGATGACGTCGAGGGCAGCCACGGCAGCCGCACACGCCACCGGCGATCCGGCGTAGGTGCCACCCAGACCGCCTGCTGGTACCGAGTCCATGATCTCCTTGCGACCGGTGACCGCCGAGATAGGCAATCCGCCGCCGAGCGCCTTCGCGGTCGTGATCAGGTCTGGCTCGGTGCCCTCGAAGGTCGACGCGAACATGTCGCCCGTACGGCCCAGGCCGCACTGGATCTCGTCGGCGATGAAGACGATCCCGTTCGCCCGACAGAAGTCCTGCACCCGCTTCAAGAAGCCGGGGGCATGAACGATGAAGCCGCCCTCGCCGATCACCGGTTCGGCGATCACGGCGGCGACATGGTCGGCACCGAGCTGAGTGGTGATCACCTCGGCGAAACGGTCGAATGCTTCCTCGGCCACGTTCTGCTCGTCGCCGACCCAGCGGTACGGATCGGCGGCCGGCACGCGGTAGATCTCGGGGGCATACGGCCCGAAGCCGCGTTTGTACGGCGCGTGCTTTGCGGTCATCGTCATCGTGAGCAGCGTGCGCCCGTGGTACGCGTGGTCGAAGGTCACGACGGCCTGACGGCCCGTGTACGTGCGGGCGATCTTGATCGCGTTCTCGACGGCCTCGGCGCCGGTCGAGACGAGCAGCGTGCGCTTGTCGAAGTCACCCGGCGTCAACTCGTTGAGGCGTCGTGCGACCTGCACGTACCCGTCGTATTCGGTGACCATGAAGCAGGTGTGGGTGAACTTCGCGACCTGTTCCTGCACGGCCGCGACGACGCGAGGATGGCTGGATCCGACACTGGTCACCGCGATTCCCGAGGCGAGGTCGACCAGTTGATTGCCGTCGACGTCGACGATGATGCCGCCGGCCATCTGCTCGACGAAGATCGGCAGGGTCACGCCGAGTCCGTCGGTGACGTTCGCGCGGCGCTCTGCCTCGCGGGCGACGGATTCGGGTCCGGGGATCGCAGTCTTGAGGATGCGTCGCTGCTCCGGCAGCGTGGAAGCAACGTTGATTGCGTCGGCGGTCGCGGTCATGTCGGCTCCTGGAGGGTCGGTGGCGCTTCAACGGTAGAGCCGCTATGCGATTGCGTCAGGTGCCGGTTCGGCTAAAGTAAAGGTCAAAGCTTGTCCAGACCGGTGGGGAGCTGCTCGATGGCAATCACCCTCGCCGCGCTGGTTCGCTCGCTGCAGGCGGACCTGGTGCCGTACCCGGCGGGCCGGGACGTACCGGCCACGCCGATCACAGCCGTTCACATGAGCGAACTGCCGGACCCGAGGCAGTACCTCGAGGGTGGCGAGCTGCTGCTGACGACAGGGCTCTCCGCGGTACCAACCGTAGCCTGGTTCCGCGCGTTCTTCGCTCGACTGCAGGAGGCCGAAATCGCCGGCCTCGCGCTCGGCCTCGGCCCGCGTTTCGCCGACGTGCCACCCGGATTCGCCAAGGCCGCCGCGGCGGTCGAGTTGCCGCTGTTCATCGTTCCGGTGCAGACGCCGTTCCTGACGATCTCGCGCAGGTACTGGCAGATGTCGGCCGTGCCCGGTCGCCGGCAGATCGCCGACGCGTTGGCAGGACACCGCGCGCTGATCGAGGCGGCGACCGAGCCCAACGCCGAGTCGGCCGTCATCCGGCGGCTCGCGGCCGGCGTCGGCGGGTGGGCCGCACACCTGTCGCCGGAGGGAGCCCTACTGAGCGTGCAGCCGGCGGCGGCACGATCGCACGCGCGACAACTGCGCGACGAGGTCGCGCGGCTGGCCGTGGCCGGCGTTCACGCAGCGGCGACGCTGCCCGTCGACGATCAGGTCGTCGTGCTGCACCCGCTGGCAGACCGTGCGGGCCGGACGGGGCACGTGGCCGGGTACATCGCTGTCGGTTCGACCGAGACCCTGCACCCTGAACAACGCCACCTCGTTCTCGCCGGGGTCGCCGTTCTCGGCGCGCAGCTGAACCACCGCCGGCAACTGGCCGTCGCCCGTTCATCAGCGCGGGCGCCCGTCCTGCAGTTGCTACTGGGCGACCAGCGTGAGGCGGCTCGCGCGCTTGCCGGGCTGGTGGCGCCCGCTGTGCTCGACGGCACGCATCGGCCGGCCGTGCTCACGGGAACCGACCTCGCGTTTTTGACTGAGGCGCTGGCCGCCGACAACCGGTGCGAGTTGGCGTGGGACGACGGCCGGACCCTGCGAGTGCTGCTGGCCGGTGACGCGACCTCTCAGTGGCTGGGCGAGCTGGTTCACGCCCGGCCGACGGTGAGCGCCGCGATCGGAACCGCGGTGGGATGGGATTACCTGGCTGCGGCGTACGAGCTACTGGCCGCGCGTGCCGGCCGAGCCGAACCTGGAACAGTCGCTGAGCTCGGCGTGTCCGACGGTTCGCTGCTTGCGCACCTCGAGCCGGCCGTGCTCACCGCCTGGGCGCGGCGCTGTCTCGAGCCGATCCTGCAGTACGAGCGGGCCGATCTGGTCCCGGCGCTGGTCGCATACCTGCGGCACAGCGGCGGTTGGGAGCCGGCCGCCCGAGAGCTCGGCGTGCATCGGCACACGTTGCGCCACCGCGTACGACGTGCCGAGGAGTTGCTCGGTGTCGATCTCGACAGCGTGGACGTCACCGCCGAGCTCTGGCTGGCCCTTCGCGCGCTGGTCCGCGCCTGACGCAGACGGATGCGCTGGAGCGTACGGCGGGTGATTTCGGTACTCAGGCGAGGAGATGTTCCGGCTTGCCGCCGTCGAGAACGGCAGCGACCGCGCGGCCGGCCATGCGGTAGGCCTCGTACTCGGCCTCCGGACTTATCCACGCCATATGGGGGGTGAGCACCGTGTTCGGCAACCCGCGTGCCGGGTGGTCCGCCGGCAGCGGTTCGACGTCGAAGGCGTCGAGCGCCGCGCCCGCCAGGTGACCCGACTCCAGCGCCGCGCGCAGTGCGTCAAAGTCGATCAACTCACCGCGGCCGGTGTTGATCAGATAGGAGCCCGGCCGCATCGCAGCCAGTTGCTGCGCACCGATGAGGCCGCGGGTGGCGTCGGTCATCGGGACGTGAAGGGTCACCACGTCGACCTCGGCGAGCATCGTCTCGAGGGACTCGTACGGCTCGCCTCCCAGCTCGCGCACCACCGGCGAGGGCGTGCGCGGCGCCCACACCGCGGCGCTCATGCCGAGCGCGAGCGCGCGGGCGAGTACCAGCGTGCCGATGCGTCCGAGTCCGGCGATGCCGAGTCGGGCTCCGGTGACCCGCCGTGCACCGGTCGCCCGCGAGTCCCACGTGCCCGCACGGAGAGCCTGTTCACCGCGCGCGATCGCACGCAACAGCATCGCCGCCGAGGTGATCGTGTGGTCTGCCACCTCGACGTCGCAGTACCCAGGAGTGAACGCGGCAACCACGCCGGTTCCCGCCGCTGCGGGCAGAGCAGTGGCGATATGGTCGACGCCGCTGGACACCGCCACGACGACTCGCAGGTCGGGAAGGGCGGCGAGGTCGCCTGCGGTGAACCGGGTGGGCGGGGCGACCGCGACCGCGACAACGTCGGGTCCGGTTGGGAGCGTCGCCGAGATCTGGATGGAGACTCTCCCGCCGTATTCGCTCCGCAGTCCTTCGCAGAATGCGTCCAGCACCGACTGCCCGTACCGCGATACGACGACAGCCCGCAGTTCAGTCGGCATAGTCGGGATAGGTACGGTCCACGAGCCGCTGCAGCGCCTGCCAGGCCAGGCTGCTGGCGATCGGGTCGGTGAAGTCGTCGCCGGTGTCCGCGCCCTCGAACTGCCGCGCGGTGCGCTCGGCGACTTCGGGGGCGGGGATTGCCAGGTCCGACCCGCCCGCCATGGCGTCGATCTGGATCTGGCACGCGCGGTTGAGATAGAACATCCGCAGGAAGGCCTGAGCCGGCGAGAGGCCGACGGTCAGCAGTCCGTGGTTGCGCAAGATCATCACCGGCAGGTCACCGAGGTCGTCCACCAGTCGCACCTGCTCAGCCTTGCTCAGGGCGATGCCCTCGTACTCGTGATAGGCGACGCGACCGTAGAACTCCATCGAGATCTGGTTCAGCGGTAGCAGTCCGTGCGACTGCGCGGCGACGGCGCAGCCGGCGCGGGTATGCGTGTGCAGGACGCAGTGCGCGTCCTGCCTGCTGCGGTGGACTGCGGAGTGGATCACGAAACCGGCAGGATTCACGTTCACGCCCGATGAGGGCTTCACGAGGTTCCCGTCCAGGTCGACGACGACCAGGCTCGAGGCGGTGATCTCGTCGAACATCAGCCCATAGGGATTGAGCAGGAAGTGGTGGTCGGGGCCGGGAAGCCGACCGGAGATGTGTGTGAAGATCAGGTCCGTCATCTGGAAGTGGTGCACGAGCCGGTAGACCGCCGCGAGTTCGCGTCGCAGCCGAGTCTCGGCCTCCGCGGAGGACTCCGACAGTTCGCGGGTGTTAACTGGTGCGATCGACATGGCGGTCATGATGTTCTCCCTGTGTGGATGACGTCCTGCGGAGGGCTACGAGCGGGCACTCAGCCCAGGTTCTGGGCGGGATCACCGACGTATTGCCACAGCTGCGAGATGCGCTCGGCGGCGGCGAACGTCGCCTCGATCGCGGACTCCGGTTCGAAGCGCGACGACGGGCCGGTGACTGCCAGCGCAGCGGCGCAGCTACCCTCGGCGTCGAAGATCGGCGCGGCAACCGCCGCGACCCCGTCGGCGTCGGTCGAGCGATAGATCGCATGGCCTGCCTTGCGAACCGCCGCGAGCGTCCGCTCGGACAGGAAGCCCGACCGTGCCGGCGCCGAGCGGCGCAGCTGCTGCCTGCGCTCGGCAGGCAGGTAGGCCAGTAGCACGTGGACCGACGCACTGCGCGCGCTCAGTGTCGTTACCCGTGGCACCGACGCAGATACGGGCCGGTCGGGGACCACCCGCCACAACACGCGGGCGTCCAGGTCATCCAGGAGAGCGACGCTTGCGGCCTCGCGCGTCCGGCTGACGAGCTCTTGGAGTACGGCCAGCAGGCGCTCCGCCGGCGCAGCCTGGGCGGCGGCTGCCGAGGAGATGCGGGCCGCGCGCACGCTGAGGCGGTAGTCACCATCGGACCCGCGCTCGAGCCAACCGGCGGTGACGAGGGTGACCAGCTGCTGATAGGTGGTGGCGCGTGACCAGCCGAGCGCGGCCGACAGGTCGGGCGCGCGGAACGGCCGGCGGAAGGTGGCGATCGCGTCCAGTACCTCGAGGGTGCGCCGGGCCGAAGTGAGCGGACGGGTCGTCGGTTGCGTCACCCCGGTAGCGTTGCATCCGCGAGTAAGGTGCGTCAACGAGAGCTGTACAACGTCGTCGGCACGACGACACGATGCGAGCTGCCCCGGTGGTGATTGCCGAACCGAATCGACTCTTGACAGCGCCCATGCCCGAGGTGAAGTGTGGATGTACTGAAGCAAACTTAAGTAGGGCTGAAGCGAGGTACTGTGCCGGTCGACTCCGACGCCGCTGCTCTGGGCGCGCGCATCAAATCTGCGCGCACCCGCAAGCGGATGACGTTGAAGGTTTTGAGCACACGGGCGAGCCTCTCGGAGAGTTTCCTCAGCCAGTTGGAACGAGGCCTCACCCAAGCCAGCATCTCCTCCGTGCGGCGCATCGCCGAGGCGCTCGAGATCCAGGTCAGCGACCTGTTCGACACCGGGGCGACCGCGGACTCGCATCTGGTCCGACGCGCCGACCACCCGCGCATCGCCTTCGGCGACGGCGCCACCAAGACCCTGCTCACCGCGCAGCGCAACCTGCAGAACATCGAAGTACTGCAGGCAAACCTCGTCGTGGGCGGCTCAACCGGCGTGAACGCCTACGCACACGGCGACTCCGAGGAGTTGCTGGTCGTGCTGTCCGGCCAGGTGAAGGTCGAGATCGGTGACGAGGTGCATCACCTGCATCACGGCGACACCCTCAGCTACTCGAGTGCCCAGCCGCATCGGCTGATCAACGCCGGCGATCAGCCCTCCGAACTGATCTGGATCGTCAGCCCTCCGAGCTACTGATCCGCTCCCACCACGACAGGAGTAATCACATGAGCACCACGGGTACGGTCGCTATCGCCGGAGCCGGAATCGCCGGCTTCGCCGCAGCCGCCTCCTTCGCCCAGCGGGGGTTCGACGTCACCGTCTACGAGCGGAGCCAGGACCCGCGCGAGTTCGGCGCCGGCATATATCTGAAGGACAACAGCCTGCCGGTGCTCGACGCTCTTGGCGTGTACGACCACATCGCCGCGGCCGGCTCGAAGATCGACACCGCGTCGATCACCGACGAGCGTGGCGAGGTGATCGTGCGGCGCGACGTCTCGCGCGAACGCTTGATCGTCGTGCTGCGCGCCGAGTTGCACAACGCGCTGCGTGACGCCGCTACCGCCGCGGGCGTCAAGCTCGTCACCGGCAAAACGGTCACCGGTGCCTCGGCCGACGGCGTGCTGCGCTTCGATGACCGCACCGAGGTGAGTGCCGATGTCGTCATCGGCGCCGACGGTGTGTACTCCACTGTGCGCGAGTCGCTCGGGCTGACCAAGTCCTACCGCTACCTGCCCGACGGTGCGACCCGCGTGCTGATCAAGCGCGACGGCGAGGGGCCGGAGGGACGCGAGTACTGGTCGGGCAATCGTCGGGTCGGTGTCGCCCCCTGCGGGCCGGAGCTCGCCTATGTCTTCCTGATCGGGCCGGAGAGCAACCCGCGCTGCGGCGCACTGCCGCTCGACAAGGACTACTGGAACGAGGCGTTCCCGAATCTCGGGCACGTGTTCGACCGCATCGAGCCGGACAGCGGCGTGCACCATCGTCACCAGGAGGTGACCTGCCTGCGCTGGGCGTCCGGCCGGGTCGCGATCATCGGCGACGCCGCGCACGCCCAGCCTCCGAACTTCGGGCAGGGAGCCGGATTGTCGATTGCGGCGGCCTACGAGCTGGCCCGCACCGTCGCCGACGGCCGATCGAGCGCAGACGTGCCGGCCCAGCTGGCCAACTGGGAGAGTCGCTTCCGACCGGCCGCGGACAAGGTGCAGCGCTACACCACCTGGTACAGCAACGCCGGTTACTACTGGCCGCGCCCGGCGCTGGGCCTGCGCTCGAAATTCTTCCACACCCTGTCGGTCACCCCTGCGACCGCGCACTGGTGGGAGTTCTGGTGGCGTGGCGGCGTTGAGGCGCCGGCGACCTACCTCAGCAACGACTGATGCAGGCCGATGTCGTCCTGACCGGTGGCCGGGTCCTCACGATGGATCCGGCTGCACCGACCGCGACCGCAGTCGCGGTGCGTGGCGAGCGGATCGCCGCGGTTGGCAGTGACGAGGAGATCCTCTCCGCGGCCGGCGACGGGACGCGCTGCATCGACCTCGCAGGTCGGACCGTCGTCCCCGGCCTGATCGACAGCCATACCCATGTCGAGCTCACTGCCTACTCGCGCCACCACTGGACCGACGTGCGCGGACTCACGGTTCGGCAGGTCCTTGACGTCGTGCGCGCGGAAGCCGCGACCAGTCCGACCGGCTCGTGGATCGTGCTGCAGGGGACCTTCGGCCAGGAACTGCCCGATCGGGCCGCCCTCGATGACGCCGCGCCCGAGCACCCGACCGCGGTGCGCTGGTCGATGCACAAGTTCCAGCTCAACGGTGCCGGACTGGACGCGGCCGGCATCACGCATCGCACGGTGGCGCCCCCGGGTGCACGTATTCACTTCGAGTCCTCCGGCCGCCCTACCGGACTGGTCGAGGAGGGCTGGGACCTGCTCGGGTGGGAGCCGCCTGCGGTCGATGCGCTTCGCGAGTCCATCGCCGAGACCGCTCGTACCTTGTTCATGACCAAGGGCGTGACGACGATCCACGAGATCGCGGCCAGTCGCACCGGCATCGCCGCTTACCGGCAGCTGGCGGCGGGCGACGGACCGATGCCCCGCATGGGGCTTGCCCTGACGGCCGCGCCCGGACACCAGCCGCTGATCACCGTCGATTCCTTCGCCGGAATCGGCCTGCCCGTCGGGTTCGGCGGGGCCAAGCTGCGCCTGTCGGCCGTAAAGATCTTCGTCGATGGGGGCCGTGACGGCGCCCTGCGCTCGACGTTGATGGGCGATCCCGCGCACCGGTGGGGCCTGCTGAGCCGCGCGCCGCAGCGACTCGCTGAAGAGGTCACCGCGATCCTCGGCGCCGGGACGCAGGCGTGGATCCACGCCATCGGTGACCTCGCGCAGGAGGTCACCGTGAGCGCCATCGAGCAAGCCGTCCGGGCGCACCCGGGACTCGACCACCGCACCCGAATCGAGCACTTCGGCAACGAGATCTACTCCGACGCCCGGATGCACCGGCTCATCGCCGCCGGCGGCATCCCCGCGCCCAACCCGAGCTTCGTCTTCGCCGAACCGGATGACCCCGCGCGGCGACTGCCGGCCGGTGCGGTCAAGTACGGTCTTCGCACGCTGCTGTCGGCCGGCGCGCAACCGCCGGGCAACTCCGACACCGCGGGCGCGCAGCCGTTCGCGTGCAATCCGTGGTTCACGATGCAGTGCATGCTCGTCCGGGCGAACCGCAACGGAGTCATCGTCGACGGCGACGAGGCGATCTCCCTGGACGAGGCGTTGCGGATGTTCACCGTCGACGCCGCGCGGGCGACCTTCCAGGAGCACGAACTCGGGTCGATCACGGTCGGCAAGTACGCCGACCTCGCCGTCCTCAACAAGGATCCCCACGCTGTGCCCGCCGAGCAGCTGTCCACCGTTGACGCCGAGATCGTGATGGTCGGTGGGGTCGTCACCACCAGAGAGCAACTGGCGGCGCTGGCGCGCCAGGACTGAGGCTGGCGCCCCCGCGTAGCGGTGGGCGCCAGGGTCAGCCGTAGACGGTCGTCACGGCCTTGAGCTGGGAGTACGTCTCGATGACGGCCTGGCCGTTCTCGCGTCCCCACCCGGACTGCTTGTAGCCGCCGAGCGGGACGGCTGCGTCGAAGACGCCGAAGCAGTTCACCCAGACCACGCCGGCCTGCAACGCGCGGGATACACGGTTGGCCCGCGAAATGTCCGAGGTCCACAGGCTCGACGCCAGGCCGAATTCGCTGTCGTTCGCCCAGCTCAGCACCTCGCCCTCGTCGTCGAACGGGGTGACGGTCATGACGGGTCCGAAAACCTCTTCCCGCTGGATCTGATGCTGGGAGGTGACTTCAGCGAAGACGGTCGGGGCGAAGAAGAAGCCTTCGCGGTCAGGGCGCGTGCCCCCCGTCAGCAAGGCGGCACCGTCGCCCACTGCCCGCTCGACGTACCCGCTCACCCGGTCGCGGTGTTCGGCACTGACGAGCGGGCCGAAGTCGACGCCCGGCTCGAGGCCCGGGCCCACGGTGAGGCGTCCGGCCGCAGCGACGATGCCGTCGACGACCTGCTGGTAGGTGGCCCGTTCGACGTACAGGCGGGCGGCGGCAGTGCAGGACTGTCCCTGGTTGCGGAACACCGCCGCGGCGGCGGCGGGGATCGCCGCGTCGAGATCGGCGTCGGCGAAGATCAGGTTGGGTGACTTGCCGCCGAGTTCGAGCGACACCCGCTTGAGGTCGGTCGCGCACTCACGGGCGATCTCCTTACCGACCGCGGTCGAGCCGGTGAAACCGATCTTGTTCACGCCGCGGGAGCGCACCAGCGCGCGGCCTGCCGTCACACCGTCGCCAGCGACGACGTTGAAGACGCCTGCGGGCAGGCCGGCCTCGGCGAAGACGTCGGCCAGCGCGAGCGCCGACAGCGGTGTCCACTCGGCAGGCTTGAGTACGACCGTGTTGCCGCACGCGAGCGCCGGCGCGACCTTCTCGACGGTGATGAGTAACGGGGCGTTCCAGGGGGTGATCAGTCCGACCACGCCGAGCGGTTCGCGCAGCAGGCTGGTGGCGGTTGTCGTCGGGGTGCGCCGCGACGGGGTGAGCGTCATCCCCTCGATCTTGGTGACGAGGCCGGCCATGTAGCGCAGCACATCGATCACGACCGCGAGGCCGCCCTCGGCGACCATCCGGGGCATGCCGTTGTCGACGGTCTCGAGCTGCATGAAGAATTCGCGCCGGGCCTCGATCAGGTCGGCGGCCCGCCACAGGATCGTTGCTCGTTCGGTCGGTGCCAGCCCGGACCAGACGCCCGACTCGAAGGCGCGACGGGCCGCGGCGACGGCGTCTTCGACGTCGACAGCGCTGGCGGCCGCGACCGTCGTGATCACCTTCTCGGTCGCCGGGTCGAGCACGTCGAGCCGGCCGCCGGTGGAAGCCTGCGACGCGCCGTCGATGACAAGCCCGTGGTCGCGATCGAGAAAGGCGCGGACTTCGTTCAGCAGGGGCATGGTCATCTCTCCGGCAGTCGGGGTGCGGGCGGAATGCTGGCGAGCAGGGCTGCCAATCGCTGTGGCTGGGGTTCCGGTCGGCCGAGCTTGTCGAGCCGGTAGTGCGCCCGGACGCGGGGGTCGGCGAAGTACACCGCGCTGAGCACGTGCAGCAGGGCGCTGCTGCCCCGCGGGTCAGCCACGACGAGCCTCGTCCACGCCGCCCACACCGTCGCCGGATCGGATCCGCCCTCGAAACGTTCCAGGACGCGCGCCAGCTCGGGCTCGGCGAGCAACGTCGGCTCGGCGATCGAACCGCCCGGCAGCCCGGCGGCCGGCGGGATCAGCGCGTCCAGCAGCTCTCCGATCACGCCGCGACCCGCATGGTCGACAGGAGATGCTCCGCCTGCCGCAGCGCCATCGCAGCCACGGTCGCAGTAGGGTTCGTCCCCGACGACGTCGGCCAAACCGAACCGTCAGCGACGAACAGGTTCGGGACGTCGTGCGTCCGCCCGAATGCGTCGACGACCGAGCGGGCCGGATCGGTTCCCATGACACAGGTGCCGAGAATGTGCCAGCCGCTCTCGCGGATCAACGGTGCGACCATCGTCTCGCGCGCACCGGCCGCGCCGAGCGACTCGGCCGCCCGCGCCAGGTTGAAGTCCAGGATCGCCTGGCTGTTCTCGGACACCCGGTAGTGCAGGGCCGGCGCCGGCATGCCCCAGGAGTCGGTAAGCGTCGATGAGAGCGAGACGAAGTTCGATTCGTCCGGCAGGTCCTCGGCGATGATGCCCCAGGCGATCGAACGGTCGAACCGACGCGCCACCTCGTCGTGGAAGCCGGCGCCCCAGATCGGCCGATCGCCCCACGGGTAGGTGCGGGTGATCGTCTCGGGCCGGCCGGTCGGCACCAGCCCCCACTTGGCCCCGCGCGCAAAGCCGCGCGACGGGTCGGTTTCGTAGAACTGCAGCGAATACAGCAGTTGTCCCCATGCCGCCGCGCTGGTGCCCAACTCGTCGTCGAACAGGCCGACGACGGTGCCGAACGGGTGCATCATCAATCGCTTGCCGACCAGGCCGGACGAGTTGGCCACGCCGTCCGGGAAACGCTCCGAGGCGGAGGCGAGCAGCAGGCGCGGCGTGCCTATGCCGTTGCCCGCGACCACGACGGCGTCGGCGGTGACGCGGTGCCGGGTGCCGTCGCCCGTCACATAGACCACCCCGGTCGCGCGGCCGGCGAGATCGGTCTCGACCAGTTGCACGTGGGCACCGGTGAGCAGTCGCACGCCGAGTGCCAGGGCGCGCGGCCAATGGGTGCGATCGGCACTGCCCTTCGCCGCGCGAGGGCAACCCCAGCGGCAGACTCCCAGGTCGGTGCACCCGTGATCGCCCGGGCCTGTGTGCAGGGCGTTGGTGCCGGGCCACCAGTGCCAGCCGAGGTCACGGTGGGCCTCAGCCACCCGTAGCGCGCCCTCGGGCAGACTAACGGCCGGATGCGGCGGGGCGTTGCCTGCGGGGTAGGCCGGGTCACCGGAGGTGCCACTGACCCGGAAATCGGTCTCGACGCGTCGGTAGAACGGCTCGAGGTCGTAGTAGGTCAGCGGCCAGTCGTCGGCCACACCGTCGAGGCTGCGCACGCGAAAGTCCGACGGCAGGCTGCGCGTCCACTGGGCGAGGTAGGCGACGCTGCCACCTCCGACGCCGTTCCACATGATCGGAGTGATGTCCGAAGCAGACTCGTCGATCGGATAGTCCCCCGGCAGCCGACGCCGGATCGGGTTTCCGTCCAGCTCGCGCAACGTCTGCAACGACAACGTCGGAGTATCGGTCGACTCGTGGATGACCGCCCCGGATTGCAGCCAGTCGCCTTGTTCGAGGCAGATCACTGACAGACCGGCCTCGGCCAGTCTCACGCTGAGGACCGCACCTGCCGGACCGGCACCGACGACGATCACGGCCGCGTGCAAATCGGACGTCACTCTCGCATTCTATGTGGTCGGCGTGGTAGAACGTCAACGGATAGATACCAACGTCTTCATATAGAAGACGCGCGTGAAGGCAGAAACATGACGCTCACGAACACCCAGATCTCGTTGCGGGCCGCCACCGAGGTGATGACGCCCGAGGCGCTCGCGCGGCTGCAACCCACCCGGCTCTCGTTCACCCGAGCGCTCGTCAACCGCATGGCGCGCGAAGCCTGGCGCATCGACCGCACGGAATGGGCGATGGACGAGCACGGCAACGGTCGCGCCCAGTACCGCGTACGCATCGGCACGCACACCTTCAGCTTCGTGATCATCTCCAACGAACCGACGATGGAGGCCCGCTCACCGCGGATCATCGGCGGGGCATGGGACATGCTCGGCGCCCTGATCGACGGCGACGCCACCGACGAGCAGGTCGAGGCCACCCGGCGCGAGATCGGCAAGCTCTACGCTGGCCGCGCGGCGCCCGACACCCTGGTGTGGTGCCGAGCCAACCGCAGCCTGCGTGCCTTCGACCTCGCCGTAGACGCGCTCGCTGAGGGCCGGCAACCGGACCTCGGCACGCTCGCGACCATCGGCTACCTGTTCCGCAACACCGGACTGGACGCCAACGGCACGTTCGGTACTCGCTCATTCCTCGCCTATCCGGACGACCACCCGCTGCGCACGCCCTACTTCCCGCAGATGCTGTGCGCCTACCTCGCGCGTGAGTTCAGCTTCGACCTCGCCGACCACATCGCGGCCGCCCGCAACCCCGACGCGAGCCGGCTCGCGCCCGAACTCAAGGCGTATCTCGGCCTGGGCAACGGATCCGGACTCGGGTTGGTCCTGTGGGTGCACAACCATCCGCACCTTCTCGAAGCGTGGCTCGGCCTGCGGGAACAGGCACTGGCTCAGGCGCGGTCGCTCGACCCCGAACAGTTCACCGCGCTGCGCCCGAGGCTGGCCGCACTGCTCGAACGCACCGTCACGTACTTCGAGCAGGACTGCATGGTCTACGAGCAGTTCGCCGACAGCCGGTCGGTCGCCACCGACCTGCGACGCGCCCGGGCCGAGCTCGACGCCGTCCCCGATACCGACCGGCCGGTCGAGGCCTACCGCAGCCGCCTGGCCGAGAGCGTCTGCGCGGCCGCGCAGGAATCGGTGAACTCGCTGCTCATCGAATGCCTCGGTGAGCAGATCGACACGCTCCTCGACGGCGCGATCGCCTCCGAACTGGCAGCGGCGGACCCGGGCTGGCCGGTGGCCGAACTGGCCGCCGTCCTGCGGGACGAGTACGCCTGGGCGCTCGCGATCGACCTCGCCGCGCCCGGCGCCCTCAACCAGGTCTGGTACAAGTCCCGCGACGCCGAAGAGCCCCGGCGCGGTCCGGTGGACGAAGTGCCGCCGCAGACGGTGGACCTCGCCCTCGCCCTGCCCGTGCTTCTGCAGCGCCTGAACGCCTTACTCGCGACGACCACGGCCGTGACAGTCGGCGAATTCGTCGCCGAGCACCCCGACCTGCGGTGGATCATCGAACGAATGCAGTCGCTGGCGGGCCGGCGATACCACACACCGCACGCGAACGTGCACGACGACGCATTCGTGCCGGCCCACCTGATCCGGTTGATGAACGTGGCGATCTACGGAATCGACAAGACGCGCGACCACCTGGGCCGCAACCTGCGCGGCCTGATGTTCCATGGCGCCCCGACCCGCGAGCACCTTGCCGACGCCGACTCGGATTGGTTCTGGCCTGTCCTACCGCCCGGGACGGAGGCCGCCCGATGAGGGCTACCGCCCTGCGGGTCACCCCTCGCGAGTACCTGCTCGTCGTCGAACGGCTGCTGCAGCACGCGGGGCTGGACCGTGGCGTGGTCGTGCCGTTGCGTGACAGCGTGCTGGACGCAGAACTGGCCACCGGAGCGGCGCTGCGGTACATGATCGACGCCGCGGGGCGCATCGCGGCGTGCGCACCAAACCGGCTGACCGGCGACGGGGTGCCGGCTCTGCTCGTGGCCCCGTCCGTTCTGGACGAGGCGCGGCGCCTCGGCACCGTCACCATAACTGGCCTGGACGCGCCCCAACTGCTTGCTGGTCTACGGATCAGCGGCGTCCGGCACGGTCTCGAGGTCCAGGTGCGTATCGAGGACGTCGCGGCACGTGTGAGCGTGCTCGGTCCCGCTCCCGTCCCCGCGTCGTCCGCCGAGCGGCTGGCCGGCGGACCGGAAAGGCTGGGTGCGGTGACCGCAGGCATCGTCGTCGATGCCGAGCTGTGGTGGGCCGCTTACCGGCGCTCGAACCTCGCGCTAAGTGTCGACACCCGAACCTCGCGGCGCCACGCCGGCGCGACGCTCGTGGCCGAGGACGGCACGCTGCTCGGCGCCACCGACGACGAGTTCGACCCGACCATCTACAGCGGCGACCGCGAAGCGCTGTTCGACGAATCCAAGGAGCAGACGTGATGTTCATCGATGGGCTCGAGTGCGGCGTGTACGACCGGGAGGTCTTCGAGGAGCTGCGGGCTGGCAATCTGGCCGCGATCGTCAACACGGTCAGCTTCTGGGAGGACGCGGGGGAGACCCTCGACCGCCTCGGCATGTGGCGCGACCTGATCCGTGAGAACGCAGACCTCGTGACGATGGCCCGCACGGCCGCCGACATCGAAGCCGCGCACGCCGAGAACAAGACGGCGATCGTCATGGGCAGTCAGGGCAGCGAGCTGCTGGACGGCCGCTTGCGTTACGTCGAGCTGTTCCACGACCTCGGCCTGCGAGTCATGCAGCTGACGTACAACAACCAGAACGCGATTGGCGGCAGTTGCTACGAGGAAGTCGACTCGGGACTGGCCCGGTTCGGCAAGGAGGTCGTCCGCGAGATGAACGCGGTCGGCATGCTGGTCGACCTCTCGCACGTGGGCAACAAGACCGGTCTTGACGCCGTCGAGTGGTCTCAGCGGCCGGTGGCGATCACGCACGCCAACCCGTCCAGCGTCTACCCGCACCCGCGCAACAAGCCGGACGACCTGCTGCGAGCACTGGCCGAGCGCGGCGGCGTGCTGGGCCTTGCTACGTACCGCAACATCAACGGGGACTGGATCGAAAGCGTCGACCGCTGGTGCGAGCTGGTGAAGCGCGCCGTCGACCTCATCGGTGTAGACCACGTAGGCATCGGCACCGACCTCAGCCGCAAGTCCGGCCTTACCGAGCTGAACTGGATGCGGATGGGCCGCTGGACGCGCACGCCGAACTTCGGCGCGGGCTCGGCGGCCAATCCCGGCAAGGCCAAGCCGGTCGACTGGATGGCCGACACCACAGGCTTCCCGGTGCTCGCCGACGCACTCGGCCGCAACGGTTTCACAGCGGACGAGGCGAGCGCGATCATGGGCGGCAACTGGCTGCGCCTTTATCGCACGGTCTTCGGGGGCTGATCGGTGGGCGCGGGCACGGTGTCGGTACTAGCACGGCGGGTCCATGTCGCCGTGCCGGGACCGGTCCTCGAAGACGCCGCTGTCGTCATCCAGGACGGGCGGGTGGGCGAGGTCCGCCCGGCCGCGTCGTTGCCTGCAGGACTCGAGGTGCTCGACCTCGGCGACGCCGTGATCCTTCCTGGCCTTATCGATGCCCACGTACACCTGGCGCTGGACCCCGCCGGCGGCAAGGTCACCACCGGGCTCGACGCCTCGGACGACGACATCGCCGCTCACATGATCGCGAATGCGCGCGCCCTGCTCGCCGCCGGCGTGACGACCGCTCGCGACCTCGGTGCGCCGACCGCGGCCGCGATCGCAGTCAGAGCCGCCCTGGCTGCGGGTGGCGGGTTGCGGCTGCTCGTCGCGGGCGCGCCGATCACCGGCGTGGGCGCCCACCTGCACTTCTTCGGCGGCGCCGCCGCCACTGTCGAGGACGCCGTCGAACTGGTGCGGCGCCAGGTCCGGGCCGGCGTGGACTGGATCAAGCTGGTGCTGACGGGCGGTGAGATCACCCCGGGATCCCATCTCCGCGCGCAGGCGCTGGCCGAGCCGGCGGCACGGGCCGCAACCGCTGCGGCACACCGCCTCGGCCGCCGGGTCGCCGCACACGCGCACACAGCCGAGGCGGCCCGCCTCGCAGTCGCCGTCGGTGTCGACACCGTCGAGCACTGCACGCTGCTCGATGCCGACCCCGGCACTGTGATCGCGCCCGACGTCGTCTGTCCCACGGCGAACGGACGCTGGCTGGCCGCCCCTGAGGCCAGCGCGCGCGTCCGGGCCGGTCGCCTAGCCGCGCTGCAGGCCGCAGGAAGCACCCTGATCGCAGGTACCGACGCCGGCATCCCGGGCGTCGCCTTCGGCGCGTACGCCGACGGGCTCCTAGCGCTGCACGGCGCAGGACTGCGTGCCGAGGCCGTGATGGGAGCGGCAACATCGGCCGCCGCGGCCGCGCTCGGTCTGTCAGATCGCGGCACGCTGGATCCCGGTCGACTGGGTGACTTGGTCGCGTTCGACGCCGATCCGCTGGCTGGCGCCTTCTCCGATCACGCGACGATGCTGCGCCACCCGCGTGCCGTGATTGTGGCGGGGTGCCGTGTTTGTATGTAAAAGCCGTCGCAGTCCGTGCAGGCCAGGCTCTTGCGGCGCTGGGACGCACCACTTACGTTGTACCGATGCGCCTGTCAGACAGCCTGCCAACCAGCGAGGTTCTCGATGGCCTGGCTCCCGTCACCCGGCGGACGGCTGTGGATCAGGTTGCCGATCAACTGAGGGCCGCGGTGCTGAACATGGGAGTGGGCGACGGCCTGCCTTCCGAGGCGAAGCTGGCCGCCACCTTCCGGGTCAGCCGGCCGGTCGTGCGCGAGGCGCTCGGATCGCTGCGGGCGACGGGCCTGGTCGCTTCGGCCGTCGGCAAGGGCTGGTACGTCGCGAGCAACAGCATCGGGACCAGCCTGCTGCTGGCCGGCTCGTACCGCTCCGAGGACCTAACCGAGGTGCGGCTGCACCTGGAGGTGCCGTCGGCCGGCTTTGCGGCACTGAGGCACAAGAAGAGCGAGCTGGACTTCCTACGGCGGACGCTGCAGACCGAGTCGTCGGCGGACAACCCGGTCAGTGCCGTTCGCCAGGACGGGCGGTTCCACATCGGCGTCGCCCGTGCGAGTGGAAACCCGCTCCTCGAGCGGATCGTCGAGTTCATCCGCAGCGGCCTGGAGGAGCAGTCCCGGGCCCTGTCGACCGTGCGCGGCCGCAGCGAACGTGCCGTCGCGGAACACTGGGCGATCCTCGAGGCGATCGGCAGCCGCGACGCGCGCGCCGCCGAGGACGCGATGCGGGCGCACCTACGAGCGGTGTCCGACGCTGTCTGCGCCCTCGCCGCGCCGCTCACACCACAATCCTGAACCGGCGGGCGAACGCCGGGCCACCGATTCGTCACCAATGCAACACTGAAGGGATTCGTGCTCATGAGTCGTAGGGTCGTCGTTCTCGGTTTCGAGGGCTACCAGGAACTGCACGTCTGGTATCCGGTGCTGCGCCTGCGCGAGGAGGGCGACGAGGTTGTGCTCGCCGGGCCGGACGGTGTGTCGGCTGCGTTCGGCGCGTTGAGCTACCCGCTCGCGCCGCAGGCCGGGGTCAGCGACATCGATGCCTCGACGGTCGACCTACTCGTCGTCGCGGGGGGCCCCGGCGCAGCAGCGGCTGCGGGCCTGGACTCGCTCACCAAGTTCGTCGCACAGGTCGGGGCGGCGGGTGGGCGTGTTGTAGCCATCGCCGAGGGAGCAGGCGTACTCGACGCGGCGGGGCTGAGCGTCCCGTCCGCCTCGGATGCGGTCACCGTCGACGGCAACGTCGTCATCGCCAAGGACGCGGACGCTCTGCCCGAGCTGTTCCGCGCGCTGACCAACCAGTCCAGCTGATCAGGGAAAGGCCAGACATCATGGGCAAGATCCACACCGTTCTCGGCGAGATCGACCAGGCCGACGCCGGCGTGATGCTCACCCACGAGCACATCATCTACGCCAACCCAGGCGCGGACCTGGACCACAACACCATCTATGACGTCGACGCCGTGTCGACCGAGGTCGCCGCGTCGCTCGATGACACCAAGGCCCGATTCGGCCTCGGCACCATGGTCGACCTGACGGCGAACGAGCTCGGCCGCAACCCCGAGACACTGAAGAAGACCGCCCAGAAGTCCCGCGTGCACATCATCGGCACGACCGGCTTCTTCCCCGAGCGCATCGGCATCCCGTACCACTTCCGCAAGCAGGACGTCGGCTACATGGCCGACTTCTTCGTCCGTGACCTGACGGTCGGCATGGCGTACGCCAACAAGTTGTGGGACGTGAGGGCCGGCGTCATCAAGATCGCCACCGGATCCAGTGACGGGCATGAGGGCCAGACGCCCGTGCAGGAGTCGGGCTTGCGGATCACGCCGATCGAGGAGCAGATCGTGCGAGCCGCCGGACGGGCTCAGGCCCGAACCGGCTGCCCGATCAACACGCATACCGAGCCGAGCGACTTCGAGGTCACGAACCCAGGCATCGAGCAGCTCGACCTGCTGACCGCTGAGGGTGCCGACCCGACGAAGGTGCTCATCGGTCACGCCTTCGTCCACCCGAACCTCGATCAGATGGTCGAGATCTGCGAGCGCGGTGCGATGCTCCAGATCGACCACATCGGCATCCCCTGGCGGCACTCTTCGGCCGACGAGCTGGACGAGTTGATCGCCAAGCACGTAGCGGCACTCGTCGAGCGCGGCTACCTGAGCCAGCTCACCTTCTCCTATGACCGGTTCTTCCACTGGCAGCACACCGGCGCCGCGGCCGAAGGTGACCTGCAGAACGAGGCCGTGAAGATGGACTACCTGTGGGAGTTCTTCGTCCCGCGCCTTGCCAAGCACGGGTTCGGCGAGGCCGAGCTCAAGACCGTCCTGGTGGACAACCCGGCGCGGCTGTTCGCCTGGGACCGGAAGTAGTACCGGGTCGACCGGCCGATTGCAGCGCTGGTCTTGACAGGCCATCAACTCACTTAACTATATTTCATGCCAACTGAAGTATTCTTCAGTGGCTTCCTGCGGGTCACACGGCGTCGAGCGCCGTTAGAGAGGCAGTCTGATGGACATCGCTGACGCGACGATTGGTGTACTCGTCGAGAACCAATACCAGGAACTCGAGTTCTGGTACCCCGTCCTCCGGTTCCGCGAGGCCGGCGCGAACGTGGTCGTCATCGGCCCGAGCAACACGACCACCTATGGCAGCAAGCTTGGCTTTCCCGTGGTTCCCGAGGCCAATGTCGCGGACGTGAACGGCGCAGACCTCGACGCCGTTGTCATTCCCGGCGGCTTCGCCCCCGAGAGCCTGCGGCGCAACCCCGAGGTGCTTCGTTTGGTGAAGGAGGTCCACGACCGCGGATCGGTCGTGGCGGCCGTCTGCCACGCACCGTGGGTGCTCGCCTCTGCAGGCCTGGCCAAGGGCGTAAAGCTCACCAGTGTCTCGATCATCAAGGACGACATGGTCAACGCAGGTGCCGACTATAGCGAGGACAACGTCGTGCGCGATGGCAAGATCGTCACGGCCCGGCTGCCCAACGACGTGGGTGCGTGGATCACCAAGACGATCGAGGTCGTCGCGGAACTCCCCGCTCGCGAGACGCCGTCCGGCCTGAAGGCCGAGCAGCCCGTCTCGGCGGTGTACGCCTCGCCGGCCAAGGTGCGGCAGCGGCCGGCCGCGCCGGGATCGGCCAACTATTTGCAGTTCGCGGTTACCGAGGTCTGAGCCACCATGACTGCTCGCGCCCAACGCCTGAGGACCGTCCGCATGCGCGGCACGGACTTCGACGCCGGCGTTGCCTACGGGCAGCAGGCCGCCGACGAGATCCGCGTCTCGATCGAGCGGTACACGGCCGTCTTCGCCGATGCCGGTGTCGGTTCATGGATCGACGCGCGCACGCTGGCGCTGCGCTATCGCGACACCATCGCCACGTACGCACCAGGATCGTTGGCGCAGATCGGGGGCATCGCCGAGGGGTCGGGGCTCGAGGTCGGGGACATCCTGGCGCTCAACACGCGGAGCGAGTTGATGTTCGGCGTTCCGCACGCCGACTTCGTCGAGGACGGCTGCACGTCAGTCGCCGTTGCACCGGAGCGTTCTGCAAGCGGGCACTCGCTGCTCTCGCAGAACTGGGACTGGACCGAGGCTGCCAGCGAGTCGGTCGTCCTGCTCGTGCGCGAGGGCGACGACCGACCGGGCTACGTCACGCTGGTCGAGGCGGGGTTGCTCGCCAAGACGGGAATGAACAGCGTCGGCCTGGGTCTGTGCACCAACACGCTCGTGAGCACCACTGACACGGGCGACCCGGACGGCCTGCCGTATCACGTCTTCCTGCACGAACTGCTGCAGATGGAGCGTGTCTCCGACGGTCTGCAGTTCCTGCACAGCACGCCGCGAGCGCTGTCGGCCAATTACCTGATCATGCATGCGGACGGCGCCGTGCTCGACATCGAGACAAGCGGTGGCGGACCGGAGGGAGTCGCCCACCTCACGGTCTCCGACGGCGTGCTCACCCACACGAATCACTTCCGCGACACACGGCTGTCTCTCACCGACCGGCGAGTGCGCGAGAACTCGAACACCGTCATCCGCTTAGACCGCATTAACCGGCGCCTTGCCATGATCGGCGGCAAGATCGACCGTGAGGACGTGTTGGACTGCCTGCGCGACCACGCCAATTACCCGTTGAGCGTGTGCCTGCACGGTGACCCGCGCAAACCGGCTGTGCGCCGGACCGGCACGCTCGCGACGGTCTTCTACGACCTCGGGACTTCGGAGCTCTGGGTGGCCGTCGGCAACCCCTGCGAGTCCGAGTTCACCGGCTTCTCCTTCACCGAACTGCTGGCCGGAGCCTGAAGTGGACATCCAGCACCGAATGCGGAGCACACGATGAGCGCCGTCGTCGAGACTGTCCTCGGTGCCGTCGAATCCTCGTCGCTCGGCGTGGTCCTGCCGCACGAACACGTCTTCTTCGACCTGCGGGCGCGCTTCTGCGCCCCTACCGGGTTCGGCTGCGGCACCGGACTGGAACCCGTATCCCTGGCCAACATCGGACGCATCCGCTATGCGCAGCGAATGAACTTAGACAACCTCCATCTGAACGACGTCGCAGACGCGATCGCCGAGTTTGAGTCCTTCAAGGCCTTGGGCGGCGGCGCGATCGTCGATCTGAGCCCGGCCAGCAACGGCCGCAGCATAGAGAAGCTGCGCAAGGTTAGCGAGGCCACCGGAGTCGGGGTCATCGTGGGCACCGGTTACTACGTCGACCAGTTCCTCACCGAGGAGATGGACGCGTCGCGGATCGACGCGCTCGCGGGGCGGATGGTCGGCGAGCTTACCGACGGCGTGGACGACACCGGCGTGCGCGCCGGGATTATCGGCGAAGTCGGCTGCTCGTGGCCACTCACCGAACGCGAGCGCGTGAGTCTCGCGGCATCGGCTATCGCGCAGCAGCAGACCGGAGCGGCGATCTCGATCCATCCGGGTCGCGCCGCCGCGGCGCCGGCCGAGATCGTCTCGGTGCTCGTGGCTGCCGGTGCCGACCCGGGGCGCGTCGTGATCGGACATCTGGACCGTACCTTCGATTCGGTCGACCAGGTCCTGGCGCTCGCCGACTGCGGCGTCTACCTGGAGTTCGACCTGTTCGGCCAGGAGTCCAGCCACATTACGTATGGCGACATCGAACTGCCCAGTGACATGCGACGGCTGCGGATGATCTCCGAGGTCGTGCGCCGCGGCTTCGGCGACAAGGTGCTGTTGTCACACGACATCGCGCTGAAGCACCACCTCGAAACCTACGGCGGACACGGCTACGCGCACCTGCTGCGCCGAGTGGTGCCACGGATGCCCGAGGTGGGTCTTGCCGAAGATCAGATCGACCGGATGCTGCGTGGCAATCCCGCGCAGGTCCTCACCAGGACGGGACGGCGAGGGCAATAGCCCGGCGCGGCCGCACCGAGCACCACCCCACCATCCATCGCTCCACCCACCGAATGAGAAGGAAGTACTCGATGGCACGACACTCCCGCGGCATCCGGCTCGCTGCACTGATCGCCGCCGCCGCCAGCGCCACCGCCCTGTCCGCGTGCAGTTCCTCGGGTGACTCGTCGCCGTCCCCGGCCAACGGGTCGTCCGTCGGCGCGGGCTCGCCCGTCGGCACCGGATCGTCCGCTGGCGGCACCTCGGCGTACGCCGGCAAGACGATCGCCGTCGCGGCCGTCTCGGACTACCCGCCCATCAGCTTCGCCGACGCGGGGAGCACCAAGATCAAGGGCGTTGCTGTCGACATCCTTCAGGCCTTGGCCGACGAGATGGGCGCGAAGTTCGACCTTCAGAACACCTCGTTCGACTCGCTCATCCCCTCGCTTCAGGCCGGGCGTCAGCTCATCGCAAGCGGTGGCACCACCGACACCCCGACCAACGAGAAGGCGACGATCATGGTCGACTTCATGCAGACCGGCGTACAGATGATCGTCCCTGCCGGCAATCCGAAGGGCATCAAGGGCCTGGATGCCGCGTGCGGCTTCACCATCGCGGTGCTCGCGGGCTCTCCCACCTACCAGGGCCTGATCAACGATGCATCGGACGCCTGCACCAAGGCCGGCAACAAGAAGATCAACATGAGCACCTTCAAGACGGCCGACGAGGCGCTGCTTGCGGTGAAGGCCGGCCGAGCCGACGCCGAGGTCGACTCGAGCATCCTGCAGTCCTACCGGATCCAGCAGGGCGTCAAGATCGAGGTCATCGGTGAGAACCTGGCGCCGCACCCGATCGCCTTTCAGGTGCTTCCGTCGAACCAGCCGTTGGCCGATGCGCTGAAGACAGCGCTGCAGGGCCTTATGGACAACGGCAAGTACAAGGCCATTCTGGCGCAGTGGAAGATGGAGTCGGGCGCGCTGCCTGCGGCCGGGATCAACCTCGGCGCCAACAGCTGACGAGAATCTGCCGGGGACGGGTGCTCATCCCGCCCCGTCCCCGGCAGGAACCACCGAGAGACCCTCAGAGGTAAGGCGGGACCCACATGAGCGACACGACGACGAAGCGGCGTTCCTTCGTAGATCGGCTGACTAGCAGCCGTAACCCGGTACACATCATCTGGAGTGTGCTGATCCTGATCATCGTTGTCGCGACAATCAATTCGGTGGCGCGCAACAAGGGCTTCGAATGGGGCACCGTCGGTGACTACTTCTTCTCCAGCCCGATCCTGCACGGCCTCGTGCGCACCCTCGAGCTCACGGCACTGGGCGCGCTGGTCGGCTTCGTCGGAGGCACGATCCTGGCGGTGATGCGCCTTTCCGGCGGCGCAATCGCCTCGGGCGTGAGCCAGCTGTACGTATGGTTCTTCCGCGGAACCCCGCTCCTTGTCCAGATCATCTTCTGGTTCAACCTCGGTGCGCTCTACCGCACAATCAGCTTCGGCGTCCCGTGGGGCCCCACCTTTTGGCACGCCGACTCCAACTCGCTCATCACACCGTTCACTGCTGCGATCCTCGGCCTGGGCCTTAACGCCGCGGCGTACATGAGCGAGATCGTTCGCGCCGGTATCCAGTCGATCCATCACGGTCAGAGCGAGGCGGCGTACGCCCTTGGACTGACGAAGGTGCAGACGCTGTTCAGCATCCTGCTGCCTCAGGCGATGCGACTGATTGTTCCGCCGGCCTCCAACGAGGTCATCAGCATGCTGAAGTACTCGTCGCTGGTCTCGGTCATCGCGGTGCCTGAGTTGCTGTACTCGGCGCAGATCATCTACTCGCGTACCTTCGAGACGATTCCGCTGCTCGTCGTTGCCAGTCTTTGGTACTTGATCGTCACGACTGTGTTGACCATCGCGCAACACTTCATTGAGAAGCACTTTGCGAAGGGGATTCGAGTTAACGCGCGGGCCAGGTCGCGCACGGCTGATCCCAACTCTGGCGTCGCCATCGAACCGGGAGCGGAGCCACTGACGTTTGCGGGAACGGGAGACATGCGATGACCCTCATGATCGAGGCGACCAATATCGTCAAGCGCTTCGGGTCCGTCGAGGTACTTCACGGCGTGAACCTGGCCGTCAGCTCCGGCGAGGTGGTCTGCATCATCGGCCCGTCCGGGTCGGGCAAGTCGACGTTGCTGCGATGCATCAACTACCTGGAACAGGCAAACGACGGTCGGATCAAGGTCAACGACGAGCTCGTCGGCCTGACCGAGAAGGATGGCCGGCTCGTACCGATGCATGACCGTGTGCTGTGTCGTCAGCGGGCCGACATCGGCATGGTGTTCCAGAGCTTCAACCTGTTCGCGCACAAGACCGTGCTCGACAATCTGATTCTCGCGCCGATGAAGGTGCGCAAGCTCTCGCGAGCGGATGCCGCCGCCGCCGCCGAGAAGCTGCTGGGTCAGGTCGGGCTGGCCGGACAGGGCAGCAGGTACCCGGTGCAGCTGTCGGGTGGCCAGCAGCAGCGCGTGGCGATCGCCCGTGCGCTGGCGATGCATCCCAAGGTGCTGCTGTTCGACGAGCCGACGTCCGCCCTGGACCCGGAACTGGTCGGCGAAGTGCTGGACGTGATGAAGCGACTGGCCGCTGGCGGCATGACAATGGTTGTTGTCACCCACGAGCTCGGCTTCGCTCGCGAGGTGGCCGACCGCGTCGTGTTCATGGACGACGGCCAGATCGTGGAGCAGGGCCCGGCGCGCGAGTTGCTGGCCAACCCGAAGGAGCCGCGTACCGCTGAGTTCCTCAGCAAGGTGTTGTGACGAGCTCCTGCTGCGGCTTGGACTACCACCACCACGCGATCCTGCCCGGCTACCGCGCCCGCCTGGACGCCTGGGGGATCGGAGCGCAACCCGGCGTCCCGTTCCCGGCCTGGACACCGGAGGGCTCGCTCGCCTGGATGGACGACGCAGCCGTCGATCGCGCCCTGCTGTCGGTCGGCTCGCCGGGGTTCTACTTCGGTGACCAGTCCGTGACCACCGCGCTGACCGAGATCTGCAATGCCGAGCTCGCCGAGCTGCGCGACCGATGGCCCGAGCGGTTCGGCATCTTCGCCACCGTGCCGCTGCCGGAGCTGGCAACCGCTCTGGCGCAAGTTGAACGGGCTCTGGAAGTTGACGGCTTCGATGGTGTCGGTCTGCTCACGCAGTACGGCGGCCGCTATCTCGGCGATCGTGCGTGGGACGAGCTCTACGTCTTGCTGAATGAGCGCGGTGCCTTGGCGCACGTTCACCCGACCGTGCCCGAGGGATGGGACCCGCAGGCGCCGGTGCGGCCCTCGGTGCTCGACTACCCCTTCGAAACGACTCGGGCGATTCTCGAACTGGCGCGGCAGCGTGTCTTCAGCCGCTACCCGGCGATACGCTGGGTGTTTTCCCACGGCGGGGGCACTTTCGGAGCGCTGGCCGACCGAATGAGCGGCAGTGACCCGGCGGCTCCGATCGCCGGCGGCGACAGTATGCGGGATCTGTTATTCGCCAGCCGGTTCGACTCGGCCCTGGTCGGCTCGGCGGGGCTTGCTGCGCTCGCGGTGGTGGCGGGGACCGAACGCATCGTGTTCGGCTCCGACCTGCCGTTCGTCTCGGCCGGGCGGATCGCACGTGACCGTGCGGCGCTGCAGAACCTGTCGGAATGACGCGTGCGCCGGTCGTTCTGAGCGGTCGTCCGTGCTTCTCGGCTGGCACGCAGTTCGACGGACCGGCGTTTTGCGCCGGCCCGATGCTACTTTGCTGGAAGTCGGCGTCGTCCGAGATTGAAGTCCTGGCGTCCGGTGCGGAGGCGACCGCGCTGGTCGAGCTGGCAAGGACAGGCAACCGGCGACTCTGGTGCTCGCGTGACAGAGCACGTGCGCGCGGAGCCGTAGCTAGCGATGACGGGGTTGCAAGCTAGCGCTCACGCGGCGCAAGCGTGCAAGCACGCCGGGGCGGGCGACCCGGCAGCTGCAGGGTCTTCGTCAACGGTCGTGCTGCTCACTCGCCGTGGTGCGATCCGTGATGGCGCGACGGCACCGGGGGTGAATTCAGCGCCGGCGACTGACCCTTTCACGGATCAGTTCGGCAATCGTGGAACGACTAGGAGAGCGGCGTCCTCGGATTCATCGAAAGCGAGCACGTCGTCGAGGTGATCGAGAATCACCTGCAGCGCGCCGGCGGTCGAGGCGTTGCCTACGCGTAGCCAGACTACCTTTGGGGGCGGCCCGTACAGGAATGCGAGTTGGCGGAAGTCGGAGTCCTTGGACACGATGGCGAATCCGTGCTCACGCGCGAACTGCCAGAGTTCGCGATCGGTCGCGGTGCCGAGGCCGACCGCAGTGACGTGGATGCTGTCGGGGAACTCGTGCTGTAGTTGGTCGACCAGCTTCCTGGACAGATTCTGGTCGACGAGCAACTTCACGCTGTGGCGAGGCGGCGTTCACGAAGTGCCGCGAACTCGATCGCGGCACGGACATGCTCGGCGGTCAGTTCCGGAAAATCGGACACGATCTCGTCGCTACTCATGCCGGAGGCCAGGTACTCCAGCACGTCGTAAACCGCGATCCGGGTTCCGACAAAGCATGGCTTGCCGCTGCGCACCCCCGGCCGCGTCTCAATCAACGACGTGATATCCACGTCGACCACAGTAGACGCATGTATCGCCCAGCGGAGGGTGGCGACAATTGCGCCGGCCGGCGTGGCATGACGCATACATGACCTCAAGCCGCACGCGCGCAGGCGACTTGCTGCTGACGAACTGAACCGTCCCGGGAATCATGCCGTCTTCTTGTTGGCGGCGTCTCCGGTCGGTGAGCCGGTTTCGTGAGCGTAGTAGGCGATCTCGAACTCTTCGGGGGTGACGTGGTCGAGCAGGCTGTGCAGTCGCTCGTTGTTGTACCAGTGGACGTAGTTCATGGTGACGGTCTCGACGTCTGCCAGGGTGCGTAGCGGGCCGCTGCGGAACGGGGAGCCGGCGGCGATCGCTTCGTTCTTGTACAGCCCCATGAACGACTCGGCGGCGGCGTTGTCATACGCGTCGCCGACCGTGCCGATCGAGGCGGAAAGCCCTTGCAGCGTAAGGGTTTCCGTGAACCTGATCGAGGTGTACTGACTGCCGGCGTCGCTGCTAAGCCGAATTCGGCTTAGCGCCGATTATGCCGAGGTCTGCGTTATGCCGAGGATCGGCGGGATCCCCTTTGCTGGCAGGGCTGCGTGACTGATTCCTCGGGCTAACGTTTGGGCCTGTTCGGTGGCAGCGTCCGCCGTGTCCATTCGCGATGCGGAGGAGGAGACGGCCATGGACATGACGGTCACGGGGATCGGGTCGGTTGTTGTCGCGGAGCTGCGCGCGGCCGGCTATATGGAGTCAACGATCGGCAACTACGAGAAGTCGATCAGGGCGTTGACGCAACTCGCCGACGGGCGGGGCGGCAAGTACACACCGGCGCTGGGTGCGGAGTTCGCGGCGATGACGATCAGCCCGCGGACGGGCAGGTTCAGCGTGCAGCGCCGGTTCGACTACGGACGGCTGGTCCGCGTGTTCAACTCCTACGTCACCACGGGCCGGGTCGAGTTGGCTTGCTGCACCCGTGGCGGGGGCGGGCCCCGTCCTGTCTCGCGGGAGTTCGTCCGGCTTGTTGGCGCGTGGGAGGCCGACATGGCTGACCGGGCTCTCGCGTCCGCGACCCGGGATGCCTACGGCCGGGTCGCTCGCGATTACCTGGTGTTCCTGGAGGCAGGCGGGATCCGCCGTCTCCGTGACGCCGACGGGGCGAGCGTGCTGAGCTACCTGAACTCGTTGACGGCTACGTGGAAGACGTCGTCGCTGTTCTGGGTCGTGTCGAACTTCCGCCCGTTCTTGAAGTTCACCGGCCGCAGCGACCTGGTCGACGCGCTCGGGTTGGCTGGCCTCAAGCGCTCTCACCGGATCGTGCCGGCGCTGCCGGACGAGGCGCAGCGCCTGATCGTGCAGGCATGCGCAACGCCGGCTATACCGGCACGGGATGCTGCCATCACGCTGCTTGCGGTCACGACGGGGCTGCGCGCATGCGACATCATCAGTCTGCTTCGTGACGACATCGACTGGCGGGCACGGACCGCGAGCCTCGTGCAGCAGAAGACCCACAACCCGCTGACAGTGCCGCTGACCGATCTGGTAGTCGACCGGCTTGCCGAGTACGTCCTTGACCAGCGGCCAGACTCGCCGGACGAGCATCTGTTCGTGCGTTCGGTGGCCCCGCACACGCGGCTGGCCGACCACGCCACGGTCCACCGGGTGATCACCACGGTGTTCCGTCGGGCCGGCGTCGCGGACGTGCTGGGCAGCACGCGTCTGTTGCGGCACAACGCCGCGACACGGCTGCTGAGGGCGTCGGTGCCGTTGCCGACCATCGCGGCCGTGCTCGGCCACGCGCGGCCGAAATCGACTGACCTGTATCTGAGCGTCGATGTCGTGCGCCTGCTCGACTGCGTCCTCGACGTCCCCGCCGGCGCGCGGCCATGAGCACGAAGGCGCTGGCCGCGAACGGCCATGACTTCACCAGCGCGTTCGCACCGCACCTTGCCGCCTACCTCGCGTTCAAGGAGCAGATGGGGTTCTACGGCGCCTCCAGGGTCTGGTACCTGAGGCAGTTCGACGCCTACTGCACCTCTCACGACCGGACGGTGTTCGACCGCGACACGGTCGAGGGATGGGTCAGCGAGCGTCTGGCCCGCACGGGCCCCTACCGGTCCTGGATGTCCTACATCCGCGATGTCGGCCGCTGGCTGCAGGCCCACGGGCAGTGTGACGCCTACGTCTTGTCGGACCGGTGGAAGGCTCAACGCCTGCCCACGCACCCCTACTTGCTCGGCGAGGCGGAGATCGAGGCGTTCTTCGCTACTGCGGCGGCGGTGCGGGCGGCGTCGCCGTGGCGGTGGCAGTCGGTCGCGTTCTTCACGTTGATGCACTGTTGCGGGCTGCGGACCGGGGAGACCCGGCGGCTACGCCCCGAGCACGTGCACCTGCGCGACAGGACCCTCGACGTGGTCGACTCCAAGGGCAACCGGTCGCGAAGGCTCCCGCTCACTGCCGACGTCACGAGGGTTCTGGCCAAGTGCGACCGCATCACGCGTGCGCATTTCGGACCGTCACGGGCCACCTTCTTCATCTCGAGGACCGGCAACGAGGTCACAGGCGCGACCATCGATGAGATCTTCCGGCGTATCTGGCACCAGGCCGCTCTTTCACGGCCGAGCGGCGGGGTGCAGCCCACGCCCTACGCCTTCCGGCATCACTTCGCCTACGCCAACGTCGATCGCTGGATGGCGCAGGGCAAGGACGTCATGGCGATGCTTCCCTACCTGGCCCGCTACATGGGCCACGCCAGCATCGAGTCGACGTTCTACTACATCCACACCTCGCCGGAGTTCCTGCACGCCTACGACGGACTCACCACCGCAGGCCAGTCGCTGCTGCCGGAGGTCGGATTCGATGACCAAGCATGACCGAGCGACCCGCGAACCGGACTTCTACCGCTACGCCCGCGACTACCTGCACGTCTACCTGCCGACGATGGCGCACCGCTCGGCGAACACGGTCGAGGCCTACCGGATCAGCCTGGAATGCCTCCTGCGCTACCTCGCCGAACAGCACCACGTCGCCCGCGCACACGTCAGCTTCGACCATCTCGACCGGCAGCACTTGAAAGGATGGCTCGCCTGGATGGGCGGGCAGCAGCACTACGCGCCACGGACGATCGGCCTGCGGCTCACCGCCGTCAAAGCGTTCCTGGCCTACTGCGCGGCCGAAGACCTCACCCTCGTCACGGTCAGCCAGCAAGCCAAGACGCTGCGCGCACCCACCGCGGCGAGGGAACCGATCGAGTACCTCACCGAACCCGAGACGAGCGCGGTGCTCGCCGCATTCACCGGCCGCACCCCGAAATCGCGGCGGAACCGGATGCTGCTGATCCTGCTCTACGACACCGCCGCCCGCGTCGGTGAGCTCACCGCCATGACGCTGGCCGACCTGCACCTGCACCGGCCCGGCCATGTGGTCCTCACCGGCAAAGGTGACAAGACCCGCGTCGTCCCGCTCACCGCGAAGACGATCGAACACCTGGACGTCTACCTCGCCGAGTTCCACCCCGGCATCGCCCGAACCGAAACGACCCGCCCGGTGTTCTACAGCTTGCACAACGGGGCACCGACCGCGCTGTCGACCGACACCGTCGCCGCAGTGCTCAAACGCGCCGCCACAACCGCACGCCGAAGATGTCCCTCGATTCCCGAAGACATCCACTGCCACATGCTGCGCAAGACCAAAGCGATGGACCTCTACCAGCAGGGCATCGCGCTGCCGATCATCATGCGACTCCTCGGCCACGAGAACATGTCGACCACCTCGGCGTTCTACGCCTTCGCCACCGTCGACATGATGCGCAAAGCCGTCGATGCCGCCACCCCAGCCGTCACGACACCCCAGGCGCGCCGACTCACGAAGGAGCGACTGCAGGCCCTCTACAGCCTCCGCTAACCGCCGGATCGTTAAGCCGAGGAATCAGTCACGCAGCCCTGCCAGCAAAGGGGATCCCGCCGACCTTCGGCATAACGCAGACCTCGGCATAATCGGAGTGGTGGATCATGCCCTCGGGCACGGGTCGGCTGGTATGGTCGCGGCGCCATAGCGCCATCGACAGGCACTGCTCGACGAATGCGACGTCCTTGACGGTGGCGGCCGACCATCCCACGATCGCACGCGAGTAGAGGTCGATCGCGAACGC
Source organism: Jatrophihabitans cynanchi (assembly GCF_027247405.1). Taxonomy (NCBI): domain Bacteria; kingdom Bacillati; phylum Actinomycetota; class Actinomycetes; order Jatrophihabitantales; family Jatrophihabitantaceae; genus Jatrophihabitans; species Jatrophihabitans cynanchi. The sequence goes on along the minus strand of NZ_CP097463.1, from coordinate 1,928,885 downwards.
CACGTAGGCGAAACCCGCCCATGTGCTGACGTAGGTGAAGTCGGTGACCCACGCACGGTTCGGAGCCGTGGTGCGGAAGTCGCGCTTGAGCAGGTCGGCGGCCCGCTGGCCGTCCTTGCCGGCGATCGTGGTGCGGGTCTTGCGGCCGCGCACGAGCCCGGCCATGCCCTCGTCGCGCATCAGCCGGTCGACAGTGTGCTTAGAGACCTCGGGGAAGCCGTTGCGGGCCAGCCATGCGGTCATCTTGCGGCGGCCGTAGAGCACCTCGGGCAGCGGACGCCCATCCGGGCCGCCGGTCTTCACGCGGCGCAACGCATCGGTGAGCTGCGCGTCGCTGTGGGTGCGTGCCGCCGGTGCCCGCAGCTTCCAGGCCCGGTAAGTCCGCGGGGCGACCGCCAGGCCCTGCTCACGCAGGACCTGGCAGATCGACTCGACCCCGCGGCCGTCGGCGCGCTGCTCGTCGATGAACCTGACGATCAACGGTGGCGAGGGTCGAGTTCCCTCGCGAAGAAAATCGAAGCCGCCTTCAAGATCTCGTTCGCCTCACGAAGGTCGGCGTTCTCCTTCTTCAGCCGCTTGATCTCGGCCAGCTCCTCACTGGTCGGGCCCGGCCGGCTCCCGTCGTCGGCCTGGGCCTGGACCACCCACTTACGCAGCGTCTCCGGACCGACTCCGAGCTTCGGGCCCAGCGCCTGGGCAGCCGCCCACGCCGAGCCGTACTCCTCAAGTCGATCAAGGGCCATCCTGGTCGCACGTTCCCGCTGCTCCGTCGGGTACCTCTTGGGCATGATCAGCATCCTTCGCAAGAAAGGAAGCGGCATCAAACCCGGGACGGTTCAAACAGACCCCAGAGCCGCGGGACATACGCGGGATCGATCATGGTCGAAGATCACGGCAAGTGCCTGTAGCCCAGCAAATACGGGACGTCCAGAAGTTGGACGTGGTGGTCTGTAAAACCGCCGGCTCAGCCTACGTTGGTTCAAACCCAACACCCGCCACCCAGCTGCAGGCCCCAGGATACGGGGCCTGTATGCGTTTCAAGTGATCATGGGGGTATCCCGTACGGGAGCGGTTCTCATGACCGTTGGTGCGGTGTCATTGTCGCGCGTGGCATGGCTGAAAGTCCCGGAATCACTGGAGTGCAGTGTTCGCGACCATCTGGGGTCTGGGCTTGTTTGGGCGGCGGGACTCGGACGTCGCGGGATATGCGCGGGACAGATCAAGATCAAGGTAACATACCCCAGGCGGGTATCTGGGCGGTGGTTTGAAGAGGCGTTAGCCCGCCGCGAATCTAATTCGGACACCAATCAACTGATACCTGATATGTTTGACTGATGGATGGGTGGGAGTTGCGGCGTCGGCGTCGCGACGCCGGGCTGACGTTGCAGCAGGTGGCGCGCGCTGCGGGTACTGCCGAGGCCAATGTCTCGGCTTACGAACGCGGGACGAAAGCCCCGAACCAACGCACCCTGCGGCGGCTAGTCGCGGTGATCGACGCGGGCGCCGACAGTGTCGTGCACCGGGCGCAGCTGGCGACCGCGCCGGCGACTGCGGCGGCGCTGCGCCTGGGCTTGCGTCAGGGGTGGGCGACAGCGGACCTGCTGCGTCTGGTGCGCCAGATGCGCTCCGATGCCACGCACCTGACGCGGCCGGCGGACCGGGCGGCGTTCTACGCCGAACCCTCGACCACCGGCGATCCGCGCTGGAACGCGATGTTGGCCGGCGCGGTGGACGACCTCGCGGTGCGCGACGGGGTGCCCGCGCCGGAGTGGACGCGCGGGAAGGCGTTGGACAGGTTCTGGTTCGTCACCGACGAGCTTGCGCTGCGCGCGTACGTCTTCGGGCACTCGCCGATGGCGTTGCAGGTTCGTGGCGTGATGGTCGATCCGGCCGATCTGGAGGCGGTGTGAGCCGCGGGGCCGGGCCGCTGTTGGACGCCGAGCAGGTACGGGCCCTGCTCACCGAACTCGGCGCCCGGATGTCCGCGCAGGGGATCGAGGCGAGATTGTTCTTGGTCGGCGGCGCCGCGATGGCGCTGGCCTTCAGCCGCCGCCGGATCACCCGCGACCTGGACGCCGTGTTCGAGCCGAAGAGCGAGATCTACGCGCACGCCGCGGCGATCGCCCGCGAGCGAGGGCTTGCCGAGGACTGGCTCAACGACAGCGTCAAGGGACTGCTGCCGGACAACACAGCACCGGTCGAGGGCACCGCCAGCTTCAGCGCCCCGGGTATCCACGTCGGCGTGGCCTCTGCCGAGTACCTGTTCGCGATGAAAGCCGCCGCGGCACGGCTAGAAACCGACGGCGCCGATCTGCGCCTGCTCGCCCGCGAACTGGGCATTACCACGACCGCTCAGGCGCTGGACCTCGTCGAACGCTTCTACCGCCCGGAACGGCTGACCGCCAAGACCCAGCTCATCCTCGAAACGATCATCACCGCCCAGCCCGCCGGACCGGCCACCGGCACCAGTCGTCCACGCAAGAGCATTGATGAGCCGGAGCCGCCTGGGCATGGCATCGGCATGTGAGCTGTTTCGGGCGGCCACGCAGGGTCGAACGTGATCGGGCCGCGCCCGGCGGACTCGACTGAGTCCCTGAGGTACGCCCGCTCGCCAGAGCGTTTCGATCACCCCGGTGACACCGGTCGGCTCGGTCCTGGCGACGGAGGGCGACATCGCCGGCGATACTGAGGCATCATCGGATCGCTATGGCTCGTCAAGATATCCCGACCCGGGTACGTCGCGTCGCCGAGCAGGTGCTGGCCGAGCTGCACTACGTGAGCCCGCTCGACGTCCTGCTCGGCCTGGGCTGGCTGGCCCCGACACACGTCGATCGGTGGCGACAGGGTCGCGCGCCCAACCTTGAGCAGGTTGTGCAGGCGAACTTGAGCAAGATCTCGGCGGCGACGGCCGAACTGCGCCGTTGGGCACGCGAGCGAGGTCTCGTGGCGTCCGAGCCCAGCTACCTGGCTCGGACGCGCGACCGGCACCCGCTGCGGTTCAGCGCCAGTAACGCACCGCGCATCGAGCGGGCCTACCGCACGCACTGGGTCTCGCCGGCGCTGTCCGAACGCCGCCGGGCGCCGCTGGACGAACGATTGAGTCGCCCGCCGGACCTGCTGGTGATCGCGGACAGCAGGCCGTGGAACTGTGACCGCTGCCATGCTCCGTACGGGGCCGGCGAACTCCTGCTGATGGTCGATGACGGCCCAATCTGCATGGACTGCGCCGACCTTAGCCACTTGGAGTTCCTGCCCTCCGGTGATGCCACACTTACCCGGCGCGCGAAGCAGACGAGTGCCCTGACGGCTGTCGTGGTGCGCTTGAGCCGCGCTCGTAAGCGTTACGAACGCCAAGGCATCCTGGCCGATCGTCGCGCGATCGAACAGGCCAGGGCGGCGCTCGGCAGCTGAACCGTCCCCGGCCCGGCCCGGCCCGGCGCGGCGGGCGGCGGAGCCGCGAGCGGCGGCGATAGCCTGAGGCTGCCGCAGCGCCCGCTACTCGCCGAAAGTCGACCGCCCATGCTCGTCGTGCACGGCCTGATCGCCCCCGACCAGAGCCTGTGTGTGTGGGCCGAGGATTCTGACCTCGGGGTGAAGAGCCCGAGCCAAGCGTTGCGTTCGGCGCGGCCGCATCCGTTCGCGACTCCTGCCGAAGCGCTGGTTCAGTCGTACTCGGGTAAGCCGGACGAGGTGACGCTGCTGCTGCCGTCACTGCGGACCGCGCCGCTGGACTCGCCCCGGCTGCTGCGCGCCGTGCCGCGCCCGGAACCCCGCTCCGCCCCCGCGTTGTTGCCATGGCGAGTACCGGTGGTCACGCTCGACGCGACAACGGCGCTGGAGGTGCTGGCCGAGCCCGTCAACGGGATCCGGCGCGGGGCGTCCCTGGACTTCCTGACCGAGTTGGCGCGGTTCGCGCGAGGTCTGATCGCTCGCGGCCGCGTCCTGCCAACCCTCGAACGCGACGAGATCGGCCCGTCCGCGCGCTGGCGACCGGTGCTGCACGGACAGGACGTCATAGCACTTCACAACCTGGCCACGGCGATGCCGCCGGTGTGCCGGGCCTTACCGGGACACGACGACCCGACCGCGTTGACCGTAACGGGCCTGCGCGGGTTCGTCGACGCGGCGGTCCGCGAACGCTTCGCGTCCGGTCTGCGACTCGCCCCCGCGCGCCCCGGACGCCGCCCGCGCCGACTGCCGGCCGCCGAGGCGTGGCTGGGCGCGCTCACGTCGGCACACGGCCGTTTCGACGCCGATGTCGACGAGCTGACCGCACTCGGTGAGGCGCTGCGCCCGTGGGACGCGGTCGGCCGCGGCGAGGTCGGAGTGGCCCGGGCGACGTTCCGACTCACCGAGCCGCCCGAGAACGACGAGACCGCCGAGGACGCCGCCGGGACAACTCTGCCGTGGCGTGTGGAGTTCTGGCTGCAGTCGGTCGAGGACCCGAGCCTGCTAGTGCCGGCGGCGCAGGTGTGGGACGACGGGGGCGGGCTGGACCGGTGGCTGCCCCGCCCGCAGGAGCTGTTGCTGACCGAACTCGGCCGGGCCGCGCGGGTGTATCCGGGGCTGGCCGGCGGACTGCGCACCGCGCGGCCGTGCGCGCTGGAGCTGGATGCCGACGGCGCGGTCGAGTTCCTCACGAGCGCGGCGGGCGAGCTGGACCAGGCGGGCTTCGGGGTACTGCTTCCGCCCTGGTGGGATCAACGCCGTGGGCTCGGTCTGAAGCTCTCCGCGTCCACCCCGGTCGACGGTGTGGTGGCCAAGGCCAGCAAGTTCGGCAGGTCCCAGCTGATGAGCTTCCGCTGGGAACTGGCTGTCGGCGAGGAGGCTCTGACCGACGAGGAGATCGCGACGCTGGCCGCGACGAAGGCGCCGCTGATCCGGCTACGCGGTCAGTGGGTGGCCATCGACGCCGACCAGCTCAAGCGCGGCCTGGCGTTCCTGAAACGCAAGCCCAAGAAGAAGATGACTGCCGGCGAGATCCTGGCTCTGGCCGCCACCCACCCCGACGACACGAACACACCGCTACCGGTTACCGGGGTGCGCGCCGACGGCTGGCTCGGCGACCTGCTGTCCGGATCCCTCGGCGCGTCGATCGAGACCGTCACGCCACCGGATGGGTTGCGCGCCGTGCTGCGCCCCTATCAGCTGCGCGGGCTGTCCTGGTTGGCCTTCCTCGATTCGCTCGGGCTCGGTGCCTGCCTGGCCGACGACATGGGCCTGGGCAAGACGGTTCAGCTACTAGCCCTGGAGATCGCCCGCCGCGCCGAGAACGCGGAGTGCGGCCCGAGCCTGCTGCTGTGCCCGATGTCGCTGGTCGGCAACTGGCAGCGGGAGGCGGCCAAGTTCACCCCGGGCCTGCGGGTGTATGCCCACCACGGCCGGGAACGGCTGACCGGTGCGGCCCTGCGGGAGCAACTCGGGCGGACCGATCTGGTCGTGACGACCTACGCCACCGCGATCCGCGACATCGACGAGCTCGTGGCGATCGACTGGCAGCGCGTGATCCTGGACGAGGCGCAGGCGATCAAGAACAGCCTGTCCCGCTCGGCCAAGGCGGCCAGCCGGCTGAACGCCGCGAGCCGCATCGCGCTGACCGGCACGCCGGTGGAGAACCGGCTCGCCGAACTGTGGTCGATCATGAACTTCCTCAACCCCGGCCTGCTCGGCAGCCCCGAACTGTTCCGTGCCCGGTACGCGATCCCGGTCGAACGTTACGGGCAGACCGAACCGGCCGAGCGGCTGCGCACCGTCACCCGTCCCTACGTGCTGCGGCGGATCAAGACCGATCCGGAGATCATCGACGACCTGCCGGAAAAGATCGAACTCAAGCAGTACTGCCGCCTGTCGACCGAGCAGGCCTCGCTGTACCAGTCGGTGGTCGACGAGATGATGGATCGCATCGAGAACTCCGAGGGAATCGCCCGCCGCGGCAACGTGCTCGCGGCGATGACCAAGCTCAAGCAGGTGTGCAACCACCCGGCCCTGCTGCTGCACGACCGTTCGGCGATCGGCACCCGGTCCGGCAAGATCACCCGGCTGGAGGAGATCCTGGAGGAGATCCTCGCCGAGGGCGACCGGGTACTGTGCTTCACCCAGTACACCGAGTTCGCCGAGATGCTGTTACCGCACCTGTCCGCGCGCTTCGCCACCGATGTCGCCTACCTGCACGGCGGGACGCCGAAGACGCGGCGCGACCAGCTCGTCACCGACTTCCAGTCCGGGCAGGGCGCGTCGATCTTCCTGCTCTCACTGAAGGCCGGCGGCACCGGGTTGAACCTCACCGCCGCGAACCATGTGATCCACCTGGATCGGTGGTGGAACCCGGCGGTCGAGAACCAGGCCACCGACCGCGCGTTCCGAATCGGTCAGCACCGCAACGTCGCCGTCCATAAGTTCGTCACCACCGGCACGCTGGAAGAGAAGATCGACGAGATGATCGAGGAGAAGAAGGCGCTGGCCGAGCTGGTGATCCGCGACGGCGAGGGCTGGCTCACCGAACTGTCCACCCGCGACCTGCGCGAGGTGTTCGCGCTCTCGGCCGGTGCGGTCGATGAATAGACAGAGCTGGTACCCGCCGCCGTCGCGGCCGCGTCCCGTCGAGGGTGGGCTCCAGGCCCGCAGCCGGCGCGGTGCGATCGGGGCGACCTGGTGGTCGGAACGGTTCGTCAGCGTGCTGGAGAGCATTGGACTCGGTAGCCGGCTGCAACGCGGACGCAACTACGCCCGCCGGGGCCAGGTGATCTCACTCGACGTAGACGCCGGCGCGGTCACCGCCCAAGTGCAAGGCAGCCGGGCCCGCCCCTACCGGGTGCGGATCGGGTTGGCGGCGTACGGAAAGACACAGTGGACGAAGTTGGAGCAGGCGTTGGCCGGCGACGCCTGGTTCGCCGCGCAGCTGCTCGCCGGCGAGATGCCCGAGCAGATCGAGGAGCTGTTCGCCGCGCAGGAGCTTCCGCTGTTCCCGGCCACGGCGAGCGAGCTATCGATGGACTGCACCTGCCCGGACTGGCAGGTGCCCTGCAAGCACCTCGCAGCGGTGTTCTATCTGCTCGCGGAGGCGTTCGACGACAACCCGTTCGCCATCCTCGCCTGGCGCGGACGGGACCGCGATACGCTGCTGGACAACCTCGCCGCCGTGCGCTCCGCCGGCCCGCCGCCGGCGGATCGACAGCGGACAGGTAAGCCCTTGGACGACTGCCTCGAGCACTACTACGACCTGGCCGTTCCGCTGCCCGCGACCGGCCTGCCCGCGATCTCAAGTGTCGGACTGCTCGATCAGCTGCCGAGCGTCGCGATCATGGTGCGCGACAACGACTTGGTGAAACTGATGCGCGCGGCCTACGCGGCATTCGGTGAGTCCGACATCACCGGTTGACGGACGACTTGGACGGGTTTCGTCCGAGGCCAATCGATGCGTGGCCGAGATCCCGTAGGTGGGGTCGCTCGTCGGCGAGGAGGGCGCCTCCGCGGGACATACGCGGGATCGATCATGGTCGAAGATCATCGCAAGTCCTTGCAGCCCAGTAAGTACGGGACCTGCAGAAATGGGACGTGGTGGTCTGTAAAGCCGCCGGCTCAGCCTACGTTGGTTCAAACCCAACACCCGCCACAAGCCCCTGCAGGCCCCGGGTTCCGGGGCCTGCAGCGTCGTCGCTGGCGTAAGCGGGACGTAGGCGCGCCGTCGCGATCGTGATCAATCCCGCGTATGTCCCGTGGATTCTGACATGTAGTGGCATCTGGTGACACCATCTGGCATCGCGCTGCGCTCGGCTGCACCGGTCTACGCATGGCGGGCGCAGTACTTGTGACAGTCGCCGCATCCACCGCTCTCACCGTCGGCTGGATCTGCTGCACGAACGGGTGACAGCCGAGCTCCTTTGCCGCATCTGGCTGGCGTCACGGTACTCGAGCCGGTATTCCTCGTGACGGTTTGGACCGCCGTCCCAGCGTGTAGCCCATGTGCTACCGTCGCGGTATGGAGCGAGTGGGGTTGCGTGAATTGCGGCAGGACGCGTCCGAGTTGGTGCGGCGGGTCGAGGCGGGGGAGCAGATCGATATCACGGTCTCTGGTCGGCTGGCGGCTCGTTTGGTGCCGGCGCGTCCGAAGCGGTGGCTGGCTTGGGAGGATGTTGCGGACGCATTCGCCGGTGGTCCGGATGGTGACTGGGATCGCGACCGTGAGCTGATTGATCAGTCGGTCGCCGATCCGTGGGTTCGCGGCGCGTGAAGGCGGTCCTGGACACCAGTGTCTTGATCGCGACCGACCTGCCGGCGCTCGAGGGCGAGCTGGCGATCAGCGCCGCCTCGCTGGCCGAACTGCACTTCGGGGTGCTGGTCACGGTCGATCCGGCGGCGCGCGCACATCGGCTGCGACGGCTGTCGCAGTTCCAGCGGCGCTTCGATCCGCTGCCGGTGGATGAGGCGGTAGCGGCCAGCTACGGCGAGCTCGCGGCACACGTCGTTGCAGCGGGAAGACGGCCGCGGGCGCGAGTGATGGATCTGCTGATCGCTGCGACGGCGCATGCGCACGGGGCACGCCTCTACACCCGTAACGCGACGGACCTGGTGGGTGTGGAGGACATGCTTGAGATCGTGCCGGTCTGAACCGCGATCGGCTCGGATGTCGCGGGACATACGCGGGATCGATCATGGTCGAAGATCACCGCAAGTGCCTGTAACCCAGTAAGTACAGGGCGTCCAGAAATAGGACGTGGTGGTCTGTAACACCGCCGCCTCAGCCTACGTTGGTTCAAACCCAACACCCGCCACCTGCTGCAGGCCCCGGATTCCGGGGCCTCTAGCGTGTTCGAATCGCGGGCCGGGATGCGTCAGATCCGGCGGTGTGGATAACCGTCGCATTTCGGGTTTGTCTGCCGGCCCACCGTCGTAGGCCCCGGAATGGGAATTGCCGGGGTACGCGCGAAGTCGCTGCGAGGCACCGAAGCCGTCCTGGGACCGGATCGGTAGCGCGCGGGATATACGCGGGACAGATCAAGGTCAAGTTTCCGAGGTTTCGGCGTTCGATATCGCCTACCGAGAGCGGTGAGCAGCCTGCGCGCAGTGAAAGGTGAATCGGACCATCGGGGCTGCGGCGAAGCCACAGCCACACAGGGACGAGCTAGCCGGTGCCAGCTAGTATGTCGGGCGGTCAGTGTGGCATCAGGTTCGCCGAATGGTAGGTCAGCCCGATCTGCTGGGGCCCGCAGCGTGGTGCGCATACGTTCGCACGGCACCGGCACCGGCACCGAACTCGATCACGTCGTGGTGCGGGACAACGCGAGCGCGGGCGTCCGGATCAGCGCCACCAGCGGGCTGAACGTGCGGCACGTCCTCGCGTCCGGCAACCGCGAGGGACTGCTGGTCCTCGACTCACGCGGCGGGCAGTTGGTGGACAACACGCTCACCGGCAACTGCGCAGGGCTGATCGCCCTCGACACCCCCGACGGAGCAGTGACCGGTTCGCTGTTGATCGCCGGCAACGAGCTGAGCCACAACAACCGCTACTGCGCGGGCGACGACGGCCCTGCTGAGTCCGGGATCGGCGTCGTCCTGCTGGGCACCAGCTATGTGCTGCTGGTGGCCAACCACATCACCGCGAACGTGCCGTCGCGAACCGGAGCGGACTTCTCCGGAGTGGGCCTCACGATCCGCGACGCCGCGGGCATCACCGGCGGCGCGGCGCCGGTCGACAACTGGATCATCGGCAACCGGATCACGGCCAACCCGGTGAACATCGACTACGACGGCAGCGGACACGGAAACAGGTTCATCGCCAACAGGTGAGCGGCGCGGGGCAGGCAGAGGCGGATCGCCGGCCCGCAGCTCGTCGGTGCCGGCGCAGCCGATGCTCTTGCTGCGTCGGCACGACGCGCCGATGCGTACGGGCGCCGGCCGGAAGTGGGGTGGAACCGCGACCCGATCGATCAGTCCGCCGTCAATCCCTGGGCCGGGCTCGTGAAAGCGGTCCTGGCACCAGGGTGTTGCTCGCGACCGACGTGCCGCCGCTGAACGGCGACCTGGCGATCCGGCCTTCGGCTCGGCTCAGGTCTGCTCAGCGCACGCATGTTCTTGGCGATGTACAGGTTCTGGTCCGCGCGGTGTAGCAGTTGGCTCAGGTCGGTGTCGTCGTCCCACGTGGCGACGCCCGCTGACCATTGGGCGTGGTGTGCGGTGTGCAGCCGTTCGAGGACGTTGATCGCTTCGTCGTGGCCGGTGTCGGGCATGATCAGGGCGAACTCGTCACCGCCGTAGCGGGCGATCAGGTCGGCTCCGCGAAGCTGTGCTTGCCAGGCGCCGGCGAGCTCGGACAGCAGGGCGTCTCCGGCGACGTGCCCGTAGGTGTCGTTGACCGTCTTGAAGTCGTCGAGGTCGAGCAGCGCCACGCTGAACGGTGTGCGGCCCCTGCCGGCCAGTGCGATCTCGCGTTCTGCGGCGAGCTGGAAGTAGGCACGGTTCGCGATGCCGGTGAGTGGATCGAGCGCGGCCTGTTCCTGGAGTTGCGTGACGACGTGGCGCAGCATTTCGGCGGCGCCCAGCACTGTCGCACTGGTCACGAACCACGGGACGAACAGGTTCGGCACGCCGCTGAGGAGTACGCCGGCGGAGAATCCGCCGACTGCCAGGCACGCTTGGGCTCGGGCCTGCAGCGGTGCCGAGAAGTACGCAGCTATCAGCGCGATGCACATGTAGACCACACCGGGCAGCACGACGCCGACCGCCGAACCGGTGGCGGCCACGAGGACACTCAGCAGTACTGTTGCGGTGGCCAGGGCCACGTTGATCCACGCGATAGCGAGCCGGCGCCGGAGCGTGAGGATGAGCGGCGCGACGGTGAGGCAGACGATCCCGAGGAACCGGGACAACCCGACTGCCAGATCCGGGCTCATCGGGAACTGGGCACCGAGCAGCGCGCCGATCCCGCCGAAGGCGTACAGCAAGCCGACCGCGGTAGCTGCGCTCGCCGGCGAGGTCGGCCCGTAGTGGCGCGATCCGCGACCGGCCGTTCGAACACCGGCCCCGCGCCGCGTGGGCCCGACGCCGGCACTACGCGCGATGGTCAGCACAGCCGCTCACTTCGCTTTCGGTCGCCACGTCTTGGTCGCCACGTCTTCGGTCGCCACGTCTTCGGGCGCCGAGCACACCGCGGCGGCGTCTGCAAGGCGAGGCGCCAGCGAGATGAGGCACCACAGCTAGCTTCGACCAACAGAGCCCCGGCATGAGCGGTCGCGCCGAGATCGCCGAGATGCAGCGTCCGTCCCGTCAGTGATTCGACGTGAGCCCCGCGCCGGCCGCCGGTTCCGTCACGCCTGTCGACGACGGCCCGGCGGGGTGCGGGCCTTCCGCGCGATCGGTGAGGCCGCGATCGGTGAGGCCGCGATCGGTGAGGCCGCGATCGGTGAGGCCGGCGAGCATCATCGCGGCCGTAATGTCGACCGAGCTCAAGGTGCCGACCACGCGAGCGTCCTCGACCACCACTGCAACGCCGCCGCGTGCTCGAAGCGGGAGCACCACGTCGGATGCGGGGGTGTCCGGGTCGAGTACCAGCACCGGCACTCGACTGCGCGCGGCGTCGCGCAACCGGGTGGTGTCACGGTCGTCGGGCGCCACACGCTGAAGGTCCCGCATCGTGAGCAGGCTCCGTGGGCTGCCGTCGAAATCGACGAGCGGAACGACTGCCGAGCGCACCAGGGTGCTGTCGGCCTGCGCGAGGAAGTTCGCTACCGACCACCAGGACGGCGCCACTGCCGGCGGCGTCGTCATCAGGTCACGTACGGTGCGACCGGTGAGCCGCTTACCGGCAGCGACGGTTCGCTCGGCAGCCGCTGCAGTCAGGACGAACCAGCCGATCAACGCCAGCCAAAGGCCGAACAGCTGGCCGCCGAACACCTGCAACAGCCCCCAGGCGATGAGCAGGGCGCCGAGCACGGATCCGGCCCGGGCGCTCGCGTACGTGGCTCGGGTCCAGTCGCCGTACCGGCGCCACAAGGCCGCGCGAAGCAAGCGTCCACCGTCCAGGGGCGCAGCCGGCAGCAGATTGAACACCCCGAGCAGCAGGTTCACCCCGGCGAGCCAGGCGAGGGTCGCCGTGAGCAGGCCGGCGCCGCTCGCCAGAGCGGCCAGGCCCGCGAACACGCCGCCGAGCACGAGACTGGTGATCGGCCCGCTCGCCGCGATCGCGGCCTCGGCGCGCGGGGTCTTGGCCTCGTGTCCGAGCTCGGTCGCCCCGCCGAGCAGCCACAAGGTCACCCGTTCGACCGGGATGTCGTGCCGCCGCGCTATCGCCGCGTGCGCAAGTTCATGGGCCAGCACGGACGCGAGGAACACCACCGCACTGGCGGCACCGGCCAGCCAGTACGCCGCAGCCGGGAGGCCGGGCGCCGCAGCCGGAAGTATGCCGACCGCGAGAAGCTGCGCCACCAGAAACGCGATGAACAGCAGCGACCAGTGCGCCCTCGCCTCGATACCGGCGAACCGTCCCAACCGCATGCTCGTCAACTCCCGTCTGTCTGTCGTCCTGTCCTTCCACCATCTATGCCCGCGAGGTCCGGGCACAGGGCCGCTGTCGGCAGATTTCGGCCTGTTCCGTTGCCTGCCGCGGGCACTCGGGAGATTCGCTGCCGGGCTCCGGCAAGTGGCAGCCCGTGAGTTCGCCTGCGCGTGCCCGTGCGCGGCGCCGAACAGGTCGTCCAAGGTGGGGTTGCGGGAGTGGCAGAGAGGAACTGCACGACATGAAGATCGAGTATCTGTACCAGCCGGACGTGGTGCGGTGCCGCCCGTCCGACACGCTGGCGCACGCCGCGCATCTGCTGGTCCGCGCCAGGATCGGCGCGCTCGCGGTCGTGGACGACGACGGAACGCTGGTAGGCATTCTCTCCGAGCGCGACCTGGCGCGCGCGATGACCGAGCAGCGCGAACCGGGGTCGGCCCTGGCGAGTTCCTACGCGTCCCGCGGCGTCGAGGTCGCCCGGCAACACGAGGATTCCTGGACCGTCGGCCGGCGCATGCTCGATGCCGGGATCCGCCACCTTCCGGTCGTCTCTGACGGTCAACTGGTGGGCATGGTGTCGATGCGGGACGTGCTCGCGGTCGAGACCTGGGCCTGATCGCCGCGGATCAGCGTGCCGGTGAGGCCTCAGGAGCGGGCCAGCCCAGCAGCCGCGCGCCCAGCACGGCGACCCAGAGTGTCAGCGAGGCTTGTGCATCGGCCGGATTCAAGCCGGTCAGCTCGGCGACCCGGGCCAACCGGTAGGTCACCGTGCGGACCGAAAGGTGCATGCGGCGCGCGGTCTCGGTGGCCACTGCTCCGGTCTCGAAGTAGGTGCGCAGCGTGTCGAGCAACGGCTGCGCACCGCCGCGCGCAGCCAGGAGCGGGGACAGGACGGCGTGGACGAGGTCGCTCATCGCGGCCTGGTCGCGCACCAGCACCCGGTAGACCAGCAGGTCCCGGGCGTACACGACCGGCGCATCGAGGTGAAGGCGCTCGGCCAGCTGCAGCGCTTCGCGGGCCTCTTCGTAGGACCGCGCGACGCCGTACGCGCCGGAGTGCGGTCGGCCCGCGGCGACCCGCCACCGGCCGCTACGCCGCAAGCCGTCCAACGCCTCCTGGGTGACTGCGCCGACCTCGGCGACGTTGCCGGGGACGTTGCCGGCGCCGGCCGTCGCGGCGGCCGTCGCGTTGGCCGGACCGATGACGACGAACAGGCCGCCCTTGTCAGTGACCAGCACCTCGCGTCCGTCGAACCGGTCGGCGATCGAACGCTCGAGCGCTGTGGCGAGGGCGATCTCGTCGACCAGGCGGCCGCTGTGCGCTGCTACCGCGACCTGGTGCGCTCGGGCGAGGTCGAGGCCGAAGGGCTCGGCGCGCTCGACGAGTGATGCGACGTCCGAATCGCCCCGCAGCAGATCGTCGACGAACGTCTGCCGGAGCGACTCAGCCTGGCGGATCATCCGGCGCCGCTCGACGTCGTGACCTTCCACCAGCGCCACGACGGCGCCGTCGACGGCGAGCAGCACCGCCTCGGCCGCCGATGACACGGCATCTCGGCCGCGGGTGCGCACCTCCCGAGGCACCGTGCTCCAGAGCTGGGCCGCCGCCGATAGGTACAGGTGCGCCATCTGCCGCGCTGTCACGTTGCGTGCCGCGGCCTGGCGACCGAGATCGTGCACAGCCGACAGCTCCGCCTTCGAGGGCCGCCGTCCGCGCAGCGCCGCGTCCGCGAGCAGGGTGAGGTAGGCCCCGAGCAGATCGGCCGGGACACCGGTACGCCGGGCCGCGTCCTCTGCGACGGCCGTCAGCCACGGACCGGTCGCGACGTTCGGAAATGGGTCCGCCGGCGGTCCGCTCATCGCATCATCATCGCAGCGATGGCCCAACTTGCCCGCCTCCAGCAGTTCCGCGGCTGTCGAGACTGCCGACCGTGACACTGCCCGCGACGGCGCCGGCGCGGCAGGCTGAATCCATGGGCGTCAAGGACGGAAGGAGCTTCTGGCGATGAGCGCATCCACGCGAACTTCCTGCCGGCTCGACCTGCACAACTCGAGCACGCACTTCTCGGCGGCGATCCAAGGACGGTGTGGTTTCACCCACCTGCCCAGTGGCCGCGTCTGCCACAGGTCACCCCGCCACGCCGGCTCGTGCCGGCTTGCGCCCGTTGCCGACCCGTCCCGCCGGGCCGCAGGCGAGGCAGGACAGCCGTGACCAGGACCAGCCGCCGACGGCTCGTTCGCGAACTGACCGACGCCTTGCCGGTAGCGCAGCGGCCGCATGCGGTGGCGGTGCTCGCGAGTGCGTTCCGGGATCTTCGCGGTTCCATAACCGGCGAGTCACTGCCGGAGATGGCCTACCGGTTGGCCCTGTTCCGGCTCGAAGAACCGCCGCCGCGCGCGGCCGCGAGCGGCGACGCTCCAGCTGCCCGGCCGACCGTCCTCAGCACGGCGGAAGATGCGACGCGCGAGCAGGCGACCGAGTTCCGGGCGCCGGGCGAACAGGAGTCGCGGCACTGGGTGGAAGCGGTCATGTCCGGCGGCGGGTCGGGCCAGTTCATTGAACCGCGCCTTCAGCTCGGGGTAGCTGACCGGATTGCCCCGCTCGTCGAAGCTCGCAATGTCGAGCGCCGCCAGGGCGAGCATCGGCGCGGCGTCGTGCAGCGTTTGCGGGTTGGGTAGCACCAGAGCCGCGCGACCACGAGGCCGATGGCAGCCGGTGCGCCACCCAGCGTCAGCACGGTGAGGCCGGCGTTCGGTGCCGTATTCAGCCCGGGCAACTGCCAGTCGACGCCAGTGGCGAGCAGCGGCGCGATGAGTTCTCGATGACGCGGACTGGCCGCGACGCAGGCCACGACGTCGTGACGGATGCCCTCGACCGGCCACAGGTCCGCGGCGGTAACGCGACGGAACGCGCCCTCGGCGCCGGCATGGCCGGCGAAGACCGCGTCGTTTCGGGCGAGGTACACGAGCGCGAGTCCGGTGCTGTTGACCGTCACCGTGTAGATCAGTTCGGCCGCGCCGCCGGGTGCGGTGCGGTAGAGGCTGGCGGTGGCTCCGTGGCCTCCTCACCGACGACGCGTCGGTGCGGCCGGATCTGTGCGATCGCCGTGCGAAGTTCGTCGTGCGCGCTCGTGTCGGCGGCGATCGCCGGCAGCCCGTAGCGGCTCTCCCGGCGGCCGGGCGGCCAGGCAGTCCCCGAGCGGTTGCCGGCGGTTCGCTTCTCAGTACCGCAGCAGCGCGGCTGCGCACTCGTCTCGAATCGGCATGCGCTCCGGCGCGACGAGATAGACCGCTCCGCCGTGGGCCAGGCAGGCTGCCGCGGCCTGGTCGAGCCGGTCGAACTGGTCGAGCCGGTCGAACTGGTCGAACTGGCTGCGGGCCCCGGCACCGAGCAGCAGCACCGAGTCGGGCGGCGTAGCCATGATCGAGGATGACAGGAACAGCGATTCGACCCGACCGACTCGCGCCGCCGCGAGTACCGCGCCGGGCTCGTGCGCGGTACGTCCGGTGCCCGCCAGTTGCCGGTAGCGCGCGGCTGCGGCCGATTCGTCGCCTCGAAGCTGTGGCTCGATCTGCAGCCATGCCCGCCGGTGCAGTTCCTCGATCGGCAGCTGCGATGGATCGGTCACCAACACGTCCTCGACGATCTCGCGATAGCGGGTCACCTGCCGGTACTGCGAGACGAGGTAACCGAGACCGGCCAGCAGCATCGGCGGCCGCTCGCCGTTCGGCAGCTCGGCGAGCACGGCATCGATCGCGCGGAAGTACTGCAGCGTCTCCTCGACCTGCTTGCGGTCCAGGTTCCCGCGTCCGTAGAACACCACGCTCCTGCCGGACCCACCCCGGTCGGCAACGAAGCCCTCTGGCCGCTCGGCCGGCCGTCGCCGATCCTCGGACGCGTGCCCCGGACCGGTCGGGATGTGTACGCCGGCCTCCTCGAGACCGAACCGAGTGCCGAGGAACAGCCGGGACTGGGCCCTGTCCAGCGCGAGGAACAGGAAGCGCCCAGCTGACGAGAGTGACGGCAGCAGCGGGGAAATCAGGAACCGGTTGCCGACGGCCGCGAGTTCCGGCAGCGTGCTCGGCGTGTGGAGCACGCGTGACCAGCCGGGCGCGGCGAAGACTGCCAGGCCGCTGCCGTCGTTGCGCCAGAACCCCTCGTCCTCGGATACCTGACGCAGCGCGTCCAGCGTCGCAGTCGCCTCCGCGGGTGCGGCCGTCGCACGCAGCGCGACCTCGGCCCGAGCGAGCAGGTTCCTCCAGCGAATGCCGTTCTGAGCGGTCTGCGGACCCCGCCGCACCGTCGGCAGGAACAGCGACACGTGTGCCGCAGTTCCGCGCGGGGTGCACAGCTCGGACAGGTGCTCAGCCCCTGACATGACACCGGCGTCGGGAACCGCCGCCGGTCGCGGACGGACCGGCTGTGTGCCTGCCGCGCTCACATCTGATCGTGTCGCGAGTGCTGTCGTGCTCATCGCTTCCTCCTTGTTGTCGTTCAGACCGGGTGGGTGCATGGGCCGAGTCCGCGATCGCGGCTGGTTCGGATCAGCCGACCCAGACCGGGACGACCGCGACGGGGCAGGTCGCGTGGTGCAGGACGCCCTGGGCGACCGACCCGAGCAACGTCCCGGCGAGTGCGTTGCGTGACCTGCTGCCGACGACAAGCAGGTGTTCCGCGGCTGACTGTTCCACCAGCCCGGCAGCGGCCTGATCCCGAATGACGATGCCCGCGGCGGTGACCGAGGGGTACCGCCGCTGCCACCGTTGCAGCGTGGCCGTCACCCACGCTTGGGCCCGCTCCGGAACTGGTGCCTCCGGACGCCACTGCATCGTCGCAAGCGGGTCCGGTCGCCAACACATCAACGCGCGCAACGGCACGTCGTGCCGGCTCGCGTGCTCGAAACCGTATGCGAGAGCCGGATCAGCTGCGTCGGTCCCGTCGATGCCGACGACCACGGCGGGACGTTCGGCCAGCATGCCGGCCGGGCCACGCACCACGACCACCGGGCACTGCGCGCGCGCTGTCACGGCAGTACCGACCGAGCCGAGCAGCACCGAACCGACCGCTTTGAGCCGCCGGGACCCGAGAACGATCAGCTGGGCGCCGGCCGAGCGCTCGGCCAGCACGACCGCCGGCCGGCCCTCGACCGTTTCTCCCGTCACCGGGACGGTCGGCGCAGTGCCCCGGGCCCGGTCGAGGGCGCTCACCAACGCGTCCGACGCCGTTCGGCGGGCGGCACTGGCCAGTTCCTGCAGGTCGGCCACATTCGCGCCCTCCCACCCGAGCAGCAGGGGACGGGTGTGGCAACAGATCAGGTGCACCGCAGCGTCACGGGCGAGTGCCTCGTCCAGCGCCCAGTTCAGTGCGAGCTCACTGCCTTCGGAAGCGTCGATGCCGACGACGATCCGGCCTGTGTTGACTGACATCGTGGTTCCTTTCCCTACCGTCGTTCCTTCAGCCGCTGGCAACGCAGGCACAGCACGGCTGCCGGAAGCGCCTCGAGTCGTGGCGGTGCGATGGGTTCGCTGCAGGACAGGCAGATTCCGTATCGGCCTGCCTCGAGCTGCATGAGCGCGGTGTCGATCTGTGCGACCGTCTGGCGCAGGCCCGCGGTGAGGCCACGCAGCTGGGCTTGCCCGGACGTGCCGGCAGCGGCGTGTTCGCGAGTCAATGCGTCCAAGTGCGCGAGCTGCGCCTCGCGCTGCCGGTTCAGGACATCGCGGATCCTGGCTACGTCGCGAACCCGCTCGACCGACGAGGCGCCGCTCGCAAGATCAGTCATCGTCATGGTTCGGTCCTCACCTCTCGTGGTTGTGGTGCCGCCGGCCGGGGCGGGTTCTCGCTCCGGGCACGAACTGGCGGCTGTTGCCGCAGCCGGCGTGCCTTCGCAGCGCGCGGCACGACGGTTGCCTTCCGTGCACTACGCGCGAGGATCGAACGCGCCGCCGGGAACCGCGCGCAGTCAGCCGCGGGGTCAACCGCGCGTCGGCCGCTGCCGGGTCAGCTGTTGGCGCCGACGGCAACCGCGTCGCGCCGTTCGGCTCCGGCGGCGCTGGTCACCGAATCGAAGGCGACCACCGGATCCGTGCCCGCGGCCGGTCCGGCATCGTGCGCGTCGCGATGCTTGAGGAGCGCTCGCACCGTGGAAAAGGAGATCCGGCACTTCGAGCAGCGAATGCGAAGACACGTCATCGTCGGCTCCTTTCGGTGAGCTATCGGCTCCGTATGTCCAGTCTCGTGTGCGGCAGATCCCGCCGACAGGTGACGGATCGGCAATGTCGGGCTCGCGAAGTTGCCTACCGCTGCCGAGCGGTAGATGCGCGCCTGCTGCCGGAAGCAGTGCTGGGCTCACCTCACGGCCGACCGGTGCACAGTGGACCGCGGGCGTTGCCGTCGCGCGGCGGCCGTCAGGATCGAGGAGAAGGAGCAGCCAGTGAGCGTCCCGCAGTCGCGGCCGGTCGCCGTCGGTGAGTTCACGTTCGACGTCACCGTGGACGGCCCGGGCGACGGCCGGCCGATCCTGCTGCTGCACGGCTTCCCGCAGACTGCCTGGTCGTGGCGCCACGTGATCCCGCGGCTGAGCCGGGCCGGGTACCGCGTACTGGCCCTGGACCAGCGCGGCTACTCCCCGATGGCCAGTCCGGATGCCGTGGAGCAGTACCGCGCCGCGTACCTGGTCGCCGACGTGCTCGGCGTGCTCGACGCGTTCGGCATCGAGTCGGTCGACCTGGTCGGTCACGACTGGGGCGCCGCGGTCGCCTGGCAGGTCGCGAGCCGGCACCCGGACCGGGTCAGGACGCTGACGGCCCTGTCGGTGCCGCATCCCGGCGCCTTCACCGAAGCGCTGCGGGTCGATGACGACCAGCGGCGCCGGTCCGCGTACATGCGCGACTTCGCCACGCCCGGCTACGAGCACACGCTGCTCGCCGACGCAGCCGCGAAGCTGCGCGCGGTCTTCGGGCACGGCACGGGCGTCGATGTCGAGCACGTCCTGCGCCGCGTCGGAACCGCACCCCGGTTGCGGCGCGCACTGAACTGGTACGCGGCCCAGTCGCTCGACCGTCCCGCGGCGACACCGGCGACCGACGTGCCCACCCTGCACGTCTGGTCGGACCAGGACATAGCGCTGGGTGCGTACGGTGCCCGCGCCACCGAGCGCTACGTCACCGGGCCGTACGAATTCGTGACGCTGCACGGCGTGAGCCACTGGATCCCCGAACAGGCGCCCACCCAGACGGCCGACCTGATCATCCGGCAGGCGGAAGGTCGCCGGCAATGATCGAGTCGGCACCGTACGCGGTTGATCGCGCCTGCACGCGGTTCGGGAACCCTCGCTGTCAAAGCGGAACCGGGCTGTGCAGTTCGCCGGTGTACTCGTCGCCGAGATGCTCGTGCAGGGTCGTCAGGGCTGCTGCGCACGCGGCCCGTGCGGCTGGGTCGAGAAGACCGAGCACGCGGCCCAGTTCGCGCCGGCGGCGGGCGGTGACTTGCTGGACGACCTTGCGGCCCGGCGCGGTGAGCTCCAGGATGACGACACTGCGATTGGACTCGTCGACGCCGCGGATCAGGTGCCCGGACGCGTGCAGCCGGTCGGCCAGGCGGGTGATCGAGGACCCCGCGACGTTCAGCGCCTGAGCGCAATGCGTCGAGGTGGATCGTCCGTGCTCGTGCAGTACCTGCAGCAGGCGGAACTGGGGTAGCGACACCTCGAGCCGCTCGACGCTGCGCAGGGCGACCCCGACGAGGTCCCGGGTCGCAACCTCGAACGCCACCAGTTCATCGACCGGGGTCCGGGCTCGGGCGACTCGTCCCGCCTTGTGCATGGCTCAAGCATTGCACGAGACAAGTCCGCGGCGGGCCGAATGCGGTCGATCGGAATGGGGGCGGACGCTCCCGGCATTTCGCTCACGCCAGAGTGTTGCAGGCGGCAAGTCTTGCCTTAAGCACGCCCTTGCGGGCAGAGTGGTCTTGACCGACTCCAGATTGAACGAGGGCTGCGTGGTTCCCCGCACGCCCTCACCGGCGCCGGCCGGCCGCAGCCGCCCCGCCTACCGGCACGCAGCGTCCACCACATCGAGAACTTCACAGGCGCACTGAAACGGAGACACCATGAGCACACCCGTCACGGCGACCACGGCCGGCCCGCAGAAGCTTGGCCCGCTGACCCCTCTCGTCGGCGAGTGGGAGGGGAACCTCGGCATCGATCTCTCCTATCACAACAAGGACGACGAGACGATCGAAACCGGCTACTTCGAGCGCGCCTGGTTCAAGCCCATCCCGGTGGTCGAGAACGGTCAGCAGAGCATGGAGGGGCTCAACTACTCGATGACGGCCTGGCGTCACGGCGAGGAGGCGATGGATCCTTTCCATGACGAGACGGGCTACCTGCTGTGGGACAAGGCGAACGGGCAGGTGATCCGGTGCTTCGCCGTGCCGCGCGGACTGGCCATCCTGGCCGGCGGTGACGCCGGCCCGCGCGACAGGTCGCTCACCTTCGTCGCCGAGCCCGGGTCGGGTGCTTACGGCTTGTGCCAGAACAAGTACCTGTTGGAGCGGGCGCGCGCCATGGCGTTCGAGAGCACCTTCACCATGAACGACGACGGGACGTTCAGCTACGTGTCCGATCTCGTTCTGAAGCTGACCGCGACGGGTGCGGAGATGCACCACACCGATCGCAACACGCTGCACCGGGTCAAGCGCTACCACCCGAGCATCGAGACGGCCTGACCGATCGCGGCACCCAGAAGGCGTCGAGGAGACGTCGAGGAGGCATCGCGAAGCGGATCAGCTCCGGATAGCCGCCGTAGCTGTCAACTTTCGGGAACGAGCGGTGTCAGCAGCCGGTGCGGCCGGCGCAGCAGCACGCTCACCCGGTCGCTGCGACCGGGCTCGCCGGAGCCGGCCGGCGGCATCGCGAGCACCTCGGCGGGCCCGGGCACGCTGCCGCAGCGCGGGCAGCGTCCGGTGTCCTCGAGCCGGGTGTGGCAGGTCGCGTGCGCGAACGATCGGCCGGGGGTGCCGTCGCCGGCGAACCGCTGTCCCCAGCTCCAGAGCGCGAACAGGCTGGGCCACAGGGCCACGCCCGCCTCGGTGAGCTCGTAGCCCGGATGACCATCGCCCTCCTGGCGCCGGACCAGCCCGGCCTCCGTGAGCGTGTTCAGCCGATCGGTCAGCACTGCCCGCGAGATGTCCAGATGCGCGAGCAGGTCGGTGAACCGGTGCACCCCGTAGAACAGGTCCCGGATGACGAGCATCGTCCAGCGCTCCCCGACGATCTCCAGTGCCCGCGCCAGGCTGCAGTTCTGCGCCGCGTAACCGATCCCGAGGGCCATGTCCTCAGATTAGCAAGAAAATAGTCTGTTCATCAGACCGAGTTGGCTCTAGAGTTGGTCTGATGAACAGACTAACCTTGGATCGAGTCGAGCCCACGCCCGCCGAGGGGGTGGGGGAACGTTCGAGCCGGCTGGCGCCGACGCTCGCGATCGTCGCCGCGGGCACCTTCCTGGCGCTGGTCACCTATACCGGGCCGCTCGGGAACCTGCCCACCGTGGCGCGGGCACTCGCGGCCGGCGCGAACGGCCAGACCTGGATCCTGAGCTCGACGAGCGTCGCCCTGGCCGCCGTCCTGTTGACGGCCGGGGCGCTCGCCGACGACCACGGCCGCCGCCGGGTCTTCGTCGCCGGAAATGCGCTGATCGCGGCCGGCTCGCTCGCCTGCGCGCTGGCAACATCCACCGCCCCGTTCATCCTCGGCCGCCTGGTCGAGGGAGTCGGCAGCGCCGGAATCGTGGCCTCCAGCCTCGGTCTCGTGGCGGCTCTCGCGCGGACGCCGGCCGACCGGGCGATGATCAGCGGCGTGTGGGGTGCCAGCGTCGGCGGCGGCATCGCCGCCGGCCCGGTGATCACCGGGTTCCTCGACGAACTGCACCTGTGGCGCGGGTTCTACGCGTTGCTGGCGCTCGGCACGGTGGCGCTGGCCCTGGTGGCCCAGCGGGTTGCGGCCGAGTCGGTCGCGCCGACGCCGCGTCCGGTTGACCTTCCCGGCGCGGGTGCCTTGGGTCTGGCGCTCGTCCTCGCCCTCGTGGCACTCACCGAAGGACGCGACGGGCTCACCCCCTGGGTTGCCACCGCCGGCGGCGGCGCGCTCGCCGCCGCCGCCCTGTTCGTCGTCGTCGAGCGGCGTCGGCGCGCGCCCATGCTCGAACTGCACCTGTTCCGGGATCGGCAGTTCACCGGGGCCACAGTGGCTGCGCTGGGCACCGGTATCGGCGTCATCGGTGTCATGTCGTTCTCCTGCAACTTCTTCATCACCGAACTCGGGCTCTCCTCGCTCGGCGCGGCGCTGCTGCTGCTCGCCTGGTCCGGCGCGAGCACGGGCGCGGCACTGCTGGCGCGGTGCCTCCCGCCGGCCCTGCAGGGACCGCGTCAGCTGACCCTCGGTCTGGCCGGCGTCGCCGTCGGCGAACTGGCCATGGTGGGCGCCGTGCCCGGCCCGGTGTGGCACCTGGTGCCGGGCCTGGCCGTAGCCGGCGTCGCCAGCGGCGTCCTCAACGCCGGGCTGGGCAGGCAGGCGGTCGCGACCGTCCCGCCGGAGCGGGCATCGGTCGGCAGCGGCGCGAACAACACCGCCCGCTACCTCGGTTCGTCGATCGGTGTGACCCTCGTGGTCATCGTCGCCACGCGCACCGGCGCCGGTTCACGTCCGGGCTTCGCCGGCTGGAACCACGCGCTGATCCTGTCCGCGTGCGCCGCTCTGGTCACCGCGGTCGTCGTCGCCGCGCTGACCCGCCGGGAAAACTCGTCGAGCCGCAATCCACGCGGAACCCGGATAACCGCGACACCCCGGACTTGACGCGCACCTCACACGCCCTGCAGGGTTGCTCTCAGTGAAAACGATCTTGCGGTTCTGTCACGCGCACCCGAAGTGGGCGAGCGGGCTCGGTGCTGCGCTCGCGCTGGTGGTCGTGATCGGCGCGGTCGGTGACAACGGCCGGCCGCCGCACCCGGACGCACACGTCGCGAACTCGACCGGTTCGCCGGCGCCGTCGCGCGCCACGACCGATCGCGACAGCCCTGCATCGCCCGGGGACGGCAGCGCGGACCCGCTCTCGAGCACCGCCGCGGTGCGCAGTTCGGCTGCCCCGAAGCCGAGCGCCGTTCGCGCGGACGGGGTGACCGCGTCCAGCACCGCGACGGCTGTACTGGACACGCTCGTCATCAAGGGGCGCGCGCCGAAGACGGACTACAGCCGCGGTCAGTTCGGCGCCGCGTGGACAGACGACAACGACGACCCCGGCGGCCACAACGGGTGCCGCACCCGAGACGACATCCTCGCCCGGGACCTGACCGACGTGGTGCGCGCCGATGGCTGCAAGGTCACCTCCGGCGTGCTCGTCGATCCGTACACCGGCAGGACGATCACGTTCCGGTACGGGCAGGGTACGTCCAGCGCGGTCCAGATCGATCATGTCGTCGCGCTGTCGGACGCCTGGCAGAAGGGTGCCCAGTACTGGGACGCGCGCAGGCGGGTCGACTTGGCCAATGATCCGCTGAACCTGCTAGCGGTCGACGGACCGACGAATCAGGGCAAGGGCGACGGCGACGCGGCGACCTGGCTGCCGCCGAACAAGGCCTACCGCTGCGCGTACGTCGCACGACAGGTCGCGGTCAAGGCCCGCTACGGGTTGTGGATGACCCGGGCTGAGCGCGACGCGATCGCGCGCGTGCTGTCCGCCTGCCCCGGGCAGCGGGTGCCGACCGAAGCCGGCGCGCCGCCGACGGTCCGGCCGCACAGCAGCGCTGAGCCGGCACCGAGCACGTACCACTCGCCGGCTGCGCCCACGACGAGGGCAGCGGTGGTGCAACCGTCGGCCACCAGCGCGAAGTCCTACGCGAACTGCACCGCGCTACGTCAGGACTACCCGCACGGGGTCGGACGACCCGGCGCCCGCGATCACACCAGCGGCAAGCCCGACACCCGGTTCTTCGTGTCGGCGGCACTGTACGACGCCAACACCAAGAGCGACCGCGACAAGGACGGCATCGCCTGCGAGGCCTGATGAACCTGCGAGGCCTGATGAACTAGTGGCCGCCGAGCTCAGCAGGGTGAGGCGGGCTCACGACCCGCTGAGCGTGTACTCCACGTTGTGAACCTTGATCTTCTTGCCGTAGCGGGGGAAGCTGCGGGTCGCGGGAGTGGCGCCGCTGGCGACGAGTAGCTTGGCGAGCTCGGTCGCCGCCTCGTCGTAGAACTTGCCCTGGTTCTTGTTGTACCAGGGGTCGTCGTGCGGGTTCGGCGTCATCTTGTAGCTCTGCGCGGGCTTGGACCCTTCCTTGTACTTGACGGTGATCCCGCGGCTCTTGCCGTTGCCGAACGTCTTCTCGGCCCAGTGCACGTTCGCGTCACCGTGCTTGATGTCCCCCATTGCGGACTCCCGTTTCAGAAGAAGGCGAAGTACGTGGTGACCATATTGCCGCCCTGAGCGCGTAGCAACAGCAGCTGAGGTGCCCGAAACGAGGACTGAGGCCGCACGGCTGATCTCACGTTCGGGCACCGCCGTTCGTCTGCAGGGTATGGACACCCAGACGACCACCACCTTGCTCGTGCACGCCATCGATCCCGCGCGGCTGGCCGCCGTCTACGACACCGGCACCGACGCTCACGGCAATCGCCTCCTTCGGCTCGCCGCCACCGGCGAGGGCGAGCCGCTGCGTTGTTGCCTGCGGTTCGCCGAGCCCGGTGAGCAGATCGCGCTGATCTCCTATGCACCGTTCGACCACCCGTCCGTGTGGACCGAGGTGGGCCCGGTCTACATCCACGCCGCGCGCTGCGCGGGCTATACGCCGAACGGCCGGTTACCCGAGCAACTGAGCTCCGGACCGCGGGTCCTGCGCACCTACCGGGACGACGACTCGATGAACTACGAGCACAACACGGTCGTCACCAACGACGCCGATCTCGCCCCGATCATCGAGCGGCTGCTCGCCGAGCCGGACGTCGCGACCGTGCACGTACGCAGCCTGGCTCCGCAGTGCTTCCACTACTCGGTCAAGGCCGGATCAGCCTACGCCGGACGACCCGCGGCGTGAGCCCGGCTCGGTCCGGGTGTGTGCGAGCTGGCGGGACAGGAACTCCTCGTCGAGGCCGAACCACTGGATGGTGCGGTGATCGCCCGGATTGGCATGCAGCGTCTTCTCCGTCGAGGCGAAGGCATCGAACAGCGCGAGCGCGGACTGCCGGTCGACGTGCTCGTCGTCCCACGGCAGAAGGAACTGGACGGGAACGGTGATCCGCTTCGCCGCCTCGAGCTGGCTTTCGGTCACGAAGAACCCGCCACCGAAGACGGCAGCTCGGATCCTGGGTTCGACCGCCGTCAGCGGTATCCCGATCGCGGTGCCCAGCGAGATGCCGCCGCCGTACCCGATCGGCGCGTCGGTGCCCACCTCGGGCAGGCCCTGAAGCGCGTCCAGCGTCGCCTGCCATTCCGGCACGGCGCGGTCCGCGAGCCAGGCGCCGTAGCCGATGCTGATCGAGGCGAATCGCTCGTTGTCGCCGGCCGCCACCGCCTGCCGAAGATCGTGCCGGGTCTGCTCGTCCCGCTCGGTGCGCGGGCGTGCGCCGTGACCGGGCGCGTCGATGGCCACGACCGTGAACCCGTAGGCGCTCACGTAGTGGTGGGCGCGGGCCGCGAGCGCGGGCGTCTTCTTGTGCAGGCCGCCGCCGTGACCCATCAGCACGAGGGGTGCGCCGTGCGGGCCGGATGGGCGCGACCACAACACCCCGGGGACCTCGCCCACGGTGAAGTCGCGTTCGAGAACGCCGTTCGGCGATGCCTGGGAAGTGAGATTCTGCGCGGTGAACTGCAAGGATTGCATGGCTGGTGCCCTTCGCCGGAGTGATCCTGGCGCTCCCGGCGACCCTTACCTCAATCGCGCGACCGTGACGACGAGGGGGAGCACCCATGTCGGTAGTGCGTTCATGGGTCTCACCTCCCCGGGCGATGTCACGGTCCGCCGCACGTTACCCGCCGGATCTCAGGCCGCCCACCGGTTTTCGGCAGCGGGCGTCGGCTGGAGAGGCCGCTCGTCGGTCGCAACGGGCCGTGCGTCGTTTTGGCTGCCGTCCGGCCGGGTACCCATCCGGAGCCGGCTCAACAGCTAGCCGAGCGCGAGCCGGGGACAACAATGACGACGTCGATGTCGGCGACGGAGTCGGCAACGATGCGGGTTGCATCGGTGCCGGCCAACCACGTCTATGTACAGCATCTCAGCGACCCGAGCGGGTCCGATCGCGTGCACCGCCTGGCCGATCCGGCTCCCGCGGATGCCGAGCCCGGTCAGTGGTGGCCGCCCGCGATGCTCCGAGCCGATTGGGTCCGCAAGCACCACCACGAGTTCGACGTCATGCACGTCCAGTTCGGCTTCGACGCGCAGGACCCCGCCGACCTGGCCGCGCTGATCGGCGAACTCGACCGCTGCGGCAAACCACTCGTGTACACCGCGCACGATCTGCGCAACCCGCATCACATCGACCCGGGCGCGCACCGCCAGCACCTGGACATTCTCATCCCTGCGGCTGCCGAGGTGATCACGCTGACGACGGGGGCCGCGGACGTGATCGAGCGTAGGTGGGGCGTGCGGCCCCTGGTGCTTCCCCACCCGCATGTCGCCGAGTTCGAGCGGATGGCGCAGCCGCGCGCACGTCACGACGGCTGGACGGTAGGCCTGCACGCGAAGAGCCTGCGGGCCAGCATGGACCCGCTTCCGGTGGCGGCGGCCGTGCTGGACGCGCTGCGTGACCTTCCCGGCGCCCGGTTGCAGGTGAACATCCATCACGACGTGTTCGACGAGGACGGTCGCCGCCACGATCACGAGCTGTCCAGCTGGCTTCGCGTCGCGGCGGCCGACGGGCGGTTGGACCTGGTCGTCCACGACTGCTTCAGCGACGACGAGCTCTGGGACTACCTCCAGTCGCTGGACGTGTCCGTGCTTCCCTATCGGTTCGGCACCCACTCGGGATGGCTCGAGGCCTGCTACGACCTGGGCACGACCGTCATCGCTCCGAGCTGCGGCTACTACGCCCAGCAGCGGAAGTGCCTGACCTACCGGCACGACGAACGCGGGCTCGACGCCGATTCGCTTCGCGCGGCAGTGCGACTCGCCTACGAGCAGCGTCCGGTGTGGCGTGCCGACGTCGCAGAGCGCAAGCGCGAGCGCTCCGCCGTGGCGGCAGCGCACCGCGGCATCTACGAAGCAGTGGTGCGGTGAGAACAGCGATGCGTATCGCGATCATCGGATCGGCCAGGTACGCGATCAGGGAGCCGTTCGCGGGAGGCCTGGAAGCTCACACCTGGACGTTGACCAACGCGCTGCGCCGGCGTGGGCACGAGATCACCATCTTCGCCGGTCCCGGCTGCGATCCGGCACTCGGCGTGCGCGAGCTGAACGCGAAGTGGCCGCGGATCAGTGCCGCCGCCCGGGCTGACGTGTCGATGACCGCGGACGTGTGGCTCGAGGAGCACCACGCGTATCTCAGCCTCATGCTCGAACTCGCGCGCAGCGGCGACTTCGACGTCGTGCACAACAACAGCCTGCATCACCTGCCGGTGGCGATGGCTTCGGCTCTGCCGGTGCCACTGGTGACCACCTTGCACACCCCGCCGACACCGTGGCTCGAATCGGCGATCCAGTCGGGTCCGTGCCCGGTCACGTTCGTCGCGGTGAGCGAGTTCACCGCCCGCGCGTGGCGGCACGCAGTCAATGCCCGGGTGATCACGAACGGCGTGGACCTCGAGCGCTGGAGCACGGGGCCCGGCGGCGAACGGGTGATCTGGTTCGGCCGGCTGGTTCGCGAGAAGGGCCCTGACCTGGCGATCGCCGCCGCCCGCCTCGCCGGGGTCGGCCTCGACCTGGTCGGGCCGGTTCCCGACCGACGGTTCTTCGACGCCGAGATCGCGCCGCTGCTCGGACCGGAGGTCCGGTACCTGGGAGCCGCTGACCACGGCACGTTGGCGGAGCAGGTCGGGCGGGCGGCCGTCGCCCTGGTCACGCCCCGGTGGGACGAGCCGTACGGCCTGGTCGCGGCCGAGGCGCTCGCCTGTGGCACGCCGGTTGCCGGCTTCGCGCGAGGTGGCATCCCTGAAGTCGTCGGTGCCGACTGCGCGGCGTTGGTCGACGGCGAGGACGTCGTGGCGCTGGCCGCCGCGATCGGGCGCGCGCGGCAGCTGCCCCGCCACGCCGCGCGCGCACACGCGCAGGCGCACTGTGCCGTCGGCCGCATGGTCGACGGGTACGAGGCGCTGTACACCGAGCTGGCTGCCACCGGTGCTGCCGCGTGAGCGGCGGATCATGATCGGCTACTACGTCCACCACGTCGGCACCGGACACCTGCGCCATGCCCGCTGCATCGCCGCCGCCTCGGGCCAGGAGCTCACCGCGCTCTCGTCCCTGCCGCGTCCGGACGACTGGACCGGGCCCTGGATCCAGCTGGACCGGGACGACTCGGCGGAACGTCCCGTCGACCCCACCGGTCACGGTCGGCTGCACTGGTCCCCGCTGCACGACCGGGGTCTCTCGGCGCGCATGCGCACGATCGCCCGTTGGCTCGACACGGCCGCGCCCGCCGTACTGGTGGTCGACGTCTCTGTCGAGGTGAGCGTCTTCGCACGCCTCATGGGGGTACCCGTGGTCGTCATGGGCCTGCCGGGGAAGCGTTCGGACGCCGCACATCAACTCGGCTACTCCGTCGCCGAACTCATCCTCGCGCCGTGGCCACCCGGGCTGGCCGCGATGGACCGGGACCTGCAGCCCTGGGCCCAGCGGACAGCGCACGTCGGTGGCCTGTCCCCGTTCGAGGGGCGTTCGCGCCACCCGCACGACCGGGCGTCATCACGGCGGGTGGTCGTGCTGCAGGGTCGCGGCGGCACCTCCGTCAGCGAGTCGACGGTGCGGTCGGCAGCGGACGCGGCGCCGGGCTGGAGCTGGCAGCGGCTCGGCCCCGGCGCGTGGTGCGCGGATCCGTGGCCGGCGTTGTCGTCGGCGAACGTGGTGATCTGTCACGCCGGCCTCGGCGCGTTGGCCGACGTGGCGGCGGCCGGGTGCCCGGCCATCGTGCTGCCCGAACCGCGCCCGCACGGCGAGCAGTACGCCACGGCGGACGCCCTGCGCACCGCCGGCCTCGCGACGGTGCTCACGAGCTGGCCCCGCCCGCACGAGTGGTCCGAGCTGCTGGCCCGGGCGGCCCGGACCCCGGCGTCGCGATGGTCGAGCTGGTGCCGGTCCGGAGCAGCGCGGGCGGCGCGGCTGATCGACGACGTCGGATCCGGCGCGGGACGGGAGCAGGAGCAGTGCGCGTCGCGGTGATCACGGCGGTGTCCGGCCGGCACCGGCACCTGCAGGTGCAGCGGCAAGCACTCGCGCGGAGCGGGCACCCGGTCGCGGCGCACGTCGTGGTGGCCATGTCCGATCCCGGTGCTGTCAGCGAGAGCGTTGCCGGACCGGCACCGGCCGTCGTTGCGGTGCACGTCCCGGTCCGGGACGAGCAGCTGCCACTGGCGCTGGCTCGCAATGCCGGTGCCGAAGCCGCGCTCGAAGCGGGCGCCGAGCTGCTGGTCTTCCTCGACGTCGACTGCATCCCGGGCCGCGGCACGATCGGCCGCTACGTCCAGGTCGCGCGGCGCGGCGCGCCACGGCTGCTCTGCGGGCCGGTGGCCTACCTGCCCCCGGTACCCACAGCCGGTTACGACCTGGACCGTCTGCCGGAGCTCGCCCGGGCACATCCCGCCCGGCCGGTTCCGGCGGAGGACGCGATCCTTCCCGCTGACGACTCGCGGCTGTTCTGGTCGCTCTCGTTCGCCGTGCTACCGGACGTGTGGCGCCGGGTCGGCGGCTTCTGCGAGCTCTACCGCGGGTACGGCGGCGAGGACACCGACTTCGGGCAGCAGGCGGCCGCCGCGGGGATCGGCATCGACTGGATCGGCGGCGCATGGGCCTACCACCAGTTCCATCCGATCAGCGATCCGCCGCTCGAACACCTCGACGACATCGTGCGCAACGCCGGCGTCTTCCATCGGCGCTGGGGCTGGTGGCCGATGCAGGGCTGGCTCGAAGCGTTCGAGCAGCGTGGCCTGGTCCACTACGACGCCGCGTCCGGATGGCGCCGGACGCGATCCGCCGGGCCGTAACACGGTCGCCAGCTAGTAACACGATCGCGATCTCATGGGTCCGGACCCCGACCGGATCCTGGCGCGGTGTGCCCTCACCGTCTGCCGCGGGCGCGCAGGAACCGCGCGTTGCCCTCGGCGACGTCCACGATCGGATCGGGGTAGTCCAGGGCTGCGCGCCGGCGGGTGGGCAGCAGCCACGGCTCATGGACCGCGGCCCCCGGGATCTCGCTCAGTTCGGGCACGTGACGGCGCACGTATGCACCGTCCGGGTCGTACCGGCGAGCTTGGGCATCGATGTTGTAGATCCGGTTGTAGCGCGAGTCGGTACCGGTGCCGGCCACCCACTGCCAGTTCAGGCTGTTGTTCGCGACGTCGCCGTCGACAAGCTGGTCGGCGAAGTGGGCGGCGCCGAGGCGCCAGTCGAGGTAGAGCGTCTTGGTGAGGAAATGCGCGACCAGCAGGCGGGCCCGGTTGTGCAGCCACCCCTCTTCCGCGAGCTGCCTCATGCCGGCGTCGACGACCGGTATCCCGGTGCGGCCCTGCTGCCACGCGATGAACTCGGCGGGCGCGCTGCGCCAGCGATCCTCGCGGGGGCGCAGGTCGCGGGTCGACGCGTCGCTTCGCGCGGCCAGGACCTGGGCGTGGAAGTCGCGCCAGGCCAGCTGCCGCGCGAAGCCGGCCGTCGTGCCGGAGCGGGCGAGGACGTCGACGGGGGACAGGCAGCCGAAGTGCAGGTACGGCGAGAGGCGGCTGGTGGCGTCGGCGGCGAGGTCGTCGTGAACCTCGTCGTAGCGTCCGGCATCGGTGCGCAGCCAGCGCGCCAGGCGGGACCGGCCGGCGGACTCGCCCCCCGGCGGCAACCGCGGCGCGGTCGGCCCGGGGCAGATGCTGCGCGCCGACGGCAGCAGGCCGGCGGGTGACCCCTTCGGCAGCGCCACGACGCGAGGAGCCGGCAGCGGTGCGCGACGCGACTCGACCAGCCAGCGGCGGTAGTACGCGGAGAACACGCTCATGTGCGCGCCGCCCCCCGAGGGGCGGATGCGCCCGGGGGGCACGGCGAACAGGGCGTCCTCGTGCACCACGAGTTCGCAGGTCAGGGCCTGCGCGAGGTGCCGTTCGCGGCGCTGCGCATACCGGCTGACGTCACCGGCCACGTGAACGGCCCGCGCGCTGACCTGCTCGGCCAGCCGCGCCGTCTCGGCGACGACGTCGCCGCGGCGCACCACAAGTCGTGCCCCGCGGGAGCGAAGCGACCCGTCCAGGTCGCGCAGGCAGTCAGCCAGGAACGTCGCCCGGTTCGGCCGGTTGAATCCGCCGGTGCGGATGTCGTCGTCGAGCACGAACATCGGCAGCACCTGCTCGTGCTCACGCACCGCATGCCACAGCGCCGGGTTGTCGTGCACCCGCAGGTCGCGGGTGAACAGGACCACGCCGACCGTCATCGGCCCCGCCTGCCCGCCGCCGGCTCGCGCGAGGTTTCCGGCAGGAAGCGCAGGGCTTTCGGCAGGTAGCGCAGCATCAACGCGGACCAGGTCAGATGCGTCAGGATCGGTGCCTGGATCCCGCCGTAGATGCGGCGTTGAACGGCGAACAGCGTGCCCATCACCGCCGAGGCGAGCACCAGTGCGGGGTTGCGGGTGGCGCTCGACGCCGCGACGTAGACAGCCGTCGATACCGGCACGGCGCGCCGCCGGCCGATCGCGTTGTACACGGCGCCACGGAAGAACACCTCTTCGCCCACCCCGTTGGCCAAGGCGGTCGCCAGCACCAGCGGACCCGAGCCGCGGGTGGCGTACCGCAGCACGGAGGTGAGCGCCTCGTCGAGGAAGCCGAGGAACCGGAAGCGACGAATCGCCAGCGCCACGGCGACGAACGCGCCGAAGGCGACGACTCCGGTGGCCAGCGGAGCTGTCACCGGCCGGCATTGACCGCCCTCTTCGGTGTCGACGCGCCCCAGGTGCAGGGGACCGGACTTCAGCCCGCCGACCAACCAGGTGCCTGCCACACCGAGCGTGAGCAGGTAGAACCGCGGCGAGTCGGGTTCGGCCGCGAGCGAGGCCCCCAACAGCCCGGCGCCGGCTACGGACGCGCCCGCCACGACCCGCCGTCGGTGCGCGAGTGTGGCTCCGCTCTCGGCGGGCGCCGTGCGTGCAGCAGCGCGAGGCAGGCCGGCACGCGGCCCTCGCCCTCGATTCACCGCGCATCACCTGCGGCCCGTTCACCGAGCGCGACGCGTACTGCGGCGTCGTAACCCATCGGGTCGAACGGCAGCAGCGTGCGGATTCCGTCGTCGTGGGCCACTGCCTCGTTGATCATCGAGTTCACGAGCGCACGGCCGGTGCGCACGTCGACGTCGGTCACGAGCGCGAGCCACAGCGATGACAGCCCGGGCGACAGCAGCGGCACCGGCAGAATCAGTATCGGCCGACCCTCGATCGCCGCGACCCGACGCAGCATGTCGGCGTAGCTGAGCACGTCCGGGCCGCCGATCTCGAACACCCGCCCGATCGTCTCGGCGCGGTCCAGCACGCCGACGAGATACCGGACGACGTCCGCGGCGGCGATCGGCTGGGTCCGGGTCCGCACCCAGCGCGGGGTGATCATCGCCGGCAGGTGTTCGACCAGCTGCCGGGTGATCTCCCAAGAAATGCCGCCATGGCCGACGATGATGCCGGCGCGCAGGGTCGTTACCGGCACACCCGCCTCACCGAGCAGCCCCTCGACCCGGCGGCGGCTGCGCAGGTGCGTCGACAGGTCGTCCTCGTCGGCGCCGAGACCGCCCAGATAGACCAGCTGGCGCACTCCGGCATCGGCCGCGGCACGACCGAAGGTGCGCGCCGCGGCAGCGTCCTTTTCCTCGTAGTCGGCGCTCGCCAGCGAATGCACCAGGTAGTAGGCGGCGACGCAGCCGTCCAACGCCGCACGTACCGACGCCGCGTCGAGGGCGTCTGCGCGCACCGGCGTGCCGGCGCCGTGATAGCGGTCCGGCGCCGCCCTCGTCATCGCTCGCACCTCGACACCTGCCTCGCGCAACGCCGGGCACAGTCTGCGCCCGATGAAACCGGACGCTCCCGCCACGAGCACTCTCATCCGCTCACCCCGCTGCCGGCCGGTCAGCTACCGGGCGATCGGCTGGTGCTGCGCGCCGCGGTTGCGGCGTGCGATCTCCGCCGCGAGGACGGTGGCGAACCCGGACCAGGCCGCGTACGGGACCAACGCGGCTGCAGCTGCCGGCGACACCCGCCGCGCACGCCTGATCAGGTCGGACGCGGAGAGCGTCAGCACAGCGGCATGCGCCGCGGCGGCCGGCAGGCGCCTCGCCCGAAAGAAGGTCCACGTCCATGAGGCGTTGAGCGCCAGATTGATCCCGAACGCCGTCGCGAAGCGGGCTCGTTGGCGTCCCCGGCCGGCGTTCCACACGGCTCCGCCCGCGCCGGCGACCAGCGCGTACAGCCCGGTCCATACCGGCCCGAACGCCGCTCGGGGCGGTTGCCATGCCGGCGTGTCCAGCCGGTCGTCCCACCCCGTTGCCGTCGCGGCACCCCCGACGGCGGCGGCTGCCGCAACGGCCAGGCCGTGCCCCGCGTAGCCGTGCCACGCCGCGTGAGTGCCCATGAACCGTCCTCAATTCTCGTGCTCTCCGGTCGAGTGGTCGTACCCCCGCCGGCGGTGCGCCGAAACGCGGGGACTCAATCGCCCGTCCAGCAGCCCAGGATGTCGGAGGCGATCTCGTACGCGAAGTCTGCCCGCTTCTGGCCCTGGGTGCCGAACACGGCGGGCAGGGCGGTCGCGTCGACGTGCAGCACGTCGTTGTCCTTGCGCAGCAGGACATTGCCGGCTGCCGTGCCGAACGCGCCCTCGGTGAGGCCGGCGAGGTCGGTGGTCGTGCCGAGCCGCCTGCGCGCGTCCGCCAGGTAGCGAGCGGCCGCAGCGCCGTCGGCCGACTCGGTCACCGACAGCACGAACGGTCCGGCGGGCAGCCGATAGCTACAGGTGTAGGTGTGCGCGCGCCAGGTCGCCGTCGCGGTCGGCCGGTCGGGCAGCGCAAGCACCTGCGCGATGTCCGCGCGCGTTTCGTCGCTGCAGATCATCAGGGCGGCGGCCGAGGGACCGCTCTGCTGCGAACTGGCCGACGGCGCCATCGCGCCCATCGTGGATCCGTCCGGCATCACCATGCCGGGCGTCATCGCGGCGCCGGTCGGCCCCGCCATCCGGGCCGGCTGGTCAGCTCCGGCGGACGACGCGCAACCGGCCAGCAGCACTGCACTCGCGGCGACCAGCGCCGCCCATCTGCGGGGTGCCTTCATCTCGTGTCCTTCCACAGGGTCGAACTCAGCTCGGGTGTGCCGACACCAGCGCGGCGTAGGCGACGATGTTGGACTCGTAGCTGTGCCGGGCCGGGTCGAAGGTTCCGCCGCAGGTGATCAGCCGCAGCGCGGCGTGGTCGGTGTTGCCGTACACGGCGAGGGTGGGGAACTGCGCCTTGCGGTACTCGACCACCCGCTCGACCTCGAAGACCGCGACGGTGCGGTCGGCCAGCGTGATCGAGATGCGGTCGCGCTGCCGCAGGTCGCCGAGCCGGAAGAACACGCCTGGGCCGTAGGCCGCCGAGTCGATATGACCGAGGACGACCGAGGGTCCGAGCTCTCCGGGAGTCGGCGAGTACTTGTACCAGCCCGCATGCGAGTCACGCCCGAGCGGCGGCACCTGCACCGACCCGTCCGGGTTGAGGCCGAGTTGCTGCACCTTGGTATCCACCCCGATCGCCGGGATGGCCAGCCGGACCGGTAGTGAACGCGCCAGGATCGGGCCGCGGGTGCGCGGCGACGTCCGGCCCGTTCCGGTCCGCCCGGAGGGCGAGGCATCGCTTGGGCTGCCCGTCCTCGGGACGATCGAGACGGGGCTGGCCGCCGACGGAGGGGGCTGCGGCGCCGACTGCTGCGCGCGGAGCCCGACCACCAGCGCGAGGACGCCGGCGATCAGCAACCCCACGCCCGCCGCGGCGAACACGCGGGCACGGCGGGCGTGGGTGCTCATCTCTCGGCTACCCGCAGGTCAGCTCTGCCGGGCGAAGCGACGACGCGCTGCGAACGCGCCACCCGCGGCGAGGATCAGGCCGCCGCTGACGCCGAGCAGTGCCGCGTCCTCGACGCCGGACGTGCTGCCGCCACCGGTGTCCGGAGCACCACCGGGGATGGTGGACATCTGCGACGCGGCCAGCACGCCGCACAGCGCCGGCGAGGTGGCGGCGAGGGGCAGCGACGGGACCAGGTTGCTCTTCTCGCCCTGCGCCTTCTTGCTCAGGGTCGACGGGTCGAGCCCGTGCACCACGACGACCGCGGTTCCCGCCTTCAGCGCCGCGATCGTGGCGGCGTTCATGGTGAAGGTGCGCTTGTAGTCCGCGCTTCCGCCGCTCGGAGCGACGGTCAGCGTGGTGGCCGCCTTGGCGCTGGTGTCGCCCGTGGTCGCCAGGGTGGTGCCGATCTTGCCGTACGACGGCTGCCCCTCGACGGTGTCCACGATGCCGTCACCGTTCTTGTCGGCGGACATCGCCGGGCAGGTGCCCATACCGTCGATGTGGATGTGCTGCACATGCGGGTACGGATTGCCGCTGAACGTCGTCGCCAGACCGGTGTAGTGCTCGGTCACCGTGGCGCGGTCCCCGTTCAGGCTGATGCTCAGGGTTCCCGAGCCGCTCGCGTGGTTGAGCGCGTCCAGGGTTGCCTGGTAGTTGGTCGAACTCGGTGCGGCGCTGGCCGGCATCGCCAGGCCCAGGCCGGTGATCCCGATCGCGGCGATCGGCACGGCCCAGCGCAGAAGCTTGTTCATGCTGTGTTCCCTTCGACTTGACGTCGCCGGACGGCTGCCCGGTGTCGGACGGGCCGCGTTGACGCGGCGGTCCGGCTCAGCAGGACGCCTCGGCCCGATGGCAGCAGTTCGGAGCCGAGCCCTACCCGGATTGGACGGCGCGCGAAATGCCGTGCGGCGCCCCGCCAATCCACACCGCGCGCGGCACCGAATCACCGTCGACAGGGATGTATCGGATCGCCGGAGGTGGGTGTCGTGCAGCAGGCCGATCCGTGGCGCACCACCGCGCCGCGCCGCGGCCGGCCGGCCGGGTCTGTCACAGTGAACGACGTGCGGTTCCTGCGGACGTCGGCGACCGGTGACGGCGGGCACGACGACCCGGACCCGGATCCGGCCGGCCTGCTCGCGGCCTCGGCGCGCGGTGACCAGGGCGCGTTCGCGCGGCTCTACGACCTGACGGCGGCGCGGGTGCACGGCATGGTGCTGCGGGTCGTCCGGGACCCGGCGCAGGCAGCCGAGGTGACCCAGGACGTGTACCTGCAGATCTGGCGCGAGTCGGCGCGCTTCGACCCGACGGCCGGCGCCGTGCTGCCCTGGCTGCTGATGATCGCGCACCGCCGGGCGGTCGACCGGGTCCGGGCCGCCCAGTCGAGCACGCTGCGCGAGGACCGCTACGCCGCGGTGCACACCGATCGTCCCTACGATCAGGTCAGCGAGCAGGTGCAGGCCGGTCTCGACGCGCAACGCGTGCACAAGGCGCTGGCGGACCTGACCGAGGTGCAGCGCGAGGCGATCACCCTCGCCTACCTCGGCGGTTACACGCATCGGGAGGTCGCCGAACTGCTGCACCTGCCGTTGGGAACGGTGAAGACCCGGGTCCGCGACGGCCTGATCCGACTACGAGATGCCCTGGGGGTGTGCGATGAGCAGTCATGAGTTCAGCGGCCTGACCGGTGCCTACGCCCTCGACGCCCTCGACGAGCAGGAGCGTGCCCAGTTCGAGGCCCATCTGGCGGGCTGCGCGGACTGCGCCGCCGAGGTGCGCAGCCTGCGGGCCGCGGCCGCGGAGCTGAGCCACACGACCTCGACCGCTCCGCCGCCCGGGCTGCGGGCAGACATCCTGGACGCGATCGGGACGGTCCGGCCGCTGCCGCCGGCCGGTGACAACGTCGTCGAGCTTTCCACCCGCCGGAGCAGCCGATGGCTCTGGCAGTCGGTCGCCGCCGCGTGCCTGCTGCTCGCGGTGGCCGCGACGGCGTGGGGGTACCAGCAGCATCGCGACGCCGGCCGGCGCCAGGACCGCTCTGCGGCGATCATCTCGGTGCTCGAGAACCCGGACGTCCGTACCGTCACCGGAGCGGTCGGCGGCACCGGGCAGGCGACGCTCCTCTACTCCAAGGCCGAGCATCGATTCGTGCTGCTGGGCCGCGACGTGCCCGCGCCCTCCGCCGATCACACCTACCAGCTGTGGATGATCGATCCACATGGTGCCGCGACCTCGGCCGGTGTGTTCCGGCCGGATGCGAAGGGCAATGTCCTGGTGCAGGCGAGCGGCGACCTGACCGGGGCGGCGAGCATGGGCATCTCGCTCGAGCCGGACGGCGGTTCCAGCCGGCCGACGCCAGGCGCGATCCTCGCCGTGATGACGATCTGACGCGGCGTTGTCGGAATACCCCATGGGGGTATCCTGGTTCGAGCGTGCAGCGACCATCCAGGAGGACCCGATGAGCACGTCGAGCGATCATTCGGTGCACCAGCACGCCGCCGGACGCACTGCCGTCCCGTGGGCCATGGCCATGTCCGCCACGCTGCACTGCCTCACCGGTTGTGCGATCGGCGAGGTCCTCGGCATGGTGATCGGCTCGGCCGCCGGTCTGCACAATGCGGCGACGATCGTGCTGTCGGTCGTGCTCGCGTTCGCCTTCGGTTACGCGCTGACGATGCGCGGCGTGCTGCGCTCCGGCCTTCCCCTGAACGCGGCGGCCCGGGTCGCCCTGGCCGCCGACACCGTGTCGATCGCGGTCATGGAACTGATCGACAACACCGTTGTCGTCGCCATCCCCGGGGCGATGGACGCCGGCCTCGGCAGCGCGCTGTTCTGGCTGGCCCTGGCCGTCTCACTCGCGGCCGCCTTCGTGCTCACCACGCCGGTGAACCGCTGGATGATCGGACGCGGCAGGGGACACGCCGTCGTCCATGCCATGCACTGACCCTTCCGGTCCCGGTCAGTGGAACCGGGACCGGAAGCGGTGCACGATCGCTTCGCAGGAGGCCCGCAGCCTGCCGGAACTCGCCGCCGAGGACGCGGGAACCGATCCGGAGCCGTTGCTGTCCGAACTGGACCGCCGGCCGGTTACTTGTCCTTGCGCAGCACCTTGCGCGCGATGACCTGCAACGGGTCGTACCGGCGGTCCACCACGCGCTCCTTCAACGGGATGATGCCGTTGTCGGTGATCTTGATGTGCTCGGGGCAGACCTCGGTGCAGCACTTGGTGATGTTGCACATCCCCAGCCCGTGCGCGTCCTGCGCCTCCTGCTTGCGGTCCAGAGCATCCAGCGGGTGCATGTCCAGTTCAGCGAGGCGGATGAAGAACCGCGGCCCGGCGTAGGACTGCTTGTTGTCCTCGTGGTCGCGGATCACGTGGCAGACGTCCTGGCACAGGAAGCACTCGATGCACTTGCGGAACTCCTGCGAGCGCTGCACGTCGACCTGGGCCATCCGGTACTCGCCGGGCGCGAGACCAGGTGGCGGGGCGAACGCAGGAATCTGCTCGGCCTTGCGGTAGTTGTACGACACGTCGGTGACCAGGTCCTTGATCACCGGGAAGGTACGCATCGGCGTGACGGTGACGACCTCGTCCTCGGTGAACGTCGACATGCGGGTCATGCACATCAGCCGCGGCCGGCCGTTGATCTCGGCGCTGCACGAGCCGCACTTGCCGGCTTTGCAGTTCCACCGCACGGCGAGATCACCGGCCTGCGTCGCCTGCAGCCGGTGGATGATGTCGAGGACGACCTCGCCCTCGTTCACCTCGACCGTGTAGTCGCCGAGTTCGCCACCCGACGCGTCGCCACGCCAGACGCGGAAGTGGGCGTTGTACGTCATTCGGCCTCCCCCGCAACGTCGACGAGTTCCTCGTCGGTGAAGTACTTCATCAGCTCGTCCCGAGGGAACAGGGCGAGCAGGTCGGCGCGCATCGGCTCCATCGGCTGCTCCACGACGTCGATCCCGTCGCCCGCCTCGTTCTGCGTGCAGATGAGATTCACCTTGCGCCATTGGGCGGACATGCTCGGGAAGTCGTCTCGGGTGTGACCGCCGCGTGACTCCTCGCGGATCAGCGCGGCCCGGGCGATGCACTCGCACACCGCGATCATGTTGCGCAGGTCGAGCGCGAGGTGCCAGCCCGGGTTGAACTCGCGCGGACCGGCGGCCGACACCGTCTTGGCGCGCTCCTTGAGCTTCTCCAGCCGCTCCAGGGCGTCCTGCACCTCGCTGGCCTTGCGGATGATGCCGACGAGATCGTTCATGCACTGCTGCAGTTCCTGGTGGATCTCGTATGCGGTGTCACCGTGCTGTTCGAAGGGCGCGAGCGCGACCTGCATGCAGGACGCGACCTGCTCGTCGCTGATCGCCGGGTACTCGCCGCGCAACGCATGGACGTACGCGGCCGCGCCTTCGCCGGAACGCCGGCCGAACACGAGCAGGTCCGACAGCGAGTTGCCGCCGAGCCGGTTCGAACCGTGCATGCCGCCGGCCACCTCGCCGGAGGCGAACAGGCCCGGGACGCGCGCCGCAGCAGCGGTGTCGGCGTCGACCTCGATGCCGCCCATCACGTAGTGGCAGGTCGGCCCGACCTCCATCGGCTCGGAGGTGATGTCGACGTCGGCCAGCTCCTTGAACTGGTGCTGCATCGACGGCAGCCGCCGCAGGATCTCCTCCTTGGGCAGCCGCGAGGCGATGTCCAGGTAGACCCCGCCGTGCGGTGAGCCGCGGCCGGCCTTCACCTCGGAGTTGATCGCCCGGGCGACCTCGTCGCGCGGCAGCAGGTCCGGGGTGCGCTTGTTGTGGTCCGGGTCCTTGTACCAGGCGTCGGCCTCGGCCTCGTTGTCCGCGTACTGGCTGCGGAACACGTCCGGGACGTAGTTGAACATGAACCGCTTGCCCTCGGAGTTCTTCAGCACCCCGCCGTCGCCGCGCACGCCCTCGGTGACCAGGATGCCCTTCACCGACGGCGGCCAGACCATGCCGGTCGGGTGGAACTGGACGAACTCCATGTTCATCAGCGTCGAGCCGACGCGCAGCGCCAGTCCCATGCCGTCGCCGGTGCACTCCCAGGAGTTGGAGGTGACCTTGAACGACTTGCCGATGCCGCCTGTGGCCAGCACGACCGCGGGCGCCTTGAACAGCACGAACTTGCCGGTCTCGCGGTAGTACCCGAACGCGCCGGCGATCGCGCCGGTGTCGTCGGTGAGCAGCTCGGTCACGGTCAGCTCGGCGAAGACCTTCAGCCGGCCGTCGTCGGCGCCCGAGGAACGGCCCGCCTTGCGCGCGTCGTCCTGCTGCAGCGAGACGATCTTCTGCTGCATCGTGCGGATCAGCTCGAGGCCGGTGCGGTCGCCCACGTGCGCCAGCCGCGGGTACTCGTGGCCGCCGAAGTTGCGCTGGCTGATCTTGCCGTCCTTCGTGCGGTCGAACAGCGCGCCGTACGTCTCCAGCTCCCAGACCCGGTCCGGTGCCTCCTTGGCGTGCAGCTCGGCCATCCGCCAGTTGTTCAGGAACTTGCCGCCGCGCATGGTGTCCCGGAAGTGCACCTGCCAGTTGTCGTGGCTGTTGACGTTGCCCATCGCTGCCGCGCAGCCGCCCTCGGCCATCACCGTGTGCGCCTTGCCGAACAGCGACTTGCAGATCACCGCGACTCGCAGCCCCGCCTCGTGCGCGGCGATCGCGGCGCGCAGCCCCGACCCGCCGGCCCCGATGATCAGGACGTCGTACTTGTGCTTCTCGAGATCTTCTTGCTCTGGCACGCCGAACCTCTCAGTTGAAGATGCGCGGGTCGCTGAATGCGCCACCGGCGACCAGCGCTACGTACAGGTCGGTGAGCAGCAGCGTGGCCAGCGTGGTCCAGGCGAACTGCATGTGCCGGGCGTTCAACCACGACACCTTCGTCCACGCGCGATAGCGCAGCGGGTGCGAGGAGAAGTTGTTCAGCCGGCCGGCCGTGATGTGCCGGCAGGAGTGACAGCCGAGCGTATAGCACCACAGCAGCACCACGTTCGCCAGCATGATCAAGGTGCCCAGCCCGAGGCCGATCCCGCCGTCGGCGCCCTTGAACGCGCGCACGACGTCGTAGCTGTTCACCAGCGAGATCACCACCGCGATCATGAAGAAGTAGCGGTGCAGGTTCTGCAGGATCAGCGGGAAGCGGGTCTCGCCGGTGTACTTCGCGTGCGGCTCGGCGACCGCGCAGGCGGGCGGCGAGAGCCAGAACGCGCGGTAGTACGCCTTGCGGTAGTAGTAGCAACTGAGCCGGAACCCCAGCAGGAACGGCAGCGAGAGCAGCGCCAACGGCAGGAACGGCGGGAAGTGCGGCAGCCAGGTGCCGAAGTCGCGCGCTGCCTCCGGGCAGGACGCGGTGACGCACGGGGACGTGAACGGCGACAGGTAGTGGTACTGCGAGACGAAGTAGTCACTCTGGCTGATGGTGCGCACCATCGCGTACGCGACCCACAGGCACAGCAGCACGAACGTGACGAGCGGCTGCACCCACCAGCGGTCCTCGCGCAGCGTGCGAACCCCGATGTGCGCCCGGCCGGGAGACTCGGCGCCGACCGGCAGGCTGCGGGTCATCGGCTCCCGCCGTGATAGCCGCCGAGCCCTTCGTCGTCGGCGTCGCTCCACAGCGACGGGTCGAACGGGGTGTCGTCGATGATCTGCATCTCGACCTGGCCTTCCGGTTGCGGCGGTGGGGGAACCTCATCGAGCTCGGCGGCGTCCAACAGGATCCGGTCGACGTCGCCGAGCAGTCGGCGTACCGCGGGAATGTCGCCGTAGCGGCCGCGGACCGAACCTACGACGGCTTGCAGTTCGTCGATGGCACGGTGCAGGACGGTCAGCTCGGACGTGACGGCCATGGGCACTCCTGACTCACTCGCAGGTGACTGTCTCGCCTGCGAGTCTGTCGAAGAACCATCATGTTGCCAACCTCACAGGCCGATCGACGGTGGCCTTCGGCTCATCCGGCGAATGGCTCGGGCGCTGCGTGCCGTCGTGTAAGCTCATCGCTCGGTGTGGGTGCCGCGCTGCGGCGTCCGCAACTGCCCCCTTAGCTCAGTCGGCAGAGCGTCTCCATGGTAAGGAGAAGGTCTACGGTTCGATTCCGTAAGGGGGCTCCGGTGGTCCCATCCGGGATCACCCCGGGCGGGGTAGCTCAGTCTGGTAGAGCAAGCGGCTCATAATCGCTGTGTCGCCGGTTCAAGTCCGGCCCTCGCTACTGTGCTTGGTACGAGCTCGAAACTACGGGCTCGTGAAGAAGTGAAGAAGGGCCGGCGCCCCGGCCCGTCCCATCCGTGAGTTGAAAGGCACCACCGTGGCAGCCACCGACGTGCGACCGAAGATCACCTTGGCGTGCCAGGAGTGCAAGCACCGCAACTACATCACCAAGAAGAACCGGCGTAACGATCCCGACCGGCTCTCGATGAAGAAGTTCTGCCCGAACTGCGGCAAGCACACCGAGCACCGCGAGACGCGCTGACGCGTCACGTTCTTCGCAGGGCCCCGTGCTGACCCCGGTCGGTGCGGGGCTCTGCGCGTTCCGCGCGGACGGCGGACTCCGGTAATGATGTGACGCAATGTCGCATACATGCTGCGCGCGCGGTACCGTCACGGGCGAGCGAGGGGAGGCACCGGTGACCGAGGTCCGGCAGGCCGGTCCCGAGCGCACGCCGGACGGCCGGCGGCTGCGTTGGGCCGAGCACCGCGTGCAGCGCCGCGCGGCGTTCGTGGCCGCCGGCGCGGTGGCCGTCGACGAGCACGGCCCGGATGCCTCGGCGGAGCAGATCGCGGCGGCCGCGGGGGTCAGCCGGACCGTGCTGTACCGCTACTTCCGCGACCGTGAGGACCTGCGCCAGGCGATCGCCGATCACGTGGTGAACGCGATCGTCGACAGCGTCGTCCCGCACCTCGCACTCGGTCGTGACAGCACGCCGCGGCAGATCATCGGCTCGGCAGTCGGCGTCATCGTCGGCTGGTTCGATGAGCATCCCAACCTCTACTTCTTCCTGCGCGCGCGGCGCACCGGTCTGGACGCGGTCGAGAACACGCT
This sequence comes from Jatrophihabitans cynanchi, assembly GCF_027247405.1. NCBI lineage: Bacteria > Bacillati > Actinomycetota > Actinomycetes > Jatrophihabitantales > Jatrophihabitantaceae > Jatrophihabitans > Jatrophihabitans cynanchi. The sequence continues at coordinate 1,885,101 of NZ_CP097463.1, read as the reverse complement.
GGCCGACCGGGTCAGCGACCTGCTCAGGGTCGTGTTGCTGCTGCTCGGGCTGGACGAGGCGCGGGCCGAGCCGAACGCGTTCGCGATCGTCGGCATGGTCGAGTCGATCGGCGCGTGGTGGCTGGCCAGGCGCACGCTCTCGCGGGAGCAGGTCACCGAGGTCGTGTGTGACGGGATCTGGCACCTGCTGGACGGGACGGCACGGGCGAGCGGCGTTGCGCTGCGCTACGACGAGCCGCTGCCGTGGAACCAACTGGAATCAAGCGGCGCAGGAGCGTGACATGGACGAGGACGGCTACACCGGCCCGGCGGAGCTGATCAGTGAGGGCCGCAGTGTCGCGGCGCAAGTGCGGCTGGCCGGGCACTTCGACCCGATCTCCGGCAGGTACAGCTGGTACGGCCGGGTCTCGGCCTCGCCCGAGGTGAGTGAACTGGTCGCCACCGGCCGGCGTCCGGTGCTGTTGCGCACGCCGCAGGGCGAGGCCGAGACTAGGCTGTCCGACGTCGACCCGTGGGGCCGGCCGCGGGTGGACGGGTTCGGTGCCGCCCCGTTCGCGGTGACGACGACGGTGCCGGGCGAGGGCGGGTGACGCGGGCTGCGACGCTCGGTTAGCGTTTGCGCCATGTCAGTCGACCCCACGTTCATCGGCCGCGTCTATCCGCCGACCGACCCCTACGAGGTGGGCCGCGAGAAGATCCGCGAGTTCGCCGACGCCGTCTCCGACCCGAACCCGGCGTACCGGGACCCCGCAGCAGCGCGGGCCCTCGGGTACCCGGACGTGATCGCGCCGCCCACCTTCGCGATCGCGGTGACCATGCGCGCCGGCCACCAGGTGATCATGGACCCGGAGTTGGGCATCGACTACTCGCGCGTGGTGCACGGCGAGCAGCGCTTCGTGCACCACCGGCCGATCCACGCCGGCGACCTGCTCCGGGTGGTCGTGTCCGTCGAGGACATCCGGCAGGCGGCGGGCAACGACATCGTCACCACGAAGTCCGACGTCCAGACGGTGGACGGCGAAGCAGTGCTGAGCGCCTACTCCACCATCGTCGCGAGGGGGACCGCGCAGTGAACGCCGTTGTGAACGCAGGCGATACGCTGCCGGCGCAGGAGTTCGCCATCAGCCGGGCCGACCTGGTGCGCTACGCCGGCGCGTCCGGCGACTTCAACCCGATCCACTGGAACGAGCGGTTCGCGACGTCGGTGGGTCTGCCGAACGTGATCGCGCACGGCATGTTCACCATGGCTCTCGCGATCCGGGTGGTCACCGACTGGGCAGGCGACCCGGGCGCCGTCGTCGAGTACGGCGTGCGGTTCACCCGGCCGGTGGTCGTGCCCGACCCGGACGGCGCCACCTTGCGCGTCGAGGGCGCGGTCCGCGCGGTACGCGACGACGGGCTGATCGATGTCGACCTGACGACGACGGTGGACGGCCAGACCGTCCTGGCCAAGGCCAGAGCCGTCGTCCGCCCGCACGGCGCGCGGTGAACCTCCGGCCGGCTGCCGCGGCTGTAGCGGCCGGCCTGTTCGCGCTGAGCGCGTGCACCTCCGTCTCGTCCGGCCACGGGACGCTGCCTGCCGCCGCCTCGACGCAGGCGCCGCCGCACAGCAGCGCACCGGGAACTGCTCCGGGTTCGCCGAGCGGGTCCGCTGCGCCGGCGGACTGCCCGGCGTCGTACGCCGAACCCGATCCGCACCGGCCGGTGGTGCGGCTGAACTTCGTCGTGAGCACCGACCTGAGCACGGTGCGGGGCACCGAGCACGTCGCGTTCACGCCGGACCGGCCGATCACCGAGCTGGTGTTCCGGTTGACCGCGAACACCGCGCCGACCGTCGATGCCGGCAACAAGATCGTCGTCACCTCCGCGACCGCGGACCACGGCGGCACCAGCCACACGTTCAGCCGCGCGGGCGCGGCGGCGTCCACCCAGGGCGGCCTGCTGCACATTCCGCTGTCCGGCACCGTGCCGGCCGGCACGACCGTCACCGCCGACCTGGCCTTCACGCTCACCCTCGGGCCGGAATCCTTCGACCGGTTCGGCCGCAACGATGTCGCCGGCGCGCGTTACGCGTGGTTCGGCTCGGGGCAGCCGCTGCTGGCCTGGGAGCGCGGGTTCGGCTGGCACGACGAGGACCTGATCCAGTTCACCGCCGAGAGCGCCACGAGCGAGGCGATGGACACCGACCTGACGGTGAGCGCCCCCGCGAAGGACACCGTGATCATGTCCGGCGATCCGGCCGACCCTGCCGCGGGCGCCGGCGCGACCAGAACCTGGCACGCGCGGATCGCGGCAGCGCGGGACGTCAGCGTCGCGGTCGGGCCGTTCCACGTGGCGGACACCGAGGTGCACGGCGTGAAGCTGCGGCTGGGCGCCCCGAGTGACGCGATCCGCGACGCGCTGGTGCCGGAGTTCGAGCGCGCGATCACCGAGCTGGCCAAGCTGTACGGGCCGTTCCCGTTCCCGTCGCTCTCGGTCGCGCGGGTACCCGCCGAGGGCGGCGGCATCGAGTACCCCAGCTCGATCCTGATGCTGGACGGCTCGCGGCTGGTCGCTGTGCACGAGACGGCGCACCAGTGGTTCTACGCCATGATCGGCGACTCGCAGGCACTGCACGCCTGGCTGGACGAGGCGTTCGCCCAGTTCTCCGAGGAGCGGGTGGACGGCACGTCCGAGCCGGGCGGGGCGCTGGACGCGAACGGCCCGGTGGACAGGCCGACCGGGTCGTACGGCACGGACGCGAACGACTACTACTTCATCACCTACGACAAGGGCGCGGCCGCGCTCGCCGCCGCGCGCAAGGCGATCGGGACCGCGGCATGGGACGCCGCAATGCGCTGCTACGTCGGCGCCAACGCGTGGCGGATCGCCAACCCGTCCGACCTCAAGGCCGCGCTGGCCGCGTACCCGGCAGCGATCGGGGTGCTGCAGCGCGCGGGAGCCCTGCGGTGATCCCGACCCGGCCGTGCCCGGTCGCGCTCGCCTGCGTCGTGGCCGCCGCCCTGGCCGGGTGCACCGGCTCGTCGCACCGACCCGCGTCGCCGGCGGCGCGGTCCGCGAGCGTGATCGCGTCCGGTGCCGCGTCCTCAGCTGCCGCGTCGTCGTCCGCCACGTCGTCGTCCGCCACGTCGTCGTCCGCCACGTCGTCGTCCGCAAGTTCGAGCCCAGCACGGTCGACCGCGGCGCCCGGCGGTGCCTCGAGCCCGGCCACCCGGACCAGTGCGCGCGGCAGCGGCCCCGCGCCGGCGCAGACGACCTGCTCGACGGTGCGGGCGGTGCCGGACCCGGACCGGCCGCGCGTCGAGCTGGCGTTCACCTTCGCGTCCGGGCTGCGGACCGTGCGCGGCACCGAGCGGGTGGCGTTCACGCCGGACCGGCCGGTGCGCGAGCTGGTGTTCCGGTTGACGCCGAACAGTGCCGGCCAGGTCGCCCGCGGGAACCGGCTGCGGGTCGACTCGGCGACGGTGACCCCCGGCACCGGGCGGTACACGTTCAGCCGGGCCGCTGCGGCCTCGTCCACCCAGGGCGGTCTGTTACACCTCCCGCTCGGCCGCACCGTCCCTGCCGGGACCACGGTCAGGGCGGAGCTGGCCTTCACCCTGAGCGTGGGCGGCGCGTACTACGAGCGGGTCGGTAGCAGCCGCGGGTTCGCCTGGCTGGGCTCCGCCCAGCCGTTACTGGCCTGGCAACGCGGTACGGCTGGCACACCGAGGACCTGATCTCGATCAACGCCGGCGAGAGCGCGACGAGCGAGGCGATGGACACCACGCTGACCGTGACCGCGCCGGCCGCCGACGTCGTGATCATGTCCGGCGGCCCGCGCACGCCGCGGCGCGACGGCGCGAACCGGGTGTGGCGAGCGCGGATCCCGGCGGCGCGTGATGTCAGCGTCGCGGTCGGGCCGTTCCACGTGTCCGACACGGTGGTCGACGGGGTCGCGCTGCGCGTCGGCTCGTACACCACGGCGTCCCGCAACACCCTGATGCCGATCTTCGCCCGGGCGATCCGGGAGCTGTCTGCCCGGTTCGGCCGGTACCCGTTCGCGTCGCTGTCGATCGCGCGGGTGCCCGGCAGCCAGGGGGGCGGCATCGAGTACCCGGCATCGATCCAGATGCAGTCCGAGTCGGTGACCGACGCGGTGCACGAGACCGCGCACCAGTGGTTCTACGCGATGGTCGGCAACTCTCAGGCGCTGCACCCGTGGCTGGACGAGGCGTTCGCCGAGTACGCCGAGCGGCTGGTCGACGCCCGTCCCGAGGCGGCGTCCTGGCTGAGCTACCGCGGCGACGTCGACCGCTCGATCGAGTCGTACGGCACCGACTCGTACGACTACTTCAACGTGACGTACGCGAAGGGCGCGGCGGCGTTGGAGGCTGCCCGGACGGCGGCCGGCCGGTCGGGTTGGGACCGGGTGATGCGCTGCTACGTGGCCGCCAACGCGTGGCAGATCGCGGTTCCGGCCGACTTCGCCCGGGCCATCACGCAGTTCCCGGCCGCAATCGCGATCTTGCGCCGGGCCGGCGCGCTGCGCTGATCGCCCGAGAGGGGGAGTTCAGCCGGCGTCGGCGACCAGCTTGGCGATCCGGCCGATGCCCTCGGCCAGGTCCGCGTCCCCGAGCGCGTAGGACAGCCGCAGGTACCCGGGTGTGCCGAACGCCTCGCCCGGCACGACCGCGACCTCGGCCTCCTCCAGGATCACCCCGGCCAGCTCGGCGGACGAGTGCGAGACCCGGCCGCGCAGCGGCTTGCCGAGCAGCCCCTTGACCGACGGGTAGGCGTAGAACGCCCCCTTGGGCTCGGGGCAGATCACGCCGGGGATGTCCGAAAGCAGGCCCACGATCATCCGCCGGCGCCGGTCGAACGCGGTACGCATCTGCGCAACAGCGGACAGGTCACCGCTGACCGCGGTGAGCGCGGCGACCTGGGCCACGTTGTTCACGTTCGAGGTGGCGTGCGACTGCAGGTTCGTGGCGGCCTTGATCACGTCGGTGGGCCCGATCATCCAGCCCACCCGCCAGCCGGTCATCGCGTAGGTCTTCGCGACCCCGTTCAAGATCACCACCCGATCGCCGAGTTCCGGCACGGCCGCGGCGATCGAGACGTTCTCGGCACCGGCGTAGACCAGGTGCTCGTAGATCTCGTCGGTGACGACCCACAGCCCGTGCTCGGCCGCCCACGAGCCGATCGCGACGATCTGCTCGCGCGGATACACCGCGCCGGTCGGGTTGGACGGCGAGACGAACAGCAGCACCTTGGTGCGCGGCGTGCGGGCGGCCTCGAGCTGGTCGACGGTGGCCAGGTAACCGCTGGTCTCGTCGGTGATCACCTCGACCGGTACGCCGCCGGCCAGCTTGATCGCCTCGGGATACGTCGTCCAGTACGGAGCGATGAGCAGTACCTCATCGCCCGGGTCGAGCAGCGCCGCGAAGGTGTTGTAGACGGCCTGCTTGCCGCCGTTGGTGACCAGCACCTGGGTGGCGTCGACCTGGTAGCCGGTGTCGCGCAGCGTCTTGGCCGCGATGGCCGCACGAAGCTCCGGCTGCCCGGCGACCGGCGTGTACCGGTGGTTCTTGGGGTCGCGGCAGGCGGCGGCGGCCGCCTCGACGATGTAGTCGGGCGTGGGAAAGTCCGGCTCGCCCGCGCCGAAGCCGATGACCGGCCGGCCGGCGGCCTTGAGGGCCTTGGCCTTGGCGTCCACGGCGAGCGTGGCCGATTCGGCGATGGCGGCGATGCGGTCGGAAATGCGCGATCCCATGGCACCATCGTCCCAGATGCCGGCTGCTCGATTTACGCGCGGCCTGCGGGCCGCGGGCCGCGCTGGCGCAGCGGAGTTGGAGCGCCCTGCGTCCTACCCGTAGACTCGGCGACCGGGGTCCGCTGCGGCTCTGCGCCAGCATGCTCGCGAGCCGCCGGTGCAGGCCGCGCAGATCCCCGCGCAGGGTCCCTAGGGGCGTGGCTCAATTGGTAGAGCACCGGTCTCCAAAACCGGCGGTTGCAGGTTCGAGTCCTGTCGCCCCTGCGCAGTGAGGCAGTACCCGTCCGAGAGGAGAGCTCGTTGACCGCGACTCGTACCGAGTCCGCGACCCCCCGCCCGTCGGGTGGCCGCGGTGCTGGGCCGACGCGCTTCGCCCGCGAGAGTGTCTCGGAGTTGCGCAAGGTCCTGTGGCCGTCCCGTAACGAGCTGGTGACCTACTCGATCGTGGTGATCATCTTTCTGGTGATCATGACCGCGATCGTCGCCGGCCTGGACATCGGCTTCGCGAAGCTGGTGCTGCTGGTCTTCGGCTGATAGAGCCGACGACCGCCCCGACCCGAGCACGACAAGCAAGAGAAGAGAGACTGTGTCCGAGTACGACGACGCCGCTGCGTCAGGTGGCGACAAGCCCGAACTCGACAACCCGTTCGCCACGGCCGAACCGCGCAGCGGTGCCGCCGAACCGCGCAGCGAAGCCGCCGAGGATGTTGCCGGCGGACCCGCCGACGTCGCTTCCGCCGCTCGCCTGCTGGGAGCAGCCGACGACGAGCAGGTAGGCGAGCCCGATGACGACTACGACGTGTCCGCGCTGGGCGCGGACGAACCGGCCGCCGACGAGCCCGCCGGAGCCGAGCCCGCGGCACCGGCTGCCGGCGCGGCCGCGGAGCAGGCCGACGCGGCTGGCGACGAGCAGGACGCCGAGGCCGCCGAGCAGGCCGCCGAGCAGGACGACGAGGACCCGGTCGAGACGCTGCGCCGCGAACTGAAGACCCAGTTCGGTGACTGGTACGTGGTGCACAGCTACGCGGGCTACGAGAACAAGGTGAAGACCAACCTGGAGAGCCGCATCCAGAGCCTGGACATGGAGGACTACATCTTCCAGGTCGAGGTGCCGACCGAAGAGGTCGTCGAGATCAAGAACGGCAAGCGCCAGCAGGTGCAGCGCAAGGTCTTCCCCGGCTACATCCTGGTGCGCATGGACCTCAACGACGAGTCGTGGGGCGCCGTCCGCAACACCCCCGGGGTCACCGGCTTCGTCGGCGCCACGTCCCGGCCGTCCCCGCTGACGCTGGACGAGGTCGTCAAGATCCTCGCCCCGGCCACCCAGAAGGCCGCTGCCGTCGCCGCGGGCAAGCCGGGGGCCGCCGCCGCCGACAAGCCGCAGTTCACCGAGGTCGAGTTCGAGATCGGCGAGTCGGTCACCGTCATGGACGGCCCGTTCGCCACCTTGCCGGCCTCCATCAGCGAGATCGATCCGGTGCACCAGAAGCTGCACGTACTGGTGTCGATCTTCGGACGCGAGACGCCTGTCGAGCTCGCGTTCAGTCAGGTCGCCAAGATCTAGTTCACGCATCACACCGCCTGCCCTACCAGAGAAGAAAAGAAGTCCTATGCCTCCGAAGAAGAAGCTCGCCGCGATCATCAAGCTGCAGATCCAGGCGGGCGCGGCGAACCCGGCGCCGCCCGTCGGCCCCGCGCTGGGCCAGCACGGCGTCAACATCATGGAGTTCTGCAAGGCCTACAACGCGGCCACCGAGTCGCAGCGCGGGCAGATCGTCCCGGTCGAGATCTCGGTCTACGAGGATCGCTCGTTCACCTTCGTCACCAAGACCCCACCGGCCGCCCGGCTGCTGCTCAAGGCCGCGGGCGTCGAGAAGGGCAGCGGCGAGCCGCACACGAACAAGGTCGCCAAGGTCACCATGGCGCAGGTCCGCGAGATCGCGCAGACCAAGATGGAGGACCTGAACGCGAACGACATCGATCAGGCGGCCAAGATCATCGCCGGAACCGCCCGCTCCATGGGCATCACCGTCGAAGGCTGAACCGGCGCGATCAGCGCTCGCGCCCGTCCCCGTCCCGTTGAGTGGCGGGTTCCGGGCTCAGTGGCGGGCTACAGGTCGCCACTGAACGTGTAAGTCGCCACTCAACGAGAACAGATGACGTGGGAGGGCCGCGAAGGTCGCGGTCCGCTGAACCACTAGAGAAAGAAGAGAACCATGCAGCGCAGCAAGGCTTACCGCAAGGCCGCCGAACTCATCGAGGCCGACAAGATCTACAGCCCGCTCGAGGCGGCGACCATCGCCAAGCAGGCCTCGCCCACCAAGTTCGACGGCACCGTCGAGGTCGCGATGCGGCTCGGGGTCGACCCGCGCAAGGCCGACCAGATGGTCCGCGGCACGGTCAGCCTGCCGCACGGCACCGGCAAGACCGCGCGCGTCATCGTGTTCGCGACCGGCGACAAGGCCGAGGAGGCCCGCGCCGCGGGAGCGGACAAGGTCGGCAGTGACGACCTGATCCAGGAGATCACCGACGGGTACCTGGACTTCGACGCAGCGATCGCCACGCCGGACCAGATGGCCAAGGTCGGCCGGATCGCCCGGGTGCTCGGCCCGCGCGGCTTGATGCCGAACCCGAAGACGGGCACGGTGACCCCGGACGTCGCGAAGGCGATCACCGACATCAAGGGCGGCAAGATCAACTTCCGGGTGGACAAGCAGTCCAACCTGCACCTGATCATCGGCAAGTCCTCCTTCAGCGTCGAGCAGTTGGTCGAGAACTACGCGGCCGCGCTGGACGAGGTGCTGCGCGCCAAGCCGTCGTCGTCGAAGGGCAAGTACCTGAAGAAGGTCACCTTCACCACGACGATGGGCCCGGGTATCCCGGTCGACGCCAACCGCACCCGCAACCTGCTCGAGGACACCGCGCAGGCATGATCCGATCGCGCAGGAACGGCCCGGCAACCCTGCCGGGCCGTTTCGCATTGATCAGCCTGAGCACCGCCGCGGTGCTCGCTGTGTCCGGCGCGGTCGTGGTGCTCGCACCGCCGCCGGCGGCCGCGGCCACCACCAGCGCGGGCAGTTATGTCCCGGTCCACGCCGCGCGGGTCGTGGACACCCGATCCGGGCGCGGCGGCCACCACGGCGTGTTGCGCGCCCATCGGACGATGATCACCCGGATCGGCGGGCGCGCGCACGTCCCGGCCAGGGGAGTGGCGGCGGTCGCGGTCACGCTGACCGTGCTGTCCCCGACCCGGTCCGGATCGCTCGTCGCGGGGGCGCGCGGCACGCGGCGTCCGGCGACCGTCAACGTCGGCTTCACCCGCAACACCGCGGCGTCTGACCTCGCCGTCGTGCCGGTATCGCGCACCGGCTGGATCGACCTGTACAACAACTCGCGCGGCACGGTGCAGGTCGTCGCCGACGTGACTGGGTACTACACCGCGGGCAGCGCCGGCCAGCCGGGCAGCTACCGACCGCTACGCGCGAGCCGGGTGGTCGACACCCGCACCGGACGGCTGGCAAACGGCAAGGGACCGCTGCCTGCCGGCCGCTCGATGAGCCCGCGCATCGCCGGCCACGCCGGCGTGCCGACGTCCGCGGGCGCGGTCGTGGTCACCATCAGCGTGATGTCGCCGACCCGGACCGGCCGGCTGCTCGCCTACCCGTGGCACGGCGCGCGACCATCGGACGGGGCAGTGCAGTTCGCCGCCCGCACGCCGCTCACCTCGACGCTCGCGGTCGTCCCGTTGAACGGCGGCCGGATCACCCTGACCAACGCCTCGCGTGGCTCGCTCTACGTGGCGGTCGATGTGAGCGGGTACCTGCGCTCCGGTGTGCCGACGACGTCCGGGGCGCTCGTCCCGCTGGCGACGCAGCGCATCCTGGACACCCGTTCCGGGATTGCGGGCAACCGCAAGGGCGCCCTGCGCGCCGGGCGGTCCGCCTCGGTGCACGTCGGCGGCAAGGCGGGCGTTCCGGTCAACGCCGTCGCCGCCGTGCTCAGCGTCGCCGCGCTCTCGCCGCGTGCCGCGGGCGTCCTGGTCGTCTGGACCGCGGGCACCCGCCGCCCGCACACGACGAACGTGCAGTTCGCGGCCGGACACACCACCTCGAACACCGTGATCGTGCCGCTGTCCTCCGGAGGCCGGGTCGACGTCTACAACGGATCGCGGCGCGCGGTGAACGTCACCGCCGCGGTCACCGGCTACATCCTGGCCAGATCGATCCACCCGCCCGCGGCGTCGGTCGGGCGGTACGTGCGCAATCTGACGGGCGCGGCGAGCGACACCACGATCATGCACGCCGAGGGCGCGGCCGACGCGGCGTCGGGCAGCCGGCTGGTGCTGCTGCACATCGGCGCCCAGCTCAACGACAAGTCCGGTGTGTTGCTCTCGGCCACGGACCGCACGCTGAGCTACGCCCAGCTGACCGCCGCGCTCAACGGCTACCTCGCCGGTCTCGGCGCCCGGTCCGGCGTGACGGTGGCCATCGCGACGAACAACGACGCGAACGACTGGGCGACCTACCCGGCGAGCGCCCGCGGCGCGGACTGGGCGAACAAGGTGGTCGACACGCTGACGCCCCGTGCGGGCGTGCGCGTCGTCGGAGCGAGCGACATCGAGCCGGACTTCTACAGCACGCAGGCGCAGGCCCAGCAGTGGGAGGCCGCCTACCTCGCCGCGGCCACCACCAAGGAGCTGATCTTCGCCGGGTCGGCCGACGGCTGCCCGACGCGGTTCGGCGCCACCGGCGGCACCTGCAACTGGGGCTGGACCGAGGCGCAGCTGAACACGCTGGCCGGCGGGCGCGACTCACGCATCCAGGCCCTGCCGCAGATCTACACCTCGGCGCAAGCGGCGCAGTGGGCGAACATCTACGCCACCGGCGGCCACCGGATCGTGTTCGCGGGCGCGCTCACCGAGCACGCGGCCGTCCCGGGGCAGCTGACACCGCAGCAGGGCTGGGCGCGGCTCTACCTGGCGTTGCGCTCGGTGCAGTCCGGCGCGCGGCTGCCCGCCGTCGTGGACCTGCGCATCGACGCCTGACGGCGCCGGCATTCGGCCGCGCGCGCCTCAGCGATGGGGCGCGGAGGGGTCCACTCCGTGCGTCGCGAACACCTCGGCGATGGCCGACAGCGGTTCCTGGTGTGCCCGCGGCAGGCCGAGGGCGAGCGAGATCAGGTGGCAGCGGTGCTCGCCGAACGTCATGCCGTTGCCCGGATCGCTCGCGACGGCAACACCCGGCGCGAGCGGTAGGCACAGCGGCGGACGTGCCTCGGCGAGCAGCCCGGTGACGTCCGCGATCAGGTCGCCGGCACAACCGAGCTCGGGCAGGTGCAGCACGGCATGGCCGGCGCGTAGCAACTGGCGCGGATCGGTCGGGCAGGCAAGCAGCCAGGGCAGTTGCGTCCCGCGCAGCGCCGCGGTGACCGTGGCCACGAAGGTGGCGAGCTGCTGCGGCTGCGGCGTGAACAGCACCCGCACGCTCTGCTCGCGGCTGCGCAGCGGCCGCCAGGCCGGCCCCCAAGTGCGCCACCAGCCGTCCCGTCCGACCACGTCGGCGCGATCGACCACGGCAACGCCGTTCACCTCGCGCCGGGTGCCGCTCCCGGCGTGTGCCCGGCGGTACAGCCCGGCGAGCGGGCCGAGGACGGGCGGCCGCACGGCCGCGTGGACGGTCGGCGCGGCGAACCAGTCCCGGTAGAGCGCGAGCGCGCCGACCGAACCCGCGCGCGCGGCGACGGCGACAGCGTCGAGAAGTTGTGGCCGGGCCCAGCCGGGCCAAGGACCGGTGGGGGCGGCCGCTTTCCTCCGGAACTGTCCGGATCCCCCTTGCGACTCGCCGCCCCCACCGGTTCCATCGCCCTCGCCCTGTCCCACCCACACGGCGACGGCGGCCCCGCCGTCGACGCGGTCCGGTCCATGGAACCCCCCGTTGCCCATGTCCCCACCTCCGTCGACGTTGTGAGGCAGGAGCGGGCGGCGGCCACGCTGATACACCGGTATCAGAATCCGTCCCGGTCACCTCCTGTCCGGTTGATCGCAGGGTGTGGTGGTGTGCCGTGGGGAGCCCTAGACTGCCCGCACCGCACGAACGTGTCAGGGCCACGGACGACGGGAGTCAATCCATGACGGATCCGGACGAGCGGCGCAATCCGCCCTTCGAGCGCGACCCGAGCCTGCAGGTTCCGCCGGCACTTCTGGGCCGGTACAACGCTCGTGTGCTCGACCCGAGCACCGCCGTCCAGGTCCCGGGCCAGCCGCAGGCGATGCCGACCGTCTACCTCGCCGACCGCCTGCTCGTGCACGGGGTAGCGGACACGGCCGCGCGCGACGCGCTCACCGAGGCGGCGGCGCAGCACGGCTTGGCGTTGCAGCCGCCGCTGCTGCACGAGGAACGATCGCGGCAGCGCGCCGAGTTGGCGCGGCGCGCCGGGGTCGACGGTCCCAGCGTCCATGACAGCATCGCCGTGAATCTCGTACCGACCGGTACCGGCCCGGTCGAGGCGCCGGACGCCTGGCGGGTGCTGCAGACCTATCGCGGGAACGTCGGCCGTGCGGGCGCCGCGGGACGTCAGGTCGCCCTCGACCACCTGATCAGCGCGACCCGGCACACACAGGGCAGCCCGTTCCCGCCGCGCGCTTCGGCGGCACCGATGCCGATGGATTCGTACGGCACGCCGGGGTTCGGCGGCCGCGGACCGGTGCAGTGGATGGGCGCGCGGCCGCACCGCAGCGCCGAGTTCTCCGGCCGACGGCCGGTGGTCGCGGTGCTGGACACCGGGGTCGGCAAGCACCCGTGGTTCGACGCCGTGCCCGGGCTGATCACCCGCGACCCGCACTGCGGGGGCGCGGCCATCGGCTTCCAGGACGCCGCGACCGATCCCGAGGCCACCGGCGTGATCACCGATCCGCTCGAGGGCGTGCTGGACTCCGACTCCGGCCACGGCACCTTCATCGCCGGCCTGATCCACCAGATGTGCCCGGACGCGAACATCCTGTCCGCCCGGGTGATGCCCAGCGACGGCGCGGTGCCCGAGCATGTGCTGCTCGACGCGCTGAACCTGCTCGCGCTGCGCCAGCAGTTGGCGCAGCAGGAGGGGCGCGAAGACGAGATCATCGACATCCTCTCGCTCTCGCTCGGCTACTACCACGAGCAGCCCGAGGACGTGACCTTCGATCCGCTGCTGCTGCACCCGTTGCGGGCGCTCGCGCAGACCGGCGTGATCATCGTCGCCGCGGCGGGCAACGATGCGACGACGCGGCCGATGTTCCCGGCAGCCTTCACCACGTTCCCCGGCGCGCTCGGCCAGGACCGTGCACCGATCGTCAGCGTCGGTGCGCGGAACCCGGACGGCACGATCGCGCTGTTCAGCAACGGTGGCGACTGGGTCACCTGCTTCCGGCCCGGCGCCGGCCTGGTCAGCACGTTCCCGGTGACGTTCGACGGTTCCGGGCAGCCGCCGTTCCGCGTCGAGGCCGCGGACGGGACGCGGGCCGCTTACGACCCGGACAACTTCAGTTGCGGTTTCGGCACGTGGAGCGGCACGTCGTTCGCCGCGCCGATCCTCGCCGGTGAGATCGCCGCCGCGATGGCCGGGACGAGTTGCCTGCCGGTCGATGCCGCGGCAATGATCAAACGCAGTTGGGATGCCGCCGGTCTGACGTTGAACCTGGAGCCCCGATGATCGACGTACAGCCTGTACCTGAGACGCTCGCGGCCCGCGCCGCGAACCTGTTCTCGGCCTACCGTGCCGGGGACGAGGCGAAGCTGAGCGAACTCGTGGCGCTCCTGACTCCGATCCTCTGGCACACCGTCAGGGCGCAGCGTGTCGAGCGCGACATCGCCGAGGACGTGCTGCAGACCACCTGGCTCGCCCTCGTGCGCGGCGCGGACTCGATCGCCGACCCGCAGGCGGTGCTCAAGTGGCTGATCGTGAGCGCGCGCCGCGAGTCGTGGCGGGTGGTCAAGCGAGATGCGCGAGTCGAGCCGCGCGAGATCGAGGACGACGAACTCGCCACGCCGGTGGTCGACCTGCCCGAAGAGGTCGTCGTTCGCAGTGACGGCGATGCGCGGCTGTGGCAGCACATCGCACGGCTGCCCGAACGATGCCGCGCGTTGCTGCGGGTCATCGCGTTCGCGGACCGTCCCGACTACGCCGCTGTCGCCGAATCGCTCGGCATGCCGATCGGCAGCATCGGCCCGACCCGCGGGCGATGCCTCGCGAAGCTGCGACTGCAACTGGCCAACGATCCCGAGTGGGTGAACTGATGAGTCCCGCACCGCGGCAGTCCGATCTTGCCGACGCTCCGCTCGACGACGACGACGACCGCGTCCTCGCGCGGGTGGCCGCGCTGTACGAGCAGATCGACCCGCCGCCGACCGGGCTGGTCGAGCGGATCGAGTTCGCCCTCACGCTGGATGCGCTGCACGCCGAGGTGGCCGAACTGCAGCGGACCGCCGAGTTCACCGGCGTCCGGTCGGCCGAGGCCACCGAGGCGCGAACCGTCACCTTCGCCAGCTCCGGCCTGACCGTGATGATCACGATCACGCCGGCCTCCGCGGATTCCGTGCGGCTGGACGGGTGGGCGGCCCCGGGCGGCGAGGCCGCGGTCGAGCTACGGACCGAGAGCCAGACGCTGCGCACCGACGCCGACGCGGACGGCCGATTCGTGTTCGATCAGGTGCCGCGCGGCATGGCGCGGCTGCTGCTCACTCCGTCGGACAGCACCGCGCTGTCGCCGGTGGTCACGCCGTCGATCGAGCTGTGAGGTCGTACGCCCGGTGCGGCAGGTCGAACCGCTCGAACGCGCCCGGGAGCTGAATCAGCGGGCACGGGACGCCATGAACGGTGGGCGGCCGCGCCAGGCCGAGGCACTGCTGCTCAAGGCGCAGGCGCTCCTCGGGGACGGCGCGGACGCTGACGCCGCCTACGTGCGAGCCCGAGTGATGATCACTCTCGCCAGTGCGGAGTTCGAGCTGTACGGCTTGGACGGCGCGCTCGGACGGCTGAGCGAGGCCGAGACCGCGCCCCCGCCGGCCGTGCGTTCACGGCTGCTCGCCCCGCTGCACAACCAGCGCGGGGTACTGCTGCTTCGCGCCGGTCGGCTCCGCGACGCCGTCGCCGAATTCGACCTGGCTCTGGCTGCCCCGGGTCCGATCGACATCGACAAGTGCGGTGCGCTGCTCAACCGTTCGGTCGCACATATGGATCTCGCCGCGCTCGACGCGGCGGCGGCCGATCTGCGCGCCTGCGCGCGCGGGGCCGAGCGCTCCGGTCTCACCGTGATCGCGGTCAAGGCGACGCACAACCTAGGCTTTCTCGAATTCCTCCGCGGCAACCTGCCCGTCGCGCTCGACCTGATGGATCGCGCGCGCGAGCTCGATCCCACGGTGAGTCCGGGAATCGCCTTGCTCGGCAAGGCCGAGGTGCTCACCGAGGCCGGCCTGCTGCAGGACGCCGACGACGCGCTGGCACGCGCCGCCGCGATCTTCTCGCGGGCCCGGATCGCCCAGGACCTGGGCGAGGCGGAGCTGGAGCGTGCGCGGTGTGCCCTCGCCCTCGGCGATGTCGTCGTCGCGCGAGCCCTGGCCGCGCGTGCGCGCGACCGATTCCGTCGGCGCGGCAACGAACGCTGGCGCCGCAGCGCCGAGCTGGTGCTCCTGATGAGCGACCTCGCGGCCGGCAGACCGGGCAAGCGCCTCGCCGGCCCGGCCCTTCGGCTGCGGCGCGAGTTCGAGAGCGCCGGGACGCCGCTGCCTGCCCGGACCGCGGCACTGATCGCGGCCGAGGCGCATCTGAGTGCCGGTCAGGTTGCCGAGGCAACCGCGGTACTGCACGGGACGCCCCGGCCGGGCAGGAACGACCCGATCACCGCGCGTCTGCACGATCGCTACGTGCGCGCCCGGCTGAGCTCGTCCCGCGGCCGGGTCGCCGAGGCCCGCCGCACGGCCGGCAGGGGACTCGCCGAACTCGCCGCGCACCAGGCCAGCTTCGGCAGCACCGACGCAAGCACCGCTGCGGCCGTCCTGGGCCGGCGGCTGGCCGAGTTGGACGTCGCGCTGGCCGGGGCCACGGGCAAGGCCGCGGTGCTGTTCGCCGCGGCCGAGCGAACGCGCGCCGTCACGAACAGGTTGCCCGCCGTCGTCCCACCCGCGGACCCCCAGGCGGCCCGGCTGCTCGCAGAGCTGCGGCAGACCATCGACGCGCAGCGGTACGCAACGGCAGATCCCGCGGCGCTGCGCAGCCGCCGCCGGGAACTCGAGCGCGCGATCAAGGAACGTGGCTGGACCCGGACCGGAGCCGGACAGGCCGGTGCGCCCGCGGGCATCGAGCAGGTCAGTGCTGCGCTCGAGCACGGAGTCCTGGTGCAGTTCGTCCAGGTGGGCGCGGCACTGCACGCCGTCACTGTCGATCGACGTTCGGCCCGGATGCAGGTGCTCGGCGCGGCCGAGACCGTGACCGAACTGGTGCGCCGGGCGCGCGCCGACCTGGACGTGGCGGCCCAGCCGCGACTGCCCGCGCCGATGCGGGCCGCGGTCCTCGGCTCCTTCCGGCGCACCGCCGAGCGGCTGGACGCCGAGCTGGTCGCGCCGCTCGCCGTCGGTGCCGGCCCGGTCGTCGTGGTCGGGACCGGCGTCCTGGGGCAACTGCCGTGGGGCCTGCTGCCGTCGCTGCGGGGAGTCCCGGTCGTGGTCGCGCCGTCGGCGACGGCGTGGCTGCGGGCGGCCGAGTCCCGTGCGCGCCGCCGCCGCTTCGCCGCTACCGCGCTGTCCGGGCCCGACCTGCAACGCGCTCACGACGAGGCGAAGCAGGTCGCCGACATCTGGGACGCGGCGGTCCCGCAGCCGACGTGCTCGGCCGCGCTGGACGCGATGGCGCGCAGCACGCTCCTGCACGTCGCGGCACACGGCGTGCACCAGACCGAGAACCCGCTGTTCTCGTCGGTGCGTCTCGCCGACGGCCCGCTGTTCGCCTACGAACTCGACCGAACCGCCCGCACGCCGGAGCACGTGGTGCTGTCGGCATGTGAGCTGGGGCTGGCCACCGTCCGCCCCGGGGACGAGGCCCTCGGGCTGACCTCGGTACTGCTGCGCCTGGGCACTCGGAGCGTGGTGGCGGGCGTCGCCCGGGTCGGGGACGAACTGGCCGAGCAGGCGATGATCGACTACCACCGGCGGCTCGTTGCTGGCGCGGACTCCGCGTCCGCGCTGGCCGGCGCTGTCGCGTCGGTCGAGGACCCGGTGCCGTTCGTCTGCTTCGGCTCGTCGTGGCGGGCGCCCGGATTTGGAGCGGCGCGACGCCGTCGCGTACCGTAGGCACCGATCCAACCGAAGACCGCTGGTCGTCGCGTGCGCACACGCGACCGAACGCCTCCGCAAGCGCCGGAGCGGCCCGCGCAGGATGGACGGTTCGGCTCCAGATCATGCCGCCCCGTGCGCCCTGCGCCGGGGCGTTTCTCGTCTGTGGTGGTGCCGGGACGGCCGGCTCGAGACCACAGGAGAGGAGGAAGCACATGCCGAATGCAGACAAGCTCAGCGCGGTCGCCGAGATCACCGAGCAGTTCACCAACTCGTCCGCGGCGGTCATCACCGAGTACCGCGGGCTGACCGTCAAGCAGGTGACCCAACTGCGTCGCGCCCTGGGCAAGGACACCACCTACGCGGTCGTGAAGAACACCCTGACCAAGCGCGCCGCGGCCGACGCCGGGCTGACGATCGACGACAGCCTGTTCACCGGCCCGACCGCGATCGCGTTCGTGGGCGGTGACCCGGTCGAGGCGGCGAAGGGGCTGCGCGACTTCGCCAAGACGAACCCGATGCTCGTCATCAAGGCGGGCGTGCTCGACGGCAAGCTGCTCAGCGCCGCCGAGATGGCCAAGATCGCCGACCTCGAATCGCGCGAGGTACTGCTGTCCAAGCTGGCCGGGGCGCTCAAGGCGCTGCCGACGCGCGCAGCCGGCCTGTTCCAGGCACCGCTGTCGCAGATGGCCCGCCTGGCCAAGGCCTTGGAGGAGAAGAAGCCTGCCGAGGCGGCAGCCGATCCCGCCGAGGCGGCAGCCGAGGCCGAGGTTCCCACCGAGGCTGCACCCGAAGTTCCCGCCGAGCCGGCGGAGTAAGTAACCCAACCGCCGGCTGATCCGGCACATCAGAAAGGACGCCACCATGGCGAAGCTCAGCACCGACGAGCTGCTCGAGTCCTTCAAGGAGATGACCCTCCTGGAGCTCAGCGAGTTCGTGAAGCAGTTCGAAGAGACCTTCGACGTCACCGCCGCCGCGCCCGTCGCGGTTGCCGCGGTCGCCGGCCCGGGCGGGGCCGCCCCGGCCGAGGCCGCTGAGGAGAAGGACGAGTTCGACGTCATTCTCGAGTCGGCCGGCGAGAAGAAGATCCAGGTCATCAAGGAGGTGCGCACCCTCACCAGCCTGGGCCTGAAGGAGGCCAAGGACCTGGTCGACGGCGCGCCGAAGCCGCTGCTGGAGAAGGTCAACAAGGAGGCCGCCGACAAGGCGAAGGAGGCCCTCGAGGCCGCCGGCGCGACGGTCACCGTCAAGTAGTTCAGCAGTCCCCTCAGTCCGCACAGCGGGGCGGTCCACCTTCGGGTGGGCCGCCCCGCGTGCCTTTTCGCGGCATTCACGTCCGAGCCGCCCTCCTGTGCGACGCTGGGCGGCGGTGTGCGTTACCAACGGGTAGCGAACTCGTTAAGTGGGGTAGGTCGCTGCACAACTGCCGGGTTGCGCGGCGGACGACGGCTGGAAGGGGCCTCACGTGGGCGTCGAGGTTGCGGTCACCGACCTGACCAAGTCCTTCGGCAAGCAGCGCATCTGGGGCGACGTCACGCTGACCCTGCCGCCGGGCGAGGTCTCGGTGCTGCTCGGCCCGTCCGGCACCGGCAAGTCGGTGTTCCTCAAGTCGCTGATCGGGTTGTTGAAGCCGGACAAGGGCTCGATCGTCATCCGCGACGTCGACATCGCCCACTGCTCCGAGCGCCGGCTGTACGAGACCCGCAAGCTGTTCGGGGTGCTGTTCCAGGACGGCGCGCTGTTCGGCTCGATGAACCTGTTCGACAACGTCGCCTTCCCGCTGCGCGAGCACACCCGCAAGTCGGAGAAGCAGATCGCCGGCATCGTCGCCGAGAAGCTGGAGATGGTCGGCCTCACCGGGACCGAGAAGAAGCTGCCGGGGGAGATCTCAGGAGGCATGCGCAAGCGGGCCGGGCTGGCCCGCGCGCTCGTCCTCGAGCCGGAGATCATCCTGGTGGACGAGCCGGACTCCGGCCTCGACCCGGTGCGCACCACCTACATCAGCCAGCTATTCATGGACCTGAACGCGGTCACCGACGCGACCTTCCTAATCGTCACCCACAACATCAACCTGGCCCGTACCGTGCCGGACAACCTGGGCATGCTCTTTCGCCGCGAGCTGGTCATGTTCGGCCCGCGCGAGGTGCTGCTCACCAGCGAGGAACCGGTGGTCAAGCAGTTCCTGAACGGCTCGATGAAGGGCCCGATCGGGATGAGCGAGGAGAAGGACTCGGCCACCATGGCCGCCGAGCAGGCCATGTTCGCGGCCGGTCACAACGCCGGGGGCGTGGACGACGTCACCGGCATCCCGCCGCAGATGCAGCCCTCGCCCGGCCTGCCCGAGCGCAGGGCGGTCGGCCGGCGGCAGCAGCGGGTGCTGGACATGCTGCACACGCTGCCCGCGCAGGCGCAGGTGGCGATCCGCGACCTGCTGGACCAGGAGGAACGCGAGCAGTCCCAGGCTCGCGACGCGGCCCGGGGGGCGAGTCACCCGTCGTGGGTCCACGACACCGTGTCCGACCCGGTTCACGATTCGGGGCAGACCGATTCGGTGCCCGCGGAGCAGGGCTGATGGTCGCCCTCTCGCCGGTCGGGGGCGTGCGTCAGGCGGGCCGCCTGTTCGCCCTGTTCCTGGACGTGTTCCGGCTGACGTTCCGCCGGCCGTTCCAGTTCCGCGAGTTCATCCAGCAGGCCTGGTTCGTCGCCAGCGTGACGATCGTGCCCACCGCCCTGGTCGCGATCCCGTTCGGCGCGGTCATCGCGCTGCAACTGGGCAGCCTGGCGCGGCAGATCGGCGCGCAGTCGTTCATCGGTGCCGCCAGCGTGCTCGCCATCGTGCGCGAGGCGAGCCCGATCGTGTGCGCCCTGCTGATCGCCGGCGCCGGCGGGTCGGCGATCTGTGCCGACCTCGGCAGCCGCAAGATCCGCGACGAGATCGACGCGATGGAGGTGCTCGGCATCTCCCCGGTGCAGCGCCTGGTCGTGCCACGGGTGCTCGCCTGCACCCTGGTTGCCGTCGCGCTCAACGGGTTGGTGTGCGTCGTCGGCACCGCGGGTGGCTACTTCTTCAACGTCGTGCTGCAGGGCGGCACGCCGGGCGCCTACCTGGCCAGCTTCTCGGCGCTGGCGCAGTTGCCCGACCTGTACGCCGGCGAGCTGAAGGCGTTCATCTTCGGCATCATCGCCGCGGTCGTCGCGTCCTACAAGGGACTCAACGCCGGTGGCGGCCCGAAGGGCGTCGGTGACGCGGTCAACCAGTCCGTCGTCATCACCTTCCTGCTGCTGTTCTTCGTCAACTTCGTCATCACCGCCGTGTACTTCCAGATCGTTCCGGCGAAGGGCTCGTGATGGCCGGCACCGACGTCCTCGCTTCCGCGCGCCGGGTGGTGCGGGCTCCAGTGAGCCTGCTGGACCAGCTGGGCGCGCAGATGTCCTTCTACCTGCGCGCGCTGGCCTGGACGCCGCGCACGATCCGCAGGTACAAGAAGGAGGTCTTGCGGCTGCTGTCCGAAGTGGTG
The DNA here is from genome assembly GCF_027247405.1 of Jatrophihabitans cynanchi. Lineage (NCBI taxonomy): Bacteria > Bacillati > Actinomycetota > Actinomycetes > Jatrophihabitantales > Jatrophihabitantaceae > Jatrophihabitans > Jatrophihabitans cynanchi. The sequence goes on along the minus strand of NZ_CP097463.1, from coordinate 1,864,528 downwards.
TTCGGCAGCGGCTCGCTTGCGGTCATCGGCGGCACGGTCGGCGTCATCGCGGCGATGAGCTTCTTCACCGGCACCGAGGTCGGGCTGCAGGGCTTCGCCGCGCTCGACCAGCTCGGCATCGCCTCCTACTCCGGCTTCATCTCGGCCTTCTTCAACACCCGCGAGATCGCCCCGCTCGTCGCCGGACTCGCGTTGTCGGCAACGGTCGGCTGCGGCTTCACCGCCCAGCTCGGCGCGATGCGGATCTCCGAGGAGATCGACGCGCTCGAGGTGATGGCGGTGCCCAGCCTGCCGTTCCTGGTGACCACCCGGATCGTCGCCGGGTTCATCGCGGTCATCCCGCTGTACGTGATCGGGCTGCTGTCCAGCTACTTCGCCACCTACGTGATCCTGGTCTACTACTTCGACCAGTCCGCCGGCACGTACTCGCACTACTTCCACCTGTTCCTGCCGCCGGGCGACGTCGTGTGGTCCTTCTTCAAGGTGCTCGTCTTCTCGGTCGTGATCGTGCTGACGCACTGCTACTTCGGTTACACCGCGAAGGGCGGCCCGGCCGGCGTCGGCGTCGCCGTGGGACGCGCGGTGCGCACCGCGATCGCCGCGGTCACGCTCGTCGACTTCTTCCTCTCCCTCGCCATCTGGGGTTCCACCACCAGCGTCCGGTTGGCCGGGTGACGGCGGTGGCGAAGGAGGCGGTGACGGCGATCCTGCGGCGGCGGGCTCTGGGCCTGCTGTACATCGTCGTGGTCATCGCTCTGGTGGCGCTGTCGATCGCCTTCTACAACAAGACGTTCACCAGCGTCGTCACCGTGACGCTCAAGACCGACCACACCGGCAACCAACTGGTCGAGGAGTCGGACGTCAAGGAGCGGGGCATCATCGTCGGCTACGTCAAGAGCGTGCACGTCGACTCCGGATCCGGCGCCTGCGTGCGCGAGACGTTGACCTGCGTGAGTGTCACGCTGGCGCTGGACCCCGGCCGGGTGAAGCTGATCCCGAAGAACGTGTCGGCGCAGATCCTGCCCAAGACACTGTTCGGCGAGCAGTACGTCTCGCTCACCATCCCGCCACAACCGGGCCCGGCGATCGAGGACGGCGACGAGATCAGCCAGGACCGCTCGCAGGGCGCGCTGGAGACCGAGAAGGTGCTCGGCGACCTGCTGCCACTGCTGCAGGCCGTCAAGCCGGCCGAACTGAACGCCACGTTGACCGCGCTCGCCACGGCACTGCAGGGGCGCGGCGAGAAGCTCGGCCAGACGCTGGTCGGCCTGGACAACTACCTCAAGGCGTTCAACCCGCACACCAAGGCCATGGTCGATGACCTGAAGAAGCTCGGCCAGGTCGCGCTCGAGTACAACGGCGTGGTCCCCGACATCGCGGCGACACTGCAGAACCTGCAGACGTCGGCGAAGACGGTGATCGAGAACAAGCAACGGCTCGACGACCTGCTGACGTCGGTAACCGGAACGTCCACGATCATCACCAGCTTCCTCGCCGACAACGAGCAGAACCTGATCCGGCTCGTCGGAACGACCGACAAGGTCTACGGCCTGCTCGCCGAGTACTCGCCCGAGTACACCTGCCTGCTGGCCGGGCTGAACACGCTCGCCGACCGGGCGGACGCCTCGATCCAGAACCACCAGTTCCAGTTGAGCGCGCAGCTGGACTTCACGAGCATGGGCAAGTACAAGCCGGGCGAGCAACCACGACTGGTGACCGGGTACGGCCCGAGCTGCATGGGACTGCCGCACCCGGCAGTGCCGTTCAGGACGCCGGCGAAGTACCAGTGCATGAACGACGGCGCCGCGCTGACCGATGCGCCGTGCGGGCAGACCAAGACCAGTTCGCAGTCGCAGCGGGCGTTGAACTCACAGGAGGCATTGGGCTCGCCGGCGGAGAACGCGCTGGTCGACTCGCTGGTCGCCGGCACGCTCGGCACCACGCCCGATCATGTCCCGGACATCGCCACGGCCCTCGCCGCGCCGCTGCTGCGCGGCCAGACGGTGGACATCTCATGAACATCCCACAAAACTGCTCCGCAAAGAGCGCTCCGCACTTTTGCGGGGGCCCCAAATGAGGGGCCTGCTGTCACCGCTGATCAAGCTGGTGATCTTCCTGATCGTGACCGCGTTCGCCACGTACGTCCTGGGCGCGACCATCGCCAACAGCAGCTTCGGGTCGACGAACTCCTACAAGGCGATCTTCTCCGACGCCTCGGGCGTGACCGTCGGCGACGACGTGCGCATCGCCGGGGTCCGGGTCGGCTCGGTCAGCGGCATCAAGGTCGTCGACCACGACAAGGCGCAGCTCACCTTCTCGGTGCAGAAGTCGCGGCCGTTGCCGACGTCGGTCGAGGCGACCTTGCGCTACCGCAACCTAGTCGGCCAGCGCTACCTCGACATCGCGCAGGGGCCCGGAGACAGCAACGCGACGCTCAAGCCGAACGCGGTCATCCCGGAGAGTCAGACCCACCCCGCTGTAGACCTGACCGTGCTGTTCGCCGGCTTCCAGCCGCTGTTCCAGGGTCTGGCCGCCGACCAGATCAACCAGCTGTCCGGCGAGATCATCTCGGCGCTGCAGGGTGAGGGCGGCAGCCTGGAGCTGCTCCTGAGCACCCTGGGCGACCTGACCAACAGCCTGGCCGACAAGGACAAGGTGATCGGGGACGTCGTCACCAACCTCGGCTCGGTGCTCACCACGGTCGGCAGCCGCGATGCGGAACTGTCGAACCTGATCGTGCAACTGCAGGGGTTCGTGTCCGGGCTGGCCCAGGACCGCACCACGATCGGTAACGCGATCAACGGAATCAACGACCTGGCCACCTCAACGGCCGGGCTGCTCACCAAGGCGCGCGGCCCATTGGCGAAGGACATCACCGAACTGACCGGCCTCGTCGGCAACCTGAACCAGGGCAGCGGGACGGTGCAGACCTTCCTGCAGGATCTGCCCCCGACGGTGGCCGGCCTGATCCGCACGGCCAGCTACGGGTCCTGGCTCAACTTCTACCTGTGCTCGATCACCGGCGCGATCACGCTGCCCGGCGGCGCCAAGAGCCTGGACCTCGGGCTGGTGCCGACGACGACGGCTGCGAGGTGCAACTCGTGAGCGAGCCCCGGACGCCGCCGGCCGCCGAGTCGGAGCCGGTCAAGACCCGCCGCACCAACATCGGCGGCAAGCCGTTCAGCGCGCGCAACCCCACGCCGATCGGCGCCATCGGCCTGGTGCTCATCCTGGTGATCCTGTGGGCCGCGTTCAATGCCAGCAAGCTGCCGCTGATCGGCGGCGGCACCTCGTACAGTGCGTACTTCTCCGAAGCCGCGGGGCTGCGCTCCGGTGACGAGGTGCGGGTCGCCGGCGTGAAGGTGGGTGAGGTCGACGAGGTCGCCCTGGCCGGCAACAAGGTCAAGGTCACCTTCCGGGTCAAGAGCGCCTTCATCGGTGACCGGAGCACCGCGGCTATCAAGCTGAAGACGCTGCTCGGTGCGAAGTACCTGTCCGTCGATTCGACGGGCACCGCGAAACAGCGGCCCGGTGCGACCATCCCGCTGTCCCGCACGACCTCGCCGTTCGACGTGTACCCCGCCTTCACCGAGCTGACCCACACCGTGCAGGACATCGACACCGGCGCGCTCGCGAAGGCTTTCGGGGTGCTGTCCGACGACTTCAAGGGCACCCCGGCCTCGGTGCAGAACGTGCTCAGCGGAATGACCCGGCTGTCCAACACCATCGCCTCGCGGGACGCGCAGCTGCGCAACCTGCTGCAGAAGGCCAACGAGGTCACCGGCGTGCTCGCCTCCCGCGACGCCGACCTGCAGAAACTGATCTCGGACGGTGGCCTGCTGCTGGACGAGCTGAACAACCGGCGGGCCGCGATCCACTCGCTGCTGGTGAACACCACGACGCTGTCGACCCAGCTGCAGGGTCTGGTCGCGGACAACCAGAAGACGCTCGGCCCGCTGCTGGACCAGCTGCACGGCCTGCTGACCCTGCTGCAGAAGAACCAGGACAGCCTCGACCGCGGCCTGGCGCTGCTCGGCCCGTTCTACCGGGTCTTCAACAACACCCTGGGCAACGGACGCTGGTTCGACAACTACATCCAGAACTTCAGCGCCGGCGGCGTCGTCGGGCTGCTCGTCGGGGGCGGCTCATGATCGCCAGGCTGTCCGCGAACCTGACCAGGGTCGTGGTCGGGGTAGTCGTCGTCGCGGTCGCGCTCGGCGTCGGGCTGTACGTGCTGCTCGGCGGTCGCGGGACCCGCTCGGTCACCGCGCACTTCGCGTCCGCGGTCGGCGTGTATCCCGGCACTCCGGTCGAGATCCTGGGCGTGAAGGTCGGCAAGGTCGACAACGTCACTCCGCAGGGTGCCTCGGTCGCGGTCAAGTTGGAGTACGACAGCAAGTACGACGTCCCCGCCGATGCGGTCGCGGTGATCATCGCGAACTCCCTGGTCAGCGATCGCTACGTCCAGCTGGCGCCGGCGTACAACGGCGGTCCGAAGCTCGCCTCCGGCGCCACGATCCCGCTGTCCCGCACCGCCTCGCCCGCCGAGCTGGACGACATCTACGCCGCACTGGACAAGCTCTCGACCGCGCTCGGCCCGAACGGCGCGAACTCCGACGGTGCGCTGGACACGTTCGTCAAGGTCGCGGCCGCCAACCTGCAGGGCAACGGCGCCGCGCTCGGCCAGAGCATCACCGCGCTGTCGCAGGCGGCCAAGACCCTCTCCGACGGTCGGGAGGACCTGTTCGGCACGGTGAAGAACCTGCAGGCGTTCACCCAGGCGCTCGCCGCGAGCGACACCCAGGTCCGGCACTTCGAGGAGCAGTTGGCACAGGTCGCCGGCGATCTGGCGAACGAGCGCGCCGACCTGGGAGCCGCGCTGCACAATCTCGGCAACGCCCTGGACTCGGTCGCCACGTTCGTCCACGACAACGCCGCCAAGGTGCACACCGATCTGAGCGGGCTCAAGGACATCACCGGGGTCCTGATCAAGCAGAAGGCGTCGATCAACGAGACGCTGGCGGTCGGGCCGATCGCGCTCGCGAACCTGGTGCACGCGTACCAGGACGACCTCGGCGTCGTCGGCACCCGGAGCAATCTCGCCTCCATCACCGACCCCGGCCAGATCTGCCTGCTGCTGAACGCCGGCGGCCTGCTCGCGCCGGTCGGCAACCTGCTCGGGCCGCTGACCGGCGAGATCGCCAAGACCTGCCAGCAGGTGATCGCCAAGCTTCCCGGCGGCGGCTCGCTGCCGTCCGGCGTGGATCCGGCCGCGCTGCAGGCGCTGATCCAGCAGTTGCTCGACGGCGGCCTCGGCGGCCTGATCCCGGTAGGTGGTGGCTGATGGCGCGCCGTGGGATCGTCCTCGCCGGGGTCGCCGGCCTCGCCGCAGCAGCCGTGACGCTGTCCGGCTGCGGGTTCTCCGGGCTGTACAGCGCGGACCTGCCCGGCGGCGCCGACCTGGGCGCGCATCCGTACCACGTCACCGTCTACTTCCGCGACGTACTGGACCTCGTGCCGCAGTCGGCGGTCAAGGTCAACGACGTCGCCGTCGGCAAGGTGGAGTCGATCCGGCTCAGTGCGGCCGAGGACGGCAGCCGGAGCGGGGATCCGGCCACCAACGGCTGGACGGCCCGGGTGACGCTGCTGGTCAACCGCGACGTCCAGCTTCCGGCGAACGCGCGCGCCGAGGTGAAGATGACCTCGCTGCTGGGGGAGAAGTACGTCGCCCTGCAGCAGCCGACCGACAAGCCCGCCGCGACCGAGCTGAAGAACGGTTCGGTCATCCCGATCGATCACACCGGCAGCGCGCCGGAGGTCGAGGAGGTGCTCGGGGCGCTCTCGCTGCTGCTCAACGGCGGCGGCCTGCAGCAGATCCGGATCATCACCACCGAGCTGAACAAGGCGCTCAAGGGCAACGAGGGCGCCGTCCGTGACCTGCTGGGTCAGCTGAACACGTTCGTCGGCACCCTGGATCGCCAGAAGAACGACATCGTCGACGCACTGGAGGCGCTGGACCGGCTCGCCGTCAGCCTCAACGCGCAGAAGCGCACCATCGTGAACGCCCTGGACACCTTCCCGCAGGCGCTGCAGATCCTCAAGGACGAGCGCGGCCAGCTGGTCACGATGCTCTCCAGCCTGGCCAACCTGGGTGACGTCGCGACCCGGGTGATCACCGGAACCGAGCAGAACTTCGTCTCCTCGCTGAACAGTCTCACCCCGGTGCTGCACGAGCTCGCCGCGGCCGGCCAGAACCTGCCCAGGGCGATGAAGGTGGCGCTCAGCTTCCCGTTCCCGGTCGGCAAGACCACCGAAATGATCCGCGGCGACTACGCCAACTTGCACCTGTATCTCGACTTCAACCTCACGAACGAGCTGTGCGGGCTGAACAAGAAGCTGTGCAACCTGGTGCCCGCCGGGGCCGGCGACGTAGCCGCGACGCCGCTGACGACGGACTCGTCCGGGGCAAGTTCGCTGCAGCCCGCGCTGATCGGAGTGGGCAGGTGATGAGCTGATGCTGCGTCGATCGGTCAAGGTCCAGCTGATCCTGTTCGTCGTCCTGACCCTGGTGGGCGTGTCGTACGTGAGCGCCGAGTACGTCGGCCTGTTCCGGGGGATCGGATCGGACGCCTGCACCATCAGCGCCGAGTTCCCCGACTCCGGCGGCATCTTCACCAACGCCGAGGTCACCTACCGCGGTGTGACCGTCGGCCGGGTGGGCCGGCTGAGCCTGATCGACAAGGGCGTCAAGGTCGACCTGCACCTGGACGACTGCAACGACCCGAAGATCCCGGTCAGCACCGCCGCCACGGTCTCGGACCGGTCGGTGATCGGCGAGCAGTACGTGAACCTCGTCCCGCCCGACGGTACCGGGCCGTACCTGAAGGGCGGTGAGATCATCACGATGGACAAGACGCGCATCCCGGTATCGGCGCAGCAGCTGATGACCAACCTGGACGCGCTGGTCACCTCGGTCGACATCCCGTCGCTGCAGACGACCGTCACCGAGCTGGGCAAGGCGTTCGCCAACCGTGGCGAGGCGCTGGGCTCGCTGCTGGACTCGTCCAACAACGTGCTCGAGACGGCGCAGCAGAACCTGCCGAGCACCATCGCGCTCATCCAGTCGGCCGCGAAGGTGTTGGACACCCAGCTGGCCGAGGCGCAGCCGTTGCAGAGCTTCACGCACAGCTTGAACCTGCTGTCCCAGCAGCTGAAGGCGAGCGACGGCGACATCCGCAAGCTGCTGCGCAACGGCCCGGCCGACGTGTCGGTCATCGGCAGCTTCATCAAGGACAACCGGACCGACCTGGGTGCCACGCTGGCCAACCTGGCGTCCCTGGGCGACGTGCTGGTGCGCCACCTCGACGGGATCGAGGAGATCCTCGAGCTGTACCCGGCGCTCGCCGCGGGCGGGCAGACCTCCCTGGGCACCGGTGGCTCGTGCGGCAACGCCACCTGCGGCCGGCTGGGATTCGTGCTGCAGTCCCAGATGGACCCGCCGGACTGTGGCGACCCCAAAAAGGGCGGCCAGGGGTACGGCGGAACCGACCGCCGCCAGCCCAGCCAGACCGAGCCGAAGGCGCCGAACGTGGGTGCCCGCTGCACCGCGCCGGTCAGCAGCGGGACGAGCGTGCGCGGCTCGGCCAATGTGCCCGGCGGCGACCCGATCAGCGAGTCCGGCGGCGGGGTCGCCTACCCCCGCGCCACCACGGCGAACACTGTCAGACTGGGGGACGTCGGCGGTCGCGCCGCGATCCTCGGTGACCGGTCCTGGATCGCGATCTTGACCACCGCGCTGAACTGACCTGCCCCCGGGCACCACGTCCGCGGCGCCGGCCGGTAGCGCGGACCTGAGAATTCGAGGTAGACGATGGCATCTGTACGCGAACCGCTGGCGCGTCCCCCGTGGGTCGCCGCCGGCGTGCTGGCCGTCGTCGCGGCGGTGCTCGCCGTGCTGCTGTTCGTCGTGGTCTACCCGGCCCGGGACCGGCACGAGAAGGCCGCTCCGGCAGCCGCCTTCAGCTCCGGCGAGCAGGCTGCGCTCAAGGCCGCCGCGGTGCAGACGGTGAACCTGCTGACCTACTCGCGGGCCCGCTTCGACGCCGACTTCGCCCGCGCTCTGGCCGGGGTCACCGGCCAACTCAAGAGTGATCTGCAGAAGGACAAGGCCACGACGCTGGTGCAACTGACCAAGAACAAGTTCGACATCAAGGCCACCGTGAGCGACGTCGCGCTGGAGGGTGGCAGCCCGGTCAAGGGGCTGCTGGTTCTGGTCGTGGCAAGTGGCTATCGGGTCGACGACACGGGCAAGACGTCGGCGGCCATCCCCAAGCGCATCCAGCTGACGATGGTGCACTCCGGCTCCAAGTGGCTCGCGTCCGACCTGCAGGGGATCGACCTGTCATGAACGACGCCGACGAGCAGCGGACCGAGCAGCCGGCCACGCGCCCCACACCGGGCCCCGGGGCCGCCAGCCGGGCGCGCCGCATCGGCGGCCGGCCCACGCCGGGTGCGGCGCGACCCGCTCCCCGGCCCGGCCCGGCCGCACCCGAGGCGGCGCCGGTCGCACCCGAGGCGGCCGCGCCGCAGTCGGTGGCGCCCGAACCGACTACACCTAGGTCCGTGGCGCCCGCGCGGGAGCGGAACCGCCCGGACTCACCCGGCCGGCTCGCCTGGCTGCCGGCCGGCCTGCTGGCGGCACTGGTCGTGGTCCTGCTCGGCTTCGGCGTCACCGCCAGCCACGGCATCTGGTGGGCCACGCCGCACGTCGACGTCCAGCACCAGCGCACCGAGGTGCTTGCCGCCGCGAAGACCTGCATGGCCACGATGAACACCTACGACTACCGCAAGCTGGACGCGGCGGAGAAGAGCGGGCTGGCCTGCACCACCGGCAAGCTGACCGGCCAGTACCGCACCGCCATGGAGAAGCTGATCAAGCCGCAGGCCGCCAAGGTCCAGTTCACCCAGACCGCCCAGGTCAACAGTGCCGGGATCGAGTCGATCAGCAAGGACGGCTCGCAGTGGACCGTGCTGATCTTCGGCCAGCTGTCCACGACGAACAGCCAGACCGGCTCCAACGCCCCCAAGCTGTCGATCTTCAGCGCCCGGGTCACGATGCAGCAAAGCCATGGCCACTGGCTGGTCGCCAACTACGAGTACGCGCCGGCTGCCTGAATCCGCGCCGATTTGATCCGCGCGGCTCAGACCTTGCGACCGCCCCAAAGCGGCTGGGGGTCCCCCCGCCAGTCGAGGCGTAGCCGGCGGGGGAGGATCGCGCGGGCCGATCGGCAAGCTCGCTTCGCTCGCGCCGGCGCGGGCTCTTCGCGCTGGGGGTACCTCCCGCTTGCGGGGGAGCTCATCGCGTTGTGGTCGGCCGCTACGGCGGCGCGCGGCACTTCGGCGGGGGAGCTCATCGCGTTGGAGTCGGCCGACACGGCGGCGCGCGGATCTTCGGCGGAGGCCGCACCGGGTGGTGCTGCCGCCCACGAAACGGTCGGTCGCTGACCTGCGTGCGCGCTTTGGCGGTTCTCGCGGCGTTTGAGATCGGCGGAAATGCTTGACGCAGGGGCATCGGCGAGGCACCCTTTCTGCACACGCCATTGGCTGAAGTACTCGGCTGGGGCGCACGCAGGAGGCGGTGGCCGTCGGTCGCCGGGACCGCGGCGCCGAGGTCGGCTCGGTCGCGGGGGGTGGCCTTGCTCGCCATGCCCAAAGTTGCTAGACTGCAACTTTGCGCTGCCCTCTGCCACCCTTCGGACCGTCTGGACAACCTCAGCGGCCTGTTTTGTGGTGCCCGGGGCTGCGCAGTTCGGCCCGGTCAGTAGTCCTTGGAAGGACGCATCTTGGCAGTCTCCCGCTCCGGTAAGTCAAGTTCCACACACGGCAAGTCGTTCGGTATCCCGGGTTCACCGCCCCGGACGTCCTTCGCCAAGATCCGCGAGCCGCTGGAGGTGCCGAACCTCCTCGCGTTGCAGACCGAGTCCTTCGACTGGCTGGTCGGCAACGAGGCCTGGCAGGCGCGCATCTCCGACTCGACCACACCGGAGCACTCCGGTCTGGCCGAGATCCTCACCGAGCTGTCCCCGATCGAGGACTTCTCCGGCTCGATGAGCCTGTCCTTCTCCAACCCGCGCTTCGAGGACGTCAAGGCGTCGATCGAGGAGTGCAAGGACAAGGACATGACCTACGCGGCCCCGTTGTTCGTCACGGCCGAGTTCACCAACAACACCACCGGCGAGATCAAGAGCCAGACGGTGTTCATGGGCGACTTCCCGATGATGACCCGCAAGGGCACCTTCGTGATCAACGGCACCGAGCGCGTGGTCGTCAGCCAGCTGGTCCGCTCGCCCGGCGTCTACTTCGACCGGACGATCGACAAGGCGTCGGACATCGACGTCTACTCCGTCAAGGTCATCCCGGGCCGCGGCGCGTGGCTGGAGTTCGACGTCGACAAGCGCTCCACCGTGGGCGTCCGCATCGACCGCAAGCGCCGGCAGCCGGTCACCGTGCTGCTGAAGGCGCTCGGCTGGACCGAGGACCGGATCCGCGAGCACTTCAGCTGGTCCAAGCTGATCACCGACACCCTCGACAAGGACCACATCGCGTCCTCGGACGAGGCGCTGCTGGACATCTACCGCAAGCTGCGCCCGGGCGAGCCGCCGACGCGCGAGTCGGCGCAGGCGCTGCTGGAGAACCTCTTCTTCAACCCCAAGCGCTACGACCTGGCCAAGGTGGGCCGCTACAAGGCCAACAAGAAGCTGGGCGTCGACGCGCCGATCTCGACCGGCACGCTCACCGAGGACGACATCGTCCGCACCATCGAGTACCTGGTGCACCTCGCGCAGGGTGACGAGGGCTACGAGACCGACGACATCGACCACTTCGGCAACCGCCGGCTGCGCACGGTCGGCGAGCTGATCCAGAACCAGATCCGGGTCGGGCTGTCCCGCATGGAGCGCGTCGTCCGCGAGCGGATGACCACCCAGGACGTCGAGGCGATCACGCCGCAGACCCTGATCAACATCCGGCCGGTCGTCGCCTCCATCAAGGAGTTCTTCGGCACCAGCCAGCTGTCGCAGTTCATGGACCAGACCAACCCGCTCGCCGGTCTGACCCACAAGCGCCGGCTGTCCGCGCTCGGCCCGGGTGGCCTGTCCCGCGACCGAGCCGGCATGGACGTCCGCGACGTGCACCCGTCGCACTACGGCCGCATGTGCCCGATCGAGACGCCGGAAGGCCCGAACATCGGCCTGATCGGCTCGCTCGCGTCCTACGGGCGGGTGAACGCCTTCGGCTTCATCGAGACGCCGTACCGCAAGGTCACCGCCGGCCGGGTCACCGACCAGATCGACTACCTGTCCGCCGACGAGGAGGACAAGCACGTCATCGCCCAGGCCAACGCGATCATCGACGCCGACGGCAACTTCACCGAGGGCAAGGTGCTGTGCCGCAAGAAGGGCGGCGAGGTCGACCTGATCGAGCCGGACGACGTCGACTACATGGACGTCTCGCCGCGCCAGATGGTGTCGGTCGCGTCCGCGATGATCCCGTTCCTCGAGCACGACGACGCGAACCGGGCCCTGATGGGCGCCAACATGCAGCGCCAGGCGGTTCCGCTGCTGCGTTCGGAGTCGCCGCTGGTCGGCACCGGCATGGAGCTGCGCGCCGCGGTCGACGCGTCCGACGTACTCACCGCCGAGAAGGCCGGCGTGGTCACCGACCTGTCCGCCGACTACATCACGGTGATGGCCGACGACGGCACGCACCAGACGTACCGGCTGGCCAAGTTCGCCCGCTCCAACCAGGGCACCAGCTTCAACCAGAAGCCGATCGTCAACGAGGGCGACCGGGTCGAGGTGGGCCAGGTGCTCGCCGACGGTCCGTCGACGGACAACGGTGAGATGGCGCTGGGCAAGAACCTGCTGGTCGCCTACATGCCGTGGGAGGGCCACAACTACGAGGACGCGATCATCCTCAACCAGCGTCTCGTGCAGGACGACGTGCTCACCTCGATCCACATCGAGGAGCACGAGGTCGACGCGCGCGACACCAAGCTGGGCGCCGAGGAGATCACCCGGGACATCCCGAACGTCTCCGAAGAGGTGCTGGCCGACCTCGACGAGCGCGGCATCGTGCGCATCGGCGCCGACGTCGTGCCCGGCGACGTCCTGGTCGGCAAGGTGACGCCGAAGGGCGAGACCGAGCTGACCCCGGAGGAGCGGCTGCTGCGCGCGATCTTCGGCGAGAAGGCCCGCGAGGTCCGCGACACGTCGCTGAAGGTCCCGCACGGCGAGGCCGGCAAGGTCATCGGCGTCCGGGTGTTCAGCCGGGAGGACGGCGACGAGCTGCCCGCCGGGGTGAACGAACTGGTCCGCGTCTACATAGCCCAGAAGCGCAAGATCCAGCCGGGCGACAAGCTGGCCGGCCGGCACGGCAACAAGGGCGTCATCTCGATCATCCTGGCGCCGGAGGACATGCCGTTCCTCGAGGACGGCACCCCGGTCGACATCGTGCTCAACCCGCTCGGCGTGCCGAGCCGGATGAACGTCGGCCAGGTGCTCGAGTCACACCTGGGCTGGGTGGCCAAGACCGGCTGGCAGGTCGAGGGCAAGCCCAAGTGGGCCGCCCACCTGCCCGAGCACGCCTGGCAGGGCGACCCGGACACCAAGGTCGCGACGCCCGTCTTCGACGGTGCGCGCGAGGAGGAGATCACCGGGCTGCTCGCCTCGACCAAGGCGACCCGCGACGGCGTCCAGCTGATCGGGTCCACCGGCAAGGCGCGGCTGTTCGACGGCCGCTCCGGCGAGCCGTTCCCGGAGCCGGTCAGCGTCGGCTACACCTACATCCTCAAGCTGCTGCACCTGGTCGATGACAAGATCCACGCCCGCTCGACCGGCCCGTACTCGATGATCACCCAGCAGCCGCTGGGCGGTAAGGCACAGTTCGGTGGCCAGCGCTTCGGTGAGATGGAGTGCTGGGCGATGCAGGCCTACGGCGCCGCGTACGCGCTGCAGGAACTGCTCACCATCAAGTCCGACGACATCCTCGGCCGGGTCAAGGTGTACGAGGCGATCGTCAAGGGCGAGAACATCCCCGAGCCGGGCATTCCGGAGTCGTTCAAGGTGCTGCTGAAGGAACTTCAGTCGCTGTGCCTGAACGTCGAGGTGCTCTCCAGCGACGGGCAGACGGTCGAGATGCGCGACACCGACGACGACGTGTACCGCGCCGCCGAAGAGCTCGGCATCGACCTGTCCCGCCGGTTCGAACCGTCCAGCGTCGAAGAAGTCTGAGAGTTGGCCCCGTAGCAGGCACCGCCGCGGCGTGTCGCCCTGCTACGGGGCCAAGCCCAACCAGCACGAACTGCAACACCCACAGAAGGTAGGAACCTTGCTCGACGTCAACGTGTTCGACGAGCTGCGTATCGGCCTGGCCACCGCGGATGACATCCGCCAGTGGAGCCACGGCGAGGTCAAGAAGCCCGAGACGATCAACTACCGGACCCTCAAGCCGGAGAAGGACGGGCTGTTCTGCGAGAAGATCTTCGGCCCCACCCGGGACTGGGAGTGCTACTGCGGCAAGTACAAGCGGGTGCGCTTCAAGGGCATCATCTGCGAGCGCTGCGGCGTCGAGGTCACCCGCGCCAAGGTGCGCCGCGAGCGGATGGGCCACATCGAGCTGGCCGCGCCGGTCACCCACATCTGGTACTTCAAGGGCGTGCCGTCCCGGCTGGGCTACCTGCTGGACCTGGCGCCCAAGGACCTCGAGAAGATCATCTACTTCGCTGCCTACCTGATCACCGCCGTCAACGACGACGAGCGGCACCGCGACCTGCCGACCCTCGAGGCCGAGGTCAGCGCCGAGAAGTCGACGCTGGAGAAGAAGCGCGACGCCGACATCGACGCCCGCGCCAAGAAGCTCGAGACCGACCTGGCCGAGCTCGAGGCCGAGGGCGCCAAGAGCGACGTGCGCCGCAAGGTGCGCGAGGGCGGCGAGCGCGAGATGCGCCAGCTGCGTGACCGCGCCCAGCGCGAGATCGACCGCCTCGAAGAGGTGATGGACACCTTCCGCAAGCTCGAGGTCAAGCAGCTGATCAGCGACGAGCTGCTCTACCGCGAGCTGCGCGACCGCTTCGGCGACTACTTCGAGGGCGGCATGGGCGCCGGCGCGCTGCAGACGCTGGTGAAGAACTTCGACCTGAGCGCCGAGGCCGAGTCGCTGCGCGAGACGATCCGCAGTGGCAAGGGGCAGAAGAAGATCCGCGCGCTCAAGCGGCTCAAGGTGGTCGCGTCGTTCCTGTCCACCACCAACTCGCCCACCGGCATGATCCTGGACTGCGTCCCGGTCATCCCGCCGGACCTGCGCCCGATGGTGCAGCTGGACGGTGGCCGCTTCGCCACGTCCGACCTGAACGACCTGTACCGCCGCGTGATCAACCGCAACAACCGCCTCAAGCGGCTGATCGACCTCGGCGCGCCCGAGATCATCGTGAACAACGAGAAGCGGATGCTGCAGGAGTCCGTCGACGCCCTGTTCGACAACGGCCGCCGCGGCCGTCCGGTCACCGGGCCGGGCAACCGCCCGCTCAAGTCGCTGTCCGACCTGCTCAAGGGCAAGCAGGGGCGGTTCCGCCAGAACCTGCTCGGCAAGCGCGTCGACTACTCCGGCCGTTCGGTGATCATCGTCGGCCCGCAGCTCAAGCTGCACCAGTGCGGCCTGCCCAAGGGCATGGCGCTCGAGCTGTTCAAGCCGTTCGTCATGAAGCGGCTGGTCGACCTCTCGCACGCGCAGAACATCAAGAGCGCCAAGCGGATGGTCGAGCGGGCGCGGCCGGTGGTGTGGGACGTCCTGGAGGAGGTCATCCGCGAGCACCCGGTGCTGCTCAACCGCGCCCCGACGCTGCACCGTCTCGGCATCCAGGCGTTCGAGCCGCAGCTGGTCGAGGGCAAGGCGATCCAGATCCACCCGCTGGTCTGCACCGCCTTCAACGCCGACTTCGACGGTGACCAGATGGCCGTGCACCTGCCGCTGAGCGCGGAGGCGCAGGCCGAGGCCCGCATCTTGATGCTGTCGACGAACAACATCCTCAAGCCGTCCGACGGCCGGCCGGTGACGATGCCGACCCAGGACATGATCCTTGGGCTGTACCACCTCACCGCGCTCAAGCCGACCGGCGAGGGTGCCGGGCGCGTGTTCGGCTCGGCCGCCGAGGCGATCATGGCTCGCGACACCAAGACGCTGGACCTGCAGGCGCCGGTCAAGGTGCGCCTGTCCGGCATCGCCGCGGTCGACAACGGCAAGGGCGCACCATGGACCGCGCCCGAAGGCTGGCAGCCGGGCGAGCGGATGCTGGTCGACACCTCGCTCGGGCGCTGCCTGTTCAACGAGCTGCTGCCGGCGGACTACCGGTTCGTCAACTACGACGTCACCAAGAAGGAGCTCGGGCAGATCGTCAACGACCTGGCCGAGCGGTACCCGAAGGTCACCGTGGCGCAGACGCTCGACGCGCTCAAGTCGGCCGGGTTCCACTGGGCGACCCGCTCGGGCATCACGATCGCCATCGACGACGTCGTGACGCCGCCGCGCAAGGCCGAGATCCTGGACCGCTACGAGAAGGACGCGGACAAGATCGAGAAGCAGTACCAGCGTGGTGTGATCACCGAGGAGGAGCGCCGTCAGGAGCTCGTCGAGGTGTGGACGAAGGCCACCAGCGAGGTCGCCCAGGAGATGGAGGACAACTTCCCGGCGACCAACACCGTGTACATCATGGTGAACTCCGGTGCCCGCGGGAACATGATGCAGATGCGGCAGATCGCCGGTATGCGCGGTCTGGTGTCGAACCCCAAGGGCGAGATCATCCCGCGCCCGATCAAGTCCAACTTCCGCGAGGGGCTGTCGGTGCTGGAGTACTTCATCTCCACGCACGGCACCCGTAAGGGCCTGGCCGACACCGCGCTGCGGACCGCCGACTCCGGGTACCTGACCCGGCGGCTGGTGGACGTGAGCCAGGACGTGATCATCCGCGAGGAGGACTGCGGCACCGATCGCGGCGTGGGCCTGAGCATCGCGGCGCCCGGTCCGGACGGCGTGCTGGTCAAGGACCTGCACGTGGAGACCTCGGCGTACGCCCGCGTGCTGGCCGAGGACGTCAAGGTCGGCAACAAGGTGCTGGCCTCGGCGAACTCCGACCTGGGCGATGTCCTGATCGAGGAGCTGGTCAAGGCCGGCGTGTCCGACGTGCGGGTCCGCTCGGTGCTGACCTGTGAGTCGGCGTTCGGCACGTGCGCCACCTGCTACGGCCGCTCGCTGGCGACCGGAAAGCTGGTGGACGTCGGCGAGGCGGTCGGCATCATCGCCGCCCAGTCGATCGGCGAGCCCGGCACCCAGCTGACCATGCGGACCTTCCACACCGGCGGCATCGCCGGTGAGGACATCACGCACGGTCTGCCCCGTGTGGCCGAGCTGTTCGAGGCGCGCGTTCCCAAGGGCGTCGCCCCGATCGCCGAGGCATCCGGCCGGGTCCGTATCGAGGAGTCCGACGGCACCAAGGGCTCCTCGCGCCGCGTGGTCATCACGCCGGACGACGGGTCCGAGGAGCGCGAGTACCCGATCACCCGCCGGGCCCGGCTGCTCGTCGGCGAGGGCGACAGCGTGGAGGCCGGCCAGCAGCTGGTCACCGGCGCCGTCAACCCGCACGACGTGCTGCGCATCATGGGCCCGCGCGAGGTGCAGCTGCACCTGGTCCGTGAGGTCCAGGAGGTGTACCGGTCGCAGGGTGTCGCCATCCACGACAAGCACATCGAGGTCATCATCCGGCAGATGCTCAAGCGCATCACCGTGATCGAGTCCGGTGCGACGGAGTTCCTGCCGGGTTCGCTCGTCGAGCGCAGCGCGTTCGAGGCGGAGAACCGGCGGGTCGTGGCCGAAGGTCACGAGCCGGCGTCCGGCCGTCCGGTGCTGATGGGCATCACCAAGGCCTCGCTGGCCACCGACTCGTGGTTGTCGGCGGCCTCGTTCCAGGAGACGACCCGGGTCCTCACCGACGCGGCGATCTCGGCCCGGAGCGACTCGCTGGTGGGGCTGAAGGAGAACGTGATCATCGGCAAGCTGATCCCGGCGGGCACCGGCATCGCCCGGTACCGCAACGTCGAGGTCAACCCGACCGAGGAGGCCCGTGCCGCGGCGTTCTCGATGGCCGGGTACGACGAGAACGACTACCTGGGCTTCGGCGGTGCCGGTGGGCTCGGGCCGGCCGTCCCGCTGGACGAGTTCGGCTACGACGACTACCGGTAGTCCACGGCAGCACGTCAGGACGGGCCGGCTCCCTCGGGGGCCGGCCCGTTCCGTGCGTCCGCGGCGGCCTGCTGCCCGGGTGACGACCTGTACCCGCGCGACTCTTACTCTCGCTCACGCCACTTCGGTCCCGGGCTCGCCGGGTGGCCGGAGTACGGTGCGCCGCGGGGGCACAACTTCAGGGGCGGGGGCGATTTGGAATCACGCCGCGCCCCCGGGTAGGCTTGCCTCTTGTGCCCGGAGGAATCCGGGCCCCGACCTGTGCGCGGCAGTGCCGTCGCGCGGGGCCATCCGTCCAGACCGAGGAATCCACCACGGGCTGGCCTGAGCGAGGGCGACACGCCCGACCTCGGGGATCGGACGGCGGACAAGACAACAGCAGGGGAATCGCCGGGGCCACGTGCCCTAACGAGCACCGACGTCACGAGCACAACTCGAGCGAGCGAGGAGATTGCAGGCCGCATGCCTACGATCCAGCAACTGGTCCGCAAGGGCCGGCAGGACAAGATCGGCAAGACGAAGACCCCGGCGCTGAAGGGTTCCCCGCAGCGCCGCGGTGTCTGCACCCGCGTCTACACCACCACGCCGAAGAAGCCGAACTCGGCCCTTCGCAAGGTGGCTCGCGTGCGCCTGACCAGCGGCATCGAGGTCACCGCCTACATCCCGGGTGTCGGCCACAACCTGCAGGAGCACTCGATCGTGCTCGTGCGTGGCGGCCGGGTGAAGGACCTCCCCGGCGTCCGCTACAAGATCATCCGCGGCTCGCTGGACACCCAGGGCGTTCGCAACCGCAAGCAGGCGCGCAGTCGTTACGGCGCGAAGAAGGACAAGTCGTGATGAGCTCCCCCACGCGCGGGGGCATCCCCATCGCGAAGAAAGAGGAGATCTAGTATGCCCCGCAAGGGTCCTGCGCCGCGTCGTCCGCTCGTGGTCGACCCGGTCTACAACTCCCCGCTCGTCACCCAGCTGGTGAACAAGATCCTGCTGAGCGGCAAGCGCTCGGTGGCCGAGCGCATCGTCTACGGCGCCCTCGAGGGCACCCGGGACAAGACCGGTGGCACCGATCCGGTGGTCACGCTCAAGCGAGCCCTGGACAACGTCAAGCCGGCCATCGAGGTCAAGAGCCGCCGCGTCGGTGGCGCCACCTACCAGGTGCCGATCGAGGTCAAGCCCGGCCGCAGCACCACGCTGGCCCTGCGCTGGCTGGTGAGCTACTCCCGGGTGCGGCGCGAGACCACCATGACCGAGCGCCTCACGAACGAGCTCCTCGACGCCAGCAACGGCCTCGGCGCCAGCGTCAAGCGCCGCGAGGACACCCACAAGATGGCCGAGTCCAACAAGGCCTTCGCGCACTACCGCTGGTAAGCAGTCCCACCCAGTTCTCTCGCCCAGGGGCTCGAAGACGTGTCGGGGATCCCGACAAGCACGAGCCCGCCAAGCGAATCGCTCCGCCCGTCACGAACAGAAGGAATCATGGCCAACAACGCCGAACTCGCCAAGACCCGCAACATCGGGATCATGGCGCACATCGACGCGGGCAAGACCACGACCACCGAGCGCATCCTCTTCTACACCGGCATCACCTACAAGATCGGTGAGGTCCACGACGGCGCCGCCACCATGGACTGGATGGAGCAGGAGCAGGAGCGCGGCATCACGATCACGTCCGCGGCCACCAAGTGCACCTGGAAGGGTCACACCATCCAGATCATCGACACCCCCGGCCACGTCGACTTCACGGTCGAGGTCGAGCGGTCGCTGCGCGTGCTGGACGGCGCCGTCGCCGTGTACGACGGTGTCGCCGGCGTCGAGCCGCAGACCGAGCAGGTCTGGCGGCAGGCCGAGAAGTACCACGTCCCGCGGATGTGCTTCGTCAACAAGCTGGACCGCACGGGCGCCGACTTCTTCCGCTGCGTCGACATGATGGTCGAGCGGCTCGGGGCGAACCCGCTGGTGCTGCAGGTCCCGATCGGCGCCGAGGGCGACTTCATCGGTGTCGTCGACCTGCTGGGCATGCGCGCGCTGACCTGGCGTGGCGAGACCCAGAAGGGCGAGGACTACACGGTCGAGGAGATCCCTGCCGCGCTTCTCGAGCAGGCGAACGAGTACCGCGAGAAGCTGCTCGAGCAGCTGTCCGACGTCGACGACTCGATCGCCGAGCGTTACCTGGAGGGCGAGGAGATTCCCGTCCAGGACCTCAAGGAAGCGATCCGCAAGGGCACCCTGTCCGGTGCCCTCAACCCGGTCCTGACCGGGTCGGCGTTCAAGAACAAGGGCGTGCAGCCCATGCTCGACGCCGTCGTCGACTACCTGCCCTCGCCGCTGGACGTCCCCAGCATCGACGGCACGCTGATGGACGGCGAGACCGTCGAGCACCGCAAGGCCGACGAGGCCGAGCCGTTCTCGGCGCTGGCGTTCAAGATCGCGACCGACAAACACCTGGGCAAGCTCACCTACGTGCGCATCTACTCCGGTGTCGTCGAGAACGGCGCGCAGGTCCTGAACTCCACCAAGGACCGCAAGGAGCGCATCGGCAAGATCTACCAGATGCACTCGAACAAGCGTGAGGAGCTGCCGCGCGCCGGTGCGGGCGAGATCATCGCCGTCGCCGGGCTCAAGCAGACCACCACCGGCGACACGCTCTCGGACCCGCAGAAGCCGATCGTGCTGGAGTCGATGACGTTCCCGGCGCCGGTCATCGACGTGGCGATCGAGCCGAAGACGAAGGCCGACCAGGAGAAGCTGGGCATCGCGATCCAGAAGCTCGCCGAGGAGGACCCGACCTTCCGGGTGCAGAACGACGAGGAGACCGGCCAGACCGTCATCTCCGGCATGGGCGAGCTGCACCTGGAGATCCTGGTCGACCGGATGCGCCGCGAGTTCTCCGTCGAGGCCAACGTCGGCAAGCCGCAGGTGGCGTACCGCGAGACGATCCGCCGGGTCGTCGAGCGTGAGGACCTCACCTACAAGAAGCAGACCGGTGGATCGGGTCAGTACGCGAAGGTGCAGATCAAGCTGGAGCCGCTCCCGCTGGTGACCGACGGTCCGACCTACGAGTTCGAGAACGCCGTCACCGGTGGCCGCATCCCGAAGGAGTTCATCCCGTCGGTCGACGCCGGTGCGCAGGAGGCCATGCAGTACGGCATCCTCGCCGGGTACCCGCTGGTCGGGATGAAGATGACGCTCCTCGACGGTGGCTACCACGACGTCGACTCCTCGGAGATGGCGTTCAAGATCGCCGGCTCGATGGTGTTCAAGGCGGCCGCGCGCAAGGCCGACCCGTGCCTGCTCGAGCCGCTGATGGCCGTCGAGGTGATCACGCCCGAGGACAACATGGGCGATGTCATCGGTGACCTGAACTCGCGCCGCGGGCAGATCCAGTCCATGGACGAGCGCAGTGGGGCGCGCGTGGTCAAGGCGCTCGTGCCGCTGTCGGAGATGTTCGGCTACGTCGGGGACCTGCGTTCCAAGACGCAGGGCCGGGCGAGTTACTCGATGGTCTTCGACAGCTACGCCGAGGTTCCGCAGAACGTGGCGAAGGAAATCATCGCCAAGGCAACCGGCGAATAACTCCTAAAACAAACAGTCCAACAAGCCGGGAAGAACCCGGCACCGTCCCAGAGGGAAAGGGATCCACCGTGGCGAAGGCGAAGTTCGAGCGGACCAAGCCGCACGTCAACATCGGCACCATCGGTCACATCGACCATGGCAAGACGACGCTGACTGCAGCGATCTCCAAGGTCCTGCACGACAAGTACCCGGACGTGAACCCGCAGTTCGCGTTCGACGAGATCGACAAGGCGCCCGAGGAGAAGCAGCGCGGCATCACGATCTCGATCGCGCACATCGAGTACCAGACGGAGAAGCGCCACTACGCGCACGTCGACTGCCCCGGTCACGCCGACTACATCAAGAACATGATCACCGGCGCGGCCCAGATGGACGGTGCGATCCTGGTGGTGGCCGCTACCGACGGCCCGATGCCCCAGACCAAGGAGCACGTGCTGCTCGCCCGTCAGGTCGGCGTGCCGTACATCGTGGTCGCCCTCAACAAGTCCGACATGGTCGACGACGAGGAGATCCTGGAGCTCGTCGAGCTCGAGGTCCGCGAGCTGCTGACCCAGTACGAGTTCCCGGGTGACGACGCCCCGATCGTCCGCGTCTCGGCGCTCAAGGCGCTAGAGGGCGACAGCAAGTGGGCCGAGTCGGTCCTCGAGCTGATGAGCGCCGTCGACGAGGCGATCCCGGACCCGGTCCGCGAGACGGACAAGCCGTTCCTCATGCCCGTTGAAGACGTCTTCACGATCACCGGTCGTGGCACCGTCGTCACCGGCCGTGTCGAGCGCGGCATCCTCAAGGTCAACGAGACCGTCGACATCATCGGCATCCACGAGACCAAGCAGACGACGACCGTCACCGGTGTCGAGATGTTCCGCAAGCTGCTCGACGAGGCTCGCGCAGGCGAGAACGTCGGCCTGTTGCTTCGCGGCATCAAGCGCGAGGACGTCGAGCGCGGCCAGGTCGTCATCAAGCCGGGCACGACCACCCCGCACACCAACTTCGAGGCGAACGTCTACATCCTGTCCAAGGACGAGGGTGGCCGGCACACGCCGTTCTTCAACAACTACCGTCCGCAGTTCTACTTCCGGACCACCGACGTGACCGGTGTGGTGACCCTCCCCGAGGGCACCGAGATGGTCATGCCGGGCGACAACACCGAGATGACGGTCGAGCTGATCCAGCCGATCGCCATGGAGGACGGTCTGCGGTTCGCCATCCGCGAGGGTGGCCGCACCGTCGGCGCCGGTCGCGTCACGAAGATCATCAAGTAACACCGTCGACGGCCGAGGCGGCCGGTTCATCCGGACCGGCCGCCTCGACCTGAGACCGCAAGACCGCTCTCCGACGGGCCACCGGCGGGCGAGCTCGTTCCTGAGGCAGCAGCACTACCGAAAACAGTGAAGGTGAGTCAGCCACTATGGCGGGACAGAAGATCCGCATTCGGCTCAAGGCCTATGACCACGAGGCCATCGACGCCAGCGCGCGCAAGATCGTCGAGACCGTGACGCGCACCGGTGCCCGGGTCGTCGGCCCGGTGCCGCTGCCGACGGAGAAGAACATCTACTGCGTCATCCGTTCGCCGCACAAGTACAAGGACAGTCGCGAGCACTTCGAGATGCGCACCCACAAGCGGCTCATCGACATCCTCGACCCGACGCCGAAGACGGTCGACGCGCTCATGCGCATCGACCTGCCGGCATCGGTCGACGTCAACATCCAGTAAGCGGAGATCTGAGACCAATGGCTAACGAAAGCCGAGACACCAAGGGCATCCTGGGCGAGAAGCTCGGCATGACCCAGGTCTTCGACGAGAACAACCGGATAGTCCCGGTGACCGTCGTCAAGGCCGGGCCGTGCGTCGTCACCCAGATCCGCACCCAGGAGAAGGACGGCTACACCGCCGTCCAGCTCGCCTACGGGCAGATCGACCCGCGCAAGGTCACCAAGCCGGTGGCCGGGCACTACAAGGCCGCCGAGGTCACCCCGCGCCGGCACCTCGTCGAGGTCCGCACCGACGCCATTGCCGACTACACCGTCGGGCAGGAGCTGACCGCGGACGTGTTCGAGGTCGGCAGCATCGTCGACGTCAGCGGCACCACCAAGGGCAAGGGCACCGCGGGCGTCATGAAGCGCCACGGCTTCGCCGGCGTCTCCTCCTCGCACGGCTCGCACCGCAACCACCGCAAGCCCGGTTCGATCGGCGCCTGCGCCACACCGGGCCGCGTGTTCAAGGGGCTGCGCATGGCCGGCCGGATGGGCCACGAGCGGCAGACCACGCAGAGCCTGGTCGTGCACAAGGTCGACACCGAGCGCGGACTGCTGCTCATCAAGGGTGCCGTTCCCGGTCCCAAGGGCGGGCTGGTCCTCGTCCGTACCGCGGCGAAGGGAGCCTGATCATGGCGCTGTCAGTCACCGTGCAGAACCCGGCCGACACCGCAGCCAAGAGCGCGGAGGTCGAGCTTCCGGACGAGGTCTTCGACGTCCCGCTGAACGTCGCGCTGATCCACCAGGTCGTGGTCGGCCAGCTGGCCGCCGCGCGGCAGGGCACCCACTCGACCAAGACCCGCGGCGAGGTCCGTGGCGGCGGCGCGAAGCCGTACCGCCAGAAGGGCACCGGTCGCGCCCGCCAGGGCTCCACCCGCGCACCCCAGTTCGCCGGTGGCGGCGTGGTGCACGGCCCGCAGCCGCGCAGCTACGACCAGCGCACGCCCAAGAAGATGAAGGCCGCCGCCCTGCGCGGTGCGCTCTCGGACCGGGCCCGCAACGAGCGGCTGTTCGTGGTGTCCTCGCTGGTCACCGGTGACGCGCCGTCGACCAAGGACGCCGCCGCCACGCTGGCCAAGGTCAGCGGTGCGGCCAACATCCTGGTCGTGGCCGAGCGCTCGGACGAGCTGACCTGGAAGAGCCTGCGCAACGTGCAGACCGTGCACATCCTCGAGCCCGGCCAGCTGAACACCTACGACGTGCTGATCAGCGACGACGTGGTGTTCACCAAGGGCGCGCTGGACGCGTTCCTCGCCGGCCCCGCCAAGGGCAAGTCGGCCAAGGGTGCCGCCACCAGCGCTGAAGCCGCCGAAGCAACCGAGAGTGCCGAGGAGGCCTGATGTTCGACGACCCACGCGACGTGCTGCTCGCTCCGGTGATCTCGGAGAAGAGCTACGGCTTGCTGGACGAGAACAAGTACACGTTCGACGTCCACCCGCACGCCAACAAGACCCAGATCAAGATCGCGGTGGAGAAGGTGTTCAACGTCAAGGTCACCGACGTGAACACGCTCAACCGGCAGGGCAAGCGCAAGCGGACCCGATTCGGCTACGGCCAGCGCAAGAGCGTCAAGCGCGCCATCGTGACGCTCCGCGACGGCGACCGGATCGACGTCTTCGGCCAGATTGGTAGCTGACGATGGCAATTCGCAAGTACAAGCCGACCACCCCGGGCCGTCGTGGCTCCTCGGTGGCGGACTTCGCCGAGATCACGCGTGACACGCCGGAGAAGTCGCTGGTCCGCCCGCTGCACAACCGCGGTGGCCGCAACAACTCCGGCAAGATCACCACGCGGCACCAGGGCGGCGGGCACAAGCGCGCCTACCGGGTGATCGACTTCCGGCGCAGCGACAAGGACGGGGTGCCGGCGAAGGTCGCGCACATCGAGTACGACCCGAACCGCACCGCACGCATCGCGCTGCTGCACTACGCCGACGGGGAGAAGCGCTACATCCTCGCGCCGCGGCTGCTCAAGCAGGGCGACCGGGTCGAGAACGGCCCGGGCGCGGACATCAAGCCGGGCAACGCGCTTCCGCTGCGCAACATCCCGGTCGGCACCGTGGTCCACGCCATCGAGCTGCGTCCGGGCGGCGGGGCGAAGATCGCCCGCTCGGCGGGAGCCAGCGTGCAGCTGGTCGCCAAGGACGGCCCGTACGCCCAGCTGCGCATGCCGTCCGGCGAGATCCGCAACGTCGACGTGCGCTGCCGCGCAACCGTCGGCGAGGTCGGCAACGCCGAGCAGAGCAACATCAACTGGGGCAAGGCCGGCCGGATGCGCTGGAAGGGCAAGCGTCCCAGCGTCCGCGGTGTGGCGATGAACCCGGTCGACCACCCGCACGGTGGCGGTGAGGGCAAGACGTCCGGAGGCCGGCACCCGGTGAACCCGAACGGCAAGCCCGAGGGCCGCACCCGTCGCCGCAAGGCCAGCGACCAGCTGATCGTCCGCCGCCGCAAGACCAACAAGAAGCGCTAAGAGGATCTGATGCCACGCAGTCTGAAGAAGGGCCCCTTCGTCGACAACCACCTGCTCAAGAAGGTGGACGACCAGAACGACAAGGGCTCCAAGAACGTGATCAAGACCTGGTCGCGGCGCTCCACGATCATCCCGGACATGCTCGGGCACACGATCGCGGTGCACGACGGTCGCAAGCACGTCCCGGTGTTCGTGACCGAGGGCATGGTCGGTCACAAGCTCGGAGAGTTCGCCCCGACGCGCACCTTCAAGGGGCACGTCAAGGACGACCGCCGGTCGCGGAGAGGTTGATATGAGTTCCCCACAGACTGACGAGGTGCGTACCGCGTTCGCGCGGGCGACCCATGTCCGCGTGACGCCGATGAAGGCACGCCGCGTCATCGACCTCATCCGGGACATGCCCGCGCAGCAGGCGCTGGCGATGCTCGAGTTCGCCCCCCAGGCGGCCAGTGAGCCGATCGCCAAGGTGCTGGCGAGCGCGATCGCGAACGCCGAGCACAACTTCTCGCTCGACCCGCAGACCCTGGTGGTCTCGCGTGCCTACGTCGACGAGGGGCCGACGCTCAAGCGCTTCCGCCCCCGCGCGCAGGGCCGTGCCTACCGCATCCGCAAGCGCACCAGCCACATCACCATCGAGGTCGAGAGCGTGGATGCGCCCGCCGGCAAGAAGGGACGGGCCAAGTAATGGGCCAGAAGGTCAACCCGAACGGGTTCCGCCTGGGCATCACCACCGACTGGAAGAGTCGCTGGTTCGCCGACAAGCAGTACGCGGAGTACGTCAAGGAGGACGTGGCGATCCGCAAGCTGATGAGCAAGGGCATGGAGCGCGCCGGCATCGCCAAGGTCGAGATCGAGCGCACCCGTGACCGCGTTCGCGTCGACATCCACACCGCGCGTCCGGGCATCGTGATCGGCCGCCGTGGCGCCGAGGCCGACCGCATCCGCGGCGAGCTGGAGAAGCTCACCGGCAAGCAGGTGCAGCTGAACATCCTCGAGGTGAAGAACCCCGAGGGTGACGCGCAACTGGTCGCCCAGGGCGTCGCCGAGCAGCTGTCCAACCGGGTCAGCTTCCGGCGGGCGATGCGCAAGAGCATGCAGTCGACGCTGAAGTCCCCGGGCGTCAAGGGGATCCGGGTGCAGTGCTCCGGCCGCCTGGGCGGCGCCGAGATGAGCCGCTCGGAGTTCTACCGCGAGGGCCGGGTGCCGCTGCACACGCTGCGCGCGAACATCGACTACGGCTTCTACGAGGCGCGCACCACGTTCGGGCGGATCGGCGTCAAGGTGTGGATCTACAAGGGCGAGGTGCCGACCGGGTCGCGTGCCGAGCGCGAGGCCGCCCAGGCCGCCGAGGCGCTGCGCCAGCGCCGTGACCGGCCGGCCTCGCGGCCACGCCGCTCCGGCTCGCAGGGCACCACCGGCGTGAGCACCGATGCCGGTCGCGCCGCGTCGGCCCCGACCGGCGAGGCGGCCGTCGAGACCCCCGCCGTCGAGACCGCGGCGGTCGAGAGCGCGGTCGCCGCGGCCGAGGTGCAGGTCGCGCCGGTCACCACCGAGGCCGCCGCCGCCGCGGACATCGCGGCCGAGGCGCCGTCGCCGGTCACGCAGCCCGAGGGCTCCGCGGACGCCGAGGCGAACAACGAGAGCACGGAGAAGTAGTCATGCTCATCCCCCGCAGGGTCAAGCACCGCAAGCAGCACCACCCGAGCCGCAAGGGCACCGCGTCCGGCGGCACCAAGGTGAGCTTCGGCGAGTACGGCATCCAGGCGCTGGAGTCGGCGTACGTGACGAACCGGCAGATCGAGTCGGCCCGTATCGCTATCAACCGGCGCATCCGCCGTGGCGGCAAGGTGTGGATCAACATCTACCCGGACCGTCCGCTCACCAAGAAGCCCGCCGAGACCCGGATGGGTTCGGGCAAGGGGTCGCCCGAGTGGTGGATCGCCAACATCAAGCCGGGTCGCGTGCTGTTCGAGCTCTCCTACCCGAACGAGGTCGTCGCCCGCGAGGCGCTGACCCGCGCGATCCACAAGCTGCCCATGAAGTGCCGCATCGTCAAGCGTGAAGCAGGTGATCTCTGATGGCGAGCACGACCACGGCCGAACTGCGCGAGCTGCACGACGACGAGCTCGAGACGCGGCTGCGCGAGGCCAAGGAGGAGCTGTTCAACCTCCGCTTCCAGACGGCCACCGGGCAGCTGGACAACAACCGGCGACTGCGCACCGTGCGCCACGACATCGCGCGGATCTACACGATCCTGCACGAGCGTGAGCTCGGCCTCTCGGTCGCTCCCGCGCAAGCCAGTGAAGGTGTTACCGCATCATGAGTGAGAACCGCGAGAGTAACCGCAAGACCCGCGAGGGGCTCGTCGTCAGCGACAAGATGGACAAGACCGTCGTGGTCGCCGTCGAGGACCGCGTCAAGCACGCGCTCTACGGCAAGGTGCTGCGCCGCACCAACAAGCTCAAGGCGCACGACGAGACCAACGAGGTCGGCGTCGGCGACCGCGTGCTGATCATGGAGACCCGCCCGATGTCGGCGTCCAAGCGCTGGCGTGTGGTCGAGGTTCTCGAAAAGGCCAAGTGAAGCCTTCACAGGAAAGTAGCGATCTTCGCCTAATGCCGGGACGTCCGGAACGTAGGCGCGATCACAAGGATCTGGAGTCGAAGTGATTCAGCAGGAATCGCGATTGCGCGTCGCCGACAACACCGGTGCCAAGGAGATCTTGTGCATCCGGGTGATGGGTGGCTCGGGTCGGCGCTACGCCGGCATCGGCGACACCATCGTCGCGACCGTCAAGGACGCGCTGCCGGGTGCCGGCGTGAAGAAGGGTGATGTCGTCAAGGCGGTCATCGTCCGCACCGTGAAGGAGCGGCGCCGGCCCGACGGCAGCTACATCCGCTTCGACGAGAACGCCGCAGTCCTGATCAAGGCCGACGGCGAGCCGCGTGGCACGCGCATCTTCGGCCCGGTCGGCCGTGAGCTGCGCGACAAGAAGTTCATGAAGATCATCTCGCTGGCACCGGAGGTGCTCTAGCCGTGAAGATTAAGAAGGGCGACGAGGTCGTCGTCATCGCCGGCAAGGACCGGGGAGTGAAGGGCAAGGTCATCGCGGCCGACCCGATCACGAACAAGGTGGTCGTCGAGGGCGTGAACCGCGTCAAGAAGCACACCCGGCTCTCGACCACCTCGCGTGGCGCGAAGGCCGGCGGCATCGAGCACGTCGAGGCCGCGATCAGCGCGAGCAACGTCATGGTGATCGACGGCGAGGGCAAGGCGACGCGTGTCGGTTACCGGCGCGATGACGAGAGTGGAAAGAACGTGCGCGTCTCGCGCCGTTCCGGGAAGGACATCTGATGAGCGCTCCGACCGCTGAGGTTCCGGTGCCGCGGCTCAAGGCCCGCTACCGCGAGGACATCGCGCCGGCGCTGAAGGAGCAGTTCTCCTTCGCGAACCCGATGCAGATCCCCGGCCTCGTCAAGATCGTCGTCAATATGGGCGTCGGCCAGGCCGCCAAGGACAGCAAGCTCATGGACGGTGCGGTCCGTGACCTGACCCTGATCACCGGACAGAAGCCGCTCGTGCAGCGCGCCCGCAAGTCCATCGCGCAGTTCAAGCTGCGCGAGGGCATGCCGATCGGCGCCAAGGTCACGCTGCGCGGCGACCGGATGTGGGAGTTCCTGGACCGGCTGCTGTCGCTGGCGCTGCCACGCATCCGCGACTTCCGCGGCCTGTCGGACCAGCAGTTCGACGGCAACGGCAACTACACGTTCGGGCTGAACGAGCAGTCGATGTTCCACGAGATCGACCCCGACTCGATCGACCGCCCGCGCGGCATGGACATCACCGTCGTGACGACCGCCAAGACCGATGACGAGGGACGCGCGCTGCTCAAGGCGCTCGGCTTCCCCTTTAAGGAGAACAGCTGATGGCGAAGACCGCCCTGAAGAACAAGGCCGCGGCCAAGCCGAAGTTCGCCGTCCGCGGCTACACGCGGTGCCAGCGCTGCGGTCGGGCGCACTCGGTGTACCGCAAGTTCGGCTTGTGCCGGATCTGCCTGCGCGAGATGGCGCACGCGGGCGAACTGCCCGGCGTCACCAAGTCGTCCTGGTAAGTCACCCCACCGAAAGATCAACTGCAACTCTTCGTGGCAGGCCGTTAGGAACCGCCGCGAGAAAGAAGAGCAACACATGACCATGACAGACCCGATCGCAGACATGCTGACTCGTCTGCGCAACGCGAACTCGGCGTACCACGACGTCGTCTCCATGCCGCACTCCAAGCTGAAGGGTCACATCGCCGAGATCCTCAAGCAGGAGGGCTACATCGCGGGCTTCCAGATCGCCGATGCCCCCGAGGGCCAGCCGGGCCGGGTGCTCACGCTGGACCTGAAGTACGGGCCGAACCGCGAGCGCAGCATCGCCGGCGTCCGGCGCGTGTCCAAGCCGGGCCTTCGCGTCTACGCCAAGTCGACCGGGCTGCCTCGTGTGCTCGGTGGCCTCGGCGTCGCGATCCTCTCGACCTCATCCGGCCTCCTGACCGACCGGCAGGCCGCCAAGCGTGGAGTAGGCGGGGAAGTCCTCGCCTACGTCTGGTAAGGGGGTCTGCTATGTCTCGCATCGGCAGGTTGCCGGTCACCGTGCCGTCCGGCGTGGACGTCACGATCGCCGGCCAGTTGATCACCGTCAAGGGCCCCAAGGGCACGCTCAGCCACACCGTGGCCGAGCCCATCGCGGTCGACCGCGGCGATGACGGCGTCATCGCCGTCACCCGCCCGAACGACGAGCGCGAGTCCAAGGCACTGCACGGGCTCTCGCGCACGCTCATCGCGAACATGGTCACCGGCGTGACCGAGGGGTACACCAAGACCCTGGAGATCGTCGGCACCGGCTACCGCGTCGTCGCCAAGGGCAGCGACCTGGAGTTCGCGCTCGGCTTCTCGCACCCGGTCCTGGTCAAGGCGCCGGACGGGATCTCGTTCCGCGTCGAGGCCCCGACCCGGTTCGCGGTCGAGGGCATCGACAAGCAGAAGGTCGGCGAGGTTGCCGCCAACATCCGCAAGCTGCGCAAGCCCGACCCGTACAAGGGCAAGGGCGTGCGTTACCAGGGTGAGGTCATCCGTCGTAAGGCCGGTAAGGCAGGGAAGAAGTAATGGGCGCATCCACGATCGCCAAGCAGGCTCGCCGCTCGGCCGGCGTCTCGGCCACCCGCCGGGTCGCCAAGGCACGCCGGCACTTCCGGCTGCGCAAGAAGGTCGCCGGGACGGCGGAGCGGCCGCGCCTGGTCGTCAGCCGGTCCGCGCGGCACCTGTTCGCTCAGCTCGTCGACGACGGCTTGGGCGTGACGCTCGCGTCGGTGTCGACCTTCAAGCTCGGCGACGGCGACAAGACGGCCAAGGCGAGGCAGGCCGGCAGCCAGCTCGCCGAGGCGGCCAAGGCCGCCGGCGTGAGCAAGGTCGTCTTCGACCGGGGCGGCAACACCTACACCGGCCGCATCGCCGCGTTTGCCGACGCGGCGCGCGAAGCCGGACTGGAGTTCTAGATATGACCAACGCACGCAAGGAGAAAAGCTGATGCCCGGACCCCAGCGCGGAGCCCGCACAGGCGGTACCGACCAGGGCGGTCAGCGCGGCGAGCGTCGCGACCGGCGTGACCGTGGCGGACAGGCCGAGCGGAGCACGCATCTCGAGCGCGTGGTGACGATCAACCGCGTCGCCAAGGTCGTCAAGGGTGGCCGCCGGTTCAGCTTCACCGCCCTGGTCGTCGTCGGCGACGGCGACGGCACGGTCGGCGTCGGGTACGGCAAGGCCAAGGAAGTTCCGGCCGCGATCGCCAAGGGTGTCGAGGAGGCCAAGAAGAACTTCTTCAAGGTCCCGCGGATCCAGCAGACGATCCCGCACCCGGTGCAGGGTGAGAAGGCCGCCGGCGTGGTGCTGCTCAAGCCGGCCAGCCCCGGTACCGGCGTCATCGCCGGTGGTCCGGTGCGCGCCGTACTGGAGTGCGCCGGCATCCACGACGTGCTGTCCAAGTCGCTCGGCTCGGACAACCCGATCAACATCGTGCACGCAACCGTCGCTGCGCTGAAGGAGCTCGTGCGTCCGGAGGAGGTGGCGGCCCGCCGCGGCCTGCCGCTCGAGGACGTCGCTCCGGCCGGCATGCTGCGGGCGCGGGCGGGACAGGGGGCCTGAGCATGGCGCGCCTGAAGATCACCCAGATCAAGTCGGGGATCGGCTACAAGCAGAACCAGCGCGAGACGCTGCGTTCGCTCGGCCTGAAGCGGATCAACGACGTCGTCGTCAAGGAAGACCGCCCGGAGTTCCGGGGCATGGTCGCGACCGTCACCCACCTGGTGTCGGTCGAGGAGGTCGAGTAGAGCATGACGCTGAAAGTTCACCACCTGCGTCCGGCGCCCGGCTCCCACACCAAGAAGACCCGGGTGGGTCGCGGTGAGGGTTCCAAGGGCAAGACCGCCGGCCGTGGCACCAAGGGCACCAAGGCCCGCTACCAGGTGCCGGCCAGCTTCGAGGGCGGTCAGCTGCCGTTGCACATGCGGCTGCCGAAGCTCAAGGGCTTCAAGAACCGGTTCCGCGTCGAGTATCAGGTCGTCAACGTGGCCGCGCTCGCGCAGCTGTTCCCCGAGGGCGGCACAGTCGGCGTGGCCGAGCTGGTCGCCGCGGGCGCGGTCCGCAAGGGCGAGCCGGTGAAGGTCCTGGGCAACGGCGAGCTGGGCAGCGTGAAGCTGTCGATCACCGCCGACAAGTTCTCCGACACCGCACGCGAGAAGATCCTCGCGGCGGGCGGCTCGGTCACCGAGCGCTGAGCGGAGCCGCCGCATTCCCGGCGCTCCGGGACGGACTGTTAGCCTGAGCGAGCCGTCTCCGAGCGTCTGGTACCACACTTAGTTCGTCGCCGGCACCGTTGGCGCACACCGGATCAGCTCCGCAGGAGGACACGTGCTCAGCGCATTCGCATCGGCGTTCAAAACGCCGGACCTGCGCAAGAAGCTGCTGTTCACCCTGGCCATGCTGGCGCTGTACCGGCTGGGCGCCTCGGTGCCCACCCCGAACACGAACACGCATGCGATCAACGACTGCATCAACCAGGCACAGGCCGGCGACAACGCGAACGTCTACTCGCTGATCAACCTGTTCTCCGGCGGTGCGCTACTTCGGCTGTCCGCGTTCGCGC
Source organism: Jatrophihabitans cynanchi (assembly GCF_027247405.1). NCBI lineage: Bacteria > Bacillati > Actinomycetota > Actinomycetes > Jatrophihabitantales > Jatrophihabitantaceae > Jatrophihabitans > Jatrophihabitans cynanchi. The sequence goes on along the minus strand of NZ_CP097463.1, from coordinate 1,832,258 downwards.
TGGGCATCATGCCCTACATCACGGCCAGCATCATCATCCAGCTGCTGGTCGTGGTCATCCCGCGCTTCGAGCAGCTCAAGCAGGAGGGGCAGTCCGGCCAGCAGAAGCTGACCCAGTACAGCCGCTACCTGACCATCGGCCTGGGCATCTTGCAGTCGACCGGGTTCATCGCGCTGGCGCGCTCGGGGCAGCTGTTCCCGAGCTGCCAGGGCGCGATCTTGTACAAGGACGACATGTGGACGCTGTCCACGATGGTCCTGTGCATGACGGCCGGTACCGGCATCATCATGTGGCTCGGCGAGCTGATCACCGACCGCGGCGTCGGCAACGGCATGAGCGTGCTGATGTTCACCTCGATCGCGGCGCGCATCCCCAACGAGGGCCAGACGATCCTGCAGAACGCCGGCGGGTTCGTCTTCACCCTGATCTGCGCGCTCGGGCTGGCGATCATCATCGCGGTCGTGTTCGTCGAACAGGCCCAGCGCCGGATCCCGGTGCAGTACGCCAAGCGGATGGTCGGCCGGCGCCAGTACGGCGGCACGTCCACCTACCTGCCGCTGAAGGTGAACCAGGCGGGCGTCATCCCGGTCATCTTCGCCTCCTCGTTGCTCTACATCCCGCAGCTGATCAGCCAGCTGACCAGCAACGGCACCTCGGCCTCGGCCTTCGAACGCTGGGTGAACAACTACCTGATCAACCAGTCGTCGTGGGTCTACATCATCGTCTACTTCGCGTTGATCATCTTCTTCACCTACTTCTACGTCGGCATCACGTTCGACCCGGTCGAGCGCGCGGACGACATGAAGAAGTACGGCGGCTTCATCCCCGGTATCCGGCCCGGGCGCCCGACTGCGGAGTACCTGCAGTTCGTGCTGTCCCGCATCACGCTGCCCGGCTCGCTGTACCTGGGCATCGTGGCGGTGCTGCCGAACTTCTTCTTCTCGATCACCAGCAGCAACGCGCAGAACTTCCCGTTCGGCGGCACCGCGGTGCTGATCATGGTCGGCGTCGGCCTGGACACGGTCAAGCAGATCGAGAGCCAGCTGATGCAGCGCAACTACGAGGGATTCCTTCGCTGATGAGGCTGGTACTCGTCGGCCCGCCGGGTGCCGGGAAGGGGACCCAGGCCGAATTCATCGCCGAGCACTTCGCCATCCCGAAGATCTCGACCGGGGACATCTTCCGGAGCAACGTGTCCGGCGGGACCGAGCTCGGCAGGCTGGCCAAGAAGTACATGGACGCCGGCGATCTCGTGCCCGACGAGGTCACCAACGCGATGGTGCGCGACCGGCTGGCGCAGGACGACGCCGTCGAGGGCTTCCTGCTGGACGGCTTCCCGCGCAACGTGCTGCAGGCTCGCGAGCTGGACGGCATCATGGCCTCGCTCGACCGCTCGCTCAGCGTGGTGCTGGACCTGGAGGTCGACCACGACGAGGTGGTGCGGCGGTTGTCCGGGCGGCGCACCTGCAAGCAGTGCGGCCACGTGTGGCACGTCGAGTACGACCCGACGACCAGACCGGACGTCTGCGACAAGTGCGGCGGTGCGCTCTACCACCGAGACGACGACTACCCGGACACCGTGCGGCACCGGCTCGAGGTGTACTCCGCCCAGACCTCGCCGTTAGTCCAGTTCTACGACGGGCGTGGCCAACTGGTCTCGATCGATGCGCTCGGTACCGTCGAGGACGTCACCGAGCGGGCCATCGCCGCGCTCGCTCCGTTCGCCGGCTGAGGCCATGCGGACGTTCCCCGAGCGCATCGAGATCAAGGACCTGGACCAGATCGCGCTGATGCGCCGAGCGGGCCTGGTGGTGGCGCGCGCGCTGACGGCGATGCACGACGCGGCCGCCCCCGGCGTGTCGACCGCCGACCTGGACTCGATCGCCCGCGACGTGCTGCGCGAGGCCGGCGCGACGTCGTCCTTCCTGCACTACGACATCGGCAACGGGCCGTATCCCGCGGTCATCTGCGCATCGGTGAACGACCGGGTCGTGCACGGCATCCCGTCCGCGGCGGAGAAGCTGGCCGACGGCGACCTCGTCTCGATCGACTTCGGCGCGATCGTCGAGGGCTGGCACGGCGATGCGGCCATCACGGTCTGCGTGGGCGAGGTTTCCGACGAGGCGCGGGCGTTGTCCGAGGCGTGTGAGCGCTCGTTGTGGGACGGCCTGGCGGCGGCGCGGTCCGGTGGCCGGCTGACCGACATCTCGCACGCGGTGGAGAGTTCGGTCCGGGCCTCCGGCCGCTACGGCATCGTCACCGGCTACGGCGGCCACGGCATCGGCACGGCCATGCACATGGCGCCGCACATCCTGAACCACGGCCGGGCCGGCAAGGGCCCGCGGCTAACGCCGGGCATGACGCTCGCGATCGAGCCGATGATCACGCTCGGCTCGCGGGCGACGCAGGAGCTGGACGACGGCTGGACGGTGTCGACGGCCGATGGCTCATGGGCGGCGCACTGGGAGCACACGGTGGCCATCCTGCAGGACGGCCCGTGGGTGCTGACCGCCGAGGACGGTGGCCGCGCCGCCCTGGCCGAGCGCGGCATCGAGCTCAGCGCGTACGCGGCCTGAGCCCGTCCCGTGGCTGCTCCCGTTGAGTGGCGGTTTCCCGGTTCGGTGGCGGCTTGTAGCCCGCCACTGAACGCGTAACCCGCCACTCAACGGAGAAGGGCGGCTCGGTGCGTCCTGGCGCGCCCCGTTGTACCGCACCAGTCAGGCGATGCGGCGGCGGCTGAGCCGTTCGCGCCGCAGCTCCTTGACGAACTGTGCCGTCTGATCCGGTCGCCCGAAGATCTCGGCCGGTCCGAACGTCTCCACGCGCCAGCCGCCTCGGTACTGCACGTCGAACGTGCGGGTGTAGTCGCGTCGCATCCGGGTCGCCTCGGCGTGCTCGGCGCCGTTGTACTCCAGCGCCAACATCGCGTCCGGATAGCTCAGGTCAGGTTCGGCGAGCCACTCGCCAAGCTCGTTGTAGATCGGCAGGTTGACGTCCGGCGTCGGGAGTCCTGCGCTGACAAGGGCATACCTGAAGTGACTCTCCGGACGGGACCGCGAGCGCGCGTTCAGCAGCGGCAATGCCTGACGTGCCCGAACGACGCCCCGGCGGTGGTATCCCCGGGACACGACGCCGGCGAGCTCGGCCGGCGCGGTATCGCCTCCGCGCAGGACACTGTCGCCCAGCGCCACCAGGTCGGGCATCGCCAGAGACTCGGAAAGGTCGAGCCAGGTACGCGCCGCACTGGTCACCGGCACGCCCTGGACAAGCACGATCTCGTCCGGGTGCAGCGTGCGGCGGCGGCTGCGCAGTTCGCCGCGCATGCTGTGCGAGTGGGCGCGCGGGACTACCGCGTCGCGTCGAAGCACGACATCGACGGTGCCGGCAGCGCCTGGAGGGAGCCAGAGGGCGTGCAGTTGTGCGGCGGCCCGCCCGGCCACGACGCTGCCGTCCGGACATGCGCTCAGGATGGCGGCGCATCGCGCGGCGAGATCGCAGACCTCGTCCGCACGTCTCCATACCCCCCGGGTGACGCGAATCAGCTCAGCCATGTCCGGCAGTGTGCGCAACAAGCCCACCCGACGCGACCGGTCAGCCCCCGTCTGTGGACGAGGACCAGCTTGTCCACACCCCCCCCGCTGCTCCCGTTGAGTGGCGGCTTTCCGGTTCAGTGGCGGCTTGTAGCCCGCCACTGAACGCGTAACCCGCCACTCAACGGAGAAGGTCTGGGGTCAGAGCCAGGCGCCGGCCCTCATCACCTGCTGCACCTGAAGGTCGTCGTCCATCAGCACCAGGTCGGCGGCCAGACCCGGGGCGATCGCTCCGCACACGCCGGACAGCCCGAGCAGCCGCGCCGGGTTGGTCGACGCAGCGGCGACGGCGGCCTCGATCGACAGCCCGACCGACTGCACCGCGCGCCGCACCGCCACGTCCATGGTCAGCGTGCTGCCCGCCAGCCGCAGCCGGTCGTCGCCGGCCAGCCTCGCCCTGCCGGACTCGACCACGACGGCCTGGTCGCCCAACGTGTAGTGCCCGTCGCCCACGCCGGTCGCGCTGATCGCGTCGGTGATCAGGGCCAGCCGCGAGGGGGCGACGCGGGCGGCCAACCGGACCAGGGCCTCGTGCACGTGCACGCCGTCATTGATCAGCTCGACGTACACGCCGGCGTCGAGCGCGGCCACGGCCGGTCCGGGCGCGCGCTGGCTCATCGAACCCATCGCGTTGAACAGGTGGGTGGCGAGGGACGCGCCGGCCGCGAACGCCGCGCTCGCCTGCTCGTAGGTGGCATCGGTGTGCCCGACCGCCGCGACAGCACCGGCCGCGACGATCGCCTCGACCACGCCGATCGCGCCGGGTACCTCCGGCGCGATCGTCACGGTGCGCACGGTGCCCTGGCCGGCGTCGAGCAGCTTGGCGAGCACCAGCGGGTCCGGAGCCAGCAGATGTGCCTTGTTCTGCGCGCCGCAGCGAGCCGACGCCAGGAACGGGCCTTCGAGGTGGGCGCCGAGGATCGCGCCGGACCCGGCCAGTTCGGCGGCCCAGCCCAGCTGCGTGCACATCGCGTCGATCCCGCCCGCCATCAGCGACACGAGCGCGCGGGTGGTGCCGTGCCGGCGGTGGAACTCGACACCGGCGGCCATGTCTGCCGGCGAGGAGGTGAAGTCGTGACCGCCGCCGCCGTGGACGTGCAGGTCGATGAAGCCGGGCAGCAGCCAGCCGGAGACGGGTTCGGCTCCCGGCGGCCCCGCGCCGGCTCCGACCGCGGCGATCCGGCCGCCGTCGATCGACACCCAACCCGGTTCGAGCACGCCGTCCGGGGTCACTACCCGAGCACCTGCCAGTACCGTCATCGCGCGCGACCAACCTCTCCAGCGTCAGTGTCGGCAGTTCCCGCCGGCAGGCGTTCGGCAAGCAGTGCGGCACCGCGCACCCCGGCGTCCAGCCCGTATCGCGCGGCCACGACCGGTGGCGCGGAACGCCACGTCAGCCGTCCCGCCAGCGCCGCGCGCACCGGTGCCAGCAGCGGGTCGCCCGCCTGGGCCAGACCGCCGCCCAGCACGATGCGGGCCGGGTCGAACAGCAGGGTCGCGGTCGCCAGCGCGAGGCCGAGCGCCGTGACGGCGTCCGACCAGGCGGCACCGGCGGCCGGTTCGCTCCCCGACCGCGCGAGGACGTCGGCCGACGTCGCCCCCGGCCGGCCGTAGCGGCGCGCCACGCCGGCAGCGGATGCGTACACCTCGAGGCAGCCGAACTGCCCGCACGCGCACGGTTCGCCGTCCGGCCACACCGGGATGTGGCCGATCTCGGCGACCTGGCCGGTCGCGCCGTGCCGCACCTGCCCGCCAGCCACGAGCGCGGCACCGATGCCGGTGCCGAGCGAGACGTACAGCAGCTCGTCGTCGCCGGCCTCGGCCAGCGCGGCGGCGCCCACGTCGTGCGCGACGGTGACCGGCAGCCCGAGCGCATCGGCGAGCAGGGCGCGCAGCGGGACGTCCCGCCAGGCCAGGTTCGCCGCGTAGCGCACGACACCGTCCTCGACGATTCCCGGGACGGCCACGCCCACCGCCGTCACGCTGCCGCCGTCGATGCTGCCGCCGTCGATGTTGCCGCCGTCGATCAGCTCGGCGGCGAGGGCGCGCACGGTAGCGGCGACGTCGTGCTGCGGCGTGGGCACGACGCCGCGGCGGGCGATGCTGCCGTCGTCGGCGAACCGGGCGCCCTTGATGCTCGTGCCGCCGACGTCGATGCCGATCACGCCCATCAGCCCTTCACCGCCCCCGCGGTCAGGCCGGCGGTGATGCGGCGCTGGAAGATGACGAACAAGACCACCACGGGCAGTGAGGTCAGCGTCGCCGCCGCCATCAGCCCGGCGTAGTCCGCGCCGTGTGTCGAGCTGGCCTGGAACTGCAACAGGTACACCATCAGGGTCTGCTTGTTGTTGTCGAGCAGCAGTGTGTTCGCGACCACGAACTCGTTCCAGGCAAGGATCCAGCAGTACACGCCGGTGGCGACGAGCCCCGGTCCGGTCAGCGGCAGGATGACCTTGTAGAACGTCTGCCAACGCGTGCACCCGTCGACCATCGCGGCCTCGTCCAGCTCCTTCGGGATGCCGGCGATGAAGGCGCGCAACGTCCATACGGTGTAGGGCATCGAGAAGATCAGGTACGAGATGATCACGCCGGTCAGGCTGTTCTTGAGCTGGAACTGGTCCAGCAGCAGGCTGAGCGGAATTGTCAGCGCGAGCAGCGGGATCATCTGCACGACCAGCACGGTGAGGACGAACACCTTGCGTCCGGCGAAGCGAAGTCGCGCGATCGCGAGTGCACCGAGGAAGCCGACCACGAGGCTGATCAGGACCGCGGCGAGCGTGATGATCAGGGTGTTGAGCAGGTTCTGCCGGAACACCGGATCGCCGAGTATCTCGCGGAACGCGCGCAGGGTGGGCCGGACCGGGACGAACTGCGGGGTCGACCTGCTCAGGTCCGCGCCCGTCATGAACGAGGTGATGAGCATCCAGTAGATCGGCGCACCCAGGATCACCGACAGCAGTACGGCGAGGGCGTTCCACGCCCAGCGGGCGCGGCTGCGCGGCTGTGGCCGGTCGGCCGCAGCCGTCGTCGCCGCTCGCTCGGCGGGGTCGGCCGGATCGACGTGCGCCCTGATCACTGCCGTCATGTCGTGATCACGTCCGGGGTAGTCATTCGGTGTCGCCCATCCGGATCAACTGGCGGATGTATACCGCCATCATCGCGAACACGGCCACCATCATCAGGATCGCGATCGTCGAGCCCACGTTGTAGCGACTGCTCCCGACTCCCTCGGCGTACATGTAGACGCCGATCGTCTGGTAACCGGGCTCCGGGTGGCCGTTGCGCATGAAGAAGATCTGGTTGAACACGCCGAAGTCCCAGATGATCGACAGCGTGGTCATGATGATGAGCAGCGGACGCAGGTAGGGCAGCGTCACGTTCCGGAAGCTCTGCCAGCTGGATGCCCCGTCGACGCGGGCGGCCTCGAGGACGTCGGGCGGCACCTGGGTCAGCCCGGCGTGTAGCGAGATCGCCAGTAGTGGCAGGGCACCCCAGATGACCACGACGGACACGACGGCCAGCCCCTGCACCGGGTCGGCGAACCAGTCGTGACCCTGCAGGTGCACGCCGGGCAGCTTGCCGAGCAGGTAGTTCACCACGCCGAACTGGTTGTTGAACATCCAGTAGAAGACCTGGCTGGACACCGTCGAGGGCACTGCCCAGACGAACAGCAGCACCGCGGTGAGAAGCAGCCGGGCCCAGTTGGAGACCCGGTTCATCAGGATCGCGAAGGCCATCCCGAGGAGCAGGCTGATGACGACGTTGACGGCGGTGAAGACCACCGTGCGGATGACGACGGTCCAGAAGTTCGAGTCGGTCAACACGGCCGTGTAGTTGTCCAGGCCGACGAACGGCGTGCTGCCGCGGTGGTGGAACAGCGCGAACTTGCTGCTCTCCTGCTTCGACAGCGACAGGACGACGATCTTGACAAGCGGCCAGCCCGCGACCGCCACCACGATCAGGACGGCGGGAAGGATCAGCAGGTACGGCAGGCCGGTTGCGCGTAAACCGCCGACGCGGCCGGGACGGTCTGCCGTCACGGCGATCACCTCCTTCTCGTGGCGCGAGCCGGTGCCGGAGGCGATCCGGCACCGGCTCGTCGTGCTCCGGTCCGCGGCCGGCTCAGCCGGTCGCGTTGAGCGTGCTGTCGATTTTGTCGTCGGCGGCCTTAGTGGCGTCGGCGATGCTGCTCTTACCGGTGACGATGTCCTGCAGCATGTTCTGCAGGATGTTGCCGCTCTCGACGTTCGCCCAGTTCGGCGACGTCGGTGTCACCCAGGTCTGCTGCGCGGCCTGGCCGCTGATCTTGTTCGCGTCGGACTGGCTCTGGTAGGTGTCCAGCAGGGAACTGGAGTTCGGGATCGCGTACTTCGCCAGCGCGGTCATGCTCTTCTGGTCGGTGAAGATCCGCAGCCACTCGGCGCCCAGGCCCTGGTTGCTCGCCTTGGCGGGCACCGCGAGGTCCGAGCCGCCGAAGAAGCTCGGCATGAACTTGCCCGCGGTCTCGCTCGGCATCGCGAAGGTGGCCAGCTGGTCCTTGAGCTTCGGGTCACCCGTCTTGGGGTCGGCGACGACACCCATCTCCCAGCCGCTGCCGAAGATCGTGGCAACGTGCCCCTTGGCCATCACGCCGTCCTGGTCGGCCTCGTTCTTCGTGGCACCGCCCGAGGAGTACTCGGTGGCCAGCTTCTTCCAGTTCTCCAGGCCCTTCTGCGCCTCGGCGCTGTTGAGCTGCGCCGTCCACTTGCCGTCCTTCTCGGTGGCGATGGTGCTCCCCGCGTCATGGACGAAGGTCATCGCCGCGTACCAGTACTGGCCGGGCATGTAGAACGCCGAGAAGTTCGGGTCGCTGGAGTGGGCCGCCTTGAGCTTGTCCAGGTCCGAGTACAGCTCATCCAGGCTCGTCGGTGGGGTGGTGATGCCGGCCGCCTGCCACATGTCCTTGCGGTAGATGACGGTGCGCACGCCGCCGTAGTACGGGACGCCGTACTGCTTGCCGTTGTAGACGGTGGTGTCGAGCAGGCCCTTCATCCAGGTGTCGCTGTTGTCGAACTTGCTCTTCAGGCTCGACAGGTCGGCGAACGCGCCCGCCGCCATGTACGAGGCCATCTGGGTGTTGCCCAGTTCGACCACGTCCGGGATGCCGGTGCTGCCCGCGAACGTCGAGTCGAGCTTGGTGGTGTAGTTCTGCCAGTTCTGCCATTGGAGATCGACCTTGGCGCCGGTCTCCTGCTCGAAACGCTGGTTGGCCTGGTCGACCACGTCCTGCCAGCCCTTGGCATCACCCTGCAGCCACACGGTGACCGTCTTGCCCTTGCCCTCGGTGCTCAGTGCCAGCCCCTTGCCATCACCACCGGACGACTTCGAGGAACTGCACGCGGTCGCCAGTGCGGCCGCCGTTGCGACCGCGAGGATCGCGGCCAGTGCTCTGCGCTTCAAGCTCGCCTCCGGTTGAGTTGACCTACCACGATTGATGTAGACAACTTCGGATATTGGCCTAGACCATTTACGGTGTCAAGAGTTCGATCGCAGTGCGTCCCGAAGTGTGATGTGCTGCGCCGCACGGGCAGTGGCCACCGACGGCGGAAGACCCAGGACGAGATGCACGACCGCGGCACGCGCCGAACCGCAACTCGCCAGGGCGCGCGCGGCGGCCTCCGGCGAGCAGCCCGCGATCTCGGCGACGATGCCGGCGGATCGCGCGCGCAGCTTGGCGTTCGCCCCGACCACGTCGAGCATCAGGTCGCCGTGCACCCGGCCGAGGCGGACCATGGCCGCCGTGGTCAGCGCGTTGAGCGCGATCTTCTGTGCGCTGCCCGCGCTCAGCCGGGTCGAGCCGCGCAGCACCTCGTCGCCGACCACCGCCTCCACGGCGACGTCGGCCAGGTCGGCCAGCGGCGATGCCGGGACGTTGACGACGGCGATCACCTGCGCGCCCGTCGAGCGCCCCGCCCCAGCGATGCACAGCGTGTACGGCGTCGTCCCGCTGGCGGCGACCGCGACGAGCACGTCGCCGGCGGTGATCGCCAGCGCCGTCAGGTCGGCCTGCGCGCCCGCCAGGTCGTCCTCGTGCTCGTCGGTGCCGACCGCCCCGCCGGCCACCCGCGCGGCGACCAGCGCGCGGTCCAGCCCGAACGTCCCCGGCAGCTCGGCCGCCTCGGCGGCGGCGATCCGTCCGGATGTCCCGGCGCCGGTGAACAGCAACCGCCCGCCGGCGCGCATCCGCGCGGCGATCAGGTCCGCACCGCCGGCGATCGCGGCGGCCTGCGCGCGCACCGCGGGCACCACCCGCTGCTCACCGTCCAGCAGCAGCTCGACGACGGCGCGGGTGGGCAGCAGGTCGAGTTCGGGCCGCTCGCTCACCACGTACGCGTCACCTTCGACAGGCCGCGCGGGCGGTCCGGATCGCGGCCGCGGTCGAGGGCGAGGCGCAGCGCGAGCCGCTGCAACGGAAGGATCTCCAGGATCGGCAGGAGTTCTTCGGCGATCCCGTCGGTGGAAAGCGGCAGCCCGTCGGCCGGCCCGACCTGCAGCACCGCGGCGCCGTTGTCGCGCAGTCGTTCCACGACAGGCATCATCGCTGCTCCGCCGCGTCCCGGCGAGGTGATCGCGATGACCGGAACATCCGCGTCGATCATGGCGAGCGGCCCGTGCAGCAGGTCCGCGCCGGAGAACGCCTGAGCCGACAGGTAACTCGTCTCCATCAGCTTCAGTGCCGCCTCGCGGGCGCTCGGGTAGGAGTAGCCGCGCCCGGTCACCACCAGCCGGTCGACGCCGGCGTAGCGGGCGGCCACCTGCTCGGGCGCGGTGAAGGCCAGCGTCCGCTCCGCCGCATCCGGCAGCGCGCCGGCCGGCGGCCGTTCGCCGGACAGCAACAGGTACAGCGCGAGCAGTTCCGCCGTGTACGTCTTGGTGGCAGCGACAGCCCGTTCGGTGCCGGCGCGGATGTCGACGTGGATCTCGGCTGCGGCGGCCAGTGCCGAGTCCGGCGCGTTGGTCACCGCCACGGTCAGGGCGCCGCACTCGCGGGCCGCGGCGGTCGAGTCGACCAGGTCCGGCGACCCGCCGGACTGACTGACCGCGAGGAACAGCACCTCGGCCAGGTTCGGGCGCGAGCCGTACACGGTCATCGACGACGGGGACGCGAGCCCGGCGGGCAGCCCGAGCCGGATCTCGGCCAGGTACTTGGCATACAACGCGGCGTGATCGCTGGTACCGCGGGCGGCGGCGAGCAGGAAGCGGGGCGCGGCGCGACGGATCCGCCCGGCCGCCTCGCGCACCTGCTCGCTGTCCTCGAGCAGCCGGGCGAGGGCCGCCGGCTGCTCGGCGATCTCCGCGGCCATCAGCGCCCCGGGCTGTGGCGCGCTCATCGATCCGCTCCGGCCAGGACGGCCGCCGCGGCGGCGAGCAGTCCGGGCGCCACGCCGCGCGTGCGGATTGCCGGCAACTGCGGCGCGGACGGGCCGGGCCAGCCGACGTCGACCAGCACTGCGGCCGGATGTGCCTGTGCCGCGGCCACGACCTGCTGCTGCCACGGGTACCGGGCCGGATCGCGGACCACGGCCACCAGCGATCGCCCCGCCGAACGCGGCGCGATCGCGGCCAGGTCGTCCGGGCCGCGGACGGTCAGCACCTGCGTCCCGCGAACCAGGGCGGCGAGCGGTTCGGCGAGGGTCCACGGCAGCTCACCGGAGGCCATGCCGCCCGGCGGGCGGCACTCGAGCACCAGGGGCGCGGTGAGCGGCGGCAACGTGCCGAGCACCTCGATGCAGCGGGCGGCGGCACCGGCCGCGATGTCGGGATCGAACCCGGCGGACGGGTCGCCCGGCCCGGCGAGTCGCGCCGTGCGGGCCGCTGCGTCGCGCAGCCGCTCGAGGGTGAGCTGCCCGCCGTCGATCGCCCGTGCCACGGCCGCCGGGATCTCCGCGACGAGCTGCGGATGCTCGAGCGCTCCGGTCTCGATCGCGTCGGCGCCGGCGGCGAGCGCTCGGACGAAGCCGTCGAGCATGCCGATCGTCCCGGACAGCGCACGCATCTCGAGCGCGTCGGTGACGACGGTGCCGGTGAAGCCGAGTTCGTCGCGCAGCACCCCGGTCGTGATCGCGGCGCTGACCGTGGCCAGGTTGCCGGCGTCCAGCGCCGGCACGAGCAGGTGGCCGGTCATGATCGAGCGCGCGCCCGCGGCGATAGCGGCGCGGAACGGCGCGTACTCGACCGACTCCAACTGCGCACGTGAACGATCCAGCGTGGCGACCTGATGGTGCGAGTCGGCGCGCGTCGCCCCGTGCCCGGGGAAGTGCTTGACGCAGGCCGCGGTCCCGCTGTGCTGCAGTCCCCGCACCGCCGCGGCGACCTGGCGTGACGCGACCTCGGGATCGGCGCCGAAGGAGCGGACCCCGATCACCGGGTTGAGCGGGTCGAGGTTGACGTCGGCGACCGGTGCCAGATCGAGCGTCACACCGCAGTGCGCCAGCCGTGCTCCGATCGCGCCGTACACCTGCTCGGTCACGACCGGGTCGTCGAGGAAGCCGAGGGCGGCGGCGCCCGGGCTCGCGCTGCCGCGCGTGTCGTCCAGGCGGGTGACGTCACCGCCTTCCTCATCGAGCGCCACGACGATGTCCTGCCCGGCCGCCTTGCGCAGCGACTCGGTCAGCGCCCGCACGTCGTTCCCGCGCAGGTTCGAGCCGAACAGCACGACACCGCCCAGCCCGTCGGCGAGGCAGTCCAGCAGCCACCGCGGCGGGGTCGGCCCCTGAAAGCCGAGCAGCAGACACGACAGCGCCAGGCGCCGGATGTGAGGATCGATCGACAAGGAGTGCTCCGCGATGCCATAGAGTAAATGGACTAGACAACTTTGAGCGTGCCGGGTTACCCCGTGGGTGTCAATGGTGTAGACATGCGTACGGTTCGGCAGGCACGGCGTGAAGGAGATTCGGTGGTCGTCGCAGCGAACGAGCGCGCGCCGCGCGAGCCGAAGTACTACGTGGTCAAGCGGCACCTGCTCGAGCTGATCAGCTCGCTGCCGCCGGGCAGCCTCGTCCCGACCGAACGGGTGCTCACCGTCGAACTCGGCACCTCGCGAACCACGGTGCGACAGGCGCTGAGCGAACTGGTCGGTGAGGGCCGCCTGGTGCGCAGACAGGGCTCGGGCACGTATGTCGCCGAGCCGAAGATCAGCTGGCCGCTGGAGATGACCAGCTTCACCGAGCAGGCCGCCGCCGCCGGCTACGCCGCGACGACCCAGTTGCTCGACACCGGGCGCAGGCGCGCGAGCGAAGAGGTCGCCGGGCGGCTGCGGATCAACGCCGGCGCGCCGGTGTACGTGATCGAGCGGCTGCGCCTGGTCGACGGGGCCGCGATGGCGGTGGAGACCTCGCAGCTGTCGGCGGCACGCTTTCCCGGGCTGATCGCCAAGCTGCGCCGCGCGGCGTCGCTGTACCGGGTGCTGGACGACGAGTACGGCGTCGTCCCGGTCACGGCTGACGAGACGATCGAGACGGCCGCGGCCTCACCGCGGGAGGCCGACCTGCTCGACACCGACACCGGTTCGCCGATGCTCGTGCTCAGCAGGCACAGCTTCGACGCGAACGGCGAGCCGGTGGAGTGGGTGCGCAGCTGGTACCGCGGCGATCGGTACACCTTCGTCGCGCGGCTCACTGCCCGCTAGAGTCGGGGATTCGCGGCGTGCTGGCGCGCCGCAGTCCGTGGAGGAACCGTGACGCATCCGCAGCAGGGCCCGATCGCACAGCCGCACCAGCCGCAGTACCAGCCCCCGTACCAGCCGCAGTACCAGGAGCCGCACCAGGCCGCGTACCAGGCCCCGTACCAGGGCACCCCCACCCAGCCCGGCTATCCGGTGGGCCAGCCGATGCAGCCACCGCCGGCCGGCTGGACCGGTGCGTACGCCGCGACCGGCGCACAGCCGGTGTCCCGCACGTCCGCCCTCGTCTGGACACTCGGGCTGGTCAGCATCCTCGGCGTGGTGCTGGGCATCTCGCTCAAGGAGGACGGCGCCAACGCGTGGCACTCGGTGCACGCCTGGGGCGGTCTGGCGATCGCCGGTGCGGTGCTGACTCTCGCGCCGGTCGCGGGCCACAGCTTCGGCATGACCGCGGCGCGCGCCTGGCAGACCGCCGTCGTGGGTGCCGGTGCACTCGTCCTGTACTGGGTGCTGTTCGTGCTTCCGTCGGTCGGCTCCAACACCTCGCTGTTGACGACGATCGGCGTGGCCGCGGGCGCCGTCGCCGCCTGGGTCGCGCCGGGCAAGTCCCCGGCCGGCGGCCAGCCATCGGCCGGTCACACCTGGTGATGCGCGATCCGTTCGCGCGGCTGCCGGTCGCCGTGCGGCTCTGGACGGCCGCGCTGCTCTGCCTGGCACCGATGGGGCTGGTCTGGGACGTCGGTGCCGGCTTCCTGAGCCCGGGCATCACCATGTACGGCGACTGCGGCTACACCGAGTACACCTACTGCACTCCGGACACCTATCTGCCCGGCTACTACGTCCCGGGCCAGGTGACCAACGTCAGCCAGTCGCCGATCCGGGCGTTCGTGGTGTTCGCCGCGGCCGCGTTCGTGATCGCCGCGCTGCGCCGGCGCACCGACGCCACGCGTCGCCTGGCCCGGCTGGGCACGCTCGCGCTCGGCTTCGCGGTGTTCCTCGCGATGGCGAACGGTTCGCCCCGGATCGCGCTGATCGTCGCCCTCGCCGCGATCCTGGTCACGCCACTGGTCTGGGCGCAGCCGAGGGCCGGCAGGGGCGTTTTGGCAAGGGGACACGCCGCCGGGTAGACTCGGTCGTTGGCGCCTGCCGCCCCTTTTCCCATGCCCGCTGTGGCCGCGGGTCGAAGAGGTGGACCCTCGTGTGCAGCGCCGGTGCACGGACCGAATTAGCGACGAAAAGCGGAGGATATGCCCAAGAAGGACGGGGCCATCGAGGTCGAAGGCCGCGTGGTCGAGCCACTTCCCAATGCGATGTTCCGGGTGGAACTGAGCAACGGACACAAGGTGCTCGCCCACATCAGCGGCAAGATGCGTCAGCACTACATCCGCATCCTCCCGGAGGACCGCGTGGTGGTGGAGCTCTCGCCGTACGACCTCACCCGCGGGCGCATCGTCTACCGCTACAAGTAAGCCGCTACCGGTAGCCATCACTGCCACCGAGCTCACTGCAAAGGAAACGCGACCGTGAAGGTCAAGCCGAGCGTCAAGCCGATCTGCGACAAATGCAAGGTCATCCGTCGCAACGGTCGGGTCATGGTGATCTGCGAGAACCTGCGCCACAAGCAGCGCCAGGGCTGAGCAGCCGCACCACTAAGCGCACGCCAACCTGACCGCATCGGTCAGGTCCACCTCCGGGCGAAGGCCGGAGCCGGTATCCGGGGCAGGGCCCCCGGAACAACAGCCGGGCGGGTGCGCACCACACCTTCGACGTAACAGATTCAGGAGAACCGCCCGTATGGCACGACTTGCCGGCGTCGACCTCCCCCGCGAGAAGCGGATGGAGATCGCGCTCACCTACATCTACGGCGTGGGCCGTACCCGCGCCAAGCAGGCGCTCGAGGCCACCGGGGTCAGCCCCGACCTGCGCGCCCGCGACCTGAGCGACGACGACCTCGTCAAGCTCCGCGACTACCTCGACGCCAACTTCAAGGTCGAGGGCGACCTGCGCCGCGAGGTTGCCGCCGACATCCGCCGCAAGATCGAGATCGGCTGCTACCAGGGCATCCGGCACCGCCGCGGCCTGCCCGTGCACGGCCAGCGGACCAAGACCAACGCCCGCACGCGCAAGGGTCCGAAGAAGACCATTGCCGGCAAGAAGAAGGCAGGTAAGAAGTAATGCCGGGTCCGGCACGAAAAGGAGCGGTCAAGAAGGTCCGCCGCAAGGAGAAGAAGAACATCGCCGTGGGCCAGGCCCACATCAAGAGCACGTTCAACAACACGATCGTCTCGATCACCGACCCGCAGGGCAACGTGATCAGCTGGGCGTCGGCAGGGCACGTCGGCTTCAAGGGCTCGCGCAAGTCCACGCCGTTCGCCGCGCAGATGGCCGCCGAGAACGCAGCGCGCAAGGCGCAGGAGCACGGCGTGAAGAAGGTCGACGTGTTCGTCAAGGGCCCCGGTTCGGGCCGCGAGACCGCGATCCGCTCGCTGCAGGCCACCGGCCTGGAGGTCGGCACGATCTCCGACGTCACCCCGCAGCCGCACAACGGTTGCCGTCCGCCGAAGCGCCGGAGGGTTTGATCTAGATGGCTCGCTACACCGGTCCCGCGACCCGCATCTCGCGCCGGCTCAACGTCGACCTGGTCGGCGGCGACAGCTCATTCGAGCGCCGTCCGTACCCGCCCGGCCAGCACGGCCGCTCGCGCATCAAGCAGAGCGAGTACCTGCTGCAGCTGCAGGAGAAGCAGAAGGCCAAGTACAGCTACGGCGTGCTGGAGAAGCAGTTCCGTCGCTACTACGAAGAGGCCGTCTCCCGGCAGGGCAAGACGGGCGACAACCTGCTGCAGATCCTCGAGTCCCGGCTCGACAACGTGATCTACCGTTCCGGCCTGGCGCGCACCCGCCGCCACGCCCGCCAGCTGGTCAGCCACGGCCACTTCCTGGTCAACGGCCACAAGGTCGACATCCCCAGCTACCGCGTGTCGCAGTGGGACATCATCGACGTCAAGCCGAAGTCCCTGGAGACGACGCCGTTCCTGATCGCCCGCGAGACCTTCGGCGAGCGACCGGTTCCGGCCTGGCTGCAGATCGTGCCGAACAAGCTGCGCATCCTCGTTCACTCGCTCCCCGTCCGGGCCCAGATCGAGATCCCGGTCCAGGAGCAGCTGATCGTCGAGCTGTACTCGAAGTAAGCAGGCCCCGCAGCGGGGTGATCACGACGCTGCACAACGAATAGTCAGGACGTCATATAGCGGGCGTCCACGACCTACAAGGAGCACACCAGTGCTGATCTCCGAGCGCCCCTCGGTCACCGAGGAGCCCATCACCGACACCCGGTCGAAGTTCATCATCGGCCCGCTGGAGCCCGGCTTCGGCTACACCCTCGGCAACTCGCTGCGGCGCACGCTGCTGTCCTCGATTCCCGGTGCGGCCGTCACCAGCATCCGCATCGACGGCGTGCTGCACGAGTTCACCACCGTCGAAGGGGTCAAGGAGGACGTCACCGACATCATCCTGAACCTCAAGGAGCTGGTGGTCAGCTCCGAGAGCGACGAGCCGGTGGTCATGTACCTGCGCAAGCAGGGCCCGGGCGAGGTCACCGCCGCGGACATCGCGCCGCCGGCCGGGGTCACCGTCCACAACACCGACCTGAAGATCGCCACGATCAACAAGAAGGGCCGGCTGGAGATCGAGCTGGTCGTCGAGCGTGGGCGCGGCTACGTCACCGCGGTACAGAACAAGCAGCCCGGGCAGGAGATCGGCCGCGTGCCGGTCGACTCGATCTACTCGCCGGTGCTGAAAGTGACGTACGCGGTCGAGGCCACCCGTGTCGAGCAGCGCACCGACTTCGACCGGCTCGTGGTCGACGTGGAGACCAAGAGCTCGATCACCCCGCGCGACGCGGTCGCCAGCGCCGGCCACACCCTGGTCGAGCTGTTCGGCCTGTTCCGCGAGCTGAACGAGGAGGCCGAGGGCATCGACGTCGGACCGTCGCCGGCCGAGGTGGCCGACATCGCCGCGTTCTCGATGCCGATCGAGGACCTGGACCTCACCGTCCGCTCGTACAACTGCCTCAAGCGCGAGGGCATCCACACCGTGGGTGAGCTCGTCGGACGCAGTGAGGCCGACCTGCTGGACATCCGCAACTTCGGGTCCAAGTCCATCGACGAGGTCAAGATCAAGCTGCACGGCCTGGGCCTGGCCCTGAAGGACAGCCCGCCCGGATTCGAGCTGCCCACCTCGGTCGAGTCGTACGGCGACGACGACTTCGACAACGGCGACGGCGACTTCGCCGAGACCGAGCAGCTGTAAGTCCTCCCCGACAAACACACAGAACCTGATCCGTTTTCGGGTCACTGAGGAGCACGACATGCCTACGCCTACGAAGGGGCCCCGCTTCGGTGGCTCGCCCGCGCACGAGCGGCTGATGCTCGCGAACCTGGCGACCTCGCTGTTCGAGCACGACCGGATCACGACCACCGAGGCCAAGGCCAAGCGGCTGCGCCCGCTGGCCGAGCGGCTGATCACCTTCGCCAAGCGCGGGGACCTGCACGCGCGCCGTCAGGTCATGACGGTCATCCGCGACAAGGACGTCGTGCACAAGCTGTTCGCCGAGATCGGCCCGAAGATGGCCGAGCGGCCGGGCGGCTACACGCGGATCATCAAGACCAATCCGCGTAAGGGCGACAACGCGCCGATGGCCATCATCGAGATCGTCGAGGAGTTCCGGACGGTCGTGAAGGAGGCCGAGCGGGCGCGCGGCACCAGGACCGCCGCCAAGAAGGCGCCGACCGGCCGCACTCGCGAGATCGCGCAGGAGGCGGCCGCCGAGTCCGCCACCGCCGCGGCTGTCGCCGAGCAGGCCGCCGGCGCCGACGAGGACACGTCCGTCGCCAGCGCTGACGAGGCCGCGCTGGAGGCCGGTGCGGACACCGGTTCGCTTGCGTCCGCCGGTGTCGAGGAGACCGACGCGGCCGCGGACGAGGTGACTGACGAGGCTGCGGACGAGGCTGCTGGCGAGGCCGAGGCTGGTGCCGCGAATTCGGCCGACACCGCCGCGCAGGGCGACGCGGAAGCCGACGACGCGGAAGCCGACGACGCGAAGTAGTCCCGCGTGGTGAGTTCGCCGAACGAGCCCGCCGAGCCCGCTGATGACTCAGCGGCCGGCGGGCTCGTTCGTGTCCGGCTGGAGCTGAGCTACGACGGCACCGACTTCGCCGGCTGGGCCGCGCAGCCGGGCCTGCGCACGGTGCAAGGGGTGCTGCAGGACGCCCTCGGCACCGTGCTGCGCCGGCCGGTCGCGGTGACGGTGGCCGGACGCACCGATGCCGGCGTGCACGCGAGCGGGCAGGTGGCGCACCTGGACGTCGCGGCGCCGACCTGGGCAGCCGAGGGCGACCGGCTGGCGCACCGGCTGAACCGGCTGCTCGCGGCCGACGTCCGGGTGCGCGCCGCGCGGGCGGTGCCGGCCGAGTTCGACGCCCGGTTCGGCGCCCTCTGGCGGCGCTACGAGTACCTGATCTGCGACGGCGTGCCCGATCCGCGGCTCCGCCGCCACGTGTTGAGCTGGCCGCGCCGGCTGGACGAGACCGCGATGGCCACCGCGGCGAGCGAGTTGCTGGGCCTGCACGACTTCGCCGCGTACTGCAAGCCGCGTGACACCGGCACCACGATCCGCACCCTGCAGGCGCTCGACGTCGTGCGTGGCGGCGAGCTGATCGCGTGCACGGTACAGGCGGACGCGTTCTGCCATTCGATGGTGCGCTCGCTCGTCGGCGCCCTGATCGCGGTGGGCGAGGGGCGCAAGCAGCCGTCCTGGCCGGCCGCCCAGTTGCCGCGGGCCGAGCGGGCGGCGGCATCGGTGGCGCCGGCGCACGGGCTCACCCTGGTCGAGGTCCGCTACCCCGCGGACGACGAGTTGGCTGCGCGCATCGAGCAGACGCGCGCGATGCGGGCCGCGCCGTCCTGACCGTCTCGCTCTGCGCCCGCGACGCCCTCGCACCACCGCGTGCACCACGCCAGCGATCCGGACTACTACGAGTACGCGGCGATCGTTCGGGATCTGCGGGTGAGCCGACGCTGGTGTGGGCGGCTCGGCTACCTGCTCGCCCCGCCCGGCTGGTCGCCCGAGCCCGTCCGTCCGGGCCCGTCCGTCCAACCGGCCACTCAGTAGAAGGCGAGGTTGTCGCGGTTGCACCAGGACAGCACCGCCGGCCACGGCCCGTAGCCGGTGTCCACGTTCAGGTGTGCGCCGCCCGGAATGACGGTCGTTGCGATCTTCAGTGGCAGTCCGTAGGCGGCGCCGATGCCCTCGGGTGTGTAGGGATCACCCTCGCCGCCGACCAGCACCGTCCCGCCGCCGGCGTGCCGGACCAGGTCGATGTCCAGTGGCGGCGGGAAGAATCCGACGATCTCGGGGATCCGGGTGGCCGGCGACGGGGGAGCGACGAGGGCGACCCGGGCCGGGCGCGGGGCGTCGCTGTCGGCAGCCACGTGGTGCAGCCAGAGCACGGCGCCGAGCGAGTGCGCCACGACGTCGAAGCCCTCCTCAGGCAGCCCGGCCAGCGTCGCGTCGAGTGCGCTGAGCCAGGCGTCCAGCGACGGCGTCTCGACATCGGGCAGGTCGGGGTAGCGCACCTCGCGGCCGGCGTCGAGCAACTGCGCGGCCAGCCAGCTCTGCCAGTGCTTGGGCTCGGATCCGCGCCAGCCGTGCACGATGACGACGGGGACGGAGCGGAGCGGGCGGCGCGGCGGCATGGGCCGAGCCTATTGGCAGCCGCGGCCGGACCGTGGGGGAGGGATCAGCGCAGCAGCCCGATGACGATGAGCAGTTGCGCTGCGTGGTAGCTGACGATCACGAGAAGCGGGCCGCGCGGCACTCGACGGACGAACCGGTCGTGGCCGAGCACCGTGTCCGACGCGAGGAACAGCAGCCCGCCGAGCGCGGTCGCGATCGTGCCCGTCCCGACGGCGAACACGGCCATCGCGGCGAGTAGTACCGCGTAGCCGGCCACGATGATCGCGAGCTGTCGACCGCCGGTCCGCCGCGCCCCCGCGAGCACCTGCGGCAGGCTCAGCGCCGCGGCTCCGGCAACCACAAGCAGCCCGGCCAGCAGGTACAGCCCGTGCACGCCGTGCCGCGCGAACGCGATCAGGTAGCAGACGTGGCCGAGCAGGAAGCTGCCCAGACCGATTAGGAGGGCGCTGTCGGGCTCGGCGGCCGCGCGGTCGCTGCACACCAGCGCGACGTCGCCGGCCAGGCTGAACGCGAGCGCGGCGAGCACCCAGACCTTGGCGGCACCGAGATCGGCGGCCGCGGCTGCCGCGATCAACAGGACGAGTGTCAGCGGCTTGAGCAGGTACTCGATGCGGAAGTAGCGCCGGCCCACCGCCGCCCAGTCGCCGACCGCCACGATCGCGGCGGCCAGCAACAAGCCGATGGTCATGGGCGGCAGTATGCCCGGCGGTGGTTGGCGCCGACGCGAGCGCGGCCGGTGCGTTCCCGGCCGCACCGTGCAGCCGGGCCCGCGCGACGCGACCGATTCGACCTCGGTGGGTTGCGAGTCGCGTGGTTCGTTCGGGTATCGGGCTCTGCGGGCACTGTTGCATGCAGACCTCGATCGGTCGCGAGTCGCGTGGTTCGGTCGGGCATCGGGCTCTGCGGGCACTGTTGCGTGCAGACCTCGATCGGTCGCGAGTGACATGGTTCGTTCGGGTATCGGGCTCTGCGGGCACTGTTGCATGCAGACCTCGATCGGCTGCGAGTCGCGTGGTTCGTTCGGGTATCGGGCTCTGCGGGCACTGTTGCGTGCAGACCTCGATCGGTCGCGAGTCGCGTGGTTCGTTCGGGTATCGGGCTCTGCGGGCACTGTTGCGTGCAGACCTCGATCGGCCGCACTGACACGCACGGTCAGAGCACGGCACCCGGCAGTCAGAGCACGGCACCCGGCAGTCAGAGCACGGCACCCGGGTTGAGGATGCCGGCCGGGTCCAGCGCGTCCTTGATGCGGCGGGACAGCGCCATCACGTCCTCACCGAGGTACGCCGGCAGCCAGTCCTTCTTCAGGCGACCGACCCCGTGCTCGCCGGTGATCGTGCCACCGAGGTCGAGCGCCAGATCCATCACCGCGCCGAACGCCTCGTACGCGTGGGAGGTGGCGTCGGCATCGGCTGGGTCGAAGACGACCAGCGGGTGCGTGTTGCCGTCACCGGCATGAGCCACCACCGCGATCGTGGTCGTGTACTTCCGCGCGATCTGTTCGATGCCGCGCACCAGTTCGGGCAGCCGCGGCAGCGCCACGCCCACGTCCTCCAGCAGCAGCGAACCCAGTTGCTGCAGTGCGGGGAACGCCGCCCGGCGTGCCGCGGCGAACGCCTCGCCCTCGTCCTGATCGTCGGTGCAGAACACCTCGTCGACGCCGTGGTCACGGCAGGCCTGCTCGATGATCGCGATCTCCTCTGCGGCGGTGGCGCCCGGAGCGTCGGAGCGGGCGATCAGCAGCGCCTCGGCGGTGCGGTCCAGGCCCATCTTCGTGTAGTCCTCGACCGCGTTGATCGAGGTGCGGTCCATCAACTCCAGCATCGACGGACGTAGCCGCGACGTGATCGCGAGCACGGCGTCGGCCGCCGCGTCGATCGAGGCGAACGATGCCACCAGGGTCGAGGCGGGCGGCGGCGCCGGGACCAGTCGCAGCGTCAACTCGGTGATGACACCCAGCAGCCCTTCGGAGCCGACGAACAGCTTCGTCAGCGACAGCCCCGCGACGTCCTTCAGCCGCGGCCCACCGAGGCGCAGCGCGGTTCCGTCGGCGAGCACGACCTGCATGCCGAGCACGTAGTCGCTGGTCACCCCGTACTTCACGCAGCACAGCCCGCCGGCATTCGTCGCCGCGTTGCCGCCGATCGAGCACAGTTCGAACGAGGACGGGTCGGGCGGGTAGAACAGGCCGTGCTCGGCCACCGCGCGCTTGACCTCCGCGTTCAGCAGCCCGGGTTGCACGACCGCGACGCGAGAGACCGGGTCCACCGCGATCTCGCGCATCCGTTCGGTGGTGAGCACCAGCCCGCCGTCGACCGCGGTCGCGCCGCCGGACAGGCCCGAGCCTGCGCCGCGGGGTACGACCGGGACGAGAAACTCGCTCGCCCAGCGCAAGGTCGCCTGGACGTCGGCGGTGCACGTCGCGCGAACCACGGCCAGCGGCCAACCGGCGGTCGGGTCCTTCGCCCAGTCCTGCCGGTAGCCGGCGACTACGTCGCGATCGGTGACGAGCGCGCCGTCCGGCAGAGCATCGCGCAGCGTGGCGAGATCGGCGGTCATGCGCCGATTCTGCACCCGGTCCGCAATAGCGGGTGCGCCCCTCGCCGGGATGCCGCACACTGCCCGGGTGGGTTATGTCGACGTCTCGGGGGTGAGCCACACCCTGCCGGACGGGCGGGTGCTGCTGGGGGACGTCAGTTTCCGGGTCGGCGACGGCGCCAAGGCGGCCCTGGTCGGGGCGAACGGCGCGGGCAAGACGACGCTGCTCCGCCTGATCGCGGGGGACCTGCGGCCGCAGCGCGGTGCGATCGTCTCGACCGGTGGGCTGGCCGTCATGCGGCAGTTCGTGGGCTCGGTCCGGGACGCCACCACCGTGCAGGACTTCCTGGTCGACCTCGCCGCCCCGCAGCTGAACGACGCCTGGACCGGCTTGCAGGCGGCCGAGATCGTGCTGATGGAACGCGACGACGAGGCGACGCAGCTCGACTACGCCCACGCCCTGGCGCGCTGGGGCGACGTCGGCGGCTACGACCTCGAGGTGCTGTGGGACACGGTGACCGTGGCCGCGCTGGGCGTCCCGTACGAGCGGTGCAAGTACCGCGAGCTGACGACGCTGTCCGGCGGCGAGCAGAAGCGGCTCGCGCTCGAGCTGCTGCTGCGCGGCCCGGAGGAGGTACTGCTGCTCGACGAGCCGGACAACTACCTGGACGTGCCGGGCAAGCGCTGGCTCGAACAGCGGCTGCGGGAGACGTCGAAGACGGTGCTGTTCGTCAGCCACGACCGCGAACTGCTGGCGCGGGTGGCCGACCGGATCGTCACGGTGGAGGGCGGCGACACCTGGGTGCACGGTGGCGGGTTCGCGTCCTACCACGAGGCGCGGGCCGCCAAGCACGAACGGATGGCCGAGCTGCGCCGGCGCTGGGACGAGGAGCACGCGCGGCTCAAGGAGCTGGTCCGCACGCTGCAGATCCAGGCCAGGGTCAGCGAGGTCATGGCGCAGAAGTACCGGGTGATGGCACGTCGGCTCGAGCGCTACGAGGCGGCCGGGCCGCCGCCGGACAAGCCCGAGGAGCAGCGCGTCACGATGCGACTGCGTGGCGGCCGCACCGGCGTGCGCGCGGTGACCTGTGACGGCCTGGAGCTGACCGGCCTGATGCACCCGTTCGACACGGAGATCTACTACGGCGACGGGTCGGCGTGCTCGGCGCGAACGGCGCCGGCAAGTCGCACTTCCTGCGCCTGCTGGCCGGCGATCCGGTGGCGCACGGCGGCTCTTGGCGGCTCGGCGCCCGAGTCGTCCCCGCGCTGTTCGCCCAGACCCACGCACACCCGCAGTGGCAGGACCGGACGTTGGTCGACCTGCTGTGGGAGGGCGACGCCGCCCGGTCGGGGTTGGACCGCGGCCGCGCCATGGGTGCGCTGCGGCGGTACGGCCTGAACCAGCAAGGCGATCAGGTGTTCGGCTCGCTGTCCGGCGGCCAGCAGGCGCGGCTGCAGATCCTGATGCTGGAGCTGTCCGGGGCGACCCTGCTGCTGTTGGACGAGCCGACGGACAACCTCGACGTGCTCAGTGCAGAGGCGCTCGAGGAGGGGCTGGCGTCCTTCGACGGCACCGTCGTCGCGGTGACCCACGACCGCTGGTTCGCCCGCTCCATGGACCGGTTCGTGATCTTCGGCGCGGACGGCTCGGTGTACGAATCGGACGAGCCGGTCTTCGACGAGACGCGGGTCGCCCGGCCGCGGTGATCAGCCCGGGACGGCGTACGCGACGATGTTGTCCAGGTAGTTGCCGGTGCTCGCGTCGAACGGACCGCCGCAGGTCACGATCGCCAGTCTGCCGACGGTCGACTGGTCGAAGATCTGCCGGTACGGCAAGGCCGTCTTCTGGTACGTGCGCACCCCGGTGATCTTGAACCTGACCGTGGTCCGCTTGCCCTTGTGCAGTCCGCGCACGTACACCACGTCGCCCGGGTCGAGCGTGCCGATGCGCGCCAGGCTGCCTTCGACGCCGGCGTAGTTGATGTGCCCGGCCAGCACCGCCGTGCCGTGCCGCGCGCCCGGCGCAGCCCCGTGCCGCCACCACCCGACGACGCGGGGATCGGTGGGCACCGCCAGCTCGCGTCCGGCCGTGGTGCCGATCGCGACGATCGGCGCCTTCACGTGCAGCTTCGGAATCTCGATCTGCTCGGGCGTGACGAGCGCGGCCAGGGCTCCCGGCGCGGTGGGAACCCGGCCGACGTCGCGGGCCGCGGCAAGCGTGTTGTGCCTACCCCACGTCGGGGAGATGACCCAGCTGATCGCCGCGCAGGCGAGCAGCGCGATCGCGGCGAGGACGCACCAGAACGGCAGTCGGTCCACGGTTCGCGGGCGCACGGCGCCGGATTGCCGGATCATGGCTGCGATGCCCCCGTTCCGTGCGTCGGACTGCCTGGACTCCTGGCTCAACGAGTGAAGCCGGCATGAGATTCGGCGGACCGCGCGATTTGGAGCCGGTCCGCGGCCCCCGGTAGAGTGGCCGATTGGTGCGCAGGCGTCCCTGCGCGCGCAGGCCATGCCCCGGGGTCTCGACAGAACCGACCGTGGGGGCGCCGTCCGGCAGCGAGTCGGCTCGCGGCGTGAAGACCGAGAGAGTGGGATCAGTGGGTACCTACAGCCCCAAGCCCGGCGAGATCGAGCGCCGCTGGCACGTCATCGACGCGAACGACGTGGTGCTGGGCCGGCTGGCGAGCCAGACCGCCCGGTTGCTGCGCGGCAAGCACAAGCCGCAGTTCGCCAACCACATCGACGTCGGCGACTTCGTCATCGTCGTGAACGCCGAGAAGGTCGCCGTCGCCGCCGCCAAGCGCGACGAATACCGGTACCGCCACTCGGGCTACCCGGGCGGCCTGTCCAAGCGCACCGTCGGTGAGCTGCTCGAGACCAAGCCCGAGCGGGTCATCGAGCTCGCGGTCAAGGGCATGCTGCCGAAGAACAGCATCGGCCGGGCCCAGCTGAAGAAGCTGAAGGTCTACGCCGGACCCGAGCACCCGCACGCCGCGCAGAAGCCCCAGCCGTTCGAGATCAAGCAGGTAAGCCAGTGAGCAACGCCAATGCCCCAGTCGTCGGCCGTCGCAAGGAGGCCGTCGTCCGCGTCCGGCTCATCCCGGGCAGCGGCGAGTTCAAGCTGAACGGGCGCACCCTGGAGAACTACTTCCCGAACAAGGTGCACCAGCAGTTGATCCGCGAGCCGTTCGTGACGCTGGAGAAGGACGGCCAGTTCGACGTCATCGCGTCGCTGACCGGCGGCGGAGTCACCGGCCAGGCGGGTGCGCTGCGCCTGGCGATCGCGCGCGCGCTGATCGGCCTGGAGCCGGAGGACCGTCCGGCCCTGAAGAAGGCCGGCTTCCTCACCCGTGACCCGCGGGTCAAGGAGCGCAAGAAGTACGGACTGAAGAAGGCCCGCAAGGCGCCGCAGTACTCCAAGCGGTAGTGCGCCAGCTCTTCGGCACCGACGGCGTTCGCGGCCTCGCGAACGGCGACCTGACGCCCGAACTCGCCCTCGCCGTCGCCGGCGCGGCGGCTCGGGTGCTGGTCGCGCACCTCGGGGACACAGCCGGCACGGCCACCGCGGGGGCGCAGCGTCCGCTCGCGGTGGTCGGCCGCGACGGCCGCGCGTCCGGCGAGATGCTCGAGGCCGCGGTGGTGGCCGGGCTGACCTCGTCCGGTGCCGACGTGCTGCGGGTGGGCGTGCTGCCCACCCCGGCGATCGCCTTCCTCACCGCGGCGTACGGCGCCAACCTGGGCGTGATGCTGTCGGCCTCGCACAACCCGATGCCCGACAACGGCATCAAGCTGTTCGCGCGCGGTGGCCACAAGCTGCCGGACCAGCTCGAACTCGAGATCGAACAGGCCGTCGTCACCGGGCCGGCAAGCCGCCCCACCGGCGCCCAGATCGGCCGGGTGCGGGACGCGACCGATGCGGCCGAGCGCTACCTCACCCATCTGCTCGGGGCCGTTCCGCAGCGCTTGGACGGGCTGCACGTGGTCGTCGACTGCGCGCACGGCGCCGCCTCCCTGGTCGCGCCCGAACTGTATCGCCGCGCGGGCGCCCGGGTGAGCGAGATCGCCGCGGCGCCGGACGGGCTGAACATCAATGACGGGGTCGGTTCCACGCACCTGGACGGCTTGATCGCCGCCGTGCAGGCGGCCGGTGCCGACCTCGGGATCGCCCACGACGGTGACGCCGATCGCTGCCTGGCGGTCGACTCGTCCGGCGTGCTCGTCGACGGCGATCAGATCCTGGCGATCTGCGCGCTGTCGCTGCGCGAGTCCGGGCTGCTTCGCGAGGACACGGTCGTCGCCACGGTCATGAGCAACCTGGGCTTTCACCACGCGATGCGCGAGGCCGGTATCGCGGTCGTCACCACCGCGGTCGGTGACCGCTACGTGCTCGAAGCGCTGCGCGCGCGCGGTCTCAACCTCGGCGGGGAGCAGAGCGGGCACGTGGTGTTCACCGACGCCGCCACCACCGGCGACGGGCTGCTGACCGCGCTGCACCTTATGGCGCGGGTCGTGCGGACCGGCGAGCCCCTCGCCAAGCTGGGCGCCGTGGTGCACCGGTTGCCGCAGGTGCTGGTCAACGTCCGGGTGGGCGACAAGGCAGCGGTGGCAGCCTCGGCGGCAGTCACCGGCGCGGTGTCGGCGGCGGCCGCCGAACTCGGCGACGCGGGGCGGATCCTGTTGCGCCCGTCGGGCACCGAGCAACTGGTGCGGGTGATGGTCGAGGCCGGCACGCAGGAGCACGCCGACGCGATCGCCCGGCGCGTCGCAGCGGTCGTCGCATCCGTCTGACCTGATCGAGCGACCCGCTGCGCCCTGAGGCCGCGGACGGTTGCCTGATCGGACAGAGCCAATGGCGCAGGTCACTCGGTTGACGACTTGAAGAAGTTTGCAATTACATAAACAATCATCACCGTGAAGCGCTCGGCTCCCATCCCGCTGTACCAGGCCAAGGCCGACTTCTTCCGCACCCTCGGACATCCGGTGCGCATCCGGGTGCTGGAGCTGCTGCAGACGCGCCCGATGCAGGTGCGTGAACTGCTCGCCGAGCTCGAACTCGAGCCGAGCAGCCTGTCCCAGCAGCTGGCCGTGCTGCGCCGGGCCGGAATCGTGCGGGCCGACCGGGTCGACGGCGCCGTCACCTACTCGCTGGCCGCTGCCGACGTCGGCGAGTTGATGACGGCTGCCCGCCGGTTCCTCACCGCGATCCTCGCCGGCCAGGGGGAGTTGCTCGCCGAACTGCGCCATCGGGCACCCCGCGGCCCGCGCCGGTGAGTCACCCGTTCATCGCGCGGACGCGCGCGCTGCTCCCGCGTGCCTCGGACTGGCAGACCGCCCGGCGCCATCCGCGGCAGAACCTTCTCGCCGGCCTCACCGTGTCGCTGGTGGCCCTGCCGCTCGCGCTGGCGTTCGGAGTCGCGTCAGGTGCCGGGGCCGGCGCCGGCCTGGTGACCGCGATCGTTGCCGGCGCGGTCGCGGCCGTGTTCGGCGGCTCGAACCTGCAGGTGTCCGGGCCGACCGGCGCCATGACCGTCGTGCTGATCCCGGTCGTGCACCGCTTCGGGGTCGACGGTGTGCTCACCGTCGGTCTGCTCGCCGGCGCGATCCTGGTCCTGGCCGCCGTGCTGCGGTTGGGGCGCGCGGCTCGCTACCTTCCGGCGCCGGTGATCGAGGGGTTCACTGCTGGGATCGCCGTGGTGATCGTGCTGCAACAAGTGCCTGCGGCGCTCGGGGCCGCCGGCGGCGGGGACAAGGCCTGGCAGTCGGCCTGGTCCGCCGTCCGCCACTTCGCCGCCGACCCGCACCCGTGGCCGCTCGCCATCGCCCTCGGGGTGGCCGCGGTCATGCTCGCCGGCGTGCACTGGCGTCCCGGCGTGCCGTTCTCGTTGCTGGCCATCGCCGTCGTCGCGGTGACCGCGCGGCTCACGCACCTGCCCGTAGTCCGGATCGGCAGCCTGCCGGAGGGCCTGTCGGCGCCGTCGCTCGGCTTCCTCGACCCCGGCTCGATCGGCACGTTGCTGCCGTCGGCTCTGGCCGTGGCCGCGCTCGGGGCGCTCGAGTCGCTGCTGTCCGCCACCGTCGCCGACGGGATGACCGTCGGCCAGCGCCATGATCCCGATCGCGAACTGTTCGGGCAGGGGCTGGCCAACCTGGTGGTGCCCCTGTTCGGCGGCGTCCCGGCGACGGCGGCGATCGCGCGCACCGCGGTCAACGTCCGGTCCGGCGGGAACTCACGGCTGGCCGCCTGCACGCACGCGCTGGGTCTGGCCGCGGTCGTCTACCTGGCCGCGCCCTGGGTGTCACAGATCCCGGTGGCCGCGCTGGCCGGCGTGCTGATCGCGACCTGCGTGCAGATGGTCGAGGTCGGCTCGCTGGCCACGCTCGCCCGCGCCACGAGGTCCGACGCCGTGGTGCTCGCTGCGACCTTCGCGGTCACCGTCGCGGTCGACCTCGTCACGGCGGTCACCGTCGGCATCGCGGTCGCGGTCGTGCTCGCGCTGCGCGCGGTAGCGCGATCGTCCCAGCTCGAGCAGGTACCGCTCGACGCGGCCGACCACGCGGCCGAGGAGTTCGAACTGCTCAGCCGCAACATCGTGGCGTACCGCCTGGACGGTCCGCTGTTCTTCGCCGCCGCGCACCGCTTCCTGCTCGAGCTGACCGAGGTGGCCGACGTGCGGGTGATCATCCTGCGCCTGTCGCGCCTGACCACCGTGGACGCGACGGGCGCGCACGTGCTCGGCGATGCGATCAGCCGGCTCGAACACCGCGGCATCACCGTGCTGCTGTCGGGGATCCGTCCGCAACACGGCCAGGTGCTGCGGCGGCTGGGCGTCGCCGAGCACCTGCGCCGCGACGGGCTGATCTTCCGGGACACCCCCGCGGCCATCGGGTACGCGAGGACGCTGCTCGGCGCCGCGGACCCGATCGGGCAACCCGCTGCGCCCTGAGGCCGCGGCGGGTCGTACGAACCGGGTCAGGCGCGGGCGAAGTGCTCGACGCCGTCGACGCTCGTGCGGGTCAGCCAGCCGCGCTCGGCGAGCACGACCAGGTGGGCCATGGTCTCGTTGACGGCCATCACCTGGTTGAACAGGTCCAGGTCGTCGAGCCGGTGCTCACGGCGGGTCCAGGTGATCGAGTCGGCCACCTCGAACGCGGTGCTCGCGCCCCGTTCCACCGAACCGGCCATCGCGGTGAGCCGCTTCTCGTGATGGTCCAGCAGTTCGTCGGCGCGCGCGTGCGCCGACGGGCTGACCGGCCCGTGCGCCGGCAGCAGCGTCGCGTCGGGCATCGCCTTGACCAGCCGCAGCGAGGACAGGTAGTCGCGCAGCGGCGACTCCGGGCGGCTGAGCTCGATCCCGATCGACGGCGTGATGTGCGGCAGCACGTGATCGCCGGCGAAGAGCAGGTTCGACCCGGCGTCGTGGAAGACCACGTGGCCGCGCGTGTGGCCGGGGGTGGCGATCACTCGCAACGTCCGGGTCTGCAGCGGGATCTCGAGCCCGTCGGTGAGCCAGGTGTCCGGGTCCTCCCAGTTGGTGAGGTCGCGCTCGCCCTGCCACGCGGCGAGCGCCTTGGACAGCTCGAACGCGCCGGCCTGGTACAGGTTCGCCACGTCCGGATGCGCATCTATCGTGTGGATCGCCTGCAGCGCGAGGCGTTCGCCCTCACCGAGCGAGACCGGGGTGCCGAACTGGCGGCGGATCGCCACCGCCTGCGTGTAGTGGTCGCGGTGCACGTGCGTGACCAGGAACTCGCGGACACCGCCGAGCGCGAAGCCGATCTTGTCCAGGCTTGCCGCGAGCAGCTCGGCCGAGTCCTCGAGCGCCCAACCGCCGTCGATCAGCACCACCTGCTCGCCGTCGACGATCGCGTACACGTTGACGGCCTTGAGGTGATCGCCCGGCAGCGGCAGCGGGATCCGGAACACGCCGGGCGCGGCTTCATGGGCCCCGGGCTGCTCCCAGGCGTGGCGATCACTCATGTACTGCACGTTAGGCGATGCGCCCGCGTCCGAGGTGACCGGGCGACGACGCCGGCTCACGTAGTCTGTTCCCATGTGCGGAATCGTCGGATACGTCGGGCCCAGGGCCGCCCTGGACGTCGTGGTCGAGGGGTTGCGGCGGCTCGAGTACCGCGGCTACGACTCGGCCGGCGTGGCCGTGATCGGGCCGGACGGTGCGATGCAGACGGCCAAGAAGGCCGGGCGCATCGAGAACCTGGACAAGGAGCTGGCGAACCGTTCCATCGCCGGCAGCACCGGGATGGGGCACACCCGGTGGGCCACGCACGGCGCGCCGAACGACCAGAACGCGCACCCGCACACCAGCACGTCCGGGCGGATCGCCGTCGTCCACAACGGCATCATCGAGAACTACGCCGCGCTGCGGGCCGAGCTCGAGGCCGCCGGCGTCGAGTTGGTCAGCGAGACGGACACCGAGACGGTCGCGCACCTCGTCGCGGCCGAACTGCAGGGAGCCGCCGAGTCCCTCGCCGACGCGGTGCGCACGGTCTGCCGGCGGCTCGAGGGCGCGTTCACCCTGGTGTTCCTGGACACCGCCGAACCGGACGTGGTCGTGGCGGCGCGGCGCAACTCTCCGCTCGTCGTCGGGGTCGGCGACGGCGAGATGTTCCTGGGCAGCGACGTGGCCGCGTTCATCGAGTTCACCCGGGAAGCGGTCGAGCTCGGGCAGGACCAGGTCGTGCAGATCCGCCGCGACGGCTACACCATCACCGACTTCACCGGTGCGCCCGTCGACGGCAACCACTTCCACGTCGACTGGGACCTCGCCGCCGCCGAGAAGGGCGGCTACGACTACTTCATGCTCAAGGAGATCGACGAGCAGCCCGGCGCCGTCGCGGACACACTGCGTGGCCACCTGCTGAACGGGCAGATCGTGCTGGACGAGCAGCGTCTGGACGCGCAGGAGTTGCGCGACGTCGACAAGGTGTTTGTCGTCGCATGTGGCTCCTCGTTCCACGCCGGGCTGATCGGCAAGCAGGCGATCGAACACTGGACCCGGGTTCCCGTCGAGGTCGAGCTGGCGTCGGAGTTCCGCTACCGCGACCCGGTGCTGGACCGCCAGACGCTAGTCGTCGCGATCAGCCAGTCGGGCGAGACCGCCGACACGCTCGAAGCGGTGCGGTACGCGCGCACCCAGCGGGCCAAGGTGCTCGCCATCTGCAACACCAACGGCGCGCAGATCCCGCGCGAGTCCGACGCCGTGCTGTACACCCACGCCGGCCCGGAGATCGGGGTCGCGTCCACGAAGGCGTTCCTGGCACAGATCGCCGCCGTCGAACTGGTGGGCCTGGCGCTCGCGCAGGCCCGCGGCACCAAGTACGTCGATGAGATCCAGCGTGAGTTCGACGCCCTGGCCGCGATCCCGGACCAGATCGCGCGGGTGCTCGAGCAGCTGGACGCGGTCCGGGCCGTGGCCCGCGAGATCGCGACGTCCAAGGCGGTGCTGTTCCTCGGCCGGCACGTCGGCTACCCGGTCGCGCTGGAGGGCGCGCTCAAGCTCAAGGAGCTGGCGTACATGCACGCCGAGGGCTTCCCGGCCGGCGAGCTCAAGCACGGCCCGATCGCGCTCATCGAGGACGGCCTGCCGGTGGTCGTCATCATGCCCTCGCCGATCGGCCGTCCGGTGTTGCACCAGAAGATGGGCAGCAACATCGCCGAGATCAAGGCCCGGGGCGCGCGCACCATCGTGATCGCCGAGGAGGGCGACCTGGTTGCGCGCAGCCACGCCGACTACCTGATCGAGGTACCGGCCGTGCCGACGCTGCTCACCCCGTTCGTCACCACGGTGCCGCTGCAGGTGCTGGCCGCCGAGATCGCGCAGGCTCGCGGCTACGACGTCGACAAACCGCGTAACCTGGCCAAATCCGTCACGGTGGAGTGACTGCGCGGCGACCGCCTGTTCGCAGCCCGCTGTCGGTAGGCTCGCGGCTGTGACGGACGGTACGGGCAACATCGCGGTGGACCTGCTCATCGTCGGCGCGGGCCCGGTGGGCCTGTTCGGCGCCTACTACGCCGGCGTGCGCAAGCTGTCGACGGCCGTGCTCGACTCGCTGGAGGAACCGGGCGGCCAGATCACCGCGATGTACCCGGAGAAGGCGATCTTCGACGTCGCGGGCTTCCCCGCGATCAAGGGACGGGAGCTCGTCGCGCAGCTGCTCGCCCAGGCGGCGCCGCACGACCCGCAGTACCTGCTCGGCCATCAAGCGGTCGGCCTGGAGCGGGTGGTCGGCGACGGCGAGGGCGCACAGTTCGCGGTCACCACGTCCGAGGGCACGCGCATCGAGTGCCGCGCGATCGTGATCACCGGCGGGATCGGGACGTTCTCGCCGCGGCCGCTGCCGGCCGGGGAGGAGTACCTGGGCCGCGGCCTGTTCCACTTCGTGCCCGATCCGACCGCGTACGAGGGCCAGCACATCGTCGTGGTCGGCGGTGGCGACTCCGCGCTGGACTGGGCGCTGATGCTCGAGCCGATCGGCAAGTCGGTGACGATCGTGCACCGCCGTGGCGAGTTCCGGGCGCACCCGCACTCGGTCGAGCTGCTCAAGGCGTCGTCAGTGGCGATGCTGACCGATGCGCAGGTCAGCGCCGTGCGCGGCGAGCCGGACGTGGCCGAGGTGGACGTCGACATCAAGGGCGAGATCAGCACGCTGCCGTGCGACAAGTTGGTGGCCGCCCTCGGCTTCACCGCCAACCTCGGCCCGCTGATGGAGTGGGGTATCGACATCCAGAAGCGGCAGATCGTCGTCGACACGCAGGGCCGCACCACCGTGCCGGGCATCTACGCCGCCGGCGACATCGTCGACTACGACGGCAAGGTGAAGCTGATCGCCACCGGCTTCGGCGAGGTCGCTACCGCGGTCAACAATGCGGCCGCCTACCTGAACCCGAAGGTGTCCGCTTTCCCCGGGCACTTGTCCGACTATGCGCCTGAGGGCGGATCGCCTACGGCGTAAGGGGTTTCGTGATCGTCGGCGTGGGTATCGACGTGTGCCCGGTCGCCCGGTTCGCCGAGGCGATCGAGCGCACGCCCTCGCTCTCGCGCCGCCTGTTCACGCGGGCAGAGCTCGTCACTCCCGGCGGCGAACCGCGTTCGGCCGAATCGCTTGCGGCCCGGTTCGCGGCCAAGGAGGCGCTGGCGAAGGCATTGGGCGGAGGTGGCGGGATGCTCTGGACGGACGCCGAGATCAGCACCGACGACGTGGGCCGGCCCTCGCTCGCGGTGACCGGGACGGTCGCGGAGCGGGCCGCCGCACTGGGCGTGACGCGCTGGCACGTCTCGCTCTCGCACGACGGCGGGATCGCGTCGGCGACCGTGATCGCGGAGTCCGGCTGATGCGCGGCGTGCACTCCGTCGCGCAGGTGCGTGCCGCCGAGTCCGACGCGATGGCGCGGCTGCCTGAAGGTGAGCTGATGCAGCGGGCCGCGCACGCGCTGTCGGTGCAGTGCGCCGCGCTGCTCGACCGCGTCTACGGCGCACACGTCGTGCTGCTCGTCGGCGGCGGGAACAACGGCGGCGATGCGTTGTTCGCCGGCGCCCGGCTGGCCGCGCGCGGAGCACGGGTGGACGCGCTGTTGCTCGACCCGGCACGCGCGCACGCCGACGGGCTGGTCGCGTTCGACCGGGCCCGCGGACGCGCCCACGAAGCCGACCCGCAGCTGCTGGCCGGCGCCGACCTGGTCGTCGACGGCATGTTCGGCATAGGCGGGCGGGCCGGGCTGACCGGTGTCTCCGCCGACCTGGCGGACGCGGCGCACGACCTTCTGACGGTCGCGGTCGACGTCCCGTCCGGGGTGGACGCGGACACCGGTGCCGCCGGGGGGAAGGCCGTGCGGGCCGACGTGACCGTGACCTTCGGCGCCATCAAGTCCGGGACCGTGCTGGGCCCGGGCGCCGACCTGTGCGGCGAGCTGCGACTCGTCGACCTCGGGCTGGAATTGCCCGTAACGGACGCGCACCTGCTGGAGGCGGCGGACGTGCGGGCCGTGCTGCCGCGGCCCGGCGCGGCCGATGACAAGTACACCCGCGGGGTGGTCGGGCTCGCCGCCGGCTCGGAGCAGTACGCGGGTGCGGGCGTGCTGGCCACCGGTTCGGCCGTGCACGGCGGCGCGGGCATGGTGCGCTACGTGGGGCTGGCGCCTGACCCGGTGCGGGCGCGCTACCCGGAGGTCGTCGTGCACCCGGACTCGCGCCCGCACGACGTGCGGGTCCAGGCGTGGGTGGTCGGCCCCGGCCTGGGGACCGACGGCACCGCGATGGCGTTGCTCGCCGACGTGCTGTCGACGGACGTCCCGGTGATCGCCGACGCGGACGCGATCACGCTGATCGCGCGGACGCCGCGACTGATCCGCGGCCGTTCGGCTCCGACGGTGATCACGCCGCACGACCGCGAGTTCGAGCGCATCGCCGGCCAGCCCGGGCCGGATCGCCTGGCGGCCGCGCGGCGGGCGGCCCGTGACCTCGGGGCCACCGTGCTGCTCAAGGGCAACGCCACCGTGGTCGCCGCTCCCGACGGGACCGCATACGTCAACCCGACCGGCACGCCGTGGCTCGCGACCGCCGGCAGCGGTGACGTGCTCAGCGGCCTGATCGGGGCCCTGCTGGCCAGCGGGCTGCGCGCGCCGCTCGCGGCCGCCGCAGCGGCCTACGCGCACGGAGTGGCCGGCCAGCTCGCAGCCGCCGACGGACCGCCGTCAGCGGCCGACGTCCTCGCCGAGCTGCGCGGCGCCCTCGGCTCCCTCGCTACCGGCTGACGATCCACCGAGCTGTCCGCAGGCCAGGCAGCGGTGGCGAGGCGATGCGCGGTTGGTCGCTCGATCGAACGCCAATACCCAGGTCACCGGCTGGCGTGGCGGTGAGCTCGCGAGGATCAACGAACCTGCACGGTCGAGACGTGCGCATCGGCGCGCAGCACGCTCGGACGGCTCACCGGCAGTGACTGTGATCCGAGCGCCGGGACCGGTTTGACAGACTGGACGGCGTGTTGCGTACCGAAGCTGTCGTCGATCTCGCCGCGATCCGGGCGAATGTCGCCACGCTGAGGGCCGGCACGGCAGCCGACGTCATGGCGATCGTCAAGGCCGACGGCTACGGGCACGGGCTGGTGCAGTCGGCCCGCGCCGCA
Organism: Jatrophihabitans cynanchi; assembly: GCF_027247405.1. Classification (NCBI taxonomy): domain Bacteria; kingdom Bacillati; phylum Actinomycetota; class Actinomycetes; order Jatrophihabitantales; family Jatrophihabitantaceae; genus Jatrophihabitans; species Jatrophihabitans cynanchi. Next base: position 1,796,570 of record NZ_CP097463.1, on the reverse strand, counting down.
CTGGCCGGCGGCGCGACCTGGCTGGGCACCGCGACGATCGACGAGGCGCTGGCGCTGCGCGCCGCCGGCCTCACCGAGCCGGTGCTCGCCTGGCTCTGGACGCCCGGCGAGCAGGCCGCGGTGCAGCGCGCCGTGGCCGACGGAATCGACGTGTCGGTCAGCAGCGGTTGGCAACTCGACGCGGTGCGCGCCGCTGCGACCGCAACCGGCCGCACCGCGCGCGTCCATCTCAAGATCGACACCGGGCTGTCCCGGAACGGGAGCTACGTCACCGACTGGCCCGAGCTCGTGGCCGCCGCGGCGAAGGCGCAGGCGGCGGGCGAGGTGCAGGCCTACGGCGTGTGGAGCCACTTCGCCTACGCCGACCAGCCCGGACACCCCACCATCGCCAGGCAGATCGCCGCGTTCGGCGACGCGCTCGAGGTCGCCGAACGGGCCGGGGTGCGGCCGGCGGTGCGGCACCTGGCGAACTCCGCGGCGACGCTGAGCCTGCCGCAGGCGCACTTCGACCTGGTGCGTCCGGGGATCGCGGTCTACGGCCTGTCGCCGATGCCCGGGGCGGGCGACGGCCCGCTGGTTCCGGCGATGACGCTGCGTGCCGCGTTGGCGTCGGTCAAGCGGGTCGCGGCCGGCGAGGGGGTCTCGTACGCGCACGCCTACACGACCACCCGCGAGAGCACCCTCGCGCTCGTGCCGTTGGGTTATGCCGACGGCGTGCCACGGCACGCGTCCGACGTCGGCCCGGTATCGATCAACGGAGCGCGGTTCACGGTCAGTGGGCGGGTCTGCATGGACCAGTTCGTGGTCGACGTGGGCGATCATCCGGTCGCGCCGGGCGACGCGGCACTCCTGTTCGGACCCGGACGCGACGGCGAGCCGACCGCGCACGACTGGGCCGAGGCGATCGGGACGATCCACTACGAGATCGTCACGCGGGTCGGCGCCCGGGTACCCCGCGTGTACGTGGGCGAGGTCTGATGGCCGGTCCACTGCACGGTCCGGGCCGGCCGGCAGGCCCGCGCGTCCCGCTGACCGAGCAGCAGCGCGACGCCCTGTCCGGGCCCAGCTTCGCGGTGCCGACCGCCGCGGACATGCACGCGCTCGGGCGCCGTATCGCGGGCGTGCTGCGGGCCGGCGACCTGCTGGTGCTCACCGGACCGCTCGGAGCCGGCAAGACCGCGCTGGTGCAGGGCATCGGCGCCGGACTTCAGGTGCGCGGCACGGTCGTCTCGCCGACGTTCGTGATCGCGCGCGTGCACCGGGGTCCGCTGCCGCTGGTGCATGTCGACGCCTACCGGCTGGGCTCGCTGGACGAGGTCGACGATCTGGACCTGGACGTGGACACCGCCGACGCGGTCACCGCGGTGGAGTGGGGTGCCGGCCTGGTCGAGCAGCTTGCCGACGCCCGGCTGGAGATCGCGATCGCGCGCGCCGAGGACAGCGAGCAGCGCACCGTCCGGCTGTTCCCGCACGGCGCCGACTGGGCCGGCCGCGCCGCCCGCATCGCGCAGCTAGGCTGAGTTCTCGTGCTCGTCCTCGCCCTTGACACCTCCTCCGCCGCGGTCACCGCCGCCCTGTTCGAGGTGACGGACGATGCGGTGGAGCAGCTCGCCGAGCGGGTCACCGTCAACGCGCGCGGCCACGGCGAGCACCTCGCGCCGAACATCGCCGCCTGCCTGCGCGAAGCAGCGGTCGCCCCCGGAGCGCTCGGCGCGATCGTGGCAGGACTCGGGCCGGGCCCGTTCACCGGGCTGCGGGTCGGGCTGGTCACGGCCGCGGTGCTGGCCGAGCTGCTGGCGATCCCGGCCTACGGTGTCTGCTCACTGGACGCGGTGGTGCCCGCGGGGCAGCCGGGCGAGCTGATCGTCGCCACCGACGCGCGGCGCAAGGAGGTCTACTGGGCGCGCTACGACGCGGCGGGCGGACGGCTGGACGGCCCGCACGTGGCGCGCCCTGCCGACGTGCCGCTCGACGGGATCACCGCTGTGGCCGGCGCCGGCGCGCGGCTGTATCGGGACGTGTTCGGCGTGGCCGTGCTCGACGCGGACTTTCCTGCGGCGCCGGCCCTGGTCGCGCGCGCCTCCGACCGCATCCGTTCCGGCACGGCGTCCGAACCGCTCACCCCGCTCTACCTGCGCCGGCCGGACGCGCAACCGTCGCCCACGTCCAAGGCGGTGAGCCGATGAGCGCCGAGCCGGCCGGCGTCACCGAGATCGTGCCGATGACCGCGGCACACGTGGACGCGTTGATGCCTTACGAGCGCGCGATGTTCGGCACCGAGGCGTGGACGGCCAACGGGTACCGCAACGAGCTGGCCGATACGCGGCACCGGTACTACCTGGCGGCCGAGGGCGCCGGCGGCGAGTTGCTCGGTTGGGCCGGCGTGCGCGTGATCGAGGACTCCGCCGAGATCCTGACCGTCGGGGTGGTCCCGTCCGCGCGCCGGCAGGGGCTGGCGGCGCGCCTGCTCGACGCGCTGCTGACCGAGGCGCGACGGCGCGGCGCCGCCGAGGCGTTCCTCGAGGTTCGCGTCGACAACGCGCCGGCGCGCGCGCTCTACCTGCGCGAGGGGTTCGCCGAGCTCGGCGTGCGCCGCGGCTACTACGACAACGGGCGGGTCGACGCGGTGGTGATGACACGTGCCCTCTGATCAGCCGCTGGTACTGGGCATCGAGACCTCGTGCGACGAGACCGGCATCGGGATCGTGCGCGGCACCACGCTGCTCGCCGACGCCATCGCCAGCAGCGTGGACGAGCACGCACGGTTCGGCGGCGTGGTCCCCGAGGTCGCCAGCCGCGCGCACCTGCACGCGATGGTGCCGACGATCCGGCGCGCGCTGGACACCGCTGGTGTGGCGGCGGCGGACGTCGATGCGGTCGCGGTGACGGCCGGGCCGGGACTGGCCGGCGCGCTGCTCGTCGGCGTGGCCGCGGCCAAGGCGTACGCGCTGGCGCTGGACAAGCCGCTGTACGGGGTGAATCACCTGTCCTCGCACGTCGCGGTGGACCTGCTCGAACACGGCCCGCTGGAGGAGCCGTGCGTGGCGCTGCTCGTCTCCGGCGGGCACTCCTCGGTGCTGCTCGTGCCGCGGATCGGCGGCGAGGAGCTCACCGAGCTCGGCGCCACGGTCGACGATGCCGCTGGCGAGGCGTACGACAAGGTGGCCCGGCTGCTCGGCCTGCCGTTCCCGGGCGGACCGCCGATCGACCGCATCGCGCGCGAGGGCGATCGGGACGCGATCGCCTTTCCCCGTGGGATGACCGGCGCGCACGATCCGGCTTTCGCGTTCTCCTTCTCCGGGCTCAAGACCGCGGTTGCGCGCTGGGTCGAGGCGCGGCAGCGGGCCGGCGAGGCGGTGCCGGTGGCCGACGTCGCCGCGTCGTTCCAGGAGGCGGTCGTGGACGTGCTCACCGCGAAGGCGGTGCGGGCCGCGCGTGAAGCCGGCGTCGGCCACATGATCATCGGGGGCGGGGTCGCCGCGAACACCCGGCTGCGGGCGCTGGCGCAGGAGCGGTGCGACGCCGCGGGCATCCGGCTGCGCGTGCCGCGTCCGGGCCTGTGCACCGACAACGGCGCGATGGTGGCCGCCCTGGGCGCCCAGCTGGTCGCGCACGGGGCCACCCCGTCGTCCCTCGAACTGCCCGCCGACTCCGCGCTGCCCGTCACCGACGTCCTGGTCTGAGGGACGATGCTGTGGTGAGCACGCTGATGTGGGAGGTTCGCGCGGCCGACGGCCGCTGCGACGAGCTGGTGGCGTACGTGCGGGCGCACGCCGATCCGGGCGCGCAGGTGTACCGCAGCGCCGACGGCGAGCCACGCGTGGTCGTCATCGACCCGACCGGCTCCGGCGTCCCGGACGTCCCCGAGGAGCTGATCGCCCGCCCCGCACACCAGTGGCGCTTCGTACCTGTGCCCTGAACGCGCCGGCTTGCCACAGCGGCGGCCGGGCAGCAGGCTGCTCGGGTGGCGACGAACGAGGACGAGCAGCGCCCGCATCGCCCCGGCCTGCCCGACCCGGTCCGCCTCGCGCGGCGGGTGAGCGCGACCGTTCGCAACGCGGCCGAGGTCGTGCGCTTCGGCGGCCTGCAGACCGGCGAGCGACCCTCCGACTACGCGATCGCCGCCGAGCAGCCCAACTACCGGCTGCGGCACTACTTCGCCGACGACGCGCGCGGCGCGCCGGTGCTGCTGGTGCCCCCTCTGATGATGGCCGCCGAGGTGTGGGACGTCTCGCCGGACACGTCGGCGGTGGCCGCACTGCACGAGCGTGGCTGCGACCCGTGGGTGATCGACTTCGGCGACCCGGGCCACGAGCCCGGCGGGCTGCAGCGGACCCTCACCGATCACGTGCTGGCGCTCAGCGACGCGATCGACCGGGTGGTCGCCGCGGCCGGTCGCGCCGTCGTCCTCGGCGGCTACTCGCAGGGCGGCATGTTCTGCTACCAGGCCGCGGCGTACCGGCGCGGCAACGGGATCGACTCGCTCGTCGCGTTCGGCTCACCGGTGGACACGACCGCGCCACTGCCGATCCCGGTCTCGCCCGAGGTGGCCCGCCGGCTGGCGAACTCGCTCGTCGACAGCGGTGTGCTCCGTCTCGTGTCCCTGCCACGCTGGGCCACCCGGGTCGGCTTCATGCTGCTCTCGCCGATGAAGACGGTCCAGGGCCGCGTCCAGTTCCTGCTCGCGCTGCACGACCGGGAAGCGTTGCTGCCGCGCGAACGGCAGCGGCAGTTCCTCGACACCGGGGCGTGGACGGCCTATTCGGGTCCGGCCATCGCCGAACTGCTCGACCAGTTCGTCACGCACAACCGCATGCTGGAGGGCGGTTTCCTCATCGACCGCCGGCTGGTGACGCTCGCCGACATCGACGTGCCGGTCCTGTCCGTGGTCGGCGCCGCGGACACGATCGGGCACCCGGACTCGGTCCGGGCGATCGCCCGTGCCGCCCCTCGTGCCGACGTGTACGAACTGACGCTGCCCACCGGCCACTTCGGCCTGGTGGTCGGCAGCACGGCGAGCAGCATCACCTGGCCCGCCGTCGCCGACTGGATCGCGTGGCGCAGCGGTGCCGCAGGCCTGCCGGCGAACATCGTGCCCGCGGACCAGGTTCCGGACCGCCCGGCGCTGCGCCCGGGTGCCGGCGCGCAGGCGCTCGCCCAGGCGGCCGAGCTCGGGATCGGTGCGGGGCGCGTCATCGTCGGCACCGTTCTGCACGCGGCCCGGGCGGCTCGCGACGTGCTGTCCGAGGCGCCGGCCCAGCTGCCTCGGCTGGCCCGCATCGAGGGACTCGACCCCACCACCCGGATCTCGTTGGGGCTGCTGCTGGACGAGCAAGCTCGCCGTCGACCGGGCGACGCGCTGTTCCTGTTCGGTGACCGGGCGTACCGCAACAGCGGGGTCAAGCGCCGCATCGACAGCGTGGTCAAGGGACTGGTCGGGGTCGGCGTGCGGCAGGGCGACCGGGTTGGCGTCCTGATGCACACCCGGCCCAGCGCCTTCACCGTCGTCGCCGCGCTCAGCAGGCTCGGTGCCACGGCCGTGCTGCTGCGCCCGGACGGGGACCTGGTGCGCGAGGCGCGGCTGGGCGCGGTGAGCCGGGTGATCTCGGACCCCGAGCATGCCGGCCGCGCCGGCGCGGTTGCCGGCGTCACCTGGTGCGTGCTCGGCGGCGGGCCGGGCGCCCGTGAGCTGCCGCCGGACGTCCTGGACCTGGAACGCATCGACCCGGACCAGGTCGAGTTGCCTGCCTGGTTCGAGGCCAACCCGCACCGCGCCGCCGACGTGGCGTTCGTGCTGTTCAACGGCGAGGCCCGGGGCACCCGCGCGGTGCAGATCACCAACCGCCGCTGGGCGATGTCCGCGCTGGGCACGGCGAGCGCTGCCGCGCTGCGGCCCGGCGACACCGTCTACAGCACCACGCCGATCCACCACGCGTCCGCGCTGCTGATGAGCGTCGGCGGCGCGGTGGCCGGCGGCGCGCGCTTCGCGATGGCCACGGACGGCTCGCCGCGAACGTTCTGGGACGAGGTGAGGCGGTACGGCGCCACGCACGTCGCCTACACCTGGACGTCGCTGCACGACATCACGCTGGCGCCGCCCAACCCGGCCGAGCGGCACCATCCGATCCGGATGTTCATGGGGTCGGGCATGCCCCGCAACCTGTGGCACCGCGTGGTCGAGCGGTTCCCCGGCGTGCGGGTGCTCGAGTTCTACGCCGCCGCCGACAGCGAGGTGATCCTGGCCAACCTGACCGGTCAGAAACCCGGATCGATGGGGCGGCCACTGCCGGGCACCGCGGACGTGACGATCGCCGCGTTCGACCTGAGCGCGCACGGCCTCGTGCGGGACGCGGCCGGGCTGGGGCGCGAGTGCGGGGTCGACGAGGTGGGCCTGCTGCTCGCGCGGGTCGACCCGTCCGAGCCCGCCGAGCAGCCGGTGCTGCGCGGTGTGTTCGAGCCGGGCGACGCGTGGCGCTCGACCGCGGACCTGTTCCTGCGCGACGAGCAGGGCGAGCTGTGGCTCGCGGGTGCGGTCACTGACATCGTCCCCACCGCGGCCGGGCCGGTGCTGCCCGCCGGAACCCGGTTCTGCCTCGGGACGATCCCGGCGGTCGATCTGATCGTGGCGTACGGCGTGCCGTCCGGCGACGCGCAGGCGCTGGTCGCGGCCGTCACGCTGCGCCCGGGCACCGCGCTTGCGGCAGGCGATCTGGACCGCGCGGTCGAGCGGCTTCCCCGCGGCCAGCGCCCGGCGTACGTGCAGGTGGTCGCCTCGATCCCGGTCACGACGTGGCACCGTCCGATCTGGCGCACGCTGCAGGCCAGGGGGATTCCGAAACCGGGGCGAGGCCGTACGGTGTTCGCACTGGACGATGCCCGCACGCATTACGAGCGGATCACCTAGGGAGGGATCGCGATGCCGGAGGAGAACAGCCTGGGAGGGCTGGCCAAGCGGTGGTGGAAGGCGAAGAAGACCGAATTGCTGACCGGCAACCAGCGCGAGCGCGAGTACGCCGAGGCGCAGGCCGGGAACGCCCAGCGCGACCTGGGCGACAAGGTGGCGTCGGACCTGACGTTCGCCGCGGTGCCCTCGCTGCGCCGCTGGAAGGACAACCAGGACGCCGCGGCGGCGCGGCGTGAGGCGGACGCGCGCGCCGAGATCCTTGCGCTGCCGCTGTTCCAGTTGCAGCTGCAGGTGAGCGGGGCGGTGACCGGGTCGGCGAGTGGCCCGGTGCACGTGCGGGTCGAGCCGCCCGAGACCGACCTGGACGAGACCGACCTGGACGAGGCCGACCTGGACGAGGCCGACCTGGACGAGGGCGAGCAGCCCGAGCTGCGGGTCGCGATCGAGGTGCCCGAGGACGGTGAAGGCGCGCCGCTCGTGGGCGGGCAGCCCTTGCTGCGGCTGTGCTTCGCCATCGAGGGGTACCACGGGCCGGGCAGCTACGACCTGGGCGCGCAGGACGATCCGGACCCGCTGGACTACGAGTGCGACCTAGGCAACCGGGACGAGGGCTACTTCTGGTCGCCGGAGATCGGGCCGGGGCAGGTCACCGTGGGCGCGGACGAGCGCAGCTTCGACGTGCGGCTGACGATGTCCGGTGCGGCCGGCGAGATCACGCTCACGGCGCACCTCGACGCGGTGTGAATCGCGCTTGCACCACACGCCCGGCTGGTGAGAGCGGGATTCATCGCAACGTGGCCGCCGCCCGTGCTGTCTACCAGGCATGGAGGTGGTGATGGAGCGGACCGCTGAGTTCGCCCCGTTCGTGCGGGCCAACACGCCCGCGCTGCTGCGCACCGCCTACCTGCTCACCGGTTCGGCCGCGGCCGCCGAGGAGCTGGTGCAGGACACCTTCGCCCGGCTGTACCCGAAGTGGGCCCGGATCGAGGCCGCCGAGGTGCCGCTCGCCTACGTGCGCCGCGCGATGGCCAACGGCTTCATCAACCAGCAGCGGCGCGCCGACCGCCGCGAGTTCGCCGTCGAAGCGGTGCCCGAGCTGGCCGACGGGTGGGACGCCGCGGCGCAGCTGGCCGACCGCGACGAGGTGTGGACCCTGCTGCGGACGCTGCCCGACCGGCAGCGCGCTGCGCTCGTGCTGCGCTACTTCCACGACCTGCCGGACGAGGACATCGCGAGCACGCTGGACTGCCGCGTCGGGACGGTCCGCAGCCTGATCAGCCGGGGCCTGGCCGCGTTGCGTGCCACGTCCGGGGCGAGCCCGAGGAGACTGGCATGAGCGAGCTGGAGCGCCGGCTGCGCGCCAGCCTGGCCGCGCAGGCCGGGCATGCGCCGCCCGGCGAGCAGCTGGCCGAGCGCATCATCGCCGACGCCGTCCACGGGTCGGTCGTGCCGATCCAGCAGGCCCACAGGTGGCGGACCTGGACGCTGCCGCTGATCGCGTCCGCCGCCGTGGCCGCGGTCGCCGCAGCCCTGGTCGGGATCAGTGCCGGCGGACGGCACACCGCGTCCGCGCCGCCGGCCACCCAGCTGCACCGGGCCACGCCGCTGGACAGCGCAACCCCGGCCGCCCCGACGCCGACGTCCGCTCCGACGTCCGCCCCGGCCCAGCCGGTCTCGACGGCGTCCAACCCGGTCGGGATCGCCCACTTCCGGGCGGTCGACCTGAGTTTCGCCGGCGCACACGACGGCTGGGCGCTCGGCAGCGCCAACTGCCTGGACGGCTCGGGCGCTGCGTGCACCGCGATGGCCTACACGCGCGACTCCGGCAGGACCTGGCACAGCATGACGCCGCCGGGCGCGAGCGTCGCGCTGCAGAAGTGTGCCGATCGGTGCGTCAGCCACGTCCGGTTCGCCACGCCCGACATCGGCTACGCCTTCGGCCCGGCGGCGCTGTTCATGACCACCGACGGCGGGCACACCTGGACCAGCCAGGCCGGTGGCGCCGAGGCGCTGGAGACGCTGGACGGCAACGTCATCCGCGTCGCGACCACCTGCGTGCCGGGCTGCCCGTACTGGGTCCAGACGGCGCCCGTCGGCACGCCGAAGTGGCACACCGTGGCCAAGGTCGACGGTGGGATGAGCCCGGGAGTGGCACTGTCGCGGATCGGCTCGGACGCCTACCTGGCCGTGTTCGGGCACACCGCTGGCGGCGCCGGCAGCGCCCCGACCGCGCTGTGGGTCTCGCGCGACGACGGCGCGACCTGGACGGACCGGGGCGAACCGTGCCGCCAGGAGCCGGTGCAGGGCGGCGAGGTGGACAGCAGGGCCGTAGCCGCGGCGGTCGACGGGTCGGTGAGCGTGCTGTGCGTCCCGCGCACGGCCGGCGACCACCAGGCGGTCGCCACGGCCGCGGGCCCGGGAAAGGCCTTCCGGCAGTCAGGATTGCAGGCACTGGGCCCGGCGACCGCGTTCGCCGCCGCGTCCGAGCACGTGCTGCTCGTCGGCTCCGACGTCCTCTACCGCAGCGCTGACGGCGGAGCGAGCTTCGCGCCGGTGCCGGACGGCCCCGGCCAGGTACGGTGGCTCGGGTTCGAGTCCGCGACCCTCGGCCGGGCGCTCAGCGCGGACGGCCGGACGATATGGACGACCCGCGACGCCGGCCGGAGCTGGGCGGCGTACACGTTCCGGTAGCGGTGGCACACCCCGGCGTTGAGAGTTGGCACTCGCAGGGCTAGAGTGCCAACCAGGACCGGTTGACCCCCGCGACGGCAACCGCCCGCTCATCGACATATGAACCCGAGAAGGGGAGATCCACCGTGACCGCCACCAAGGTCAACATCAAGCCGCTCGAGGACCGCATCGTCGTACAGGCCAATGAGGCCGAGACCACGACCGCGTCGGGCATCGTCATTCCGGACACCGCCAAGGAGAAGCCGCAGGAGGGCACCGTGCTCGCCGTCGGCCCCGGCCGCATCGACGACAACGGCAACCGTGTGCCGCTCGACGTGAGCGTCGGCGACGTCGTCCTCTACAGCAAGTACGGCGGCACCGAGGTCAAGTACGCCGGCGAGGAGTACCTCGTCCTCTCCGCCCGCGACGTCCTCGCGATCATCTCGAAGTAAGCCGTAACGACGGCGCCCCGGAGCCGCTCAGCGGCACCGGGGCGTTCGTCGTTGTGCGCACAGAAGGGAACACCATGGCGAAGATCCTCAGTTTCGACGAGGAGGCCCGCCGCGCCCTCGAGCGTGGCGTGAACAAGCTGGCCAACACGGTCAAGGTCACCCTCGGCCCCAAGGGCCGCAATGTGGTCCTGGACAAGAGCTACGGCGCGCCGGTCATCACCAACGACGGCGTGACGATCGCCCGCGAGATCGAACTCGACGACCCGTACGAGAACCTGGGTGCCCAGCTGGCCAAGTCGGTCGCGACCAAGACGAACGACATCGCCGGTGACGGCACCACGACCGCCACCGTGCTCGCCCAGGCGCTGGTCAACGCCGGCATGAAGAACGTTGCCGCCGGGGCCGCTCCGGGCTCGCTCAAGCGCGGTATCGACGCCGCGGTCGAGGCGGTCAGCGCGGCGCTCGACAAGGTCGCGGTGCCCGTGGAGGGCGAGAAGTCGATCGCCCACGTCGCGACGATCTCGGCGCAGGACCCGACCATCGGCGCCCTGATCGGCGAGGCGTTCACCCAGGTCGGCAAGGACGGCGTGATCACCGTCGAGGAGAGCCAGACCCTCACCACCGAGCTCGAGTTCACCGAGGGCATGCAGTTCGACAAGGGCTACATCAGCCCTTACTTCGTCACCGACGCCGAGGCTCTCGAGGCGGTCCTGGACGACCCGTACCTGCTCATCACCACCCAGAAGATCTCGGCCATCGCCGACCTGCTGCCGGTGCTGGAGAAGGTCGTGGAGGCCGGCAAGCCGCTGGTCATCATCGCCGAGGACGTCGACGGCGAGGCGCTGTCCACGCTGGTCGTGAACGCGATCCGCAAGACCTTCCCGGTCGTCGCCGTCAAGGCTCCGTTCTTCGGTGACCGCCGCAAGGCGTTCCTGCAGGACCTGGCCATCGTCACCGGCGCCCAGGTCATCGCGCCCGAGGTCGGCCTCAAGCTCGACCAGACCGGGCTCGACCTGCTCGGCCGAGCCGGGCGGGTGGCGGTCACCAAGGACACCACCACCGTCACGCACGGCAGCGCGGCCAAGGACGAGGTCGACGCCCGCATCGCGCAGATCCGCCGCGAGATCGAGGAGACCGACTCCGACTGGGACCGCGAGAAGCTGCAGGAGCGGCTGGCCAAGCTGGCCGGCGGCGTCGGCGTCATCAAGGTCGGCGCGGCCACCGAGGTCGAACTCAAGGAGCGCAAGCACCGCATCGAGGACGCCATCGCGGCGACCCGCGCCGCGGTGGAGGAGGGCATCGTCGCCGGCGGCGGCAGCGCCCTGGTGCATGCGGCCAGTGCGCTGGACGGCAACCTCGGGCTGACCGGGGACGAGGCGACCGGTGTGGCGATCGTGCGCACCGCGCTCGACGAGCCGCTGAACTGGATCGCGCGCAACGCCGGCGAAGAGGGGTACGTCGTCACCGCCAAGGTGCGCGACCTGCCCGTGAACCACGGCCTGAACGCGGCTACCGGCGAGTACACCGACCTGCTCGAAGACGGTGTCGTCGACCCGGTCAAGGTCACCAAGGCGGCGCTGGCCAACGCGGCCTCCGTCGCCTCGGTCGTGCTCTCGACGCAGAGCGCGATCGTCGACAAGCCGGCCGAACCGGAGCAGCACAGCCACGACGGCCACGGCCACGGTCACGGCCACTCGCACGGCCCCGGCTTCTGAGCCGGATACGCACTGCTGCACGTTGTCCTCGCTTCGCCACCGCATCAGGTGACGAAGCGAGGACAACTCGGCTGTGGCTCAGGCCGGCTTGCGCGCGATGAGCGCCTCCCGCTCCTCGACAGACAGCCCGCCCCACACCCCGTACGGCTCGCGTGCCGCCAGCGCCCAGCGCAGGCAGTTCTCGACCACGGGGCACTGTGCGCACACCGCCTTCGCCCGGATCTCGCGCTTGACGCGGGACGGGCCGCGCTCGTTCTCCGGGTGGTAGAAGGTGGCGGTGTCCTTACCCCGGCACGCGGCCCGCATCTGCCAGTCCCAGTCGCCCTCTCGCGGCACCGGGAGACGTCGCACCTCGGCCATTCGCTCTGCCCTCCGACATGCTCGACCACCCGTTCGGCGTGGGTGATGCGTCTTGCATGTTTCAAAGACTGGCGCGCCCAAAGGTGACGCGCCGAGCGAGGAATTCTTTCCGGGACGGCGAAGGGGTCAGGGCCGCTTGCTCAGCATGGCGACGGCGTCGGAGTAGCCGCGCGCGTAGTCCCAGCTGACGTAGGCATCCTGGTCCGGTGAGTACGCCGGTTCGTGCACGTGGGTACGGCCCTCGCCCAGCAGGGCGAACAGGTTGGCCCGCATCAGGTCCCAGGCGAAGTAGTGCTGCTCGCCACAGTCCCCGCACTCGACCGTGATGCCCTCGATGCCGATCGGCGCGAGCGCCGACTGGAACTCCTGCAGCTCGGCGAGGTCGGCCTGCACGTCGGCACGCTCCTCGTCGGTCAGCGGCTGCGGCGGTTCGGCGTCATCCAGCAACGCGGCCGGATCCTGCGGGTCGTCCAGGAACGGGTCGAGCGGCCCGTTCTCGAGATTCACCGCTCGCTCCGCAAGCGTCGCTGCGCCTGCTGCTCGCTCCGCAAGCGTCGCTGCGCCCGCTGCTCGCTCCGCAAGCGTCGCTCGGCTCTCATCGGGTCCCCACGCGATGTGTCACGCGTCCACGGTAAGACCCAGCCCCCCGCCTGCGCCAACCCTACGACCAAAAAAGTGTGCCGAGGAAGACAATTGCCCTCCCGGTGTCGTTCCTCGAAGCCCGTCGAAACCCGTCCTGGCGCATCGGGGTCTGCTAGCAGTTTCGCCAGCAGACCCCGATCGGCACGACGAGGACTGAGTCGTCCGGCCTGGGGCGCGTCTCCCCATTGCGGAACCGCATCAGCGCGGCGCGAGGTCCGGCTGGAACGTCAGTGTCGACTTGCCGGGACGAGGAGGCACGAGCTACGCCTCGGCGATCGCCTCCAGCGGCTTGGTCCGCGCCGCACGGATCCCCGGCCACAGCGCGGCCAGCACGCCGACCACCGCCGAGAGCACCAGGAACAGCGCACTCTGCCCGAACGGCACACTCAGGTGATCCAGCCCCTGATCACGCAGCGTGTGGGTGAACAGCGAACCGTAGACCAGCCCGATCACCAGGCCCAGCACGGCCCCGAACACCGCGATCAGCGCCGATTCCAGGTACACCGTGCGCCGCACCTGCTTGCGTTGCATGCCGACCGCACGCAGCATCCCGATCTCGCGGCGCCGTTCCACCACCGACAGCGCAAGGGTGTTGATGATCCCAAGGATCGCGATCACGATGGCCAGGCCGAGCAGGCCGTAGAGCAGCCCGAGCAGGCCGTTCACCTGGCTGGCGATCTGCCCCTTGAACTCGTCGCGAGTGTTCACGTCGACCACGTAGTAGTCGTTGGTCGCCGCCTCGAGACCCTGCTTCAACGCCGCGCTGTCGGTGCCGGGCGCGGCCTGCACGAGCGCGACCATGTCCGCCCACTCGTTCTTGGGCACGAGCGCACGGTAGGCATCGCCGTTGACCAGGTACGGGCCGAGCAGCTGACTGTCCTCGTAGATGCCGGTGACCTTCTCGGTGACGCGCGCGCCGCCCGGCCGCGAGAACACCAGGGGATCGCCGATCGTCCAGCCGTTGTCCTTTGCCGCGGTCTTGCTGACCACCATGCCGTTCCCGGACACGTCGTAGTTGCCCTGCACCATGTGGATGTTGAAGACCGGCGTGAGCGGACCGTCGACACCGGTGCCGCGGTGCCGCTTGCCGTTCACCAGCGCGTCCAGGTCGTGCAGTTCGGTGAGTGACTGCACGCCGTTGACCTTGGCGGCCGCGGCTGCCGCCGGGGCGGGGACGTTCAGCTGGATCTTCGTGGTGAGGATGTAGTCGGCCTTGACGTTGTTGTCGAACAGCGCGTTGATGCTCGACTTCATCGACGCGCCGATCACCGCGATGCCGCTGACGAGCAGCAGCCCGAGGGTCAACGCGAACGCAGTCGCGGCAGTGCGTCGCGGGTTGCGCACCGCGTTCGTGCGCGCGAGCCGCCCGACGGTCCCGAACGGACGCCCCACCAGACGGCCCAGTGGCGAGATGATCCAGCGGGCGAGCACCGGCGACAGCAGCATCGTGCCGGCGCAGACGCCGACCAGGCCGAGCCCGGTCAACCCGGCGCTGCTGCCCGCCGACGAACTGGCGAAACCGCCGACCGTCGCCGCGACGCCGAGCAGCCCGCAGACCAGTCCGATCAGGATCCGGCGACGCATGCTCGCCGGGCTCGCCGACGCGAACTCCTCGCGCATGGCGGCAACCGGCGGTGTCTTCGCGGCTCGCCGGGCCGGGGCGTATGCCGAGAGAAGGGTCACCCCGGTGCCCAGCAGCACCGACACGATGACGGTTCGCGGCGAGAGGACCAGCCCGCCGGACGGGAGCCCGAGGTCCAGCGCATCCAGCAGCGCGTGCAGGCCGTAGGCGAGTCCGACGCCGCCGGCCAGGCCGAGCAGGCTGCCGATCAGTCCGATGATCGCCGCCTCGAGCACGACCGAGCGGCGGATCTGCTTGCGGCTGGCGCCGATCGCGCGCAGCAGGGCGAGTTCGCGCAGCCGCTGGGCGATCAGCATTGAGAAGGTGTTGTAGATGATGAAGGTGCCGACTATCAGGCCGATCACGCCGAACGCGAACAGGATGTAGTTCACGAACGACAGCGCGGCGGTGACGCCCTCCGTCGCGTCGTCGCGCACCTGCTGGCCGGTCTTGACCTCCAGCGTCGACGGCGTGATCGTGGCGATCCGGTCAGCCAGTTGTCGCTGCGAGACGCCGGAGTCGGCCGCGATGTCCAGCGCGGTGTAGTGCGCGCCGTCCGTGAGCAGCGAGACCGCCCGCTGCTCGGTGAACAGCACGCCGATGTACCCGCCGGTGTCGGTGTCCGAGTGGTAGATGCCGCTGACGGTGACGTCCTGGACGCCGGTATTGGGCAGCACCACCTTGGCGTGATCGCCGGTGTGCAGGTGCCCCTTCTTCGCCGCGCTCTGGTTGACGACGACTTCGTCCGGCCCGCTCGGTGCCCGGCCGGAGACGAAGCTCGGCGGCGTGGTGAGCGAATCGGCCGCCGTCGTCCAGGCGCCGGCCTGGCTGGGGGCGCCGCCCGGGTCGACGCGCTTGCCCGCACTGTTCACCAGCACGGCGGGCGCCGTGATCTCGGGCTGCACCGCGCGCACCCCGTCGAGCGAGCGGACCTTGTCGGCCAGGCTGATCGGCACGCCCGCGCTGTACTCGTGCCGCGGCTTCACCTGCGCGTCGATGCCCTTGGTCGCGGTGGTGAAGATCTTGTCGAAGCTGCCCTTGAGCGTGTCGGTGAACACGAACGAACCCGCGACGAACGCGGTACCGAGGATGACCGAGATCAGCGTGAGCAGCAGGCGGACCTTGTGTGCGCGCAGGTTGCGGACGCTCACCCTCCGCATCGCGTTGGCCATCGGTGCTACTTCTCCAGCGTCTTCATGCGGTCGAAGACGGCATCGGCATCGGGCGAGCGCAGTTCGTCCACGATTTTGCCGTCGGCCAGGAACAGCACCCGGTCGGCGTACGAGGCGGCCCGCGGGTCGTGCGTGACGATCACGACGGTCTGGCCGAGGGTGTCGACCGATTCGCGCAAGATCCCCATCACCTCGCCGCTGGTGCGCGAGTCGAGGTTGCCGGTGGGCTCGTCGCCGAAGATCAGCTCCGGCTTGCTGGCCAGGGCGCGGGCGACCGCGACGCGCTGCTGCTGGCCGCCGGACAACTCGCTGGGCCGGTGCGCCAGGCGGTCGCGCAGGCCCAGCGTCATCACCACGGTGTCCAGCCACTGCTGATCGACCTTGCGCCCGGCGATGTCGATCGGCAGCGTGATGTTCTCCAGCGCGGTCAGCGTGGGCACCAGGTTGAACGCCTGGAACACGAAGCCGATGCGGTCCCGCCGCAGCGCGGTCATCCTCTTGTCCGAGAGCCCGGACAGTTCGACGTCACCGATGAGCACGACGCCCGAGGTGACGGTGTCCAGCCCGGCGAGGCAGTGCATCAGGGTCGACTTGCCCGAGCCGGACGGGCCCATGATCGCGGTGAACTCGCCGCGAACCAGTTCGACGCTGACGTGATCGAGGGCGCGCACCGCCGTCTCGCCCGATCCGTACAGCTTGACCACGTCGATCGCGGTGGCCGCGGGTGCGCCGACTTCGGTGGTGTGCATCGGGGACATCGGTCTCGTCATGCCTTCCAGGGTCGGGGTCTGCAGCGGGCGGCGCCATTGGGTTTCCCCCCCAGTCGACCCTGACATTTGTCCCGGGTCATCGGGGTGTCAGCCCTCCACTAGACTGAACTGACGGCAGTGAAGGAGAGTTCCGTTGCCTGACGCCATCGACGGCCTGCCCCCGAAGTTCGCCGCTCTCGGCCTGACCTTCGACGATGTGCTGCTGCTTCCCGGTGAGACCGACGTGGTGCCGTCCGAGGTGGACACCAGGTCGCGGCTCACCCGGGAGATCTCGCTCGCGGTGCCGCTGCTGTCGGCGGCGATGGACACCGTGACCGAGTCGCGGATGGCGATCGCGATGGCCCGCCAGGGCGGCCTCGGCGTGCTGCACCGCAACCTGTCCATCGCCGACCAGGCGTACCAGGTCGACCTGGTCAAGCGCACCCAGACGGGGCTGATCCCGAACCCGGTGACGATCGGCCCGGACGCCACCCTGGAGCAGTTGGACGAGGTGTGCGGGGAGTACCGGATCTCCGGCGCTCCCGTCGTCGACGGCGACCAGCGCCTGCTGGGGATCATCACCAACCGCGACCTGCGTTTCGTCCCGGTCGCCGAATGGGCCACCACCAAGGTCGACGAGGTGATGACCCGGATGCCGCTGGTCACCGCGCCGGTCGGCATCTCGCACGAGGACGCCACCGCGATCTTGCGCCAGCACAAGCGCGAGCGGCTGCCGCTGCTCGACGAGCAGGGCCGGCTGGCCGGGCTGATCACGGTCAAGGACTTCGTCAAGTCCGAGCAGTTCCCCAACGCCTCCAAGGACGCGCACGGCCGGTTGATGGTCGGTGCGGCGATCGGCTATTTCGGCGACGCATGGGAGCGCGCCACCACGCTGATCGAGGCAGGTGTCGACGTGCTGGTCGCCGACACCGCGCACGGGCACGTGCGCCTGCTGCTGGACATGGTGCGCCGGCTCAAGTCGGATCCGGCCACCAGGGGCGTCCAGTTGATCGGCGGCAACGTCGCCACCCGGGCCGGGGCCCAGGCGTTCGTCGACGCCGGTTCGGACGCCGTCAAGGTGGGCGTCGGGCCGGGCTCCATCTGCACCACCCGCATCGTGACGGGCGTCGGCGCGCCCCAGGTGACTGCGGTGTACGAAGCGGCGCTGGCCTGCAAGGCCGCGGGCGTCCCGGTCATCTCCGACGGCGGCATCCAGTACTCGGGCGATCTGGCCAAGGCGATCGTGGCCGGTGCCGACACGGTGATGCTCGGCTCGCTGCTCGCCGGCTGCGACGAGTCCCCCGGCGAGCTGATCTTCGTCAACGGCAAGCAGTACAAGTCGTACCGCGGCATGGGCTCGCTCGGCGCGATGAGCTCGCGGGGCAAGAAGTCCTTCTCCAAGGACCGCTACTTCCAGGCCGAGGTGACCAGCGACGACCAGCTGATCCCCGAAGGCATCGAGGGCCGGGTGGCCTACCGCGGGCCGCTCGCCGCCGTTTCGCACCAGCTGATCGGAGGGCTGCGGCAGTCGATGTTCTACGTCGGGGCCCGCACGATCGCCGAACTGCAGGACAAGGGACGCTTCGTGCGGATCACCCAGGCCAGCCTGAAGGAGTCGCACCCGCACGACATCCAGGGCATCGTGGAGGCCCCCAACTACAGCTCGCGGTAGCCGCCCGCCCGCTCCGGTAGGGCGGTACGGCAGACTCAGTGACTATGCCGGACACCGTGGAGATCGGGCTGGGGCGAAGCGCGCGGCGCGGCTACCACCTCGACGAGATCGCGCTGGTCCCGATGCGGCGCACCCGCGGCTCGTCCGTGGTCTCCGCCGCATGGCAGATCGACGCGCACACCTTCGACCTGCCGCTGGTCGCGGCGCCGACGGACGCGCTCGTGTCGCCGCGGACGGCGGTCGAGATCGAGCGGCTCGGCGGGCTGGCGGTACTCGACGGCGAGGGGCTCTGGGCGCGGTACGAGGACGCCGCCGGCGAACTGGCCGGCTTGGACGCCGACAACGCCACGTTGCAGCGTGTCTACTCCGCGCCGGTCGTGCCCGACCTGCTTCGCCGCCGGGTGGCCGAGCTGCGCTCGTCCGGCGTCCGCGTGGCGGTCCGGCTGTCGCCGCAGCACACCGTCGAACTCGCGCCGCACGTGCTCGCCGAGGGCGTCGACCTGCTCGTCATCCAGGGCACGGTGATCTCCGCCGAACACGTCGCGGCGAGCGAACCCGGGCCGGACGGTCAGGGCCTGAACCTGAAGACGTTCATCGCCGACCTCGACGTACCCGTGCTCGTCGGCGGTGTCACCAACTACCGGACCGCGCTGCACCTGATGCGTACCGGGGCGGCCGGCGTGATCATCGGCTACGGCGCCCACCTGGGCTCGACCACGCACGCCGCGCTGGGCATCGACGTGCCGATGGCGACCGCGCTGATCGACGCCGCGGCCGCCCGCCGCGACTACCTGGACGAGACCGGCGGGCGCTACGTGCACCTGGTCGCGTACGGCGACCTGGCCACCGGTGGCGACATCGCGAAGGCGCTCGCCTGCGGAGCCGACGCCGTCATGCTCGGGGAGGCGCTCGCCGTCGCGGCAGAGGCGCCGGGCGACGGCCGGTACTGGGACGCGACCGCCGCGCACCCGCGGGTGCCCCGCTCGGCGGTGGTCGACCTCGGGCTCGAGCCCGCGGAGCGCCCGTCGCTGGAAGAGCTGATCGACGGGCCGACGTCCGACCCGAGCGGCGAACGCAACCTGTTCGGTGCCGTGCGGCGCGTGATCGGCAAGTGTGGCTACTCCACGCTCAAGGAGTTCCAGAAGGTCGAACTGATCGTCTCCGGAGGGCAGCGATGAACGCGATTAGGTTCGGGTACAAGGCGTCGAACGAGCAGTTCGCGCCGCGGGAGCTGTTGTCGTACGGGGTGTTGGCCGAGGAGTGTGGGTTTGATTCGGTGTTCGTGTCCGATCATCTGCAGCCGTGGCGGCATGAGGGTGGGCATGCGCCGTTCGCGATGACCTGGTTGGCGGCGTTGGGGGCGCGTACCGAGCGGGTCACGATCGGGACGAGCGTGTTGACGCCGACGTTCCGGTATCACCCGGCGATCGTGGCGCAGGCGTTCGCGACGTTGGGGTGCTTGTTCCCGGGGCGGGTGGTGTTGGGGATGGGTAGCGGTGAGTCGATGAACGAGGTGCCGTTGGGGCTGGTGTGGCCCGACGGCAAGGAGCGGTTCGCGCGGTTCCGGGAGGCGGTGCGGCTGATCCGGGCGCTGTGGGCCGGGGAGCGGGTGACGTTCGAGGGCGACTTCTACCGCACCGACAAGGCAACGATCTACGACCGTCCGGATGAGCCGGTGCCGCTGTGGCTGGCCGCGTCGGGTCCGGCGGCGACCCGGTTCGCCGGTCGTGCCGGTGACGGGTACATCACCACCTCGGGCAAGGATCCGGCGCTGTACACCGACACGCTGTTGCCGGCGGTGACCGAGGGTGCCGAGAAGGCGGGCCGTCAGGTGGCGGACCTGGAGATGATGATCGAGGTGAAGGTGTCCTTCGATCACGACCGGGATGCCGCGATGGCCGCGACGCATTTCTGGGGGGCGCTGGGGCTGACGCCGGAGCAGAAGCAGGGCGTCGAGGACCCGGTCGAGATGCAGCGGCTGGCCGACGCGCTGTCGGTGGAGCAGACCGCGAAACGGTTCATCGTGTCCACCGACCCGGACGAGCACGTGCAGAAGATCAAGACCTACCTCGACCTCGGCTTCAACCACCTCGTCTTCCACGCCCCCGGCCCGGACCAGGCCAAGTTCCTCAAGCTCTACGGCGAGGAGATCCTGCCCCGGCTACGCGTGTTGTAGCGTTGGGTTGCCAAGTCCCGGGATGGGGAGTCCACCCGGAGTTCCACCGCATGTAGCCACCGAGCGGAAGTCGCCGGCCACCTTTGCAAGGAGTTCACGTGACTTCCTCGGCTTTGCGGCGCGCGCTGCGCCGCGCGCGGGACGGGGTCGCGCTCGACGCGACCGAGGCGGAGATCCTGCTGACGGCACGTGGGTCGGACCTCGATGATCTGCTGACGTCGGCGGCGCGGGTGCGCGACCAGGGACTGGCGGCTGCCGGGCGTCCCGGCGTGGTCACCTACTCGCGCAAGGTGTTCATCCCGCTGACGCGGCTGTGCCGCGACCGCTGCCACTACTGCACGTTCGCCACCACCCCGAACCGGCTCGAGTCGCTGTACCTCACGCCGGACGAGGTGCTGGCGATCGCCCAGCAGGGTGCGGCGCTCGGCTGCAAGGAAGCGCTGTTCACCCTGGGGGATCGCCCCGAGGAGCGTTGGCCGCAGGCGCGCGAGTGGCTGGACGCGCACGGCTACGACTCGACGCTGGCCTACGTGCGCGCGATGGCGATCCTGGTGCTCGAGCGCACCGGCCTGCTGCCGCACCTGAACCCGGGCGTCATGTCCTGGGCGGAGCTGCAGCGGCTCAAGCCGGTGGCGCCGTCGATGGGGATGATGCTGGAGACGACGTCCCGGCGGCTGTACGAAGACCCGCACGGTGCGCATTACGGCTCGCCGGACAAGGACCCCGCGGTGCGGCTGCGGGTGCTCGAGGACGCCGGCCGCTCGAACGTCCCGTTCACGACCGGCATCCTGATCGGCATCGGCGAGACGCTCGCCGAACGGGTCGAGTCGATCTTCGCGATCCGCAAGGTCGCGCGCGCCTACAACGGCGTGCAGGAAGTGATCGTGCAGAACTTCCGCGCGAAGCCGGACACCGCGATGGCGCGGATGGCCGACGCCGAGATCGACGACCTGGCTGCCACGGTTGCCGTGAGCCGGTTGCTGCTCGGCCCGTCGGTGCGCATCCAGGCGCCGCCGAACCTGATCGGTGAGGAGTACGCGCTGCTGTTGCGTGCCGGCATCGACGACTGGGGTGGGGTGTCGCCACTGACGCCGGACCACGTCAACCCGGAACGTCCCTGGCCGCAGATCGACGAGCTCGCCGCGCACTCGGCGGAGAACGGCTTCCGGCTCGTCGAGCGGCTCACCGTGTACCCGCCGTACGTGCGGGCCGGCGAGCCGTGGCTGGACCCGCGGATCCTGCCGCACGTCACCGCCCTCGCCGATCCGGCCACCGGACTGGCGCGCGAAGGCGTTGAGCCGCAGGGGATTGCCTGGCAGGTGCCGGACGACGCCTGGCGCGCCGAGCTGTCCGTCGGGCGGATCGATCTGCACACCGCGATCGACACGAGTGGCCGCACGTCCGACCGGCGTGCCGACTTCGACAGCGTCTACGGCGACTGGGATGCGGTGCGCGCCGAGGTGGCCCGCACCAGCGCGCCGGTGCGCCTGGACGCCGACGTCGCCGCCGCGCTCCGCGCCGCCGAGCGTGCCGTGCAGGACAACAACGGCGTCGGCCTGTCCGACGCCGACGCGCTCGCACTGCTGCACGCCGACGGTGCCGAGTTGGACGCGGTCGCCGCGCTGGCCGACGACCTGCGCCGCGACGTGGTCGGCGACGAGGTCACCTACATCGTCAACCGGAACATCAACTTCACCAACGTCTGCTACACCGGCTGCCGGTTCTGTGCCTTCGCGCAGCGGCGCACCGACGCCGACGCGTACACGCTGTCGCTGGACGAGATCGGCCGGCGCGCCGAGGAGGCGTGGGCGCTGGGCGCGACCGAGGTGTGCATGCAGGGCGGCATCCACCCGGACCTGCCCGGCACCGCGTACTTCGACATCGCCGCCGAGGTCAAGCGGCGCACGCCGGACATGCATGTGCACGCGTTCAGCCCGATGGAGGTCGTCAACGGCGCGGCGCGGACCGGCCTGTCGATCCGCGACTGGCTCGCCAAGGCGAAGGAGTCCGGGCTCGGCACGATCCCCGGGACGGCCGCCGAGATCCTGGACGACGACGTGCGCTGGCTGCTGACCAAGGGCAAGCTGCCGGCGTCCACCTGGATCGAGGTGGTCACGACCGCGCACGAGCTCGGGATCCGGTCCAGCTCGACGATGATGTACGGCCACGTCGACAACCCGGCGCACTGGCTCGGCCACTTCCGCACGCTCGCCCGCATCCAGGACCGGACCGGCGGGTTCACCGAGTTCGTCGGCCTGCCGTTCATCCACACGAATGCGCCGATCTACCTCGCCGGCGTCGCGCGCCCCGGTCCGACGATGCGGGAGAACCGGGTCGTGCACGCGATGGCGCGCATCCTGCTGCACGGGCGGATCGACAACATCCAGTGCTCGTGGGTCAAACTCGGCATCGACGGATCGCGGGTGCTCTTGCGCGGCGGTGTGAACGACCTCGGCGGCACGCTGATGGAGGAGACGATCAGCCGGATGGCCGGCAGCCAGCACGGCTCGGCGAAGACGGTCGCGCAGCTCGAGGAGATCGTCTCGGCGCTGCCGGGTCGCACCGTCCGCCAGCGCGACACCACTTACGGGCCGGTGAGCGAGGAGCGGCACGCCGCGGCGCGTGCGTACACCGGGGTGCTGCCCAGCCTGGCGGGCTAGCCCTCGGCCGGCGGCGGCTCGACCGCGCGCCACGGTAGCGGTGAGGAGAGCACCATCATGCTGGACAGCGGCCCGGCGCTGCCGAGCCGGTCGACGGTCTGCTCGTAGTCCTCGATCGAGGTGCCGACCACCTTGAGCAGGCTGCAGTGCTCGCCGGTGACCCGGTGCACCTCCAGGATCTTCGGCCAGGCCAGCAGCTGCTCGTCCTGCAGCACGCAGCGCGGGCCGTAACAGTCCATCAGCACCAGGGCGAGCACCGGCCAGCCGACCTGCCGGGTGTCGACGTGCGCGTGGTACCCGGTCAGCGTGCCGGTCTCCTCGAGCCGGCGCACCCGCTCGGCCACCGCGGGGGAGGACAGGTGCACCCGGCGGGACAGCTCGTTGAAGGACAACCGGCCATCTGCTTGCAGCTCGGCGAGCAGGCTGCGGTCGACCTGGTCCACGATCTCAGCTCCCGTCTGCAAACCCGATCGGGTGAAGGAGCTTGCATTCGGCAACTCTAGGGCCCCAAGGACAGTGCCGTTCGCGGGTCCCGCCGGTCGCCCGGACAGGGCACGATGGGGGGAAGGGGCGAATCAGGAAGCCGAGGCCAGATGACGAACGTGCGTGAGCTCGAGGAAACGGTCACCACCGACCTGCAGGGACGGCTGACGTACGCCGGCTACCTGGACCTGGACCGGCTGCTGAGCGCGCAGCATCCGGTGTCCGAGCATCACGACGAGATGCTGTTCATCATCCAGCATCAGGTGTCCGAGCTCTGGCTCAAGCTGGTGATCCACGAGCTGCGGTCGGCGATGGAGCTGATCCGGGTGGACGACCTCCCGCCCGCCCTCAAGCGCATCGCGCGGGTCAAGCACATCCAGAAGCAGTTGCTCGAGCAGTGGTCGGTGCTGGCGACGCTCACCCCGATCGAGTACGCCCAGTTCCGCGACCGGCTCGGCCCCGCGTCGGGCTTCCAGTCGCTGCAGTACCGCACGGTGGAGTTCCTGCTCGGCAACAAGAACGCCGCGATGCTCAAGGTGTTCGCGCACGACCCGGCGGCGCACGAGCAACTCGCCGCCGACCTGAACGCGCCCAGCCTGTACGACGAGTTCCTGCGCTTCCTCGCCCGGCGCGGGTTCGGCGTCCCGGCCGACGTCGTCGAGCGGGACTGGTCGCAGCCGTACACGGCATCTGACGGCGTCGTCGAGGTGTTCCGGCAGATCTACGCCGACCCCGAGCAGCACTGGGCCGAGTACGAGACGGCCGAGGAGTTCGTCGACGTCGAGGACCTGTTCCAGCAATGGCGGTTCCGGCACGTGAAGACCGTCGAGCGGATCATCGGCTACAAGAAGGGCACCGGCGGCTCGTCCGGCGTCGCGTTCCTGCGGCGCGCGCTGGAACTGACGTTCTTCCCCGAACTGCTGTCGGTACGCACCTCGATCGGGACCTGAGGCGCCGCTACAGCCAGTCCTTGCGCTTGAACAGCCCGTACAGCGCGAGCGCGATCAGCAGGATCGACGCCACGCTGGCCCAGACGCCCCACTCGTGCCCGAAACCCGGGTAGGGCACGTTCTGCCCGTAGAACCCGGTGATCGCGGTCGGCACCGCGATGATCGCCGCCCAGGACGTCAGCTTCTTCATGATCAGATTCATCCGCAGGTCGGCGAGCGCCATGTTCGTCTCGAAGACCGACGAGATCATGTCGCGCAGCGACTCGGTCCACTCGGCCGCGCGCAGCACGTGGTCGTAGAGGTCCTCGTAGTACGGCGCAAGCTCGGCATTGTGGTCGCTTTCGTTGACCCGCCGCATCGCCGTGTTGACGACCTCGCGCATCGGCAGGACCGTGCGGCGGACCTCGACGAGCGACTTGCGCAGCGCGAACGTGCGCCGCTGCAGCTGGCGGGCGGCATTGCTGTTCTCGTCGAACAGGTCGTCCTCCAGCTCCTCGATCCCGTCGTCGAGCGATTCGACCGTCTGGAAGTAGCCGTCGACGATCTCGTCGAGCAGGCCGTGGATGAGCGCGCGCGGTCCGTACTTGATCAGGTCCGCATTGTCGTCCCACCGCTGCACGACGCTGGAGATGTCGAAGGCGTCGTCCAGGCGCACCGTGAAGAACCCGCGCTGGAGCGTGAACGCCGAAACCCTGGTGGACACGAGTTCGCCCGAGTTCGCGTCGTACCGGATCGCGTTCGTGGTCAGGAACATGTGGGTCGCGTAACGCATCGCCTTCGGCCGCTCGTGCTCGTCACGGGCATCCTCGATCGCGTGCGGGTCCAGTTCCAGCTCTTTGGCGAGCTTGGCGAGCAGCTCGTCGTCCGGGTTGCACAGGTCGGCCCAGACCAAGCAGTCCGGCTGCGCGAGGAAGTCGGACACCTGGTCGAACTCGATGTGTTCGCTCTCCAGTTGCCCGTTGCGCCACACGCGGGTACGCACGCTCGACTCTGACACGCGCTCAGTCTGCCTGGTCTAACGTGCACTTGAGCCCAGAACGCGTAAGTTTCCATGGATGAAGTGGACGGCGGCGCAGTTGCCCGATTTGGGTGGCCGCACCGTGGTGGTCACCGGAGGAAACTCCGGCATCGGCTGGCACACCGCGCGCGAGCTCAGCGCGCACCATGCCCGGGTCGTGCTCGCGGTGCGTGACGTGCGCCGCGGTGAGCGTGCGGCGGACCGGATCCGCGCCGCGGTGCCGTCAGCCCGGCTGGAGGTCCGCGAACTCGATCTTGCCTCGATGGAGTCCGTTCGCGGGTTCTGCGACGGCTGGACCGAGCCGCTGGACGTCCTGATCAACAACGCCGGGGTGATGGCGCCGCCGAAGAGGTCCCGGACCCGCGACGGCTTCGAGTTGCAGTTCGGCACCAACCACCTGGGGCACTACGTGCTGACCGGCCTGCTGTTGCACTCGCTGCTGAAGGCGCCGGCGCCACGGGTCGTCACCGTCGCGTCCATCGCGCACCGCGCCGGCACCGACGCCGTCCTCGGCGGCAACGCGGACGGGCCGTACGACCCGCAGGCGACCTACTCGAACTCCAAGCTGGCCAACCTGCTCTTCGCCCTCGAGCTGCAGCGCGAAGCCGATGCGCGTGGGCTGCCGCTGATCTCGGTCGCCGCGCACCCCGGTGTGTCGGCCACCGGCCTGGCCAGCGACCCGGAGGGCATGGGCGCGACCCGGCTCATGCGCGTTGCGGCGCCGGTGTTCCTCAAGCTGTTCACCCAGCCGGCAGCGGCCGGTGCGCGGGCAGCGCTGTACGCGGTGACCGAGGCGACGCCGGGCTCGTACGTGGGTCCGCAGCGTCTCGGCGAGACACGCGGACCGCTCGGCCTGGCCCGGCTGTCCGAGCAGGCGCAGGACGAGAAGCTCGCGCACCGGCTGTGGCTGCTCAGCGAGGAGCTGACCGGCTTCATCTACCCCTGGCCGAACGGCAACCCGGTGAACCGCAGTCCGTAGACTGCTCGGCATGCGGGCCGATCTCGTCCTCGTCGTCGACTACGGGGCTCAGTACGCGCAGTTGATCGCCCGGCGGGTGCGCGAGGCGCACGTGTACTCCGAGATCGTGCCGCACACGATGCCGGTCGCCGAGCTGCTCGCCCGCGAGCCGAAGGCGATCATCCTGTCCGGCGGGCCTGCCAGCGTCTACACCGACGGCGCGCCGCGCACCGATCCGGCACTGTTCGAGGCGGGCGTGCCGGTGTTCGGCATCTGCTACGGCTTCCAGTCGATGACCCAGGCACTCGGCGGCGAGGTCGCCCATACCGGCGGTTCGGAGTTCGGACGTACCGCGCTGCACGTCACCGGCGGCGGGGTGCTGCTGCGCGGCCTGCCCGTTGAGCAGCAGGTGTGGATGAGTCACGGCGACGCGGTCACTGCCGCACCGGCCGGATTCACCGTCACCGCAAGCACGTCCGGCGCTCCGGTCGCCGCCTTCGAGTGCACCGAGCGCGGGCTGGCGGGCGTCCAGTTCCACCCGGAGGTGCTGCACTCCGAGCACGGCCAGGCCATCCTGACGCACTTCCTGTACGACGTCGCCGGTGCCCGCCCGAGCTGGACCGAGGCGAACATCATCGACGAGCAGGTGGCCGCGATCCGTTCGCAGGTCGGCGGCAAACAGGTGCTGTGCGCGCTGTCCGGTGGCGTCGACTCGGCAGTCGCGGCGGCGCTGGTGCAGCGGGCGATCGGCGACCAGCTCACCTGCGTGTTCGTCGACCACGGGCTGCTACGGGCCGGCGAGCCCGAGCAGGTGGAGCGTGACTTCGTCGCGGCGACCGGGGTGCGGCTGAAGGTCGTGCACGCGCAGGACCGGTTCCTCGCCGCGCTGGCCGGCGTCAGCGATCCGGAGGAGAAGCGCAAGATCATCGGCCGCGAGTTCATCCGGGTCTTCGAGCTGGCTGCCCGCGAGGTGGTCAGCGGCGGCGACTCGGTCGACTTCCTCGTGCAGGGCACGCTGTACCCGGACGTCGTCGAGTCCGGCGGCGGCACCGGCACCGCGAACATCAAGTCGCACCACAACGTCGGGGGCCTGCCGGACGACCTGCAGTTCGGGCTGGTCGAGCCGCTACGCGCGCTGTTCAAGGACGAGGTGCGCCGGGTGGGCGAGCAACTCGGGCTGCCGGCCGAGATCATCTGGCGCCAGCCGTTCCCCGGGCCCGGCCTCGGCATCCGCATCGTCGGCGAGGTCACGGCGGCCCGGTTGGACATCCTGCGCCGCGCCGACGCGATCGCCCGCGCCGAACTGTCCGCCGCCGGCCTGGACCGCGAGATCTGGCAGTGCCCGGTCGTGCTGCTCGCCGACGTCCGCTCGGTGGGAGTGCAGGGCGACGGGCGCACCTACGGCCACCCGGTCGTGTTGCGGCCGGTGTCGTCCGAGGACGCGATGACCGCCGACTGGACGCGGGTGCCCTACGACGTGCTGGAGCGCATCTCCACCCGCATCACCAACGAGGTGCGCGAGGTGAACCGGGTAGTGCTGGACGTGACGTCCAAGCCCCCCGGCACCATCGAGTGGGAGTAGGACACCCGGTGGACGGCCCAAGATCAAGCAAGCACTGCGTTGCCGTCAGCGCGGTTGGCGCTTGCGGTTGGTGTGCTTCTTCGCGAACTTCAGGATCGCGATGTGCTTCTCGGTGTCGCGCTGCATCAGCTCGACGAGCAACGCGTGCAGCGTCCAGTCCTCGAAGGCCTTGAGCTTCTTGCGTAGCTCCTTCAGCTCGCGCTTGTCCTCCAGCTCGAAGCGAAGCAGCCGCTCGATGATCTCGGACGTCGCGGCACCGTCGGCACGGTCGAAGTCCATGTCGGGGACCACCAGCTCCGGACCGGGGACGCCGACCTGATACTGCAGGGTCTCCGCCAGGTCGCTGAAGATCTGGTGGTGCCGGCGTTCGTCCTTCACGATCAGGTCGACGAGGTACCGCAACGCCTTGGACTGGGTGCCGTCGGTGGCCTCGACGTACTCGTTGAGGATCGCTTCTTCGTTCTGGACGTGCGACTGCAGGTGATCACGCAGCTCGAGCACGGTGACGCGTTCGCCGGCCATGAGTCCTCACTCCTTGCTCCCTTGTGCCTGCAGGTTATGAAGCGGGTCGGCACCGTCCGTAGGGCCGAAGGTCACATGTAGCCGGCCGGCGCGCACAACGAGCACAACGGCGAAGTATGCGACTAAGCCGCGCTGCTCTCTAAAGCGCGCCCCGGGCAGGTGCGGGTTCCTAGAGTCTGCTTCCACCGGTGATCGGCGCCACATCGCGCCCGCCGGCTCAGCGAAGCAAAGGAGCCCCCAATGGCCGCGAAACCACCGCAGCACCACGCCGCGGCATCGGCCGGCGCGTCGTCCACAGGCGCGGCGCGCATCGAGATCAGCCACCTGACAAAGCGATTCATGACCCGATCGGGCGAACCGTTCACCGCGATCCACGACGTATCGCTCACCGTCGAGCCGGGGCAGTTCTGTGCCATCGTCGGCCCCACCGGATGCGGCAAGTCCACGACGCTCGGGCAGGTGTCCGGCCTGGAGCGGCCGAGTGCCGGCTCGGTACGCGTCGGCGGGCACGAGGTGCGCGGCGTGACCGAAGGCGTCAGTTTCATGTTCCAGGCGGACGCGCTGTTCCCGTGGAAGAACGTGCTCAGCAACGTGATGATCGGGCCCGTCCTCAACGGGATGGGCAAGAAGGACGCGATCGCGCTCGCCCGCGACTGGTTGCGGCGCGTCGGGCTGTCCGGGTTCGAGGACCGCTACCCGCACCAGCTGTCCGGCGGCATGCGCAAGCGCGTGGCAATGGCCGCCGCCCTGATCAACTCGCCCCGCATCCTGCTGATGGACGAGCCGTTCGGCGCGCTGGACGTGCAGACCAAGGCGATCATGCAGACCGAACTGCTCGGGTTGTGGGAGCAGCTGCGCCCGTCGGTCCTGTTCATCACGCACGACCTGGACGAAGCAGTCGCCCTGGCCGACCGGGTGCTGATCATGACGAGCAGCCCCGGCTCGATCAAGCAGAGCTTCGACATCGACCTGCCCCGGCCGCGCGGCGAGGTCCAGGCGATCCGGCACGAGCAGCGCTTCCTCGAGCTGCAGGACCAGATCTGGTCGTCGCTGAAGGAAGAGGTCGAACGGGCCTACGCACGCACGTCAGGCGCAGCGGCATGACCACGATTCCGCACGTGCTGCTCGCGCAGCCGGCGCAGCTGGAGAGCGACGCAGCCGTCAAGCTCGCGGGGCGGCGGGCCAAGCGGCGCCGCCTCATGCTGCTCTGGCTCGCGCGGCTGGGCTTCGCTGTGTTCATCGTCGGTGGCTGGCAGTTGTGCACCGCCGAGCAGTGGGTCGACAAGTTCTTCTTCGGCCAGCCGTCGATGATCTGGGACGCACTGGTGACGCTCTTCACGAAGGGCACCGAGTTCGGGTCGATCTGGGACGACATCGCGGTGACGCTCAAGGAGGCCGTCTACGGCTTCTTCCTCGGCACCGCGGCGGGCGTGGTGCTCGGCCTGCTGTTGGGCCAGAACCGCTTCCTCTCGGACGTCCTCAGCCCCTACATCAAGGTGCTGAACGCCGTTCCGCGGATCATCCTCGGATCGATCTTCCTGGTGGCGTTCGGGCTGGGCACCTTCCCGAAGGTGCTGCTCGCAGCGGTGTTGGTGTTCTTCATCGTGTTCTTCAACGCCTACCAGGGCGTCCGCGAGGTCAACCCGAACCTCGTCGCGAACGTCCGGGTGCTCGGCGCATCGTCGTTGCAGGTCGCCCGGCACGTCACCATCCCGTCGGCGCTGACCTGGATCATCGCAAGCCTGCACACCGCGTTCGGCTTCGCCATCATCGGCGCGCTCGTCGGCGAGGTGCTCGGTTCGCAGCGCGGCATGGGCCTGGTGATCACCCAGGCGCAGAACCGGTTCGACCCGAACACGGTCTTCGCCGGCATGGCGATCATGGCAGTCGTCACGCTCGTCGCCGAGTTCCTGCTCACCCTGCTCGAGAAGCGGGTGCTGGCGTGGCGGCCGCCCAGTCACTCGGAGTCGACGGCTATCTGAGCCGCTCGATCCACCCAACAGAAAGGAACACCCATGTTCAGACGCGCCATCACGGTCGCGGCCATCGGGGCGCTTGCCCTCGGGGCTACCGCGGCCTGTTCCAGCAGTGCCAGCGGGACGAAGGGCAGCTCGGCACTGCCCACCGTCAAGCTCATGGTCGGCGGCATCGACAAGCAGATCTACCTGCCGTACCAGCTCGCGCAGAACCTCGGCTACTACAAGAAGTACGGCGTGAACGTGAAGCTGTCGACGGAGGTCAACGGCGGCGTCGGTGCCGAGGACGCGATGGCCTCGGGACAGGTCGACATGGCCGGCGCCTGGTACATCCACACGATCGACTTCCAGTCCAAGGGCAAGGAGGTCGAGGACATCGTGCAGCTCTCCGGTGCTCCCGGCGAACGCGAGATGTGCGGCAACGACAGCGGCGTCCACTCCGCGGCGGACTTCAAGGGCAAGACCCTCGGTGTCACCGACCTGGGTTCCGGCACGGACGAGCTGACCCAGTTCCTCGCATCGCAGCAGGGGATCAGCCGCAAGGACTACCACACCCTCGCGGTGGGGGCCGGTGCCACCGCCATCGCGGCGATCCAGCGCGGCAGCGCGGCGTGCGTCATGACCACCCAGCCGACCGTCGGCGCACTGGAGACCAAGAAGCTCGGCTACTCGGCGATCGACCTGGCGACCACGCAGGGTGCGACCGCAGCACTCGGCGGCGCCTGGCCGGCCGCAGGCGTCCTGGCCCTGTCCTCGTGGGTGGACTCGCACAAGGCGGCTGCGCAGAAGGTGGTTGACGCCCTCGTCGCGACGATGCACTGGATCGCCACGCACTCCGCCGAAGACATCGCGAACAAGCTGCCGCAGCAGTTCGTCCAGAACAGCACGATCACCAAGGCGCAGTACATCGCGGGGCTCACCACCGACAAGGGCCAGTTCCTGCCGGACGGCATCATGCCGGCCAACGGTCCGAAGACCATCTACGCGATGGAGAAGACGCTCGGCACCGACGTCTCGAAGGTGACCCTGGCGAACACGTTCACGAACAGCTTCGCGCTGCAGGCGAACAAGCTCGAAGGCTTCACCCCGACGACAACCCCGGCGGGCGCCGACGGCTGACCCACCCTGACCTGCCGGCCGGCCTCAGCGCGCTCTGCGATAGCGATGCTCGGGCCGGCCGGTCGTGCCGTACCGCAGCCGCACGTCGAGTTGGCCGGAGCGCACCAGCAACGACAGGTAGCGCTGTGCGGTCGCCCTGCTCATGCCGGTGTGGTCGGCAACCTCGGTCGCCGACCACTCGGCGTCCACATCCCCGAACTCGGCCCGGATCAGCGCCATCGTGGGCTCGGAGTGTCCCTTCGGAAGGTGGGCGGCCTGCTCGCGCGGGGTGAGCGAGGCGAACAGCCGATCGATCGAGTTCTGGTCGACCTCGCCTTCGATGCGCGCGCGCAGCCACAGGGAGCGGTACGACTCGAGGCGATCGACGAGCGTGCGCAGTGAGAACGGCTTGACCAGGTAGCCGACGACGCCACGCTGCATCGCGGTGCGCACGGTGGCCAAGTCACGGGCGGCGGTGATGGCGAGGACGTCCGGGTGCGGCGGGTCCCCCTCGCGGAAGCGGCGCAGCAAGGCCAGGCCGTTCTCGTCCGGCAGGTAGAGGTCGAGCAGGACCAGATCGGGACGGCTCGCCTGCACCGCGGCCAGCGCCGCGCTCGCCGTGTGCGCCGAGTCGACGACCTCGAAGCCGCCTATGCGGGTGACGTACTCGCAGTGCAGCGCCGCGACGCGATAGTCGTCGTCGACGACCAGCACGCGGATCGGGCGTTCGTTCATGGGCGCACCGGCGCGGGGATCGGTAGGCTCACCACGAAGCGCGCCCCGGCTCCCGGTTGCACCGCGATGTCGCCGCCGAAGCTGCGCACGATCTCGCGGACGAGGGTCAGCCCCAGGCCGCGCTGCCTGCCGTCCGGGTGTGGCTTCGTCGACCAGCCGCCGCTGAAGATGGCCTCGGCCGCGCCGGGTGGGATCCCGGGACCGGTGTCGCTCACGTCGATCGTGATCGAGCCGTCCGATGACTCCAGCCGCAGGAACACGGCACGCTCGGGTGGGTTCGCCCCGGTGATCGCCTCCAGGGCGTTGTCCGCGAGGTTGCCGATGATCGAGACCAGCGCGGCACTGCACCGCGGCGGGACGTGCAGCCGTCGGGGACAGCTCACCATCAGCTCGACGCCCCGTTCGCGAGCAACTGTCGTCTTCGCGATCAGCAGCCCGACGATCCGCGGATCGTCAATGTTCGCTGCGAGTTCGTCGGCGAGCGCGGCAGCCTGCTGGTCGATCTCGGTCGCGTAGCCGATCGCCTCGTCGTAGCGGCCAAGGTCGAGCAGCCCGGAGATCACGTGCATCCGGTTGGAGAACTCGTGCTGCTGCGCGCGCAGTGCGTCGGTCAGGCTGCGGTTCTCGTCGAGTTCGCGCAGCGCCTGCTCGAGGTCGGTGCGATCGCGCAGCGTCACGACATAGCCCAGGACCCGTGAGGCGTGCCGCACCTCGCGTCTGCTGCCGACCAGGACCCGTCCGTTGTGCAGGACCACCACGTCGGTGACCTCACCGTCGGGGCTCGGCGCGAACAGCCGGTCGCCCATCTCGCCCGCGGGCATCACGTCCCGCACCGGGCGTCCGATCGCCGGGGCGCTGGTGCCGAGCAGCAGGTGGGCCTCATCGTTGATCAGGGTGAGTCGCCCGGTCGAGTCGACCGCGACGACACCCTCGCGGATACCGTGCAGCGTGGCCTCGCGTTCTTGCACCAGGGCGGCGATCTCGTCCAGCTCCAGGCCGAAGGTCTTGCGCTTGAGCCGTCGCGCCAGCAGCACGGACACGAGCAGCCCGGCGACCGCGCCCACCGCGAGGTAGACCGCCACGTCGTCCAGTTCGGCGACGGCCTGCGCGCTGACATCCTTCTCCAGCACTCCGGCCGAGACTTCACCGATCGGGATCCGACCGGCTCCGAAGACCGGTGCCCTGCCGTTCGCCGAGCGGCCGAGCGAACCGGGGTCGATGCCGACGTGCGTGTGCCCGTCGAGGGCGACCACAGGCTCCTCGATCCGTCGGCCGATGAGAGCCGGGTTCGGGTGCGAGTAGCGCACGCCCGATCGGTCGATGACCACGACGTACGACGCTCCGGTCGCCACCCGGATCTGCTCGGCGAGGGTCTGGATGCCGGCCGGGTCACGGTCCGTCAGCGCGGTGATGACCTGCGGGACGTTGGCGGTGGCCGCCGCGACGGCGAGCGCGCGCTGCTCGTACTGCCCGTCCAGGCGCCCGTGCAGGGCACGCGCCCAGAGCGCGAAGCCGACCGCGCCGGCGAGCAGCAGCACGACTACGTGGCCGGCCAACAACTGGGCGGACAGCGTGCGGCCACCGCGGATCCAGCGCACGGCCACAGTGTGCCAGCCCGGACTGGGTCCGGCACACGTCACGCCGGCTGGCTATATGAGCACAACGATGTTTATGAGTGTTCCGGCTGCGCCGGATCGGCGGCGCTACATCACCGCGCCGAGTTGCCAGGGGTTGAACTCCTCGTCGCCGTAGCCGAGCAGTTCGCTGTTGGTCTTGTGCCCGGAGGCGGTCTGCAGGATGAGTTCGAAGATCTCGGCGCCGACCTCGGCCACGGTACGATCGGCGAGGATCGTCCCGCAGTCCAGGTCCATGTCCCCGCTCATCCGCTGGTACATCGCGGTGTTCGTGGCGAGCTTGATCGACGGTGCAGGTTTGGCCCCGAACGCCGAGCCGCGGCCGGTGGTGAAGCAGATGACGTTCGCGCCGCCGGCGACCTGGCCGGTGACCGAAACCGGGTCGTAGCCGGGCGTGTCCATGAAGGCGAACCCCTTGCCGTCGACGGGTTGCGCGTACTCGTACACCCGGCTCAGCACGCTCGTCCCGCCCTTTGCCACCGCGCCGAGCGACTTCTCCAGGATCGTGGTGAGGCCGCCCGCCTTGTTGCCGGGGGACGGGTTGTTGTCCATCGACCCGCCGTTGTCGGCCGTGTACCGCTCCCACCACCGGATCCGCTCCAGCAGTTGCGCGGCGACCTGCGGTGTGGCGGCCCGCGCAGTCAACAGGTGCTCGGCGCCGTAGATCTCCGGCGTCTCGGACAGGATCGAGGTGCCGCCGTTTCGCACGAGCAGATCGGATGCATACCCGAGCGCGGGGTTGGCCGTGATGCCGGACCATCCGTCGCTGCCGCCGCACTGCAGGCCCAGGACGAGCTCGGACGCCGGCACGCTCTCGCGGCGGACCGCATTGACCTCGGGCAGCAGGGCACGCACCTGCTCGAGCCCGGCGGCCACGGTGTGCTTGGTGCCTCCTAGTTCCTGGATCGTCATGGCGTGCAGCGGGACGCCCTCGGGCAGCTCCAGCGAGTCGGTGAGCGCGGCGACCTGATTCACCTCGCAGCCCAGGCCGACCACGAGCAGCGCGGCGAAGTTGGCGTGCCGCGCGTACCCGGCCAGGGTGCGGCGGAGCAGCTCGAAGCCGGGGCCGTCGCCGGCCATGCCGCACCCGGTCTTGTGGGTGAGCGCGAGGATGCCGTCGACGTTCGGGTAGTCGTCGAGTTCGCCGGTGAGTGTCATGGTGTCCGCGATCCGGCGCGCGGCCGTGGCCGAGCAGTTCACCGTGGTCAGCACGCCGATGTAGTTGCGCGTGGCGACCCGCCCGTCCGCGCGCACGATGCCCGAGAAGGTGGCCCGCTCGCCCGCCGGCAACACCGGTGCCGGCGCGGCCGGTCCGGCTGCCGCATCGGGATGGGTGAACTCGAGCATCGCCAGGTTGTGCGTGTGCACGTGGCTGCCCGCCGCGATGTCGCACGTGGCGCGGCCGATCACCTGCCCGTACTTGCGTACCGCCTCCCCGGCCGCGATCGGCCGCAGCGCGACCTTGTGCCCGGCCGGGACGTCGGTGGCGGCGGACAGTCCGGCGCCGGCGGACAGTCCGGCGAGCCGTTCGCCGGCCGTGATCGCGCGACGCGCCACGGCGACCGGATCGTCGTCGTGCAGCCGCAGCAGGACCGGCGCGGTCACGGCGCCTCCTGCAGGGCGTGTGCTCGTACCTGTGCCAATGTCGGGACGGACCCGGTCCCGCCCTGCCCGGCCAGGCTCAGCGACGCGGCCGCGATGCCCAGTCGGGTCGCCGCGAGCAACGAGTCGCCCAGCGCCAGCCGGCCGGCGATCGTGCCGACCAGGCAGTCGCCCGCGCCGGTCTGGTCGACGAGCGACGGCGGCGGCACGGCGGGCAGGTCGTGCAGCGCGGTTCCGTCGTCGAGCAGGACGCCGCCGGCCCCGCGCGTCACGGCCACCGCCGCTGCGCCCGCGGCGCGCAGGGTGCGGACCGCTTCGGCGGCGTCGGCGACACCGAGCAGCGGCCGGGCCTCGGCCGGGAACGCGGGCGTGACGAGGGCGGCGTGCGGCGCGAGGTCGCGTAGCAGCGCGGCGGCCGACGCCGCGGTCGTCAGCCGCGGCCGGAAGTTGGGGTCGTAGACGAACCGGGACGCCACGCGTGCGGCTGCGCGCACCGCGTCGGCCGCCGTGGGGGACAGCGCGCCGGTGATGCCGCTGCTGACCACGACCTTCGCGCGGTCCAGCTCGGCGGCAGCGACATCGACGGGCTCGAGCTGGCTCGCCGCGCTGCCGCCGCGCGCGTACGCGAACTGCCGCTCGCCGTGCGGGTCGGAGTGCACGAAATAGGCGCCGTGCTGGCCGGGAACGAGCCGCACCAGCGCGGTCGAGACGCCCAGTTCGCGGACCCGGGCGAGCAGCGCACGGCCGAGTTCGTCATCGGCGACCCGGGTCAGCAGCGCCGTGTGAGCGCCGGCCGCCGCCGATGCGGCCGCCGCGTTCAGCGCGTCGCCGGAGAAGCCCAGGGTGAGCGGCATGCCGGCTTCGAACGGCGAGGTACTGGACAGCTCGACCAGCACCTCGCCGATCACGACGACATCGAACCCCATTTACTGAGTCTCCTCGCGGGCGCGGGTCACCAGCTGAGTCGGGTTGACGAAGCGCAGCGCGATGACCAGCAGGACAAGCATCGAACCGGTGTAGATCGTGGCCATCGCGTCCACCGACTGGTTGGCGCGGATGCCCGCCGCGAACACCGAGTTGTACAGCGCGACCACCAGCGTGGTGCTGTCCGGCCCAGCGGTGAGGAAGGTCAGCTCGAACATGCCGACGGTCCGCACCAGCACCAGGATGCACGCGGCCAGGATGCCGGGGACGAGCAGCGGCGCCAGGATCCTGGTGAACACCGCGGTGGTGCGCGCGCCGCACATGCGCGCGGCCGCCTCGATCTTCGGGTCGATCTGCTCGATGAACGGCGTCATCGTCAAGATCACGAACGGGACCGACGGCACCAGGTTGGCCAGAATGACGCCGGACAGCGTTCCCGCCAGGTGCACCCGGTACAGCACCGTCGCGAGCGGGATGCCGTAGCTGATCGGCGGCACCAGGATCGGCAGCACGAACAGCATCATCAGGATCCGCTTGCCCGGGAACGTCCTTCGGGCCAGGACGTACGCCGCCGGCACGCCGATGAGCACCGACACGACGACGACCGTGACGG
The DNA here is from genome assembly GCF_027247405.1 of Jatrophihabitans cynanchi. NCBI lineage: Bacteria > Bacillati > Actinomycetota > Actinomycetes > Jatrophihabitantales > Jatrophihabitantaceae > Jatrophihabitans > Jatrophihabitans cynanchi. The sequence continues at coordinate 1,759,682 of NZ_CP097463.1, read as the reverse complement.
CGACCTGCGCGGTGACCACCATGACCGAGGACAGCCCGAACTCGGACCACGCGTCGGAGTACCAGTGCGTCGTGAAGCTCCTCGGCAGCCAGGTGCCGAACCACTGCGTGCCGAGCGAGTCGACGACGACGGACGCGATCAGCGCCAGCAGGTTCAGGAAGAAGAACGCCAGCACCGCCCAGACCACGACGGCCCAGACCCGGACCTGGCGGCGCGGACGAGCCCGCTCGGCAGCGGTGGCCGCGCCCGCGGCGAGCGTCGAGGTGTTCGTCATCATCAGCCCTTCCCGCCCGTCGCGCCACGGTAGAGCAGCGAGCGCCACGCCATCACGAGGCCGACGACGATCAGCATGATCATCGCCATGATCATCGCGATGGTGGACCCCATCGGGTAGTCGAACTGCTGGAACGCAGCGTCGTAGGCGGCGATCGAGATGACTCGCGTCGAGCCCGCCGGATCACCCACGAGCTGTGCGGACGGGAACACCGAGAACGCGAGCACGAACGAGAGGGTGAAGGTGATCGCCAGCCCGGGGGCCAGCAGCGGCATCGTGATCCGGCGGAACCGCTGCATCGGCCCGGCGCCCAGCGTGGCCGCCGCCTTCTCCAGGCTGGGGTCGATGCCGGAGATGTAGGACAGCGTGAGCAGGAACGCGAACGGGAAGCCGGTGATCACCAGGCTCAGGAACACGCCCGTCCAGTTGTGGATCAGGGTGAGCGGGGTGTCGATGACGTGCAGCTTCAGCAGCACCCGGTTCAACCACCCGGTCGGCCCGGCGTACATGACCAGACCCTGTGCGGTCAGCACGGTACCCAGGGTGATCGGCACGACCAGGATCGTGGTGAGCGCCCGCTTGCCGCGCACCCGGCCGCGCATCAGGTAGGCGACCGGCACGGACGCGAGCACGTTCACCAGCGCGGCCGGCAGCCCGAGCCCGAGCGTGGTCCAGATCGTCTTGCGCAGGTACGGGTCGGTGAAGAACTCGCGGTAGTTCGCCAGGGCACCGCCGCCCTTCTCCGGCTGGAAGGACAGCTGCAGCCCGTACAGGAACGGGTAGAGGAACAGCACCACGATGAAGGCGACCGCCGGCAGCAGCAGCCACAGCGTGCGGTCGATGTTCCGCTCGGCCAACCGATGGCGCAGCGCGACCTTGCGCGGCGCGGGCCCGGTGGCGGTGGCGGTGCTCACGTCGCTGCCGCGGCCGGGTGCGAGCTTGCGGCTGCGGACGGCTCGCCGCTCGCGGTCCCGTCGGAGCTGGCGGCACCCGCGGGACTGACGGCACCCGCGGAACTGGCGGCACCGTCGGCACGAAACACGAGCACGCGGTGCGCGGGAACGCCGATCGTCATCGAGTCCTCGGGCGCCACCCGCTCGACGGTGCGGAAGTAGATCCGCCGGCCGGTCCGGGTCACCGCCTGCACCGACAGTTCGCGGCCGTGGTACTCGGCGATCTCGACGGTGATCTCGATGCCGTTGCCGTCCACCGCGCCGACGACGAAGTCCTCGGGACGGATCGCCGCGACCGCCGCCCGCCCGCTGGTCACCGACTCCCGGTTCGAGCCGGTGAGGGCGAGGTCGGCGCCGCGCACCGTCACCGTGTCGCCGCTGGCGCCCGTGACGTCGAGTTCGAGCAGGTTGCGGTAGCCCATGAAGCCGGCGACGTAGGCGTTCGCCGGGAAGTCGTACACCTGCTCGGGCGTCCCGCACTGCTGCATGAAGCCATCGCGCAGCACGACCAGGCGGTCGGCCATCGACAGTGCCTCCTCCTGGTCGTGCGTCACGTAGATCGTGGTGAGCCCGAGTTCCTGGTGCAGCCGCCGGATCTCCATGCGCATCTCCAGGCGCAGCTTCGCGTCCAGATTGGACAGCGGCTCGTCCATCAACACCACCGGCGGATGCAGCGCAACAGCACGGGCGATCGCGACGCGCTGCTGCTGCCCACCGGACAGCTGCCCCGGCATCTTGTGCTGGTGCTCCTCCAACTGCACCAGCCGGACCGCCTCGTCGATCCGCTTGGCGGTCTCGGCCTTCGGCACCTTGCGCATCTTCAGCCCGAAGCCGATGTTCTTGCGCACCGACATGTGCGGGAAGAGCGCGTAGTTCTGGAACACCATGCCGAACCCGCGTTGCTCCGGCGGCAACGTGTCGATCCGCCTGTCGTCCAGGTGGATCGAGCCGTCGCTGAGCGGGAGCAGCCCGGCCAGGCAGTTGAGCGCGGTCGACTTCCCGCAGCCGGACGGCCCCAGCAGCGCCACGAACTCGTGACCCTTGATCGTGAGATCGAGGTTCGACAGCGCGTGCTGGGTGCCGTACCGGCGCGACACGCCGGCCAGCCGCAGTTCCCGGAAGTGGGGATCAGTCATGGTGCTCGCCCTTTCCTGCCGGCTACTTCTTGCTGCCGACCATGCGGTTCCACTTGTCGAACGCGGCCACCTGCTGCGGTGCAGGCAGCGAGGTCTCGACGGGGTACTTGGAGATCCAGTCGGCGTACTCGGCCCGACCGTACTTCGCCAGCGTCTGCTGGCTCTTCTGCGGCGCCATGTCCAGGGTCACGCCCTTGACGGCCGGTCCGGGGTAGAAGTAGCCGTCGTCGTAGGCGATCGCCTGCTGGTCGGGCTTGAGCATCCACTTGATCAGCGCGAGGTCCGCGGCGGCGACGTCCTTCGAGACGCCCTTGGGGATCAGCGCGTACTGCGCGTCACTGACCCAGTGCATGCCGTCGAACGCGGCAACCTTCATCGTGTTCGGCACCGTGCCGAGCGCGCGCGGGTTGATGTCCCAACCGGTCGTGGACATCACCATGTCCACCGCCCCGGACGCGAGGTTCTTCATCGTCTCGGTCGTGCCGGTCGGGTAGTTCGCGGTGTACTTGCCCAACTCCTGCAGGAACGCCCAGGTCTTGTCCCAGCCCTTGTCGGGGTCCTTCGGGTCGGAGTCGCCGAGCAGGTACGGCAGGCCCATCAGCCAGGTGCGTCCCGGACCGGAGTTCGCCGGGTTGGCGTACTGGAACTTGCCGGGGTGCGCCTTGGCCCACGCGAGCAGGTCCTGCGGTGTCTTCGGCGGGTCCTGCACCTTCGCCGGGTTGTACTCGAGCAGCGGCCCGGACGGGTAGTACACGATCTCGACGCCGTAGCCCTGGGCGAGCTTCTGCATGTTCGCCGCCGGCTCCTGATAGTTGTCCATCAGGCCGGGGAAGCGGCTGTCGAAGTCCGGGAGGAGCTTGGTCAGCAAGCCCTTGTCGATGCCGGCGGACAGGCCGTCGGTGCCGCTGAGCACCAAGCTGGTGCTGACGTTTCCGCCCTGCTGCTCGGCCTGCAGCTTGCCGGCCATGCTGGGGGCGGGTGCGCTGGTGTAGGTGACGTCCTTGACGATGTCGGGGTTGGCCTTCTTGAAGTTCTCGATCATCCCCTTGCTCAGCTGCAGGTTGCCCGCGATGTCGAGGATGTTCAGCGTGACCGCGTGTGCCGGCTTGGCGGGCACCTCCGTCGGGTCCGCCGTCTTGGCCTTGCTGGAGGGCGCGCCGCATGCCGACAGCGCCAGGGCCGCGGTCGCGGCGCCGACGGCCAGCACCGCGGTGAACGTTCTTGCTCGAGCCATCTGTGCCTCTTTCTCCTCGGAGCCGGCCGCGGGAGCGGCCGGCCGGTGCCGGTCAAGCGGTGGGCGACTGCAGCGCAGTGCGGAAGGCCCGGACGTTGGTGGTGATCCGGCTCCAGTCGCCGGCCACGACGTCGGCCGGTGCGAGCACGGAACTGCCGGCGCACACGGCGAACGCGCCGGCGGCGAGGAAGGCGGCGCCGGTCTCGGTACCGACCCCGCCCGACGGCAGCAGCCGCGTTCCCGGGAACGGACCGAGCAGGTCGGCGAGGTAGCGCGGCCCACCGATACCGGCGGGGAAGATCTTGACGGCGTCGGCGCCCGCGGCGAGCGCGGCATGGACCTCGGACGGCGTGAGCGCGCCGAGGAACACGACGGCGCCCGCGTCGTGGCCGGCACGGACGATCGCGCCCGCATCCGGCGTGATCGCGGGCGTGACCAGGAACTGCGCGCCGGCATCGAGTGCGCGGCGCGCGTCGTCGGCGGTGAGCACGGTGCCGGCACCGACGCACGCGTCGAGCTCGCCCGCAACCGCCGCGGCGCGGGCCAGGTGCGTGGCCAGGTCAGGTGTGGTGAAGGTCAGCTCGAGCAGCCCGATGCCGCCGGCGGAAACCGCCCGGCACAGCGCTGCGGCGTCGGCGATGACAGGCGCCCGCACGACGGCCAGGGCGCGGTCGGCGCAGAGCCGGGCGAGTAGACGGTGCATGCGGGTCCTCCTCTCGCCCCGGTAGCCATGTGATCTGAGCCATTCAGGCAGCGCGCCCCACCGATGGCAAGCGGTTGCCATCTGTTGCCGTAGCATGGCCGCTCGCATCCTGAGGAGGTCGACCGTGGCCCGAACATCGGAGCCGGAGTCGCCGCCGGCACCGGCGATCCGTCAATCGTCGGCAGCGGCGCACGGATCGTCGTCACCGACGATCTATGACGTCGCGCGCGCCGCCGGCGTCGCGGCGTCCACCGTGTCGCGCGCGTTCTCGCGGCCCGGCCGGGTCAACGCGGCGACCGCCGAACGGATCCGGCAGATCGCGGCGGACATGGGCTATCGCACCAATCCGATGGCGCGGGCGCTGCTCACCGGCAAGACCTCGATGATCGCCCTGTTGATCTCCGACATCACCAACCCGTACTACTTCGAGATCATCCGCGGGGCTCAGGCGGCTGCCGCCGAGGCCGGCTTCACGATGCTGCTCGCCGACGCGCAGGAGTCCGACCGGTTGGAGCGGCAGGCACTGGACCGCGCGATCCCCACGGTCGAGGGCATCGTGCTCACCAGCACCCGGATGTCCGACTCGGCGATCAGGATGGCAGCCAAGCAACGCCCGACCGTCGTGCTGAACCGGGCCCTGGCCGACATCCCCTCGGTGGCCACGGACCACCGGTACGGCATGTTCCAGGCGGTGGATCACCTGTCCGCGCTGGGTCATGACCACTTCACCTACCTGGCCGGCCCGCAGGCGGCGTGGGCGGACGGGATCCGGTGGACGTCGCTGCGCGAGGTGGCCGAACAGCGCGGCTTCCGGGTGCACCGGATCGGTCCGTACGCGCCGACGGTCGAGGGCGGCGTGGCCGCGGTCGAGGACTTCCGGCAACGGCCCACCAGCGCGGTGATTGCCTACAACGACCTGGTGGCGTTGGGTTTCCTGCGCGGCATGGCGGCTGTCGGGGCCCGCGTGCCTGCCGACGTGAGCGTCATCGGCTTCGACAACATCTTCGGCACCGACCTGGTCACGCCCGGACTGACCACGGTGGCCGCGCCGCTGCGGACCCTGGGCCTGACCGCGGTCCGCAACCTGCTTGCACTGATCGACGGGGCGCACGCAACCGCGCGTGAGCCGGTGATGCTGCCGTCGAAACTGGTGATCCGCCAGTCGACCGCCCGCCGCAGCCGGCGCAGGACCGCCCCGGAGTGGGCCACCGTCAAGACGAGCGCGAGCTGGCGTGGCAACTGAATGCAACCGGTTGCCATGCCACCTTGCACTCGCGACGATGGCCCCATGACGTCGACCAGCGCGCCGTTGCGGCTCAATCCCGACCGGCTGCTGCCGCCCGACCCCGGGCTTCGCGCGATCGCACGCGGGCTCTACGAATCGGTCCGCGACCTGCCGATCCTGTCCCCGCACGGGCACGTGGACGCGCAGTTGCTCCTCGCCGACGAACCGTTCGGCGACCCGGCCAGCCTGCTGGTGGCCCCCGACCACTACGTGACCCGGCTGTTGCACGCCAGCGGCGTCCCGCTCGAGACCCTCGGCGTCGGGCGTGGGTCGCTGACCGGGGCCGAGGCGCGCGAGGCCTGGCGCCAGGTGTGCACGCACTGGCACGTGTTCCGCGGAACCCCGGTGCGGTACTGGCTCGACTCGGAGCTGTCGCAGATCTTCGGGATCACCGAGCGTCCTTCGGCGAAGAACGCCGACGACCTGTACGACCGGATCAGCGCGTGCCTTGAAGCCGACGACTTCCGGCCACGGGCGCTGTTCGCGCGCTTCGGTGTCGAGGTGCTGGCCACCACCGACGACCCGTGCGACGACCTCCGCGCCCACGAGCAGTTGGCCGCCGATCACGGCTTCGGCGGCAGGGTGATCCCGACGTTCCGACCCGACCGTTACCTGGACCCCTCGGCCGGGGGCTGGGCGGAAGCTGTCGGCGCGCTGGGAGCGGTCGCCGGCACCGACATCGGGGACTTCGCCGGTTACGTCGCCGCGCTCGAGGAGCGCCGGCGCTACTTCATCGAACACGGGGCGGTGTCCGCCGACCACGGACACGTCGACGCACGCACCGACCCGCTCGAGGTGTCCGATGCCGCCCGCATCTACCGCGCTGCGCTGGCCGGCACGGCGAGCGACGCCGAGGCGGTCGCGTTCCGCCGGCACATGCTGCTCGAGATGGCGCGGATGTCCTGCGACGACGGGCTGGTGATGACGATCCATCCCGGCGCGCTGCGCGGGCACCATCCCACGACGGCCGCGCGGTTCGGCCCGGACACCGGCCACGACATCCCGGTCCGCACCGAGTACACGCGGGCGCTGCGCCCGCTGCTGGACCGCTTCGGTGAGCACCCGAACCTGCACCTCGTGCTGTTCACTCTGGACGAGACGGTGTGGTCGCGCGAGCTCGCGCCGCTCGCCGGCTTCTACCCGTCCGTCTACGTCGGCGCGCCCTGGTGGTTCCTCGACGCGCCGGATGCCATCCGCCGCTTCCGCGACGCGGTTACCGAGACCGCCGGCTTCTCCCGGACGTCCGGATTCATCGACGACACCAGGGCGTTCTGCTCCATCCCCGCACGGCACGACATGTCGCGGCGGGTCGACTGCGGCTACCTCGCCCAGCTCGTCGCCGAGCACCGGATGGACCTGGACGAGGCGTACGAGACGGCGACCGAGCTCGTGGTCACCAACCCGCGGCGGGTGTTCAAACTGTGAGCGAGCTTGCGAGCTCACCATCGAGCACAGTGACGTCTTGGCGGCCGACGAAGGAGGCCGAGTGAGCGCGCTGGCGAGGGCGGGGCGCGCGGCGCCGCCGATCCGGCTCGCACACCTCGGGCTCGGCAACTTCTTCCGCGCCCACCAGGCCGTGTACACGGCGGCCGACGAGGGGTGGGGCTACGCGGCCTTCAGCGGCCGCAGCGCCGAACTCGCCGGCCGGCTCGATGCCCAGGGCGGCTGCTACACGCTGATCACCCGCGGCGACAGTGGTGACCGCTTCGATGTGATCGGCAGCGTCGTGCGGGCGCATGCCGCCGCCGAGCACGCTGCGTGGCTGGGGTACCTGCGCGAGCCCCGGGTCGGTGCGGTCACGCTCACCGTGACCGAGGCCGCCTACCTGCGTTCCCCGGACGGTGGCCTGGACCGTGCCGCAGTGGCCGAGGACATCGCGGCCCTGCGCGCAGACCGCGCCGCCCCGGTGCGCAGCGTCCCGGCCCGGCTCGTCGCCGGCCTGGCCGCGCGACACGCCGCCGGCGCCGGCCCGATCGCGATCGTCCCGTGCGACAACCTGCCCGACAACGGCGCGACCGTGCGGCGCGTCGTCCTGGACCTGGCCGCGGCCGTGAGCGCGCAGCTGGGCGAACAGCTCGCCGCGAGCACCTCGTTCGTCACCACGATGGTGGACCGCATCACGCCGCGCCCGACCGACGCCGACGTCAAGGCGGTGCTCGACGCGACCGGCCTGCGCGACGAATGCCCCGTCGTCACCGAGCCGTTCACCGAGTGGGTGCTGGCCGGTGAGTTCCCGGCGGGCCGTCCCGCGTGGGACACCGCGGGCGCCACCATCACCGACGACGTCGGGCCGTTCGAGCAGCGCAAGCTGTGGCTGCTCAACGGGGCGCACTCGCTGCTGGCGTACGCGGGCAGCATCCGCGGGCACCTGACCGTCGCCGAGGCGATCGCCGATCCGGCCTGCCGCGGCTGGGTCGAGCAGTGGTGGGACGAGGCAGCGCCGCACCTGAGCCAGCCGCAGCCGCAGGTGGCCGGCTACCGGGCCGCGCTGCTGCAGCGCTTCGGCAACCGAGCGATCGCTCACCGGCTGGAGCAGATCGCCGCCGACGGCTCGCAGAAGCTGCCGATCCGGGTATTGCCGGTGCTCGCCCGCGAACGCGCCGCCGGGCGCGTCCCGCAGGGCGCGACCCGGATCCTGGCCGCCTGGATCGCGCACCTGCGCGGGCGCGGCGCGCCGGTCACCGACGCCGCGGCCACGCGCGTGGTTGCGGCGGCCGCCGGCCCGCTGCCCGCCGCGGTCGGCGCGGTGCTCGAGTACCTGCAGCCGGGCATCGCTGCCGACCACGACCTGGTCGCCGCCGTGCTCGCCAAGGCCACCGAGTTCGAACCGAGTTAGCGAGGGATCAGCACATGCGCATAGTCGACGCCGAGGTGATCGTCACCTGCCCCGGCCGCAACTACGTCACGCTCGAACTGACCACCGACGACGGCATCGTCGGCTACGGCGACGCCACGCTGAACGGGCGCGAGCTCGCCGTCGAGGCCTACCTGCGCGAGCACGTCTGCCCGCTGCTGATCGGGCGCGACGCCAGCCGCATCAACGACACCTGGCAGTACCTGTACCGCGGCGCGTACTGGCGCCGCGGGCCGGTGACGATGACGGCGATCGGGGCGGTCGACGTCGCGCTGTGGGACATCGCCGGCAAGGCCGTCGGCCGGCCGGTCTACCAGTTGCTCGGCGGTGCCGCGCGCGACGGCGTCACCATCTACGGGCACGCGAGCGGCGCCGACATCGCCGAGACCGTCGCCGACGCCGCGCGGTTCCTGCAGTCCGGTTACCGCGCCGTCCGGGTGCAGGCCAAGGTGCCCGGGCTCGAGTCGACGTACGGGCTGCGTGCCGGGACCGGGCTGACCTACGAGCCCGCCGGCGGTGACCTTCCGGCCGACGAGGTGTGGGACACCGAGGCGTACCTGGACTTCGTGCCGAAGCTCGTCGCCGCGGTGCGCGACGAGCTCGGCTACGGGTTCCACCTGCTGCACGACGCGCACCACCGGCTCACGCCGCTCGAGGCCGGGCGGTTGGGCAAGGCACTCGAGCCGTACCGCATGTTCTGGATCGAGGACGCCACCCCGGCCGAGGACCAGGCCGCGTTCCGGCTGATCCGCCAGCACACCGTCACCCCGCTCGCGGTCGGCGAGGTGTTCAACACGATCTGGGACTGCCAGCAACTGATCAGCGAGCGGCTGATCGACTACATCCGCACCGCCGTGCCGCACGCGGGCGGGATCACACACACCAGGCGGATCTTCGACCTGGCCGACCTGTACGGCGTGCGCACCGGCTCGCACGGCCCCGGCGACGTGTCGCCGATCGGCATCGCGGCGGCGCTGCACCTGGACGTCTCGATCGCCAACTTCGGCATCCAGGAGTACATGTCGCACCTGGAGCCCGCCAACGAGGTCTTCACGCCCGGCTACCGCTACGCCGACGGCATGCTGCACCTGAGCGACGAGCCGGGAATCGGGGTGCGCTTCGACAAGCAGGCCGCCAAGCGCTACCCGTACCAGCGGCGGTACCTGCCGGTGAACCGGTTGCGCGACGGGTCGATGCACAACTGGTAGCGCGCGTCGCCCGTCGCGCTGCTCAGGGCAGCGCTGCTGTGAGCAGCATCCGGTGCGCGGGCGTCCCGCAGCCTGCACGCTGGATCCATGAGCGAGGACGCACGGGTGGTGCCGGGGCACCGCCTGGATGAGGAGATCTACCAGCGGCTGTTCGAGCGGCGCACGCTGCTGCTCGGCGAGCCGCTCGAACACTGGAACAGCAACCGGCTGTGCACCGGGCTGATCCTGCTCGCGGCCGAGGATCCGGTGGCCGACATCCGGCTGTTGATCAATTCGCCGGGCGGGTCGGTGCCGGGGATGCTCGCCATCCGGGACTGCATGCGCGCGATCCCGAACGACGTAGTGACGGTGAACCTCGGAATGGCTTACAGCGCCGGGCAGTTCCTGCTCAGCGCGGGCACGAAGGGCAAGCGGTACGCGACGGCACACTCGAAGGTGTTGCTGCACCAAGGGTCGGCGGGGATCGGTGGCACCGCGATGGACATCGCGATCCAGGCCGACGACCTGCGCCGCACGCGCGACACCGTGCTCGGCATCATTGCCGAGGACACCGGGCAGGAGGTCGCGGTCGTCGAACGCGACTCGCGCCGCGACCGCTGGTTCAGCGCGACGGAGGCGCTCGCCTACGGGTTCGTCGACCACCTCGTGGAACTCGGTGACGACGTCCTGCCGGCACCGCGCCGGACCGTCGGGTTGGGGGCACTGCGATGACCGCCTACACGATCCCGTACGTCACCACGCGCACCAACCTGGGCGAGCGCACCGTCGACGTCTTCAGCCGACTGCTCGCCGAGCGGGTCGTCTACCTGGGAACCGGCATCGACGACGGGGTGGCCAACGCCGTGATCGCCCAGCTGATCCATCTGGAGTCCGAGAGCCCTGACCAGCCGATCAACCTGTACATCAACTCGGCCGGCGGTTCGATCCCGGCGACGCTCGCGATCTACGACGCCATGCAGTACATCCGGCCCGCCGTCGAGACCACGTGCGTCGGGCAGGCGGCGGCGACCGCGGCGGTGCTGCTGGCCGGCGGCGCACCGGGCCGCCGGCAGATCCTGCCGCACGGCCGGGTGGTGATCCACGCCCCGGCCGCCGAGGGTCGCGGTGCGATCCCGGACCTGGTGCTGGAGGCCGACGAGGTGGAGCGCGTCCGCACCATGCTCGAGCAGATCCTCGCCGGCCACACCGGGCGCTCGCCGGAGCAGGTGCGCGAGGACACCGAGCGCGACCTGATCCTCACGCCGCAAGGGGCCGTCGACTACGGCGTCGTCGACGCGGTGCTGACCAGCCGGGCGCTGCCGGGGGCCTGAGGCGGCCACGCCTCAGGCCGGCAGCCACCTCGTCAGGCGGCCAGGCAGACCGGGCCGCGCGTCCCGGCGGCCGCGAGCCGGTGGCCCGCGCGCCGGGTGAGCTCGACGACCGACAGGCCGAGGGCACCGGACACGGCCGACAGCACCTCCGACGACGGGTCCTTGCGGCCGCGCTCGAGCTCGGACAGGTACTGCGGCGCGACGCCCGCGCGCGCGGCGACGTCGGCGATCCGCTCGCCGCGGCCGGTGCGCTCGGCGCGCAACTGCTCGCCGACCGCCTCGCGCCACAGCGGCTCGGGCTGTGTGCGGGGCGCGGGGCGCCGCCGGAACGGGACGATGTTGGTCATGGACGTCGACGCTAGCCACAAGCGGATGCGTTCGGGTACGCCAGTTCGCTCAGCGCGCAACCGCGTCAGACGTACCGGGCCACGCGGCTTGCGTGCGGTCCTAGCTGTGGCGGATCGAGATCTGCCCGTCGGCGAGGTGGACCCGGATCGTCAGCGGCGCGCCGGTCGCGCCCGCAGGTGGCAGCACCGTCTTCTGGATGTCGTACCCGTGCATGCGGTGGAACGAGCCGCCGTGCGTCTCCGCGACGGTCGTGCCGTCGACCTCGACCTCGCCCATCCGCACGTTCGCCTCGATCGTCGCGTTCAACCCGTTCGGCAGCAGCACCTTCAGCTGCCCGGCGGCCATGGTCACGTCCACCGTGCGCGGCGCGCTCAGTGTGCCGAGGCTGCGCAGGTCGAGATCGCCCTCGCCGAACGCGAGCCGGTAGTCCGAGGCGAGTGCCGACGCCGAGGTGGGCGTCCAGTCCCGCTGGCCGACTCCGTCGTGCAGCGAGGCGTGCGTGTTGCCGAAGGCGATCGTCCCGGCGAGTGCCGGGATCAGCAGCGGCGTCATCGACCACGGGGTGCGGCGTAGCGCCATCCCGACGAGCAACCCGCCGCCGACGATGCCGAGCGTGACCCAGAAGTACACCGGCACCCGGATGCCGCTCATCGCGTCGGCGATGCCCAGCGCGGTCAGCGTGAGCACGAGCGCGACGAGCACCGAGATGCGCACCGGGAACGCGCGCCGGCGCCGCTCGCGGCTGGCCTGCCGCGCCTCGTCCAGCCAGGCGCGGGTCGAGCCGACCCACTGCGGTGTACCGGCCGGCGGCCCGGCAGGTGCGTCCTTGTCCAGGCTTACCGTGGCGGCAGCACCGCCGGCCGCCGGTGCGTCGGGCAGCCGGTCGGCCGGAGGGACCCAGCTGCGGCGGCTGAACACGGCGACCAGCACGATCACGACGAGCATCACCGGGAAGAACGGCCCGGGCGCCCACCAACTGAAGGCGAGGGCCCAGAGCACCAGTCCCGCGACCACGGCCACCAACCACACCGGCACGCGGCGCAGCCGCAGCCCGGCGATGAACCGGTCGACCGGCGCGTTGGTCGCGCCGTGCTCGGGGATGGCTGCCCAGGCGATGAGGTAGGCGAGCACTCCGGCGCCGCCGAAGAACGCCGACACCGCGAACAGCACGCGGAACAGCACCGGGTCCACGCCGAAGTACTGGCCGAGGCCGCCGGCCACACCGGCACCCACGCGGTCGGTGCGGCTGCGGCGCAGGACGCGCTGGGCGGGCGGGGTCGGGTACGGCGGCATCGCCCCGGTGTCGGTCGTCGTCATGGCACCCAGGTTGCCCGCCCGGGCGGCTCCCGCGCATCGGGTTGACCCCTGAACCGCACCCTGATTCTCGACCTCAGGGCCTCACCTGATGCCGCGCGATGCGGTGGCGAGCAATCATGGACCGGTGACCACGACCGCCCCCGCCGTGCGCCGGCTCTATCGCGCCAGCGATCACGGCATCCTCGGCGGCGTCGCCGCGGGCATCGCCGAGCACCTCGGCGTCCGGCCCCGGCTGATCCGGTTCGCGTTCATCGCGCTCGCGATCTCCGGCGGGCTCGGCGTGGCGCTGTACGGCACCTACTGGATCGTGCTGCCCGTCCGTCCCGGCGCTGCGCGCTCGCGGCTGCCGACCTGGCTCGAGTACGTCATCGGCGCGGTCGTGGCCGTGGTCGTGATCGGCTCGCTGTCGTCCACCAACACGATCGGCGGCCTGTTCGCACCCACCCTGCTCGCCTGCCTGGGCGGGGCGCTGATCTGGCGGCAGGCGAGCGACCCCGAGCGGGACCGGTGGTCCCGGCTCTCGCGCACCTCGCTCAGCGCGGGGTACACCGATCGGCTCGGCCGGGTCCGGCTCGCCGCCGGGACGGTGTGCGTGGTCGCGGGGGCGGCCCTCGTGCTGGTCCGGGCCGACTTCACCGCGCTGCGTGACGGGCTGCTCGCGATGGTCGTGACCGTGGTCGGGCTGGCGCTGGTCACCGGTCCGTGGTGGATGCGCATGATGGGCCAGTTGACGGCTGAGCGCAGCGAGCGGATCCGCAGCCAGGAGCGGGCCGACATCGCCGCGCACCTGCACGACTCGGTGCTGCAGACGCTCGCCCTGATCCAGCGCAACGCCGGGTCGCCGCGCGAGGTCGCGCGGCTGGCACGCGGGCAGGAACGCGAGCTGCGCAACCTGCTGTACGGCACGCGCACCGCGTCCGGGCAGTTGGCCGACGAGCTCCGCGTGGTCGCTGCCGAGGTCGAGGATGCCTACGCGCTGTCGGTCGAGGTGGTGCTGGTCGGCGACGCGACGATGACCGACGCCCTCGCGGCCGCGGTCGCCGCGAGCCGCGAGGCGCTGGTCAACGCCGCCAAGCACGCCGGGGTGACGAGTGTTTCGCTGTACGCGGAGGTCGAGCCCGAGGCCGTCAGCATCTTCGTGAAGGATCGCGGGGTGGGCTTCGATCCGGACGCCGTCGCCGGGGACCGGCACGGCGTGCGCGGCTCGATCATCGGCCGCATCGAGCGGCATGGCGGGACGGTCGAGTTGCGTACCGCGCCCGGAACCGGAACCGAGGTGCAGTTGAGGATGCCGCGATGAGTGCACGTGTCGTGTTGGTCGACGATCATGCGATGTTCCGCGCCGGGGTGCGCGCCGAGCTGGGCGGCCAGGTCGAGGTGGTCGGGGAGGCCGGCTCGCCTGCCGAGGCGGTGGCGGTGATTCGTGCCCAGCGTCCGGACGTCGTGCTGCTGGACGTGCACATGCCCGACGGCGGCGGCCTGCTCGTGCTCGAGCAGATCGGCGACTCGCTGCCGGACACCCGCTTCCTCGCGCTGTCGGTGTCCGATGCCGCCGAGGACGTCATCGCGCTGATCCGCGCGGGTGCCCGCGGTTACGTGACCAAGACGATCTCGCCTGCCGACCTGGCCGACGCGGTACAGCGCGTCGCCGACGGGGACGTGGTGTTCAGCCCGCGGCTGGCCGGGTTCGTGCTGGACGCGTTCCGTGACGCGCCGGTCACGCCGTCGATCGACCCGGAGTTCGACCAGCTGACCCCGCGTGAGCGTGAGGTGCTGCGGCTGCTGGCGCGTGGCTATGCGTACAAGGAGATCGCGGCCGAGCTGTTCATCTCGATCAAGACGGTGGAGACGCACGCCTCGAACGTGCTGCGCAAGCTGCAGCTGTCCAGCCGGCACCAGCTCACCCGCTGGGCTGCCGACCGACGCATGCTCTGACGGCTCGGGCGGACGACCGGTCAGGCCGGCGCGCGAAGTGCCGCAACCAGCGCGGCCGGGTCCTGCGTCCCGATCACCAGGCGGTCGTACCCCTCGCCGGTGGTGGTGACGACGACGCCGGGGCCGTTGTGGTGCACCAGGACGAAGTCGTGGAAGTTCGCCCCGCCGCTGCGTCCGCGCCAGGTTCCGAGCGCGAGCTTGCCCGGGATGCCCGCGCCGGGAGCCCGCATACCGCGCAGCGCCGACATCGCGTCCTCGACAGCGGTGACCTCGCTGATCTGCTCGAGGGGAACTTCGACGTCGCGGCCGTGCAGGGCGAGTACCCGCTCGGAGACCGTCAGTTCGATCTTCAGGACGCCGCCGGCGACCGATACCTCAGCCATGTGGCGACCCTACGCGCGCCGGCTCAGCGCTGCCCGCGGCACACCTCGAGCACGGCGTCGGCGAGGTGCGCTCCGGAGCGGCCGAGCGCGCAACGGTAGGCGTCCAGGATCAGCCGCTCGCGTCCCAGTTCGACCCGCGCGCCGCCTCCGTTGATGCGGGCCGTCTGGATGCGCTTGGAGAGCCGGATCCGCTCGGCGACCAGGTTGATGATCGCGGCGTCCAGCGCGTCGATCTGGCCGCGCAGCACGGGGATGGTCTCGAGCGAGTCGTCCGTCTCGGTCGATTCGGAAACGCTGGCTGCGTTCGCAGTGCTCGCCGTTGTCATCGTGTCGTCGCCTTCTGTGCTGTTGCAGGCTCCGGATCACGAGCGCCGCGGGCCGCGCATGAAAAACGCCCCGGGGCACTCGGGCCCGGGGCGTCGGTTGGTGGGTGGTTCAGCCAGCAACGACGGGCACCGAGCTGCGGTACCCGTAGAAAAATCGGCTGGCGGTCTGTTGCACGCCGCAAGTCTGACACGCGCTCTCACCAGCTGGCAACTGCGTCCCGCATAGTGAGACGCGCTCAGGCCCCGACCTCGCCCAGCTCGGCCTCCTCCTCGGCAGCCTCGGCGTTGGTCTGCTCGATGTTGCGTTCCACGTCCGCCCGCGGCAGCCGCATCTTGACGGCGATCAGGTACACCAACGCAGACAGCGCCAGGATGACGATGAACCCCCAGCCGAAGCCGATCGAGGCGAGGTTGCCCTTGTGCGCGGACTTCTCCGGGTAGTCGCCGATCCAGCTGATCAGGCACAGTCCGCCGAGCCACGGCAGCGCCCAGCTGGCGCCCGCCGTCCAGTTCATCTCGTGCTTGGCGATGGTGCCGGTGGCCAGGAAGATCGCGAGCAGCACGAAACCGAGCCCGACCGCGGCGAACAGCTTCCAGTTGGTGTCCCAACCGGCCCAGTAGACGACCAGGTTCGAGGCGTAGAAGGCGAGGAACGGGATGACGTCGCCGAACGGGACGCGGAACGGCCGCTCGCGCTCGGGGATCTGCCGGCGCATCGCGGGCGAGCACGATCGGCCCGCTGCCGAAGGAGAGCACCGTGGCCGAGGTGATGAACGAGACCAGCTGCTGCCAGCTGGGGAACGGCAAGAACATGATCAGGCCGACGACGAACGCGAGGAACAGGCTGGGCATCGGGACGCCGCGCGCCGACACCTTCGCCAGGATCCGCGGCGCGTTCCCGTTGCGCGCCATCGCGTAGGACAGCCGGCCGGTGACGGTCGTGTAGATCAGGCCGGTGTCGCCGGGGGAGATGATCGCGTCGATGTACAGCAGCGTCGCCAGCCAGCCGAGCCCGATCGCCGAGGCGATGAAGGCCAGCGGGCCGAACCCCTCGGCAAGGTTGCCGCTGAGGTTCCCCCAGCCGTGCGTCAGGGCGCCCGGGTCGAGCGCGGCGATGAACGCCACCTGCAGCAGGATGTAGATGACGCCTGTGATGAGCACCGATCCGATCACGGCGATCGGGATATTGCGGCGCGGGTTGCTCGACTCGCCGGCGAGCTCGATCCCCTGCCGAAAGCCCAGGTAGGAGAACACGATGCCGCCGGTGGCGATTGCGGTGAGCATGCCGTGCGCGCCGTCGGTCGCGAAGCCATGGCTGGTGAAGTTGGACCCGTGGAACTCGGTGACCATGAACGCCACCACGACCAGCGTGATCATCCCCAGCTTCCACCACACGGCGACGTTGTTCACCCGCGCGAACCAGCGGACACCGAAGTAGTTGATCAAGACGAATGCGGCCATCGCGATCACGGCGATCACGTAGCCCAGCCCGGTCAGCGGGTGGGTGTCTGTCGCCTTGTCGTAGCTGGTCAGCGGCGCGTACTTGGTCGCGTACTGCAGCGCGCCCTCGACCTCGATCGGGGCGACGGCAGCGGCTGCGACCCAGTTGACCCAGCCCATCGAGTAGCTGGCGAACGAGCCGAAGGACAGGTGCGGGAAGCGGATCACGCCTCCGGACAGCGGGAACATGGTGCCGAGTTCGGCGTAGGTCAGGCCGATCAGGATGATCATGACCGCGCCGATGAGCCAGGAGAAGATCGCGGCCGGGCCGGCGATCGTCGACGCCTTGAGCGCGCCGAACAGCCAGCCGGAGCCGATGATCGAGCCGACACTGGCGAACAGCAGCCCGACGACGCCGATGTCACGCCGCATACCGGTGCCGGTCTGCTCACCGGGCGGGTTCTTCTCCATGACTGCCATGCGAGACCTCCATCGGGCGAATCATCTCAAATGCGTCCTTCCCGATAGTGCTCGTATCCGACACCAAATGGCAGCAGGCGGGACTGACGGTGCCCGCACGTAGGCTTGATGCCGAGATGACCACAGACCTCGACAGCCTGTTCGATCTGCCGCCCGCAGGGGCGCAGCGAGGGCCGCACACCCGCCTGGCCGTCGACCCGGCGACGTTGCTCGAGGGCCTGAACCCGCAGCAGCGGGCCGCGGTCCTGCACCAGGGCGGCCCGCTGCTCATCGTGGCCGGGGCCGGCTCGGGAAAGACCCGGGTGCTCACCAACCGGATCGCGTACCTGCTGGCCGAGCGTGGCGCCACGCCCGGCCAGATCCTGGCGATCACGTTCACCAACAAGGCCGCCGGCGAGATGAAGGAGCGGGTGGCCGCACTGGTCGGGCCGCGGGCCCGGTCGATGTGGGTCAGCACGTTCCACTCGATGTGCGTGCGGATCCTGCGCGCCGAGGCGAAGACGATCGGTCTCAAGACGTCGTTCTCGATCTACGATGCCGACGACTCGAAGCGGCTGATGACCATGGTCGGACGCGACCTGGACCTCGACCCCAAGCGCTACCCGGCGCGGTCGCTGTCGGCGCAGGTCAGCAACCTGAAGAACGAACTGGTCACCCCGCAGGCGTGGGCGGAACAGGCGTCGAACGCCCACGAGAAGGTGCTGGCCGAGGCTTACGCCCGGTACCAGCGGCGGCTGGAGGACGCGCACGCCCTGGATTTCGACGACCTGATCATGCGCACCGTGCGGCTGCTGCAGGACCACGCCGACGTCGCCGAGCACTACCTGCGCCGGTTCCGGCACGTGCTGGTCGACGAGTACCAGGACACCAACCACGCCCAGTACGTCCTCGTCCGCGAACTCACCCAGGCGGTGGAGGGGCTCGGGGCGGCCGAACTCGCCGTGGTGGGTGACGCCGACCAGTCGATCTACGCCTTCCGCGGCGCGACGATCCGCAACATCCTGGAGTTCGAGCGCGACTACCCGAACGCCACCACGATCTTGCTGGAGCAGAACTACCGCTCGACGCAGACGATCCTGTCCGCGGCCAACGCGGTCATCGCGCGCAACCCGGACCGCAGGCCGAAGAACCTGTGGTCCGAGGCGGGCGCGGGCGAGCAGATCCAGGGCTACGTCGCCGAGAACGAGCACGACGAGGCCGCCTGGGTGGCGCAGCAGATCGACGCGCTCGCCGACGACCACGACGTGAAACCGTCGGACGTCGCGATCTTCTACCGCACCAACGCGCAGTCACGGGTGTTCGAGGAGGTGTTCATCCGGGTCGGGCTGCCGTACAAGGTCGTCGGCGGCGTGCGCTTCTACGAGCGCAAGGAGGTCCGCGACGCGCTCGCCTACCTGCGGGTGATCGCCAACCCGGACGACGTGGTGTCGCTGCGCCGGATCCTGAACACGCCGCGGCGCGGGATCGGTGACCGCGCCGAGGCGTGCGTCGAGGTGCTGGCCGAACAGGAGCGGATCTCCTTCGGTGCCGCGCTCGAACGCGCCGACGAGGCGTTCGGCATCGCGGTGCGCTCACTGAACGCGATCGGCGAGTTCACCGCGCTGCTCACCGAGTTGCGCGGCGTGCTGGCCGGCCCCGACGGCACCCCGTCCTCGATCCTGGAGGCCGTGCTCGACCGCACCGGCTACCTCGCCGAACTGGAGGCCAGCCGTGACCCCCAGGACGAGGGCCGCGTCGACAACCTGCGCGAGTTGGTCAGCGTCGCGCGCGAGTTCGAGGAGCAGCGCGCCGGCAGCGACGAGGCGACGTCACTGGTCGCGTTCCTGGAGCAGGTGTCGCTCGTCGCGGACGCGGACTCGGTCCCGGACCGGGACGGGGGAGTCGCCACGCTGATGACGCTGCACACCGCCAAGGGCCTGGAGTTCCCGGTCGTCTTCCTCACCGGGCTGGAGGACGGCGTGTTCCCGCACCTGCGCACGCTGGGCGATCCGGCCGAGCTGGCCGAGGAGCGCAGGCTCGCCTACGTCGGGATCACCAGGGCGCAGCAGCGGCTGTACCTGTCCCGTGCGCTGGCCCGCTCGGCGTGGGGGGCACCGTCGTGGAACCCGCCGTCGCGGTTCCTGGACGAGGTGCCGGCCGAGCTCGCGGTCTGGACGGGCGCGGTGGGGCGCCAGCCGTTCGCGGCCGGCTACGACGACGACGTCCCGTCGCGGTACGGCGATCACGGCTACCGCGCGACGCCCCGGCGCTCGGCCCAGGAGCAGGTCGCGTCGTCGCGGCTGGCGCCGGGCGGCCGTGGCCTGCGCGGCGGCGCGGGCGACCGGGCGATCCCGTCGCTGGACGTGGGCGACCGGGTCACCCACGACGCGTGGGGGCTGGGCACCGTGGTCGCCACTCGTGGCGCCGGCGACGGCGCGCAGGCCCAGGTCGACTTCGGCAGCGAGGGGTTGCGCTGGCTGATGCTGCGCTACGCCCCCGTCCAGAAGCTGTAACCCCCGGCACTGCGCCCGCGAGGCTCGGCGCACCGCGACAGGGAGCTGAACTCAAGACGTGCTGAGGTTCAGGTTCGCAGCGGTGAATCGGCGGGCTGCAGGTGATCGGCGTCCAGATCGAAGGTGATCTCGACGTGGTGGGCGGTGTTGCGCCGGGGCATTCGATCCGGGTCGATCCAGGGCGGCGGAATCCAGTTCGGGACCTTGTCGATCATCTGGCAGGTCCAGCCCGCGTTCTCATGGTTGTCGTGGTGGAAGTCGCACGCGAGCGTCATTTCGTCGATGTCGGTGCGGCCGCCGTCGACCCATGGCGTGACGTGGTGGACCTCGCACCAGGCGGGTGGGACGGTGCAGTTCGGGAACGAGCAACCTCCGTCTCGGGCGGCGAGGGCGCGCCGTTGTGACGGCGTGGCGTAGCGGCGGGTCCTTCCGTAGGCGAGGACCCCGCCGGCGTCGTCCAGCACCACCGGGATGATCTCGGCCTCGGCGGCCAGATGCAGCAGTTCGGTGACGCTCATCGCGTCGCCGTGTGCGGTGTCTGCGAAGCCGGTCCGATCGCGCAGATCCTTGGCGGGGACGGTGACCTGCACGGTGGCGGGTGCGCCGCCACAGTCCGGCAGCGTGCCCGAGCGCAGCAGCCGCTTGCCTGCTTCGTAGAGCGCGTCGTGCCGCCGTTGTGCCGCACTGCGGTCATCACGTTGGTGCTCGGTGCTCGGTCGTGGCGCGGCCAGGGAGTCGAAGATCGCCTGCCATACCGCGGTCGCGGCGGGGTGAGGTGTCCGCGCAGTTCGCTGGAGCCGTCCGGGTTCGGGCAGATCGTGACGCCGCGACGGCGGTGGTTCTCCCGATCGCGCGGCTCCGGACCGTCCGGGTCGAGCCGCGCCTTGAGCCGCTGGACCGCGCGGGCCAGTTGCAGGGGATCGAGCTGCTCGGCGTGCTCGACGAGGCACTGCTCGAGCACGCCGCCGAATTCGCGGTCACACTCGGCCGGCAGCCACAGCAGCAGGTCACGGATCACCTTTGCGTGCGCGGTGGAGATCCGCCCGGCACGCTGGGCGGCGGTCACCGCCGGGCACAGCGGCGCGAGCAGTTCGCCGGAGAGGGCGCGGCGCTCGGTCAGCTCACGCGCTGCTCCGACGCGTGCCTTCGCCTCGCGCGGGTGCAGGTGCAGCAGGTCGTGCAGCAGCGTCGCGGTGTTCGCGCAGCCGAGTTCGCCGGCCAGGCTCCGCTCGTCCAGCTCGGCCACCACCCGATGTTCGACCGCAGGCAGCCGGCGTGCCTGCTGCTCGAGCTCGCGGGTCAGCTCCACCAGCTGATCGCCGGTCAGCGCGGTGAGCGTGGAATCGAGCAACGCATCGACACCGGCGCGGATCGAGGCGATCGCTACGGAGGCATCGAGCTTGTCGAACATGTGTTGGAATGTAGCCCGAGGGTACGACAAAAACGCGCGGTGATCAGCTGCTCGGCAGGTGATCGAGGACTGCCCTGGCCAGCTCGTTGACCGGAGCCTCGGCGCTGACCCGCACGCAGTCCCCGACCCACGGTTCGTACGAGGCTGCGCGTTGCCGAACGTCCTCCCAGGTCGGCTCCGGCACGTGAGCGTGCCTGTGCCCACGGCCCTCCAGACGACGGCGATGTTCCGCGGCGTCGTCCAGGGTGAGCAGCACGAAGAACAACGCCACGCCGGAGCGTGTGGCTGCGCTGCGCCACGTGTCCCGGGCGAGCTCGCTGTCGTTGACGGCGTCCACGATCACCGTCCGCCCGAGGACGAGGTTCTGCTCGGCAGCCGCCCTCGCAACCTCGTATGCCGCCACGCCCGTCCGCCATGACGGCGGGAACCCCGATCCGAGCAGCGCGTCCTCGATGGGGTCGATCGACAACCGGACACCGTCGAGCTCCCGGGCGACTTCGGCAGCGACCGCGGACTTTCCCGTGCCGGGCAGACCAGAGATCACGATGAGCACCTGTCCTACTCTGCCTGCTGTCCGAGCCGGACTACCGGAGCAGCGCGGTGAATGTCCCGCCGGCGATGAGATCGGCCTCTTGCGAACGTCCAAGTTCGCGAGGAGGTCTCATGCACTCGTTGCCGAGCCGGGCGATGGATCCGCTCTCGCCGGCCTGCCCGGAGTCGTTGCCGTGCCGCGTCGAGGACGTCGAACTGTGGTTCGCCGAGAGCCCGGTCCGGCTCGAGGCGGCCAAGGCGTTCTGCCGGCCCTGCCCGGCCCGCGCCGGTTGCCTGTCGGGTGCGCTCGAACGGCGCGAGCCGTGGGGGGTGTGGGGCGGCGAGATCGTGGTCGAGGGCGTGATCGTCGCGGTCAAGCGACCGCGCGGCCGCCCCCGCAAGACCGACCGCGACGCCGCCGCCTGAGCCGCGGGGCATACGCTCCATTGCGTGGCCGAACGCATCAGGATCGTCATCGCCAAGCCCGGGCTGGACGGGCACGATCGCGGAGCGAAGGTGATCGCTCGCGCACTGCGCGACGCAGGCATGGAGGTCGTCTACACCGGCCTGCACCAGACTCCGGAACAGATCGTGCAGACAGTGATCCAGGAGGACGCCGACGCGGTCGGGCTGTCCGTGCTGTCCGGCGCGCACATGACGCTGTTCGCCAGGACCCTCGAACTGCTCAGCCAGAACAACGTCGAGGACGTCGTGGTGTTCGGCGGCGGCATCATCCCGGACGCCGACATCCCCGCGCTCGAAAAGTCCGGCGTGGCCAAGGTCTTCACGCCCGGGGCGACGATGGACGAGGTCGTGCAGTGGGTCAGGGCGAACGTCGGCGGTTCGTGAATCCAGTCTCACGAGCGCGTCGGTTCGTCCCGGTACTGGTTAGGCTCCGGGCGGGTTTCAGCGAAGTTCGCAACACGACACAACCGCGAGAACGGACGTAACAGCGTGGATCTGTTCGAGTACCAGGCCAAGCAACTGTTCAGTGAGTACGGCGTACCGGTGGGCCTCGGCGAGGTGGCCGACACCCCCGAGCAGGCGCAGGCGATCGCCGAGCGCATCGGCGGCGTGACCGTCGTCAAGGCGCAGGTCAAGATCGGCGGCCGCGGCAAGGCCGGCGGCGTGAAGGTGGCCAAGACGCCAGCGGACGCCCGGGCCAACGCCGAGGCGATCCTGGGCATGGACATCAAGGGGCACACCGTGCACCGGGTGCTCGTCGACCCGGGCGCGGACATCAAGGAGGAGTACTACGTCTCCTACCTGCTCGATCGCGCCAACCGGACGTTCCTGGCGATGGCGTCCTACGAGGGCGGCATGGAGATCGAGCAGCTCGCGGTCGAGCGTCCGGACGCACTGGCGAAGGTGCCGATCGACGCCAACCAGGGCGTCGATGTGGCCAAAGCCCGCGAGATCGCGCAGGCCGCGAAGTTCCCCGCCGACCTGATCGACCCGGTGGCCGACGTGCTCGTGAAGCTGTGGGACGCGTTTGTGGGCGCGGACGCCACGCTGGTCGAGGTGAATCCCCTTGCGCGAGTCGGGTCAGGGGACGTCGTCGCGCTCGACGGCAAGGTCACGCTGGACGACAACGCGAACTTCCGCCAGTCGCGCAACGCCGGCCTGGTCGACGTCGCGGCCACCGATCCCCTCGAGCAGAAGGCGAAGGAGAAGCACCTCAACTACGTCAAGCTCGACGGAGAGGTCGGGATCATCGGCAACGGCGCCGGCCTGGTCATGTCCACACTCGACGTGGTCGCCTACGCCGGTGAGAAGCACGGCGGCGTGAAGCCCGCGAACTTCCTCGACATCGGCGGTGGCGCGAGCGCCGAGGTGATGGCCAACGGACTGGACATCATCCTCAACGACCCTGCGGTGCGCAGCGTGTTCGTGAACGTGTTCGGCGGCATCACCGCGTGCGATGCGGTCGCCAACGGTATCGTCGGCGCGCTGCAGACCCTGGGCGACGAGGCGAACAAGCCGCTGGTCGTCCGGCTGGACGGCAACAACGTCGTCGAGGGACGGCGGATCCTGACCGAGGCCGCCCACCCGCTGGTCACGCTGGTCGACACCATGGACGCCGCGGCCGACAAGGCCGCCGAGCTCGCCAACCAGGGAGCGTAAGGCAATGGCAACTGCGAATGACGCTTGCGGAGTGAGCAAATGAGCATCTTTCTCGACGAGAACAGCCGGATCATCGTCCAGGGCATGACCGGCTCGGAGGGCATGAAGCACACCGCGCGCATGCTCGCCTCGGGGGCCAACGTCGTCGGCGGCGTCAACGCCCGCAAGGCCGGGACGAAGTCCGAGTTCGGCGACACCTCGCTGCCGGTGTTCGGCACGGTGGCCGACGCGATGGCCGAGACCGGCGCGAACGTGGCCGTCGGGTTCGTCCCGCCGGCGTTCACCAAGGACTCGGTGATCGAGGCGATCGACGCGCAGATCCCGCTCGCGGTGGTGATCACCGAGGGCGTCGCCGTCCATGACACCGCGGCGTTCTGGGCCTACGCGCAAGGGAAGCAGACGCGCATCATCGGGCCGAACTGCCCGGGCCTGATCAGTCCCGGCAAGTCGAACGCCGGCATCATCCCGGCCGACATCACCAAGGCCGGACGCATCGGCCTGGTGTCCAAGTCCGGCACGCTGACCTACCAGATGATGTACGAGCTGCGCGATCTCGGCTTCTCCACCTGCGTCGGCATCGGCGGCGACCCGATCATCGGCACCACGCACATCGACTGTCTCGAGGCGTTCCAGAACGACGACGAGACCGACGCGATCGTGATGATCGGCGAGATCGGCGGCGACGCCGAGGAGCGTGCTGCCGCGTACATCCAGGCCAACGTGCGCAAGCCGGTCGTCGGCTACGTCGCCGGCTTCACCGCGCCCGAGGGCAAGACGATGGGCCACGCCGGCGCGATCGTGTCCGGCTCGTCCGGTACCGCGCAGGCGAAGAAGGAAGCGCTCGAGGCCGCCGGGGTCAAGGTGGGCCGGACGCCCAGCGAGACCGCGCAGTTGATGCGGGAGATCGTCTCCGGCTGAGGCAGCGCCGGACGATCACGGCGGGGCGGTTCGCGCAGGCGAGCCGCCCCGCCGTTCGCGTCCGTCCGGGCAGAATCGTCCGGCAATTCGGACATTCGCGCCTCCCGAAAGGGTGCATCGGCGTGTTCATTGTTTGCTATGCCGTGGGTTGGCGCTAGCTTTGCGAGCTAAGAGGGACACAACTTCGACGAGGAGAACGCCATGACGTTCCAACCGCCGCCACCACCACCACCACCGGCATCACCACCGCCACCGCCGCCCGGCGGCCCACAGGGCGGCCCGCCACCGGGCGCCTGGGGGCCGCCGCCCGGAGCCGGGATGCCGGCACGCGCGAGCTTCGACCCGAAGTCGGTGAACCAGCTCGACTGGGGAATCATGGGCGCGGGCCTGCTGGCGTTCATCTTCTCCTTCGTCAGCTACTACAGCTTCAGCGCCAAGAACTGCGGCGATCTGTGTGACAACTACAACCTGACCGAGAGCGCGTGGAACGGCTTCTTCGGCTGGTTCGCGATGCTGCTCGCCGTGGTCGGCTCCGCGCTCGTCGCACTGGAGCTGTTCATGCCGCAGGTCAAGCTGCCGTTCCCGAACCGGCTCATCGGTCTCGGCTGCTACGCGGTCGCCACGCTCTGCGTCATCCTGGCGCTGTTCGTCGTGCCGGACTACCTGGGCGGTGGCCCGGGCTACGACAAGTACGTGGACGAGGGGCACGGCTTCGGTTACTGGATCAGCCTGATCGTGATCATCGCCGGGCTGGTGCTCTCGCTGATGCGCTTCCAGCAAGGGGGCGGCAAGCTGCCCGGCGCGCTCGGCGGCATCCCGAACATCGGTGGGCACGCACCCGGTGCGCACGGTGCGGGTGGCCCGGCCGGTCAGCCGCCGGCGGGTCCGCCGCCGTACGGTGCCCCGCCCCAAGGCCCGCCGCAGGGTCCGCCGCAGTACGGTGCCCCGCCGCAGGGACCGCCGCCGCAGGGACCGCCGCGCTGATACTGCCGTATCCGGTCAAACTGTGCCGGGGCACGCAAACTGCGTGCCCCGGCACAGCCGTCTCAAAGGGGCGATACAGTCGTCCGGTAGCTCGTCCCGACTCCCGCGCGCCGCGGCGCGCCACGAGAGGCTGGTGTACCAATGTCCGCGTATCCGCCACCAGGCCAGGCCGGCCCGCCGCCAACCGGCTACGGGACACCCCGGGCCGGCTTCGACCCGAAATCGGTCAACCCGCTTGACTGGGCGGCCGTCGGCGCCTCGGTGCTCGCGCTCATCTTCTCCTTCTTCAGCTACTACAACTACGCCGCGAAGGGTTCGGACGCCGACCAGGTGTGCAAGCACCTGTCCGACGTGCCGGCGCAGTACCGCGGCCAGTACAAGGACGTGTGCGACGGCATAGGCAACAGCGCCTGGCACGGGTTCTTCGGCTGGTTCGGCGTGCTGCTCGCGCTGATCGCCGCCGCGGCGATCGCAGTCGCGATCTTGGCGCCGCACGTCTCCCTGCCCGTTCCGGCCCGCCTGATCGGCATCGGCGGCCTGGCACTCGGCGTGATCTTCACGCTGATCGCGCTGGCCGTCATCCCGGACGGCGACTACAAGGGGACCACGATCGACTCCGGCGCCAGCGACGTGGACGCCGGCCACGGCTGGGCGTACTGGATCGTGTTGATCCTGCTGATCATCGCCCTGGTCGTAGCCGTGCTGCGCGTGCAGCAGACCGGCGGGTTCGGCACGCTGCGCCCGACGGGTTCGGCGCCCGCCGGATACCCGGGTACGGGGGGCACGGCGCCGTACGGCCAGCCCGGGTACGGCCAGCCTGGTTACGGGCAGCAGCCTGGTTACGGGCAGCAACCTGGGTACGGGCAGCAGCCCGGTGCGCAACTCGGGTACGGGCAGCAACCCGGTGCGCAGCCTGGTTACGGGCAGCAACCCGGCTACGGGCAGCAACCCGGTGCGCAGCCTGGTTACGGCCAGCAGCCCGGTGCGCAGCCTGGTTACGGCCAGCAGCCCGGTGCGCAGCCTGGTTACGGGCAGCAACCTGGTTACGGGCAGCAACCGGGTTACGGCCAGCAGCCCGGCTACCCGCCGCCTGCCCCAGGGTCAGCGCCGCAGCCACCCGCGCCGCAGCCACCCGCGCCGCAGCCGCCCGCGCCGCAGCCGCCCGCGCCGCAGCCGCCCGCGCCGCAGCCGCGCCCGCAGCAGGCCGCGCCACCCGTGCCACCCGCGCCGCAGCAGGCGCCGCCGCCTCCGGCACCGCCGGCCACCGCGCCGCAGCACGAGCGTCCGGAACCGGGTGATCAGCCGCCGCAGTAGCTGCGTCTGCGGATAAGAACTCGCCGCAGTCGGCGCGTCTGCGCCGGATCGCCCGGGCGGTTTGCCAGCCTGAACTGATGCCTGGCCCGCGCGAGCACTGCAGCGAGCCGTCGGCCGCGCCGAACGACGGCGCTGCCGCGCGGCGCAGCGTGGTGCCCCGCGCTGCCGGCCGCTCGCTGTGGCGCGCCGCGACCTGGACCGGCGCGGGCGCGGCAATCGTCTGCGCGACGGTCGGCATCCTCGCCGTCGCAGTCTGCTGGCTGCCGGTGTCCGGGCCGGGCGGGCGCGCCCACTCGGCCATCCATGCCGGGCTGCTCACCTTCCTGGCCGCGCTGCACGGCGGCGTCACGGTCGACGGCACGTCCGCCTCGTTCCTGCCGCTCGGCATGCTGGGGGCCGTCGCGATCACTGCCTGGCGAGCCGGTGCGGGACTGGCCGACGCGGCGGCCGGCATCGGCGAGTGCGATCCGCTACGGCTCGCGCTCGCCGGCCTTGCCCAGGCGGTCAGCTTCACCGGCTGCTGCCTCCTCGCCGTCCCGTACGCCACCCTCGGCACCAGCGATGCACCGTTCCTCGGCGTGGCCGCGGCGGCGTTCCTGCTGTTCGCGTTCAGCGGCGGCACGGCGCTGGTGCTGTACTCACCGCTGTCCGATCTGCTGGCCGAACGGACCCCGGCGTCCGTTCGGGCAGGAGCGCGCGGGGCAGGTGTCGCGCTGTGCGTGTACCTCGCCGCCGGGGCACTGCTTGCCGCCGGTTCCGCTGTCGTGCACCACGCCCGGATCGAGGCGCTGTCCGCGCAGGTCGGCGGTGGCTGGGGCGGCGTCCCGGTGCTGCTGCTGGGAGTTCTCGCCGCGCCCAACGCGGCCGTCGCCGGGGCCGCGTACCTGGCCGGCCCGGGGTTCGCCGTAGGCGGGTCGAGCGCGAGCGCCTTCACGACCGCGCACGGCGTGCTGCCGGCGTTCCCGCTGCTGGGTGCGATGCCGGACGGCTCGGGTGCGAACGCGCCGGTCTGGGTGCTGATGGCGCTGACCCCGCTGCTCGCCGGACTGCTGCTCGCCCGACTGGCCTGCCGCGAGGACGCATGGGCCGCGCGCTGGCAGTTGATCGGGTCCGCGACCGCCGGGGTGTTGCTGGGCCTGATCGTGCTCGGCTGGCAGGCCGGCGGCGCGATCGGCGCGGGCGGCCTGAGCACGATCGGGCCGTCGCCGTGGCGGTTCGCCCTCAGCGCCGGTGTGGCCGTCGCGGGCGTGGCGTCGGCAGGACTCGGTGTGGCGGCCGCCCGCTCCCGCTTCGTCAGCCGGGCACGCGGCACCGGCGTATCGGGCCGCGCTGACGCCGCCGGCCGGCTGCAACTGCTCGCCGACGCGGTGCGGTCACCGGCCGGCCAGAATCCCGGCGCGGACGATGCGGACGACGCCGGCGGTGGCTCCCAGCGCGCCGGGTAGGCTCCCGGAACGTGCCGGCCCGCCTTGTCGTCCTCGCGTCGGGCAGCGGCACCACGTTGCAGGCGATCCTCGACGATCCGGTGCTGCGGCCGCTCGTGGTCGCCGCCGGCACGGACGTCCCGGGGTGCGCGGCGATGACGCGATCCGGGGCCGCTGGCGTGCCCACCTTCGCCGTCGCGTTGCGTGACCAACCCGATCGGGCCGCGTGGAACGCCGCGCTGGCCGAGCGGATCGCTGCGTTCGAACCGGACCTGGTGGTGCTCGCCGGGTTCATGCGGCTGCTCGCGCACGAGATCGTGACCCGGTTCCGGATCGTGAACACCCACCCGGCGCTGCTGCCCGCCTTCCCCGGCGCGCACGCGATCCGCGACGCGCTCGCCGCCGGTGCGGACCGCACCGGAGTCACCGTGCACTGGGTCGACGAGGGCGTCGACACCGGCCCGGTGATCGCCCAGGTTCCCGTCGCCGTCGAACCGGGCGATGACGAGAACACGCTGCGCGAGCGCATCCAAGCCGCCGAGAAGCCGCTCTACATCGAGACGATTCGCCTGCTGTGCAAGGAGATTGAATGAGCAAGATCGCCATCACCCGCGCGCTGGTCAGCGTCTACGACAAGACCGGTCTGGACGAGCTGGCCCGCGGCCTGCACGAGGCGGGCGTCGAGATCGTCTCGACCGGCTCGACCGCGGCACGCATCCGCGACCTGGGCGTGCCGGTGACTCCGGTGGAGGAGGTCACCGGGTTCCCGGAGATCCTCGGCGGCCGGGTGAAGACGCTGCACCCGCACGTGCACGCCGGCCTGCTCGCCGACCAGAACGATCCAGAGCACGTGGCGAAGATCAGCGAGCTGGGCATTGCACCGTTCCAGCTGCTGATCGCGAACCTGTACCCGTTCGCCGAGACGGTGGCCAGCGGTGCGAGTGCGCCGGAGATCGTCGAGCAGATCGACATCGGCGGGCCGGCCATGGTGCGCGCGTCGGCGAAGAACCACGGCTCGATGACGGTGATCGTCTCGCCGTCGCACTATGCCGAGGTGCTGGACGCGGTCCGCGCCGGCGGCTTCGAGCTCGCCGACCGGCAGCGGTTTGCGCGCGAGGCGTTCCGGCACACCGCGTCCTATGACATCGCCGTCGCGTCCTGGCTCGGGTCGGACGTGGCGAGCGAGCCGCAGACGCAGTTCCCCGGCTGGATCGCCGCGTCGTACGAGCGGGCCGCGGTACTGCGGTACGGCGAGAACCCGCACCAGCAGGCGGCACTGTACATCCAACCGGCGAACTCCGGCGGCGAAGGGATCGCGAACGCCGAACAGCTTGCCGGCAAGGAGATGAGCTACAACAACTACGTCGACGCCGACGCCGCATGGAAGGCCGCGTACGACTTCAGCGAGCCGTGCGTGGCCATCATCAAGCATGCCAACCCGTGCGGCATCGCTGTCGGCGCGGACATTGCCGAGGCGCACCGAAAGGCGCACGAGTGCGATTCGGCAAGCGCGTACGGCGGGGTGGTCGCCACGAACCGTCCGGTCTCGATGGCGATGGCCGACCAGCTCGGACCGATCTTCACCGAGGTCGTCGTGGCGCCCGGCTACGAGGACGGCGTGCTCGAGCGATGGGCCAAGAAGAAGGACCTGCGCGTGCTGATCGCGCGGGCCCGCTCGAGCGAGCCCAGCGTGGAGACGCGCCCGGTCTCCGGCGGACTGCTGGTCCAGAGCGCCGACCGGATCGACGCACCCGGCGACGACCCGGCAACCTGGACGCTCGCGTGCGGCGCTGCCCTGGACGAGAAGGCCTTTGCCGACCTGGTGTTCGCCTGGCGGGCGCTGCGCGCGGTGAAGTCGAACGCGATCCTGCTGGCGCGCGGCGGTGCGACCGTCGGCGTCGGTATGGGCCAGGTCAACCGCGTCGACTCGTGCCGGTTGGCGGTGGCGCGCGCCGGTGATCGGGTGGCGGGTGCCGTCGCCGCGTCCGACGCGTACTTCCCGTTCGCCGACGGCGCGCAGGTGCTGCTCGACGCGGGCGTGCGCGTGATCGTGCAGCCCGGCGGCTCGATCCG
This sequence comes from Jatrophihabitans cynanchi, assembly GCF_027247405.1. NCBI lineage: Bacteria > Bacillati > Actinomycetota > Actinomycetes > Jatrophihabitantales > Jatrophihabitantaceae > Jatrophihabitans > Jatrophihabitans cynanchi. Next base: position 1,729,225 of record NZ_CP097463.1, on the reverse strand, counting down.
CGACGCGGAGGTCATCGAGGCGGTCGCGGCGGCCGGCGCGACGATGTACCTGACCGGCACGCGTCATTTCGCCCACTGACAGGTCCGTCGGGGCATAGCCGGCCCGGCAGCCCGCCGCAGCAACCTCTCCCCGGAGAGCCATGACCTCGTACCCGCCACCGCCCAGTGCCGCCCCGGCACCCGGATCGCCGGTGCCGCCGCCCCCTGCGTCCGGCTATCTGACGAGGCAACAGGTGAAGCCACCGCAGCACGCCTGGCTCATCCCGCTGGCGGGCGTTCTGGGCCTGATCGGCGCCTTCACGCCGTGGTTCCGCCCGCAGGGCAAGATCAGCTATCAGGGGCAGTCGGCGACCCAGAACGCGGCGGATGCGGTCCACGCCTGGGACGACGGCAAGATCGGCCTGCTCGGCCCGATCCTGCTCGTGGTGGTCGGGGTGGGTGTCCTCCTGCTGATCCTCGGCAGGCAGTCGCGCTTCTCGCGAGGCTCGGCCCACCCGTTCTCCTCCGCCGGCAAGGCCGCGATCGCGGCGGGCGTCGTGGCGCTGGTGTGTGTCGTGATCGCCTGGTTCGTGGTCACGTCGCAGTACCGGTTCACCGACGGCGGCAAGACCTACGGCTGGAGCGGCTACATCAAGTTCGCCAAGGCATCGGGCGTCGACCTCGAGCTCAGTCGCGGGCCGCAGGTCGGCCTGTGGCTCACCGTCGCCGGCGGGGTGATCGCGATCGCCGGTGGCGTACTGCTCCTGCTGGCCGGCCGTGCCGCATCGACATCAGCGCCGACGCCAGCGCCGACATCAGCTCCGCTCCCGCCCGCACCGCTCAGCCGGCCGCTCGCCGGCCAGCCGTACCCGCCGCAGGAGCAGTCAGGCGCACCGCAACCGTACGTTGCGCCGCAGCCGTACGGCACGCAGCCGACGGGCCCCGCAGCACCCGACGAACCCGCCGGCCGGCCCGTACGACAGCGCGCCTCCGGCCGAGTAGCACCACCGCCGGACGGGCCGGGCAACCGGGCCGCCCGCGACGGCTGGCAGGATGGGCGACCGTGACGGCGACCATCCTGGACGGCAAGGCCACCCTCGCGGCCATCAAGGGCGAACTCTCCTCCCGGGTGGCCGCGCTCGCCGACCGGGGCGTGGTCCCCGGCCTCGGCACCGTGCTGGTGGGCGATGACCCGGGCAGCCAGTGGTATGTCAACGCCAAGCACAAGGACTGCGCCGAGGTCGGCATCGCGAGCATCCGCCGCGACCTGCCGGCCAGCGCGTCCCAGGCCGACGTCGAGGCCGCTGTCGACGAGCTGAACGCCGACCCCGCATGCACCGGCTACCTCGTGCAGTTGCCGCTGCCGAAAGGGCTCGACGAGTACGCGGTGCTCGAGCGCGTCGACCCGGCCAAGGACGTGGACGGCCTGCATCCGATGAACCTGGGTCGGCTCGTGCTGAACGAGACCGCGCCGATCGCGTGCACGCCGTACGGCATCGTCGAGTTGCTGCGCCGCTTCGGCGTCCCCATCGCCGGCGCCGACGTCGTGGTGATCGGCCGCGGGATCACCGTCGGGCGCCCGCTCGGCCTGTTGCTGACCCGACGCTCGGAGAACGCCACCGTCACCCTCTGCCACACCGGCACACGTGACCTGGCCGCGCACGTTCGCGGCGCGGACATCGTGGTGGCGGCCGCGGGGGTGCCGGGCATCGTCACCGCCGACATGGTCAAGCCCGGGGCGGCCGTGCTGGACGTCGGGGTGAGCCGCGTCGACGGCAAGATCGCCGGCGACGTCGCGGCCGGCGTGGCCGACGTCGCCGGCTTCCTGACCCCGAACCCCGGCGGCGTGGGGCCGATGACCCGCGCGATGCTGCTCACCAACGTCGTCGAGGCAGCCGAACGCGCAGCGGCGAGCTGACCGACGTGCTCCGCCGCTGGCTACGCCGCGCCACGGGCCAGGCTCCGTTCCTGCTCGTGGTGGCGCTGCTGGTCGTGGCGTTCGTCTACCTGGTGTTCGCGCCCGGGCACTGGCGCCGGGGCGCAGCCGTGATCGCCCTGAGCGCGCTGCTCGCCGGCCTGCTCCGCATCGCCCTGCCCACCCAGCGCGCCGGCCTGCTGCGCGTGCGGGCCCGGTGGATCGACGCGGTGTGCTATCTGGGCCTGGGTGGCCTGATTCTCTCCGTCGCCATCCGGCTGGGGTAGCCGGCGGCCGCAGCGGTAACCTGCGAGCCATGCCAACCCCCGTGAATGTCACCGTGACCGGCGCGGCCGGACAGATCGGCTACGCACTGCTGTTCCGCATCGCCTCGGGCCAGTTGCTCGGCCCCGACGTGCCGGTGCGGCTGCGGCTGCTGGAGATCACGCCCGCGCTCAAGGCGGCCGAGGGCACCGCGATGGAGCTCGAGGACTGCGCCTTCGACCTGCTCAGCGGAATCGACATCACCGACGACCTGAAGACGGCGTTCGACGGCACCAACGTCGCGCTGCTCGTGGGTGCGCGGCCGCGCAGCGCCGGCATGGAGCGCGGTGACCTGCTCGAGGCGAACGGCGGCATCTTCGGCCCGCAGGGCAAGGCGATCAACGACCACGCGGCGGGCGACGTGCGCGTTCTGGTCGTGGGCAACCCGGCGAACACCAACGCGCTGATCGCGCAGCAGCACGCCCCCGACGTGCCGGCCGACCGGTTCACCGCGATGACCCGGCTGGACCACAACCGGGCGCTGTCGCAGCTGTCGGCCAAGCTGGGCGTGCCGGTGGGCACCATCGAGAAGATGACGATCTGGGGTAACCACTCGGCCACCCAGTACCCCGACCTCTACACCGCGCAGGTCAACGGTCGCAGTGCCGCCGAGCAGGTCGAGGAGTCGTGGCTCAAGGACACCTTCATCCCGACTGTGGCCAAGCGCGGCGCCGCGATCATCGAGGCGCGCGGCGCGTCGTCGGCCGCGTCGGCGGCGAACGCAGCCGTCGATCACGTCCACGACTGGGTGAACGGCACGGACTGGACGTCGTCGTCGGTCGTCTCGGACGGCTCGTACGGCGTGCCGGAGGGGCTGATCTGCTCGTTCCCGTGCCGCTCGGTCGACGGCGCGTGGCAGATCATCCAGGGCGTGGAGATCAACGAGTTCTCCCGCGGCAAGATCGACGCCTCGGTGCAGGAGCTCACCGATGAGCGCGATGCGGTGCGCCAGCTCGGCCTGATCTGACCGTTGGCCCCGTAGCAGGGCAACACGCCGCCGGCGACCCTGCTACGGGGCCAACGCTCACAGCTCGTTCAGGACGGCCGCCCGCAGCACGTCCAGGCCGACCGAGCCGATGTCCAGCGCCTCGCGGTGGAACGCCTTCAGGTCGTAGGCGTCGCCGGCCTTGGCGCGGGCGTCGTCGCGCAGCTGCAGCCACAGCCGCTCACCGATCTTGTAGGACGGCGCCTGGCCGGGCCAGCCCAGGTAGCGGTCCAGCTCGTAGCGCAGGAACCCCTCGGCGACCGAGACGTGGTTGTTGAGGAACGTCCAGGCCTTGTCGTAGGTCCACTCGCCGCCGCCCAGCTCGGCCGGCGCCTCGAAGCCGCAGTGGAAGCCGATGTCCAGCACCACCCGCGCGGCGCGCAGCGACTGGCTGTCCAGCATGCCGAGGTAGTCGGCCGGGTCGTCCAGGAAGCCGAGGTCGGCCATCAGCCGCTCCGCGTAGAGCGCCCAGCCCTCGCCGTGCCCGCTGACCCACGAGCCGAGGCGCCGCCAGCTGTTGAGCAGCTCGCGCCGGTAGATCGTCTGCGCACACTGCAGGTGGTGGCCGGGCACGCCCTCGTGGTAGACGGTGGTCAGCTCGCGCCACGTGGAGAACTCGGTGACGCCCTCGGGCACCGCCCACCACATCCGTCCGGGGCGGGTCGTCAGGTCGTCGCTCGGCGGCGTGTAGTAGATGCCGCCGGACGGCGTCGGCGCGATCTTGCACTCCAGCGTGCGGATCGGCTCCGGGATGTCGAAGTGGGCGCCGGCCAGCGCGGCTACCGCGGCGTCGGACTTGCCCTGCATCCAGGCCTGCAGCGCGTCGGTGCCGGCGAGCTTGCGGCCGGGGTCGGCGTCCAGGTGGTCCATCGCCTCCGCGACCGACGCACCCGGCTTGATCCGCTCGGCGGTGGCGCGCATCTCGGCGCCGATCCGGGCCAGCTCCTGCTGTCCCCACGCGTAGGTCTCCTCCAGATCGATCCGCGCGCCGAGGAACGAGCGCGAATGCAGCGCGTACGCCTCGCGCCCGACGGCGTCGCGCTCGGGGGCCTGCGGGAGCAGCTCGTCGCGCAGGAACGCCGCCAGCCCGGCGTACGCCTCGCCGGCGGCGGCGCCGGAGCGCTCCAGCTCCGCGCGCAGGGTGGCCGGCAGCTCGGCGCCGTCGACCGCCGCGCCGCGCGCGAAGGTGGCGAAGAAACCGTCCGGGCCGGTGTTGTCGCCCGCCTGCTTGATGCCGGCCTCGACCTGTCGGCGCGCGCGAACGTCGCCGCGTGAGGCAGCCAGCCGCAGCGACTCGACGTAGCCGCCGATCGCGCGCGGCACCGCGGCCAGCCGGCGGGCGACGTCCGCCCACTCGTCGGCGGTCGAGGTCGGGGTGAGATCGAAGATGTCGCGCACGGCCTGCAGCGGCGAGGCGATGTTGGACAGGTCGGACTCCTCGGTGCCCGCGGCCCGCAGCTCCTCGCGCAGCGTCAACTCCTCGCGCAACGCCGCGACGGTGACCTTGTCGATCGCGTCGGCGGGCTCGGCGGCCGCGAGTTCGGCGAGCGTGTCCCGGCGCAGCTGCGAGAGCGACTCGAGCCAGTCGGGAGTCAGGTCGGGCAACTCGCCGTCGTGGCCCGGGACGCCGATGTAGGTAGCCACCATCGGATCGAGGGCGGCATGGCGGTTCAGGAACTTCTCCGCCACGGCATCGACGGCAGAGGGTGTGCGCGGTGCGGTCATGCCCTGCACACTATGACCCCGGGACGACCGGGTTCCCGCCAGCAGGTATCTTGACATCAAGAGAAGTCGAGCTGGAGGATGCGCGCGCATGAAGATCATCTACACGCACACGGACGAGGCCCCTGCGCTCGCCACGTGGTCGCTGCTGCCGATCGTCCAGGCCTTCGCGGCGCAGGCCGGCGTGCAGGTCGAGACCAGGGACATCTCGCTGGCCGGCCGCATCCTGGCCCAGTTCCCCGACCTGCTGACGCCCGAGCAGCGGGTGCCGGACGCGCTCGCCGAGCTGGGCGAGCTGGCGACCACCCCCGAGGCGAACATCATCAAGCTGCCCAACATCAGCGCATCCGTGCCGCAGCTCAAGGCCGCGATCGCCGAGCTGCGCGCCCAGGGTTACGAGCTGCCCGACTACCCGGAGAACCCGAGCACCGACGCCGAGCGGGACATGCGGGCCCGCTACGACAAGGTGAAGGGCTCCGCGGTGAACCCGGTGCTGCGCGAGGGCAACTCCGACCGGCGCGCGCCCGCCTCGGTGAAGGCGTACGCACGCAAGCATCCGCACTCGATGGGCGCGTGGTCACCCGACTCGAAGTCGCACGTGTCGACGATGAGCGACGGCGACTTCCGGCACTCGGAGAAGTCGGTGACCGTCGCGCAGGCCGGCACGTTCCGCATCGAGCACGTCGCTGCGGTCACTGGGGGCACCCCCGGCAATGAGGGCGTAGCCGCCGGGGGAGTCAGCGTGCTTCGGCCGGACGCCCCGACGCTCGCGGGCGAGGTGCTCGACGCGGCCGTCATGCGCAAGGCGGCGCTGGATGAGTTCCTCGCCGCCCAGGTGGCCGAGGCCAAGGCGCAGGGCGTGCTGTTCTCGGTGCACCTCAAGGCCACCATGATGAAGGTGTCCGACCCGATCATCTTCGGGCACGCCGTGCGCGCGGTCGTCGGCGACGTGTACGCGAACTACCCGGACGTCAGCCCCAACGACGGCCTGGGCAGCCTGCTGGCCGCGCACCCCGAGGCGAAGGCCGCGGTCGACGCCGCCATCGCCGCCGGTCCGTCGATCGCGATGGTCGACTCCGACCGCGGCATCACCAACCTGCACGTGCCGAGCGACGTGATCGTCGACGCGTCCATGCCGGCGGCGATCCGGTCGTCCGGGCAGATGTGGAACGCCGAGGGCAAGCAGCAGGACACCAAGTTCGTGATCCCGGACTCCTGCTACGCGCCGCTCTACGCCGAGACGGTCGAGCACTGCCGGGTCCACGGCGCGTTCGACCCGGCCACCATGGGCACCACCCCGAACGTCGGGCTGATGGCCCAGCAGGCCGAGGAGTACGGCTCGCACGACAAGACGTTCGAGATCGCCGCCGCGGGCACCGTCCGCGTGGTCGACCAGAACGGCGACGTCCTGCTCGAGCACGAGGTCGAGGCCGGCGACATCTGGCGGCTGTGCCAGGCCAAGGACGCCCCGATCCGCAACTGGGTCGAGCTGGCCGTCAGCCGTGCCCGGGCCACCGGCGCGCCGGCCGTCTTCTGGCTGGACGAGACCCGCGCGCACGACGCCGAGGTGCTGAAGAAGGTCCGTCCCGCGCTGGCCGAGCTGGACACCGACGGGCTGCAGATCGAGATCATGGATGTCGCCGCCGCGACCCGCTACACCCTGGAGCGGGCTCGGGCCGGGCAGGACACCATCTCGGTCACCGGCAACGTGCTGCGCGACTACCTGACCGACCTGTTCCCGATCCTCGAGCTGGGCACGAGCGCCAAGATGCTCTCGATCGTCCCGCTGATGAACGGCGGCGGCCTGTTCGAGACCGGCGCGGGTGGCTCGGCGCCCAAGCACGTGCAGCAGTTCCTGAAGGAGAACCACCTGCGCTGGGACTCCCTCGGCGAATTCCTGGCGCTCGCGGTGTCGCTGGAGTTCCTGTCCGACGCGACCGGCAACGCGCGCGCGAAGGTGCTCGCCGACACGCTCGACCGCGCCACCGGCACCTTCCTGGAGGAGAACAAGTCGCCCTCGCGCAAGTCCGGCGAGCTGGACAACCGCGGCAGCCACTTCTACCTCGCGCTGTACTGGGCGCGGGAGCTGGCCGGCCAGCGCGAGGACGCCGAACTGGCCGCGGCGATCGCGCCGGTGGCCGAGGCGCTGGCCGCGGGGGAGCAGCAGATCCTCGCCGAGCTGAACGGCGTGCAGGGCAGCCCGGTCGACATCGGCGGCTACTACCAGCCGGACCCGGCCAAGGCGGCCGATGCGATGCGCCCGAGCGCCACCCTGAACGCCGCCCTGGGGGTCCTCGCCGGATCCTGAGTCACCGCGCGTGGCGTGTTGCGACGGTGGCGGCGCGTTACGGATAGGTACCGTCCGGTTATCCGCATACTGAACGGCGCGGAAACCCGACGGCCCCGACGGGTCGCCTGACAGGAGGCCCGGCATGCTCGCGTCCGAGCGGCACGGCAGCGGCGAGCCGCTGGTGCTGGTGCACGGCCTCACGCACCGCCGGCAGGCCTGGTATCCGGTTCTCGACCGGCTCTGCGAACACCGCGAGGTGATCCTGGTCGACCTGCCGGGACACGGGCAGTCCGACCCGTTCTGCCTGGACGGGAGAACGGTGACCGAGGCGCTCAGCGAGCTGTTCCGCGGGTTCCTCGCCGAGCAGGGCCTGGACCGTCCGCACGTGGCCGGCTACTCGCTCGGCGGCCGGATCGCCCTCGAGGCCGGTGCCCGGGGCGATGCGCGCAGCGTCACCGCGTTCGCTCCGGCCGGGTTCTGGCGCACCGCAGCCGAGTTCGGCTACACCCGCCGCGTCTTCAACGGCGCGGCGCAACTCACCGAGCGTGTCGGCCCGCGGGTGGAGCGGCTGGCCCGCACCGCGGCCGGCCGCAGGCTGATGTACGGGCTGCTGATGACCCGGCCCGGCCGGGTGAGCGCCGATCATGCGCTCGGCGACTTGCGCGCTTTCGAGTACGCCCGCCCGGCGCTGCGGCTGATCCTGGACGCCGCCACCCCGTTCACCGGCTGCATCCCCGCGGACGTGCCGGTGACGGTCGCGTGGGGCGGGCGGGACCTGATCCTGCCGCCGTGGCAGGCCGAGGTCGCCCGCACCGTGCTGACCGGGGCCGAGCACGTCCGGCTGCGCGGGGTCGGGCACGTGCCGATGTGGGACGCCCCGGACGAGGTCGTCCGCCTGCTGCTGCGCGACCCGATCGGGCACCCCGCTGCGGCCTGAGAGCGCAGGAGGTTGCGCGACAGGGTCCTAGACTCTGCCGTGTGTGGCTCGACATCGGCATCGTGCTGCTACTGATCTGCATCGAAGGGCTGTTCGTCGCGGCCGAGATCGCGCTCGTGTCGCTGCGTGAGGGCCAGGTGCGTGGGCTGGCCGAGTCCGGCCGGCGCGGCGCCGCCGTCGCCCGGCTGACGCGCGACCCGAACCGGTTCCTGGCCGCCGTCCAGATCGGCGTGACGTCGACCGCGCTGCTGTCCAGCGCGTACGGCGCGGTCACCATCTCCGACGAGGTCAAGGTGTTCCTGGTCGACCACGGCTGGGGCGCCGGTCTGGCCGGGGCGGTCGGCGTCATCGGCGTCACGCTGATCATCTCGTTCGTCACCCTGGTGATCGGCGAGCTCGCCCCCAAACGCCTCGGCCTGCAGCGTCCCGAAGCGACGGCCGCGCTGTTCGGGCCCCCGCTGGACCGGCTCGCCGGCCTGTTCCGCCCGGTCATCTGGCTGCTGTCGCGGTCCACCAACGTCGTCGTCCGGCTGCTCGGCGGTGACCCGACCGCCGGACGCGTGCCGATCAGCGAGGACGAGCTGCGCGGCCTGGTCGCCGCCCACGAGTCGCTGACCGTGGACGAGCGCAGGCTGATCGACGAGGTGTTCGCCGCCGGCGAGCGCTCGGTGGACGAGGTGATGGTGCCGCGCACCGACGTCACGTTCCTCGAGGCGGGCATGACGATCAGCCGCGCCGCCAAGCTTGCCGCCGAGTCGACGCACTCGCGCTACCCCGTCATCGGTCGCGGCAACGACGACGTACTCGGCTTCGTGCACCTGCGCGACCTGCTGCTGCTGTCCGGCACCACCTCGCGGCACCGCACCGTCGGCGACGTCACCCGCGAGGTCAAGGCGCTGCCCGGGTCGAAGCGGGTGCTTGCCGCCCTGTCGGAGATGCGCCGCGAGGGCCATCACATGGCCGTCGTCGTGGACGAGTACGGCGGCACCGACGGCATCGTCACGCTCGAGGACCTGATCGAAGAGGTGATCGGCGAGATCCACGACGAGTACGACGGTGCGGGCGCGCAGCCGACCCGGCTGTCCGGCGGGGTGGTGGAGGTCGACGGCAAGCTGAACCTGGACGATGTGGCCGAGGTGTCCGGGCTGGAGCTGCCGGACGGGCCGTACGCGACCCTCGGCGGGTACGTGATGGCCCAGCTCGGCAGGTTGCCCCGTGCGGGCGACGAACTGGACTGCGCCGGCTTCCACGTGCAGGTCGTGGAGGTCGACGGGCGGCGCGTGGCCCGGGTGCGGCTCACGCCGCCGCGGGCCGCCGGAACCGAGACGGCCGACCCGGCGCCGGTCTGACCCACCGCCGCGTCGCGCGTCGCGGCAGTGCGAGAATCGGCGGACCATGGCAGTGAATCCGCAAACCCCGCAGGGCGCTCGGCCGCCACGTGTCCTGTCCGGGATCCAGCCCACGTCCGAGTCGTTCCACCTGGGCAACTACCTGGGCGCGGTCAAGCAGTGGGCGATCATGCAGGACACCCACGACTCGTACTTCTGCGTCGTCGACCTGCACGCGATCACCCTCGACCCGCCGGCCCCGGAGGTGCTGCGCGAGCGGACCCGGGTGTCGGTCGCGCAGCTGCTCGCGGCCGGCCTGGACCCGGCCCGCTGCGCGCTGTTCGCGCAGAGCCACGTGCCCGAGCACGCCCAGCTGTCCTGGGTGCTGGAGTGCATCACCGGCTTCGGCGAGGCCGGCCGGATGACCCAGTTCAAGGACAAGTCCGCGCGATCGGGTACCGACTCGATAACCGTGGGGCTGTTCACCTATCCGGTCCTGATGGCCGCGGACATCCTGCTCTACCAGGCGGACGCGGTGCCGGTCGGCGAGGACCAGCGCCAGCACCTGGAGCTCACCCGCAACCTCGCGCAGCGCTTCAACTCCCGGTACGGGCCGACCTTCACCGTCCCCGAGGCGTTCATCGGCAAGGAGACGGCGAAGATCTACGACCTGCAGGACCCGACCGTCAAGATGAGCAAGTCGCTCGGCGAGGCCGGCACGATCAACCTGCTGGACGATCCGGCGGTGCTGGCGAAGAAGATCAAGCGCGCGGTGACCGACACCGGGACCGAGGTTCGTTACGACCCGGCCGGCAAGCCTGGTATCTCGAACCTGCTGAACATCCTTGCCGCGACGACCGATCGTGGCGTCGAGCAGGTTGCGGGCGAGTTCGCCGGGCAGGGGTACGGGACGCTCAAGGGCGCGGTGGCCGATGCGGTGGTCGCGTTCGTCGAGCCGTTCGCGGCCCGCACCCGCGAGTTGCTGGCCGACCCCGCCGAGATCGACCGGGTGCTGGCGGCGGGGGCGGCTCGCGCACGCGAGGTGGCGGCGAACACGCTCGCGCAGGCATATGACCGGGTCGGCTTCCTGGCTGCGGCACACTGAGCCCCGTGTCCGACGACGTGGTGCTCGGGGTCGCGATCGCGATCCCGCAGCCGCACGCGACCGTCCTGACGAACTGGCGGCGCGATGTCGGCGACCCGGCAGCCGACCGGATCTTCCCGCACGTCACGCTGTTGCCGCCCACTCCGGTGGCCTGCTCGCAGCTGGACGGCATCGAGGATCACTTGCGGGCGGCGGCAGCGGCGTCGGCGCCGTTCACCATGCACCTGTCCGGCACCGGGACGTTCCGTCCGGCCTCGCCCGTCGTGTTCGTCCAGGTCGCGCGCGGGGTGTCCGACTGCGAGGCGCTCGAGCGCGCCGTGCGACGCGGCCCGCTGGAGCGCGAGTTGCAGTTCCCGTACCACCCGCACGTCACGGTTGCCCAGGAGATCGACGAGGCGTCGCTGGACCGCGCGTACGACGGGCTGTCCGGTTTCGTCGCGCGCTTCCGGGTGGAGAAGTTCGTGCTGTTCTCGCGCGAGCAGGACCGCTGGAGCTGGCGTACCGAGTTCGCACTGGGAGCGGCTGGCAGGGCGTGACCGGCGGGCGCGGGTGGGGTATGCCTGCGTGGTGAAGTGGTTCTGGCGGATCAAGGACTCGGTGGCCGGCGCCTGGGCGCGGTTGCGGCGCAGGCGGCCGTCGGTCGACCACACGGCTCGCGCCTGGAAGCGACTTCAGGACAGCAACGGCAACCAGTTCGCCGGTGCGATCACCTACTTCAGCTTCCTCGCGCTGTTTCCCCTGATCCTGCTGGGCGTGGCGATCGCCGGCTTCGTGCTGCACTCCCACCCGGACACGCTGCAGCACCTTTTCGAGTCCATCACCCGCAACGTCCCCGGCGCGTTCGGCGACACGCTCAACACGTCGATCAAGACGGCCATCGACGCGCGCACCGGGGTGGGGATAGTCGGCCTCATCGGCGTCGCCCTCACCGGGCTCGGCTGGATCGGCAACCTGCGCGCGGCCGTCGAGGCGGTGTGGCAGGTGCGACCGCCGGCGCAGAACTTCGTGATCGCGAAACTCAAGAACCTGCTCGTGCTCGCCGGCCTCGGGCTCGGCCTGATCCTGTCGATGGCATTGACCGCGGTCGGTACCTCGCTCACCGATCAGATCCTCACCGCGCTGTCGTGGGACGAGCTGCCCGGAGTGCACGGCCTGGTCAAGGTCCTCGGCGTGCTGCTCGCGATCTGCGGCGACCTGATCATCTTCAGCTGGCTGCTGGTGCGCCTGCCCGGCGTGAGCGTGCCGACGCGCGTGGCGGTCAAGGGGGCGCTGCTGGCCGCCGTCGGCTTCGAGGTGCTCAAGATCGTCGGGACGTACACCATCGCGCACACCGCGAGCAGCCCGACCGCGGGCCCGTTCGCCGGCGTGGTCGCGGTGCTCATCTGGATCCAACTGGTGGCGCGGTTCATGCTGTTCTGCGCGGCCTGGATGGCGGTGCTGACGGGCGAGCGCGCTCAGTTGGTGCCCGTGACATCAGCCGTGGTCGCTGTCGACTCGGACGCAGTCGACTCGGACGGCTCACCGACGGCGGTGAGCCCGGCCGCGGTCGGCGTCGCGCTGGTCGGCGTCGGCGCGGTGGCCGGCGCGGCCGCCGCGACCTGGGCGCTCGCGCGGACTCACCGGCCCGCGGAGTAGCCCTGCATCGCGCGCGGGTTGGCGGCCGCGCGCAGCCGCCCGGTCACGGGATCGCGTCCCACCGCGCACATCCGGCCGAGCGACCACGCGTCGCTGACGACGAGTTCGTGCCCGCGCCTGCGCAGGTCATCGAGCACGGCGTCGTCGAAGCGCGACTCGATCACCAGCTGCCGCGGGAACGCGTCGCGCGGGTAGAACGAGCTCGGGAAGTGCGTGCTGTGGAACGTCGGCGCGTCGATCGCCTCCTGCAGGTTCATCCCGCCGAGCAGGTGGTTGAGCAGGAAGGTCAACTGCCACTGGTCCTGCTGGTCGCCGCCCGGCGTGCCGAAGCCGAGCACCGGCTCGCCGCCGCGCAGCGCGAGCGTCGGCGACAGCGTGGTGCGCGGCCGGCGCCCGGGCGTCAGCGAGTTCGGCAGCCCCTCCTGCAGCCAGGCCATCTGCAGCCGGCTGCCGAGCGGGAACCCGACCGCGCCGATCACCGGCGACGACTGCAGCCAGCCCCCGCTCGGCGTCGCCGCGACCACGTTCCCCCAGCGGTCGGCAGCACTGACATGGCAGGTGTCGCCGCGCGTCTCGCCGGTTCGTGACACCGTCGGCTCGGCCGTCGTGGCATCGCCGAGCGGACGCGCACCGGAACCGCGCAGCGCGTCCGGCAACCGTGGTTCGCGGCCGGCGGGCGATCCCGGTCGCAGCTCGCCGTCGGCGGTCGCGCCGATCAGCGCCCGGCGGGACGCCGTGTACGCCGGATCGAGCAGCTCGGCCAGCGGGACGTCGGCGGCGTCGCCGTACCAGGCCTCGCGGTCGGCGAAGGCGAGTTTGGCGGCCTCGATCACGGTGTGCACGTACTCGGCCGTGCCGGGACGGAGGTCGAGCCCGTCGAGCAGCGCGAGCTGCTGCAACAGCACCGGACCCTGCCCCCACGGCCCGGTCTTGCACACCGTGAGGCCGCCGAAGTCCAGCGTGGCCGGCCGCTCGTACGTCGGTCGCCAGCTCGCCAGGTCGGCGCCGGTCAGCACGCCGGCGTGCCGCTCACCGCTCGAGTCGCGCCACGGCGTCCGCGCGAACTCCTCGATCGCCTCGGCGACGAACCCGCTCGTCCAGGACCGCAGCGCGTGCTCGAGCTGCCCGTCGCGGTCGGGCGTCGCGGCCTCGGCCTCGGTCACCAGGCGCTGCAGGGTCGCCGCCCAGGTCGGGTTGCGGTGCCACGCGCCCGGTTGCGGGACGATGCCATCGGGCAGGTACAGCGCGGCGGACGTCGTCCAGTCCGTCGTGAACAGCTCGGCGACCGCACCGATCGTGCGCAGCATCGACGGCAGCAGCGGGATGCCGTCCGCCGCATACCCGATCGCGAACTGCAGCACGTCGCGCAGCCGCTTGGTGCCGTGATCGCGCAGCAGGGTGAGCCAGCCGGCCGTCGCGCCGGGAACGACCGCCGCCAGCAGGCCGGAGCCCGGTATCAGCTCCAACCCGAGCCCGCGGTAGTGCGCGATGGTGGCGCCGGCCGGCGCGGGGCCCTGCGCGCACAGCACGGTCGGCGCGCGATCCGGGCCGGCGAAGATCAGCGGCAGGTCACCGCCCGGCCCGTTCAGGTGCGGCTCGACCACTTGCAACGTGAACCCGGACGCGACGACGGCGTCGAATGCGTTGCCGCCCGACTCGAGCACCGCCATGCCGGCGGCCGAGGCGAGCCAGTGCGTCGAGGACACCATGCCGAAGCTGCCCTGCAGTTCCGGGCGGGTGGTGAACACGTTTCCCGACGCTACCGCGCGTGCTCAGCCGACGATCAGGACGTCCAGGGTGCGCGGACCGTGCACGCCCTCGACCCGGCGCAGTTCGATGTCGCTGGTCGCGCTCGGCCCGCTGATCCAGGTGAGCGGCGCGCGCGGGTCGAGTTCGGCGACCGCGTCCGGCACGATGGCGCGCACCTGGTCGGCGCGCACCACGCACAGGTGGTAGTCCGGCACCAGGGTGAGCGCCCGGGGCCCCTGCCCCGGACCGGCATCCAGGACGATCGTGCCGGTCTCGGCGACGGCCAGCGCGCAGGTCGTGAGCACGGCGCCGACCTCGTCGAGTGTCTCGGTACTGACCGGTTCGGTGACGAGTGACGCTGCCGGCAGCCACGCGGGCGGGAAGCCGTCCGGGACCACCAGTCGCGGTACCCCGCGCGCGTCGAGAATCTCCTTCAGGCGTAAGGCGGGCTCGTCGCTACCGCAACGGTGCACCGTGGCGCGGTAGTCGACCAGCCGGTCGACGAACTGCTCGACGTCCGCCGGGACGCTGCCGGCGACGCGATAGTCGCGCGCTACCGGTGCCGGTGACGGACGGTCCCCGAGCGCGGTGCGGATCCGGCTCAGGATCTCCTCGCGGGCGCTGGTTGCTGCACCTTCGTTCATTGCACGCCACCCTCTCGCTGCCACCAGTCGCGGAGCGTTTCGCGGGGCGGGTCGGGCAGATCGCGGGACGCGGTCCAGGCCGACAGCGGCGGCGGCAGCGCCCGGCGGCGCCGCACGAACCGGCTCAGCCGGGCGGCTCGTAGCCCGCGCGCCCACCACCGCGGCCGGTTCATGGTCCATGCCGCGGCCGCCATGATCGCGGCTTCCGGCGTCGGGGTGTGGTGCGCCTCACGTTTGGCGTCGACCACCTGCGCGCGCAGGTGGATCAGCATGCTGGGGATGTCGATCGCGACCGGGCAGGCGTCGAAGCAGGCGCCGCACAGCGACGACGCGAACGGCAGCGTCGGGTTGTGCTCCACGCCGGTCAACTGTGGCGACAGCACGGCGCCGATCGGGCCCGGGTACACCGAGCCGTACGCGTGTCCGCCGGTACGTTCGTACACCGGGCACACGTTCAGGCAGGCCGAGCAGCGGATGCAGCGCAGCGCGCTTCGCCCGTGCGGGTCGGCCAGCGTCGCGGTGCGGCCGTTGTCCAGCAGCACCAGGTGGAACTGCTGCCCTTCGGTCGCACCGGTCCACATCGAGGTGTACGGGTTCATCCGCTCCCCGGTGGACGAACGGGGCAGCGTCTGCAGGAACACCTCGAGATCGCGCCAGGTGGGGACGAGCTTCTCGATCCCCATCACGGTGATCAGGGTGCGTGGCAGGGTGAGGCACATCCGGCCGTTGCCCTCGGACTCGAACACGCACAGCGTGCCGGCCTCGGCCACGGCGAAGTTCGCGCCGCTGATCGCGACCTGGGCCGACAGGAACTTGCGCCGCAGGTAGGTGCGCGCGGCCTCGGCAAGCGCGCGCGGATCGTCGGTCAGCGCCGGATCCACTCCCGCCATCTCGCGCAGGAAGATCTCGCGGATCTCGCTGCGGTTGCGGTGGATCGCCGGCACCAGGATGTGGCTCGGCGCGTCGTGGCCGAGCTGCACGATCAGCTCGGCCAGGTCGGTCTCGAGCGCGGTGATGCCGGCGTCGGCCAGCGCCTCGTTGAGCGCGATCTCCTGGGTGGCCATCGACTTGACCTTGACCACCTCGTCGGCGCCGGCGGCACGCACCAACTCGACGACGGTCCGGTTCGCCTCGTCCGCGTCCCTGGCCCAGTGCACGACGCCGCCGCGCTCGGTGACCTGTTCCTCCAGCTGGATCAGGTACTCGTCCAGGTGCGCGAGCGTCTCGTCCTTGATCGCGGCACCGGCCGCGCGCAGCTGTTCCCAGTCGGGCAACTCGGCGACGACGCCCGCCCGCTTGGCGCGGATCGTCGCGGTCGCATCGCCCAGGTTGCGGCGCAGCTGGGCGTTGCCGAGCGCGTCGTGGGCCGCCTCCGGGAAGGTGCGTGGCGCGCGCAGGTGGCCGGTGGACGAGGCGGTCGGGATTCCCAGGAACGTCATGCTGCGCTCGATTCGGTCGAGGCGAGGATCTCGGCCAGGTGGACCGTCCGGACGCCGGCTTGCAGCCGGGACAACCCGCCACCGATGTGCATGAGGCAGGACGCGTCGCCGGCGGCGCACACCCCGGCACCGGTGTCGAGGATGCACCGCATCTTGTCGGCCAGCATCGCCGTGGACACCTCGCCGTTCTTCAACGCGAACGTGCCACCGAACCCGCAACACGCATCCGCCGACGGCAGCTCGACGAGCTCGATGCCGCGGACTGCGCGCAGCAGACGGTACGGCCGGTCGCCGACCCGAAGGAGCCGCAGCGAGTGGCAGGTCGGGTGATAGGTGACCCGGTGCGGGAAGTACGCGCCCACGTCGGTGACCCCGAGCCGGTCGACGAGGAACTCGGACAGCTCGAAGGTGCGCGAGGCGACCTCGCGAGCAGCCTCGGCGAGTGTGGCATCGCCTGCGGCCCCGGCAAGCTCGGCGTGCTGGTGCCTTATCGCGCCCGTACACGAACCGCTCGGTGCCACCACAGCGTCGTAGCGGGCGAAGGTGTCGACATAGCGCCGCACGAGCGGAAGCGCCTCACGCGGGTACCCCGTGTTCACATGCATCTGTCCGCAACACGTCTGCTCCAACGGCAGGTCGACATCGTGACCCAGACGGCGCAGCAAGGCGATCGTCGCCTTGCCGACGTCGGCGAACAGCCCGTCGACCAAGCAGGTCGCGAACACGGCAATGCGCATGCGGCCGTCCTCTCCGGGTCAGCGAGAACGTACCGCGACGTTACCTCGCGACAGCACGCCTCTCGGACGCGGCGGCTGCACCCGACGTCCGGCTCGTTACACCCGCCGGTACAGCAGCGCGCGCTTGACCTCGGCGATCGCCTTGGTGATCTCGATGCCGCGCGGGCACGCCTCGGTGCAGTTGAACGTGGTGCGGCAGCGCCACACGCCCTCGCGGTCGTTGAGGATCTCCAGCCGCTCCTCGGTGCCCTCGTCGCGGCTGTCGAAGATGAACCGGTGCGCGTTGACGATCGCGGCAGGCCCGACGTACTTGTTGTCCGTCCAGTACACCGGGCAGGACGACGTGCACGCGGCGCACAGGATGCACTTGGTGGTGTCGTCGAAACGGTCGCGCTCGGCCTGGCTCTGGATGTGCTCGCGCGAAGGCTGGTTGCCGTACGTGATGAGGAAGGGCTTGACCGCCCGGTACGCCTCGAAGAACGGCTCCATGTCGACGACGAGGTCCTTCTCCAGCGGCAGGCCCTTGATCGCCTCGATCATGATCTCGTCCGGCATGTCCTTGACCAACACCTTGCAGGCCAGCCGGTTGACGCCGTTGATGCGCATCGCGTCCGAGCCGCACACCCCATGCGCACAGGAGCGACGGAACGTCAGCGAGCCGTCCTGGTAGCCCTTGATGTTCAGCAGCAGGTTCAGCACCCGGTCGGTGGGCAGCGCCTCGACCTGGAACGTCTGCCAGTGCGGCTCGGCGTCGACCTCCGGGTTGAACCGGCGGATCTTGACCGACACCGTCCGCTTGACGATCGCAGGTGCGGCGGCCGGCTTCTCGACAATGGCAGTCATCAGTACTTGCGCTCCATCGGTTGGTAACGGGTCTGGACGACCGGCTTGTAATCGAGCCGGATCGCGCCGTCCCCTTCGCGATAGGCCATCGTGTGGCGCATGAAGTTGACGTCGTCACGGTTCGGGTAGTCCTCGCGGAAGTGGCCGCCGCGCGACTCGTTGCGCGCCCGCGCGCCGACGACGAGCACCTCGGCCAGATCGAGCAGGAAGCCCAGTTCGATCGCCTCGAGCAGGTCGGAGTTGAACCGCTTGCCCTTGTCGCTGATCGAGACGTTCGCGTACCGCTGCTTGAGCGCCGCGATGTCTTCCTCGGCCTGCTTGAGCGAGGCGTCCGTGCGGTACACCTGCGCGTTGCGGTCCATGGTGCTCTGCATCTTGGCGCGAAGCGTCGCCACGCGTTCCGTTCCGGTCGACTCGAGCAGCGTCGACACCATTGCGGTGACGGTTCCCTGCGCGCCGACCGGCAGGCCGACGTGCGAGTGGGTCGCCGCGTACTCGGCCGCGGCGATGCCCGCGCGCCTGCCGAACACGTTGATGTCCAGCAGCGAGTTGGTGCCCAGCCGGTTCGAGCCGTGGACGGACACGCAGGCGACCTCGCCCGCCGCGTACAGGCCGGGCACGACCTCGGTGTTGTTGCCCAGCACCTCGGCGCGGATGTTCGTGGGCACGCCGCCCATCGCGTAATGCGCGGTGGGGTACACGGGCACCGGTTCGGTGTACGGCTCGACGCCCAGGTAGGTGCGCGCGAACTCGGTGATGTCCGGCAGCTTCGCGTCGATCTGCTCGCGCGGCAGGTGGGTGAGGTCGAGCAGCACGTAGTCCTTCTCCGGCCCCGCCCCGCGTCCCTCGCGCACCTCGTTGGCCATCGAGCGCGCGACGATGTCGCGCGGCGCGAGGTCCTTGATGGTCGGGGCGTAGCGCTCCATGAACCGCTCGCCGTCGGCGTTGCGCAAGATCCCGCCCTCACCGCGCGCGGCCTCCGAGAGCAGGATGCCCAGGCCTGCCAGGCCGGTCGGGTGGAACTGGAAGAACTCCATGTCCTCCAGCGGCAGCCCCTTGCGCCAGATGATGCCCATGCCGTCACCGGTGAGGGTGTGCGCGTTGGACGTCGTCTTGAACACCTTGCCGAAGCCGCCGGTGGCGAGGATGACGGCCTTCGCGGCGAACACGTGGATGTCGCCGGTGGCCAGCTCGTACGCGACCGCGCCGGCTGCGTGGCCGTCCTGCACGATGAGATCCAGGACGTAGAACTCGTTGAAGAACTGCACGTCCTGCTTGACGCAGTTCTGGTACAGCGTCTGCAGGATCATGTGGCCGGTGCGGTCCGCGGCGAAGCAGGACCGGCGGACGGCAGCCTCGCCGTGGTTGCGGGTGTGCCCGCCGAAGCGGCGCTGGTCGATCCGCCCCTCGGGCGTCCGGTTGAAGGGCAGGCCCATCTTCTCCAGGTCGATGACGGCGTCGATCGCCTCACGGCACATCACCTCGGCGGCGTCCTGGTCGACCAGGTAGTCACCGCCCTTGACCGTGTCGAAGGTGTGCCACTCCCAGTTGTCCTCCTCGACGTTGGCCAGCGCGGCACACATGCCGCCCTGCGCCGCGCCGGTGTGCGAGCGGGTCGGGTAGAGCTTGGTCAGCACGGCGGTACGGACGCGGGAGGAGGACTCCAAAGCCGCGCGCATCCCGGCGCCGCCGGCACCGACGATCACGACGTCGTAGTTGTGCTGGTGAACCTGTGGCATGTGCTGCAGTCCCCTAGTGAACGGTCGGGTCGAAGGTGAAGATCACCAGCGTGCCGAGCGCGATCGTGATCGTGGTCGCCGTGTAGAGCAGGCCCTTGAGCGCCAGCCGGGTGCCGTCGCGGCGGGTGTAGTCGTTGATGATGGTGCGCAGCCCGCTCGCGCCGTGGATCATCGCGAGCCAGAGCATCAGCAGGTCCCACACCTGCCAGAACGGCGAGGCCCACCGCCCGGCCACGAACGCCCAGTTGATGCGCTGCACGCCCCCGTCGAGGATGTTCATGATGAACAGGTGGCCCAGCACCAGCACCACGAGCACGATCCCGGAGATCCGCATGAACAGCCACGCGTAGAGCTCGACGTTGGTGCGGCTGCGGCGCGGGCGTCCGGTCGGTGCGGAGCGCGGTGCCTCGATCACAGGAGGTATCGACGAGTGCACTACTTGCTCCCGAACAGGACTTCGAAGCTGTGCTTGAACATGAAGAACGCCCCGGGAACCATCACCACGACCCAGACCGCGACGATCGACCACAGCAACTGCCGCTGGTAACGCGTGCCCTTGGCCCAGAAGTCGACCGCGATGATCCGCAGCCCGTTCAGGGCGTGGAACAGCACCGCGCCGACGAGGCCAATCTCCATCAGGTTCACGAGCGGGTTCTTGTAGGTGTCGATCACGACGTCGTAGGACTCCGGCGAGACCCGCACGAGCGCGGTGTCCAGGACGTGCGCAAACAGGAAGAAAAAGGTCAACACGCCCGTGATCCGGTGCGCGACCCACGACCACATGCCCTCGCGTCCGCGGTACAGCGAGCCGGCGGCCCTGGCTCGCGTGGTGGGCGGTGCGCTGGGCGCGACGCTAGACACCTGTCGGTCTCCTCAAGAGGCTGCGAAAGCGCGGAGCCGGGACGGATCGCCGGCGCTGCGGGCTGCGGGGGAGACGGTGTGAAATTGGCTCCCGCGCGCAAGCAAATGCTAGTCGGGACGCATGGTGCGAGGCAGACCGGGCCGGTGTGACTCTTCGGACAACCCACCCCCGCTGACAACAATCAGGTGACGACGGGGCGCCTGCGCGCCCGCGGCTATTGCGCGCGGGCGGTCGGGGTTTAGGTTGGCGGGAGTTTTCTCGCACAGTCGGCGCCGCCGCCGACGCCCGAAGGGATGATCATCTTGCGTCCAGCACGTACCTCCGCACTCGTGGCCGGAATCGCAGCCTTCGCGCTGGCGCTGTCCGGCTGTGGCAGCAAATCGGGGTCCAACAACAACACCAACAGCAACTCCTCCGCGCCGCCCGCGGCGCAGACCAGCGCCGGGGCTCCGTCGACCTCCTCGGCTCCCGCGGCCGGCGCCCTGACCGCCTGCATGGTGCTCGACACCGGTGGCGTCGACGACAAGTCCTTCAACCAGTCCTCGTGGGCGGGTATGACGGCCGCGAACAAGGCCAACCCGAACATCAAGATCAGTTACGTCCCGTCCAACTCGGGCAACGACTACACGCCGAACCTCAAGGCCGAGGTCACCAAGGGTTGCGACACGATCATCGCCGTCGGTGGCCTGATGACCGACAACGTCAAGGCGGTGGCCACGGCGAACCCGACCGTCCACTTCGCCGAGGTCGACTCCGGCTCCACCGCCCCGAACGTCTACGGCATCCAGTTCAACACCGCGCAGGGTGGCTTCCTCGGCGGCTACCTCGCGGCCGGGATGAGCAAGTCCGGCAAGGTGGCGACCTGGGGTGGCCTCAACATCCCGCCGGTCACGATCTACATGGACGGCTTCTGGGAGGGCGTGAACTACTACAACACGCAGAACAAGAAGAACGTCAAGGTGCTCGGCTGGAACGAGAAGAACCAGAAGGGCGGCACGTTCTCGCAGTCCTTCACCGACCAGAACAAGGGCAAGCAGATCAGCCAGACGTTCATCCAGCAGGGTGCTGACATCATCTTCCCGGTCGCCGGTGGCGCCGGCCTAGGCGCGGGTGCCGCGGCGCAGGCCAGCAACGGCCGCGCGAACGTGATCTGGGTCGACACCGACGGCTGCGTCTCGGCCGCCCAGTACTGCAAGTACTTCATCACCAGCGTCACCAAGAACCTGACCGACTCGGTGACCCAGTACGTGAACCAGGCGGCCAGCGGCACGTTCCCGACCGGCTCGTACGTCGGCACGCTCGCGAACAACGGCACCGGCCTGGCGCCGTACCACCAGTTCGCGAGCAAGGTGCCGGCCAGCCTGCAGAGCCAGCTCGAGCAGGTCAAGGCCGACATCACCAGCGGCAAGATCAAGATCACATCGCCGAGCCAGCCCGCCAGCTGAGCTCAGTGCCGAACGGATCGGTGGGTGGACGGCGGCGGCCGACCGCCCACCGATCTGTGGCGAGAGGACATCGATAGTCCGTGAAACTCGAGCTTCGGGCGATCACCAAACGCTTCGGCTCGCTGACGGCGAACGACGCCGTCGACCTCGTCGTCGAGTCAGGTGAGATCCACGGGTTGCTCGGCGAGAACGGGGCCGGCAAGTCGACGTTGATGAACGTCCTGTACGGGCTGTACCGGCCGGACGAGGGCGAGATCCTCATCGACGGCGAGCCGGTGAGCTTCCGCGGACCTGGCGACGCCATGGCGGCCGGGATCGGCATGGTGCACCAGCACTTCATGCTGATCCCGGTCTTCACCGTCACCGAGAACGTCATGCTGGGCCACGAGCAGACCCAGCTCGGCGGCTTCCTGTCCCGGCGCCGGGCGCGGCGCAGCGTGCGCGAGATCTCCAAGCGCTACGGCCTCGACGTGCCGCCGGATGCCCTGGTCGCCGACCTGCCCGTCGGCGTGCAGCAGCGGGTCGAGATCCTCAAGGCACTCAGCCGCGACGCCAGGCTGCTGGTGCTCGACGAGCCGACCGCCGTGCTCACCCCGCAGGAGACCGAAGAGCTGATGACGGTCATGCGATCGCTGCGTGACGGCGGGACGTCGATCGTGTTCATCAGCCACAAGCTGCACGAGGTCCGCGAGATCGCCGACAAGATCACGGTGATCCGCCGCGGCGCCGTCGTGGGCACCGCCGAGCCGTCGGCGTCGGCGAGCGAACTGGCGTCCCTCATGGTGGGCCGCCCCGTCAAGCTGACCGTCGACAAGGCACCGGCCCGGCCGGGCGAGGTCGTCCTCGACGTGCGCGAGCTGACCGTGATCGACCCCAACGGCGTCCTGCTGGTCGACAACGTGTCCTTCGACGTGCGCGCCGGCGAGATCTACGCGATAGCCGGCGTGCAGGGCAACGGGCAGACCGAGGTCACCGAGGCGTTGATCGGCCTGCGCACCCCGACGTCGGGCACCATCGCGATCGCGGGGCAGCAGGTGACCACGCTGAGCACCAACGACGTTCTCGACATCGGCGTGGGGTACGTGCCCGAGGACCGCCTGCACGACGGGCTGGTGGGCTCGTTCAGCGTCGCCGAGAACCTGGTCCTCGACATCCACGACAAGGCGCCGTTCGCCCGGCGCGGCTCGCTGAACCTGGGCGAGATCGAGCGCAATGCGACTGCCCGCGTGCAGGAGTTCGATGTGCGCCCGCCCACGCCCGCGGCGGCGGCCAGCACGCTGTCCGGCGGCAACCAGCAGAAGGTGGTGCTCGCGCGCGAACTGTCCCGCCCGCTCAAGCTGCTGATCGTGGCCCAGCCGACGCGCGGTCTGGACGTCGGCTCGATGGAGTTCGTGCACCGGCGCATCGTCGACGAGCGCGATCAGGGCACCGCGGTGGTGCTGGTCTCGACCGAACTGGACGAGGTGCTGGGCTTGGCCGACCGCATCGCCGTCATGTACCGGGGCAGGATCGCCGGGGAGGTGCCGGCGGGCACCGCGGCGCAGGAGATCGGGTTGCTGATGGCCGGCGGTGGCGCGGCGAGCGCCACGGATGACACGGATGACACGGACGCCACGGATGACACGGACGCCACGGATGACACGGACGGGCCGGCCCCTAGCGCTCAGCGCGGGAGTGAGGACGAGTGACGACGCAGACTGCCCCCGCCGACGTCGGACCGCCGCCGCCGACCGGGCGGCGCAACCTGGGCCGCCGGATCCTGGACGGCTACCTGTACGGGAACACCGCGGTCGTCACCGCCCTCGCCTTCGTCTGCGCGCTGGTGTTCGGCGCGGTCCTGATCGCGTTGGCCGACGAGGCGACCCGCAAGTCGCTCGGGTACTTCTTCCAGCACCCGACCGACACCTTCACTGACGCGTGGAACGCGATCTCGGCCGGCTACTCGGCGCTGTTCCGCGGCGCGGTCTTCAACACCGACTCGCTGTACTCGAACGGCGGAATCGCGGTGTTCGGGCCGATCTCGGACACCCTGGTCAACGCGGCGCCGCTGATCCTGGGCGGCCTCTCGGTGGCCGTTGCGTTCCGCGCCGGGCTGTTCAACATCGGGGTGCAGGGTCAGCTGATCATGGGCGCCATCTGCGCCGGGTACGTCGGGTTCACCTGGCACCTGCCGGCGGGCCTGCACCTGATCGTCGCGCTGCTCGCCGGCATCATCGGCGGCGCCGTATGGGGCGGGATCGTCGGCTACCTGAAGGCGAAGACCGGCGCGCACGAGGTCATCACGACCATCATGCTCAACTACGTCGCCTTGTACCTGCTGGGGTACCTGCTCGGCCTGAACGGGTTCCAGGCACCGCACCAGACCGAGGCCACCTCGCCACGCATCCTGAGCACGGCGAAGCTGCCGCACCTGTTCGGCTCGCTGCACTCCGGCCTGATCATTGCGCTGGTCGCGGCGGTGCTGTGCTGGTGGCTGCTGTCCCGCTCCACGCTCGGCTTCCGGCTGCGCGCAGTGGGCGCGAACCCGTTCGCGGCGCGGACCGCAGGGATGCACATCGAGCGCGGCTACATCGTCGTGATGATCATCTCCGGCGCGCTGGCGGGGCTGGTCGGCTGTTCGCAGGCGCTCGGCACCCGGCAGGTCGTCACCCAGGACGTCGACGCCGGTTTCGGCTTCGACGCGATCACCGTCGCCCTGCTCGGTCGCGGCTCCCCGGGTGGCACGGTGCTCGCCGGCCTGTTGTTCGGCGCGTTCCGCGCCGGCGGTGTGGTGATGGCCTCGCAGACGCACACGCCGGCAGACGTCGTCTCGGTGATCGAGCCGGTGATCGTGCTGTTCATCGCGGCGCCGGCCCTCATCCGCGGCCTGTTCCGGCTGCGTGCCGCCCGCAGTGGCAGCGTCGGCCAGCTCGCGAAGGGATGGAACGGATGAGCACCCCGACCGTTCCTGTCGACGAGGACGAGTTCGTCGCCTCGCACGAGGTCGTCACCGTCCCGGTCTCGCGGCGTCGCCGCATCGGCATCGGGGTTGCGTTCCTGCTCGCCGGTCTGATCACCTTCTTCGCCTGGGGTATCGGCGCCCGCAACGGCGATGCCGCCTTCCAGGTGTCACAGTTCGGCGACAAGTACCAGGTGCCGACCATGCGGTTCCCCGGCGGCGCCGTCGCGATGATCTTCGGCGTGATCATCGTGGCCGTCGGGATCGGGCAGCTGCTGCGCCCGTACGGCCGTACCGCGATGCGCTGGGCCGTCTCGGTCACGGCGCTGCTGTTCGTGCTGGCGTTCCTGTGCTGGGCGGGAACGGGTGATCCGACCAACGCGATCAGCCTGACCGGCCTGGTCGCCAACTCGGTGATCGCCTCCATCCCGCTGATCCTGGGCGCGCTGTGCGGCATCATCGGCGAGCGCTCGGGCGTGATCAACATCGCCATCGAGGGCCAGATGCTGGTCGGCGCGTTCGCCGGGGCGCTGTTCGCGTCGGCAGCGCACAACCTGGGCATCGGCCTGATCGCCTCGCTCGCCGCCGGCGGGCTGATCGCCGTGCTGCTCGCGGTCTTCGCGATCCGCTACCTGGTCAACCAGATCGTGCTCGGCGTCGTGCTCAACACCTTCGCGCTGGGTCTGACCAACCTCGGTTACCACTCGATCATGCAGAGCAACCCCGACCACTACAACGCGGTCACCACGCTGCCGCCGATCAAGATCCCGTTGCTTGCCGACATCCCGATCATCGGTTCGGCGCTGTTCGACGTGAACATCATCGTCTACATCACCTACGGGCTGATCGTGGCGATCGACGTCGCGCTGTTCCGCACGCGCTGGGGACTGCGCACCCGCGCGGTCGGCGAGCACCCCAAGGCGGCCGACACCGTCGGCATCAAGGTGAACCGCACCCGGTACCGCAACGTGATCATCGCCGGGCTCATCGCGGGCTTGGCGGGCGCGTTCCTCACCATCGGCGGCTCGGGGCAGTTCAACACCAACATCTCCTCCGGCAAGGGGTTCATCGCGCTCGCCGCGGTGATCTTCGGACGGTGGAGCCCGCGCGGTGCGATCGCCGCCGCGCTGCTGTTCGGGTTCACCGACCAGTTGCAGATCACGCTCGGTATCGTCGGCACACCGGTGGCGATCCCGTCCGCGTTCCTGGCCATGGCTCCGTACCTGGTCACCGTGTTCGCCGTCGCCGGCCTGGTCGGTCGGGTACAGGCGCCCGCTGCGGACGGCCAGCCCTACGAGAAGGAGTAGTCGTGGCCTCTTCCATCGACTGGGCAGCCCTGCGCCGGGCGGCCCTGGAGGCGATGGGCCGGGCGTACGCCCCGTACTCGCAGTACCCGGTCGGCGCGGCGGCCTTCGTCGACGACGGCCGCATGGTGGTCGGCTGCAACGTCGAGAACGCCTCCTACGGGCTGGGGCTGTGCGCCGAGTGCGGGCTGGTGTCGGCGCTGCACGCGTCCGGCGGCGGCCGGCTGGTCGCGTTCGCGTGCGTCGACTTCCGCGGTGAGGTGCTGATGCCCTGTGGCAGGTGCCGGCAGTTGCTGTGGGAGCACGGCGGCCCGGACCTGCTCGTCGACACGCCGGACGGCCCGAATCCGATGATCGAGGTGCTCCCGCTGGCCTTCACCCGCGAGGACCTGGTGGGTGAGTAGCGCCTTCGACGCCGTCGACGTCATCCGCACCAAGCGCGACGGAGGCGAGCTGTCCGACGCCCAGATCGACTGGGTGATCGACGCGTACACGCGTGGGGCCGTTGCCGAGGAGCAGATGGCGGCGCTGGCGATGGCGGTGCTGTTGCGTGGCCTGACGCCCCGCGAACTGGCCCGCTGGACGGCCGCGATGATCGCCTCCGGCGAGCGGCTCGACCTGTCCGCGGTCGCGCGCCCGACGTCCGACAAGCACTCCACCGGCGGCGTCGGGGACAAGATCACCCTGCCGCTCGCGCCGCTGGTGGCCGCGTGCGGGGCCGCGGTCCCGCAGCTGTCCGGCCGCGGCCTCGGGCACACCGGCGGCACGCTGGACAAGCTCGAGTCGATCCCGGGCTGGCGCGCCGAGGTGTCCAACGCCGCGTTCATCGCCCAGCTCAACGAGGTCGGTGCGGTGGTCTGTGCGGCCGGCGACGAGCTCGCGCCCGCCGACCGCAAGCTGTACGCGCTGCGCGATGTCACCGGCACGGTCGAGTCGATCCCGCTGATCGCCTCGTCGATCATGAGCAAGAAGATCGCCGAAGGATCGGCTTCGCTCGTGCTGGACGTCAAGGTCGGTACCGGCGCGTTCATGAAGGACCTCACGACGGCGCGGCAGCTGGCCGAGACGATGGTCGGGCTCGGCACCGCGCACGGGGTGCGTACCGTGGCGCTGCTGACCGACATGTCCACCCCGCTCGGGCGGACCGCCGGCAACGCGCTGGAGGTGACCGAGTCGGTCGAGGTGCTCGCGGGCGGCGGCCCGGCGGACGTGGTCGAACTCACCCTCGCGCTGGCCCGCGAGATGCTCGCCGGCGCGGGGCTGGCCGACGTCGACCCGGCGGACGCGCTGCGTGACGGCCGGGCGATGGACACCTGGCGCGCGATGATCGCGGCTCAGGGCGGTGACCCGGACGCCCCGCTGCCCACCGCCCGCGAGCGGCACGTGGTCGCGGCGCCGGCGTCCGGAGTGCTCACCCGGCTGGATGCCTACGCCGTGGGCGTGGCGGCCTGGCGGCTGGGCGCCGGCCGGGCGCGCAAGGAGGATCCGGTGTCCGCGGCGGCGGGTGTGGTGCTGCTCGCCAAGCCGGGCGATCGCGTCCAGGCGGGCGCGCCGCTGCTGGAGCTGCACGCCGACGACCCGTCCCGCTTCGAGCGGGCGCTGGCGGCCCTGGACGGCGCGTTCGAGGTGGGTGGCAGCGCCTCGTCGGCGCCGCTGGTGATCGACCGGGTCGGCTGAGCGTACCGGTTTGGGTGGCTTTGCCCGCCTCTTGCGTAGTTCCCAGCCTGTTTGGGTAACAAACAGGTAACGGACGCGCCGGGCCCGACCGGCGCGCCACGACGGGAACGGGGCACGATGCGCCGCACGCTGGGCTACAACCGGGCACTGGACGGGCTGCGCGCGGCCGCCGTCGCTGTCGTCATCTGCGATCACGCCGGCCTGCCGGCGATCGGCACGTACGGCGTCGTCGTCTTCTTCGTCATCAGCGGCTACCTGATCACCGGGCTGCTGCTCGCCGAGCACGGCTCCACCGGCACCCTGAGCATCGGGGCGTTCTACCGCCGCCGGTTCGCCCGGCTGGCGCCCGCGCTGCTGCTCGTCGTCGGCGTGACGCTGGGCTGGGTGCTCGGCATCGGCCTCGCGGTGAGCAACTGGATCGCCGGGCTCGTCGGCGCGCTCACCTACACGACCGACTTCATCGAGCAGACCGCGCTGCAGCCGCACATCAGCACCTACTTCGAGTGGTCCTGGTCGCTCGCCATCGAAGAGCAGTTCTACCTGGTATGGCCGGTGCTGATGATCGTGCTGCTCGCCTTCGGCGGCCGCTGGGGACGCACCTGGCTGGCCTCGTTCGCCGGCGCCGTCGTGGTGCTGGCATGGGTGAGCCGGGCCGACATGGCCGGCGTCCAGTCCGCGCAGCAGCAGATCAGCTTCGCCTTCCGTACCCACATGGACGCGATCGCGCTCGGCGCCATCCTGGCGATCGTCACCGCGGGACGCGCCTTCGGACGGCTCGCCCGGCACGTCGCGGGCACGCTCGCCGTGGTCGCGTTCGTGACCCTCGGGGTGCTGATGGACGGCAGCCTGAAGATCCTTCCGCTGTACAGCGGCGATGCTCGCGGGTACGGGCAGGTGGCCCTGCTCTGCCTGGTGATCGTTGCCGGCCTGGTGATCACCCCCGGCGGGCTGCTCGCCCGGTTCCTCGGCTGGGGCCCGTTCGTGCACCTGGGGCGGCTCTCATACGGCCTGTACCTGTGGAACATGCTGTTCATGAACGGCTTCAACCAGTTGTTCGGGCACAAGCCGATCGACGCCGGGTGGGCCGGGCTACTGTGGCTGCTCGCCCTGGTGGGCACCGCCGAGGCGTCCTACCGCTGGGTCGAGACGCCGCTGCGCAAGCGCTGGGCACACCGTCCCGAACCCGCGACGCAGCCCGCCGCGAGCGGCACGTCGGTCGCGCCCCGGCTGGTGCCCGCTCGCTGACCGCGCCCGCACTACGGTGGAGGCATGCCGACGCCGCTCGACGAGTCCTCGATCCGCACCGCGCCCAAGGTCCTGCTGCACGATCACCTCGACGGTGGCGTGCGGCCGGAGACCGTCGTCGACATCGCGCGCGAGATCGGCTACGACGAGTTGCCCGCGCCGGATGCGCCGACGCTGGCGAAGTGGTTCCGTGACTCGGCCGACTCCGGCTCGCTGGAGCGCTACCTGGAGACCTTCGCGCACACGGTCGCGGTGATGCAGACCGCGGACGGGCTGGCCCGCGTCGCGCGCGAAGCCGCGGAGGACCTAGCCGACGACGGTGTCGTGTACGCCGAGATCCGCTGGGCGCCCGAGCAGCACACCGAGGCCGGACTGTCCCTGGACGAGGTCGTCGACGCCGTCCTGGCCGGGTTCCGCGAGGGCGAGCAGGCCGCGGCCGAGCGCGGAAAGCGCATCCGGGTCGGGGCGATCGCGACCGCGATGCGGCACGCTGCCCGCTCCCGTGAGATCGCCGAGCTCGCGGTCGCGTACCGCGACAAGGGCATCGTCGGCTTCGACATCGCCGGCGCCGAGGCGGGCTTCCCGCCCACCCGGCACCTGGACGCGTTCGAGTACCTGCGCCGCGAGAACTTCCACTTCACCATCCACGCCGGGGAGGCGTTCGGGCTGCCGTCGATCTGGGAGGCGATCCAGTGGTGCGGCACCGACCGGTTGGGCCACGGGGTGCGCATCGTCGACGACATCACCGCAGGCGGCGCGCTCGGCCGGCTGGCGCAGTACGTGCGCGACAAGCGGATCCCGCTGGAGATGTGCCCGTCGTCCAACGTGCAGACCGGCGCGGCCGAGTCCATCGCCGAGCACCCGATCGGGTTGCTGCGCAAGCTGCAGTTCCGGGTCACGGTGAACACCGACAACCGGCTGATGAGCGGGACGTCGATGACGCGCGAGATGGCGTTGCTCGCCGACGCGTTCGGCTACGACTGGGCCGACCTGCAGTGGTTCACGATCAACGCGATGAAGAGCTCGTTCATCGGCTTCGACGAGCGGCTGCAGCTCATCAACGGGGTCATCAAGCCGGGCTACGCCGCCCTGCGCGCCTGAGTACCCGGCTCAGGAGATCAGCTCGGCGACCTGCTTGGCCTTGAGCACCCGCAGCGCTGCCGCGTCGACGAGGGCTGCGAAAGCCGGGTCCGCCTCGGCCTTCGCGATCAGTGCCGCCGTCATCGCCTTGGCCTGCGTGGCATCGACGGTGAGCACCATGTCGCCGCCGGCCGCGATGAACCGCACCGCCCGCTGCGCCACCGGGTAATGCGCGACCTGCTTGGCCGCGCCCAGGTCGTCGCTGATCACCACACCGTCGAAGCCGAGCTTGTCGCGCAACAGCCCGGTGATGATCGTCGAGGAGAACGCGGCCGGGTTCTTCGGGTCGAGCCGGGTGTAGATCGCGGTCGACATCATCACGAACGGCACGCCCGCCTTGACGGCCGCGGCGAACGGGTCGAGGTACGGGTCGTCCGCGGTGGTGATCGTGTCGCGGACCCCGGCCGTGGTGTCGGTGTTCTGGGTGACCCGGCCGAGCCCGGGGAAGTGCTTGACCGTTGCCGCGATGCCCGCTGCCGCAAGACCCTTGGCCACCGCCAACCCGTGCGAGGAGACGGTGTCCGGCGTGGTGCCGTAGTTGCGGTCCAGATCGCCGATCGGGGGGTTGCTGCCCGATCCCGCCGGGACGGTGTCCAGCACCGGCGCCAGGTCGACGTTCACGCCCGCCGCCCGCAGCTGGCCGGCCCAGACCGTCGTGTCGGTCTGCAGCTGACCGGGCTTCTCGGCGCCCTGCTGCACCGCACTCGGGATGGAGGTGAAGCCGGGGCCACGCAGCCGCTGGACGATGCCGCCCTCCTGGTCGGTCGCGACGAACAGCTTGGGGCCGCGGGTGATCCGGTCCTGCAACTGCTGCACGATCGCCGCGGTGGCCTCCACGCCGAGCTGGCTGTTGCCGTCGAGGATCACCGAACCGACGTGGTACTTCTCGATCGCCGTCGCGGTGGCCGCGGTGACCGACGTGCTCGGGCAGTCGACCATCAGCAGCTGGCCGACGCGCTCGGGCAGGCTCATGGTCGCCAGCGAGATCTCGGCCGGACTCGTCGGCGTCGGCGACGGGCTGCCGGATCGGGTCGGCGCTGCACTCGTCGGAACAGTGCCGGTCGTCGTCACCGTGGTGGCCGGGACGGTCCGCGGCGACTGCGGCGACTGCGGAGGCCGCGGTGACGTGGACGGCGTGCCGCTGGTGCCGGTCGAGCAGGCGGCGAGTGCGACCACGGCCAGGGCGAGCGGCACCAGGCGGGTCCGTCGAGGCATGCTCACATCCTTGCTCACGTCAGCATCGACGCCGACAGGGCCTCAGGTCTGTTGCAGGCCGCGGGGAAGTTCAGCGAACAGGCCGCGCACGAGTTCGGTCGAGCGCAACCGCTCCTGCGGCGAGTGCACCAGGGTGGTGATCATCAGCTCGTCCGGCCCGGTGGCCTTGAGCAGGGCGGCGAGCGCGTCGCGCACCGTGTCCGGCGAGCCGACGGCCTGGCCGTCGCGGCGCTGGGCGACGAACTCACGCTCCATCGGTGACCACGGGTACTCGGCGGCCTGCTCCGGCGTGGGCAGGGTTCCTGGCTGCCCCTGGCGCAGCCGCAGGAACGACAGCGCCGCCGGCAGTGCGATCCGCTCGGCCTCCTCGTCGGTGGGCGCGCACACGGCTTGCACGGTCACCATCGCGTACGGCTCGTCCAGGGTGCGGCCCTGCCTGAAGGACGAGCGGTAGCGCTCGAGCGCGGGCAGCGTATGCGCCGAGCTGAAGTGGTGTGCGAACGCGAACGGCAGTCCGAGCAGCCCGGCCAGTTCGGCGCTGTACAGGCTCGAACCGAGCAGCCAGATCGGCGGCGGCGCGTCGGCCTGCGGCACCGCGCGGATCTGCCGGTACGGATGGCCTTCGGGAAACGCGCCGCTCAGGAAACACGCCAGCTCGCCGAGTTGCTCGGGAAAGTCGTCCGGGCCGAGCGGGTCGGCCGAACGCCGCAGCGCGGCGGCGGTGCGCGGGTCGGTGCCGGGCGCGCGTCCCAGACCCAGGTCGATGCGGCCCGGGTGCAGGGCGGCGAGCGTCCCGAACTGCTCGGCGACCACCAGCGGCGCGTGGTTCGGCAGCATCACGCCACCGGAACCCACCCGGATCCGGCGCGTCGCGGCGGCGACCGCACCGATCAGCACGGCCGGCGCCGAGCTGGCGATGCCCGGCATGCTGTGGTGCTCGGCCAGCCAGAAGCGGGTGAAGCCCAGCTCGTCGGCCCGGCGCGCGAGCTCGAGGCTGGCCTGCACCGCATCGCTTGCGCTCGCCCCGTCGCCCACCGGCGCGAGATCGAGCACGGACAGTGGGACGGCGGGCAAAGGGCTGCTCATACCCAGTCCAACGTGCGGGTGACGGCTTTCTTCCACCGGGCGTACAGCTCCTCGCGCTGCGCCGCGCCCATCGCCGGTCGCCACTCGCGGTCGGCCGCCCAGTTCGCCCGGATCTCCTCGGTCGAGGACCAGAACCCCACCGCCAGCCCGGCCGCGTACGCCGCGCCCAGGGCCGTCGTCTCGGTGACCACCGGCCGCACGACCGGGACGTCGAGCAGGTCGGCCTGGAACTGCATCAGCAGCTCGTTGCCGACCATGCCGCCGTCGACCTTCAGCGACCGCAGGTCGACCGCCGCGTCCGCATTCATCGCCTCGATCACCTCGCGGGTCTGGAACGCGGTCGCCTCCAGTGCGGCGCGGGCGAGGTGGCCACGGTTGACGTAGCGGGTGAGCCCGACGATCGCGCCGCGCGCGTCCGGACGCCAGTGCGGTGCGAACAGTCCGGAGAACGCCGGGACGAAGTAGGCGCCGCCGTTGTCCTCGACGGACGCGGCGAGCGTCTCCACCTCCGGCGCGGACTCGATGAGGCCGAGGTTGTCGCGCAGCCACTGCACCAGCGAGCCGGTGACCGCGATCGAGCCCTCCAGCGCGTACACCGGCGGCTGCCCTGGCAGGGCGTAACAGACCGTGGTCAGCAACCCGTTCTGCGACAGCACCCGTTCGGTGCCGGTGTTGAGCAGCAGGAAGTTGCCGGTGCCGTAGGTGTTCTTGGCCTCACCCCGCTGCAGGCACGCCTGCCCGAACGTCGCCGCCTGCTGGTCGCCGAGGATGCCCGCGATCGGCACGCCGGCCAGCGGACCCCGCTCGCGCACCTGCGCGTACACCTCGGACGACGAGCGGATCTGCGGCAGCATGGCAACAGGGATGCCGAGGTCCGCCGCGATGTCCGGCGCCCAGTCGAGGGTGTCCAGGTCCATCAGCATGGTGCGGCTGGCGTTCGTGGCGTCGGTGACGTGCAGCCCACCGGACAGGTTCCACACCAACCAGGAATCGATCGTGCCCATCAACAACTCGCCCGCCTCGGCCCTGGCGCGCGCTCCGTCGACGTGCTCGAGCAGCCAGCGCACCTTGGGGCCGGCGAAGTAGGTGGCCAGCGGCAGGCCGACACGCTCGCGATAGCGGCCGACACCGCCGTCCACCGCCAGATCGTCACAGATCGACTGGGTGCGGGTGTCCTGCCACACGATCGCCGGCGCGATCGGCTCGCCCGTGGTGCGGTCCCAGACGACCGTGGTCTCGCGCTGGTTCGTGATGCCGATCGCGGCGACGTCCCCCGGCCGGCACTCGGCGCGCGCGACCGCGCCGGCCAGCACCGTCCGGGTGTTCGACCAGATCTCCGCCGGGTCGTGCTCCACCCAGCCGGGCCGCGGCAGGTACTGGCGGTGTTCGAGCTGCTCCATCGCGACGATCCGCGCGTCGTGGTCGAAGAGCAGGCAGCGGGTGGACGTGGTCCCCTGGTCGATCGCAGCGACGACAGCCGGCATTCGGCTAGCCTGCCACCTTGTGGGCGCATCGATTCCGAAGGGCGGCGGCGACACGTCGCGGCTCGATACCGTGTACCGGGACACCGCGTGGAGCCGGCTCGCCGCCGAGTCGTTCGACGTCGTGGTGGTCGGCGGCGGGGTCACCGGCGCGGGCGCCGCCTTGGACGCCGCCACCCGGGGGCTCTCGGTGGCGCTTGTGGAGGCGCGCGACTTCGCGGCGGGCACGTCCAGCCGATCGTCCAAGCTGTTCCACGGCGGCCTGCGCTACCTGGAGCAGTTGGAGTTCGGCCTGGTCCGTGAGGCGCTGCACGAACGCGAGCTGATGACAACGCGCCTCGCGCCGCACCTGGTCAAGCCCGTCCCGTTCCTGTACCCGCTCACCCATCGGGGCTGGGAACGTCCTTACGTGGCAGCGGGTCTGGCCCTGTACGACACCATGGGCGGGCACTCGAGCGTGCCGGCGCAGAAGCACCTGAGCCGGCGTGCCGCGCTGCGGATGTTCCCGAGCATGAAGCCGGATTCCCTCGTCGGCGCGGTGCGCTACTACGACGCCCAGGCCGACGACGCACGGCACACGCTGACCGTCGCGCGCACCGCGGCCAGGTACGGTGCCGTGGTCCGCGCGTCGACCGCTGCGGTGGGGTTCGCCCGCGAGTCCGACCGCGTGGTCGGTGTCGAGTTGCGCGACACCGAGACCGGCGCGCAGGCGACGGTCCGGGCCGGCGTGGTGTTGAACTGCACCGGCGTCTGGACCGATGACATCCAGGAGCTGTCCGGCGGACGCGGCCGGTTCCAGGTGCGTGCGTCCAAGGGTGTGCACATCGTGGTGCCGCGCGGCAAGATCACCGGCGACGCCGGACTCATCCTGCGCACGCCGACGTCGGTGCTGTTCGTGATCCCGTGGAAGAACCACTGGCTGATCGGCACGACCGACACCGACTGGACGCTCGACCTGGCGCATCCGGCTGCGACCCGGGCCGACATCGACTACCTGCTGGAGCGGGTCAACGAGGTGCTGGTGACGCCGCTGACGGCGGCCGACATCCAGGGTGTTTACGCGGGGCTGCGGCCGCTGCTGGCCGGCGAGTCCGAGGAGTCGTCCGCGCTGTCGCGCGAACACGCCGTGGCGCAGGTGGTTCCCGGGTTGATCTCGATCGCGGGGGGCAAGTACACGACGTACCGGGTGATGGCCGCGGACATCGTGGACGCCGCGGCCGAGGAGTTGCCGCGCCGCGTCCAGCCGTCGTGCACCGATCGGGTGCCACTGCTCGGCGCGGACGGCTACTTCGCGATGCGCAACCAGATCGACACGCTGGCCGCCGACTACGGTCTGCACCCACATCGGATCCGGCACGTGCTGGACCGCTACGGCTCGCTGATCCGCGACGTGCTCGACCCCGGCCTGGACGAGGCGAACCTGCTCGATACCGTGCCGGGCGCGCCGGACTACCTGCTGGCCGAGATCCGTTACGCCGTGACCCACGAGGGTGCACTGCACCTGGAGGACGTGCTGACCCGGCGTACCCGCATCTCGATCGAGTACCCGCACCGCGGTGTCGACTGCGCCGAGCCGGTGGCCGCGCTGGCCGGTTCGGTACTCGGCTGGGACCGTCGCACGCGCAGCCGCGAGGTGAAGGCGTACACCGACCGTGTCGCGGCCGAGCGCGCGTCGCAGGACCGCCTCGACGATGCTGCTGCCGACGAGGCGCGCACCGCGGTACCCGAGGTGCGCGGGTACCTCTAGCCGTTCCCGTCCCGAGTCAGCCGTCCTGGGAGTCAGCCGTCCTGGGGATCCAGGCAGCCGGACACTTCCTCCAGCAGGTTGCGCCAGTCGTCCTTGTCGACGGACGGCCCGTCCAGGACGGACGTGTCGGCGTCCAGGTTGCAGAACGCGACCAGTTCGCGCAGCAGTTCGGCGCCCCGCACCGACGGCTTGCGCAGGTCGTACGTCGCGTCCAGGCCGGGGCCGAACGCGGCCTCGTCCTCGAGGTCGGCGAGCTCGGACCACCATTCGAGCTTGGTGAGCGCATGGTCCTTCGCGGTACGGCAGTAGCGGGCCAGGCTGGCGACGTCGGTGAACACGACGACGGTGTCGTCGCCGCCGATGAACGCGGCCTCGGTCTCGGCGTCCTCGGCGTCGGGGGAGACGTAGCCGCGCACGGTGAGGTAGCGGGCGTCGCCGACGCGGATCTCGATCGGCTCGGCGCCCACCCGGTCCCAGACCGTCTCACTGGCCAGGTCGCTGTGCGAGAAGTCGCCCTGCCAGGACAGCCAGGCGTCCACGCGCGTGATGGCGCGCTCCCACGTCTCGGCGATGGTGTCCCCGAGTTCGTTCCAGCGCTTACGGCCGTCCTTGCCCTGGTAGCTGACGTCTTCGTCGACCAGCTCTTCGTACGCCGGGGTGTGCTCGACGAGCCGGCGCAGCGCCCCGTCGTCGCAGCAGTCGGCGATCTTGGCGACCATGTCGACGACGTTGGCCAGCGCGGACACGCGCACCGGGTCCGGTTCGCCCGATGCCCACTCGTACACGGCGTCCAGGTCGTAGCCGTCCTCCGGGTCGGGGCGAAGGTCGTCCGGCCGGAGCTTCTGCACGCGACCCCAGGCCGGGTGGTCGGACAGGTCGTTCTCCTCACCGGACGCGATGAACTCGGCCAGCTCGCGAGTGCCCGGGAAGAGAAGGATCTTCGCGCCGTCGCCGAGGAAACCCTGCCACTCCTCGTCGTCCTCGTCCTCCCACGGTGGCGCCCAGAGGGTCAGTCCGATGCGGCCGTTCACGGTCAGCGTGATCGGGATGATGCCGGCGTCCAGCGAGCTCGTCATAGTTGCGAACCTACCCAACCGCGTTCGAACACGCGGGCCCACCGTTCGCCGAGCGGGGACCGGGCTTCCACAGCCGCAGCTGACTTGATGCGCCGGGCGCTCGTGGACCCTATGCTGCCGGGTGTGCGTGCGCGTTTCGCCCCTTTGGTGCTGTTGGTGGTGATGGCGCTTGCGGCGTGTGACGGAAGTGGTTCGGGGGGTGATCCGTCCTCGCCGGTTCGGACGTCGCCGGCGGGTTCGGTGTCGGGTTCGGTGCCGCCGGTGACTGTCAGTCATTCGGGTCCGCCGCGGCCGGCCGGGCCGACGGTGCCTGCCGATGTGCCGACGACGGGCCCGAATCTGCGCAAGCCCGGGGAGAAGCCGCCGGTGATGCCGTTGGAGGCGACGCAGCACACCCAGGACGGTGCGGTCGCGTTCGCGAAGTTCTTCATCCAGACGATCGACTGGGGTTTCGCGACCACCAGCGGCGCCTACATGCGGCACTACGCCACCAAAACGTGCACGTCATGCGCAGCGCTCGCCAACGGCATGGACGCCGTTCGGGCGAAGGGCAATCACTACCTCGGCGGCAGGTTCAGCGTGCGAGGCGCTCCGACGATCGATCCGGATGCGAGCAGCACACACATGGCGGTGCAGTTCACAGTCGACGTGACCTCTTTCGAGGAGGTCGATGCAAGGAATCAGTTCCAGCAAGGCGATATCGCGCACACGGGTGAGCAGTTCTGGGTTTCCCCCGAAATCGTGAAGGACTTCGTTATGCCGCTGCCGGTTGGTCAGCGGTGATCTTCTCGAACTCGGCTGGGGCTAGCAACGCGGCGCTGCTGTGCCGTCGTCGGGTGTTGTAGAACTTGTGGCACCAGGCGAGCACGACGGCGCGGGCCTGGGCCTTCGTCTCGAAGGTGTGCCGGGACAGGACCTCGTGTTCCAGGGTGGAGAAGAACGACTCGGCGGCGGCGTTGTCGAAGCACGAACCGACCCGGCCCATCGACTGCCGGATCCCGAGTTTGTCCTTGCACAGCTTGGTGAATTCGCCCGCGGTGTAGGTCGATCCTCGGTCGGTGTGGAAGATGACGCTCTCGATGTTCTCGCGGCCGCCCCGGGTGGCGGCGGCGATCTTGATCGCGTCCATCGCCAGCCACCGGTCCGGGTGCTCGGACATCGGGCAGGCCAGCAGTCGACGCGAGTACAGGTCGATCACCGTGGCCATGAACAGCTTGCCCTCGCCGGTCGGGATCTCGGTCATATCCCCGCACCACTTCACGTTCGGTGCCGGCGCGGAGAAGTCCCGCCGCAGCAGGTCAGCGAACTTCGGCGCTGCCTTGTCCTGCCTGGTCAGGCCCTTGCGCCGCTTGGGTTTGCGGCCGAACAGGCCCTGCCGGCGCATCGACTCGGCGACGGTGTTCTCGCCGACCTGCCAGCCGGCCTCGACCAGGTCCCGATGGATCCGCGGCGAGCCGTAGGTCCGTCCCGAGTTCTCGAACTGCTCAGCGACGGCAGCATCGAGCTCACGCCGCCGCGTGAGCTGCGCGGTGACCGGGGCCTTGACCCACTTGTAGAACCACGAGACGGACAGCCCGAAAATCGCGCAGCAGACCGCGACGGGAACGCGGTAGTTCGTCCTCTGGTCGGCGATGAAGCGTGCCACGCTCACTTCGTCGCCTCCTTCACCCACAGGACCACGGAGCGCTTGAGGACATCGCGCTCCATCCGCAGCTCGGCGTTCTCCGCACGCAGCCGCTTCAACTCATCAAGATCATCACGGGACAGGCCGTCTCGGCCCTCACGTGCTACGCGGTCACGAGCGACCCAGTTGCCCAGCGTGCCCTCGTTGACCCCCAGGTCACGAGCGATCTGCGCGATCGGCTTGCCGGTCTCGTGCACCAGCCGCACCGCGCCCTCGCGGAACTCCGCATCGAACTTCCTGCGCTTCTCTGGCATGACTACTCCTCATAGTGCATGCCTCCACGGTTTCGGGGGATTTCCAGTTCAGGATCGAAGTCATCTGGCGCGACAGCGGCTGGCGAGCCAACGCGTTCAGTGTGCGGGTGTGACATGGCGCGCCGTGTCATCCGGGTGTTGCTCGGCATCGCATTCGTGGCGCAACTGTCTGCCATGCTCCCAGCTGCAGCGCTCCCAAGTAGCAACGCTCAGGACTGCATCATCGCTGGGTCGGGGGGCAAGCACGGGGTGATTCTCAATGGCATCTGCGTCGACGGCGAATCAGCAACGCCGCCCACTTCGCCTTCGATCGAGTATCGGCGGGTGGCGTGTACGGACACGGGTGCGGCACTGCTGGATGGTCAGGTGGTGGGTCGGTGCGGGCCGAATGTGCCGCGCTGCAAGTTGTTGGCCGAGGGTGGACAGTCCGGCCCGGTCTTCGTGAATGCGTTCGAGTATCAGAGCCGTAAGCCCGGTCAGGGGTGGCAGAACGAGAGTTTCTGGTGTCCGCAGACGCAGGTGCCGGTGGTGGTGCCGGATGCGGCGACGATCCGGGATCGGGCGATCCGGTTGTTGCCTGCGGTGGGGATCGGGCTGGCCGGTCCGTCGCCGACGACGTTGGTGAACATTCAGACGTTGTTGTGGGCGCGGACCGGTACGGCTCGGAGCTTGGGTCAGGTGATGGTGGTGGGTCAGCCGGTGTGGTTGAAGATCGTGTTCGATCATGCGGCGTGGGATTTCGGTGACGGGGTCCGGGCGTCCAGTGCTGTTCCGGGTAAGGCGTATGACGATGTGGGGGATCGGTGTGCGCAGGTGTTGTGTCCGGACTATTACGGGCACGTGTACCGCAGTGCGGGGCCGGTGCGGATCACGCTGGTGGTGTCGTGGACCGCGTCGTATTCCCTGGACGCCGCGCATTTCCAGCAGTTGGCCGGTGGTCCGATCACCGGCCCGGCCGCCTCGACCGCGCTGACGGTGCGGCAGGCGCGGGCGGTGTTGGTGCCGAACCCGGGCGACTGAGTTCTGGCGGCGGCCGACCGGGGCTGCTGCGGCGATGGTGGATTGCCCCGGGATCCGGGGCAATGAGCCTGTCAAGTCTTCTGTGTAAGTGGTCAAGATCGTTGGGTTAGAGGCCGGCGGGGAGCCGGCCGGGGTAGGCCAGGTCGAGGGCGTTGATGGCGGCGCGCCAGCCGGTGGTGGTGGCGCCTTCGATCAGGCGGGGCGGGGCGGTGCGCTTGTTCGCCGGCTTGCCTTTGTCCTTCTCTCGCAGAGCGGCGCGCTTGTCTTCGATGTCGAGGATGGCCAGCCAGATGAGCTTGATGATGGCGTCGTCATTGGGGAACTGGCCACGGTTCTTGATGATCTTGCGGAGCTGGTAGTTCAACGACTCGATCGAGTTGGTGGTGTAGATGACCTTGCGAACCTCCAGTGGGAAGGCCAGGAACGGCACGAACCGGTCCCAGGCTCGTTCCCACGCTGCGACGGTGGCGCCGTACTTCTTGCCGAGTTCGGAGTCGGCGAACGTGGTGAGCTCGTCGAAGGCGGCGTCGGCGTTGACCGCGGTGTAGATCGGCTTGAGCGCCGCAGCGACGGCCTTGCGGTCGTTGTAGGACACGTAACGCAGCGAGGCGCGAATCAGGTGGACCACGCAGGTCTGCACCACTGTCTGCGGCCAGGTCGACTCGACCGCCTCTGGCAGCCCGACCAGGCCGTCGCAGCAGGCGATCAGCACGTCGCGCACTCCGCGGTTGCGCAGCTCGCCGAGCACCTGGTTCCAGAACCGAGCGCCTTCTTGCTGCTGAACCCACAAGCCCAGCACGTGCTTCACGCCGTCGGTATCGACGCCGATCACCACGTGACAGGCCTTGTTGCGCACTACGTTCTGGTCGCGGACCTTCACCACCAGGGCGTCGATGAAGATCACCGGATAGACCGCGTCCAGGGGACGGGTCTGCCAGGCCTTGACCTCTTCGAGGACCTCGTCGGTGATCTTGGAGATCGTGTCATGGGACAGCTCGGTGCCATAGACCCGCTGCAGGTGGTGGCCGATGTCGCGCACCGTCATCCCACCGGCATAGAGGCTGATGATCATGTCCGACAGGCCGCCGAGGCGGCGGGTCCCCTTCGGTACCAGCCGGGGCGTGAAGCTGCCGACCCGATCCCGCGGCGTGTCCAGATCGACCGGCCCGACCTCGGTCAACAACGTCTTCGGCGTCGACCCGTTACGGGAGTTGCCAGACCCGGCCCCGGCCGGGTCACCACGCTCGTAGCCCAAGTGATCGGTGAGCTCGGCCTCGAGTCCACGCTCGAGCACCGCCTTGATCATCTCCGGCAGGAACCCGCCGTCGCCGGTCAACGCGACACCGTCGTCACCGACCTTCGACATCAGATCGTCCAGCCAGCCCTGCCCGGCCATCTCGGCCACCAGCTTGCGCGCCGCCACCCGCGCCGGTGGCACCGGCTCGTCCTTGCGGCTGCGCTTGGCCATGTCCTCCAGTGTCGCCGACACCAGCTGATCGGCCACCGCCGACGGCACCTCGTTCACCGCAGCGGCCCGGCCGCCCGGCATCATCGTGATCGTCATGATCGTGTTCTCCGATCTGTGCGACAGCTCCCGCAGGAGCCTCCCGCACGGGGTTAGCTCAACCCCTCACACAGACCATCTGACACGCCCGGGGCAATCCACTACACGCCAGCGCACCTGGGGGTGCCTGGACCCGGGTGCCCGGGAGAACGTACCCGCGACGCGAACGACCGTCTGTCCACAGTTCGCGTGTCGTCCACAGGCAGCGGAGGACCGGCACGTCCGGCGTCACACCTGGCGAGCACCGTCGGGAGCATGAACACCGCGATCATGCTGCGCGAGATCCGGCGCAGGTACGTGCTCAGCCAACGCGAACTCGCCGAGCTCAGCGGGTTGGGCAAGTCGACCATCGGCCGGCTCGAATCCGGCGAGTGCGCCGACCCGACGATCGGCACGCTGACGCGCATCCTGGGCAGCGTCGGCCTGCGGATCGCAGTGCTGCACGGCCACGGGCGCGAGTTCGTCGTGCCCGGCGAACCGGTCGAGTATCGGATGCGCGACGGCCGGCGCCTGCCCGCCCACCTGCGCGTTCGCCCCATCTGCAGCATGCAGACACCGTGGTGGGGTTGGTTCCGTATTGCCTGGATGCCGGACAACCCGAGACAGAACCCGGCGGTGCCGGCGTACACCTACGACTGGCGGCCAGATCCGGAGGTCCTCGCCGATCCGCGGTTCGGCAAGCACAAGTGGGACGCGGCGACGTGAGCGGCCCAACCGCCGAAGCCGGATCCGGCGCAACCTCAGACGCCGATCGGGTGCCAGACGGTCTTGGTCTCGACGAAGGCGTCCAGCCGGGACAGCCCGGGATCGGTCGACCAGTCGACGGATCGCGGTACGTACACGCGCTTGACGTTGTCGGCAGCGGCGATCTCCAGCGCCGCCCGCTCGGCAGGCGGGACGCCGGTCAGGTCGATCGCGTTGACGTCGCGGTGCGAGGCCAGCCAGGGCGCGAGTTCGGCGGTGAACCCGGTCAGCAGGTTCACGACGCCGCCGGGAACGTCGGACGTTGCCAGCACCTCGGTCAGCGAGACGGCGGGCAGCGGCCGGTCCTGGGCGGCGAGCACCACCGTGGTGTTGCCCGTGGTGAGCGCCGGAGCCAGAACGGACACCAGTCCGAGCAGGGACGAATCCTGCGGTGCGACGATCGCAACCACACCGGTCGGCTCGGGCAGCGAGAAGTTGAAGTACGGCCCGGCCACCGGGTTGGTGCCGCCGGCCACCTGCGCATACTTGTCCGCCCAGCCGGCGTAGTAGACCCACCGGTCGATCGCCGCGGCCACCTGGGCGGCGGCCGCGCGTGCCGTACCGCCCTCGGCCGCCTGCACCTCGGCGGCGAACTGCTCGCGCCGGCCGTCCAGCAGTTCGGCTACCCGGTACAGCACCTGGCCGCGGTTGTACGCCGTCGCGCCGGACCAGCCGCCGAACGCCTTGCGCGCCGCGACGACCGCGTCTCGCACGTCCTTGCGCGACGCCTGCGCGGCGTGCGCGAGCAGCGTGCCGCGTGCCGACGACACCGGGTACGAGCGCCCTGACTCCGAGCGCGGGAACGCTCCGCCCAGGTAGAGCTTGTACGTCTTGCGCACCCGCAGCCGGGCCTCGCCGGCGCCGGCCTTGCCGGCAGCACCGGACTTGGAGTCAGTGGGCAAGGTAGGCCTCCAGGCCGTGGCGTCCGCCTTCGCGACCGAAGCCGGACTCCTTGTAACCGCCGAACGGCGAGGACGGGTCGAACCGGTTGAACGTGTTGGCCCAGACCACGCCGGCGCGCAGCCGCGAGGCCATCGACAGGATCCGCGACCCCTTCTCGGTCCACACGCCCGCGGACAGCCCGTACGGCGTGTTGTTCGCCTTGTCCACCGCCTCGGACGGGGTCCGGAACGTCAGCACCGACAGGACCGGGCCGAAGATCTCCTCGCGGGCGATGCGGTGCGCCTGCGAGACGCCGGTGAACACGGTGGGCGCGAACCAGTAGCCGCGCTCGGGCAGCGCGCACGGTGGCGACCAGCGGGTCGCGCCCTCGGCGACACCCGCGTCGGTCAGCTCGCGGATCCGGGCCAGTTGCGCGGCCGAGTTGATCGCCCCCACGTCGGTGTTCTTGTCCAGCGGGTCGCCCACGCGCAGCGTTCCGAGCCGGCGCTGCAGCGACGAGATGAGCTCGTCGGCCACGGACTCCTGCACGAGCAGCCGCGAGCCGGCGCAGCACACCTGGCCCTGGTTGAAGAAGATCCCGTTCACGATGCCCTCGACGGCCTGGTCGATCGGAGCGTCGTCGAAGACGATGTTCGCCGCCTTGCCGCCCAGCTCCAGCGAGAGCCGCCTGCCGGAGCCGGCGAGCGAGCGCTGGATGATCTTGCCGACGTCGGTGGAGCCGGTGAACGCGATCTTGTCCACGCCGGCGTGCTCGACGATGGCCTGCCCGATGTCCGGTCCACCGGCGAGGATGTTGACCACGCCCGGTGGCAGGTCCGCCTCGGCGATGATCTCGGCCAGCACGAGCGCGGTCAGCGGGGTCGTCTCGGCCGGCTTGAGCACCACGGTGTTGCCGCACGCCAGCGCCGGCGCGATCTTCCACGCCGCCATCAGCAGCGGGAAGTTCCACGGGATGATCTGGCCGGCCACGCCGATCGGTTGCGGATCGGGGCCGAACCCCGCGTAGCCGAGCTTGTCCGCCCAGCCGGCGTAGTAGAAGAAGTGCGCTGCCGCGGTCGGGACGTCGACGTCGCGCGACTCGCGGATCGGCTTGCCGTTGTCGAGCGACTCCAGCACCGCCAGCTCGCGACCGCGTTCCTGGATCGCACGCGCGATCCGGAACAGGTACTTGCCACGCTCGCGCCCGGGCAGCCGCGACCACGGCCCGAACGCGCGTCGTGCGGCCCGCACCGCGTCGTCCACGTCGGAGCGGCCCGCCTCGACGATCTCGGCCAGCGGTGTCTCGTCCGCCGGGTTGATCGTCTTGACCGCCTCGCCGCTGCCGTCGCGGAACCGGCCGTTCACGAAGATCTGGTAGCTCGGGCGCAGCCGCGCGATGTCGCGGGACTCCGGCGCGGGCGCGTACTCGAAGCGAGATGCCATGGGTCAGTCCACCGTCACATAGTCGGGGCCGTCGTAGCTGCCGGTCGCGAGCTTGTGCCGCTGCAGCAGCAGGTCGTTGAGCAGGCTGGACGCGCCGAACCGGAACAGGCGCGGGTCGAGCCAGTCGTCGCCGGCCACCTCGTTCACCATCACCAGGTAGCGCACCGCTTCCTTGGAGGCGCGGATCCCGCCGGCCAGCTTCACCCCGCGCAACTCGCCGCTGACCTCGCGGTAGTCACGCACCGCCTCGAGCATCACCAACGCGACCGGCGGCGTCGCCGCGGGCGCGACCTTGCCGGTCGAGGTCTTGATGAAGTCGCCCCCCGCGAGCAAGGCCAGCCAGGATGCGCGCCGGGTGTTGTCCAGCGTCGCGAGCTCGCCGGTCTCCAGGATCACCTTCAGGTGGGCAGTGCCGCAGGCCGCCTTGGTCGCGACGATCTCCTC
The DNA here is from genome assembly GCF_027247405.1 of Jatrophihabitans cynanchi. Lineage (NCBI taxonomy): Bacteria > Bacillati > Actinomycetota > Actinomycetes > Jatrophihabitantales > Jatrophihabitantaceae > Jatrophihabitans > Jatrophihabitans cynanchi. The sequence goes on along the minus strand of NZ_CP097463.1, from coordinate 1,684,603 downwards.
GAACACCTGCAGGTACCGCCCGGCGAGGAACGCGCCGCGATCGATCACCATGTCGATCTCGCTCGCGCCGGCCGCCACCGCGTCCCGGACGTCGTGCAGCTTGGTCTCCAGCGACGCCCGGCCGGACGGGAACGCGGTGGCCACGCTCGCCACGCCCACCCGCGACCCGCGCAGCGCGTGGACGGCCGTCTCGACCAGGTCGGGGTAGACACACACCGCGGCGACGGCGGGTACCGAGGCGTCGGTGGGATCGGGACGCATCGCCTTGGCGCACAGCGAGCGCACCTTTCCCGGTGTGTCCGCGCCCTCGAGGGTGGTCAGGTCGACCATCGAGATCGCGGTGTCGATCGCCCACGCCTTGGCGGTGGTCTTGATGCTGCGGGTGGCCAGCGCGCCGGCCCGCCCCTCGGCGCCGACCTGATCGACGCCGGGCAGCCCGTGCAGGAAGCGGCGCAGTGCGGCGTTGTCGCGGGTGACGTCCCGCAGGTCGACGACTGTGGTCACCCCGCCAGTCTAGGAGCGCACGAGCGACCTGGCGGGTTCGGCGGTCGGGCGCACCGCCGCAGGCCGCCGGGACAGCAGCCGCACGCCCACTTCGCTCGCGCTGGCCCGGATCGCGCGGGAAGCGGTCGGGCACCTCACCGGCCCGGAGCGGACGCGGCTGCGCGCCTGCTCGGACGAGACCTGCGGCGGGATCTTCCTGGACGAGAGCGGGCGCCGTCGCTGGTGCTCGGACAGCTTGTTCGGCTCGCGCGCGCGGGTGCGCGCCCATCGCGCGAGGGCGCGGACTCAGTAGGCTGCGCGCGTGGAAACCGTCGTCGTCACGCACCCCATCGTCCAGGCCCGGCTCACCGTGATGCGCGACGAGCGCAGCAGCAACGCCGAGTTCCGCGCCGCGCTGCGCGAGCTGGCCACCCTGCTGGTCTACGAGGCCACCCGCGAGCTCGCCGTCGCCGACGTCCCGGTCACCACGCCGGTCGCGCCCACCACGGGCACCGCGATCGCGAACCCGCCGCTGCTGGTGCCGGTGCTGCGCGCCGGCCTGGGCATGGCCGAGGCGGCGTTCAACCTGCTGCCGGAGTCGCAGATGGGCTTCGTCGGCCTGGCCCGCGACGAGCAGACGCACGTGCCGCACCCGTACATGGCCTCCCTGCCGGCCTCACTCGCCGGCCGCCCGGTGATCGTGCTGGACCCGATGCTGGCCACCGGCGGTTCGCTCAAGCACTGCCTGGAGCTGTTGCACGAGCGCGGCGCCACCGACGTCACGGTGCTCTGCGCGCTCGCCGCTCCCGAGGGCGTCCAGCTCATCGCCGAGAGCGGGCTGGCCGGGCGGCTGTTCGTCGCCAGCGTCGACGAGCGCCTGAACGAGAACGCCTACATCGTCCCCGGACTCGGCGACGCCGGGGACAGGCAGTTCGGACCGCGCTAGCGGCCCGCGCACCTGATCAACACACAATCGAGACATAACCGTTGCCTTCTGCACGCAACGTCCCGCGCGCTCGGAGCGTCTACTAGTGCGAGGGAGGCTTGATGGCGAGCTCGGAGGACGCGCGAGGTCGTGCGCTGACGCGCGTCCTCCGAGCGTCCATCCCGGCGGTGGCCGCCGCGGCCTGCCTGGGGGTGCTGGCCGCGTGCGGCTCACCGACGTCCACCGCGAACTCGCCCCAGCCGAACCCGCCGACGTCGAGCTCGCCGACGCCGATCAGGTCCGCGAGCACCGGCGGCGCTCAGCCCGCCGCCGTCGACCCGACCCGGGCGACGGCCCCTGGCGCCGTGCCGGCCAAGCCACCCACCGTGCATCAGTTCACCCCGTTCGACGAGAACGGACGGCGGCTGGTGCACGCGCGCGCGGCCGGCCACGGCTCCTGCTTCGCGACCTCGATCGCGGTCCCGGTGGCCGGCGTGTTCCGCTGCCTGATCGGCAACACCATCTTGGACCCGTGCTTCGCGTCAGCGCGTGAGAGCACCCCGCCCACGGTGGCCTGCTTCGCCGACCCGTGGTCGACCGGGCAGATCATCACCCTGACCCGCGCGCTGCCGAAGTACGACCCGGTCCTGACCGAGGGAAACCCGTGGGCGATCGTGCTCGGTAACGGCCGGCGCTGCGTATCGGTCACCGGCGCGGTGCCCGCGCTCGGCGACGTCGACCTCACCTACCGCTGCGACGGGAACGACGCGGCGGGAATCACCGTCAACGACAACGGCACGGTGACGGCGCACTACGGCCCGTCGGCCGGCCCTCTGGTCGACACGGCGGTGCTGGACGAATGGCGCGGCCGCTCGTACCGGTTCGCCGCCACCCCGTAGCCGACCGCCAGCCGGACGGCGACCAGCGCGACCGTCACGCCCCACACCGTGCCCAGCACCCAACCGGTCGCGACGTCGGTGAACCAGTGCACGCCCAGATCGAGCCTGCTCGCCGCGACGTAGAGCGAGCCGGCGGCGGCGACCAGCCACGGCCAGAGCGCGCGGCGCGACAGCGCCACGACGCCGAGCCCGGCGAACAGCACGGCGGTCACCGCGGTGGCGTGTCCGGACGGGAACGACCAGCTCGTCTCGTGGATGCCGGCCAGGGCACCGGGTGCCGGGTAGTCGGCCGTCGGCGGCCGGTCGCGGTGCACGACGGCGCGGGTGAGGTAGACCAGTCCCTCGCCGCCGAGGTAACCGGCCAGCGGCGCCAGCATGATCGGCGTGCGCCGCCACGCGAGCAGTGCGAGCGTCAGCACGACGCACACCACCCCGAGAAGCGCGGCATCGCCCACGGTCGCGATCGCCTTCGCCAGGCCGATGAGGTAGCGATGGTCGAGGAACCAGTTCCCCACGTGCCGGTCCAGGCCGCGCACCGGCCCGTTGCCGTGCCGGCCGATCAGGGTCAGGCCGACGGTCAGGCCCACCGCGAGAAGCACCGCTCCGGTCAACGCGAGCACCGCGACCGCGCGGCCGAGCGGCGCAGAGATGATCTTGGGCCGAGTCACTCCGTGACGATAGAGGCAGCGGCTGTGTGTGCCGGGGCGATCCCGGCGTTTGCACAGGTCGCGGCCGTTTGTAAGGTTAGGCAGACCTAATCCTGGAGCGTTGATGTCCCTTACGAAGACACTGATCCTCGGCCTGATCGCGGGTGTCACCATCGTCCTCGGCATCCCGCTCGGCAGGATCCGGCGCCCGATGCCCTCGCTGCGCCTGCTGCTCAACGCGATCGCGGTCGGCATCTTGCTGTTCCTCGTCTGGGACGTGCTGTCCGCCGCGTGGGAGCCGATCGACGGCGCGCTGTCGGCCGCGCACGACCACGTCGGCGGGCTCGCCCCGGCGTTCGGCTACGGCGCGCTGTTCGTGCTCGGGGTGAGCGTCGGGCTGCTGTCGCTCGTCGGCTACGAGCGCTATATGGCAGCGACGACGGCACGGGTGACCGCCCGGGCAGCGGCCGCGGCCGCCGACCGGACCGAGATCGCCGGCCCGGCCGGCAACCCCGTCGTCGCACCGCCCGAGCCGGGCCCGGCGCTGGCCGGAACCGCGGTGCAGGTGCGCCCGGTGCGGATCCCGGGGATCGCCGGCTGGTCACCCGCGCGGCGCCTCGCGTTGCTGATCGCGGTGGGGATCGGGCTGCACAACTTCGCCGAGGGGCTCGCGATCGGCCAGTCGGCGGCGTCCGGCGAGATCGCGCTCGCGACGATGCTGGTGATCGGCTTCGGCCTGCACAACGCGACCGAGGGCTTCGGCATCGTCGCCCCGCTCGCCGGCGACCTGGACGACGACGGCTCGGCCCGCCGGCCGTCCTGGGGATTCCTGCTGCTGCTCGCGCTGATCGGCGGCGGCCCGACCTTCGTCGGCACGATCGTCGGGCACGGCTTCACGAGTGAGGCGGTCAGCGTCGTGTTCCTGACCCTGGCCGCGGGATCGATCATCTACGTCGTCACCCAGTTGCTCGGTGTCGCGGCCCGCGCCAAGCGGCCCGACCTGCTCGCGATCGGCCTGCTCATCGGGCTGCTGGCCGGCTTCGCCACCGACGCCGTGGTCGGGTACGCCGGCGCCTGACGGCCGCCGGGGTCAGGCCAGCGCCGCGCCGACCTCGCCGCGCAGGTGCGCGAGCAACTCGGCAGCGTGCGCCGCGTCGCCGTCGGGAACGATCACCTCGAGATAGGCCTTCAGCTTCGGCTCGGTGCCGGACGGCCGGATCACCACGCGCCCGCCTTGCCAGCGCAGGCGCAGCACGTCGTTGTCCGGCAGCAGGTCCTCGACCGTGACCGGCCGGCCGAGCAGCTGGGTCGGCGGCCGGGCGCGCAGCCGTTGCATCATCGCCGCGATCAGCGCGAGATCCTCGACCCGCACGGACACCTGGTCGGTCGCGTACCGGCCGTACTCGGCGTACAGCTGTTCGAGCCGCTGCGTGAGCGAGGAGCCGTCGGCCTTGAGCGCCGCCGCGAGCTCGGCCACCAGCAGCGCGGCGCTGATGCCGTCCTTGTCGCGCACCAGTTCCGGCGCGACCGCGTAGCCCAGCGCCTCCTCGTAGCCGAACACGAGATCCGGCGCGGCCCGGGAGATCCACTTGAAGCCGGTCAGCGTTTCGCGGTACGGCACCTGGTTGCGTGCCGCCATCGCGCCGAGCATCGAGGACGACACGATCGTCGTCGCGTACGTGCCACGAACCCCCTTGCGCAGCAGGGCATCGGCGAGCAGCACACCGACCTGATCACCGCGCAGCATGCGCCACTCACCGGAGGCGTCCGGCACGGCGACCGCGCACCGGTCCGCGTCGGGATCGTTCGCGATCACCAGGTCGGCGTCCTGCTCGCGGGCCAGCGCCAGCGCGAGGTCGAGCGCTCCGGTCTCCTCGGGGTTCGGGAACGAGACGGTCGGGAAGTCGGCGTCCGGCGCAGCCTGCTGCGGGACGCCGTGCATCGGCGCGAACCCGGCGGCGGCGAACACCTTCGTGATCACCTCGGTGCCCACGCCGTGCATCGCGGTGTGCACGATGCGCACCTCCCGCGAGCCCGGCCCGATCAGGCCGGCAACCGCGCCGACGTACGCGTCGACGATGTCCTCGCCCAGCACGGTGTAGCGGTCCGACAGCGGGACGCCCCGCGCCGAGGCGACCGCTCGGATGGCCGCTTCGATCTCGACGTCGACCGGCGGGGCGATCTGCGCGCCGTCGGCCACGTACACCTTGTAGCCGTTGTCCTGTGGCGGGTTGTGCGACGCGGTCACCATCACGCCGGCGGCCGCGCCCAGGTGCTGCACCGCGAACGCGAGCACCGGGGTGGGCAACAACCGCGGCAGCAACCGGGCGTCGAAACCCGCCGCGGCGAAGATCGCCGCCGAGTCGTGCGCGAACTCGGCCGACCCGTGCCGGCCGTCGTAGCCGACCACCACCGGTTCGCCGGAGCGCCCCTGCGCGGTCAGCCACGCGGCCAGGCCCGCGGCGGCGCGGCGCACCACCACCCGGTTCATCCCGTTGGGGCCGGCCCGCACCGGACCGCGAAGCCCGGCGGTGCCGAAGGTCAGCGGGCCGCGGAACCGGTCGACCAGCTCGGCCTCGGCCGCCTGGCTGTCGGCACCGCGCTCGGCGGCACCGCGCTCGGCAGCACCGCGCTCGGCAGCACCGCGCTCGGCAGCACCGCGCTCGGCAGCACCGCGCTCGGCAGCACCGCGCTCGGCAGCGCCGCCTTCGGCCGCGTCCAGCAGCACGCGCAGTTCGGCGGCCGCGGCGTCGTCCACCTCGTCGGCGAGCCAGGCCTCGACCCGTCCCCGCAGTTCCTCATCGCGCACGCGCAGCCACCTCGTCGATCCCGAATCCGGGCGAGGTGAAGCCCCCGCCCACGTAGCCGTCCGAATCGTAGGAGCACGCGTCGCCGAGATCGGCCGCGTAGGCCTCCGCGTCGTCCTCGGGCCGGTAGCCGAGGGCCAGCGCCTCGTCCAGTGACCAGCCGCGCCGGGCGTTCGCCGAGACGCCCCACACCACGGCGTAGTCGAGCTGCGGCGACCGCAGGCAGGCGTCCACCAGCCGGGCGCAGTCGCCGGGTGAGAGCCAGTCGGCCAGCGCGCGGCGGTCAGGCGGCCGCGGTGCGAACGTGCCGATGCGCAGGCAGGCGACCCGTAGGCCGTAGCGGTCGGCGTAGTAGCGCCCGAGCGCCTCGCTCACCCCGTCCAGCGCCGCGTCCAGGTCGCGCGCGCTGGTCACCTCGCCCGCCGGGGCGCCGCCCACCGGGACCAGGTCGAACGGGCGGACGTTCCAGCCGAGCGCGGGCAGCCGCTCGCACAGCGTCGCGCCGATGCGCCCGGCCGCGCCGGTGACCAGGACCGTCACGCTCACAGCTGCGGAACGAGCCGGGCGAGCAGTTCCCCCATCCGGGACGCGGCGGCGCGGCCGGCAGCCAGCACCTCTTCGTGGTCCAGCGGGTCGCCCAGCCCGGCCGCCAGGTTCGTCACCAGCGACAGGCCGAGCACATCGCAACCCTCGGCGCGCGCGGCGATCGCCTCCAGCACGGTGGACATGCCGACCAGGTCGGCGCCGAGCACGCCGGCCATCCGGACCTCGGCGGGCGTCTCGTACTGCGGGCCGGGGAACATCGCGTAGACACCCTCGCTGATGCTCGGGTCGATCTCGCGGACCAGGGCGCGCAGCCGGGCCGAGTACAGGTCGGTGAGGTCGACGAACCGGGCGCCGACCAGCGGGGAGCGCCAGGTCAGGTTCAGGTGGTCGCTGATCAGTACCGGATCGCCCACCTGCATGCCCGGACGCAGCCCGCCGCACGCGTTGGTCAGCACGATCGTGCGGCACCCTGCGGCTGCCGCCACCCGGACGCCGTGCACGACCGGCTCCACGCCGCGCCCCTCGTAGAAGTGGGTGCGGCCGAGGAAGGCGAGCACCCGCACCCCGGACACGTCCAGCGAACGGATCCGGCCGGCGTGGCCCTCGACGCTCGGCGGCAGGAAACCCGGCAGCTCGGTGACGGTGACCTCGGCGGTGGGCGTGCCCAGGGCGTCGATCGCGGGCACCCAGCCGGAGCCGAGCACGATCGCGACGTCATGTGAGGCGACGCCGGTCCGCTCGGCCAGTGCCGCGGCGGCGTCCTTGGCCACCGTCGCCGGATCGGCGGGCGGTCGGCCCGCGCCCTCTACCGTCTGGTGCTCCATGACCGCCGAGCCTAACGGCCCGACGGTCATTCACCGCGCGGCGTCAGTCGTCCGCCTGCTCCTCGCGCTGGCAGGGCATGCACAGGCTCACCTGCGGCAGTACCTCGAGCCGCTCGGGGGCCAGTGCCGTGCCGCAGCGGCGGCAGCGGCCGTAACGGCCGTCGGCCATGCGCTGCAAGGCGTCGACGACGTCGCGCAGCGCGGCGCGCGCGCCGCGGATCAGCGAGTCGCTGATCTCGCGGTCGCTGCCGCTGAGCAGGCCGAGCTGGTCCGAGCGCTGCAACTGCTCGAGCTGGTCGAGCCGGAACCGGCGCTGCTGTTCGAGCATGCCGCGCAGGACGGCGAGTTGGGTATCGGGCACCGGGGCGCCACGTGCAGCGGGCGCTGCGGATTGGGTCATGAGTACTCCTCGTTGACGAAGCCTGGCCTCCCGCGAGCGGCGGGAGGTGCGGTCAGCTCGTCAACGAGGGCGGTCCCCGGTTGGCCGGGGTCCGGACCGTGGTGTGGTGGGTGCTCTGCGCCGACTCGCTCGGGCGCACGCTGAGCGCCGAGGCGTACACGTCCTGGACCGGGACCGCCGCCACCACCGGCTGGTCGAACTTGGTGGTGGTGCCGTGCTGGTCGGCCGAGGCCGGGTTGACGACCTTGACCAGGTGCATCCGCGAATGGGCGGGGCCGGCCTCGCGGGCGACCAGCGGGCCGAATGCGGCGAAGGCACACAGCAGAGCGGCCATGACGGCAACGACGCGGACCTGCCGCGTCGCCCTCGTCGTCATGGCCTCCATATGATCACAACGGTAGACGAATCGGGTCGGTTCCGCGCCTTCCATTTCGGTGCGCAACGGCGTATAGGCGGCACGAGAGATGGGCCACCTCCGCAGGTCACCCGCGGGCTGCGCGCCATACGATGCGGCAATGTCCGAGGCGATTCTTCCGCTGGCCGCCCAGTTCCCCGGCGCCACGCGTGCGCAGTGGCGTGAACTGGTCGCCGCCGTCCTGGCCAGGTCCGGCACCGACGCGGCGGACGCCGAGGACGCGCTGCGCTCGGTGAGCTACGACGGCATCACGATCAAGGCGCTGTACACGGCCGAGGACGCGCCTTCGGTGCCCACGGGAGCGCCGGGAAGTTCGCCGTACGTGCGCGGTGCGAGCGCGGAGCACACTGCTTGGGACGTCCGGGCGCGGCACGCCGACCCGGATCCGGGCCGTGCCAACGCCGCGGTGCTGGCCGACCTGACGGGTGGCGCGACGTCGCTGTGGCTGGTGCTCGGTGCCGGCGGCGCCGCGGTCGACGACCTCGGCAAGGTGCTCGACGGCGTGCACCTGGACCTGGCGCCGATCGTGCTGGATGCCGGCGCCGACACCTACCGAGCGGTGCAAGCTCTGCTCGGGAGGGCCGAGCAGACCGGTGTCGCGCTCGCCGAGCTGCGCGGCTCGACCGGTGCCGACCCGATCGGGTTGCGCGCCCGTACCGGTGCGGATGCGGACCTCACGCTGCTTCCCGCGCTCGCCGAGCTGGCCGGGCCGGCGCCCGGGCTGCGGGTGGCCACGGTCGACGCCACCGTCTATCACGACGCGGGGGCGAGCGACGCGCAGGAGATCGCGATCGCCACGTCGGTCGGCGTCGCCTACCTGCGCGCGCTGACCGGGGCCGGTCTTTGTGTGGACGACGCGCTCGCAGCGCTGGAGTTCCGCTTCGCCGTGACCGCCGACCAGTTCGCCGGCATCGCCAAGCTGCGGGCGGCGCGCCGGGTCTGGAGCCGCGTCGCCGAGCTGTGCGAGGCGACCACCGGCGCCGCGGGCCAGCGTCAGCACGCGGTGACGTCGGCCGCCATGCTGACGCAACGCGATCCCTGGGTGAACCTGCTGCGCACCACGATCGGCTGCTTCGCCGGCGCGATCGGCGGGGCCGAGGCGGTCACCGTCCTGCCGTTCGACTCGGCGATCGGGCTGCCGGACGACTTCGCGCGGCGCATTGGCCGCAACACGTCCGCGATCTTGCACGACGAGTCCTCGCTGGCCCGGGTCGTGGACGCGGCCGGCGGCTCCTGGTACGTCGAGTCGCGCACCGACCAGCTGGCCACCGCCGCCTGGGACGTCTTCACCGGCATCGAACGCGACGGGGGCGCGCTGGCCGCGCTCGACGGCGGGTCGATCGGCGAGCTGCTGCGCTCGACGTACGAGCGCCGCGCCGCCGACGTCGCGCACCGCCGCGCGCCGCTCACCGGCATCAGCGAGTTCGCGTTCCTGCAGGAGTTGCCGGTCACCCGCCCGGCGGCACCGTCCGTCCCCACCGGCGGGCCGCTCGAAGCGCACCGGTACGCCGAGGAGTTCGAGGCGCTGCGCGACCGCGCTGACGCCGCGGCGGAACGCCCGACCGTCTTCCTCGCCGCACTCGGCCCGGTCGCCGCGCACTCGTCGCGCGCCGGCTTCGCGGCCAACCTGTTCGCGGCAGGAGGCATCGCCTCGGTCGTCGGCACGGGCGAGCCGGACGAGCTCGTCGAGGCGTTCGCCAAGAGCGGCAGCACCGTCGCCTGCCTGTGCTCGTCCGACACGATCTACGCCGAGCGTGCCGAGTCCGAAGCGGCCGCGCTGAAGGCGGCGGGCGCGCAACACATCTGGCTGGCCGGCCAGCCCGGCGAGCGGCTGAACCGCTACCAGAGCGCCGGGATCGACGGCTACCTGTTCGCCGGCTGCGACGCGCTGTCCGTGCTGCGCGCCACGCTCGACGTCCTCGGAGGCACGGCATGATCCCCGACTTCAGCTCGGCTGCGTTGGCCTCTGAGCAGGGCGACACGCCGCCGCCGCACCTGCAGCGCGGCCAACAGTGGCAGACGCCGGAGGGCATCGCCGTCCCGTCGCTGTACACCGCCGACGACCTGGCCGGCCTGGACTTCCTGGACACCTACCCGGGGATCGCGCCGTTCCTGCGTGGGCCGTACCCGACGATGTACGTCAACCAGCCGTGGACGATCCGGCAGTACGCCGGGTTCTCCACCGCCACCGAATCCAACGCCTTCTACCGGCGCAACCTGGCGATGGGGCAGAAGGGCCTGTCGATCGCGTTCGACCTGCCCACCCACCGCGGTTACGACAGCGACAACCCGCGCGTCATCGGCGACGTCGGGATGGCCGGCGTCGCGATCGATTCGATCTACGACATGCGCGAGCTGTTCGACGGCATCCCGCTCGATCGCATGTCCGTGAGCATGACCATGAACGGTGCCGTGCTGCCCGTGCTCGCGCTCTACGTCGTCGCCGCCGAGGAGCAGGGCGTCACGCCGGAACAGCTCACCGGGACCATCCAGAACGACATCCTCAAGGAGTTCATGGTCCGCAACACCTACATCTACCCGCCTGCGCCGTCGATGCGGATCATCAGCGACATCTTCCGGTTCACCAGCCGGCGGATGCCGAAGTTCAACTCGATCTCGATCTCCGGCTACCACATCCAGGAGGCCGGGGCGACGGCCGACCTCGAGCTCGCGTACACCCTCGCCGACGGCGTCGAGTACCTCCGGGCCGGCCTGGGCGCGGGGCTGGACATCGACGCGTTCGCGCCGCGACTGAGTTTCTTCTTCGGCATCGGCACCAACTTCTTCATGGAGGTCGCCAAACTGCGGGCGGCCCGGCTGCTGTGGGCCAAGCTGGTCAAGGAGTTCGGGCCGAAGAACCCCAAGTCGCTGTCGCTGCGCACCCACTGCCAGACGTCCGGCTGGTCCCTCACCGCGCAGGACGTGTTCAACAACGTGATCCGTACCTGCATCGAGGCGATGGCGGCGACCCAGGGACACACCCAGTCGCTGCACACCAACGCCCTGGACGAGGCGCTGGCGCTGCCGACCGACTTCTCCGCGCGGATCGCCCGCAACACCCAGTTGGTGCTGCAGCAGGAGTCCGGCACGACGCGGGTCATCGACCCGTGGGGCGGCTCGTACTACGTCGAGAAGCTGACGCACGACCTGGCCCGCCGCGCGTGGGAGCACATCAGCGAGGTCGAGGCGGCCGGCGGGATGGCGAAGGCGATCGACGCGGGGCTGCCGAAGCTGCGCATCGAGGAGGCGGCCGCCCGCACCCAGGCGCGCATCGACTCCGGACGCCAGCCGCTGATCGGCGTGAACAAGTACCGGCCCGAGCAGGAGGACCAGCTGGACGTCCTCAAGATCGACAACGCCGGGGTGCGCCGCGAGCAGGCCGACAAGCTGCGGCGGCTGCGCGAGGAGCGCGACGAGGCCGCGACCCGCTCCGCGCTGGACGCGCTTACCGCGGGCGCGGCCGAGCCCGGCAGCGGAAACCTGCTGGCGCTCGCGATCGACGCGGCCCGCGCCAAGGCGACCGTCGGCGAGATCTCCGACGCGCTGGAGAAGGTGTACGGGCGACACGCGGCGACGATCCGCACGATCTCCGGCGTCTACCGGGAGGAGGCTGGCCAGGTGGACGTCATCGACCGGGCCCGCGCCGCGACCACCGAGTTCGAGCGGGAACACGGCCGGCGGCCGCGCATCCTGGTCGCCAAGATGGGCCAGGACGGGCACGACCGCGGGCAGAAGGTGATCGCGACCGCGTTCGCGGACCTGGGCTTCGACGTCGATGTCGGCCCGCTGTTCCAGACGCCGGCCGAGGTCGCGCGCCAGGCCGTCGAGGCGGACGTGCACGTGGTCGGCGTCAACTCGCTGGCCGCCGGGCACCTGACCCTGGTGCCGGCGCTGCGTGACGAGCTGGCCCGCCAGGGCCGTCCGGACATCCTGATCGTGGTCGGCGGCGTCATCCCGCCCCAGGACTTCGAGGAGTTGCGCGCTGCAGGCGCCGCCGCGATCTTCCCGCCCGGCACCGTGCTCGCCGAGTCGGCGCTGGCGCTGCTGGACCAGCTCAACTGACCCGCATGACGCAGCAACTGGCCGGGAGCGTGCTCGCCGGTGAACGGGCCGCGATCGCGCAGGCGATCACGCTGGTGGAGTCCAGCCGCGCCGATCACCGCGAGCAGGCGCAGGCCCTGCTGGCCGAGCTGCTGCCGCACACCGGAAGCGCGATCCGGATCGGTGTCTCCGGCGTGCCCGGCGTGGGCAAGTCGACGTTCATCGATCAGCTCGGGGTGAACCTGATCGCCGCCGGGCATCGGGTCGCGGTGCTGGCTGTCGACCCGTCGTCCGCGCGCACCGGCGGCTCGATCCTCGGCGACAAGACGCGCATGGTCCGCCTGGCGGCCGACGAGCACGCGTTCGTCCGGCCGTCCCCGGCCTCGGGCACGTTCGGCGGCGTCGCCAAGGCGACCCGCGAGACGATGCTGGTGATGGAGGCCGCCGGCTACGACGTGGTACTGGTCGAGACGGTCGGGGTCGGGCAGTCCGAGTACGTGGTTGCCGACATGGTGGACACGTTCGTGTTCCTGACGCTCGCCCGCACCGGTGATCAGCTGCAGGGCATGAAGCGCGGCATCCTGGAACTGGCCGACGTGATCGCGGTGAACAAGGCCGACGAGCAGCACGAGGACGAGTCCGCGCGCGCTGCTCGCGAGCTGTCCGGTGCACTGCGTTTCCTGCGCGGCCCCGAGACGCAATGGCAGACCCCGGTGATCACCTGCAGCGGTCTGCACAACGTGAACCTGGACCGGGTGTGGAAGCACGTGCAGCGGCACCGCGATTGGCTGGAGCAGCGCAGTGGCGGACTGGCCGCCAAGCGTGCCGGGCAACTCGTGCACTGGACGCGGGCGATGGTGCGCGACCGGCTGCTCGCCCGCCTGGACGCGCCCGCGGTGCGCGAGGCCGTCGCGGCCGCCGAGGCTGCCGTCCTCGCCGGCGAGCTGACGCCCGACCAGGCGGCGACCCGGATCCTGGCCACCCTCGACCCGTCGCCGACGGAGTTGGCCCCGTAGCAGGGCGACACGCCGCGCGCCACCCTGCTACGGGGCCAAGAGGGGTCAGGGGGCGCGGAACAGGTGGCCGGGGTCGGCGTCGTCCTCGGCGAGCGCGAGCACCTCATCACCCGGCCGCAGCACGGTCTCGCCGCGGACCTGCACCAGCCGGCCGCGCCGGCTGACCATGCTGATCCAGGCGTCCTCGCCCAGGTCGAGGTCGGCGATGGAGCAGCCGTCGGCCGCCGAGCCCGCCGCGACCAGGTAGCGGTGCAACCCCTCGGGCTGCTCGCGAAAGCGCATTCCCAGCGCCCACGGCTCGGGCTCGATCACCCGCATCGGCACCTTCCACAGCCGCGCGAGCACCGGCACCGGGCCGCCCTGCACCACCACCGACACCAGCACGACGACGAAGATCACCGAGTAGATCCGCTCGCCGCCGGCTATCCCCTCGGCGAGCACATAGGTGCCGAGCAGGATAGGCACCGCGCCCTTGAGCCCGGCCCACAGCACGAAGGCCCGCTCGCCGAGCCGCAGCCGGACGGGGATCAGCACGGCGCCGACGAGCAGTGGGCGCACCAGCAGGATCAGCAGTGCGGCCAGCCCGAGCCCGGTCCAGACCCGGCCGTCGCCGAGGGCGGTGCTGATCGGGATGCTCAGCCCGAGCACGGTGAACGCGACGATCTCGCCCAGGCTCGCGGCCGCCCCGGCGAATCGTTCGATCTCCCGCTTGTACGGCGCTCGCGCGTCGCCGACCAGGATCCCGGCAAGGAACACGGCGAGGAACCCCGAGCCGTGGCAGGCCGTTGTCACGCCGAAGATCAGCAATGCGAAGGCGATCGTGCGCAGCGAGTACAGCGCCTCGTTCGGCATCGGCAGGTGGCGCATCAGCCACAGCAGCGCGTAGCCGCCGAGCACACCGAAGACGCCGCCCAGCACCATCTGCAGCACGAACTCGAATGCGCCGTGGCCGACGGCCGACCACCCCGACCCGGTCGCGCCGAGCAGGCTGACCATCAGCGCGATCCCGACCGGGTCGTTGGCACCGGACTCGCCCTCGAGCAGGGTCCCGCTCCGTCCGGAGACCTCGCGCCGGCCGAGTACGGAGAACACGACGGCCGGGTCGGTCGGGGCGAGCGCGGCGCCGATCAGCAGCGCCGGCTTCCAGTCGAAGCCGAACAGTCCGTGCGCGGCAAGGGCGAGCGCTCCCGCCGTGACGAAGGTGCCGGCCACACCGAGCCACGCGATCGCGCCCGCGGCCGCCCTGAACCGGCGCCAGCCGATGTGCATGCCACCGTCGAACAGGATCAGTACCAGCGCGACGGTCACGATCCGCTGGTCGGTACGGATGTCCAGCGAGCCCAACGTCGGGACCAGGTCGGCGGCGACCGACGCGGCCAGCAGGAAGATGGCCGGCGCGGGGATGCCGAGGCGCTCGCTCACCCGGTTGGACGCGATGGCGCCGAGCAGCGCAAGTGCCGCGATCGTGAGGGCGATCGCGTAGGGCTCGATGTCGGACACGGGTTCCTTCGGGGGTCGGCGGCGGCTGTGCCGACCAGACTTCCCGGCGCTCCGATCTAACAGACTAGCGCTTGTCGGGGCTCCCTACCGGTTCCCACCCGCGCTTGACCGGGCGGGCGCCCGCGCCGAGGTCGCCGCGCGAGCGGTAGACGATGTAGGGCCGGGTGAGGTAGCCGAACGGCGCCGAGAACACGTGCACCAGCCGGGTGAACGGCCAGACCGCGAACAGCACCCAGGCCAGCATGGCGTGGACCTGGAAGCCGACCGGAGCGCTGGTGATCTTGTCGACGTCCGGGTTGAAGTAGAAGATCGAGCGGAAGTACGGCGCCACCGTCAGCCGGTAGTCGTGCGGGTGCCCGGTGATGTTGCCGAGGACGGTGGTGGCGAGCCCGGCGACCAGGGTGGCCACGAGCAGCACGTACATCCCCTTGTCGTTCCGGGTGGTTGCCGAGAACACCGGCCCGGTGGTGCGGCGCCGGTAGATCAGGATGGCGATGCCGGCGAGCGTCATGAACCCGGAGATCGCGCCCAGCGTGACTGCGGCGGCGTGGTAGGCGTCCTCGGAGATGCCGATCGCGTCCGTCGCGCTCTCCGGGATCAGGATGCCGCCGACGTGGCCGAGGATCACCAGCAGGATGCCGAAGTGGAACAGCGGCGAGCCGAGGCGCAGCAGCCGGTTCTCGTACAGCTGGCTCGAGCGCGTGGTCCAGCCGAACTTGTCGTACCGGTACCGCCAGATGTGCCCGCCGATGAAGATCGCGATCGACAGATACGCGACGATGACCCACAAGAACACGCTCATCGTTGAGCTCCCATGTACTCCGGCGGGGCGAACGGCTCGAGCCCCACCTCCTCGGCGGGCGGCCCGGATCGCGCCAGCGCGAGCGCGCGGTCCAGATCGCGCGGCGCCGGTTCCGGCAGCACCGCACGGATGACGTCGAGCACGTCGACATAAGGCGATCCGGCGTCGGCCAACGCCATCCGCAGCAGCTCCACGCCGGCCCGGTTCTCCGCGATCAGCCGCAGCCCGACCCCCGGCTGCCGGGCGGCGACCTCGCACACCACGGCGAGGTGATCGGGCAGCTCGCCGTCGGCGATCACGATGTCGGCCTCGCGGTACGCGTGTGTGAAGCGCAGCAGCGCCATGCCGCGCTTGCGGGTGTCGCCGTACGCGTAGTACGTCAGGTGCAGGCAGGTGCGCCGGCGCAGGTCGAACGTGTCGACGTAGTCGCGGGCCAACTCGGCGGGGTCGGTGTCGGCGAGGTGCCCGACGAACCGGGCGAGGCCCGCACCCACCGCGCCGGGCAGCGCGTGCGCGGCCGCGCGCAACAGCTCGAGTCTGCCCAGCAGCGTCTCGTCCGGATAGTCCAGGCACAGCGCCGCGGCCTGCAGTGCCCGGGACCGGTCCAGCTCGCTGGTCACGGCTCGTCCTGCGCGCGCGGTGGCATCACGTCGGCCGCAGCCCCCTTGCCGTCCCAGTTCAGCAGGTTCACCCGCCGCCGCCCGTCGCCCGGATCGACGAAGTCGTCGGACGTCTGGCGTTGCTGCAGCGCGTGGAAGTTCTCGATCGCGATCGGCTGCGGGCCGCCGGAGGACTCGCCGAAGGGCCCGGAGTGCTGCATCCCCGGACCGCCGTCGTAGTCCAGCGAGCAGGCAAGTTCCTCCAGCTCGCCCGCCTGCTCGTGCAACTCGCCGTGCGCCGGCGGGATCACGTAGCGCTCGTCGTACTTGGCGATCGCGAGCAGCCGATACATGTCCCGGATCTCCGCCTCGCTCATCCCCACCGCATCGGGGATGTCCGGACGGGTCGGGCGGCCGAGGTTGACGTCACGCATGTACGAGCGCATCGCGGCCAGCCGGGCCAGCACGTCGCGCACCGGCTTGGGGTCCCCGGCGGTGAACAGCTCGGCGAGGTAGCCGATCGGGATGCGCAGCGCGTCGATGGCGCCGAACAGGTTGCCGGAGTCCTCGGCGTCGTGGCCGTCCTTGGCGAGCACGTCCACCACCGGCGACAGCGGCGGGATGTACCAGACCATCGGCATGGTGCGGTACTCCGGGTGCAGCGGCAGCGCGACCTGGTACTTGCTGATCAGTGCCCAGATCGGCGAGCGCTGCGCGGCCTGCACCCAGTCGTGCGGGATGCCGGCCTCCTCGGCCGCCCGCTGCACCGCCGGGTCGTCCGGGTCGAGGAACACCGAGCGCTGCGCCGCGTACAGGTCGTGATCGTCCGGCGTCGAGGCCGCCTCCAGCACCCGGTCCGCGTCGTAGAGCACGACGCCGATGTAGCGCAGCCGGCCGACGCAGGTCTCGGCGCAGACGGTGGGGATGCCGACCTCGATGCGCGGGAAGCAGAACGTGCACTTCTCCGCCTTGCCCGTGCGGTGGTTGAAGTAGATCTTCTTGTAGGGGCAGCCGGTCACGCACATGCGCCAGCCGCGGCACTTGTCCTGGTCGACGAGCACGATGCCGTCCTCGGTGCGCTTGTAGATCGCACCGGACGGGCAGGACGCCGCGCAGGACGGGTTGAGGCAGTGCTCGCAGATCCGGGGCAGGTAGAACAGGTAGGTGTTCTCGAACTCGGTGCGCACCTGCTCGCCGATCTTCGCCAGGATCGGGTCGTTCTTGGTGAGCTCGGGCGCGCCGCCGAGCGCGTCGTCCCAGTTCGCCGACCACTGCACCTTCATCGGCCTGCCGGTGAGCAGCGACTTCGGCTGGGCGACCGGGATGTGCTGCTGAGCCGGCGCGGCGATGAGGTTCTCGTAGTCGTACGTCCACGGCTCGTAGTAGTCGCTGATGTTCGGCAGCAGCGGGTTGCTGAAGATGGTGGACAGCTTCTTGAGCCGGCCGCCTGCGCGCAGCGTCAGCCGGCCGCGCCTGGTCAGCTTCCAGCCGCCGTTCCAGCGTTCCTGGTCCTCGTAGGTGCGCGGGTAACCCTGACCGGGCCGCGTCTCGACGTTGTTGAACCAGACGTATTCGACGCCGGCCCGGTTCGTCCAGGCCTGCTTGCAGGTGACCGAGCACGTGTGGCAGCCGATGCACTTGTCCAGGTTCATGACCATGGACATCTGAGCCATGACGCGCATCAGTACTGCACCTCCTGCGACCGGCGGCGGATCATGGTCACTTCGTCGCGCTGGTTCCCGGTGGGGCCGAGGTAGTTGAACGCGTAGGCCAGCTGGGCGTACCCGCCGATCAGGTGGCTGGGCTTGATGAACAGCCGGGTGCCGCTGTTGTGGATGCCGCCGCGCTTGCCGCTGGTCTCGGCGATCGGCACGTCCACGACCCGCTCCTGCGCGTGGTACATGTACACGGTTCCCTCGGGCATCCGCTGCGAGACGATCGCGCGCGCCACGATCACGCCGTTGCGGTTGACGGCCTCGATCCAGTCGTTGTCGCTCACGCCGACCTTCTTCGCGTCCTGCGGGCTCATCCAGATCGTCGGGCCGCCGCGCGAGAGCGAGAGCATGAACAGGTTGTCCTGGTACTCCGAGTGGATCGACCACTTCGAGTGCGGCGTCAGGTAGCGGACCGAGACGCCGAGCTCACCGACGCTGCCCAGTTGCGGCTCGCCGAAGAGGCGGTGCATGTCCAGCGGGGGCCGGTACACCGGCAACTGCTCGCCGATCTCGCTCATCCAGTCGTGGTCGAGGAAGAAATGCATCCGTCCGGTCAGCGTGTGCCAGGGCTTCTCGCGCTCGACGTTGACCACGAACGCCGAGTAGCGGCGCCCGCCCGTCTCCGAGCCGGACCACTCCGGCGAGGTGATCACCGGGGTCGGCCGGGCCTGGGTGTCGGCGAAGGTGATCTGCTTGCCCTCGTGCTCGGCCGCGAGGTCCGCCAGTTGGACGCCGGTGCGCTGCTCCAGCGAGTGGTAGCCGGCCACCGCGAGCTGCCCGTTCGTCGTGCCGGACATCGCCAGAATCGCCTCGCACGCCTGGGCATCCGTGCCGAGCGCGGGACGTCCGGCGCCTGCGCCACCGCGCACCAGGCCGTTCTTCGCGCCGAGGTAGGAGATCGGCTTGGTCAGGTCGAAGGTGATCCCCTTGGTGGTGGCGCCGAGCGAGTCGGCGAGAGGCCCGAGCGCTCCGAGCTTGCCGGCCACCGCTGTGTAGTCGCGCTCCACGAGCACCAGCTTGGGGAAGTTGACGCCGGGCACGGCATCGACACCGTCGTCCCGCCAGTCACGCACCATGCCGTGCGGTGTCGCCATCGCATCGGCCGTGTCGTGCATCAGCGGCACCGCGACGAGATCGGTGCGGGTGTCCAGCCGTCCGGCAGCTAGCTCACTGAACCGCTTCGCCAACGCGTGGAAGGTGTCGAAGTCGGTGCGGGTCTGCCACGGCGGCGGGATGGCGGGGTTGAACGCGTGCACGAACGGGTGCATGTCGGTGCTGGACAGGTCGTGCTTCTCGTACCACGTCGCCGCGGGCAGGACGATGTCGGAGAACAGCGTCGTGGACGTCATCCGGAAGTCCATCGTCAGCAGCAGGTCGAGCTTGCCGGCCGGGGCCTCGTCACGCCAGCGGACGTCTGCGGGGCGGGCGTCCGGAGCGGCCTCCTCGGCGCGCAGCGAGTCCTGCGCTCCGATCAGGTGCTTGAGGAAGTACTCGTCACCCTTGGCGCTCGAGCCGAGCAGGTTGGAGCGCCAGACCGTCAGCACGCGCGGCCAGTTCGCCTCGGCGTCGGGGTCCTCGCAGGCGAAGCCGAGCTTGCCCGAACCCAGCTCGGCGCGGACGAAGTCGGCAGGCTGCTCGCCGGATCGCTCGATCGCGTCGGCGAGCTCGAGCGGGTTCCAGTTGAACGTCGGGTACGACGGCATCCAGCCGAGGCGTGCCGACGTCGCGATCAGGTCGGCCGCGGTGCGCCCGGCGAACCGTCCGGTGCCCAGCGGCGAGGCGAGGTGACCGTTGTCGGCCTGGTCGTAGCGCCACTGGTCGGTGGCCAGGTAGAAGAATGCGGTGCCGATCATGGTGCGTGGCGGGCGCGACCAGTCGGACGCGGCGGCGTACATGCTGTAGCCGGTGAGCGGGCGCACCTTCTCCTGCCCGACGTAGTGCGCCCAGCCGCCACCGTTCACGCCCTGGCAGCCGGTCAGGGTCACCAGCGCGAGGAAGGTGCGGTAGATCGTGTCGGAGTGGAAGTAGTGGTTCGTGCCGGCGCCCATCACGATCATGGAACGCCCTTGTGATTCCGCGGCATTCTCGGCGAACTCGCGGCCGATGCGTGCGGCCGCCGCGGCCGGGACCGAGGTGATCTCCTCCTGCCAGGCAGGAGTGCCGGGCTGGCTCGGGTCGTCGTAGCCGCTCGGCCAGTCACCCGGCAGGCCGTCGCGGCCGACCCCGTAGTTCGCGAGCAGCAGGTCGAACACGGTGGTCACCAGCCGCCCGCCGATCCGGCGCGCCGGCACACCGCGTCGCATCGTCGCGCCCGCGCCGCTGGGTTCGTCGAACCGGGGCAGCAGCACCTGCACCGGTTCGGCATCGGCATCGCCGTAGAGGCTCAACTGCGGCGAGACGTCGCCGAGCTTCAGGTTCCACCTGCCCACGCCGGCGTCGCCGAAGCGATCCCCGAGCGTGCCGTTCGGGACCACCGGCTGACGCGTCGTCCGGTCCAGCAGCACGGTCTTGAACGCCGCGTTCTCCTCGGTACCGCCGAGGTCGGCGGACGTGACGAACTTGCCGGCCGTGTAGGCCTGCCCGTCCTGCTCGTCCAGCTCGTCCAGCGTGACGAGGAACGGCAGATCGGTGAACCGGGTGACGTAGTCGTGGAAATACTGCGTCTGCCGGTCGACGAAGAACTCCTTGAGCACGACGTGCCCCATCGCCATGGCCAGCGCGGCGTCGGTACCGGGCTGCGCGGGCAGCCACTCGTCGGCGAACTTGACGTTGTCGGCGTAGTCGGGCGAGACCGCGATCACCTTCTGGCCGCGGTAGCGCGCCTCGACCATCCAGTGCGCGTCGGGCGTCCGCGTGACCGGCAGGTTGGAGCCCCACATGATCAGGTACGACGAGTTCCACCAGTCACCGGACTCGGGCACGTCCGTCTGGTCGCCGAACACCTGCGGCGAGGCGACCGGAAGGTCCGCGTACCAGTCGTAGAAGGACAGCATCGGGGCGCCGAGCAGGGCGTGGTAACGCGCGCCTACGCCGTGGCTCACCATGCTCATGGCGGGGATGGGGGAGAACCCGGCCATCCGGTCCGGCCCCCAGGTGCGAATGGTGTGCACCTGGGCCGCGGCCGCAAGCTCGACCGCCTCGTCCCAGTGGGCGCGGACGAAGCCGCCCGAGCCGCGGGCCTTGACGTACCGCTCGCGCAACTGCGGCGTGCCGACGATCTCGGCCCAGGCCGCGACCGGGTCGCCGTTGTTGCGCGCCTTGGCCTCGCGGTACAGCTGTAGCAGCACGCCTCGCACGTACGGGTAGCGCACCCGCGTCGGCGAGTACGTGTACCAGGAGAACGCGGCACCGCGCGGGCACCCGCGGGGTTCGTACTCCGGGCTGTCCGGCCCCACCGTCGGGTAGTCGGTCTGCTGCGACTCCCAGGTGATGATGCCGTCCTTGACGTACACCTTCCACGAGCACGAGCCGGTGCAGTTCACGCCGTGAGTCGAGCGGACGACCTTGTCGTACGACCAGCGGTCCCGGTAGAACGAGTCGGCCTCCCGCCCGCCCTCGCGGGTGATGGTGCGCAGATCGGCCGATACGACACCGGGACGCAGGTGCCGGCCGGCGCGAAGGAGGGCCTCGGTCAGCGGATCGTCGAGTGCCGCCACCGGGTGCTCGCGGGAGTTCATACGTCTCGTGGCTCCGTTCGTCGTCGCGCCGTCGGCCTGACGCTATCGAGAAAGATCGGGAACACTGCACTTGGCCCCGCTAAACAGTTGTTCTATGTTCTGAACATGCATTCAGCACACGACCTCACTGCCGCGGCAACGATCCGCGACGCAGCGATGGGGCTGTTCGCCGAGCGGGGCCTGGCGGGGGTGACCGTGCGTGACATCGCCGCCGCCGCCGCCGTGTCGCCGGCTCTGGTGATCCATCACTACGGCTCCAAGGCAGGGCTCAAGAACGCGGTCGACCAGCGCGCCATCGAGCTGCTCATGGCGGTGTTCCCGGTGGAGAGTGCCGATCCGCTCGACCCCGACGCATTCTCCGCGATGAGCGAGGTCATGGTCGATCTGATCGACACCCATCCGAGCCTGATGCCCTACCTGCGACGCCTGCTGATCGACGGCGGGCCTGCCGCTGACGCGCTGTTCCGCATGCTCTACGACGGCACAGTCGCCTCGCTGGCCGCACTCGAGGCAGCGGGCCTGCTCGCGCCCACCGCGGACGCGGCGCTGCGGGCGGCGTTCCTGCTGGTCAACGACCTGGGCGCGGCAATCCTGCGCGAGCAGCTTCGCGCAGTCGTCGGGGTCGACCCGCTCAGCCGCGCCGGCATCGGGCGCTGGGGCGACACGGTGATGGAGGTGTACGGCGGCATGTTCGCCCGCGCTCGGGCGAAGTCGTCACCGGCAAAGGGAAAGGGACGCAAATCGTGATCATCGAGATCGACGGGCTGACCCGGCGCTTCGGCACTCGCCGTGGCGTCACCGACGTCAGCCTGCACGTCGACGCCGGCGAGGTGTTCGGCTTCCTCGGCCCGAACGGCGCGGGCAAGTCGACGACCATCCGGCTGCTCCTGGGCCTCTACCGCCCGACGTCCGGACGGATGCGGGTGTTCGGCCTCGACCCGACCCGTGAGGCGGCGGCGATCCACCGGCGCGTCGGCTACCTGCCTGGCGAGCTCGCACTGTTCGGCCGGCTGACCGGCCGCGAGCACCTGGCGCACTTCGCGCGCGCCCGCGGACTGACCGACCTGGCGTTCCGCGACGAGCTGGTCGAGCGGTTCACGGCCGAACTGGACCGTCCGGTGCACACGCTGTCCAAGGGCAACCGCCAGAAGATCGGCATCGTCGCGGCGTTCATGCACCGGCCGGACCTGCTCGTGCTGGACGAGCCGACCTCCGGCCTCGATCCGCTGCTGCAGGACGAGTTCGCGCGCTTGGTGCGCGAGAGCGTCGACGGCGGCCAGACCGTGCTGCTGTCCTCGCACGAACTGGACGAGGTGCAACGAGTCGTCGATCGGCTAGCCATCATCCGCGAAGGGGAGATCATCGTCACCGACACGATCGACGGGCTGCGCAAGGCATCCCCGCGCACCGTGGAGTTCCACTTCGGCCGGCCGGTGGAGGCGGCGGCGTTCGCGGCGCTGACGGGCGTGCGCGTCGCCGAACACGAGCGCGATCGGATCGTGCTGTCGGTGACCGGGGAGATCGCGCCGCTGCTCCGCGTTGCCGCCGACCTCGATCCGGTCGACCTCACCGCGCGCCCGGCCGATCTGGACGAGTTGTTCCTGAGCTACTACCGAAACTCCCCGGAGCTGCACGATGTTCACTGAGCTTGCCCGCCTGGACGCCCGGCTGCGTCGCCGGTCGATGATCGGCTACGCGCTCGGCATGGCCGGCTACGCCTTCGTCATCGTCGCCCTCTACCCCACGTTCAAGGACGACTCGAGCCTGAACGAGTTCACCAAGGGCGGCTCGAAGCTCGCGGCACTGTTCGGTGCGAGCGGCCCGTTGACGACCCCACCGGGCTGGCTCAACGCGAACGTGTACGCGAACTTCCTACCGCTTGTCGTGCTGCTGCTGACTATCGGGTACGGCGCGTCCGCGATCGCCGGGCAGGACGAGGACGGCACGCTCGGCATGCTCGCCACGCTCCCGGTGACCCGGCGCAGCTTGCTGCTGCAGAAGGCCGCGACGATGGTGCTGATCGGCGTGCCGGTCAGCCTGCTGACGTTGATGGTCGTGCTGACGGGGCGCTGGTTCCAACTGCCGATCGGTTCGGCGAACCTCGTCGGGATCTCGGTGGGCGCGCTGCTGCTCGGCGTCGACTTCGGTGCCCTCGCGTTGCTGCTCGGCGCGCTCACCGGCAGTCGCGGCACCACGCTCGGAATCACCTCGGCACTGGCCGCGGCCGCCTACCTGATCAGCTCGCTCGCGCCGGTGGTGCACTGGATCCGGCCGGCCCGCTTTGCCTCGCCCTTCTACTACGCCGTCGGCAACGGCCAGTTGGTGAACGGGCTCAGTTGGTCCGCGCTCGTCGTCCTCGTGGTGACCGCCGGTGTGCTGCTGGCCGGTGCGGTGTTCGCGGTCGAGCGGTTGGACATCCGCTGACCACTAGGCTGTGAGTCGATGACCGCGGGTGGGCTCGACGTCGTTGCGGTGCGCCGTGATCTACACGCGCACCCCGAACTGGCGTTCGCCGAACATCGCACCACCGCGGTCATCATCGACGTATTGCGCGGCGCGGGCCTCGCGCCACAGCCGCTCCCGTCCGGAACCGGTGTCGTGTGCGACATCGGCCCGGACGACGGCAGCGGGCCGCTGATCGCTCTCCGCGCCGATATCGACGCGCTGCCGATCCAGGACCTCACCGAGGTTCCGTACCGCTCCCGCATCGGCGGCGCCTGCCACGGCTGCGGGCACGACGCGCACACCGCGATCCTGCTGGGCGCCGCGACCCGGCTCGCGCAGTTGTCGCTGCCGGGCACGGTGCGGCTGGTCTTCCAGCCCGCGGAGGAGTCGCTGCCCGGTGGTGCACTGACAGTGTTGGCCGCCGAGGTGCTGGACGGTGCGCAGCAGATCTTCGCGCTGCACTGCGACCCGCGCCTGGAGGCAGGCCGGATCGGCGTGCGCGTCGGCCCGATCACGGCCGCGTGCGACCAGGTCGAGGTGGTGCTGACCGGCCGCGGCGGGCACACGGCCCGTCCGCATCTCACGGTGGATCTGGTCTACGCGCTGGGGCTGCTGATCACCGAACTGCCCGGGCTGCTCTCGCGCCGGGTCGATCCGCGGGCCGCGCTGTCCTTCGTCTGGGGTGCCGTCGAGGCCGGGCAGGCGACCAACGTGATCCCGTCGACCGGGAGGTTGCGCGGCACGCTGCGCGTGTTCGACCGCACCGCCTGGCACGCGGCCGAACCGATGACCCGCGAGCTGATCAGCCAGATCGTGCAGCCGACCGGCGCACGCGTCGAGACGTCCTACGTGCGCGGTGTGCCGCCGGTGGTGAACGACCCGTCGGCCGTGGCGGTGCAGCGCGCGGCGGTGCTGGCCGGGCTGGGCCCGGACGCGCTCGCCGGCACCGAGCAGAGCATGGGCGGCGAGGACTTCGCCTGGTACCTGGACAAGGTCCCCGGTGCGATGGCGCGGCTCGGCGTGCGGCCGCCTGGCGGGGAACCGTTCGACCTGCACCAGGGCACCTTCGACATCGACGAGTCGGCGCTCGACGTGGGGGTGCGGTACACCGTGGCGTTGGCGCAGGCGGCCCTGGACTCGGCACGCGGCACGGCGCTCGGCACCGGACGCGGGGCTACACCCGCCGGCTGAACCAGACCGTCGAGCCCGCGAACGCGGCGCCGCCCACCGCGCAGAGCAGGCAGAACGCGTTCGCGAGCGCCGACCCGACGGCCAGCGTCCAGAGCGCGCCGCCCACCAGGACAGCGACGAGAACCAGCCCGGTGAAGGATGTGGACCGGAGGATCACCTGCTGCTGCCGCTCGTCCGCCGGGCCGCTGCTCAGCAGGGACATGGCCTCGCTGCGGCGGCTCAGGGCGATCGCGACGGCGCCGTAACCGATCATGATCACCGGCCCGGTGATCGCCAGGGACCGGTCGTGGCGGACCAGCCCGATGCTCAGGTACGCGATCGCGGCGGCGACGCAGACAGTGGCGAACTGGATCCGTCCGTCACGAAGCACAGTCTTGATCGACATGGAAAATCTCCTCCACGGTCGTTCGGAAATGGCGGGCGATGGAGATCGCGAGCGGCAACGACGGGTCGTAGCGACCGGTCTCGATCGCGATCACCGTCTGGCGCGAGACGCCCAGCTGTTCGCCCAGCGCGGCCTGCGACAAGCCGGCGGCCTGGCGCAGGGTGCGGACGTCGTTGCGCATCTGTCAAGCGTCCTTGACTCCGACGCGCTTGTCAAGGTCGCTTTACAGCCAGGGCGTCATTCGCCCAGCGAGCGGCACGGCCGCGAGCGCAACTCGGCCACGTAGTCATCCGGCGCTCCGGCTGCCTGGGCCGCCTCGGCGATCAGCCCGAGGTGGCGCGCCGAGGGCAGGCCACCCTCGTAGCCGTTCAGTCCGTACACCCACGCCAGCAGCTCGCCGTCCAGCGTCGCGACCCGCAGCTTGATCTTGGTGTACAGCCCGGTGTCCGCGCCCTCCCAGTAGTCCAGCACGGCGAGGTCCTGCGGCGAGACGTCGTACAGCGCCACGAACACCTGGCTGCTGGGGTCCGGGACGACCATGGCCAGCGCGCCGTCCCAGCCCAGGTCCTCGCCGCCGAAGGTCAGCCGCCAGCCGTTCAGCCAGCCGGTACCGGCTGCCGGGGAGTGCGGGCAGCGCTCGAGCATCTGCTCGGGATCCATGTTCGAGCCGTATGCGGCGTACAGCCCACCGGTTGCTGACATCGAAGCGGAGCGTACCGACAGTTCGGTCCGGACGGGTGGACGGCGCGGCTCCGGACGCACGGTGCGGGACAATGCTCGGCGTGACGCGCATCGTGATCCTCGGCGGCGGACCTGCGGGCTACGAGTCGGCCCTGGTGGCCGCCCAGCTCGGGGCCGAGGTGACGGTCATAGGCGTCGGTGGGGGTCCCCCCGGCAATGGGGGCGTAGCCGCCGGGGGAGGCTTGGGCGGCTCGTGCGTGCTCACCGACTGCGTGCCGAGCAAGACGCTGATCGCCACGAGCGACCGGGTCACCGCCTTCCGGGACGCGCCGAGGGTGGGCGTCGGCGGCGCGGTGTCCGCCGAGGTGCACGTCGACCTGCGCCAGGTCAACGCGCGGATCAAGGCCCTGGCGCTGCAGCAGTCCGAGGACATCACCGAGCGGCTGCTGCACGAGAAGGTCACCGTGCTCGCCGGCGCGGGACGGTTCGCCGCCGAGCAACCGCCGCGCGCGCACCGGGTGGAGGTACTCGACTACTCCGGGCGGATCATCGAGACGGTCGAGGCCGACGTCGTGCTGCTCGCCACCGGCGGGACGCCCCGCGTGCTGCCGACCGCCGTGCCGGACGGTGAGCGGATCCTGTCCTGGCGGGACGTGTACGAGCTGACCGAGTTGCCCGAGCACCTGATCGTGGTCGGCTCCGGCGTCACCGGCGCCGAGTTCGCCAGCGGCTACTGCGAGCTCGGGGTGCCGGTCACCCTGGTATCCAGTCGGGACCGAGTGCTGCCTGGCGAGGACCCGGACGCGGCCGAGGTCATTGAGCAGGTGTTCACCTCGCGCGGCGGGACGCTGATCAAGCGGGCGCGAGCGTCGGCGGTGCGCCGCTCCGACGACGGCGTGCTCGTCGAGTTGTTGGACGGGCGGGTGGTGCACGGCTCGCACGCGTTGATGTGTGTGGGGTCGGTGCCGAACACGCCCGACCTCGGGCTGGAACACGTCGGCGTGGAGCTGAATGCTGACGGCTACATCGGCGTCGATCGTGTCTCGCGCACCAACATCCCGTCCATCTACGCGGCCGGTGACTGCACCGGGGTGCTGCTGCTCGCCTCGGTGGCCGGCATGCAGGGCCGGATCGCGATGTGGCACGCGCTCGGCGAGGCCGTGGCGCCGCTGCGGCTCAAGACCGTGGCGGCGAACATCTTCACGCACCCGGAGATCGCCACGGTCGGGATCGGCTACGAGGCGATCACGTCCGGTGCCGTACCCGCCCGGAGCATCACCCTGCCGCTCGCCACGAACGCCCGCGCGAAGATGCAGGGCCACAGCGACGGGTTCGTCAAGGTGTACTGCCGGCCGGCCACCGGCGTAGTGGTCGGTGCGGTGATCGTCGCCCCGAACGCGTCCGAGTTGATCTTCCCGATGGCGCTGGCCGTGCAGCGCGGCCTCACGGTCGCGGACGTGGCCGGCACGATCGGCGTCTATCCCGCGCTGTCCGGCTCGCTGGCCGAGGCCGCCCGCCGGCTGATGTTGCACGACGACCTGGACTAGAAGGACATCATGGTTGATCTCTCACCCGAGGCGCGTGCCCGCGCCGGCCGCACGATCGAGGTCGCTGCCGTGTTCGCCGAGCACGTCGAGCTCATCGTCGCCGAGCTGCCCTCCGTCCCGGACGGGCATGTGCTGGTCGCGATCGTCGACGACTCGCACGCGTTCACCGGCACCCATCACGTCGAGACCGCCTCGATGGTCGAGCGGGTGCCGGAGCTGGAGGGCGGCGGCTGGGCGATGGTGTTCCCGCCGGGGACGACGCGGGCGGACATCGAACGTCGGACGGCCGAACTCGTCGAGATCAACCGCAAGCGGATCGCTGCCATCGATCGGATACGCGCCCGCCGCAACTGACTCCCGGAGCTCGTCGGTCGGTCGGCCGGAGGTGCGCCGCGGGTGGGGCGGCTGGCGCGTGCACTCGTGCCTCGGGTCGCGCTGCCGGGTCACGGTCCGCCTGTGGTGAGGGTCGCGCCGACGGCGGTGGTTCGTCTCGTGCCTGGCTCGCGCTGCCGGGTCGCGTTCGCGCGTGGTGGTAGACGCACCGACGGGGCCGGGGGCTGCATCCTCGGCTCGCGCTGCCGGGTCGCCTCCGAACGTGGTGAAGGGCGCACCGACGGCGGCTGCGGCCGTTTCGGCTGGCGCTGCCGGTCGCCTTCGCGCTGGGCTGCTGGGTTTGTGCTCGTCATGGTCTGCCCGCTGCAGCAGGTTCCGGTTGCCCGCGATTCGCCGAGAAATCTCGAGTATCGCCTTGTTTCGGGTGGAATCTGTCGGTCACACCTGCTATTATCGCTAGCATGTTCGGCAGTGACGTCAGTCCGGAAGCGGGCACCGTGCTGGCCGAACTCGACACCGTGTTGCAGCGGCTGAACACCCTGGTGCTGGACTCTCACAGCGACAGCGAAGTCCTGGCCCCGTGGCGCGAACTGGAACACCGGCGCCGCACCCTGGCCCCGATCGATCACGCCCTGATCGGACAGTTGCAGACCCGCAACGTCCCGCACACCCTCGGGGAGCGTTCGATGACGACACTGGCGCGCAGCGTGCTGCGGGTCGGCATCGGTGCGGCCAAAGCCCGCGTCGTCGCGGCCGAAGCACTCGGACCGCGCCGCACCCTGCTCGGCGAACCCCTCGAACCCCTCTACCCGGTCCTGGCCGCGGCGCAAGCCGCCGGTCAGGTGTCCGAACCGGCCGCGAAGCTGATCGTGCACACCATCGAACAGCTCCCCGACGCGGTACGGGCCGAGGTCGACCGGGACCTCGAACACACCCTCACGAAGCAGGCCGGCGAGCTGGACCTGGACCAACTACGCACCCTGACCCGGCACGTCACCGCGCTACTGGACCCGGACGGGCTACTCACCCAAGAAACCCAGCGGCAACGCCAACGCGAAGTCACCCTCGCCATCCGCCCCGACGGGTCCGGCCGGTTGAGCGGCAACTGCACCGCCGAACTCACCGAGTGGCTGCGCACAGTGTTCGACACGCTCGCCAAACCCAAGCCTGCCGCCGATGGCGGGAAGGACCCCCGGACTGCGCCGCAACGGCGCCACGACGCGCTCCTGGAGGCGCTCAAACTCACCGCCCGCGCCGAACTGCTGCCCGACTGCGGCGGCATCAGCAGCACCCTGCTACTCAGCATGACCCGCGAGGCGTTCCTCACCGGCACCGGCACCGCCACCACCGGACACGGCACCATCGTGCACGCCAGCACCGCCCGGCAGTGGGCCGACGGCGGGGACACCCTCGTACAACCCGTCTGGATCAACCAACACCGGCGCATCGAAGCCCTCGGCACCCCCTGCCGCATCTTCACCCGCCAGCAACGCCACGCCCTGATCATCCGAGACAAAGGCTGCTCATTCCCCGGCTGCGACGCACCACCACAACACTGCCAGGTCCACCACATCGTGCCCTGGGCCGACGGCGGACCCACCCACATCGACAACGGCTGCCTACTCTGCACCTACCACCACCGCACGTTCGAACGCCTCGGCTGGGTGTGCCGCATGCTCAGTGGGAGTCCCCCCGCCAATGAAGGCGTAGCCGGCGGGGGAGGGATCCCGCACTGGATCCCACCCGCCTGGACAGGCAACCAAACCCCCATCCGCAACACCGCACACGACCCCCGACCGAGCTTTCCCCTGAAGACATAGGGCAAGCGGCGCGGATCGTCGCCGCAGATGATGAAGACATCAGTCCGGGTCGGGTCCGGAGGGTGGCAGTAGACCGTGCTGCCGTAGGCGGTAGGCACGGAACTCGTCGGCATACGCAGCGGCGATGAGCGCCGGCCCGAAGACGAAGAACGACGCGGTGAGCTCGCGTAGGCCGAGCTCGCCGGGAAGGAACAGCGCACCGATAGCGAACGGCAGGGCGGTCGCCAGGATCCGTAGGCTTTCGCGCAGCCGCCAGCCGCGCGAGTTCAGATCGCGAAAGACCCACTCGTCATAGCGTTCGGGGAGCCGGAAGCCGATCGCGTACAGCAGCCAGCGGCCTACCGGTGGGCGCTCGGCCATACGTCCATCTTGCCCGGCCTCAGAGCTTCGCGATCCGCTTGTTCGAAAGGCGCATCAGCCAGCCCGGTGCGACCGCCGCGGCAGCGCGCATCACCTTGGCCTGCCTGCCCACTGCGCGATGGACTCGGCGCACGCGGCGTGGCCGGACCGCGTCGAGAACCGCGTCCGCGACGTCCTGCGCGCTCAGACGCACCCCCAGCGAGTCGGTACTGGCGGCGTGCCGCTGGGCGAGCATCGCCGTGTCCACGAACAGCGGCCACAGCGCGGTGACCGTGATGCCGTCCGCGGCCCACTCCAGTTCCAGGGCCTCGGTCAGGCCGCGCACCGCGAACTTGGTCGCCGAGTAGGTCGCGAGTTCGGGCTGGCCGTAGATCGCGGACGCCGAGCACAGGTTCACCACGTGCGCGCCAGGCGTCGCCCGCAGGTAGGGATACGCGGTATGGCAGCCGTTGATCACGCCGTCGACGTTCACCCGCACCGTGCGCAGATGCACGTCCAGGTCGACGTCGGCGAACCGGCCGATGCGCAGGACGCCCGCGTTGTTCACGAGCACGTCCAGCCGACCGCCGGAGACCTCGGCGAACTCGGCCAGCCGTGCGGTCCAGCCGGCCGGATCGCTCACGTCGAGAACAGCCGTCCAGGTAGCGCCACCGGCCGCCTCGACATCGGCCGCCAGCGATGCCAGCCCGGCCCCGTCGACGTCGGTACAGCCCACGAGGTAGCCGGCCGCAGCGAACCGCAGCGCCGTGGCCCGACCGATCCCGGCCGCCGCGCCGGTGATGAAGGCGGCCGGCACCAAGATCAGTCCTTGATCTCGCAGATCGCCGATCCGGACGTGACGACCGCGCCGACCTCGGCGTTCAGCCCGGTGATCGTCCCGCTCTTGTGGGCGTTCAGCGGTTGCTCCATCTTCATCGCCTCGAGCACGACGATCATCTGGCCGGCCTCGACCACGTCGCCGTCGGCAACCCCGACCTTGACGATGGTGCCCTGCATCGGAGCGGTCAGCGCGTCGCCGGACAGGGCCGCGCCGGACTTCTTGCCGGCGGAGCGCTTGGGCGCGGCCTTGCGCGCGCCCGATCCGCCTCCGGAACCCGCACCGAAGCCTGCCGGCAGCGAGACCTCGAGCCGCTTGCCCCCGACCTCGACGACGATCGTCTCGCGCGGACCTGCCTCCTCAGCGGACTCGGCGGCACCGCTGAACGGCGGGATCTGGTTGTCGAACTCGGTCTCGATCCAGCGCGTGAAGATGGTGAACGGGGTGTCGTCGCCGGTCGCGAACGCCGGATCGCGCACGACGGCGCGGTGGAACGGCAGTGCGGTCGCCATCCCCTCGATCACGAACTCGTCCAGCGCCCGGCGCGCGCGCTGCAGCGCCTCGGCGCGGTCCTCACCGACCACGATCAGCTTTGCGAGCAGCGAGTCGAACGCGCCGCCGATCACCGAGTTCGGGCCGACGCCGGAGTCGACGCGCACGCCGGGTCCGGCCGGTTCGTGGTAGGTCGTTACGGTGCCGGGTGCGGGCAGGAAACCCCGGCCCGGGTCCTCGCCGTTGATGCGGAACTCGAACGCGTGCCCGCGCGGCGCCGGGTCCTCGGTGAAGCGCAGCTTCTCGCCCTCGGCGATACGGAACTGCTCGCGCACCAGGTCGATGCCGCTCGTCTCTTCGGTGACCGGGTGCTCGACCTGCAGCCGTGTGTTCACCTCCAGGAAGCTGATGACTCCGTCCGCACCCACCAGATACTCGACCGTGCCGGCACCGTGGTACTTCGCCTCGCGGCAGATCGCCTTGGCGGACGCGTGGATCGTCGCGCGCTGCTCGTCGGTCAGGTACGGCGCCGGTGCCTCCTCGACCAGCTTCTGGTTGCGCCGCTGCAGCGAGCAGTCGCGGGTGCCCACCACGATCACGTTGCCGTGCTGGTCGGCGAGCACCTGCGCCTCGACGTGCCGCGAGCGATCCAGGTACCGCTCCACGAAGCACTCGCCGCGACCGAACGCGGAGATCGCCTCGCGCACCGCGGACTCGTAGAGTTCGGCCACCTCGGACAGCTCGCGGGCGATCTTCATGCCGCGGCCGCCGCCGCCGTAGACGGCCTTGATCGCGATCGGCAGCCCGTACTCCTCGGCAAAGGCGATCACCTCGTCCGCCCCGGACACCGGATCCTTGGTGCCGGCAACGAGCGGCGCACCGGCGCGCTCGGCGATGTGCCGCGCGACCGCCTTGTCGCCCAGGTCGCGGATCGACTGTGGCGACGGGCCGATCCAGGTCAGTCCGGCGTCCAGGACCGCCTGGGCGAAGTCCGCGTTCTCGGACAGGAAGCCGTACCCGGGGTGCACCGCGTCGGCACCGGAACGCTTGGCGGCGTCGATCACCTTGTCGATGACCAGGTACGAATCGGCCGGGGTGTTCCCGCCGAGCGCGAACGCCTCGTCGGCCGTCTGCACATGCAGTGCGTCGCGGTCGGGTTCGGCGTAGACGGCCACTGACGTGTAGCCGGCGTCCCGACAGGCGCGGGCGACCCGCACTGCGATCTCGCCACGGTTGGCGATCAGCACCTTCTGCACTGCCGAGCCTCCTGAGGTCCGGGCACGCATCCATGACCCGGGAGCACCAACACCGTCCTGGCGGACACTACCCGCGCCGGATCGGACGAACCGAGCGGATGTGGTGCTTCTCGCGTGCCGGGCAACGCGTCCGCAGTGCCGGGTTACTTCCAGATGCGGACGTAGTCGACCTGCGTGGTCGCCGGAAGCGGGGTGCTCGCAGTCGGCGCGTTGCTGCCGATCCCCAACGCCTGGGTGAGCGCGATGAAGAACGGCTGGTCGAACGGCGCGGCCCCGCTGAGGCCGGTGGCGGCGTAGTTGTCGACGATGCAGTTCTGGCCGTTGATCGCGATCACGAGGCGGCCGGGCTGCCAGGTGAGCGTGTAGGTGTTGAACGCCGCCTGGTTGATCCGGCAGTTCATTCCGGGCTGCGCGTAGGGCGCGGGCAGCGCCGTGTACACGTTCGTGTTCGTCGCCCAGTTCACGCTCGACTGCAGCACGTCATAGTGCAGGTAGGGGATCGCCCAGCCGGGGTACTGGCTGTAGAACTCGCCGAAGTCGATCTCGCCGGACGAGGGCCACGCACCGTACTTGAACTGGTCCGTCGGCCACAGCCAGAGCGTCTCCTGCAGGCCCGGCACCGTGGCGCTCGGCAGCTGGGCGCGGACCTCGAACCGCCCGTACGCCTGGGCGAACTTGCCGAAGCCGTTGACCGTGCCGCTCGTGTACTGGGTCTGGTAGGCGCCGCGCGGGCTGGCGCAGCTGAACGGGGCGGCCTCCTTGCGCACGGTCAGGCGCAGCGTGCCGCCGGACACCGCGATGTTGCGTGGCGAGTCGGTGAAGCACTCGGCGCCGGAGTGGAAACCGCTCGCTTTGGTGGTCTGGACGGTCCACTTGCCGGTGTCCAGGGCGGTCCCGCTGAACTCGTCGTCGAAGCTGCAGATCCACAGGCTGCCGTCGGCCTTGCGCGGGGCCGACCCGCCGCAGGCGGGGGTGCCCGAGCCGGTGGCGGCCTTGATCGGTGCGGAGCGCTTGCCCGCCTTCGCGCCGGTTCCGGCGATCGGGGCGAAGGCCCGTCCCGCGGGTCGGGCCGGCTGTGCCGCACGCGGCGAGGTGGCCTGACGGTGACCACCCGCCGGCTCGACCGAACTGCCCGCGGCGGTCGAGCCGGCGGTGGCGCCGGCGGTGGGCCGGCTGCTCGCCTGAGGCGTTCCTGATCCGGGCCCGCCCGCGCCCGGCGCGGCCACGGCGGTGCCGGTCGGAGTCGGGCGGGACGGGGCCGCGGCCGACAGCGAGCCGGCGGCGGATGGGGACCAGGTTGCGCGCGGCGAGCCCGCGACTCCCGGCGTGCCGGGAGTTGCGGAGTCCAGGTGGGCGGACGGGGCCGGGGTGGCGGCGGTGGCCAGCACCACGGCCGCGGACACGAGCAACGCGCCGCCCGCGATACGAATACGGGCCGGCGACAGCAGCGCGTGGGGGCTCATACGGGTCGTCCTCACATCTCAGGACGACGCTCCGGGTCAACCGGGTGCCGTCCAGCTCGGGCCCCGCCGTGTTTCCCCTCGAGGTGAAACTAACAGAAACTTTATGAGGCCGCAAACCGGATGTCGATCAACCCAGCTCCTGCAGCCGGTCGCGGCACTGGGTAGCGACCTCGTCCACCTCACGCAGGGTGCGGCGCAGGTCGGCCTGGCGGGCGCGCAGATCGGTCGCGATCTCGTCCAGCCGGGCAAGCAGTGCCTGCAGCTGGCGCCGTTCGGAGGACGCCGCGCCGTCGTACATGTCCACGATCTCGCGGCACTCGCGCAACGTCATGCCGAAGCGACGGCCGCGCAGGATGAGGCGGAGCCGGGCGCGGTCGCGCTGCGAGTAGACCCGGTTCGTCCCGGCGCGGCTCGGCGTGATCAGCCCCTCGGCCTCGTAGAAGCGCAGCGTGCGGGTGGTCACGCCCAGGTCGTCGGCGAGCTCGCCGACCGTCCAGGTGCGGGACCGTTCCGCCGAGCCGGTCATCGCGCTATCCTTGCCTTACGTTGACGTTAACGTCAAGGGTACCTCAGGAGCAGTGATGACGTTCGAACTGTCCAGCGAGCACGAGTCCTTCCGTGCAGTGGTCCGCGACTTTGCCGAGCGCGAGGTTGCCCCGTACGTGGCCGGCTGGGACCGCGACCATCACCTGCCGCTGGAGGTGGTGCGGGCGATGGGCGACCTCGGCCTGTTCGGCCTGGTCGTGCCCGAGCAGTACGGCGGAAGTGGAGGCGGCGGTGGGGGGGACTTCACCTCGCTGTGCGTGGCGATCGAGGAGCTGGGCCGCGTCGACCAGTCGATCGGTATCACGCTGGAGGCCGGTGTCGGGCTCGGCATCAACCCGATCCTGACGTACGGCACCGAGGAGCAGAAGCAGGCCTGGCTGCCCGAGCTGGTCGCCGGGCGGGCGCTGGCCGCATTCGGGCTGACCGAGCCGGAGGCGGGCTCGGACGCGGGAGCCACCCGCACGCGCGCCGAGTTGGACGGTGGGCAGTGGACGATCAACGGCAGCAAGGCATTCATCACCAACTCCGGCACCGACATCACCTCGGTCGTGACGGTCACCGCGCGCACCGGACCGCAGGAGATCTCGGCGATCATGGTGCCCAGCGGCACGCCCGGTTTCATCGTCGAACCCGCCTACGACAAGCTCGGCTGGCACATCTCGGACACGCACGGGCTCACCTTCGAGGACTGCCGCGTGCCGGAGGGCAACCTGCTCGGTACACGTGGCAAGGGTTTCGCCCAGTTCCTGGCGGTGCTCGACGACGGCCGCATCGCCATCTCGGCGCTCGCGGTCGGGCTGGCGCAGGCGTGCCTGGAGCACTCGGTGCGCTACGCGAAACAGCGGCACACGTTCGGCGTCCCGATCGGAGCACGTCAGGCGGTGGCGTTCTCGCTGTCCGACCTCGCCGTCTCCGTCGAGGCGGCTCGCTTGCTGACCTACAAGGCGGCCGCGCTCAAGGACGCCGGCCGCTCGACGGCCGAGATCAAGCAGGCCGCGGCGATCGCCAAGCTGTACTCGTCCGAAGCCGCGGTCACCGCCACCCGGGTAGCCACCCAGGTCTTCGGCGGCAACGGCTTCATGGAGGAGTTCCCGGTGGCGCGGTTCTATCGTGACGCCAAGATCCTCGAGATCGGGGAAGGGACGTCCGAGGTGCAGCGCATGCTCATCGCCCGCGGCCTCGGGTTGCCGGTCGCATGAGCGACAAGGCGATCCGCGCAGCGCGCGACGCGACGCTCACGGCGCCGGACAAGGCCGCGGCGAAGCTCGCGGCGCAGCACAAGCTGTACGTCCGCGACCGGATCGCGCTGCTGATGGACGAGGGCAGCTTCGTCGAGGACGGCCAGCTCGCGAACGCGTTGCAGGCCGGACTGCCCGCGGACGGCGTGGTCACCGGCCAGGGCCTCGTCGACGGCCGCCCGGTGCTGGTGGTCGCCAACGACCCGACGGTGAAGGCCGGCTCGTGGGGCGCGCGCACCGTCGAGAAGATCATCCGGATCACCGAACGCGCGCTCACCGAGGAGCTGCCGATCTTCTGGTTGATCGACTCCGCGGGCGCACGCATCACCGACCAGGTGGCGCTGTTCCCCGGCCGTCGCGGCGCAGGCCGGATCTTCCACAACCAGGTCGCGCTGTCCGGCAAGGTGCCGCAGATCTGCTGCCTGTTCGGGCCGTCGGCCGCCGGTGGCGCGTACATCCCGTCGTTCTGCGACATCGTGATCATGGTGGAGGGCAACGCCTCGATGTACCTGGGCTCCCCGCGGATGGCCGAGATGGTCGTCGGCGAGAAGGTGACCCTGGAACAGATGGGTGGCGCGCGGATGCACGCGTCCGTCTCCGGCTGCGGGGACAACCTCGCGGTCGACGACGCGGACGCGATCGAGCAGGCGAAGCTGTTCTTCTCCTACCTGCCGTCCTGCTGGCGCGAGCCGGCGCCGGACGTCGCGGCCGAGGCGAGCACGGTCGAGCTGGCCGACGACGTGGTGCCTGCCGAAGAGTCCGTGCCCTTCGACATGCACGAGATCATCGAGGGGCTGATCGACGCCGACTCCTTCTTCGAGGTCAAGCCGCTGTTCGCGGCCGAACTGATCACCGGGCTGGGCCGGATCGACGGCCGGCCGGTGGGCATCGTGGCGAACAACTCGGCGGTGCGTGGCGGCGTGCTGTTCGTCGACTCGGCCGACAAGGCTGCCCGTTTCATCTGGCTGTGCGACGCGTTCAACGTGCCGTTGCTGTACCTCGCGGACGTCCCCGGCTTCATGATCGGCAGCGACGTCGAGCGGCAGGGGATCATCCGGCACGGCGCGAAGATGATCACCGCGGTGGCCGAGGCGACAGTGCCGCAGATCTCGGTGATCGTGCGCAAGGCGTACGGTGCCGGCCTCTACGCGATGGCCGGTCCCGGGTTCATGCCGGACGCCTGCATCGCGCTGCCCACCGCGAAGATCGCGGTGATGGGCCCGCAGGCCGCGGTCAACGCGGTGTACGCGAACAAGATCGAGCAGATCGACGACGCCGGCGAACGGGAGAGCTTCGTCGCGCAGAAGCGGGCCGAGTACGAGCAGGACGTCGACCTGCTGCGGCTGGCCGCCGACCTCGTGCTGGACGTGATCATCGAGCCGAGCGAGTTGCGCGCCGAACTCGTGCGGCGCTACGCCGTGCTCGTCGGCAAGTCCCGCTCGATCGCCCCCAAGCGCCACGGCGTCCCACCCACATGAGCGCGGTCGTGCGGGTCCGCGGCAACGCCACTGCAGAGGACGTGGTGGCGGTATTGGCGGCGCTGAGCACCCGCCCGGAAGAGCCACTAGGCCCCGACGCGGGATACCAGGCGTGGCGCCGGGTGCGGATCGAGGCCCTGCGGCGGACGGAACCTGGCAGTCGGATAACAACGCGCTAACGATCCGGCCGCGGTGACCGATACTCAGTGCGATGCCCCTCAGAGAGCCGCCCGCATGATCGAAGTTCGAAGCCTGACCAAGCGATTCCGCGGCTGCCCGGCGGTTGAGGACCTCAGCTTCGATGTCCGGCCAGGCGCCGTCACCGGCTTCCTCGGCCCCAACGGGAGCGGCAAGACCACCACCGCCCGGATGATCCTGGGCCTGACCGATCCGGACGCGGGCACCGCGACCATCGCCGGCCGCCGCTACCGTGACCTGGCCCACCCGCTGCGCGAGATCGGCGCATTGATCAATCCCGGCGCCGTCGATCCGGCCCGCTCGGCGCTGGATCACCTGCGCTGGCTGGCCGCCGCGAACCGCATCCCGGTCGGTCGGGCCGAACTCGTGCTCGGGCAGGTCGGGCTGGACGCGGTCGGCGGCCGCCGGGTCGGTGCGTTCTCGCTGGGCATGCGGCAGCGGCTCGGCATCGCGGCCGCGCTGATCGGCGATCCGCCGGTGTTGTTGCTGGACGAGCCGATCAACGGGCTGGACCCCGAAGGCATCCACTGGATCCGCACCTTCATGCGCTCGCTGGCGGACGAGGGACGCACGGTCTTCGTGTCCAGCCACCTGATGAGCGAGATGGCACTGACCGCGCACGAGCTCGTGGTGATCGGACGCGGCCGGCTGATCGCCGCCGAGAGCATGGCCAGCTTCACTGCCCGCGTCGACAGCTCGGTGCGGGTGCGGACCCCGCAACTGGACGTGCTCGCCGCCGCGCTCGAGCAGGAGGGCGCGACGCTGTGGCGCTCCGGCGACGCGCTGGACGTGGTCGGCATGCCGATCGAGCAGGTCGGTTCGGTGGCCGCCCGGGTCGGCGCCGTGCTGTACGAGCTGTCGCCGCAGCAGGCGTCGCTGGAGGACGCGTTCATGCATCTGACCGCGCAGAGTTGCGAGTACACGGCGGCGGTGGAAGCAGCATGAGCTCGCTGTCGATGGAGTGGCACAAGCTGCTACCGCTGCAGCGCACCTCGCGCACCGTCGCGGTCGCGATCGGGCTCGCGGTCGTGGTCAGTGCCGTCGTCGCGGCCGCCATGGCCGGCAGTGCCGCGCACATGAGCGCGGTGGAACGCGGCCGGTTCGACTCGATCGGGACGTCGCTGCAGGGCATCAACGCCGCCGTGCTCGCCGTGGGCGTGTTCGGCGTGCTGTGCATCACCCGCGAGTACGCGACCGGCATGATCACCACGACCTTCCTCGCCCAGCCGGCCCGGCTACGGGTGCTGGCCGCCAAGCTCGGCACCCACTCCGCGGTCGCGTGCATCGCCGCCGCCGGCGCCTGCGCGGCGGCGTACGCGGTCGGGCAGGCGCTGCTCGGCACCGCCGGGCTGTCCGTCGGCTGGGGCGCTCACAACCTGGCGCGTGCACTCGGCGCCGGCGCGCTGTACCTGGTCCTCATCTGTGTCTGGGGCGTCGCGATCGGCGCGCTGACCCGCTCGTCCGCATCCGCGATCACCTGGCTGGCGTCGCTGCTCGTGGTCGCCCCGGTGATCGTGCAGATCCTTCCGGAAAGCGTCGTCCACCTCGTCGGCCGGTGGCTTCCGTCGCAGGTCGGCATGCAGGCGATCGCCGGCCACAGCGACCCGCACTCCTTCGCGCCGTGGACCGGGCTGGCTGTGCTGACCGGCTACGTCGCTGCCACCCTGGTGGCCGGGGCCTGGCGCATGGTGCGCGTCGACCCCTGACCGGCAGGCGCGGACACCGCCGCGATGCGAGGATTGCCCGGTGAGCCGGATGCCGTTCGTCGTGCGGACGGTGTTGGGGCTGGCCGTGGTCGGCGTGGGCGCCAACGTCGTCGGTGCCGTGATCGTCTCGCTGCTCGTGCTCGCTCTGAACGCGAACACCACGCATCACCAGGCGGTCGTCCTGATCACCTCGGCCCTGATCATCCTGGTGGCCTCGGTCCTGGCCGGTATGGGCGCCGCGGTGCTGCTGCAGCACCGCACGCTGCACTGGGTGCTGCGCGGACAGGATCCCGACGCCGACAGCGCCCGGCGGGCCGTGCGCATCCCGCTCGACATGGCGGCGGTCGCCGCGGTCATCTGGCTGATCGACACGGCGGTGGTGGCGATCATCGCGATCACGGTCGGCCTCGACGGCGGCACGGCGTTCGACATAGCCGCCGGTGTCCTGCTGTCCGGGCTGTGCTCGGCAGGGGTCACCTACCTGCTGGTTGCGCGGGTGGCCCAGCCGGTGATCCGCCGTGCACTACAAGCACATCCGCCCGGCCACAGCCCGCTCGTGTCGGTCCGCGCCCGGCTGATGCTGATCTGGCTGCTGACATCCGGCGTTCCCGTGCTCGGAATCCTGATGATCCTGCTCGCACCGTCCGATCGCACCCACGTGCGCGGGGCGAGCATCGTCACCGCGTGCGTGGCGCTGCTCGTCGGCGCGGCCTCGACCGCGCTCGCGGCCCGTTCCATCGGCACGCCGCTGCGGGGCCTCGTCGGCACGCTCGCCGAGGTGGGTCGCGGCGAACTGCCGCAGGTGCACGTCGAGGATCCCGGCGAGATCGGCCTGCTGCAGAAGGGCGTCAACGACATGGTGGCCGGGCTGCGCGAACGTGAGCGCATCCAGGACCTGTTCGGCCGGCACGTCGGGCCGGCCGTGGCCGAAGAGGCGTTGCGCAGCGGGGTCACGCTGTCCGGCGAGGAGCGTGACGTGGTCGCCCTGTTCGTCGACATCACCGGTTCGACCACGCTGACCAGGACGAGGGAGCCGGGCGAGTTCGTCGCGATGCTGAACCGGTTCTTCCAGATCGTGGTCGAGGCGGTCGAGCGCAACGGCGGCCTGGTCAACAAGTTCGAGGGCGACGCGGCGCTGTGCGTGTTCGGCGCGCCGGTCGAGTTGGTGGATCCGGCGGGTGGCGCACTGCGGTCGGCGCGGGAGATCCGGGACCGGGTGCGCGCCCTCGGCGAGGTCGAGGTCGGCATCGGGGTGGCCGCGGGTCGGGTCGTAGCCGGGCAGATCGGCGCGCACAGCCGGCTCGAGTACACGGTTGTCGGCGATGCGGTGAACGAGGCCGCGCGGCTGACCGACCTGGCCAAGAGCGTCCCGGGCGGCGTGCTCGCGTCCGCCGCGGTGCTCGCGCGCTGCGCCGACACCGAGCGGACGCACTGGAGCGAGGGCGGTGAGGTGCTGCTGCGCGGGCGCGCGGTCGCCACCGGTATCTGGACCGGCTGATCACCCGGACATTCCATGCCGCTCGCGGCATTCACAGAACGGTTGTCCGATTCGTCCCTGGCCCGAGTTCTCGGGCGGTGCTAGCTTGCGCACAGTCCCAGCCTGCGTGGGGCGCGCTGGGATCGGCCTGGAGGGGGCGGGATTCATGCGTGTACACAGCCGTGCTGCAGTTCTCACGACCGCGTTGGCGACGGCCGTTGCAGGCTTGGCGATGGCCGGGCCGGCCGCGGCCCACCCGTACCAAGCACCGCACACCGTCTACGTGGCGGCCTCGGTCGCAGGTCAGCACGACCACTGGTGCAGGCACGCCGGGTTCACCGACATCCAGGCCGCGATCGGAGCGGTAGCGGACGGCGGCACGGTCGTGGTCTGCCGCGGCACCTACCACGGCATGTTCACGATCACGCACCGGATGACCCTCGCCGGCCGGCCGGGTGCGGTCATCGACGCGACCGGAATGCCTTACGGCGTAGGCACATCGGCGTCGTGGGTGACGATCCGCGGGCTGACCGTGCAGAACGCCAGCCCACTGGATCCGAGCAGCAACGCGCCCGCCGACGGGATCCTCACTGCAGGGCTGACCGATCACGGGCCGGTCACCGCGAACCACGTCCGGATCATCGGCAACACGGTCAAGGGCAACCTCGGCTCGGGCATCGACCTGAACAGCACGTCGTACTCGATGGCGGTGGGCAATCGCGCAGTGGGTAACGGGGTCGGCATCAACGTGTCCGACGACCTCGGTCAACCGGCGGCGCACAACCTGGTGTCGGGCAACGTCACCAACGAGAACTTCGGCGGTTGCGGCATCGCGCTGGCCGACCACACCGGTGCGGGTGTGATCGGGAACGTCGTCACGTTCAACCGTTCCGACGACAACGGGCTCTCGACGCCTACCGCGCCCGACGCCTCTGCCGGTAGCGGCGTGATCATGGCGAGCCCGATCCCGAACGGCATCGTGCGCAACAACACCATCGCCTGGAACGAGTTCCACGGCAACGGGCACGGGGGCGTGGTCGTGCACTCGCACGTGCCTGCCCTGCCGGACGGGACGGCGAGTGACTTCCGCGGCAACTCCGTCATCGGCAACGTCATCGGCACGAACAACCTGCGCCAGGACCAGTCCGACCCGGAGACGACCGGCATCTACCTGGGCAGCGCCACACCGCTCACGATCAAGGTCGCGTACAACTTGATCCACGACGACCACTACGGCATCTTCACCGCCGGCGACGTGACGGTGACCGGCGGCCACAACAGGTTCGTGCGGGTGGCGCAGCACCACGGCAGCGTCCCGAGCTACTGACAAGCTCCATCCGAGGGGGACCGGTGCCACGGCGGTCGCAGTCCGCCGTGGCACCGCGGCGTCAGCCGCCAGGTAGCCCAGCGGCGTCAGCCGCCAGGTAGCCCAGCGGCGTCAGCCGCCAGGTAGCCCAGCGGCGTCAGCCGCCAGGTAGCCCAGCGGCGTCAGCCGCCAGGTAGCCCAGCGGCGTCAGCCGCCAGGTAGCCCAGCGACGTCAGGGCGCAGGGTACCCGAGATCGGTGAGCTGATAAGCCAGTTCGGCGAGCATGCCGCGCAGCGCCGGAAGGGACAGTCCGACCACGTTGTGGTGATCGCCTTCGATCGCCTCGACGAACCATCCGCCCAGCCCGTCGATCGTGAACGCGCCCGCCACGTGCAGCGGCTCGTCGGAGGCGCAGTATGCGGCGATCTCGGCGTCGCTGACGTCGGCGAAGCGCACCGTGGTGGCCACGGTCGCGACGGCGCGGCGGTGCCGGCCGGCGTCGATCAGGCAGTGCCCGGTGTGCAGTACGCCGCGCCCGCCACGCATCCGGCGCCAGCGTGCCTCGGCCTCGGCCCGGTCCTCGGGCTTGCCAAGCGCGAGCCCGTCGAACTCGAGCAGTGAGTCGCAGCCCAGCACGAGGGCGGGTTCGGCGGCGAGCGTGTCCGCCACCGCCTCGGCCTTGGCGTCGGCCAGCGCCTGGACCAGTTCGCGCGCGCTGCCGGCCGTGATCGCGTCCTCGTCGACCCCGCTGACGATCACCTCGGGGGCGAGCCCGGCGGAGCGGAGCGTCTGCAGCCGGGCGGGGGAGGCCGAGGCGAGGACGAGCCTCACAGATCCAGCGACTTGGAGACGACGCTCTTCATGATCTCCGTGGAGCCGCCGTAGATGCGGGTGACCCGCGCGTCGGCGAACCGGCGCGAGACCGGGTACTCGCTCATGTACCCGTAACCGCCGTGCAGTTGCAGGCACTTGTCGAGCACGCGGCCCTGCAGTTCGGTGCACCACCACTTCGACTTCGACGCGTCCGCCGTCGAGAGTTCACCGGCGTTGAGGCGGGTGACGCACAGGTCCACCCAGGCCTGCGCGATGTCGATCTCGGTGACCAGTTCGGCCAGCACGAACTTGGTGTTCTGGAACGAGCCGATGCTGGTACCGAACGCCTTGCGGTCCTTGACGTAGCGCAGCGTTTCGTTGAACGCGGCGCGGGCTTCGGCCACTGCCGCGACCGCGATCGACATCCGTTCCTGGGGCAGCTTCTGGGTGAGCTGCGCGAACCCCGCGCCCTCCTCGCCGAGCAGGTTCGCCACCGGCACGCGGGCGTCGCTGAAGGACAGTTCGGCGGTGTCCTGGCTGTGCAGGCCGAGCTTGTCCAGGTTGCGTCCGCGTTCGAAGCCGTCGGTGCCGCGCTCGACGATCAGCAGCGACAGACCCTTGTGCCGGTCCTCCCCGGTGCGCACGACGGTGATCACCAGATCGGCGTTGATGCCGTTGGTGATGAACGTCTTGGCCCCGTTGACGACGTAGTGGTCGCCGTCGCGCCGGGCGCTGGTGCGGATGCCGGACAGGTCCGAACCGGCGCCGGGCTCGGTCATCGCGACCGCGGTGATCAGTTCACCCGCGGCGATGCCCGGCAGCCAGCGCTGCTTCTGCTCGTCGTTGCAGAACGTGAGGAAGTAGGGCAGGCAGGTGTCGTTGTGCAGGCTCAGGCCGAGCCCGGAGCCGGTGATCCCGGCGTCGGCGATCTGCTCGTTCATCGCCTGGTTGAAGCGGAAGTCGCTCGTGCCCCCGCCGCCGTACTCCTCGGGCACCTGCATGCCCAGGAAGCCGCTGCGGCCGGCCTCGGCGAAGACCTCGCGCGGAGTGATACCGGCCCGCTCCCAGTCCAGGTAGTGCGGCACGAGCTGCTTGTCGGCGAAGGCGCGGAACGCCTCGGCGAAGGCGAGGTGCTCGGCGTCGAAGTGCTTGCGGTCCATGGCCACTCCCGGGGCGGTGTGCGTGCGTCGTTTGTATCAAGTGCGCGCGAGCGCCGGGACGCCGGCGACGGAGGCTGCAGGCGCCGCACGTCGCAAAGAATGCTCACATAGGGAAGCCGGAGCGAGGA
Organism: Jatrophihabitans cynanchi; assembly: GCF_027247405.1. Lineage (NCBI taxonomy): Bacteria > Bacillati > Actinomycetota > Actinomycetes > Jatrophihabitantales > Jatrophihabitantaceae > Jatrophihabitans > Jatrophihabitans cynanchi. The sequence continues at coordinate 1,640,466 of NZ_CP097463.1, read as the reverse complement.
TCGGGGGTTCCCGCGCTCCGGCTTCTCTAGGACATCATCTCGAAGTTCGCGAATTTGGCAAGTCCTGGCACTGCGGCTCGCCGCCGGATCGGGCGCTAACCTGCCTGTCATGGCAGTCACGGATGTGGTCGGCGTGATCGGCGGGTCGGGGTTCTACCGGCTGCTGGACGGTGCCCGAACCCGGGAGCTGGACACGCCGTACGGGGCACCGAGCGCGCCGGTGGCGCTCGGCACGCTCGCCGGGCGCGAGGTCGCCTTCCTGCCGCGGCACGGTGCCGATCACCGCTATGCCCCGCACGAGGTGCCGTACCGCGCCAATCTGTGGGCGCTTCGCGCCGCGGGAGCACGCCAGGTGGTGTCGCTGTCGGCGGTCGGCTCGCTCGACCCGGCGCTTCCGACCGGGACGCTGGTGGTGCCCGACCAGCTCGTCGACCGGACGGCCCGGCGGCCGAGCACCTACTTCGCCGACGGGGCCGGGGTCGGGCACATCTCGTTCGCCGACCCGTACTGCCCGCGCGGCCGCGCCGCGGCCGTCGCGACCGATGTGCCGGTCACCGACGGCGGCACCCTGGTCGTGATCGGCGGCCCGCGCTTCTCCACCCGGGCCGAGTCCCAGGCGTACGCGCGCAACGGCTGGTCCATCATCGGCATGACCGGGATGCCCGAAGCGGTGCTGGCCCGTGAGCTGGCGCTGTGTTACACGAACCTGTCCCTGGTCACCGACCTGGACGCAGGGGTGCACGTCGGCGCCGGCGTGACCCACGCCGAGGTGCTCGCGGCCTTCGCGGCGAACCTGCCGCGGATGCGCGAAATGTTGATTGCGACGGTGCAGGCGCTACCGGCCGCGCAGGGGGACTGCAGCTGTGCGGACGTCTCTGCGCACCCGGCCGGGTTCGTGCTGCCTTAGCGGACGGGGCGGTCAGCGGACCGCGGGTACTGCCGGGGCCGCCGCAGGGGAGTTGCCGAGACAGCCGGCACCGTCCGAACGCAGGATCGCCCGCTGGGTGGGCCGGGCGGCCAGGTAGCGCGCGGCCCCCTCGTCGGTGAGCGTGACCACCACCGACCGCCGGTCGTCGGCGCACATGCTGCGCTCCAGCAGCCCGTCACGCTCGAGCCGGGCGACCAGGCGCGACAGCGCGCTCTGCGTCAGGTGGACCCGATCGCCGAGTTCGTGCATGCGCAGTTTGGGAACCGGAGTGGTGTCGTGCAGCTGTTCGAGCACCTCGAAGTCACTCGCCGTGAGGTCGTGCGCCGCCTGCAGTTCGCGGTCCAGCGTGCAGGTCAGCCGCTGGTAGCGGCCCATCAGCTCGTGCCACTGCGCGGCGAGGGCGTCGTCGCTGGTCGTGGCCATGCCCGCATGCTAGCACATGCGGCTGCACAATATGCTTGCGAAGAAAATGCTTGCACATTAGATGCAGATGCATGAAGCTAGTCGGCATGACTCTCACCCAGACCCGCCCCAGGGCAGGTCGCTCGCTTCCTCGCGTCATCGAGCCGAATACCCGGTGGAACGCCGCCGTGTGGGCTCTGCTGGCTGTCCTGTCCGGAGCGCTGTTCCTCGATGCGCTCGACGTGTCGATGGTCGGCGTCGCCCTTCCGTCCGTCGGTTCCGATCTCGGGCTCTCGCCCGGCCCCCTGCAATGGCTGGTCAGCGGCTACGTGCTCGGCTACGGCGGTCTGCTCCTCCTGGGCGGCCGGGTCAGCGACCTGCTCGGCCGACGCGCCGTGTTCCTGACCGCGGTCGCGGTGTTCGGGCTGGCCTCGATGGCTACCGCCGCGATGAGCAACGACACGGCGCTGATCGCGCTGCGCTTCGTCAAGGGCGCCGCCGCCGCGTTCACCGTGCCGGCGGGGCTGTCCATCATCACGACCACCTTCGCCGAGGGGCCGGCCCGCAACCGCGCGCTGAGCATCTACACGGTCAGCGGGGCGAGCGGCTTCTCCTCCGGCCTTATCTTCGGCGGCCTGCTCACCGAACTCGGCTGGCGCGCCACCTTCCTCATGCCCGGTCCGGTCGCGCTCGCCCTGCTGATCGCCGGCATCCGGCTGATCCCGAGCGGCACGCGCGAGCGGGTGAGTTGGAGCCACTTCGACCTGATCGGTGCCTTCACCAGCACCGCGTCCCTGCTGCTGCTCGTGTACTCCGTGGTGCAGGCTCCGCAACACGGCTGGGGATCGCTGCGCACCATCGGGCTGCTCGCCGTGAGCGTCGCGCTCGGCACGCTGTTCGTGGCCGCCGAACGCCGGCACGAGCGGCCGCTGCTGCGCCTCGGCATCCTGCGGTCGGCCTCGCTGGTGCACGCGAACGTCTCCGGTGCCGCGCTGTTCGGCGGCTACGCGGCCTTCCAGTTCGTGGTGACGCTGTACCTGCAGAACTCACTCGGCTGGTCGCCGATCGCGATGGCGCTGGGCTTCCTGCCGGCCGGATTGATCGTGGCTGCGAGCGCGACCCGGATGGGACTCGTGCTGGAGCGGGTGCACACGTCGGTGCTGATCCTGCTCGGGCTCACCTCGATGCTCGCCGGCTACGTGCTGTTCCTGCGCGTGCACCCGGGGATGTCGTACGCCGACTTCCTGCTGCCGACGATGGTCCTGCTCGGCATCGGGTTCGCGCTGTCGTTCCCGTCGATCAACGCCCAGGCCACGTCCGGTGTCGCCGACCACGAGCAGGGGCTGGCGTCCGGCTTGGTGAACACGAGCATCCAGGTCGGCGGCGCGATCGTGCTGGCCGTCATCTCCGCCGTGCTCGGTTCGAGTTCGGACGGTGCCGTGGTGCCCGGCCGGCTGCTGCCCGGGATGAGCGCGGCGATCGGCGTCGTGGTCGGGGTGTCCGCGGTGGGCGTGCTGCTGACGGTGCTGCGGCTGGTCAGCGTGCGGAGGAACGCCAGGCGCCCGGTCCTGGTGTGAGCGGCCGCTGGTGCGCCCAGCTGGGGTCGCTCCAGCGCCCGCGTGCGGGCGGTGGTGCCTCGGCATCGCCGCCCGCTGCCGCTGCGGTCACCAGCGCGGCGAGTGCAGCGAGCTCCTCGGCGGTGGGTTCGCCGCGGACGATGCGCAGATCAGCACTCACAGCGGGATGTTCCCGTGCTTCTTGGGTGGCAGCGACTCGCGCTTGTTTCGCAACATGCGCAGTGCCTTCACCACGTAGGCGCGGGTCTGTGACGGCGCGATGACCGCGTCGACGTAGCCGCGCTCGGCGGCGACGTACGGGTTGACCAGGGTGTCCTCGTACTCCTGGACGAGCTCCGCGCGCACCGCCTCGGGGTCGTCGGCCTTGGCGATCGCCTTACGGTGCAGGATGTTCGCCGCGCCCTGGGCGCCCATCACCGCGATCTGCGCGGTGGGCCAGGCGACGTTGACGTCGGCGCCCAGGTGCTTGGAGCCCATCACGTCATACGCGCCGCCGAAGGCCTTGCGGGTGATCACGGTGACCTTCGGAACGGTGGCCTCGGAGTAGGCGAAGATCAGCTTGGCGCCGCGCCGGATGATGCCCTGGTGCTCCTGCCCGACGCCGGGCAGGAAGCCGGGGACGTCCACCAGCGTCAGCACCGGGATGTTGAACGCGTCGCAGGTGCGCACGAATCGCGCGGCCTTCTCCGAGGCGTCGATGTCCAGGCAGCCGGCGAAGTGCATCGGCTGGTTGGCGACCACGCCGATCGGGTGCCCCTCTATCCGGCCGAACCCGACGATCACGTTCTGCGCGAACAGCGGGTGCACCTCGAGGAACTCGCCGTCGTCCAGCAGGTGCTCGACGATCTCGCGCATCTCGTACGGCTGGTTCGCCGAGTCCGGGATGAACGAGTCGAGGAACGCGTCCGAGGCCTCCACCTCCGTCGACGCCTCGGTGTCGTACACGGGCAGCGGGTCGAGGTTGTTCGACGGCAGGTAGGACAGCAGCGCCTTGACGTAGTTGATCGCGTCGTCCTCGTCGCTGGCGAGGTAGTGCGAGTTGCCACTGGTGGTGTTGTGAGTGCGGGCGCCACCCAACTCTTCGAGCGTCACCTCCTCGCCGGTGACCGTCTTGACCACATCCGGGCCGGTGATGAACATCTGCGAGGTCTTGTCGACCATCACGACGAAGTCGGTGAGCGCGGGGGAGTAGACGTGCCCGCCGGCGGCAGCACCCATGATCAGCGAGATCTGCGGGACGACGCCGGAGGCGCGGACGGTGCGGTGGAAGATCTCGCCGTAGAGACCGAGCGAGACGACACCCTCCTGGATCCGCGCGCCGCCGCCCTCGTTGATGCCGACGACCGGGCGGCCGGTCTTCATCGCGAAGTCCAGGACCTTGACGATCTTCTCGCCGTAGACCTGGCCGAGCGCGCCGCCGAACACGGTGACGTCCTGGCTGAACACGCAGACCGGCCGGCCGTCGACGGTGCCGTACCCGGTCACCACGCCGTCGCCGAACGGGCGGTTCTTCTCCATGCCGAACGTCGTGGAGCGGTGCCGGGCGAACTGGTCCAGCTCGATGAACGAGCCCGGGTCGAGCAGCGCCTCGACGCGCTCGCGGGCCGTCTTCTTGCCCTTCGCGTGCTGCTTCTCGACGGCCCGCGCGGAACCGGCGTGTACCGCCTCGTCGTACCGGTGCTCGAGGTCGGCCAGCTTGCCGGCCGTGCTGTGCGGGTCGAGCTCGTTCGGATGGGGCTCTGCTGCCATAACCGCTGAGCCTAATTGCCACAATCGCAACCCCGTATCCGGTAGTGACCGATCTCGCGGCCGCTCCGGCGCTACCGTGAACGCATGGCGCGAACCCCACTCGACGCCGACGAGCTGCGTGCGGCGCTCGGCGGCCGATGGGCCCGCGTGCAGGTGGTGGAGCAGACCGGCTCGACGAATGCCGACCTGCTCGCCGACACCGGCGCCCCGGACCGGAGCGTCCTGGTCGCCGAGGCGCAGCAGGCCGGCCGCGGCAGGCTGGACCGCGGCTGGACCTCGCCGCCCGGTGCCGGGCTGACGTTCTCGGTGCTGGTTCGCCCGGCCGCCCCCATCGCCACCTGGGGCTGGCTGCCGCTGCTGACCGGGGTGACCCTGCGCGAGGCGGTCAGCGAGGCCGCCGGCGTGGAGGTGTCCGTGAAGTGGCCGAACGACCTGCTCGCGGCGGCGGACGGCCGCAAGCTCGCCGGCATCCTGGCGCAGACCAGCGGCGAGGCCGTCGTCATCGGCATCGGGCTCAACGTCTCGACGAGCGACGAAGAGCTCCCGGTGGAGACCGCCACCTCGCTTGCGCTGTGCGGGGCGGGCGAGGTCGATCGCACGCGGCTGCTCGTCGCGATCCTGAATCGCCTGGACGCGCGCCTGGCGCAGTGGGACGACGTCGGCGGCGACGCGGAGGCGTGCGGCCTGGCGGCGGCCTATCGCGAGGCCTGCTCCACCTTGAGGCTGCGCGTGGCCGTCACGGCGCTCGACGGCCGGCGGATCGAGGGCGTCGCGCGGGACGTCGACAGTGCCGGCCGGCTGCTGGTGACGACGCTCGACGGCGGCGAGAGCGTGATCGGAGCCGGGGACGTCGAGCACCTGCGGCCGATCGCCTGAAGCCAAATCCGGCGCCGAACCGCTAGCGTTACGTCAGCCGTTCCCGGGAGGTTGTCGTGGCGTACCCAGACAAATTGCTGCAGAGCGACGAGAAGGTCGTCGAGCACCTGCACCCGCACTGGATCACGCTCGTTCCGGCGACGCTGTGGTTCATCCTGATCTGCGCCGCGGCCGGGCTCGGGATCGGGTTCGCGCCGGACGGTTCGGCGCACTCGATCCTGATCATCGCGATCATCGTGGTGGGGTTCATCCTGCTGTGTTGGCTCTCGTTCAAGCCGTGGATCGAATGGCGCACCACGCACTACGTGTTCACCACGCACCGGATCCTGATCCGCCGCGGCGTGCTGCGGCACGCCGGCCGGGACATCTCGCTGCAGCGGATCAGCGACGTCGCGTTCACCCAGTCGCTGTGGGACCGCATCGTCAAGGCGGGCACGGTCACCATCGAGTCGGCCGGCGAGCACGGCCAGGAGACGCTGACCGACGTGCCGCGTTCGGAGCAGCAGCAGCAGTTGCTGAACCGCCTGATCGAGGAGGACGCGTCACGGCGGCAGCGCGCCGCGCAGGGGTATCAGGGCTATCAGGGCTACCCGCAGGGTCAGCCGCCGCAGCAGCCCGGTCAGCCCGGCTACCCGACCCAGCAGTACTCGCAGCCCTACCCGCCGCAGCCCTACCCGCCGCAGGACTGAACTGCGCCCCTCAGCCGGCGAGCGCCGCCGGCGTGATGGTGGCGCGGAAGGTGCTACTTCTCCGAGGTGTTCTGCAGGCCGAAGTCGGACAGGCTCGGGTCGGCGTTCCACTTCTGCGAGGTCGAGCCGTCGCAGGTGGTCACGACCACCTTCGGATACTGCCCGTCGTGCAGGTCGTTGCTCGCCCCTAGGCCCAGACAGTTGCCGTTGTAGTCCTTGATCGTGTACTTCAGGTCGTACGAGAGATCGGCGCCGGTCGCGTCCTGGACCTGGTTGACCGTCCAGACCAGGTTGGACGGGTCGGTCGCAGGCTTGCCGGTGCAGCCGCTGGTGGTCACCGTGACGTAGCCGCCGAGCGTGAACGGGCTCTTCAGGCAGTACTTCTTGTTGTCGCTGCCGGCGGTGATCAGCTCGGTCACGGTGGGCTTGGTTCCGAGTGCCGGGGTCGGCGTGAAGATCTGGTTCCAGGTGACGCTGGTGGGGTTGGGGTTCTGCTTGCAGGTGTACAGGATCAGGTAGGCCGCACCGGTGTTCTGGCCGGTGACGTCCAGGCAGTTGCCGAACTTCAGGAAGTTCACCAGTTGCTTGTACTTCGCCCCGGCCATGCCGGCGCCGGCGCGCGGGTCGGGCACCCAGGTCTGGGTGGTGGACGTCGTGCCGCCGGTGCAACCCTGCAGGGTGAGCGCCTGGCCGGCCGACTGCGCGGCGACGTTGATGCAGTACCCGTCCAGCCCGCTCTTGTCGGACTTGGCGCCCTCCAGGTGCGCGTTGTCGTCAACGCTCCACTCCTGGTCATAGGTGGCCGAGCCAAGTGGCGCGCAGGTGTCGAGGTACAGCGGGTACCCGTTGCTGTGCGGGGTCTTGGCGTCCAGGCACAGACCGACATTGCCGCCGGCTGCGCTGGAGACGAGCTGGATGCTCAGGTCGGTGCGGTAGGCGAACACCTGCTGCGCGGCGGGCGGGTTCGCCGTGCTGCACACCTGCAGCCGGATCTGACTGCCGGCCACCGGGTTGCTGCCGGCGTCCATGCAGTACTGCATGCCACTGCTGTCCGGGAAGATCCGGATGACGCCGCCGGACACGTTCGTGTCGTCGGTCTTGAACACGTAGGTGGTGACCAGGGTTCGTCCCGCGCTGCCGCCGTTGCCGATCGCGCCCGCGACGCCGGAGGAGGTGATCAGCGCGAACTTCGGCGTCCGGGTGTTGGTCACCGGGTCGTACGGCCCGTAGTTCGGCGCGCAGATCATCTTCGTCGCGCCCGGGTTGGCGATCGGGTCGATCTTGTAGTACGCGACGGTCGTGGTGTAGCTGCCCGGGTTGGTGCCGGTAACCGTGCCCGCGATCGGGCCGCACGGCAGCAGCCCCGGATCGCCGTAGGTGCCGCCGCCGCTGGTGCTGCGGATCTGCCCGACGACCATGTCGATGCCGGCCTGGGCCGCGTCCAGCGAGCGGATGCGAGTGGAGTCGAACGTCGTGCTGCGGGTCTGCGAGATGATCACCGGCAGCAGCAGTCCACCGAGCGCGACGCCGACGATGATGACCAGGAACACCATCGCCATCGAGCCCCGGTCCTCGCCGCCGCGTGCCAGGCGGGCGCGGAGTCTGCGCGTGATCATGGCCGCCCCTGCTGCCCGCAGACCGAGCCGGTCTGGCTGAGGTTGCTGTTGAGTGCGGTGAAGGTCATCGCGCTCGTCGTGGTGCTGGGCTGCGTCGATCCGGTCGTGGCGCTGACGCTCACGGTCAGCTGCTGATAGAGCGCGGCAGGATCTGCCGGCTGGGTGAAGGAACCGGTGGCGATGCTGCTGGCCATCGGCAGCCACGCCGAGGCGGTCGAGGCGTTGCCGCTGGAGTTCACCGTCCAGCTGCGCTGTTGCAGCTGCTGCGTGGGACCGTCGAAGCGCAGCTGGGTGCAGCTCTCGCTGCCGGTGTTGGTGAAACGCAGTTCGACGTACTTGTCGCCGGACGTCCCGGTGCCTGGCGTGCTGACCGCGGAGGAGTAGCGCACCAGCTTGTCCAGCTTGAGGAAGGCCTGGTTGACCTGGCTCGCGGTGCCGGTCACCGACTGCACCTTGTTCGCGGTGCGCGTCATCATGAAGATCGCGGTGGTGAACATGGACATGAAGATCGCCAGGATCGTCATGCCCACGACCATCTCCATCATGGTCGTGCCGCGCTCGTCCTCCGCCAGCCGGCGGCGCAGCCCGGTCATGTGATCGTCCAGGTGAAGCTGGTCGTCACCGAGTAGCCGGTGCCGTCACCGACTTTCACGGTGATGGTCTTGGACGTCGTTGACGTCGGTGCGGTGACGGAGATCGTCGATCCGCTCAAGGACATCCAGGCCGGCGGGCTGACCAGGGCGTACGACTTGGTGCCCGAGCCGCCGAGGACATAACCGGACAGGCTGAGCGAGCCGCTCCTGGTCGTCCTGCTCGTGCTGTGCTGGGTGCTCTGGTCCGGAATGGTCGTCCATTTCAGGTCGTCGACGTACCACTTGATCGAGATGCTGGCGCTGACCCCGAGCGAGTCGGTGGCCTTCACGATCACCGTGCCGGCAGCGCCCCGGGTGGCGGGGGCGGTGCCGGTGAACTTCCCGGTAGCGTCCATCGACAGCCAGGTGGGCAGTCCGGACGCGGTGAGGGTCAGCCCACCGGTTCCGCCGGCTGTCGACAGGGTCAGGCCGACCGTGCCGTTCGGCGCCACCTCCTGGTCACCGGGGTCGGTGATCGACGGCGCGGGGTTGACCGTCCAGCTGAACGGCGGGGAGGTCACGCTCACGCCGTCCGCGTCCTTCACGGTGAGGGTGACGCTGGAGTAGCTGCCGGCAGCGCCGGTGATCGTGCCGCCGATCGCGGAGGCGGTCGCGGTCAAACCGGCGGGCGCGTTGTTCAACGTGTAGGTGCACGGGGTGTTGTCGCATGTGGTGGTCACGGGCACGGTGACGGTGCCGGTCTGCGTCGAGGTCTGGTCGGCGATCGCCTTGACGGTCGGCTTGGCGGCCACCGTCCAGGCGAAGGTCAGCTGCTGGGTGAAGCCCGCCTTGGTGTCCGTGACGGTGGCGGTGACCGACGTGGTGCCCACCGTGGTCGCGGCACCGGTGATCAGCCCGCCGCTCGTCAGGCTCAGTCCGGCGGGCAGCCCGGTGGCCGTCCAGGTGTACTGGCCGGATCCGCCGCTGGCTAGCAGTTGCACGGCGGGACTTGGCGCAGCGCCCACGGTGCTGACCTGTGGACCCGGGTTGGTGACGCCGAGCGGGCGGTAGTTGACCGTCCACTGGAACGAGCAGGTCTTGGTGCGGGTGCCGCTCGAGTCGGCGACCTTGACGGTGACGGGGTAGGTGCCCACGGTCGTCGGCTTGCCGGTGATCGCGCCGGCCGAGGAGATGCTCAGGCCGGGCGGCAGGCTCGTGCCCGGGTCGCTCCACGTGTACCCGGTGCCGGTGCCTCCGGTGGCGGTGGCCGAGACGGTGCCGACCGACTCGTTGTAGAAGGCCGACTGGTTCGCCGGGCAGGTGGCCACCAGCGGCGGAAGCACCTTGATGACGAGCGTGCCGGTGTCCGAACGCAGGAACGCGTCGGTGATCTTGACGGTCATCGTGAACGTCTTGTTCGCCGTGCTCAGATCCGGCGAGCCGGAGAGCTGGCCGAGCGTGCTCATGGTCACGCCGGTGGGTAGTGCACCGGACGTGATCGCCCAGAAGAACTGAGGGACGCCGCCGCTCGCGACCGTGAGCTGGGCGGAGGGATCTGCCAGGACGTCGTCGCCCACGGCGTAGCTGAGCGTGGTGCTGCTGGCAAGGACCGGAGCTGCCGGCAGCGGCTGGTTCAGCTTGAACACCGGGTCACTCATCGGGCTCAGCAAGGTGGCGGTGACGTAGCTGCAGCTGGCCAGGTTGCAGTGCGCACCGGTCCAGGACACCGCGATGACCGCGCGCACGAACTCTGCCGCGCCGGCCGGTGCCTGTGCCTTGGGGACGCAGTTGCTGTTCGTGACGTCGGTGTTCAGGTAGCACGAGCCGAGGTACTGGTTGACGGCGTAGCTGATCGTGTTGGGCTTCACTGTGGTCGGGCTGGTGGGCACCTTTGCAGTCGCGCCACTGCCGGCAGCGGCTGCCGTGTCGTAGGCCTGGTCCATGGTCGCGAGCCACGGTGCGACCAGCGTGGTGGCGGCGCCGAACTGCGCGCTGACGCTCGACTGGTCACGTCCGGATATCAGGCTGGACGGGTGCAGGCCGCGCAGCGTTTCCAGCGTGGAGTCGGCCACCTGGATGGCGCCCTGCTTGGCGCGCTGCTGGTTGGCCGACGCCATCGTGCCCAGGAACATCACACCGAGGGCGCTCATGATGATGGTGATGATGCTGATGGCCACGATCGACTCGAGCAGCACGAAGCCGTCCTCGTCCGACGCGCGGCGGCGTCGGGCGAGGAGGCTGCGGAGCGAGAGCCGGGCGGCCATCACAGTCCTATCGGGTCAGGTTGCCGGCGAGCAGCTTGTCCAGCTGGGCGCGCTGCTGGGCGGTCTGCGGCTGCGAGAACACGGAGAGCTGGATCGTCCAGGTGGATGCGCCGTCGACCGATCCGGAACCCGCGTCCGAACTGGGCGTCAGCTGGACCGACGTGACCAGGGCACGGCGCGGGCCGTCGACCTGCACGGCGTGCAGGAAGGCGACCTGCTGCGCCAGGGTTCCGTTCGTGCTCAGCGTGATCGCAGTCGCGCTCAGCCCGCCGCTCGTGACGTTCGCCGGTGCGCCCGCGGGCGCCCCGACCGCGGTCGTCGCGCCGACGGTGATGCTGGTCAGCGTCACGTGCGTCGCGCTCGCCTGCGCGCTGACCTGCCGGGTGAGGTCCGGCAGGCCGCTGTCCGCAGGCAGGGCGGCGAGGGCGGACCGCAGCGAGGACACCAGTTCGTCCTTGTGCTCGCTCTTGTTCTTCAGCGCGTTCAGCTTGGCCTGCGCGCTGATGTTGAGCATCTCGGTGTTGGCCGTCTCACTGCGCAGCGAGTCGGCCGAGGACAGCTCCGGGCTGATCGCGAAGAACCAGCCGGCTATCGCGACCAGGAACGCGGCGATCAGTCCGCCGCCGATCCAGACTCGACGGTCCTGCAAGGGGGTCATCACTTGCCTCCGGCCTTGGACGCGTCATACCGGTGGCTGTAGAGCGCATCGGTCAGATCGAATGTCAGGCTGAACTGGGTCGCTCCGTGCTCGCCGGCCGCGTTGCTGCCCGGGACCAGGTTCACGATTCCGGGAATCGCGCCGAGCTTGTCGAGGAAGGTGGACAGGTCGCTCAGCGTCCGCCCGGTGCCGGACAGCGTCGCCTTGCCGATGACCGTGCTGCCGCCGACCACCTGCGGCACGCCGGCGGCCGCGTTGGCGGCGTTGAAGGTGATGCCGAACTGGGTGATCGCCATCGTCCCGGGCAACGCGCCGCGCACCGCGGTGACGAACTTGGTGACGTCGACGTCGGTCTTCATCAGGCTGCTGATCTGCCCCTGCACGCTGGACACCGCGCCCTCGATCTGGGTGACGCCGGAGTAGCGGTTCTGCTGCGCAGTCAACTGGCTGTTGTGCGCCGTGGCGTTGTCGCGCGCGCTCGAAGCGTCCGAGTGCTGGTTCCACGCGTACGCATAGCCCGCGATGCACAGCACGATGACGAACCCGAGGCCGCCGGCGATGAGCTTGCGCAACGTCCGCAGGCGGCGCATCGCGACCAGTTCGGGCGGGGTGAGATCGGCGGCGATTCCCCAGCCGGGCATGGCGTTCCAGACCCGGGGCGCGCTGCTGCTGCTGAGTACTGCGGTCATCTGGGGTCCCCTCCAATCGGCGAGCGGGGCGAGTGTCTCGGGGTGATCACGCTGCTGCTCCCATCGCCAGGCCGACCGCGACTGCGGTTGCGGCCGCCTCGCCGATGTCCTCGCGCACGTGCTTGGACGCGAGCCGGTTGCGGATGTGCTGGGACGGGCTGACGACGCGGGTGGGGATGCTCATCTCGGACTCGATGAGCTGGGCGAGTCCGAACAGTTGGGCGCCGCCGCCGGCCAGTGAGATGCGCTCGATGGGGCCGACGTCGTTGGTGGAGCGGAAGTACCCGGCCGACGTCCGGATCTCGGCGAGCAGCGGACGGATCGCCGCGTTCAGCACGCGGGCGACATCGGCATTCGGGCCGCTCAACCCGTTCTGCCGCTTGGCCGCCTCTGCATCCTGCGGGCTGAGGCTGAGGCTCTCGATCAGCTTGTCGTTGAGCTCGTTCGAACCGCGGCTGAGGGTACGGACCAGTCGGGGCACGCCCAGGTGGTGGATGACGATCGTGCTCAGGTGTGCACCGAGATCGACCACGGCCTCGGTGGACAGGTGCTCGTCGGCGATCGCGCGCAGCGCCGCGAACGACGACAGGTCGACGCGCGCGACACGCAGGCCGGCAGCCTCGGCCGCGTGGACCGCCGCCAGGACAGGCTGTCGGGGGCTGACCAGCAGCAGGCCGGCGATCGTCTCGGCACCCGGCTCGGGCTCGGCGAGCGGCGCGAAGTCCAGGATCACCTGGTCCATCGGCAGGGCGATCACGTCCCGCGCGAGGAACGGCAGCGCTTTTGCCTGCTTCTCGGCGCTCACGTTGGGCATCTGCATGTCGCGGACCAGCACCTGCTGGCTGGCGACGCCGAGGATCACGTTGCGGCACTCGAACTTGTTCTCCTGCCAGATCCGCTTGAGCGCTGCGGTGAGCGCGTCCTTGTCGGCGACGACACCGTTGACGACGGTGCCCTGCGGCAGGTCGGCGTGGCCGAGACCGTGGACCGTGACCGAGGGCCGGCCGTCCAGGGTGCCCGGCGCGAGCACTGCGGCGCGGACCGCGGTGGCGCCGATGTCGATGCCGATGGCGTGGCCGTCGGAGTTGATGACCCCGACCTTGTTGAGGCCGACCTGGCGGTGCTTCATGGTGTCTCCATCTGGTCAGGCTCGCTGGACGAGTCCGGTGTAGAAGTCGGCGATGGGTGCGCTGGCGAACAGGGCGAGCAGCGCTCCGGCCACGAGGAACGGGCCGAACGGCAAAGCCGTGGTGCGCCGCGCACGGCGCGTGATCAGCATGCAGATGCCGACGCACGCGCCCATCGCGAACGCGGCGAAGGCGCCGACGATCACGGCCGGGTAGGACAGGAAGCCCAGTGCAGCGCCGACGACGCCGGCGAGCTTGACGTCGCCGAAGCCCATGCCGGTCGGGTAGACGAGGGCGAGCGCGAGGAAGAAGGTGAACAGTGCTGCGGCGCCGATCAAGGCGCGCAGCAGGGGCGTCGGTCCGTCGTGCAGCAGCGACGCGAGCGTGAGCAACGCGGCGAGCATGACGTAGGACGGGAAGACGATCGCGTTCGGCAGCCGCATGGTGTCCAGGTCGATCGCGGTCAACGCGACGCCGACTGCGGTGAAGAACAGGTAGGCCGGCAGCGCCGCGAGCAAGCCGAGGTGTGCGACCTGAACGGTGACCGCTACGAACAGGACCGCGGTGGCCGCCTCGACGATGGGGTAGCGCGCGCTGATCGGGGCGTCGCAGTCGGCGCAGCGGCCGCGCAGCAGCAGCCAGCCGAAGACGGGCACGTTGTGCCTGGTGCGAACGGCGTGATCGCACTGCGGGCAGTGCGACCCGGGGCTGACCAGCGACTCATGGCGCGGCACCCGGTGGATGACGACGTTGAGGAAGGAGCCGACAGCAAGGCCGAGCAGCGCCACAGCGGCAATCAGGATCGGCATGTCAACTCCTTCTGTTCAGTCGTTCCGACGTCGTTACTGCGACGTTCAAGTGATCGAGCCTGCGGTCCAGCTTTGGTAGCTGAAAGTCTTGCCGCCATCGGTGTCCGTGGCAGTGAGGGAGTACGTCTCGCATGGTGCGGAACTGCAGGTGCTCAGGTGGTCCTCCGCGAAGGCGGTATAGATCAGCGTTGTCTTGCCAGAAAGGTTGATCCGCGCGTCAGAGCAGCCGGTCAGGGATGCGTAAGCGTCGCCGGCCCGGGGGCCGAGGTCGGACGGGTATCCGTTGTTGTTGCTGCGGCAATGCTCGAGTGTGACCACTGCATTGCGCAGGTCGGACTGCGCCGCCTTGTCCGTCGCGTTCTTGCGGTAGTTCAAATAGAGCGGGATCGCGATGGCGATGAGTACTCCGATGATCACGACTACAACGAGCAGTTCGATCAGGGTGAAGCCCCGATCGTGCGCCACGCGGTCCTTGCTCATCGATTTCCTCCGGTTCACCGTTGTCCGCTCTGTCCACGGAACTGGTGAGGCGCACGAGCGTGCGCCCCACCAGCGACGTGATTCGTCGATCAGCACTCCGCTACGGAACCGCCGGCCGAGCTGTCGTAGCAGTAGCTCTTTCCGCCGCCACCGCTCGTGCCCTTGAGGGTGTAGGACGTGGTACCGACAGCGGTGTAGGTCAGGGTGTTGTCCGAGCCGACCTTCGCCTTCTGCTGGTTGGCAGCATCGGGGCAGTTGAAGACCAGGTCGGCACCCTTAGTGGCACTTCCCGCGGCGGATGCGGGAACGCTGCCGCTGTCGGCGATGCACTGCTCGACCGCGGAGACGGCGTTGCGAGTGTCCGACTCTGCGGACTTGTTCTTGGCGCCCTTCTGGTAGTTCAGGTAGAGCGGGATGGCGATCGCGATCAGGATGCCGATGATCACGACGACCACCAGCAGCTCGATCAGGGTGAAGCCCTTCTCACCCTGGGCGCGCTCCTCGCGGAGCTTTGCCAGACGGTTGAACATGGGGGAGCCTCCTTGGCTCTGATGTGTGAATCGGGTTCTTGCGCGGTGTGTGCCTCTGACCGACGTGGTGTCGAACGTTGGGAGGGGGCGCAAGGGCGCTCCCCTCCCAACCGACTAGCAGGTGGTGCCTTCCTTGACCGACCCGCCGACTGAGCTGTTGTAGCAGTAGCTCTTTCCGCCACCGCTGCTCGCCGCGACGAGCTTGTAGGTGTCGGTGCCGGGCGTGTAGGTCAGCGTGTTGTCCGAGCCGACCTTGGCCGTCTGCGTGCCGCTTGCCCCGCAGGTGAACACGAGGTCAGCGCCCTTCGTGCCGCTGCCGGTAACAGCCGCCGCAGCCGGAACACTGCCACCGTCCGAGATGCACTGCTCGACGGTGGAGACCGCGTTGCGCACGTCCGACTCTGCGGACTTGTTCTTGGCGCCCTTCTGGTAGTTCAGGTACAGCGGGATGGCGATCGCGATCAGGATGCCGATGATCACGACGACCACCAGCAGCTCGATCAGGGTGAAGCCCTTCTCACCCTGGGCGCGCTCCTCGCGGAGCTTTGCCAGACGATTGAACATAAGAGCCTCCTTGGCTCGTGTCGGGGCTCGGCGAGGAGGTGCCGAATCTGGTGTCCCTCGGGACGTGAAATCGGCGTAAGTCTCAAGAAGTTGAGAGCGAAGCCGCACAACAATTTCTGGATGTGCTAGGCGTCGACCGGGACCTCGGCGCGCGGCGCCGCGCAATCGCCCGAATCGGCATAGTTCGTGCGGGGGTCGATCTGGCCGGCGAACTTGGGCCGCGCGAACAGGAAGCCTTGGCCGAAGGTTGAGCCGAGCCGGCGCAATAGCGCGGCCTGTGGCGCGCGCTCGATGCCCTCAGCCACCACGTCCAGGCCGAGGTCGCCGGCGAGCGCGATCAGCGCGGCCGCGAACCGTTCGGCTTCCGGCTCGCGGTCGATGTCCTGGATGAAGCTTTTGTCGATTTTCAGGGACTGCAACGGGATCTGCTGCAGGCGCACCAGCGAGGAGTACCCCTTGCCGAAGTCGTCGATGCACAACCGGGCGCCGACGTCGCGCAGCAGCAGCGCGACGCGGCGCGCGGCTTCGAAGTCCTCGACCAGCGCATCCTCGGTGATCTCGATGACGAGCTGTGCGGGCTGCAGCCGGTTGCGGTCCACGACACGGGCGACGAGGGCGGGCAGGGCGGGATCGGTCATCAGCATCGCCGGGACGTTGACCCCGATCCGCAGCCGGTCGTGGCCGAGCCGGCGCGACCACTGACTCAGCTGTGCGGTCGCATCGTCGAGAACCTGCTCGGTCAGCTGGCCGAGCAGTCCGGCCCGCTGGGCGACCGGGATGAAGCGGGCCGGGCTGATCGGCTGTCCGGCAACGGACCAGCGCGCGAGCGCCTCGTAGCCGAGCACGCTTCCGTCGGCGAGCCGGACGATCGGCTGGTAGGCGAACTCGATCCGGCGATCGGTCACCGCGGCGGTCAGCGGTTGACGCAGTCGCAGGTCGTCGGCGTTCGGCGGGGTCATGCCGGCGTGCCAGCGCGCCAGCCGACCCTTGCCGGCCCGCTTGGCCGCGTACATCGCGATGTCGGCGTGAGCCAACAGTTCGTCTGCGGTGGGTGTCAGGTCGGTCGGGCCCAGTTCGGCAAGCCCGATGCTCGCTCGCACCGTGAGCGACAGGTCGGCGACGTCGACCGGCTGGCTGAAGCAGTCGACGAGCCGTTCGGCCACCGCGATCGCGCCGTTGCCGTGCTCGAGCAGCACTGCGAACTCGTCGCCGCCGAGGCGCGCCACCGTGTCGCCGGGGCGCAGCAGCTCACGCAGCCGGACGGCGACCTGCTTGAGCAACTCGTCGCCGGCTCCGTGGCCGAGGGTGTCGTTGACCATCTTGAAGTCGTCGAGGTCGCAGAACAGGACGGCGAGCGGGCGGCTGTCGCGCCTGTGCAGCTCGAGCGCGTGGTGCACGCGGTCGCTGAACAGCGCGCGGTTCGCCAGGCCGGTGAGCAGGTCGTGGAACGCCTGGCGGTGCAGCTGCGCTTCACGCGCCGCGAGCGTGTCGATCAGATCGCGGTTCTCACGCACGGTGAGGTACTGGCGCAGCAACAGCAGTCCGAGCGCGATGGACATGCTGCCCAGCTCCACACCGTCCGGCGCCTTCCCCATGCCGTAGCGGACGGCAAGCACGGCGGCGGCCACGATCAGCGGCAGGTACGGCAGCATCGTCACCGCCGCCGGACGGGTGCCGGAATCGGCCGGTGCCGCAGCGCGGCGCGCGCTGCTCGCGGCGTTCCAGCCGGCGACGGCGAGCAGGACGAACGCCACGACCCAGCCGAGGTCGAGCAGACCGCCGGTGCGGTAGGCGTCGATGGCGTTCAAATAGGTGAAGGCGCTGTCGGCGACGGCCATCGCGATCATCGCGACGCTGAGCAGGGCGAGCTCGCGGATCCGGGCGCCCGGGCGGCAGAGTGCCGACAGTGCCATGCTCAGCACGAGGATGTCGCCGATGGGATAGGCGAGTGACACGGCGAACGCGAACGTGCCGTCGCCGCCCGCGTGGGCCACGGCGCCGAGCGAGGTCGACCACGACACCGCGAACAGGGCGCACACGAGCGTGCACGAGTCCAGGAACCAGCGCATCCGGCCATGGCGTCCGCGCAGTGCGGGAAACAGCAGCAGACCCACCGCTGAGCCGGCAGCGAAGGTGAGGTAGCCCGCGTCGGCGATGGACGGGAAGGGTGTCTCACTGCCGAGGACGAGTTCGTACCAGCACCAGATCAGCTGCCCACCTGCCCACCCGCCGGAGGCGAGCGCGATGAGTGCCCAGGCCGCGCGTAGCCGGTTGCGGTGCCGCAGCGCGGCCCAGGTCGCGCACGCGGCCGCGAGCGCCGGAGCCGCCAACTGCGCCAGGTCGTCGAGGTAGAGCCGGACGTGCTCGCCGGAGCGCAGCTGGACGATGCCGAGAACGCAGACTGCCAGCATGGCCAGGGCCGGTGCGATCCACGGCTGCGCCCGCGATGCCGCGGGCAGCGCCCGTCGCGCCGTGTCCGTCGCCACCGAGGCGACGGGGCGCGGCGTCTGCACGGCGGGCGTCGAGCTCATTGCCACACCTCCGGGCTCTGATGTGAGGTCTGCGACCCAATCGGCGCGGTGCTCGCCGACCTGAGCGGTCAAGGTTCGCCGTCGGCGGCCGATTGAGAAGGGGACGACTCAACCGCCCGCGAACGCCCACCCGAAGGACAGCCATTCCCATGGACGGCACGCCCAAGCTGGACCGTGTGCTCGGCGTGGCCGCGTGGGCGGTGATGGCGGGCGGCCTGCTGGTCGACCTCTTCGTCCGTGGCGCGGCGGCCGAGCCGAACCGCGGGGTGCTGTTCACGACCCTGGTCGTGTTCTTCCTGGTGCTGTGTGTGCGGCTGGTCCTGGCGCTGCGCCGACGCACCCGGCGTCGTTCTGCCTTGCGCCTGCTGCTTGTCGGTCTGATCGTCTGGGCAGCCGAATCGGCGTTCGTGGCCGGGGCGACCGTGCCTGCGTCGGGACGGCACCTGTCCGCCGGCGAGTTGCTGTTCCTGGTGGCCTATCTGGCGTTCGTCCTGTACCTGCTGATGGACACCGAGCATCGCGCGGGACATGCGGTCAGCACCTGGTTGGAGGTGGCTGTGCTGTGTGGCGGCAGCGCCTCGGTGGCGAGCGTGCTGCTGCTGACTCCGCTTGCAAACCGCTTCGGCGGCGGCGCTCCGCTACTGATTGCCCTGCTGTATCCGGTCACCGATCTGGTGCTCGCGCTGCTCGTCATCGGGCAGGTGGCGCTGCGGGTGCGCTCGCGCTCGCGCCTGACCGGTGCTCTCGCCCTGGGCTTTCTTGCGATGGCCGCGGCGGACACGACGTTCGTGGGCAACGTCACCCTGGGCAACGTCGGGACGACGCGGCTCACCGCACTGCTCTGGGGCGCGGGCTTCGCGTTGATCATCGGTGCCGCGTGCCGACTGCGCCCGGACGCGCCGCTGCCCGCCTCGCGCGCGGTGCCGGGTCCGGTCCTGATGTGCGCTGCGGTCGCCGCGGTGGTCGTGCTCGCGGTGCACCCGGGTGGTGCGATCGCCCCGTACGTCGTCATCCCGGGAGCGGTGACCCTGCTGGCAGCGGGTGGCCGGCTGGTGCTGGCGCTGCGCGAGGCCCGCGATGCCGCCGAGGCGTTCGCGCTGGCGCGCACGGATGACCTGACGTTGCTGCCGAACCGTCGCGCGGTGCTCGCGCGCGTCGACGAGCACATCGCGGCCAACCGTCCGCTCAGCCTGGTGCTCATGGATCTCAACGGATTCAAGGAGATCAACGACGCCCTGGGACACCTGACCGGTGACCGGGTGCTGGCCATCTGCGCCCGCCGGATGCGTGAGGCCTTGCCGCAGAGCATCCAGGTCGCTCGCTTCGGCGGCGACGAGTTCGCGCTCACCGTGTCCGACGACGACCCGATCGCTGTCCTGGAGATCGCGCAGCGGGCGCGCGCGGCGTTGTCGCAACCGACGTACGTCGAGGGCCTCGAGCTCGTGGTCGACGCCGCCGCCGGCGTCGCGGTGCGCGAGCCGAGTGACAAGGAGAGCGTGGCGCTGATGCGGCGTGCGGACGTCGCGATGTACCAGGCGAAGACGAGTGGGGCCGGTGCCCTGCTGTACGACCCGGCTCACGACGAGCACTCGCGAGCGAAGTTGCAGCTCGCCGAGGAACTGCGGCACGGGATCGTGTCCGGCCAGATGGTGCTCTGGTACCAGCCGCAGGTGCACGCGAGCACGCTGGAGGTGTACGGGCTCGAGGCACTGGTGCGCTGGCAGCATCCGACTCAGGGCCTGATCCCACCGGTCGCGTTCCTTCCGCTGGCTCGCCAGACCGGGCTGATGGCCGCGGTGTCCGAGGCCGTGGCCGCCCGGGCTGTCGCGGATCTGCACCGCTGGCAGGCCGATGGCATGGATGTGCGCGTGTCGCTGAACTGCGCCGCGCCGGAACTGCTCAGCGGCGTATTCAGCCGGCGGCTGGAGCGCGAGGCGCTGGACGGCGCGGTCGAGCTGTCCTCGTTCACGATCGAGGTCACCGAGGACTCGTTCCTCGCCGACCCCGAGCGGACCCGCGCCACGCTGTACAAGCTCCGGCGGCTCGGCCTGGGCATCTCGATCGACGACTACGGCACCGGGTTCTCGTCGCTCGCCTACCTGCGGGACCTGCCGCTGGACGAGCTGAAGTTGGATCGCTCGTTCATCTCGGCGATGGTAAGTGACCGTCGCAGCCGGATGATCGTGGAGTCGACGCTGCACATGGCCCACGCACTCGAGTTGCGCGTCGTGGGCGAAGGCGTGGAGAACGGCGCGACGTCGGCCGCACTTGTCGCCATGGGCGCGGACGTGCTGCAGGGCTATCACCTGGCCCGGCCGATGCCGCCGGAGGCGGTACCGGAGTGGATCGCGTCGCGCGCGTCGTCGTTCTGGCCGGCCGACTAGCGATCAGTAGGGCGGTGGTTGGTCGTTGGGGTCGGGTCCGGTCTGCTTCGGTGGTTCGGGTTGGGGTACGGGTAGTTCGGGTGGTCGGTAGTGGTAGTGGTGTCGGGTTGCCGAGGTCCAGTGGTAGGTGCCGTCGGGGGTGCGGGTGAGGGTCCAGCGGGCGTGGTGTTTGAGGTCGTGGTGCCTTGTGCAGAGGGGTTCGAGGTTGGTCACGCTGGTGGGGCCGTCGGGCCAGGGTGTGCGGTGATCCAGTTCGCAGGTGTGGGCTCTGCGTCGGCAGCCGGGCATGACGCAGTGTTGGTCGCGGGTGATGACGTGCCGGGTGATCGCGGTGGTGGGCTGGTAGCGGTCGGTGATCAGGCTGCTGTCGATCACCGGCCCGGTTGACGTCGAGGGTGCGTGGGCTGCGTTGGGCGTCTGGGGGCAGGTCTGGTCGAGGAGCCGACCCGCCTGATCGACAGGCCAGTAGTGGTAACGGGCGCCGGGCTGGTTCGCCATCCGGCGGGCGACATCTGCGGGGACGGGTTCCCCGTTCACATACCCGGGTTGGTCGTCCTGTCCGGCGAGGGTGGAGGCGGCGAGGGTGACGTTCACGGTCGGCCGTAGCCCGTGCTCGACCGGCACGCCGGGCATCGCCAGCGCGGCGGCGCAGATCTCCACCAGTGCGTCGGCACGCCGCTGGTCCGCGGTGCGGGTATCGTCGCGGCTGGTTCGCTGTCCCCAGGCGTTGACGGCGGTCCACACCGTTTCGATGCCGTCGGTCGGCGCGAACAGGTTCAACCAGCCCATCCCATCGTCCACGTGTTCCTTGCGCACATGCCGCTGCTCAGCAGCCTGCCGGTGCTTCTCGGCCTGCGACTTCGCATCATGTTTGGCGATCGCGCGGCGGACCGAGGCGCGGAACTCACCGGGTGTCTGCCCCGGCGCCCGCTTGAGCACCTGGGCCTGCACCTTCGCCACGATCGCGTCGGGCAGGTCCGCGCAGGCGGCCGCGAGAATCCTGGCGTGTACCGCGGACAGGTAGCCGCCGCGCATCAGCTCGAACGTGTCCCACAGCCGCCCGGTCAGCTCGCTGGCCGACTGCAGGCGCTCGTGGGCGGTGCCCGGCGCCAGGTGCAGCGCGCAGCCGACCTCGTCCTGCAGGAACTGGGTGCCGTCGGAGTCGCGATCACGCAGTTCGGCCAGCAGTTCCACCTGCTTGGCGTCGACCAGCGCCCGCAACCGGTCACACGCCGCCAGCGCGTCGATCAAGCCGGTGCCCGACAGCCGCGTGGGTAACAGTGATTCCATCGCGGTCAGTACCGCTCCGGACGGGGTGAGCACGGTGGCGGCTTCGGCGACCTGATCGGGCCGGTGCAGCACGTCCGACGCAGTGGGGAGCGGGGTGTACAGGGCGGGGTCGACCAGGTCGACGGTGATCCGGTCGACCACGATCTGATCTGATTCGCCCATGCGTCTGATTCTACAGTACGCGACCGACAAGTCAAGGTAATCGTCGAGACTTTCGCCTTATTTTATCGGCATATTTCGACAGAGTCAGCGCAGCCATACCAGGCGCAATTCACCACCGAAACGCGATCGAAGCACCGCGAGCCGACCAGCAGCGCGAGCCGACTCAAGCGCGACGCCCTCGTTCGCCTCGCCGTTACTCAACACTGAGTGGCGACTTGCACCTTGAGTGGCGACCTGTTGCCCGCCACTCAACTGATAACCCGCCACTCAACGAATGGCGTCAGTTCGGGTCAGGCGGGGACGGCACCGCTCATCATCGCGACGCCCGCGTACGGCAGCGCGAACTGGTCGGCGGTGGGCACCGAGATGCCGTCCAGGCCGATGCCCTGCGCGATGAGCCGGTACGCCTCGGGGTTGTTGCGCCGCTGCCCGTCCAGCATCTGCGCGCAGTGCGCCCAGACCGGGGTGCTCGCGGGGGACCCGCAGAACGGTCCCGGCTTCGCGCCGGGCAGCGCGAACGTGGTGAGTCCCATGACGGAGAGGATTGCGCGGACCCGTTCGTCGACCGTCATCAGCAGCGAGCGGACGTGGTTCTCGCGGGCCGCGATGACCAGGCCGTGGTAGAGCGCGGCGGTGATCATCATGCGTTTGGATCCGGCACCGCGCGGCACGCCGAGTGTCGCCACGTCCCAGGTGTCCTCGGGGTCGATGCCGGCTGCGCGCGCTGCCCGGCCGCCGTCGATCCACCAGGGCGGCCCGCCGGCCTCGACGAGCGTCTTCAACCCGGTCGGGCCGGGCGTGACGATCCGCATGAACCCGAGTACGTCGTCGCGCCCGTTGAGCACGGCGAGGAATACCGACGCGCTCTCGAACGGCGCGAACTCGGCGATGTGATCGGCCCGGTCCACGCCGTACGTGCGCGCGAAGATGGCCGCTTCCTCCTCGAAGATCGCGTCCCGGATCGGTCCGGACAGCGACAGGACGAGCCGCAACTGCTGGTGCACGAGGTCCCCACCTCCTGCAGACCGCGAACGGCCTGCACCCTACGCGCCACTCCGGCGCAAGTTCACGAGGATCTTACACGCGGAGTTGATCTGGGGAAAGTCTCGATCATCGGGCCGGTTCGTCGACCGGCGGGCGGGGTCTGGACTAGTTGGACTGGATGTGCTGGTAGATCGAGAACATCGGCATGTACAGGCAGATCACCATCACGCCGATGACCGCGCCGAGCAGCACGACCAGCAGCGGTTCGAGCGCCGAGGTGAGGGCCTCGGTCGCGGTCTCCACCTCGCGGTCGTAGTAGTCGGCAACCTTGTCCAGCATGTCGGTGATCTGGCCGGTCTCCTCGCCGACCTCGATCATCTGCACGACCATGCTCGGGAACAGCGGGTGCTTGGCCAGCGGCGCCGACATCTGGCCGCCGAGCCGCACCGAGTCACGCACCTCGATCATCGCTTCGTTGATCACCGCACTGCCGGACGTTCCGCCCACGACGTCCAGTGCCTGGATGATCGGGACACCGACGGCGAGCAGGGTGCCCAGGTTCCGCGCCCAGCGGCTGATGGCCAACTTCGTGAACAGCGCGCCGAACACGGGAAGTCGCAGCTTGAACCGGTCGACCTTGAGCCGGAACGAGGCGTTCGTCTGGACAGCCTTGCGGAACGCCCGGAAACCGGCGAACGTGCCGATCAGGACGACCGGCAGGATCCACAGCATGTTGTGCGAGAGCGTGACGAGGATCTGGGTGGGCAGCGGCAGCTTGCCACCGAGGTTCTTGAACATCTTCTCGAAGATCGGGACGATGAACAAGATCACGCCGGTGCCCATGAGCAGCGAGAAGATCAGCACGATCACCGGGTAGGTCATCGCCGACTTGATCTTCTGACGCAGGTTCGCGTCCGCCTCGTACATGCGCGCGATGCGGGCAAGCGCGTCGTCGAGGAAGCCGCCGGTCTCGCCGGCCTTGATCATGTTGACCATCAGCGGTGGGAAGTGGTCCGGATGCTGGGCCATCGACGACGACAGCGTCGCGCCGCCCTGGACCTCCAGCTTCACCTGGGTGATCGCCTCACGCAGCTTCGGCTTGGACGTCTGCTCCTCGAGGATCGCGAGCGAGCGCAGCAGGGTGAGACCGGACGAGGTCATCGACGCGAACTGCCGCGCGAAGATCGCCAGGTCCTTCAGCGACGTCCCGCCGCGGAAGCCGGGGAGCTTGATCTCCTTCTGCAACCCGGTACCGGCGCCGGCGATCGACATCGGCACCAGGCGCTGGTTGGCCAGCGCAGTGGCGGCCGCGTCGGACGACTCGGAGTCGATCTTTCCCTTGACGAGCGCGCCGGACGCGTCCAGCGCCTCGTAGCTGAAGGTCTTGGTAGCCATCACACCCTCGCAAGCCGACGGAACTCGGTCTGGTCATGCGCCAGCTCGAGGGCGGTGCCCATGCTGACGAGCTGCTGGTTGTAGCGCTGTGCGAGGTGCTGGTCGAAGCTGATCATGCCGATCTCGCCCGAGGACTGCAGCACGTTCGGGATCTGGTGCACCTTGCTCTCGCGGATCAGGTTGCGCACCGCAGGGGTCGCGATCATGATCTCGCAGACGATCGTGCGGCCGTTACCGTCACGGGTCGGGGCCAGCGCCTGGGTGACGACGCCCTGCAGGCAGTTCGCCAGCTGCGCGCGGATCTGCTGCTGCTGGTGCGGCGGGTAGATGTCGATGAGACGGTCGACGGTCTGCGCGGCCGACTGCGTGTGCAGCGTCGCGAGCACCAGGTGGCCCGTCTCCGCCGCGGTGACCGCGACCGACGTCGTCTCCAGGTCACGCAGCTCGCCGACGAGGATGATGTCCGGGTCCTGGCGCAACGCGTGCCTGAGCGCGACGGCGAAGTCGGCGGTGTCGGCGCCGACCTCACGCTGGTTCACCACGCACTTCTGATGGGTGTGCAGGTACTCGATCGGGTCCTCGATGGTCATGATGTGTGCCCTGCGCGTGCGGTTCGCCACGTCCAGCAGGCTGGCGAGGGTGGTGGTCTTACCCGACCCGGTGGGTCCGGTGACCAGCACGAGACCGCGCGGCAGGTGGGCGAACTGCTCGACGTCGTTGGGCAGTCCGAGCTCGGCCAGGTTGCGGATGTGGTGCGGGATGACGCGGAACGCGGCACCGATCGAGCCGCGCTGGCGGTACACGTTCACGCGGAACCGGCTGGCGTCCTCGACGAAGTACGCGGTGTCCAGCTCCTGGGTGTTCTCGAACCGCTCCCACTTGTCGTCGTCGAGGATCGAGCGCAGCAACAACTCGGTGTCCTGTGGGGCGAGTGGCTCGTGGTCCTCGAGCGGCGCCAGCGAGCCGTGCAGCCGGATCGCCGGCGGGATGCCGGCCGTGATGTGCAGGTCGGAGCCGCCGCGCCGAACCGTCAGTGTCAGCAGGTCGTCCAGGTATTTGCGGGCGTCCTCGTCGGGCTGCGGGCCCGGCAGCGCCGACTGGTGCTTGGAGAGCACCGGCTGCAGGGTCCTGGCTCGACGGTATCCAGCCTCAAACGGTGACACGGAGCACCTCCTCGACGGTGGTAAGTCCTGATGTGCACTTGCGCAGGCCGTCCTCGCGCAGCGTGACCATGCCCTCGGCGACCGCCACGTGACCGACCTCGGTGGACGATGCGTGCCGCACCGCCAACCGCTCGATCTCCTCCGTCACCGGCATGACCTCGTTGATCGCGAGCCGGCCCCGGTAGCCGGTCTGGCCGCACGAGCGGCAGCCGACCGGACGCCAGAGCTGCTCGGGCGCCTTCAGCTGGTCAGTCGGCCAGGCCATCGCCTCGAGCTCGGCGTCGGACGGCTCGTAGGCGTCCTTGCACCACTCGCACAGTCGCCGGGACAGCCGCTGGGCGAGCACGCAGTCGAGCGAGGAACCCACCAGGAACGGCTCGATCCCCATCTCGATGAGCCGGGTGATCGCGCTCGGCGCGTCGTTGGTGTGCAGGGTGGACAACACGAGGTGGCCGGTGAGGGCCGCTTCGACGCCCAGTTGCGCGGTTGCCTTGTCGCGGATCTCGCCGATCAGCACGACGTCCGGGTCGGACCGCAGGATCGCCGGCAGCACCGCGGCGAAGGTCAGCCCGGCCTTGTGGTTCACCTGCACCTGGTTGACGCCGGCCAGCCGGTACTCGACCGGGTCCTCGACCGTGATGATGTTGACCTCGGGCTTGCTGATCTCCGCGAGGGTCGCGTACAGCGTGGTCGACTTGCCGGAGCCGGTCGGCCCGGTGACCAGCACCATGCCGTGCGGCTTGGTGAAGGAGCGGGAGAAGCGCGCGTAGGTGTCCTCGGCGAAACCGAGCTTCTTGAGCTCCAGGTCGATGCCGCCGGTGTCCAGGACACGCAGCACGATCTTCTCGCCCCACACCGTGGGCAGGGTCGCCAGGCGCAGGTCGACGGTGTGCTTGTCCAGCCGGACGGTGATGCGACCGTTCTGCGGCACCCGCCGCTCGGTGATGTCGACGGCGGCCATGATCTTCAACCGCGAGATGAGCGCCGACTGGACGCCGGCCGGCACCCGGTCGACCTCGTGCAGCACGCCGTCGATCCGGTAGCGCACCCGCAGGTCCTTCTCGGACGGCTCCAGGTGCAGGTCGGAGGCACGGTTCTGGATCGCCTGTTCCAGCAGGGAGTTCACGTACCGGACGATGGGGGCGTCGTCGCCGGCGGAGATGTTCGCAAAGGCCGAGTCGTCCTCCGGCCGAAGCGACGCGGCGACGTCGGCGAGGTCGCTCTCCTCGCGCTTGAGGCGGTCGATGATCCTGCGCAGTTCGCTGCGTGCCACCACGACCGGGCGGATGTCCATGGCGGTCGCGGCGCGCACGTCGTCCATCGCGACGACGTCGTCGGGATCGGTGATCGCCACGACCAGTTCGTCGCCGGAGATGCCGATGCCCAGCAGGCGGTGCCGCAGCACCATCGGCAGCGGGATCTTCGCGACCGCGGCGGCGTCGATCGGGTAGCCGACGAGGTCGACGGCGTTGAGGCCGGCGGCGTCGGCGGACGCCTCGGTGAGCTCGACCTCGGTGATGACCTGATCGTTGATCAGGATGTCGCGGATGGAGCGCCCGCTCCGGTCGGCCTCGTCAGCGGCCTCCTGCAACGCGTGTGCGTCCGCACCCCGCGCTTGCAGCGCGTCGAGCAGGGGTCGATAGGACGGATACATGGCACCCCCTCCTTCGACGCGGCGCGCCGTGCAGGGAGCACCGCGGGCACGCGGCGCTCTACGTCCAGACCATCGGCCCGGACGCAGCGGACTTGAGGGGTAGCGGGCTCAGCCGGTGATGTACTGCTCGAGCTGGGCGCGGTCCTGCTCGAGCTGGCGCATCCGCGCGGACACGACGTCACCGATGGACACGATCCCGACCAGGCGGCCTTCGTCGAGCACCGGCATGTGCCGCACCCGCCGCTCGGTCATCGTGGTGGCGATGCTGTCCAGCGAGTCGTGCGGCGTGCAGCCGATCACCGTGCTGGTCATGATCTCGCCCACCGTCGCGTCCAGCAGGTCCGCGCCACGGTCGTGCAGCCGGCGTACCACGTCGCGTTCGGACACGATTCCGGACACAGCGGCGGCCTCGGTTTCGCCGGCGACGACCACGAGGGCGCCGATCCGGTGTTCGGCGAGCAGGCGTAGCAACTCGCGAACCGGGGTCTGCGCAGTTGTCGTGATGACCTCATCGCCCTTGTACCGGAGTACGTCCGAGATCTGCACGGCCCACCTCGCGAGTCCATCAGGCGCCGGGTCGGCGCGGTCCGACATCGCTTCCGACGCTAGCTCAGATCGCCTTCTCGTGGGAGGTGACGCCCCGGTCGAGCGTCGGGTGCGCCCGCGGGGCCAGCGGGCTCAGGGCCGTGCGCGCCTTCACCCAGGCCGTTGCCTGGGCGTGCGGCATCGGCATCGCCACGTGCCAGCCCTGGACGCCGTCGCAGCCCAGCGAGTACAGCACCTGCCATTCGTCCTGGGTCTCGACGCCCTCGGCGATCGCCGGTAGGCCGCGCGCGTGGGCCAGGTCGACCAGCGCCCGCACGATCCCGATGGACTCGGTGTCCTCGGACATCGCGGCGACGAACACCCGGTCGATCTTGATCTCGTCCACCGGCAGCATGTGCAGGCGCAGCAACGAGGAGTACCCGGTACCGAAGTCGTCCAGGCTGATGGTGACGCCGAGGGCGCGGAGCCGGTGCAACGTGTTGTTGGCCGCCTCGATCTGCTGGGTGGCCATCCGCTCGGTGATCTCCAACTGCAGCATCGCGGCGGGGAGCGAGTAGCTGTCCAGGCCGGCGATGATCACATCGGTCAGCCGGTCGCCGATCAGGTCGGACGGCGAGACGTTGACGGCAATCGGCACGTACATGCCCGCATCCCGCCAGGCAGCCATCTGGGCCAGCGCCAGGCCGATCACCCGCTCGGTCAGCAGCGGCATGATCCCGGACCGTTCGGCGAGCGGGATGAACAGGTCCGGGGGC
The DNA here is from genome assembly GCF_027247405.1 of Jatrophihabitans cynanchi. Taxonomy (NCBI): domain Bacteria; kingdom Bacillati; phylum Actinomycetota; class Actinomycetes; order Jatrophihabitantales; family Jatrophihabitantaceae; genus Jatrophihabitans; species Jatrophihabitans cynanchi. The sequence continues at coordinate 1,612,072 of NZ_CP097463.1, read as the reverse complement.
ACCTTGCCGCGCTGCGGGTGCTGCCAGCGCAGCAGCGCCTCGACGCCCAGCGTGGAGCCGTCGCGGGTGGCCAGCTTCGGCTGGTAGTAGAGCTCGAGTTCGTCGGTGTTGAGGGCCTTGCGCAGTTCGGCGAGCAGGCTGAGTCGATCGGCCGAGTTCTGGTCGCGATGCACCGAGTACGCCGCGACTCCGGTGCGATCGGCCTTCGCGGTGTACATCGCGATGTCCGCGCGGCGCAGCAGCTCGTCCTTGTCCGTGCCGTGCTCGGGGCAGACCGCCAGGCCGATGCTGACCTCGACCTCCAGCTCCACGGCCGAGAGCGGGACCGGCTCGACCAGCGCGGTGCGCAGCCGGGTCGCCACCTGCAGCATCTCGTCCTGATCGGCGTCGAGCACGACCACCGCGAACTCGTCGCCGCCCAGCCGGGCGACGTGGTCGGCGGTGCGTACCGACTGGCGCAGCCGCTCGGCGAACTCGGTGAGCAGCTCGTCCCCGATCTGGTGCCCGAGGGTGTCGTTGACCAGCTTGAAGTCGTCCAGGTCGATCAGCATGAGACCGAACGGACGACTGGTGTGCGTGTACTCGTCGAACGCCTCCTCGAGCGCGAAGCTGAGCGCGCTGCGGTTGGGCAGCCCGGTCAGCGGGTCGTGCGAGGCCGCGTGCTCGCGTTCCAGGGACAGCTGCGCGGTGTAGTACAGCAGCAGCAGCGGGATGAGCAGCAGCGGCAGCAGCTCCCAGGTGGTCTCGGCGAGGATCACGACCAGCGGGGAAAGCGCGAGCACCGAGAACGTCATGGCGCTGTAGTGCAGGAAGTCGTCCGTGAACATGCTGCGGAAGTTGCGGCGGAACGTCAGGACCGCGGCAACCAGCGCGAGGTTGACGACGAAGTAGACGGCCCACACGCCGATGACCCAGACCATGTCGGCGAGGCTGAACGAGCGGAGCGGGTCGCTCAGCGTCGGCTTGTTCCCGGCCGCGACCATGACCAGGTAACCGCAGTACAGCGAAATGCTGTACTGCCCGGCGTTGAAGGTCGGCTTCCACCACTGCTTGCCGGCCCGCGCGTCGGCGGAGATCGAGGCGATGGCGACCATCAGGATGGCCGGCCAGGGGCCCCAGATGAAGAGCATCGCGCAGCCGAACGGGGTGGACATGACGACGCCCTGCGGGTCGTGCCCGCGGCCCTGCACCAGGGGCAGCAGCTCCAGGGCGATCAGCAGGCAGGCGGTCATCGCCAGCTCGGCGACCATGTCCACCTCGGGCGTGACGGCCAGCCGATAGACCGCGTAGGCGATCAGCGTCCAGCCCACAGCGACTGATGCGTACCACGTGATGGACGACATCGAGATCGTGCGCAGCGAGAACTCGTTACGCCTGCTGGTCATGGACACTCCCGGGTGGACTCTTGGGATGTCCATCGGCCGGCGGCCGGACATATTTAGCGCCAGAGCCTGCTGATCATGCCTCAGATTCGGCCACCGCCCGCCGACTAGACAGGCATGACGTGGCGCCCTTCGCTCTGGCAGATCGCGCTCGGGGTAGGCACCGCGCTGATCGCCGTCTACTTCCTGCTCCCGAGCCAGGGCCTGGCGCACTCCGTGATCTATCTGGTGATCGGGTTCGCGGGCGCGCTCGCGGTGCTGCTCGGCATTCACCGGCACCGGCCGGCTGACCGGCTCACCTGGGTGTTCTTCGCGCTCGGCAGCGCGTTCTCGATGCTGGCGGACGCGCTGGCGATCGTGTACGACCAGATGGGCTGGGAACTGCCCGACCCGTCGCTGGTCGACGTGCTCTACCTGCTCGCCTACCCGTTCCTGTTCGTCGCGGTGCTGCGCCTGGGGCGTCAGGTCTCCGGCCGGGGCACCCGCGAGCGCCGCACCGACGCCGCGATCGTGACGATGGGCGCGTTCGCACTGTGCTGGCGGCTGCTGATCGGCAGCTACGCCGGGGACAGCTCGCTGACCTGGCTCGCGAAGGTGACGCTGGCCGCGTACCCGATCATGGACGTCGGCATCGTCTTCGTGCTCGCCAGCTCGCTGCTGTTCGGCGGGGCTCGCAGCGCCGCGCACAAGATCGTCGCGGTGGCCATGGTCGTGATGCTGATCGGCGACATCGGCTACCTGTTGCTCGAGCTGCACGGTGCCTACACCGACGGCAGCGCCATCGACGTCACGTGGCTGCTCAACTACGTGCTGATCGGTGTGGCGGCGCTGCATCCCTCGATGGCCGCCCAACCTGCGTCAGTGCGTTCGGAGCCGATGGGACGTTCGACCTGGATGCCCACGGTCGCGATTTCCGCCGCCATCCCGCCGGCGCTGCTGGTCGTTTCCGGGATCGCGCTGCGGCGGGCTGACATCGGCGTGCTCGGAGTCACCTCGCTGCTACTGATCGGCATGATCCTGCTGCGGATGGACTGGATGGTCGGGCGGTTGTCCGGGCAGGCGCAGGAGCTCGCCGAGCAGGCCGCCACGCTCCGCAAGGCGCTGGCTGTCCGCGACGACCTCGAGGCCGACCTGCGCCACCAGGCCTTCCACGACAGCCTCACCGGCCTGGCCAACCGCGCGCTGCTGACCGACCGGCTGCAGCACGCGTTGTCGGCCGCCGAGCGCAACGGCGGAACGGTCGGCCTGATCCTGTGCGACCTGGACGGCTTCAAGACCGTGAACGACAGCCTCGGCCACCCGGCCGGTGACGCGCTGCTGATCACGGTGGCCGACCGGTTGGCATCTGCCGTCCGGTCCGGGGACACCGTCGCCCGCCTCGGCGGCGACGAGTTCGCCGTGCTGATGGACCAGGTGGTCGACCCCTCGGATGCGACGGCGGTGGCCGGGCGCATCGTGCGGCTGCTGCACGAGCAGGTCCGGCTGGACGACCATGCGCTGGTGGTGTCGGCGAGCATCGGCATCTCGCTCGGCACGGCCGGCAAGTCCGGGCAGCAACTGCTCGCTGAGGCCGACGCCGCGATGTACGAGGCCAAGTCCAACGGCAAGAACGGCTACGCGATGTTCGAGCCGTCGATGCGCTCGCGCGCGGTGGAACGGCTGCGGCTCACCAACGCATTCGACGGCGCGTTGGAGCGCGAGGAGTTCTACCTGGAGTTCCAGCCGCAGTTCGCGCTCGACGGCGGCCGGCTCGAGGGCTTCGAGGCGCTCGTCCGGTGGCACCACCCCACGCTCGGCGCGCTGAGTCCCATGCGTTTCATCCCGCTGGCCGAGGAGACCGGGTTCATCGTCCCGCTCGGACGCTGGGTGCTGGAGCGGGCCTGCGCGGCGGCTGCGGGTTGGCCGGCGACGCCCGAGGGTGCCCTGACCATGTCGGTGAACCTGTCGCCACGTCAGTTGATCGACCCGCATCTGGTGGCCGACGTCGCCGGCGCGCTGCGCCGCAGCGGGCTGGCCGGCGAGCAGCTCGTCATCGAGATCACCGAGACCAGTCTGGTGACGGATGCGCGCCGGTCGGTCGATGCGCTGCACAAGATCAAGAAGATGGGCGTGCGCGTCGCCGTCGACGACTTCGGCACCGGCTACTCGTCCCTGGGTCAGCTGCGGAACTTCCCCATCGACATCTTGAAGATCGACAAGTCGTTCGTCGACCAGCTCGCCGGAGAGCGCACCGACGGCTTCGGGCTCGTCGAGGCGATCATCCGGCTCGCCCACGAGCTGGACCTGTCGACCGTCGCCGAGGGCATCGAGGACACTGCGCAGCGCGAGCGGCTGACGCAGATGGGCTGCTGGAGCGGGCAGGGCTTCTTGATGTCGCGCCCGCTGAGCCAGCGCGTCGCCGAGAACGTCGCGCGCCGCGCCGCGTCCGAATCCGACCTCGCCTACCTGCCGGCGCCCGAGGACGGCCTGCTCGACGCCGGCTGAGCCCGCTGCTGCCCTGACGGTCAGCGGAAGTCGCGGCTGCGGGTGCGGATGCCCAGGTGCAGCTTGTCGATCCGCTCGGCCAAGACATTCGTGACGCCCTCGGTCTCCTCGACCATGCCGCGGATGAGCAGGCCGCCGGACTCGCGGGCCACCCGCCGGTGCCGCTGCCACACCACCTCGGGCACCACCACGTTCACCATCCCGGTCTCGTCCTCGATGTTGAGGAAGGTAACCCCGCGTGCGGTGGCCGGCCGCTGCCGGTGGGTGACCACGCCGCCGATCGTGACGCGGGTGCGGTCCGGGACCGCCTTCACGGCAGCGGCGGTGAGAATGCCCTGCCGTGCCAGGCGAGAACGGATCGCGGCGGTGGGGTAGACGTCGGTGGTGATGCCGGTCGCCCACATGTCCGCGATCAGCTGCTCCGGCCCGGTCATCTCCGGGATGCCGTCCGGCGCGGCCTCCACCAGCACCGTCACGTCCAGTTGACCGGGACGGGCGGTGGCCGCCGTACCGGCCGCCCACAGCGCCTCGCGGCGCGGTGGCCCAAAGCAGTCGAAGGCGCCCGCCGTCGCCAGCGCCTCGACCTGGTCGGCGGACAGCCCGACGCGGCGGGACAGGTCGGCCATCGAGGTGTACGGCGCGGCGGCGCGCTCGGCCACGATCCGGTCGGCCAGTTCGTCGCCGATCGACCGCACGCTCGACAGCCCGAGCCGGACGGCAGGTTGCGGCGGTGCCTGCCCGCACCCGCACGATTGCGCTGTGCGCTCGGGGGAATCCGGGCGCTCGGGTGATTCCAGTGCCGCTCCCGCCGCGGACAGCGCGAGCGAGGGCGGCAGCACCTCGACGCCGTGCCGCTTCGCGTCGTGCACCAGCGACTGCGGCGAGTAGAACCCCATCGGCTGCGCGTTCAGCAGCGCCGCGCAGAACGCGGCGGGGTAGTGCCGCTTGAGCCAGGACGAGGCGTAGACGAGCAGCGCGAAGGAGATCGAGTGCGACTCGGCGAAACCGAACGCGGCGAACGCCTGGATCTTCTCGTAGATCTGGTCGGCGACGGCACCGGTGATGCCGTTGGCCGCCATGCCGTCGTAGAGCCGGATCTTCAGCACGCCGATCTTGTCCCGCGAGCGCTTGGAACCCATCGCGCGGCGCAACTGGTCCGCCTCGGCCGGGGTGAAGTCGGCGACCGCGACCGCCAACTGCATCAGCTGCTCCTGGAACAGCGGGATGCCGAGCGTGCGCTTCAACGGTCCTTCCAGTCGCGGGTGCGGATAGGTGATCGGCTCCGTGCCCTGCCGGCGGCGGATGTAGGGGTGCACCGAGTCGCCCTGGATCGGGCCGGGACGGATGAGCGCGATCTCGATCGCCAGGTCGTAGAAGTTGCGTGGACGCAGCCGGGGCAGGGTGGACATCTGCGCGCGGGACTCCACCTGGAACACCCCGATCGAGTCGGCCGCGCAGAGCATGTCGTAGACGCACTCCTGCTCCTTGGGGATGCCGTCCAGGTCGTACTCGACGCCGTGGTGGTCGCGCACCAGGTCGAAGCAGTAGCGCAACGCCGAGAGCATCCCCAGGCCCAGCAGGTCGAACTTCACCAGCCCGATCTCGGCGCAGTCGTCCTTGTCCCACTGCAGCACGGTGCGGCCCTGCATCCGGCCCCACTCGACCGGGCACACCTCGATCACCGGCCGGTCGCACATGACCATCCCGCCGGAGTGGATCCCCAGGTGTCGCGGCGTGTTCTGCAGTTCAGCGGCCAGCGCGACCACCTGCGGCGGGACGCCCTCGGTGTCCGCCTCGGTCTCGCTGGTCCAGTAGTAGCCGCGCTCGATCTCCTTGCTCCACGCGTCCTGCTGTCCGGTGGAGTAGCCGAGCGCCTTGGCGATGTCGCGTACCGCGGACTTGGGCCGGTAGGTGATGACGTTGGCGACCTGCGCCGCGTGCTCGCGGCCGTGCTTGGCGTAGACGTACTGGATGACCTTCTCGCGGCGGCCCGACTCGATGTCGATGTCGATGTCCGGCGGTTCGCCGCGCTCGGGCGCCAGGAAGCGCTCGAACATCAGCTCGTAGTAGACGGCGTCGACGGCGGTGACGCCCAAGGCGTAGCAGACGGCCGAGTTGGCGGCAGATCCCCTGCCCTGACAGAGGATTCCCTGCTCGCGGCAGAACCGGACGAGGTCCCACACGACCAGGAAGTAGCCCGGGAAGTGCAGCTGCTCGATGATCTCCAGCTCGTGCTCGAGCATGTCGTGGGCGCGTCTCTCGTGCGGCTTGCCGGCGAACCGGGCGGCCGCGCCGGCGTAGGTGAGGCGGCGCAGGTACTGCATCTCGCTGAGCCCGTCCGGGCAGCTGAAGGGCGGCAGGTCCGGCGCGATCAGCTTGAGCGGAAAGGCGATCTCGGCCGCCAGCCGGGCCGCGTTCTCGACGGCAGACGGCCAGCGGGCGAACCGGGTGGCCATCTCCTCGCCCGAGCGCAGGTGCTGCCCGGACCAGGCCGGCAGCCAGCCGTCCAGTTCGTCCAGCGTGCTGCGGGCCCGGACCGCGGCCATCGCGGTGGCGAGCGGACGGCGCGGGGGAGCGTGGTAGTGCGCGGCGGTGGTGGCCACCAGTTGCAGGTGCTGCTCGGCGGCCAGCCCGGCCAGGGCCTCGTACCGCTCGTCGGCCAGCGGGTCGAGCTCATGGGTCAGCTCGACGGCCACGTTGTCGCGGCCGAAGCGGCCGACCAGGTCGGCCAGCGCGTGCCGGGCGGCCGCCGTGCCGCCGGCGTCCAGGGCCTGGCGCGCCGCCCCCTTGCGGCAACCGGTGAGCACCAGCCAGTTGCCCGCCGCGGCGTGCGCGAGCTCGTCGGCGTCGTACACGGGACGTCCCTTGGCGCCGCCGCGCAGTTGTGCCGCGCTGATCACCCGGCACAGGCTCGCGTATCCGGCAGGGTTGCGGGCGAGCGCGAGCAGGTGGCTGCCGGAGGGATCGGGCGTGCCGACCCGGGCCGCGACGGCCTTCTCCGTACGGGTGAGCGGTACCGGGACGTCCAGCGACAGCTCGGCACCGAACGCGGTGGCCAGCCCGTGTGCCTCGGCCGCCTCGGCGAAGCGCACCACCCCGTACACGCCGTCGTGGTCGGTGAGGGTGAGCCCCTGCAGGCCGAGCTGCACCGCCTCCTCGGCCAGCTCCTCCGGCGCGGACGCCCCGTCCAGGAAGCTGAACGAGGAGTGCGCGTGCAACTCCGCGTACGGCACGGTCGCGGTGGGGTGGACGAGCGGGGTGGGCGTGTATGCCGGGCGTTTGCGGGAAGCTGGGGGTTCCCCCGCCAATGAAGGGGTAGCCGGCGGGGGATGTTCGGGCGGCTCGTCGTGGACGCGGGCCGGCCGGCCGGACAGCTGCCGTTCCAGCTCGTGCCACGGGATCGCCGGGTTCTGCCAGCCCATCTGTCCAGTATATAGAACTTCCGTTCGATGCGGCTTACGGCCTGACCTCCAGGACCTGGTGGAACGGTGTCTCGGCCACCCTGGCGAAACGCGTGAAACCGGCCTCGGTGACCACCTGCCGGATCCGGGCCGGGCCAGCCTGGGTTCCGAGCGCCAGCCCGACCTCCTGCGAGAGCGAAGCGGGGGTGCACAGCAGGGTCGAGAACCCGTAGTAGGCACGCCCGACCGGGTTGAGGTTGTCCTGGACGTGGTCACCGGCCATCGGCTCGACGATCATCCACGTGCCGTCCTCGGCAAGGCTGCGGCGCACGTGCCGGGCCGCACCGACCGGGTCGCCCATGTCGTGCAGCGCGTCGAAGGTGGTGACCAGTTCGAAGCCGGTCCCGCCGAAGGAGTCGGCCGACGCTACGTCGAACCGGACCCGGTTGCTGACGCCCGCCACGAGGGCTCGGGAGCGAGCGGTGTCGATCGAGTCCTCGTGGTAGTCGTAGCCGACGAACGTCGAGTTCGGGAACGCCTGGGCCATGATGATGGTCGAGGCGCCGTAGCCGCAGCCGACGTCGGCCACCCGCGCGCCCGTCTCGAGTTTGGCGAGGACGCCGTCGAGCGCCGGCAGCCAATCGGCTACCAGATGTGCGTTGTAGCTGGGCCGGAAGAAGCGCTCGCAACCCTCGTGCACGTCATGGTTGTGCTCGTCCCAGCCGAGCCCGGAGCCGTCGCGGGCCAGTTCGATGATCTTCGAGGAGTCCTGGACCGTGCCCAGGGCGATCTGGAACAAGCCGGGCAGGAATGCCGGGTTGGATTCGTCGGTGAGGGCGACGACGTGCTCGGGCGGCAGCGTGTACTCCCCGGTGGCCGCGTCGTACTCGACGATCATGCCGGCGGCCTGGCCGTTGAGCCACTCGCGGACGTACGGCTCACTGGTGCCGGTGTCCGCAGCCAGCCGGCTGGGCGTCGTCGGGCCGGAGGCTGCCATGGCCCGGTAGAAGCCGAGCTTGTCTCCCATGACGACCAGGCCGGTGTTCAGGGTTGCCCCGACCTCGCCGACGGAACGGAAGACGAACGCCATCAGCTTGTCGAAGTCCACCTCGGTGTGCTGTTTCACCTCGGTCATCGCCGCTCACTCCTTCCATAGCGCGGATCCGGGTGTCGGATCACCCGCTCGACGCTAGGCAGGACGCGGCCGCGGGACATGGGGTAACGACCCCATCTTCGGGCCGGAGAACTCCGCGCCGGGGTTTCAGATCGGGTCAGCCGTCACGCCGCTCATCAAGCCATGCCTGGACGCGAACAGGCTCGCCAACGCCCGGTTGGAGACGCCGATCTTGGCGTAGATGTGCTCGATGTGGTTGCCCACGGTCTTGCGGGAGATCACCAGTTCGTCGGCGATCTGACTGTTCGAGAGCCCGCGCGCCAACAGCCGGAGCACTTGAACCTCGCGTGCCGTAAGTCCGGCCGGCCAGTCCGTCCGACTGCTGACCCGGTGTCCGGCGGCGCGCAGCACGGCATCCACGACGCCTCCGTCCAACCGCCCGGCGCGGGCCTCGGCCCGCAGCCGCGCCGCCACCTCGTCGACGGTTCCCGCGCTGCGGTGCGGTCGTGGTTCGAGCCAGGCGCGATAGGTGTCGGCGGCCGCCAGGATCCGGCCGGCCGGGCTCAGCGTGTCCCCGCCGAGCCCGCGCGGGTAGCCCGAGCCGTCCAGACGCTCGTGATGCTGGACCGCGATCGCTCCCAGCGGCGCGAGCGCGTCGGAGAAGGCCAGCATCCGTTCGGTCAGATAGGGGTGCATCCGGACCCGCTCGGCCTCCGCTTCGGTGAGCTCACCCGGCTTGTCCCAGATCGTGTTGGGGACGCCGAGCCGTCCGAGGTCGTGGACCAGGCCGGCCGTTCGGACGGTCTGGGCCGCTGCCTCCGAGAGCCCGTGATGGCGGGCCGCTGCCTGTGCCAGATCCGCGACCGCGCGCGAGTGGCCGATCGTGTACGGCGACTTGAGGTCGACGAAGTCCGCGATCGCCTCCAAGGCCACGACGAACTCCGCGTCGGAGAGCCACACACCCGAGGCGGGTTCGGCAGCGATGACTGCGTCCCAGGTGGTCGACGTCTCCAGGTCGGCGAACAGCTCCGCGGCCGTTCGGCAGAACAACTCCACCAGCTCCGGCGCGAACTGGGTACCGCTGCGCCGGCGGGCCACCTCGACCGCGGAAGCCACACCGCCGGCCCGGTGGAAGACCTCCACGACATCGGCCAGGTTCACCAGCTGCGAGGTCGTCAGGATGTCGCCGCCCTTGGCACCCTTGGGCACCCCTTGGCCGTCCCAGCGCTCGAAGGTCTGCTCGATGCTGTCGCGCACCGAGGCGCCGAGGCCCAACCGCTCGGCCAGATCGTCGGCGGCGCGCCAGTGGTTGCTGATCATGTCCGCAGCGGCGCGGGCTCCGCCGTCACGGGCGAAGCCGAGGCCCACCCCGGCGCGTCGCAACGCCGATTCCCCCGCACCGAGATGGCGCAGGACGAACAACTTCTGCGCCCTCGCACCAGCGAAGTCGACCCTTCGGAAATCGGCCTTCAGTGCCAGGTCGTCACCGAACCACTTGGCCTGCTCGTAGGCGTCGACGTGACAACCGACCCAGGCGAGCATCGAGGTGTAGTAGACAACCAGCTGCTGCGACTCGTCGAGCCCGGCACGCTCCGCCAGGCGCAGCGCGATCAGGCACTGCCGCAGCACATGTTCCATCGGCTGGCCCATCCCCAGGTCGACACCCAGGGACATGACGCCCAGCAACTCGGCCAGCCGGATACCGCCCGCTGCCGGTCCGCGAGTCATCTTGGCAGATTACGCGCGGGACGGGCCGCCGCACGCGAGTCCGCGAGTCGGCCGTGCAGCACCTCCGGCCGGTCGGTTCAGCCCGAGCCGGCGAGCCGTGCGGCCACCGTCGCAGCGAGTTCCCACACGGCCTCGGACGCCTGTTCGGTCGCACCGCCGATGACGGTGACCGGCTCGTGCACCCGCTCCCAACCCAGGCCCTTGGTGATCGACTCGACCGCGCGCACGGCGCCCGCGGTGTCGCTGTTGCCGTGCACGTACAGGCCGTACGGTGCGCCGGATTTCGCCGTGAGCGTGGGGTAGTACACCAGGTCGAAGAAGGCCTTGAGGGCCCCGCTCATGTAACCGATGTTGGCCGGCGTCCCGAGCACGAAACCGTCCGCCTCGAGCACGTCCACGACCGAGGTGCCGAGCGCCGGACGGACCCGTACCTCGACACCCTCGATGCCGTCGGCCCGTGCCCCGTCCAGTGCCGCTTCGAGCAGCTGCTGCAGCGCAGGCGAGGTCGTGTGGTGAACCACGAGCAGCACCTTGCTGGCCGGCTGCGAGGTCATGGCTGCACGGTAGCGGGTCGGCGCAACGCCGGCCGGACGCGCCGAACGCGTCGTTGTCGTCGTGCCACGACAATCGTCCGAACGACCGCCGCCGGAACGAGAACTAAGAACGTGTCGCAGCAGCGATCAGCCGACGCGGGCGGCGACGATCGTGGCGAGCTGCTGCCGCACCGATGCCGGGATCGGCGAGCCCACGTTGGTGAAGTCGACCTCTGCCTCGACGAGCGGGCCGACGATGAAGGCGGCCGCGGTGTAGACGGTCGTCTGCTTCCCGTCCTGGGACACCACGACGGTGGCATCGCCCCAGGCGATGACGTTGCTCGGGTCGCCGGCGGCCGGCTTGCTGATCTTCACCGTCAGGCGATCGACCTTCATGCCGGTGGGCAGGCTGGCCGGGATCTCGGTCTTCGCCAACTGCTCGTAGCAACTCGTCGCCTTCGGGCTCTGCATCGCCGCGGTGTCCTCGGCTATCGCATCCGCGGAGGAGTAACTGGTCGCCTGCGAGGAGAGCTGTGACGGGCCGGAGTTGTAGTCGTCCGAGTGCACCTCGCTCACCTTGTCCGACTCGGTGTTGCGGTGACTGGTGCACTGCGCGAACTGCGCCTTGTTCTTCGCATCCGTCGGGTCGGGCTGGTACGCCGTTGCGGTCCAGCCGCTGGGCAGGTCCGTCTGCTGCAACACCATCGCTCTGAGCGCCGCTTCGCTGGGCGGGGTGCTCGGTCCGCCGGTCGTCGGCGCGGCCGTGGTGATCGCGGTCGTGGGCGCTGCCGCGGTCGAGGTGAACGTCGGCTCCGGTGTCGAGCTCCCGGTCGTGGGCGCCGTCGATGTGCCACCGGCCGGCGAGCCGTCGGTGGTGCTGCTGCACGCGGCCAGGGCGCAGGCGGCGCCGGCCGCCAGGGCGAGTGCGGCAACGGTTCGTACGCGGTGGGTTCCGATCATGGTTCGACTCTACGGAACGGACGGCAGAACGCTCAGTCGTAGATCGCCTCCACCTGCCACGACCCGGCGGGCATCGTGCCGCTGACCAGGAAGGCACGGCCGCGGACGTCGACGATCTGGCAGCGCACCACGTGCCGAGCACCACCATCGCTCCACCAGCGCTCGTCCACCGGCCACGGCCCGGCCCATGAGGTGATCACGACCGGCCGCTCGTCGCCGACGGCGAACCGGGCCGGTGGCCGCGGGACCGCGCCGCGGTCGGTGACGACCACGGCCTGCCCGCTGTCGTCGAGCAGCTGCGCCGGACGTGGCGGGTCGAGCAGCACGGACGGCGCAGGCGCGGGCAACTGTCCCGGCCACGGCTGCTGCGGTGACCGCACCGGCGTCGGCTCGTCCCCCCACGGCACCAGCCGGCTGCGCTGCGCCGGCTCGCGTCCGCCGTCGAGCACCGGGGTGAGCACCGAACCGTGCCCGAGCAGCGTCTGCACCCGGGCCAGGGCGCGACGGGCGCGCTCGTCCTGCTCGCCGGCGCCGCCCCACAGCGACTGCTGGTGCGCCCCGGTCGGCACCACCTCGATCGGGACCAGCCGCAGCCGCACGACCCCTGCGGTGGGACGCCCGGGCCCGGACAGCCAGCCCTCGAGCTGCCAGCGCACCCGGTCCAGGACGTCACTGGTGCCCAGCACGCCCGCATGCCGCCAGCGCCGCACCGTCTCCTCGCCGTTGGCGCTGGCCGCCTGCAGTTCCAGGCAGGTGCAGGCCAGCCCGTGCGCGGCGAGGTCGGTGACGAACTGCTCGGCCACCCCGCGTGCGGAGAACGCGATCGAGTCGACGCGATCGAGTGCCGGTTCCAGTTCGAGCGTCACGGCGAACTCGACCGGCGGCCGGCGGCCGGCAACCGGACGGTCGTCGCGGCCGCCCGCCTGCCGGTGCGCCCACGCGCCGTCCGGGCCGAAGCGGGCCAGCACGTCGCGCGACGGCAGCGCGGCGAACGCGCCCAGGGTGAGCAGGCCGAGCCGGCGGAGCAGGTCGACCAGTGCCGGCGCCTCGAGCGTCTCGACCGGCAGGGTGGCCAGGAACGCGGACGATTCGCCGGGCTCGACGATCACCCCACGCCGGGCGGCCTGCTCGGCGGCGAACGCGCCGTCGGCCACGCCGATCAGCAGGTCCACGCCACCCTCGGCGCGGTGTCCGGCCCGGGTGACGACGGGCAGGTCACCGACCGCACGGGCCAGCGCGTGCAGCACCCCGGTCTCGCCGCCGAAGTAGCGGGTCGGGCCGCGCATGCCGATCGCGGCCAGGCCCGGCCGGGTGATCTCGACGCCGGGCGCGATCGACTCCAGCGCAGCGACCACCGGCTCGAACGCGCGCGCCTCGGCGGCCTCGTTGCGCGCCAGCACCAGCAGGTCGGGGCAGCGCGACTGGGCCTCGCGGCGGCGCTGCCCGCGGCGCACCCCGGACTCGCGCGCGGCGTGCGAGCAGGCCAGCACGTGGTTGCCGACCAGCACCGCGACCGGCGCCTCGGCCGGGGCGCCGGCGTCCACCCGCGCCGTGGTCACCGGCCAGTCCGGACACCACACCGCCGCCGTCCTCATGCGCGGCACCTCATCAGCCGGCCAGCTCGACGACCGGAGCCAGCGGCTCGTGCGGGCGGACGCCGCCGGCATCCGACGGCAGCCACAGCTCGGCACTGCGCGGGCGGGCGGCCTGCCCGCGGCCGGTGGCGGTGACGCTCACCCGCCGCGCGCGCAGCCGGCCGTGGCCGGCGCCGATCCCGCTCCACGGCCCCGCTTCGGCCGACAGCCGCATGTCGGCGGACGGCCAGTCGCCGAACGGGACGAGCACCGCGTCGCGCGCCCGCACCCGTGCGGCCAGCCGGCGCACGTCGCCGGGTGCCAGCCGGCGCGGCGGCCGGGCCGCCACCACGTCCACAGCATCGAGCAGTGCCCCGACCGCGGTCGTCCAGCTCTCGCCGGGAGCCGGCACGACCGCCAGCCGGGACAGCTCGACCCCGTACTCGCGCGCCGCCTCGGCGCTGATGTGCGGGAAGCCGACCAGGGCGCACCACGCGCCGCCGGCCGAGGCGGTGCCCAGCAGCGCCAGCAGCAGCGAGATCGACCCGCCCACCGCGACCGTGCTGCCGCGGCGCAGCCCGCCGGGCAGCAACGAGCCCAGCGCGGGATCGACCGGCAACGGGGGAGCAGCACGGCCGCCGAGGTCGATGGCCACCTCGCCATCGGCCTTGCGGATCGCCACCTCGAGCACGGCTTAACTATCGAACAACCGTTCGACGAAGTCAATCCGGCCGGCCTGGCAACTGACACGGTAGCGACCAGCACGCCCAGCGCCAACACGCCGTACACCGCGGAGTTCGGCAATCGCGGTGGACGTGCGGCGCGCGGTGAAGCAGCATGGACCAGGACCCGATCGGAAGGCAGGCCCCCCGATGGACCCCACCGCCGCATCATCAACCGCCAGGTCCCACATCGCCGAGCTCGCCGCCGTCCGGGAGCGCCGCGCCGAGTTGCGCGAATCGCTCAGCGCGCTGGAGCACGCGCTCGCCTCACCCGCCGTCGGCCGTCCGCTGATCTGGGGCGAGCGGGTGCGCAGCGTCCTGGTCGAACTGGCCGACGACTTCCGCGAGCACATCGAGGTGACCGAGGGGCCGGACGGGCTGCACCAGGCGATCCTGGCCGGCGACCTGCGGCTGACGAACGCCGTCGACGCGCTGACCGCCGAGCATCACCGGATCGCCGACGCGCTCGCCGAGCTGGTGAGCGCCACCGAGCCGCCGGTGACCATCGGTGACGTGGCCGGCGTGCGCGAACAGGCGACCGCCCTGCTCACCCAGCTGATCCGCCATCGCCAGCAGGGCGCCGACCTGATCTTCGAGGCGTACGACACCGACATCGGCGGCGGCGACTGACGCCGATCTACTCGGCGAGCTCGGCGTCCAGGTCGACGTCGCGCGCGTGCACGCGGTCCGGGTGCAAGAACACGAACCGCTTGTAGGACCAGAACCGGAACACCGTGCCCAGCCCGATGGTGACCAGGTTGACCGCGTTCATGACGACGTGGTCGTCGCGCTGCCCGAGCGGGTAGGCGAACAGCGCGAGCACCAGTTCGGAGACGAGTAGCACGATCAGGTTGATGCCGACGAAGAACGAGCTCTCCCGGCCGATGCTGGTGCGCGCCCGGTGCGAGAAGGACAGGTTCCGGTTGCCGAAGTAGGCGAAGGCGGTCGCGACGATCGTCGACACGAACTTGGCCTTGAGCCAGCCGTGCGGCGCGAGCAGGTTGTACAGCCCCAGGTCGATCACCAGCGAGACCAGGCCGACCGCCCCGAACGCGGCGATCTCCTTCAGCAGGATGCGCCACGACTTGCGCAGGTACGCGCTCAGGCCGGCGCGGCCGGAAGTGGTCGACATGATGAGGGCAGAGCCTACGCGGCAGGGACCGCGTGTTTTGCTGTGACTGCCGCCCGGCCGGCCCCGCAGCGGGACCGTTAGGCTGCATCGCGTGGACGCCCGCACCGGACTGCCCGTAGTCGGCATGGTCGGGGCCGGGCAGCTTTCCCGGATGACCCATCAGGCGGCGATCGCGCTGGGCCAGTCGCTGCGCGTGCTGGCCGACTCGGCGGACGACGGTGCGGCGCTCGTCGCCCACGACGTGGTCGTGGGCGATTACCACGAGCTGGCCGACCTGCAGGCGTTCGCCGTCGGCTGTGACGTGGTGACGTGGGATCACGAGCACGTCCCCAACGAGCACATCGTCGCGCTGGCCGCAGCCGGGGTCACCGTCCACCCCACGGCCGAGGCGTTGCACTTCGCGCAGGACAAGGCGGCGATGCGGCGCCGGCTGGGCGAGCTGGGAATCGCCTGTCCCAGCTGGGTCGATCTCGACGCGGCCGACGATCCCGCCACGGCGCTGGACGAGTTCGCCACCCGCGTCGGCTGGCCGATCGTGCTCAAGGCGACCCGGGGCGGCTACGACGGCAAGGGTGTCTGGGTGGTCGCGCACGCGCTTGCCGCGGCCGAGCTGCTCGCGTCCGGTACCCCGTTGCTGGCCGAGGAGTTGGTGCCGATCAGGCGCGAGCTCGCCGCCGACGTCGCGCGCTCGCCGTTCGGGCAGGGCGCGGTGTGGCCGGTGGTCGAGACCGTGCAGCGCGACGGGATCTGCGTCGAGGTGATCGCCCCCGCCCCGGACCTGTCCGACGAGCGTGCCGACGAGGCGCAGGGCATCGCGCTGCGGCTCGCGGCCGAACTCGGTGTCACCGGTGTGCTCGCCGTCGAGCTGTTCGAGACCACCGACGGGCGGTTGCTGGTGAACGAGCTGGCGATGCGCCCGCACAACTCGGCGCACTGGACGATCGAGGGCGCGCGCACCTCGCAGTTCGAGCAGCACCTGCGCGCCGTGCTCGACTACCCGCTGGGCATCACGACGCTCACCGCGCCGGTGGTGGTGATGGCGAACCTGCTCGCCGGACCGGACGACGTCGAGCCGAAGGGCATCGACGAGCGGGTGCACCACTTCATGGCGAACTGGCCGGACGTGAAGCTTCACCTGTACGGCAAGGGGTTTCGTCCCGGACGCAAGGTGGGCCACGTGACGGCACTCGGCACCGATCTCGCCGAGGTGCGTGCCCGCGCTACCGCTGCGGCGCACTACCTGATGAACGGAGAACCACAGCGATGAGCGATCCGTTAGCAGCAGTGATCATGGGCTCGGACTCGGACTGGTCGGTCATGGGCGCCGCGGCCGAGGCACTGGCCGAGTTCGACGTCGCGCACGAGGTCCGTGTCGTCTCCGCGCACCGCACCCCGCTCGGTATGGCGTCCTACGCGCAGGAGGCCGCCGGTCGCGGGCTGAAGGTGATCATCGCCGGCGCCGGCGGCGCCGCGCACCTGCCCGGCATGGTCGCCGCGCTCACCCCGCTGCCCGTCATCGGCGTGCCGGTGCCGCTGAAGTACCTGGACGGCCTGGACTCGCTGCTCTCGATCGTGCAGATGCCGGCCGGGGTGCCGGTGGCCACGGTGTCCGTCGGCGGCGCGCGCAACGCCGGCCTGCTCGCCGTCCGCATCCTCGCCGCGGCCGACCCGGCCCTGACGGACCGGATGCTCGCGTTCCAGCGGGCCCTCGCCGATTCGGCCCGGGCGAAGGACGTCGCGTTGCAGGAACGACTCGCCCCCGGCACGGCGGGCTGACCAGGACGCGATGGCGACGTTCACGTTCGGCACCGGCAACGCCCGCGCGCTGCGTCGGCTACCGGCCTACGCGCTCGGCGCGATCGCGACGTTCCTGGTGCCGCGCACCGACACGCTCTGGGTGTTCGGCTCGGGCATCGGCCCCGGCGAGGGCGCGCTGCCGCTGCTGCGCCTGGCCCGCGCCCGCCTCGACCCGCGCGTGCGACTGGTGTGGCTGGCCACCACGGCGCCCGAGCTGGACACCGCGCGTCGGCTCGGGCTGGACGCGGTCGCCAAGCTCAGCGCGCGTGGGTTCTGGTTGACGCTGCGCGCCCGGGTGCTGGTGGTGACGCACGGCCTGGGCGATGTGAACCGCTACGGCGTCCGCGGCGGCTTCGTCGTGCAGCTCTGGCACGGCGTCCCGCTCAAGAAGCTGCATCTCGACTCGCCGGCCGCGCTTCGCTCCGCGGTGCTCGGCAACAGCCGGGTGGTGCGCGCGCTGCTCGCCCGGGGCATCCGGGCGGCGGGCGGCCAGATCCAGCTGTTCACCGTGTCGTCCGAGCGCATCGTGAGCCGGATCAGCAGCGCGTTCGGCGTGCCGCGCGAGCGGATCGCGGTCACTGGCGATCCGCGCGACGACGTGCTGCTCGCAGGTGATCCCGCCGGCCGCCGCGCCGCCGCGCGCGACCTGCTCGAAGGCGCAGTCGGCGCCCTGCCGCCGGCCACCCGCGTCGTGATGTACGCGCCGACCTGGCGCGACGGCGAGCACGACCCGTCCGCACCGGACGCCGCGACCTGGCAGCAGATCACCGCGTGGCTGGAGCGCACGAACAGCGTGCTGATCGTGCGCGTGCACCCGCTCGGGCACGGTGATTACGCGGCCGGCCCGGCCCGTTCGGCGCGGGTGCTGCTGCTCACCGCGGCCGCGATCAACGACGTGAACCCGGTGCTGCCCGCCGTCGACGTGATCGTCACCGACTACTCCTCGATCGCGTTCGACTTCGCACTGCTGGACTCGCCGACCGTCTTCCTCGCGCCGGACCTGGAGACGTACACGCTCTCGCGTGGGCTCTACGAGCCGTACCGCATGTTCAGCGGGGGCCGGCACGTGGTGAGCTGGGAGCAGGTACTCGAACTGCTGGACGCGCTCGCCGATGCCGCCTCGCCCACCGCCGCGGCGATCGCCGCGCACACCCGGTGGCTGCGCGAGGAGCACTTCGACCACGTCGACGAGCACGCGACCGACCGGGTGCTCGCCGAGATCCTGCGCCGGCTCGGGACCGAACTGCCGGCGCCCGCGGCGGCACGGCACGAGCGGGCCCGGATCACCGCGCTGCGCTTCACACCCGGCGGTCTGCACCTGGAGCTGGACCGGCCGGTCGACGCGCTACGGCTGGACGGCCCACGCTCACGCATCGACGCCACGGTCGAGGTCAGCGCCGGGCGCACGGTGGCCGAGTTCTCGCTGCTCGTCAGCCGGTGGGGCGCGGACGGGCTGGCGCTGCCGTCCGGCGAGTACCGGCTGACGCTGCTCGCCGCCGAGTCCAGCAGCCCGACCACCACCCGCGCCACCACCCGCGTCGACCTCGCCGCCGATGCGGTCGCGACGCTGCAGCCGCTCTACCGCGCCCGCGCAGTCGCCGAGGACGGCGGCCTCGTGGTGCGGATCGGGCCGCCGTACGCCGAGGGCGAGGGCGGGCCCGCGCCGCGACGCCCCCCGTCACCGGCGTACGCCCGGGCCCGCCCGCGGCCGGAGAACGCCGTCTACTTCGAGAGCTTCTACGGGCGGGCGGCGTGCGACAACCCGCTGGGCATCGATCGGGTGCTCGCGCGCGAACATCCCGACGTGGTGCGCTACTGGAGCGTCGCCGATGGATCGGTGGCCGTGCCGCCCGGCGCGATCCGGCTGATCGAGGGCACCGCCGAGTGGTGGCGGGTCCGCGCGTCGGCTCGGGTGCTGGTCGTGAACGACTGGCTGCGCTGGTACTTCCACCGCCGGCCGCACCAGCACGTGCTGCAGACCTGGCACGGCACCATGCTCAAGAGGCTCGCCCGCGACCGTCCGGACATGAGCAGACGGCGCCGCTTCGCCATCTCGCGCCAGAGCAGGCGGTGGGACGCGCTGCTCGCGCAGAACGACTACAGCGCCGAGATCTTCCGGACCTCCTACGCGTTCGGTGGCCCGATCTGGACGACCGGGTACCCGCGCAACGACGTCTTCGCCGAACCGGCGCGCGCGGCCGGGGTGCGTGCGGTGATCGGCGTTCCGTCCGGTGCCCGCGCGGTGCTGTACGCGCCCACATGGCGCGACGACCGCGACGAGATGGTCGACTACCTCGACCTGGCGGCGTTCGCCTCCCGATTGCCGTCCGACCACGTGCTTCTCGTGCGCGGCCACTCGCGCACCCTCGCGTTCGGGCAGGACCTGCAGGCCGACCGGTTGATCGACGTCACCAGCTATCCGGACGTCGCCGACCTGATGCTGGCCGCCGACCTGCTCGTGACCGACTACTCGTCGGTGATGTTCGACTTCGCCGCCACCGGCAAGCCGATGGTCTTCTACACGCCGGACATCGCGCATTACGGCGACGTGCTGCGCGGCTTCTACTTCGACCTGCTGGCCGATGCGCCCGGTCCGGTCGTGACCACGGGTCCCGACCTGCGTGCCGCGGTCCTGGCAGGCGCGATCGACGCCGACCGGTACCTGGCGTGGCAGGCCAGGTTCACCCCTTTCGACGACGGCAAGGCGGGCGAGCGGGTCGTCCGGCGGCTGTTCGACGAGGGCTGGCTGGGCTGAGAGGCCTCAGACGCGGGACGTGTCGACCGCGTCGCGCGCGCCGTGGGCCGCGCCGCGCAGGAACCCGGCGCCCCAGGCGAAGTGCATCGTGGCCAGCACCGCGGCATAGCGCGCACCCCCGGCCAGCCCGCCGCCGCCGGCCAGCGCGATCGCCACGAGCAGCAGCAGGTACGCGACCGGGCCGAGGCCGACCAGCGCGAACAGCCCCCACCAGCCGGGCAGCACGCCCGCCGCCCAGAGCGGCACCAGCACCACGCTCAGCACAGTCGCGACCACGACGAGCGGCGGGGCGAAGAAGCGCACCGGGTTCGCGTGCCGCAGCCGCCGCACCAGCTCGCCGCGCCACACCCCGGTCGAGTAGAACTGGCGTGCCAGGGCCGGCAGGTCCCGCCGCGGCCAGTACGTCACCTTCAGCTGCGGGTCCAGCCACACCAGGTGGCCGGCGCTGCGCATGCGGTGGTTCAGCTCCCAGTCCTCACCGCGCCGCACGCTCTCGTCGTAGCCGCCGATCTCGGCGAGCACCTCGGCCCGCATCACGCCCAGGTAGGCCGATTCGGCAGGACCGGCCGGGACGTCGGCACTGTGGTACGCGCCACCGCCGAGGCCGAGCCGGCTGTTGTACGCGCGCGCGGCCGCGGCCTGCACGCCCGGCCGGCCGACGGCGGCCATGATGCCGCCGACGTTCGCCGCACCGGTGCGCAGCATCGTTCGGACGGCGCGCAGCGTGTAGTCGGCGGGTAGTTCGGTGTGCGCGTCGACGCGCACGATGACCGGGTAGCGGCTGTCGCGGATCGCCAGGTTCAGCCCGTGCGGGATGTGCCCGGCCGGGTTGTGGATGGCGCGGATCCGCGGGTCGCGCTGGTGCAGCCGCTCGACGATCGCGTCGGTGTCGTCGCTGGACGGCCCGAGCGAGAGCACGATCTCGGTCGGCGCCGGGTACCGCTGGGCCAGGATGCTGGTGACCGCGGACTCGATGTAGTGCGCCTCGTTGAGCACCGGCATCACGTACGAGACGCCGGGTAGCGGCTGCTCGTCGCTCGCTTCGGTCACCGCGTGAGATTACCCGGCTCGCCCGCGGGCACGGACTTCGCCGACCTCGGGGTCGGGCCAGGGTCGACCCTGAGGCGGCGATGCGCCGCGCGTCCGTACGCTGGCGAAATGACGCGACGCGGCTGGCGACCCCGACTGCGCTCGCGCCGATGGATCGCCGCCGTCGCCGTCGTCGTCCTCGCCCTGATCGCCGTGTTCGTCGCCGTCGGCAGCGGCTCGCCGAAGGTCACCACTCGCTACCAGTTCCTCGCCGGCACGCCCGAAGCGGGCACCCCGGTCCGGCTGGACACCACGCTGTACCTGCCCGAACACACCCCGGCGCCCGCCGTGCTGCTCGCGCACGGCTTCGGCGGCAGCAAGGCCGACCTGGCCGGCGAGGCGCGCACGCTGGCCAAGGACGGCTATGTGGTGCTCGCGTACACCGCCCGTGGCTTCGGGCTGTCCGGCGGGCTGATCCACCTCGACTCGCCCGACTACGAGGTCAAGGACGCGAGCCTGCTGGTCAGCTACCTCGCCGGGCTGCCGCAGGTCGAGCACCGCGATGGCAAGCCGCGCGTCGCCGTCGCCGGCGCGTCGTACGGCGGCGCGCTCGCCCTGCTGCTCGCCGGCACCGATCCGCGCATCTCGGCCGTGGGTGCGGACATCACCTGGAACGACCTCGGCCACGCGCTGTTCCCCAACGGGGCGGGCACCGGGCCCGGCGTGTTCAAGAAGCTGTGGGCCGGCTACCTGTTCGAGACGGCGCTCGGTTTCGGTGGCACCCCCGGGTGCGGCCGGTTCGCGCCCGACGTCTGCGCGGCCTACCAGCGGGCGGCACGCACCGGGCGGCCGGACGATGCCCTGCTGCGGCTGCTCGAGGCCTCCAGCCCGGCGCACGTGCTGGACAGGATCACCGCGCCGACGCTGCTGACCCAGGGCGAGCAGGACTCGTTGTTCGGGCTGTCCGAGGCTGACGCGAACGCGCGCGGCATCGCGGCGCACGGCACTGCCGTGCGGGTGCAGTGGCGCCTCGGCGGGCACGACTCCGGCGGTGGCACCGCCGGTGCCACTGCCGCGCTGGTGTCCTGGCTCGGTGACGTCTTCGCCGGCCGGGTGGGCGCGAAGCAGACCTTCCGCATCGACGAGGCCGGCGCCTCGCTCTCGTCCGATCAGGGTGGCGCGGTGGCGCAGACCCTCGACGTCGCCGGATACCCCGGCATCGGCGCGACGCCGCGCCGGGCGAGATCGCTCACGCTCGCGGGCGCGGCTCAGCAGGTGACCGCGCCCGCAGGCGGCAACCCGGCGGCGATCAGCGCGGTGCCGCTGCTGGGCAACCTGCTCGGCCAGGCGGGACGCTTCGGCGTAGCCGGCCAGCTGACGCAGATCCCCGGCCAGGTCGCCACGTTCCGCACCGATCCACTTCGGCAGCGTGCCTTCGTCGCCGGCGGCGGCACGGTACGGCTGACGATCACGTCGAGCACCGGCGGCGACGCCACGCTGTTCGCCGCGCTGCGGGACGTCGCTCGTGACGGCACGTCCGTGCTGCCCAGCAACCTGGTGCAGCCGCTGTACGTCACCGGACTGCAGCCGGGCGTGCCGAAGACGGTCACCGTCACGCTGCCCTCGATCGTGCAGGACGTCGCCGGCGGACACCGGCTGGCGCTGACGGTCGCGACGACCGACCTCGCGTACCAGCTGCCGGTGGACCCGCGCATCTACACGATCGCGCTCGCCGGCTCGGGCGCGCTGAGCGTGCCCGTCGTCGCCGGCACGGTGCGCAAGGCGGGCACTCCGCAGGCCTGGCTGATAGCCGGCGGCGCGGTCGTGCTCGCTATCGCCGCCGGCGTCTGGCTGGTGCTGGTGCGCCGGCGGCGCTCGCTCAGCCATGCCGGCGATCTGTCGGCGGTGCCGATCGTGATCACCGACCTGGTCAAGGAGTACGGCGACGGGTACCGCGCGGTGGGCGGGGTGAGCTTCCGCGTCGAGCCCGGGCAGGTGGTCGGGCTGCTCGGCCCGAACGGCGCCGGCAAGACCACCACGTTGCGCGTGCTCGTCGGTCTGATCACGCCGACGTCCGGCTCGATCCACGTCTTCGGCGATCCCGTGGTGCCCGGCGCGCCGGTGCTCGCGCGTATCGGCGCGTTCATCGAGGGTCCCGGCTTCCTGCCCCACCTGTCCGGGCTGCAGAACCTGCAGCTGTACTGGGCCGCCACCGGACGTCCCGACGCCGAGGCCGACTTCGACACCGCGCTGCAGATCGCCGGGCTCGGTGCGTCCGTGCAGCGCAAGGTGAAGACCTACAGCCACGGCATGAAGCAGCGGCTCGGCATCGCGCAGGCGATGCTCGGTCTGCCCGAGGTGCTCGTGCTGGACGAGCCGACGAACGGCCTGGACCCGCCGCAGATCGCCGAGATGCGCGAGGTGTTGCAGAGCTATGCGGCGACCGGGCGGACGGTGGTGGTGTCCAGCCACCTGCTCGCCGAGGTGGAGCAGACCTGTACGCACGTGGTCGTGATGCACAAGGGCAAGCTGGTCGCGGCCGGGTCGGTAGCCGAGGTGGCCGGCGCGGGTGGCGTGCAGTTGGCCGTCGACGATCCGGTACGCGCGGCCGAACTGCTGGTGGCCGCGGGGGTCGCCGTGCGCACCGTTCCCGCCCGGCGCGCGCTCGAGGACGTCTTCCTCGACCTCATCGGAGAGGAGACCTCGACGCAATGAGCGCACCGACCTTCCGAGGCGTCCATCAGCGGCTGGCGCAGAAGCCACCGGGGACCCCGCCGGATTTCCGTCCCGGGCGCACGCTGCGGCTGCGGGTGGAGTTCGTCCGGCAGTTGCGGCGGCGGCGCACCCAGATCGCGGTGCTGGTGGTGCTCGCGCTGCCGATCATCGTCGCCTTGGCGTTCAAGCTGGGCGGGACGCCGGACCAGGGCCGTGACGGCCCGACGCTCGTGGACCTGGCGACGACAGGCGGCTCGAACTTCGCGCTGTTCGTCGAGTTCGCGGCGACCGGCTTCCTGCTCGTCGTGCTCGTGGCGCTGTTCTGCGGCGACACGGTGGCCAGCGAGGCCAGCTGGGCCTCGCTGCGCTACCTGCTGGCGATCCCGGTGCCACGCGCGCGGCTGCTGCGGCAGAAGCTCACGGTGGCGCTGGCGCTCAGCTTCGGCGTCCAACTGTTGCTGCCCGTGTGGGCGCTCGCGGTGGGCACCGTGTTCTTCGGCGGCGCACCGGCGAAGTCACCCGTGAGCGGTTCGTTCACCGGCTCGGAATCGCTGTGGCGGCTGGGGATCGTGGTCGTCTACGTGTGCGGCCAGTCGCTCGTGGTCGCGGCGCTCGCGTTCTTGCTGAGCGTGTCGGTCGACAACCCGCTCGGTGCGGTCGGCGGCGCCACGCTGCTGGTGGTGGTCTCGAACATCCTGGACCAGATCACCGCGCTGGACCCGTACCGCCGCTACCTGCCCACCCACTTCAACTACTCGTGGCTCGACGCGCTGAACCAGAAGGTGGTGTGGGACGACATGATGCGGGGCACCGGCCTGGCGCTGATCTACGCTGCGGTCTTCCTGGCCATCGCCTGGCTGCGCTTCGAGCGCAAGGACATCACCAGCTGAGCCGATGCTGGATGACGGCTCACAAGCGGCTGACAGCGCGGTGCTTTCAGGGCTTCCGGTAGGCAACACCGGATCCGTGCCGTCGGGAGGAATCGAACCTCCCGCATCGCCCATGCATCGACTGCCGCACCTCGCGGTGCCGTCTGCTGGCTCGCACCGTCGCATCCAGGGCCGGCGCCTGTAACAACGGCAGCCGGGGCCGCGAGCTTCCGTACCGCGGCACAGATCACAGTGGCTCAGCCGCGCTGCCTGGCCCGGTACGCGGCGACGTTGGCCCGGTTGCCGCAACCCTTGTCGCAGAATCGCCGGGACCGGTTCTTGGACAGGTCGACCAGAACGTCGTCGCAGTCGTCGGCAGCGCAGGTGCGCAGCCGGGCCAGTTCGCCCGAGCGAATCACGTCGACGATTGCCATCGCCGCCTCGACCGCCATCCGGTCGGCCAGCGGCGCGTCCGGCGAGGTCGCGTGCAGGTGGTAGTCCCACTGGTCGTGCTTGACCAGTTGCGGCAGGGCGCGCGCGTCGCGCAGCAGCGCGTTCACGATCGCGACCGCGCCGTCGTCGTCTTCCTTCCACAGCTGCAGGAGCCGGGGCCGCAGCCTGCGCACCTCCTCGAGCTCGGCCCGGTCGTGCCGGCGGCTGCCCGTCCAACCCCATGCGGCGACGAAGGCGTCCAGGGCGGCGACGTCCGCCAACTCGTCCGGATCGGTGTTGGCGGTGTTCACCAGGGCGGCGGCAGCGGCCAGCGCCACCTCGGTGTCATGAGCAAAAAGCACCTTGACTCCTTTCATCGCGGGCCCTAACGTGTCACGAGCATAGTTACATTCACTCATTACGGGGTGCTCACTCATGACGACACGTGCGGCGGCTCTGGGGCTGGGGCTCGCCGTCGTGTCCGCGGCCACCTTCGGCACGTCCGGCTCGTTCGCGTCCTCACTGATGTCCTCCGGCTGGTCGCCCGGCGCGGCCGTGACGGTGCGGATCGGCCTGGCCGCGCTGATCCTGACCGTGCCCGCCGTGCTGAGCATGCGCGGCCGCTGGGGGCTGTTGCGCCCGAGCCTGCCCGCGATCGCCGCCTACGGGCTGGTCGCGGTGGCCGGTTGCCAGCTGTTCTACTTCAACGCCGTCGAACACCTGTCGGTGAGCGTCGCACTGCTGCTCGAGTACAGCGGGACGGTCCTGGTGGTGCTGTGGACGTGGCTGGTGCAAGGCCACACGCCACGGCGCCGCACCGTGCTCGGTGGTGCGCTCGCGATCGCGGGGCTCGTGCTCGTGCTCGACCTGACCGGTACGCAGCGGGTCGACCTGGTCGGCGTGCTGTGGGGCCTTGGCGCGGCCACCGGGCTGGCCGTGTTCTTCGTGGTCTCCGCCCGCACGGACGAGGCGCTGCCGCCCGTCGCCATGGCGTGGGCCGGGATGGCCGTCGGCGCGGTCACCCTCGGCGTGTCCGGGGCGGTGCGACTGATCGACTTCCAGGCCGGGACGGCGGACGTCACGTTCGCAGGCCACCGCACCAGCTGGCTGGTGCCGGTGCTCGGGCTCTCGCTCGTGGCCGCCGCGTTCGCCTACATCGCCGGCATCGAGGCGGCTCGCCGGCTGGGGGCGCGGCTGGCCTCGTTCGTCGGGCTGACCGAGGTGTTGTTCGCGACCCTGTTCGCCTGGGTGCTGCTCGGGCAGCGGCCCAGCCTGCTACAGGCCGCGGGCGGGCTGATCGTGCTCGCCGGTATCGCCCTCGTCCGCGCCGACGACGAGCCGCCGCTTCCCCCACCGGCCGGCGAAAATCTGGGCCCGGATCTGGTCACAGCGGGGGGGAAGCGGCGCGCATAGGGTGCACGCATGCGCACCGTGACCGTGCCCGCGGCCCGGCTGCGGCGCTGGCTGGCCGGCTTCGCCGAGCGGCACGGGCCGACGCAGACCGAATCGGGCGCCGAACTGGTCACGCTCACCGGCAGCGACGGCGCGCAGGCGTGGATCGAGGTCCCGTTCCCGCCGCTGGCCGGCGAGCTGGCCGAGCACGCCGAGCGATCGCGTCGGGTCGGCGTGCTGCTGGTGCGCCGCGGTGGGCATGCGGCCGGCATCTTCGACGGCACCGAGCTGATCACGTCCAAGGTCGATTCGTCCTACGTGCAGGGCACCACCAAGGCCGGCGGCTGGTCGCAGCAACGCTATGCGCGGCGGCGTGCCAACCAGTCGAAGGCGGCCTTCGCCGACGCCGCGGACATCGCCGCCCGGATCCTGTTACCCGGCCCGCTCGACGCGCTGGTGTGCGGCGGCGACCGCCGGGCCGTGGACGAGGTGCTCGCCGACACCCGGCTCGCCCCGCTGCGGCCACTGGTCACCGGGCGCCTGCTGGCCGTGCCCGACCCGCGGCTGAAGGTGCTGCAGGCGACGCCCGAACAGTTCCTGGCCGTGCGGATCACCCTCGACCCGTGAGAGCGTCCGGCGAAGCGGGGCTCGAGCTGAGCTACTGCCTACCCAGGGCCCGGTACACCCAGCCGGCCGCGCGCCACTGCGCCGGATCGAGCACGTTGCGCCCGTCGACGATGTTGCGCCGGCGCACCAGCGTCCCGATCCGCTCCGGCGACATGTCGCGGAACTCGCGCCACTCGGTCAGCAGCATCACCAGGTCGGCATCGCGCACCGCGTCCTCGGCGGACGCTGCGTACTGCAGGTCGGGGTACAGCTGCCGAGCGTTGTCGAGCGCCTGCGGGTCGTAGACGAGCACGTTCGCGCCACGCCGACCGATCGCGGCAGCCACGTCCAGCGCGGGGGAGTCACGGATGTCGTCCGAATCCGGCTTGAACGCCGCGCCCAGCACCGCGACCCGGCGATCGGTCCAGGACCCGTCGAGCAGCTCCTGCCCGAGGTCGACGACGCGGGCGCGGCGGCGCAGGTTGATCGCGTCGACCTGGTGCAGGAACGACACGGCCTGATCGACCCCGAGCTCCTGCGCGCGGGCGATGAACGCGCGGATGTCCTTGGGCAGGCAGCCGCCACCGAAGCCGAGTCCGGCGTTGAGGAAGCGCCGGCCGATCCGCGCGTCGTGCCCGATCGCCTCGGCCAGCTTGGTGACGTCGGCGCCGGTCGCCTCGCACACCTCGGCCATCGCGTTGATGAACGAGATCTTGGTCGCCAGGAACGAGTTCGCGGCCACCTTCACCAGCTCGGCCGTGGCGAAGTCGGTCAGCACCACCGGAGTGCCCGACTCGATCATCGGCGCGAAGACCGCGCGCAGCTGCTGCTCGGCCCACTCCGTGCGCACGCCCAGGACCAGCCGGTCCGGATGCAGCGTGTCCTGCACCGCGAACCCCTCGCGCAGGAACTCCGGGTTCCAGGCCAGCTCGACGTCCTTGCACGGCGCCTGCGAGGCCAGTAGCTGCTCCATGCGCACCGCGGTGCCGGCCGGCACCGTCGACTTGCCCACGACCAGCACCTTGCGGTCCAGATGGGGTGCGAGCGAGCTGAACGCCGCCTCCACGTACTGCAGGTCCGCCGCCAGCTCGCCCTTGCGCTGCGGGGTGCCGACGCAGACGAAGTGGACGTCGGCGAACTGCGCGATCTCGGCGTACGAATCGGTGAAGCGCAGCCGGCCGCCGCCCTGGACCTTGGTCAGCAGCTCGGGCAGGCCGGGTTCGAAGAACGGCACCGTCCCCGCTCGCAGCAGGTCCAGCTTCGCCGCGTCGACGTCCAGGCCGATCACGTCGTAGCCGAGCTCGGCCATGCACACGGCGTGTGTGGTGCCCAGGTAGCCGGTCCCGATGACGGAGATCCGGGGCTTCGCGGGCGCCGCTGGTGAGTTCACATCCACCCGCGCAGCCTATTGGCCGCCCGACGCGCCGCTGCACGCTGTGCGCGCCGTGCGGTCGGGCGCGAGTGTCTGGTAGGGATGCAGGTATGGGCAACCGCGGACGCAGGCACAGCCGATGACCCACCCGACGATGCCGACCCTTCCCGAGCGCCCCGCCTGGACGGCGTTGCGGGCGCACTTCGCCGAGCTGGAGCGCACCCACCTGCGCGACCTGTTCGCGCGTGAGCCCGATCGGGGCGAGCGGCTCACCGCGGAGGCCGTCGGCATCTACCTGGACTACTCGAAGAACCGGATCACCGACGAGACGTTGCGCCTGCTGGTGCAGCTGGCCGAGCAGAGCGGGCTGCGGCAGCACATCGAGGCGATGTTCACCGGCGAGAAGATCAACGTCACCGAGGACCGCGCCGTGCTGCACGTGGCACTGCGGGCACCCAAGGGCGATCGCATCAAGGTCGACGGGGTGAACGTCGTGCCGGCCGTGCACGAGGTGCTCGGCCGGATGGGCGAGTTCGCCGACCGGGTGCGTGCCGGGCGATGGCTCGGGCACACCGGCAAGGCGATCCGCAACGTCGTGAACATCGGGATCGGCGGCTCGGATCTCGGCCCGGTGATGGCGTACGAGGCGCTGCGGCACTACAGCGCGCGCGAGCTGACGTTCCGCTTCGTGTCCAACGTCGACGGCACCGACTTCGCCGAGGCCACGCGTGACCTCGATCCGGCCGAGACGCTGTTCATCGTGTCGTCCAAGACGTTCACGACGCTCGAGACGATGACCAACGCGAGCACGGCCCGCGACTGGGTGCTCGCCGCCCTGAAGGACAAGTCGGCGATCGCTCGGCACTTCGTGGCGGTGTCGACCAACGCCGAGGCCGTCGAATCGTTCGGCATCGACGTCATGAACATGTTCGGGTTCTGGGACTGGGTCGGCGGCCGTTACTCGATGGACTCGGCGATCGGGCTGTCGACGATGATCGCGATCGGCCCGGACGCGTTCGGCGAGCTGCTCGCGGGTTTCCGGGCGATGGACGAGCACTTCCGCACCGCGCCGTTCGAGGCGAACCTGCCGGTGCTGCTCGGGCTGCTCACCGTCTGGTACACCGACTTCTTCGGCGCGCAGACGCAGGCGGTGCTGCCGTACGACCAGTACCTCAAACGCTTCCCGGCCTACCTGCAGCAGCTGACGATGGAGTCCAACGGCAAGCACGTCACGCTCTCCGGCACGAGCGTCGACTACGCGACCGGGCCGGTGTACTGGGGCGAGCCGGGCACCAACGGGCAGCACAGCTTCTACCAGCTGATCCACCAGGGCACCGAGCTGATCCCGTGTGACTTCATCGGCTTCACGCACTCGCTCAACCCGCTGAGCGCCTCTTCGGGGGCGAACCACCACGACCTGCTCACGGCCAACGTGTTCGCGCAGACCGAGGCGCTCGCGTTCGGCAAGAGCGCCGAGCAGGTGGCCGCCGAGGGAACGCCGGACTGGTTGGTGCCGCATCGCGTGTTCGAGGGCAACCGCCCGTCCAACACGCTGCTGCTGGAGCGGCTCACGCCGCACGCGCTCGGCACCCTGGTCGCGCTGTACGAGCACAGCGTGTTCACCCAGGGCACGATCTGGTCGGTGAACTCCTTCGACCAGTGGGGCGTCGAGCTGGGCAAGGTCCTCGCCAAGAAGGTGGCCGGCGAGCTGTCGGCCGAGCAGGATCCGGAGCTGGAACACGACAGCTCAACGAACGCACTCATCCGCCGGTATCGTGCGGCAGCACGAGCTCAGAAGTAGCCGCGCGGCCCGTCGTCAGAGGAGAACGCATGCAGCTCGGAATGGTCGGACTCGGTCGGATGGGCGCGAACATCCTGCGCCGCGTGATGCGCGACGGGCACACCGCGGTCGCCTTCGACACCAACGCCGACTCCGTCGCGACACTGGCCGGCGAGGGGGCGGTCGGCGCGAACACGTTGCAGGAGTTCGTCGACGCGCTGGAGCAGCCCCGCGTCGCGTGGGTGATGATCCCGGCGGGGATCACCGACAAGGTGGTGCAGCAGCTCGCGGACCTGATGGACGCGGGGGACATCATCATCAACGGCGGCAACTCGAACTACCGCGAGGACGTGGACCGATCGGCCGCACTGTCCGAGCGCGGCATCCACTACCTGGACGTCGGCACGAGCGGCGGGGTGTGGGGACTCGAGCGCGGCTACTGTCTGATGATCGGTGGAGCGGACGAGGCAGTCGGGCACTGTGCGCCGCTGTTCACCTCGATCGCGCCGGGTCTCGGTTCGGTGGAGCGCACGCGCGGGCGCTCGGGTGACCCGACACCGGAGGAACAGGGCTGGCTGCACTGCGGCCCGTCCGGCGCGGGGCACTTCGTGAAGATGGTGCACAACGGCATCGAGTACGGCGTGATGGCCGCGTACGCCGAGGGGCTGAACGTGCTCGAGCACGCGAACGCCGGCGCGCTCGAGCAGGAGCACTCGGCCGAGATCACGCCGCTGGACCAGCCGCAGTACTACCAGTACGACCTGGACATCGCGAAGGTCACCGAGGTGTGGCGGCGCGGCTCGGTCGTCGCGTCGTGGCTGCTCGACCTGACTGCCGACGCGCTGTACGAGAACCCCTCGCTGGAGGGCATCGCCGGCCGGGTGTCCGACTCCGGTGAGGGCCGCTGGACGGTGAAGGCCGCGATCGACGAGGGTGTGCCGGTGCCGGTGCTGTCCGCGGCGCTGTTCGCGCGGTTCTCCAGCCGCGGCGAGGCGGTGTATGCGGACAAGCTG
This sequence comes from Jatrophihabitans cynanchi, assembly GCF_027247405.1. NCBI lineage: Bacteria > Bacillati > Actinomycetota > Actinomycetes > Jatrophihabitantales > Jatrophihabitantaceae > Jatrophihabitans > Jatrophihabitans cynanchi. The sequence goes on along the minus strand of NZ_CP097463.1, from coordinate 1,581,282 downwards.
CTCTCGGCCATGCGCAAGGAGTTCGGCGGCCACGTGGAGCTGCCCACCGGCGAGTGACCCGATGAGCAGCCGAACTCGACGCCCTGGTGCGCGGCTGAGCGCGTGCGAGGAGCCGGTGGCGATTGATCAACGCCGAATTGTGGCTGCGGAGCGACCACAAGTCAGTCTTGATCAAGCAGGGCAGGGCCGCTCAGCCCGGGCGCAGGGGACGCGTCCAGCACGCCGGCCAGGGCCGGTGCCGTCGGCGGACGGCCGGCCCGCTGCCCGAGAACCAGCACCTGGTCGTCCGCACCGAACGTCAGGGGCGTCACCTTGGCGGGGTTGAGCACCACGGTTTCGCCGATGCGATAGCCCAGGGCGCTCTCGCCGCGCTGGGCGGCCGCCGCGACGACGTGCGCGTAGGTGGTCGCAGTCGTGGTCGCGTAGAGCCCGGCGGGGCGTAGCGAGATGAAGCTGCCTTCGGTGTCGAACAGCTCGGCGAAGACGTCCTGCAGCTCCAACCGCTCAGACAGCTGGGCGATCATCAGGCTGGACAGCTCGTCGCTGACGATGAAGTCGTCCGCCCCGGTCGTCTGCGCCACCGCCACGTTCGAGCGATCCAGCATCTCGGCCACGATGCGGGGCCGCCGGCCATGTGAGCGCCACGCCTTGTGCAGCGCGAGCAGGGTCAGCATCGAGCGGGTATCCGCCTGCGCGGGCGTCAGCTTGTGGCGGTAGCCCAGCACGATCGCCTCGTCGTAGTCGCGGGCGGTCACGATGTCCACCAAGGGCTGCGGGTGTGCCGGCAGTGCGTGCAGTTCGACGGTGCAGTTGGCGCACGCGGGCAGCACGACCTCGTCCGCAGCGAGCACCGCGGTATCGATGAGCAGATCGACGACCGAGCCGGTCCCGAGGAACTGGTCCAGTTCGCGCAGCACGGTCTCACCGAGCGGGCTCCAGCCGACGATCACGACGCGTCGGGCGGGTTCGGCGAACGGGAGCGCGCCCGAGACCGCGCCGACCTGCACGTCCTGGAAGCCGCCGAACACGACCCGGTCGTCGTCGGCGGCCACGACGATCACCTCGTCGCCCTCGGCGAAAACGGTGTCGCCGGGCGGGTTGAGCTGGGTCCGGCCGTCCCGCAGCATGCCGATCACCGACGAGTCGGGGAAGGCGAGCAGCGCCTGCCGGTAGGTGTGCCCGGTCAACTCCGGCACGCGGGAGAAGTAGATCTCGTCGCCGTCGAAATCGATCAGATCGCGGAACACGCCGGCCAGCCCGCTCTGGTGGCAGGCCTGCGCGGTCACCTGGCTGATGACCTCGTCGGCACGCACGGTGGCGATGCGCCGGTCCGTCAACACCCGCAGTGCTTCGGCGTGATCGGCACCGAGCAGTTCGGCGACCACCCGCAGCCGGGTCAGGTCCGGGTCGATGCTGCGCACCGCCAGCAGCGCCTTGACCACGCCGGGGTCGCCGTCGGCGCCTGCCAGCACGATCACCGACCGGGCGCCCTCGATGTTCACCAGCCGCAGGTCGTCGATGCTGCCGGTGTCCCCGGTGCGGCACACGACACGGGTCGTCCTGGTGTTCGGCACGAGCCGGTGCAGCTCGTCCTCCATCTCGTCCTTCGCCCGGTCGGCAAGCACGACCACGCTCTGCCGCCGCTGGTTCTCGTTCGCGATGACCAGCTCGGACAAGATCACCGGCAGCCGCTCGGACCAGCCGAGCACCAGCGTGTGCCCGTCCTCGAGCACCTCGCTGCGGCCCTTGCGAAGGTGGTCGATCCGCTGGTCGACCGCGTTCGCGATCAGGCCGATCAGCGAGCCGGCCAGGAATATCCCGGAGAGGGTCACGACGAAGCTGATCGCCCGCGTGGCCCAGTCCTGGTCGCTCGCGATCGTGCCGGTGTCGATCACCCGCAACAGCGCCTGCCAGAACGCCTCGGCGAAGGACAGGCCGTGCGGATCGCCGTTGACGCCCGCCAGTCGCAGCACGGTCAGCAGCGACGCCGACACCAGGATGATCACGAGCATGACGGCGCCGACGTAACCGATGATGATCAGCGGTCCGCGAGACAGTGCGAGATCGAAGCGGTAGCGCAGCCGGGCGGTGATCGTCCGGGCCGGCCTCGGCTGCTTGTCGTGCGACATGCGCGCGCCCTTCGACCCGTCACGGGCAGCGCCCGGCCCCCGGTCGGGAGCCGCGTCAGGATACCGAGGTCGCGGTCGCCTGTACCAGACCTCGGCGTGATCTCCTCTGGCCGAGCCATGGATCTGCGCGCACGGTTGTGCGGGCCGCGCAGGTCTTCGACGCAACGAACGGACCGTGACGGCGTCGCGCGGGTGATGCGCCGTCGGCAGCGCGACGTATCGGTGGGCCGCCCGACCTGGTGTAAGTGCCGCCGCATCGGGCTCTGCGCGCAAGGGTGCTAGCAGAGCACGATGCGCGTGGATGCGCATGCGCGGATTTCGTCCTCCGCTGACGTTGTTGCCTGCAGACGCGTGCTTCGGATCGGCATCGAGCGGGTCAGGCGGCGTCGTGGAAGAGCAGGCCTAGTGTGTGCCGCCGACCGGAGGCGACCTCGCTCACCCCGTGCCGCATCGGCGCGCGCGACCAGCCGCGCGCCGAACGCACCGGACGCTCGCGGGTGGTGAACACCAGCCCATGACCTTGTTCCAGCACCCGGACCAGTCCGCGCGACTGGGCGCGCGGCCGCTGCTCGAGCATGAGGAACTCGCCGCCGCTGAAGTCCACGCCCGGGACGTCCAGGCCGATCACCACCTGCAGTGGGAACACCAGGTCGCCGTACAGGTCGCGGTGCAGCGCGTTCCAGTCGCCGGTGCCGTAGCGCAGCAGGATGGGCGTCGGCCGGCTCTGCCCGGCCCGATGGCAGCGGTCCAGCCACTCGTCCAGGGTGTCCGGCCAGAGCGGATCCCGGCCGAGCCGCTCGGCCCACTCGCGTGCGATCGGCAGCAGCCGCGGGTAGAGCGCGTGCCGCAGTTCGTCCACCAGCGCCGGCAGCGGACGGGCGAAGTAGCGGTACTGCCCGCGGCCGAAGCGGTAGCGCTCCATGTCGATCGTGCTGCGGAAGCGCGACGGGTCGTCGTACAGCGCGGACACCTCGCCGCACTGCGCGGCATCCAGCAGTCGGCCGACCGGCGCGCACCCGGCTCGGTCGAGTTCGGCCGCGACGGCAGCCCAGTCCTGCCGATCGACCGAGTTGCTCATGCCGCCTCCAGGGCGAGCAGCGTCAGCTTGGCCTCCGGCCCGCCCGCGTACTGCCCGGGGGTCCCGTCCGAGCGCACCACCCGGTGGCACGGCAGCACGATCGGCAGCGGGTTGCGCGCGCACGCCGTCCCCACCGCACGCACCGCGCCCGGGTTGCCCGCCAGCCGCGCCACGTCGGCATAGCTCGCGGTCGAGCCGTAGCCGATCTCCGGCAGGTGGGCGAGCACCTCGGCGCGGAAACCCGAGGCGAGGCGGCGGTCCAGCGGCAGGTCGAACGTGCGTCGCGTCCCGGCGAAGTACTCCTCCAGTTCGCGGACGAGCGGGTCGAGCCGGGCGGGGGCGCGCAGCACGCGCGGGCTGACCAGGCTCGCCAGGGCGGCCAGTGCCGCGTCGTGGCCCTGCTGTTCGAACGCGATCCGCACCACTCCCGCGGGGGTCGCGGCGAGCAGCAGCGTCCCGACGGGGGAGTCGACGGTGCGGTACGCGACGTCCACCAGGCCGTCGGCCTCGGCAGCAGCCGCCAGCCGCGCGTGCAGCCGGCGCATCGTCGCATCGTCCGGGTTCAAGGGCTCAAGCAGATCGTTCATCGGAAGGCTCCTTGTTGTCGTGGGGCGCGCAGCGTGGCGCGCAACGTCCTCATGCCGTCGGCCGCGGCCCGGCGCGCTGCCGCCTCGGAGTTTCCGAGCAGCTTCGCGACCTGGGCATACGGCAACCCGGCGAGATGGTGGTAGGCGATCGCCTCGCGTTGCTTGCGCGGCAGGTCCGCGAGCGCCGGCCACAGGGCGTCGTCGAGATCCGGCGGGTTCTCGACGAGCCGTTCCGGCAACTGGTCGACCGGCACCGGACGCCGGGCCGACGCGCGGTGCTGGTCGATCGCCTTGTGCTTGGCGATCGTCACCAGCCAGGCCTCGACGTTCGCGTCCGCCGGCAGGTCGGGGTAGGCCCGCAGGGCGGCCACGAACGTCTCGGACCAGGCGTCCTCGGCGTCGTCGCGTCCGAGCACCGCGCGACACACCCGCAGCACCGTAGGGCCGTGCTGCGTGACGACCTGCTCGAACGGTATCCGGTTCACATCAGGTAGACGCCTCGCGCATGCCGAACGTGAGATCAGGCCGGGTGCTCGGCCTTGTCCCCGGCCCATTGCACGTGGAACGAGCCGTCCCGGTCGGTGCGCCGGTACGTGTGCGCGCCGAAGTTGTCGCGCAGGCCCTGGATGAGCGCAGCGGGCAGCGGCAGCCGGCGCAGCGCGTCGTAGTACGCGAGAGAGGACGAGAACGCGGGCGTCGGGATGCCGCCCAGCGCCGCCGTTGCGACGACGCGGCGCCACGACTGAACTCCCGCCCTGACCGCGTCGGCGAAGTACGGGGCGACCAGCAGCGACGGCAGGTCCGGGTCGGCGTCATAGGCCTCGCGGATGCGGTCCAGGAACCGGGCCCGGATGATGCAGCCGCCGCGCCAGATCGTCGCCATCGCGCCGCGGTCGACGTCCCAGCCGTACTCGGCCGAGCCGGCGGTGATCAGGTCGAAGCCCTGCGCGTAGGCGACCACCTTCGACGCGTACAGGGCGCGCCGCACGTCCTCGATGAACTGCTCGCGGTCGTCGACCTGGATGCCGCTTTCCTGGCTGAGCGCCGCCCGCGCCGCGCTTCGCTGCTCGGCGTGTCCGGACAGCGACCGCGCGAACGTCGCCTCGGCAATGCCGGTGATCGGCACGCCCAGGTCGAGTGCGGTCTGCACCGTCCAGCGCCCGGTGCCCTTCTGCTCGGCCTGGTCCAGCACGATGTCGACGAACGGCTTGCCCGTGGTGTCGTCGACGTGGGCGAGTACGTCGGCCGTGATCTCGATCAGGAACGACTCGAGGTCACCGGAGTTCCAGGTGCGGAAGATCTCCGCGAGCTCAGGCGGCTCTGCGCCGAGCCCGGCCCGCAACAGGTCGTACGCCTCGGCGATCAGTTGCATGTCCGCGTACTCGATGCCGTTGTGCACCATCTTGACGAAGTGCCCGGCACCGTCCGGTCCGACGTGCACGCAGCACGGCGTCCCGTCCACCTGCGCCGCGATCGACTCGAAGATCGGCCCGAGCTTCTGGTACGACTGCGCCGAACCGCCCGGCATGATCGACGGGCCGAGCAGCGCGCCCTCCTCGCCGCCGGACACCCCACAGCCGACGAAGTGGATGCCGTGCTCGCGCAAGGTGGCCTCGCGCCGGCGCGTGTCGGCGAAGTGCGCGTTGCCGCAGTCGATCACGATGTCGCCCTCGTCCAGCAGTGGGGTGAGTTCCTCGATCACCGCGTCGGTCGGCTCGCCCGCCTTGACCATGACGATCACCGCGCGCGGCGACTTGAGCGAGCCGACGAACTCGGCCAGCGATTCGCTCGCCACGAACGTGCCCTCGTCGCCGTGCTCGGCGACGAGCGAACGGGTGCGCTGCACCGACCGGTTGTGCAGCGCCACCACATGGCCGTGCCGGGCGAGGTTGCGCGCGAGGTTGCGGCCCATCACCGCGAGGCCGGTTACTCCGATGTCTGCTGTCGCCATGGCCCAACCCTACGGTCCCGCGATTGCGCCGATTTCCTGGCAGGCTGAGGGCATGGAGATCTGGATCAACCCGGCGTGCTCGAAGTGCCGGACCGCGCTGTCGATCCTGGACGAGGCCGGCGCCACCTACACCACGCGCCGGTACCTGGACGACCCGCCGACCGCGGTCGAGCTCGGTTCGCTGCTCGCCCGGCTCGGCCTCGAGCCGTGGGACATCACCCGGATGGGCGAGGCCGAGGCGAAGGAGCTGAAGCTGGCGTCCTGGCCGAAGGAGCCGGCCGCGCGCACCCGCTGGATCGAGACGCTGGCGGCGCACCCGATCCTGATCCAGCGCCCGATCATCACGGCCGACTCGGGCGCGGCAGCGGTGGCCCGCTCGGACACGACGGTGCGCGCGATGATCGCCGAGGTATGACGCCGGTAGCGGTCCTGGCTACGTTCGAATGATGAATCCTCACGGCGGCAGCGTGGCCATTGTCGGCGGACGGGTCGTCCCCGGCGCCGCCGACCCGATCGAGAACGCGACCGTGCTCATCACCGACGGCGTGATCGAGGCGGTCGGCGCGAACGTCGCGGTACCCTACGGCGTCCGCACGATCGACGCGAGCGGGCACTGGGTGTTGCCCGGCTTCGTCGAGGCGCACGCGCACGTCGGCGTGCACGAGGAGGGCGAGGGTCCGGCCGGCCAGGACACCAACGAGATGACCGACCCGAACGGCGCCCGGCTGCGCGCGCTCGACGCGATCAACCCCGCCGAACGTGGCTTCGCCGATGCGCTGGCCGGGGGCGTGACGACCGTCGTGGTCAAGCCGGGCAGCGGCAACCCGATCGGCGGCCAGACGGTGGCGATCAAGACCTGGGGCCGCATCGTCGACGAGATGATCGTCAAGTCCCCGACCAGCGTGAAGAGCGCGCTCGGCGAGAACCCCAAGCGGGTGTACGGCGAGAAGAAGGAGTTGCCCTCGACCCGCCAGGGCGTGGCCGCCGTCATCCGCGACGCGTTCGGCAAGGCACAGGACTACCGCGCCAAGCGGGACGCCGCCGCGAGCAAGGGCGATCCGTTCGACCGCGACCCGACGTGCGAGGTGCTGGTCCGCGTGCTCGACGGCGAGCTGCCGTGGTGCCAGCACACGCACCGGGCCGATGACATCGCGACGGCGATCCGGCTGGCCGACGAGTTCGGCTACCGGCTCATCGTCAACCACGCCACCGAGGGTTTCCTGCTCGCCGACGTGCTGGCCGAGCGGCAGATCCCGTGCATCGTCGGCCCGCTGTTCACGACCCGCTCGAAGGTGGAACTGCGCGAGCGGACGCTGGCCAACCCGGGCCGGCTCGCGAACGCCGGCGTGCTGGTGGCGCTCACCACCGACCATCCGGTGGTTCCGATCAACTTCCTGGTGCACCAGGCGACGCTGGCCGTGAAGGAGGGGATGAGCCGCGACGATGCGCTGCGCTCGCTCACCGTCAACCCGGCGCAGATGATGGGCCTGGCCGATCGGGTCGGCGCGCTCGAAGTGGGCCGCGACGGTGACGTGGTGATCTGGGACGGTGACCCGCTGGACGTGATGAGCCGCGCGCGGCGGGTGTTCGTCAACGGCGTGTCCGTCTACGAGTGGCGGGACGGCGCCGGCGTGGTCAGCTCGCCGTACCGGGTCTAGCGGCGACGGTGACCGCCGGGGAGCCGTCAGCCGAGCGATCAGGGCGGCGGGTGAGCGGCGTGCTGCGCAGCGCCTCGGCGCTGGCCCGCTCGTGTCACCCGGCACCCAGCGCCGGGGTCACCGCGTTCGCCACCGTCCTCGCCGTCACCGCCGGGAACGGCGCCGGAACCTGCGCGCTGCTCGCGCTCGCCGTGCTGGCCGGGCAGCTCTCGATCGGCTGGTCGAACGACCGCCTCGACGCGGCGCGCGACCGGGCCGTCGCCCGCACCGACAAGCCGATCGCCACCGGCGAGCTGGCGCACCGCACCGTCGAGGTGGCGATCGCCGTCGCGCTGGCGGCGTGCGTGGCGTGCTCGCTCGCCCTGGGCTGGCGGGCCGGCCTGCTGCACCTGGCCGCGGTCTCGGGCGGCTGGCTGTACAACCTGTGGCTGAAGGCGACCTGGTTCTCGTGGTTGCCGTACGCGGCCGCGTTCGGCGCGCTGCCCGCGATCGCGGTCCTCGCCGTCCCCGGCCATCCGGCGCCCGCTGCCTGGCCGATCGCGGCCGGAGCCTGCCTGGGCGTCGCCGCGCACCTGACCAACGTGCTGCCGGACCTCGCGGGCGACCGGGCGACCGGGATCCGCGGCCTGCCCCACCGGATCGGCGCCCGAGCGTCGCTCGCCCTGACCGGCCCGCTGCTGGTCGCGGCCACCGGCTGCGCAGCGTTCGGGCCGCCGGGCGTCCCCTTTCTGCTCGGCTGGCTCGCGTTCGCGGTCAGCGTCGTGGTCGCCGTGCTGGGCCCGGCGGTGCTGTGGCGGCGGCCGGCCGGCAAGCTGGCCTTCTACGCGATCTTCGTCGTCGTCGCGCTGGAGCTGGCCGTGATCGTCGCCGACGGGCACCGGCTGCGCTGACCGACGACTGCGCGCAGATTCTTACGCTAGCCTTACGCGGCGGGAACGGAGCTGCCGCACCGACGCGGGGTGACGGTGCAGTTCGAACGTCGCGGAACTGCTGATGAGCAACCGCGTCTGGCCGACCCTGCGCCAGGCCGCCGCGCACGCCCACCGCACGAGCGTGGCGCCACTCGCCTGGGACCCCACCAATCTGGTGCTGTCGCGGTTCAGCTTCGGCCCGACGTCCCGGCGACGATGGCCGCGCTGGCCACCGCGAAGCGCGCCCGCACCGGTTCCGGGGTGCGCAACGGTGCGGCCTACCCGAAGCACGGCTTCGCCACCGCGCTGAAGGACCTGGCCGCGATCCTGCGCGCCGAGTTACAGGTGGCGACCGTCGACGTCGGCGGCTGGGACACGCACACCGACGAGGCGTGGACTTCGACCGGCAACTGGGCGAGACGGCCAAGTCGCTGGCCGCGTTCATGACCGATCTCGGCGCGGCACGGCGCAAGCGGGTGAGCGTCGTGGTCATGACCGAGTTCGGCCGGCGCGTTGCGATGAACGCCAGCGGCGGCACCGACCACGGGCACGGCGGCGTCACCTGGCTGCTCGGCGGCGGGATCGTCGGCGGCGTCCACGGCCGGTGGGCCAAGCTGTCCACCGCCACCTTGCCGGACGGGGACGTGCCCGGCTGGAACAACCCGTTCGACATCCTCGGCGAGCTGGCCGCCACGCGGCTGCGCGCCGGCGGCCTGTCCCACGTGTTCCCCGGCCACCGCGTGCGCGCGCTCGGGGTGGCACGCAGCTGACGCTGTCGGCTCAGCCCAGGTCGATGCCCGGGTAGAGCGGGTTGGCGTCGAGCAGTTCGGCCGCCGCAGCATGGGTCTTGTCGGCCACGCCGTCGCCGATCGTGTACTTCGCCTTGGACGCGCCACCGCTGGCCGCCGCGGTGGGCGTGGTCGCCGAGAGCACGTCGACGATCAGCTCGGCGACGCGGTCGAACTCCGTGGGCCCGAACCCCCGGCTGGTGAGCGCCGGGGTGCCGATGCGCACGCCCGAGGTGTACCAGGCCCCGTTCGGGTCGCGGGGGATCGCGTTGCGGTTCGTGACGATGCCGCTGTCGAGCAGCGCCGACTCCGCCTGGCGGCCGGTGAGCCCGAACGTCGAGACGTCGATCAGGGCGAGGTGGTTGTCGGTGCCGCCGGTGACCAGGCGTGCGCCGCGCCGCATCAACCCGTCGGCGAGCGCGACCGCGTTGGACGCCACGTTCTGCGCGTACTGCTGGAACATCGGCTGGCGTGCCTCGGCCAGCGCCACCGCCTTCGCGGCCATGACGTTGCCGAGCGGGCCGCCGAGCACCATCGGGCAACCCCGGTCGACCGAGTCGGCGTACTCGGGCTGGCACAGCACCAGGCCGCCGCGCGGGCCGCGAAGCGACTTGTGCGTGGTCGTGGTCGTGACGTGCGCGTGCGGCACCGGGTCGAAGTCGCCGGCGAACACCTTGCCGGCGACCAGGCCCGCGAAGTGCGCCATGTCGACCATCAGCGTCGCGCCGACCTCGTCGGCGATCTCGCGCATCCGCGCGAAGTTGATCCGCCGCGGGTAGGCCGAGTAGCCGGCGATCAGCACCAGCGGCTTGAACTCCCGGGCCTTGGCGGCCACGTCGTCGTAGTCCAGCAACCCGGTCTCCGGGTCGGTGCCGTAGCTGGACTGGTGGAACATCTTGCCGCTGATGTTCGGCCGGAACCCGTGCGTCAGGTGGCCACCGGCGTCCAGCGACATGCCGAGGGCGCGCTGGTCGCCGAGCGCCTTGCGCAGGCTCTGCCAGTCGTCGTCGGACAGGTCGTTGACGTGCTTGGCGCCCGCCTGTGCCAGCGCGGGCGACTCGACGCGCTGCGCGAGGATCGCCCAGAACGCGACGAGGTTCGCGTCGATGCCGCTGTGCGGCTGGACGTACGCGTGCGGTGCACCGAACAGCGCCTTCGCGTGGTCGGCGGCGAGTTGCTCGACAGTGTCGATGTTCTGGCAGCCGGCGTAGAAGCGGTGCCCGATGGTGCCCTCGGCGTACTTGTCCGAGAGCCAGTTGCCCATCGTGAGCAGCACCGCGGGGGAGGCATAGTTCTCGCTGGCGATCAGCTTGAGCGAGCTGCGCTGGTCGGCCAGTTCGGCCCGGATCGCGCCCGCGACGTCGGGTTCGACCGCGGCGATCAGGTCCAGCGCGGCTCGGTAGGCGGACGACGCGGTCGAGGCGTCGAAGGGCAGGACGTTGCTGTTCGCGTTCTCGGACACGGCGCGGCTCCTCCTCGTCGAATGGGAAGCCCAGGCGCGCGGCGGCGGTGCGGAGCTGCTCCCCGGTGGTCTGCCCACCTTACGAAGCGCCAGTCACAGCTCGTCAGCCAGCATAGTGCCCGGGCGCTGGGTCCGCCGGTGCCATTCCCGCGCCGTTGCCCTCCTGGTGGTCGCTAGTTGATCTTCGCAGCGACCACGAGAAGGGCAACGGCGCCGGCCACGCCCGGCGCGCGGGTTATCCACAGCGGCGTCGGACGGGGCGCGCGTGTGCGGCCGCTGCGGCAGGCTCGCCTGGTGCGCCCGGTACCCGACGTCGCGGCCGGCCAGCGTGCCGTGTTCACCGTCGCGCAGGCCCGCGCGGCCGGGTGGACGCGTTCGGCGATGCGCCACGCGGTGAGCTGCGGCGACCTGGTCGTGCTGCGCCCCGGCGTGCTGGCGCGTCCGGCCGAGCCGACCGGGTTCAGCTGGCTGGACGAGCGGGACCGACATGCCCGTGCCGCTGCAGCAGCGCTGCTCGGCCGGCCGCGCAGCCTGGCCAGCCACTGTGCGGCGGCGGTGCTGATGGACCTGCCGGTACTCGAGGTGCCGGAGGTGCCGTGCCTGACGGTGCTCCCGTCACACAGTGGTGCGGTCCGGGGCGTGCATCTGCACCGGACCCGGCTCGACGCCGGCGATCCGGGCAGACTGCGGGGCCTTCGGCTCACGATGCCGGCGCGGACCGTGGTCGACATCGCCCGCGAACGCGGCGTGGTTGCCGGCGTCGTGACCGCCGATGGCGCGCTGCAGCGTGGCCTGTTGACCGCGCGGGAGTTGAAGCTGGCGGTGCGCGCAGCCGCGGGTCGAGCCGGGGTCGAGCGTGCACGCGCTGCGGCAGCGCTCGCCGACGGTCGTGCCGAGTCGGCGCTCGAGTCGCGATCGCGGCTGGCCATCGCCGACGCGGGCCTGCCGCCGCCGGATCTGCAGCCGGACATCTTCGTCGACGGCCGCTTCGCCGGGCGAGTCGACTTCTACTGGGACGAGTTCGGCGTGATCGGCGAGGCCGACGGCTGGGAGAAGTACAAGGCCGGCTGGGAGCGGATTCGGGACGAGAAGCGGCGGCAGGAGCAGTTGGAGCGGGGACGGCTGATCGTGGTGCGCTGGGGATCGGACGACCTGGCCTCCTTCGCGCCGGTCACCGGACAGGTTGCGGGACGCCTTCACGCGCGGCCTGGGCGTTGGTCGCCCCGAACGTCGCTGGACCGTCCGGACGTCCGCGCTGCCGACGCGAGTATCCAGCTGACCGCGACTGCCGTCCAGATACTTGGTCGTCCTACTATTTACCCATGGGCATCGGTAATCCTGACTTCGACTCCTACCGGCTGAGCGACGAGCAACGGATGCTGCGCGCAGCCGTTCGCGCACTCGCCGAGGACAAGATCGCACCGCGCGCGGCCGAGATCGACGAGACGGCCGAGTTCCCGTACGACGTGCGGGACGCGCTGGTGCGCTCGGGCTTCCACGCCGTTCACGTGCCCGAGGAGTACGGCGGCATGGGGGCCGACGCGATCAGTGGCTGCATCGTCGTCGAGGAGGTCGCCCGGGTGTGCGCGTCGTCCTCGCTCATCCCGGCGGTCAACAAGCTGGGCAGCCAACCGGTCATCCTGTCCGGCTCCGAGGACCTGAAGAAGCAGGTGCTGCCGCCGCTCGCCTCCGGCGAGGCGATGTTCAGCTATGCGCTGTCCGAGCGCGAGGCCGGCTCGGACGCCGCGGCGATGCGCACCCGGGCCGTGTTGGACGGCGAGCACTGGGTGCTCAACGGCACCAAGTGCTGGATCACCAACGCGGGCGTCTCCACGCACTACACCGTCATGGCGGTCACCGATCCGCAGCATGGCGCCAACGGCATCTCCGCGTTCGTCGTGCATCAGGACGACCCGGGCTTCTCGGTCGGCGCCAAGGAGCGCAAGCTCGGGATCAAGGGCAGCCCGACCTGCGAGATCTACTTCGAGAACTGCACCATCCCGGCCGACCGGATCATCGGCGAACCGGGCACCGGATTCAAGACCGCGCTGCGCACGCTCGATCACACCCGGCTGGCGATCGGCGCGCAGGCGCTCGGCATCGCGCAGGGCGCGCTGGACGCGTCCGTCGCGTACATCAAGGAGCGGCGTCAGTTCGGCAAGCGCATCGCCGACTTCCAGGGCATCCAGTTCATGGTCGCCGACATGGCGATGCGGATCGAGGCGGCCCGGCATCTGGTCTACGCCGCGGCGGCGCGAGCCGAACGCGACGAGCCGAACCTGACCTTCACCTCGGCGGCCGCGAAGGTGTTCGCCTCGGACACCGCGATGTCGGTCACGACCGATGCGGTGCAACTGTTCGGCGGCTACGGGTTCACCAAGGACTTCCCGGTGGAGCGGATGATGCGCGACGCGAAGATCACCCAGATCTACGAGGGCACCAACCAGATCAACCGCATGGTGATGGCGCGCCAATTGGTGAAATAGAGGCAGTCCGGGCCGCATGAAGCACGCACAGCCGCGCGCATCACGGCCCGGTTGTGCACTGGCACGACCGCGCTCGCGTCGCCGCGGTGGTCAGTCGCGGGCGAGTCTGGCTTCCTCGCGGGTGGGCTCGAACAGCTCGATCGGGTTGCCCGCCGGGTCCTCGACGATCACCTGCTTGCCTCCGACACCGGTGATCGGCTCGCTGCGGAACCGCGCACCGGCCGCGCGCAACGCATCGACCGCAGCATCCAGGTCGGGCATCTCGAGCTGGATCCGGTTCCAGCCGCCCGGCGAAGGCAGCGTCCCGTCCGGCATCGCCTGACCGCCGCCCGGCCCGCCGCTAGGTGCGCTCAGCACCAGGCGCAGGTCGCCGCGCTCGAGCATGGCGAACGCCGGCGCCGGATGCATGACCTCGCTGAAGCCGAGTTGCCCGCAGTAGAAGGCGATTGCGGCGTCGACATCGTCGACTATGTAGCGCACTCCGACAGTTGCCATCGAACCTCGCCCGTCCCGTCGTCGAAACGTCCCGGAGTGGAAAGCCGGTCGCACTACCCCGGCGCGCAGGCGTCCAGCAGCATACGCGCTCTGGCCATGGCGGCGGCCGCGTCCGCCGCCGGATTGCCGACCTGCTCGGAGTCGAAGTTGGGGTCGAGGAACACCTCGTCGACCCCGCAGTCGGCATAGCGCGCCAAGCCTTCGCGGATCTGCGCCACGGTGCCGTGCAGCGGTGCCCGGTCAGGGTCGGGCACCGCGTCGTCCCGCACCCGCGCCACCCCGCGCACCACGCAGCGCACATCGTCACGAGACCTGCCCGCGCGCTCCGCGGCGTCGCGCACGGCACCGGCCCCGGACCGCACGTCCTCGACGCTCGCCCGGCTGAAGCTGATCCACCCGTCGCCGCGCGTGCCCGCACGGCGCAGCGCTGCCGGTGCCGTGCCACCCAGCAGCACCGGCGGCCGGGGCCGCTGCACCGGAGCAGGCGCGACGAACGAGCGCGGCACCGTGTAGAACTCACCGGCGAACTCGACCGGGTCCTGCGTCAGCAGCGCATCGAGGCAGTCGAGCCATTCGTCGAACCGGCGGCCGCGATGCTCGGTGGGCACGCCGGCGGCCGCGTACTCCTCTGCCGCCCAGCCCAGCCCGATGCCGGCGTCGAGCCGTCCGCCGGACAGCACGTCGATCGCCGCAAGTTGCTTGGCCAGGATCGCCGGCGCGTAGAACGGGCCGTTCACCACAGCGAGGCCGAGCCGGACGCGGGACGTCACCGCCGCGGCGAAGCCGAGTGCGATCAGCGGATCCAGGACGCTGCGGTACACGGCCGGCAGCTGCGAGTCGGCCGGATACAGCACCCGCTGGAACGTCCACACGCCCCGGTACCCGCGCTCGTCCGCCGTGCGCGCGATCTCGGTGATGTTCTCCGGCGTCGCCCACGCACCGGACGTCGGCAGCGCGAAGCTCACGTCCATGCGTTGATGCCTACCACGTCAGCCGCCGGCAAGGGCGAGCTGGATCAGCTCGTTGGCCAGCGGGCTCGGGCGACGGCCGAGGAAGACGGCGTGCAGCGGCCGCCGCAGATCCAGCTCGGGCGCACCGATCTCGACCAGGGTCCCGGCCCGCAGGTCCGCCGCCGCGGCCCTGGCGCTGAGCACCCCGATCCCGCCGCCGGCGCGCGCGGTCGCCAGGATCGTGGTCGTCGAGCCGAGTTCGGTGGCATGCGGCAGCCCCGGCCGCGCGCCGAGCGCGGGGGTGATCGCCAACAGGAACACCTCGCGGGTGCCCGATCCCGGCTCGCGCACCAGCAACGGCTGATCGCACAGGTCACGAGCCGACACGCCGGTCGCCGCCCGCGCGGCCAGCGGGTAGTCGGGCGCGACCACGAGCGCGAGCCGGTCCGTCCCGACCTGCACGGCACTGAGCCCGCTCGGCACGGACGGCATCTCCACGAAGCCCAGGTCGGCATCACCGGCGAGCACCCGGGCGCAGACCCCGGCACTGTTCGCGACGGAGGCCGCGACCTCGAGGCCGGGATGGGCGCGGCGCAGCGCGAGCAGCCACGGCGGCATCAGGTACTCGGCCACGGTCAGGCTGGCGGCGACCCGCAACCGCGCCGACCGGTCCGCCCGCAGCGTGAGCACGCCGTCGGTGAGCAGTTGCGCGGCATCCACCACCGCGCGCGACCAGGTCGCCACCGCCTCGCCCGCAGGAGTCAGCTCGCTGCCGCGGGACGTACGCACCAGCAGGGCGACACCGACCCGTCGTTCCAGGCGGGACAGCCGCGCGCTCGCGCTCGGCTGGCTGATCCCGTGCGCCGTCGCGGCACGTCCCACGCTGCCGAGTTCGGCGACCGACAGCAACAGCTCGAGTGTCGACAGGTCGGGGGTCCAGGCGGGAAGGGGCACGCGCCCTATCCTGCCGCCCACTGCAGGACGAGGCTGGTCCCGGCCACCGCGACCCAGAGCAGCAGGCCCAGCAGCAACGGCCGCGATCCTGCCCGGCGCAAGCCGGCGACGTCGGTGCGCAGCCCGATCGCGGTCAAGGCGAGCGTGATCAGGAAGACCGAAGCGTCCCGCAGCGGTTGGTGAGCTGCGGACGGAACCCAGCCGAGCGAGTTGAGCGCGGCGAGCACGATGAACCCGACCAGGAACCACGGCACCAGTCGGGTCACCCGCCGCAGTGCACTGGCTTCGCGCTCGCCGCTGCGAGTCAGCGCCGCCAGCCCGAGGCAGATCGGGATGATCATCAGGGTCCGGGTCAGCTTGACCACCACCGCGTAGTCGGTCGCCGACGAGCCGTACGTGCTGGCCGCGGCCACGACCGAGGACGTGTCGTTCACCGCCGTCCCGGCGAAGAGCCCGAAGTCGTGCTGGCTCAACCCGAGCAGGTGGCCGAGCGGCGGGAAGGCCAGCACCGCGACCAGGTTGAACAGGAAGATCGTCGAGATCGCGTAGGCCACGTCGGCGCTGCGGGCGCGGATCACCGGGCTCACCGCCGCAATCGCCGACGCGCCGCAGATGCCGGTGCCGACGCCGATCAGGGTGCGCAGGTCACGTCCGATGCCGAGCCACCGGCCGAGCAGGTAGGCGAGTGCGAGGCAGACCGCCAGCGTGCCGAGCATCACCGGCAGCGACGACGCGCCCACGTGCGCCACCTGCCGCAACGACAGCGCCGACCCGAGCAGGACGACCGCCACCTGCAGCAGGGTCCGCCCGGCGAACGCCACGCCCGGCTGCAGTGGTGGACGCGCGGCCACGGCGCGGCTGAGCGCGACCCCGAGGAGGAGCCCGGCCACCGGGGCGCCGAGCAACGGCAGCGCGTGCCCGATGCCGGTGGCGACGAGCGCGATCGCGGCAGCCAACGCGACACCCGGGACCAGCGGTGCGCACGCACGCAGCGGGTCGGCTCGGCGGGTCGTGGCGCTCACCTGTCGAACTGTTCCCGGCCGGGGCGCCCCGCGGCACCGCTCGGCTGCCTGGGCCGCCCATAGCGCTGCCCTATGGCTCGGCCGGTCACCGGATGCGGACGCTCGCGCGCTCCTGCCCGGCGCGGCGGCTCAGCACGTCCTCGTCACTGCAGTTGCGGACGTAGACCAGCGAGCCGCCCACCGACAGCGGGGCGAGCACGGTGTCCAGCCAGTCGACCTGGGTAACCCAGTCCCGGGTGCACAGCACGCGCGCGCCGGCCGACAGCCCCAGCGCCTCGGCGCGTCGCCGCGCCCACTCGGTGACCTCGCCGCGGTTGTGCCCGTCCAGGCACGGATCGCCGGGGCCGGCACCGAAGTGCACGCTCGCCCAGGCGTCCGCCTGTGGACGCACCGCGGCCACGAAGTCGAGCGCGCCGCCCGGCGGGTCGTCCCGGAAGCCCACCGCCGCCGCGTCCGGCGCTACCGCGTACCGGTCGGGCACCGCGCCGGCCGAAGCCACGGTGTCGGGCGAGACGAACGCGACCGCCGCCTGCGCCGGGTTGTCGGTGAACGCCAGCCCGGCGGTGAGCACGCCCAGCAGCGGCGGCAGCGAGATCCAGTGCGCGGGCAGCGCGAGCAGTGCGCTGTCACCCGCGCCGAGGCCGAGTTCGGTGGTCAGCAGGTGGTGTGTCTTGCTCACCCAGTTGGCCAGCGATCGCGCCGACAATTCGGTGCGCTCACCGCTGGCCTCGTCGTAGTAGGTGATGAACGGGCGGCCCGGATCGGCCGCCAGCAGGTCCGCGAACAACTGCTCGGGTGAGCCCATGTCAGTAGATGCATTTCGCGTCGATGGCAGCGGTCTTCGTGCTGGTGGCCTTCTTCGTGCTCTTGGCAGCGGTCGCCTTGCGGGTCGCCGACTTCGTCGCGGCCGGGTGCACGACCGCGTTCACGAACGCCTGCACGGCACTCGGGTGCACGACGACCACGCTGCCGACGTCCGTGTCGGCGAAGCCGTCCGTCGGGATCGTCTTGCCGGTGATCTTGTCGGCGGTGAGGTTCTCCAGTTGCCTGCCGAGCTTGAGCGGGTCGAGCGAGCGGTCGACGTACAGCGAACTGGAGATCGCGCCGAGCAGATCCTGGAGCTTGAACGGGTTGAGCACGATGCCGGCCGAGACGATCTTGCGGAACGCGGCGGTGAGGAAGTACTGCTGGCGCTTGACCCGGTCCAGGTCGCCCAGCCCGTTCGGGAAGCCGTAGCGCTGCCGGACGAACGCGAGCGCCTGAACCCCCTTGATCACGTTCTTGCCCTTGTGCAGGTGGATGCCGGAGTTCTTCTCCTTCACCGCGGCACACATGTTCACCGTGACACCGCCGATCGCGTTGCTGATGCGGTAGAAGCCGAGGAGGTCGACCTGCACGTAGTGATCCACGTGCAGGCCGGTCAGCGCCTGCACGGTGCGCACCAGCAGGTTCGCGCCCGCGGTGCGCTTGCTGGCCCGGCTGCCGTGCGCGGCGGTGTAGGCGTCGGGATAGGCGGAGTTCAGCTTCGCCTTGCCGTGCCCGGGGATCGCGACGTACGAGTCGCGCGGCAACGAGATCAGCGTGGCGCGGGAGCCGTCCGCCGGCACGTGGATGATCATCATCGTGTCGGTGTTCAGGCTGCCGCCGCTGCGTCCGGTGTGCAGTTCGTGCACCTCGGCATCGGTCATGTCGGTGCGGTCGTCGTTGCCGACCACCAGGATGTTCTGGTCGCCGCCGTCGATGTCGCCCGGGCTCGTCGCCTGCGCGGCGGAGATGTCCAGCCGGCTCAGGTTCGACTTGAACTGGTGGAACCTCCACCAGTAGGTGCCGGCGAAGGCGACCAGCCCGACGGACAGCGCGGTGCACACCACCAGCACGATCAGCTTGGTGCGTGCCGGCCCGGTCCGGGCCGGTCGTGCCGTCGGGCCGGGGGTGCTGCGAGCTTCCCTGCGGGCGACCCGCCGGCCGCGCGGGTCCAGCTCCGGCGGCAGGGCCGGCAGCGCGCCGCGCTGCCCCGGCCCACCGCTGGCGGCGTCGTCGGAGCTGGGGCTGGGCACGGTCCGAGGCTACCGTCGCGGGCGCCGAGAACCCGCTGAGCACGCGCCGGGCACTCAGCCGGCGCAGTGCGGCTCAGTTGATGCAGCCGAGGCCGCCGTTGGCCTTGCGCGCCGGCTTCGCGGGCGCGTGGCTGGTGGTCGCGCTGCTCGGCGAACGGGCCAGCGTGGCCGCCTGCCGCCCGTCGGTGCCGAGCACCACGGTGACCCGCTTCACGGTCGAGGTCAGCACGAGCTGTGCGCCGGGGACCGCTGCCCGGGCCGCCTTCGCCGCCGCCTGGGCGCCAGCCGGGTACTGGATCAGCGTCTTGGACGCGGTGTTGCCGGCGGAGTCGACGACGTCCACGTGAAAGCCCAGCGTGCGCAGCGCTGCCGCGTTGCGGCCGGCCAGGCCGACGATGTCCGTGCCGTTCAACACGTCCAGCGTGACCGTCGCGGGCTTGGCCGCCTTCGCCGCGGCCAGGTCCGGATCGGCCGCCTCGCCGCGCAACTGGCGGATGAACCCGGGCATCGCCGCGGTGTCGACACCCACGATCGCCGTCTCGATGCCGTCCGGGTAGATCAGCTGCGGCCCGAGGTTCGGAATCGTCAGGTACCTGATCGTGCCGCTGGCCACGGACTGGACCTGCCGGGCGAGATCGAGCAGGTCGAGCGACGGATCGGTGAGCAACGACGAGCCGACCGCGGTGAGCAGGTCGTGCAGCTTGAACGGGTTCAGCAGCACCCCCGCTGAGGTGATCTTGCCGAACGCCGAGGCGAGGAAGTACTGCTGTCGCTTGATGCGGTCCAGGTCCCCGTTGGGCAGCCCGTGGCGCTGCCGCACGAACGCCAGCG
The DNA here is from genome assembly GCF_027247405.1 of Jatrophihabitans cynanchi. Taxonomy (NCBI): domain Bacteria; kingdom Bacillati; phylum Actinomycetota; class Actinomycetes; order Jatrophihabitantales; family Jatrophihabitantaceae; genus Jatrophihabitans; species Jatrophihabitans cynanchi. The sequence continues at coordinate 1,561,923 of NZ_CP097463.1, read as the reverse complement.
CCTGCTTGCCCTTGATCACCGAGACGCCCTTGGGCAGGTCGATGCCGGAGTACCCGTGCCCGTACGCGTCGGAGTCGGTCCGGGCGTTCTGCGCGGCGTTCAGGCACACGCTCACGCCGCCGATCGCGTTGCTGATCCGGTAGAACCCGAGCAGGTTCACCTGCATGTAGTGATCGATGTGCAGCCCGGTGAGCAGGTCGATCGTCTTGATCGTCTGCAACAGCCCGGCGCTCTGCGCGTCCTGCTCGCTGCGGTGCGCGTTCTTCGCGCTGGTGTACGCGTCGCCGTACGCGGAGTTGATCTTGCCCTTGCCGTAGCCGGGAATCGTCACCCACGAGTCGCGCGGGATCGAGATCAGCGTCGGGGCCTTACCGTTCGCGGGAACGTGCAGCACCATCATCGTGTCCGTGTTGGCGCCGCCGCCGCCACCACCCGCGCTGAGCGCCTTCAGTTCGGCGCGGCTGGCCCCGGCCCTGCTGTCGTTGCCGACGAGCAGCACGTTCGTGTCGTGGCCGTCGAGATCGCTCTGCCCCTTGGCGAGTGCGGGAACCGGCGCACCGTGCGGGACGTCGCTGGTGAAGTTCTGGAACGTCGCCCACGCGTAGCCACTGCCGACCAGCAGCACGAACGAGAGGGCCGCGACGCTCACGCGCAGCCCGAACCGGGTGCGCGCGCTGAGCACCGGTCGCGCACGGGCCGGGGTCCGATCGGGCTGCGTGTCGGCCACGACTGCGAAGGCTAGCCCGGCGATCGGGCCGAACCCGGTAACCGCGGGGGCGATTCGCCGAGTGTCCGGCCGCCGGTAGGCTGCCAGAACACCCATCCCGCGTCCGCCAGGAGCGTTGTTGAGCCACGGGGAGCCCGTCGCAGTCGTCGCGGTGATCCACGACTGTGCGCCCGGTCTGCCCGCGTTCCTCGAGTCCGTCCGGATCGCGACCGCCGCGCCGCTGGAAATCGTGCTCGCACACCACGGCGCGCAGCCGGTCGAGCTGGCGGACGCGATCGACGCGAGCGCGCTGCGCGTGGTCGAGACCGGCGAGGTGTCCTACGGCCGCGCCGCCAACCTCGGGGTGCGTGACACCACCGCAGAGTTCGTCGCGCTCGCCGACCCGGCGGTGATCTGGACGCCCGGCTCGCTGGACGCCCTGCTGGCCGCCACCCGCCGGTGGCCTCGTGGCGCCGCGTTCGGCCCGCTGATCCAGAACGCGCAGGGCACGGTGTACCCGTCCGCGCGGTCGGTGCCCTCGCTGTCCAGCGGGATCGGGCACGCCCTGTTCGGACGGTGGCTGCCGAACAACCGCTGGACCGGTGCATACCGGCGGGCACGCGAGGCGCCGGCCGAGCGCACCACCGGCTGGCTGGTGGACACCTGCGTGCTGTTGCGCCGCGACGCGTTCGACGCCATCGGCGGCTTCGAGGCCGACCAACTGGTCTACCTGGAGGATCTCGAGCTCGGTGAGCGGTTCGCCAAGGCCGGCTGGCACAACGTCTACGTCCCGTCGGCGGTAGTGATCGGGGGCAGCCGGCAACAGGACGCGATCGACCGGGCGCAGCTGGCCGCCGACCGGCATCGCAGCGTCTGGGCGTACCTGTCGCGGCGCTACGCCGGCTGGCGCTGGTGGCCGGTCCGGGTGGTGCTGCGGGCCGGCCTCGGCGCGCGCGCCGTCGTGGCCCGGTGGCTGGGCCGGGGGCGCTGAACCGCCCGCGAATCGCTCGTGGGCTGAGGGTTTGCACCTGTTTGGGCCTGGTCGGCCCTGGATCGTGGGGTACCGTGAGTCCACCCCCCACATCACTCGGGCACCACCATTAACACCAGCCCCAGACCACTCGGGAGCCGAGTTGCGCCCAGGACTCGTCGCCGTAGTCGCTGCCGTCGCCGCTGCCGTGACCCTCATCAGCGCGTGCACCACCGGTGCGCCGGGCGCCGCGTCGTCCTCGAGCGACCCGGCATCGAGCTTGCCGAACTCGCCAAGCACCCCGGTGCCCACGGACAGTGGTCTTTCCACCGCGCTGCCGACCGACAGCCGGCCGGCCACGACCACCGCGTCGAACACCGCGTCGACCACGGCACCGTCCACGGCACCGTCCACCCGGCCCGCCACGACCCGGCCGGTCAGCACGGTGCGGATCTTCCTGAGCTTCCACGACTGGAGTGCGGCGCAACAGGTCGCCGAGGTCGGTGCCAACGTCGAGGACAAGGTGATCCGTGACGGCAGCTGCACGCTCACCATGCGCCGCGGCTCGCTCACCCGGACCGCGTCGCACAAGGCCACCATCACGCCGTCGTCCACGTCGTGCGGCGTGTTGACCATTCCCGGAGCCGAGCTGAGCCCGGGCGCGTGGACCGCCGTGGTGACGTTCACCTCGCCCAGCGCGACGGGCTCGTCCGACCCCGTCACGATCACGGTGACCCGATGAGCCGGCGCGTGGTAGCGCTGCTGTCGGCGGCGGCCGCCGTGCTGGCCGCGGCTGCGGTCGTCGCCGGTCCCGCACCGTCGTCGGCGGCGCTCACCGCTTCCGAGTGGCAGGCCGGAAACATCATCAGCGACAGCGAGTTCTACAACTCCTCGACGATGTCGGTGGCCCAGATCCAGTCCTTCCTGGACAAGCAGGTGCCTGCCTGCGCCAGCGGCTACACCTGCCTGAAGGACTACTCGACGCGCACGTCGTCACACGCCGCGCAGGCCGGCATCTGTGCGGCGTACACCGGCCGCTCCAGCGAGACATCGGCCGCGATCTTCTACAACGTCGGCCGGGCGTGCGGCATCAACCCGCAGGTGCTGCTCGTGCTGGTGCAGAAGGAACAGGGCCTGGTCCAGGCAACCATGCCCAGCCAGTACGCCTACGACTTCGCCACCGGGGCGAACTGCCCGGACAGCACCGGGTGCGACGCCAGCTCGAAGGGCTTCTTCAACCAGGTCTATCTGGCGGCCTACCAGTTCCGGTACTACCGGCTGCACCCCACCTTCTACAACTACATCGCCGGCCGGAACAACTCGATCCAGTACAACCCGAACACGAGTTGCGGCGCCGGCACCGTCTTCATCCAGAACCAGGCCACGGCCGGGCTGTACATCTACACGCCCTACCAGCCGAACGCGGCCGCGCTCGCCAACCTGCACGGCACAGGCGACAAGTGCAGCGCCTACGGCAACCGCAACTTCTGGGTGTTCTTCAACGAGTGGTTCGCCCCGCCGAGTGAACCGTTCGACCGTGGCGGGATGATCGCGACCAAGCCGGACGGCACGCTCTGGTACTACCGCAACGGCGGCACCCCGACGCATCCGTTCAGCAGCGCAGTGCAGATCGGGCTCTCCGGCTGGCAGCACCTGTCCAGGCTGACGAGCGGTGACGTCGACGGCGACGGCCGCACCGACCTGATCGGCGTGCGTCCGGACGGCTCGCTCTGGCTGTACCGGAACAACGGCACGAGCCTGCCCTACTCCGGACGCACCCGGATCGGGGCGTACGGCTGGAACGCCTTCGACACGCTGGTCGCCGCCGACGTCGACGGCGACGGCCGCAGCGACCTCATCGCCCGGACCCCCTCGGGACAGCTGTGGCTCTACCGCAACACCGGCACGGTCAGCAGCCCGTATGCGCCGGGGATTCGCATCGGCGCGTCCGGCTGGCAGGCGTTCCGGACCTTGGTCGCCGCCGACGTCGACGGCGACGGCCGCAGCGACCTGCTCGGGGTCAAGGCGAACGGCTCGCTCTGGCTGTACCACAACGGCGGCGCGCCCACCGCACCGTTCCGCCGGGCGGCGCAGATCGGCGTGTCCGGGTGGACGGGCTTCCGGCAGCTGATCGCGCAGGACGTGGACGCCGACGGCCGCGCCGACCTGATCGGCTCGAAATCCGACGGCTCGCTGCTGCTCTATCGCGCCGGGGCCAGCATCACGCGTCCGTACAGCAGCCGGGTCACCATCGGCACGTCCGGCTGGCAGGCCTTCGACCGGCTGTTGTCCGGCGCGACGCCGGTGCCGCGCGCACAACAGTCCGCCGACCTGATCGCGGTACGGCCCGACGGCAGCGGCACCCTGTGGCGCTATCAGGCGCAGCCCCCGACCAAGATCATCCCGGTCCGGCAGATGATCGGCGCGTACGGCTGGAGTGCGTTCGACCGCACCATGCTCGGTGACGTCGACGGTGACGGCCGGGCCGATCTGGTCGCCACCAAGCCGAACGGGACGCTGTGGCTGTACCGCAACACCGGCAGCGCCAGCCATCCCTATGGACACGCGGTGCGGATCGGCGCCTACGGCTGGAACGCGTTCGACCGGATCGCGCTCGGGGACGTCGACGGTGACGGCCGGGCGGATCTGGTCGCCCGCCGGCCGGACGGGTCGCTGTGGCTGTACCGCAACGGCGGCAGCGTCACGCACCCGTTCGGCAAGCGCGCCATGATCGGGACGTCCGGCTGGAACATCTTCGACCGCATCCTGCTGGCCGATGTCACCGGCGACAAGCGGGTCGACCTGATCGCGACGAGCGCGGACGGCACCCAGTGGCTATACCCGAACCGGCGTTCGCTGTCGCGTCCGTTCTCCGGGCGGAACCAGACCGGACTGACGGGGCGCCAGGACTTCAGCGCGATGGCCGCGGCCGACTTCACCGGCGACGGCCACGCCGACGTGCTGTACCGGGAGCGCAACGGTGTTGTCTCGTTGGCTCAGGACGGCGGGCAGTCACGCTGGCCGGACGGGATCCGCGTCGGCCTGGGCAACTGGAACGGCTACGCGCAGATCATGGCCGGGGACGTCGACGGCGACGGGCTGGCCGACGTCGTCACCATCGATTCGCGTGGCGGGCTGTGGCTCTTCCCGAACACCGGCGCGGCGGCCCAGCCGTTACTTGCGCGTACGCAGGTCGGGGTGTCCGGCTGGAACGCCTTCGCCACCGTGCTGCAGGGGGACGTCGACGGCAACGGTGTCCCGGATCTCGTCGGCGTCCGGACCGACGGCTCGCTGTGGCTCTACCTCGGGGTGATCTCGGCCACCCGGCCGTTCCCGACCCGGGCCCGGATCGGGCTCTCCGGCTGGACCGGCTTCCCGCGCCTGGTGCTCGGCGACTTCACCGGCGACGGCCGTCCCGACCTGCTCGGCATCACCGCGGCGAACGCCGCCTGGCTGTACCCCAATACCGGCAACATGAGCGAACCGTTCTCCTACGCGTCCCGCGAGCTGGTCTCCGCGCCGGGCGTGCGGGCCACCGACCTGCTCACCGCAGTCGACCTGAACGGTGACGGGATGGCCGACCTGCTCGCCAAGCGGGCCGACGGCACCGCCTGGGTCTCGCTGAGCCGGCACGTCCCCGACCAGCCGTTCGCGGCGCCGGTGCAGGTGGCCACCGGATGGCAGGGCTACGACCGGATCGTGGCCGGTGACCTCGACGCGAACGGCCGGGCCGACCTCGTCGCGCGGGACACCGCCGGAGCGCTCTGGCTGATCCGCGCGGACGGGCGGGGCGAGCTGACGCTGCACCCGCGGCAGCGCATCGGCATCTCCGGCTGGCAGAGCTTCACCCTCCTGGCGCTCTGAGGCGCAGCCCGCCCGGACCCCACCGGTGTGGCAGGCTGAGGCGGGTTTCGCGCGCACGAAGGGACTACCAACAAGTGGGTTCGACCGACGCGGTGATCCTGGTGGGCGGCCTCGGCACGCGCCTTCGCCCGCTCACCCTCTCGGCGCCGAAGCCGATGCTGCCGACCGCCGGCGTCCCGTTCCTGACCCACCTGATCGCGCGCATCAGGGATGCCGGCGTGCGCCACATCGTGCTGGGCACCTCCTACCGGGCCGAGGTCTTCCAGTCGTACTTCGGTGACGGAACCGCCCTCGGTGTCGAGCTCGAGTACGTCGTCGAGGACGAGCCGCTGGGCACGGGTGGCGCCATCCGCAACGTGGCGGACCGGCTGCGCGGCGACACCGTGATGATCTTCAACGGCGACGTCCTGTGCGGTGTCGACCTGCGCGCGCTGCTGGCCCGGCACCACGACAGCGCGGCCGATGTCACCCTCTACCTGACGAAGGTGCCCGATCCGCGTGCCTTCGGCTGCGTGCCGACCGACCCGGACGGCTGGGTGACGGCGTTCCTGGAGAAGGACCCCGACCCGGTCACCGACCAGATCAACGCCGGGGCCTACGTGTTCAAGCGGTCCGTCGTGGAGGCGATCCCGGCCGGGCGGGCGGTGTCGGTCGAGCGTGAGACGTTCCCCGGGCTGCTCGCCGCCGGCGCGCTGGTGGCGGGCTACGTCGACTCCGGCTACTGGCGCGACCTGGGCCGCCCGGCCGACTTCGTCGCCGGCTCGGCCGACCTGGTGCGCGGGCTCGCCCCGTCGCCGGCGCTGCCGGGGCCGGCCGGTGAGGCACTCGTGCTCGCCGGGGCGACGGTCGATCCGGCTGCGACGGTCACCGGCGGGACGACGGTCGGCGCCGGCTGCACGGTGGGCGCGGGTGCGGTGCTCGACGGTGCGGTGCTGTTCGACGGCAGCCGCGTGGCCGAGGGCGCGGTCGTGCGCCGATCGGTGGTCGGCTTCGGTGCGACGATCGGCGCGGGCACGGTGCTCGAGGACGCCGTGATCGGTGACCGCGCCCGGATCGGTGCCCGCATCGAACTGTGCGGCGGCGCGCGCGTCTGGCCCGACGCCGAGCTCACCGACGGTGCGATCCGCTTCTCCAGCGACCTGTGATGACGGCGGTTGCCCCGGCCGCGCTGGCGCGGCAGTGGTCCGCGTGCCGCCCGGTGAACGTGCTGGGCACGCTGGCGCCGCTGCGCCGTGGCCCCGGCGACCCGGCGCACCGCGTCGACCCGGACGGGACGTTCTGGTGGGCCTGCCACACCCCGGCCGGCCCGGGCACGCTGGCGGTGCGGGCGGTCGCGGACGGCGCGAGAGCCGACGCCTGGGGTGCGGGCGCGGCCTGGCTGCTGGACCGGCTGCCGGCGCTGCTCGGCGACGGCGACGACTGGTCTGCGGTGGACGTCGCGGCGTGGCCGCGGCTGCGGGACGCGCAGCGGGCGAACCCCGGCGTCCGGTTGCCCGCCACCGGGCTGGTGCTCGACTCGCTCGTTCCCGCCGTGCTGGAGCAGCGGGTCACCGGCACCGAGGCGCACACCGCCTGGCGCGGGCTGCTGCGCCGGTTCGGCACCGTGGCGCCCGGTCCGCGTGCGGACCTGTTCGTGCCGCCCGGCCCGCGCGAGCTGCTCGACGTGCCCGCCTGGGGCTGGCACCGGCTCGGCGTGGACGGCAAGCGGCAGCGGGCGATCCGGGCCGCGGCGACCGTCGCGCGCCGGCTGGAGGAGTGCGTGATGATGCCGGCCGCCGCCGCGATGGCCCGGCTGCGCGTCGTCCCCGGGGTGGGGGAGTGGACCGCGGCGGAGACCGCGCTGCGCGCGTTCGGCGACCCGGACGCGGTGAGCGTGGGCGACTTCCACCTGGCCGACCTGGTGGTGCATGCGCTCACCGGCCGGGCGCGCGGCACCGACGCGCAGATGCTCGACCTGCTCGTCCCGTGGGCCGGTCAGCGGGCACGGGTGGTGCGGCTGATCGAGCTGTCCGGTGTCACGCCGCCGAAGTTCGGGCCCCGCTTCGCCCCGAACGACATCCGCCGGATCTGAGGCTGTCGAGCGGTCAGCGGGCCGCGGCCAGCACCGCGTCACTGAGCGCGGGCCAGGCATGTGCCGCCCACGGCCCGAAGTCGCGATCGGCCAGCGCCACCAGGGCCACTCCGGCCGCGGGATCGATCCAGAACATCGTGCCGCTCTGCCCGAAGTGCCCGTAGGTCTCCGGCGAGTTCGCCGAGCCGGTCCAGTGCGGCGACTTGTGGTCGCGGATCTCGAAGCCCAGCCCCCAGCTGTTGTCCGGCTGCCCGCCGAACCCCGGCAGCACGCCACGCAGCCCCGGGTACTGCACGGTGCGCAGGTCGGCCAGCGTGTCCGGGTGCAGCAGCCCGCTCGGGGCCTGCAGCTCCTGCACCACACGCGCCAGGTCGGCCACCGTCGAGACCCCGTCGCGGGCGGGCGAGCCGGGCAGCGAGGTCCCGGTCAGCCCGAGCGGGCGCACCAGGGCGTCGGTGAAGTAGTCGCCGAACGCCATGCCGGTGGCCTTCTCGACGAGCCCGCCGGCGAGCTCGATGCCCACGTTGGAGTACACCCGGCGCACCGCCGGCGGGAACGAGCGCATCGGCTGCTCGGGCGCCAGCCCGGACGCGTGCGCGAGCAGGTGGCGCAGCGTCGCGCCGGGCACCAGCGCCTCGTCCACCGGGTGGGTCAGCTCGATCGCGCCCTCCTCGACCGCGACGAGGATCGCCAATGCCGCAAGGGGTTTGGTCACCGACGCGAGGGCGAACGGCGTGTCGAGCGGTCCGGTCGACGCGAGCACTCCGGCTGGGCCGACCACCGCGACCGCCGCGGAGTCGACCGGCCAGCTGCCGACCGCGGCCAGCACGTCCGCGTCCATCACAGCCCGAGCCGCTCGCGCGCCGCCCCGACCAGCCGGGGCAGGTCCGACGACGCGCCGTTGGGCAGCTCGTCGAAGGCGAACCAGCGCAGGTCGAGCGACTCCTCGCTCTGCACCGGCTCGGCACCCTCCGGCGCGACGGCGAGGAAGCGGACGTCGAAGTGCCTGGTGGGTACGCCGAGCGAGCAGGTGATCGGGTGCACGTCCAGCCCGAGCGGTGCCGGGTCGAAGGACAGCGAGCCGAGGCCGCTCTCCTCGCGCGCCTCGCGGGCGGCCGCGTCGAGCACGGTGTGATCGCCCGGTTCGCAGTGGCCGCCGACCTGCAGCCACAGACCGACGCGCGGGTGCAGCGTGAGCAGCACCGCCCCACGGGACGGATCGACGACGAGCGCGCTGGCGGTCAGGTGCCCGGGCGCGCACGAACGCCACATCGCGTCCGGTCGCGCCGCGAGGAAGCCGAGGAACCCCTGCCGCACCGCGGCATCCTCGTCCGACCGCGGGACCAGCGCGGTGACCACCTCGACGGCGTCGGCGTGCAGCGGCGGCGGCATCTCGGTCGCCCAGCCGACGTCCTCGCGGCCGATCGCGATCGCCTCGGCTGTGCCCAGTCGGAACAGGTCGTCGGCCGAGCCGCGGATCAGGCTGCGGCTGCCCTGCCCGTCGTCGTCGAGCTTGCCGTCGCGGGCCATGCCGCGCACCACGGCGACCGGCACGCCGCCGAACTTGCCCTTGACCAGATCGCCCGCGGCTGCGAGTTCGTCGGCGACGGCCACCTGGGTAACCGACAGCACGTTGCCGTACGCATCGGTGTGGCCGCGGGCGTCGGTGAGCGCCGTCAGCCCGGCGACGCCGATCGCGGTGTCGGTGATGCCGGCCCGCCACGGGCGCCCCATCGAATCGGAGATGACCACGCCCACGTCGACGCCGCCCCGTTCCCGGATGCTCTCGCGCAGCAGTTGCGCCGACGCGTCCGGATCCAGCGGCAGCAGCGCCAGCTCGTTGCGGGCGACGTTGGACGCGTCGACACCGGCGGCCGCCAGCACCAGGCCGTGCCGGGTCTCGACGATGCGCAGCGTGTCGCGGCTGGCGACCACCCGCACCGTCTCGGCGTCGATCGCCTGCTGGCGTGCCGCCTCGCGGGCCTGTTCGTCGGTGTCGTCCAGCACCACCAGCCGGCCCTCGGTCTTGGACACGGCCTTGGACGTCACCACCAGCACGTCACCGTCCTGCAGCGGCGGCGCGTGCTCGACGATGAGCGCGGCCAGGTCGTCGCCCGGGCGCAGCTCGCCGATGCCCAGCACGGGCAGGATCTCCACGCGCGCCGACGCGTGATCGGGGCGGGTTCCGGTCATCGCAGCGCCTCCCGGACCATCGCGGCGGACGCCTCGTCGTCGGTCATCAGCAGCGGTACCGCGCGCACGTCGACACCGGGGACGTCGGCGGTGTCGCTCTTGTGGATCAGCCAGGTGTCCAGCAGCCCCCCGCCATCGGCACGAGCGCCGTAGTGCCGGCCGACGCCCTCGGCGCTCACCTCGACCCCGATCGCGGGCAGGCAGACGTCGGCCATGCCGCGCACCGGGGCCCCGTCGATGATCGGTGACACGCCGACGACCCGGCCGGGCGTGGCGGCGATCGCCTCGCGGATCCCGGGCACGCCGAGGACGGTGCCGATGGACACGACCGGGTTGCTCGGAGCGATGAGCACGGCGTCCGCGGTGGCGATGGCCTCGAGCACGCCCGGGGCCGGGCGGGCGTCGTCGAGGCCGATCTGGACGAAGCCGTGCGCGGGCAGCCCGGCGCGGTGCTTGACCCACCACTCCTGGAAGTGGATGGCGCGCCGGCCGCCGTCGAGGTCGACGATCACGTGCGTCTCGCAGCGCTCGTCGGTCATCGGGAGCAGCCGGATCCCGGTGTGCCAGCGCGTGCACAGCGCGGCGACGACGTCCGAGAGCGGGTAGCCGGCGTCCAGCATCCGGGTGCGCACCAGGTGGGTGGCGATGTCGAGGTCGCCCAGGTTGAACCAGGACGGCTCGGCGCCGTACGCCTTCAGCTCGTCCTGGATGCGCCAGCTCTCACCGGCGCGTCCCCAGCCCCGCTCGAGGTCGTTCGCGTCGGCCAGGGTGTACATGACGCTGTCCAGGTCGGGGGTGATCCGCAACCCGTGCAACGTGACGTCGTCGCCGGTGTTCACGATCGCCGTGACCTCATCGCCCGGGCAGGCGGCGCGGACGCCTCGCAGGAACTTGGCGCCGCCGACGCCTCCGGCCAGAACCGTGATCTGCACCCGTCGAACCTACGCGACGCCCGGATCGCCCAACCCGGCCCGTCGCTCGCGCAGCAGCCTGCCGACCGTGTGCAGGTCCACCTCCCGGGCGCCCAGCTCGACGGCGCGGGGGCGCATGTGCTCGGGCAGGTCGTGGTGCCAGCGCCAGGGGTGGTCCTGGAAGAAGCGGCGCGGGATCCCCAGCGCGTCGGCCATCGCGTGCAGTTCCTCGCGGCTGTCGGCCAGCAGGTGGCAGAAGTGGGTGTGCCGCAGCCCGGCGCCGGGGTACGCGCGCACCGTGTCGACATAGCAGGCCACCGGCCGACGGTAGCGCGGCCGGCCGGTGTCCGCTGGAGGCGCCGGGACGCCGCCCGAGGGCCGGTCTGTGTCCGAGTTTGTCGTACGCGCGTCCGACAGATCAGGAAGTACCACCGGTCGACGGCGCCGAGCTGGCAGCATCGGCGGCATGAGCGAGCACCGGCCGGCCAGCATCCCCGAAGGACTCGTCGTCGAGCTGTCCCGCGGGAAGGTCCTGCCGGGCGCGAGCGCCGAGGCCGACCGGTGGATGAGGATGCTCGACGACCGGGTCGAGGAGTGCGTCGCCACACTGGACGGCGAGCGGATGGCGATCGAGATCGTGTTCCGGCTGCGCGAGGGCGAGGACGACTATCTCTACTGGGTCAGCGTCCACGGCCCGAATAGCGGGGAGGGTGCGGCGCGCGGTGCTCGACTGGGCGCTGCGACCGGGCGACCGGCCGGGCGATCGCCCGGTTTAGCGCTTGGCGGCCACCAGCAGGCCGTCGCCGACCGGCAGCAGTGCCGGCAGCAGCCGCTTGTCGTCACGGACCGCCTTGCCGAGGTCGCGCAGCACGACGGTGTCCGCGTCGCGCTGGGCCGGGTCGGCGACCCGGTCGTGCCAGAGCGCGTTGTCGAACGCCACCACGCCGCCGGGACGCAGCAGCCGGACCGCCTGCTCGTAGTACACCGCGTAGGTGGTCTTGTCGGCGTCGACGAACACCAGGTCGTACGCGCCGTCGCGCAGCCGCGGCAGCACCTCGGCCGCCGAGCCGTTGATCATCCGGTAGCGGGTCGCGGCGATGCCGGCCTCGGTGAACGCCTCCTTCGCCGCCCGCTGGTTCTCGCCCTCGACGTCGACGGTGGTGAGCACGCCGTCGGCGGCCATCCCGCCGAGCAGGTACAGCCCGGACACACCGGCGCCGGTGCCTACCTCGGCCACCGCGTGCGCGCCGGTCGCGGCGGCGAGCACCCGCAGCAGTGCCCCGCCCGCGGGACCGATCGGGACGCAGCCCAGCTCGCGGGCGCGATCGCGGGCCGTCGCGATCACCTCGTCCTCCGGAACGAACGACTCGGCGTACGCCACGCTGTCCAGGTTCACCATCGCGTCGGCCATGCGCTGCACCCTATCGCCGAATCACTTCATCGAGTCGATGATCAGGGCCAGGTCCTCGGTGCTGGTGCGCGGGTTGACGATCGCGAACCGGGTGCAGACCTGACCGGCGTGCCGGGACGGCGTCACGAACGCGATCTGGTCGGCGAGCAGCTTCGCGCTCCAGGCGGTGTAGTCGTCATCGCTCCAGCCGATCCGCTCGAAGATCAGCACGGTCAGCTCGGGCTCGACCAGCAGCCGCAGGTGCGGCGCCTCGCGGATCAGCTCGGCGCCCTCGCGCGACACGGTGAGCGTCTGCTCCAGCGCATCGCGGTAGGCGTCGGTGCCGTACACGGCGAGGGAGAACCAGAACGGCAGGCCCCGGGCACGCCGGGTCAGCTGGATCGCGAAGTCGGACGGGTTCCACTCGCCCTCGACGGTCACCGGGTCGAGGTAGCCGGCGTGCTGGGTGTGCGCGGCACGCGCCTGGACCGGATCGCGGTATAGCAGCGCGCACGAGTCGAACGGCGCGAACAGCCACTTGTGCGGGTCGACGATGAACGAGTCGGCCCGCTCCACCCCGTCGAACAGGTGCCGCACGCTCGGGGCGGCCAGCCCGGCGCCGCCGTACGCGCCGTCGACGTGCAGCCACCAGCCGTGATCCTCGGCGACGTCGGCGATCCCGGCGATGTCGTCGACGACGCCCAGGTTGGTGGTGCCGGCGGTGGCGACCACGGCGAAGATGCCGTCGCGCATGTCGGCCGGCAGCGCGTGCACCGTGTCCCGCAGCGTCGAGCCCAGCATCCGGCCGCTGTCGTCGCCCGGCACCTCGACCACGTCCACGTCCATCACCACGCGCAGCGCGTGCTTGACCGACGAGTGCGTCTCCTCGGTGACGCACACCGACCAACGCGCCGGCCGGCCGCCCCGCTTGTGCAGGGCCGACTCGCGGGCGGCGACCATCGCGGACAGGTTGCCGATCGTCCCGCCCTGCACGAACACCCCGCCGGCCGACTCGGGTAACCCGGCCAGGTCGGCGATCCAGCGCAGTGCCTGGTTCTCGGCGTAGACGGCGCCGGAGCCCTCCAGCCACGACCCGCCGTACACGTTCGACGCCGCGACCAGCATGTCGAAGTACGTCGCCGCCTTGGTCGGTGCGTTCGGGATGAACGACAGGTACCGCCGGTGGTCCACGGACAGGCAGGCCGGGCCGAGCACCTCGGCCCACAGCCGCAGTGCCTCGGGCCCGCCGATGCCCGCCGGGGTGATCGAGCCGCCGGCCAGCGCCTCCAACTCGGCCGGGGTCAGCGGCCGGTCCAGCGGGGCGTCCATCGAGATCCGCTCCAGGCAGTACGCCAGCAGTGCACGTATCGTCTCGTCATCGCCGGAGGTAAAGGCATGCACGGGCATTGAGACTAGAGGGGCGGCTGGGAACGTGAGCGGGCGCTGAGGCGTTTACCTCACAGACAGCTGTCGCTGGTTTGGTCGCAGGGGACAATGGTCCGCTACGAGTCTGAGGTGAGGCAATTGACGGCAGAGGCCGCAACCGTGCAGCCCTGGGTGCCGCCGACCTGGGACGAGGTCGTGCGCACGCACGCCGACCGCGTGTATCGGCTCGCGTTCCGGTTGTCCGGTAACCGCGCCGACGCCGAGGACCTGACCCAGGAGACCTTCGTCCGGGTGTTCCGCTCGCTCGCCGAGTACACGCCCGGGACGTTCGAGGGCTGGCTGCACCGGATCACGACGAACCTGTTCCTGGACATGGTGCGCCGCCGGCAGCGGATCCGCTTCGACGCGCTGCCCGACGACGTCGGCGACCGGCTCGCCTCGCGCGAGGCCGGGCCGGAACAGGTGTACGAGCAGATGAACCTCGACCCGGAGATCCAGGCCGCGCTGGACGCGCTGCCGCCGGACTTCCGGGTCGCCGTGGTGCTGTGCGACCTCGAGCAGCTGTCCTACGAGGAGATCGCCGCGACGCTCGGCATCAAGGTGGGCACCGTGCGCTCCCGGATCCACCGTGGCCGGGTGCTGCTGCGCGAGGCCCTGGCCCACCACGCGCCGTCCGTTCGAGGCGGCTCTCGCGCAGCGCAGCCGGGCGCATCGCGGGCCGAGGTGGCGCTGTGAAACCACAGCACCTCTCGGACGAGGCGATCGCGGCGTTCGCCGACAACGTCCTGACCGGCCACGCCCGGGAGCGGGCCCGCCGGCACACCGCCGAGTGTCCGGAGTGCGCGTACTCGGTCGCGGTACAGCGCGAGGCGGTCTGGGCGCTGCGGGCGGCGCCCGCGCCGAGCCTGCCGTCCGGCCTGCTGGACCGGCTGCGCGAGGTCCCGGCGAGCACGGCGATCAGCGTGCTGCCCACCGCGATCGGCCCGGACGGCTCGACCATGTTCGCCACCTTCGGCTCGATGGCCCCGGTCGGCGTGGCCGCCCTCGCGCCCGAGCCGGGGCCGGAGCGTTCACACCGGCGGCGGCCCATGATCAGCACCGCGGCGGCGGTTGCGGTCGCCGGCGTGCTCGTGGCCGGTTCGGCCGCCCACGCGAGCGGAGCCCAGCGGCCTGAGCCGGTCCCGCCGCCGGCGTCCAACATCCCGGCGCACGTGCAGCCGGCCGGTTACGCACCCGCGGCCGACGACGGGCACTGAGGTGCGCCGCTGCGCGGCGGGCGCTGCTGAGGCAGACTCGGTCTCGTGAGTGACGAGCCGTACGCCCGGCCACCGGACGTGTCCGGCGCGTTCGCCCCGCGTCCGGCCGAGCCGCCGTACACGCCACCGCCGCCAACCGTTTCGCCCGAGGAGCGGGCGGTGTTCGGACGGCCTCCGGCGGCCGGACCGTTCGCCCCGATGCCCGGCGAGCGGATCGCCGCGCGACACGTGCCGCCGCAGCCGGTGCCGCAGCTCCTGAGTGAGGCGTTCGGCGCGGCGCCGGGGTCAGCCGGCGGCTTCGACCCCGCCCCGGGCAGCCGGATCGCGCCCGCCGGCCGGGCGCCCGAATCGCCCTGGTGGAAGCCGGACGCCCCGCGCGACCCGTGGCGCGACCCGAGCGCGCCGTACTGGCTCGGCAGCGGCGCGATCTTCCACCAGGGAACGCCGGCCCAGCTCGACCCGGATCTCGACCACGAGGTCGACCCGGACGACACCCCGGTGCCGGTCGACGCGGACGAGGAGGAGCTGCAAACCGGCTCCGCCCCCGGGCGGCGTGGCAGGCTCGGGCTCAGCGCGCTGATGCTGGTGCTGGTCGCCGCGCTCGTGGCCGGGGCGCTGGGGGGTGGCGCCGGCTACTGGCTGGCCAACCGCGCGGACAGCGTGCTGCACCGCGACAACGTCAGCCTGGCGCAGGTGGACAAGCCGGCGAACCGGCCGCCGGGCTCGGTCGCCGAGATCGCCAAGCGGGTCGGCCCCGCGGTGGTGTCGATCGCGGTGACCACCTCGACGGCGTACGCGGTCGGGTCCGGCGTGGTGATCGACAAGCACGGCTACGTCCTGACCAACAACCACGTCGTCGCCGACGCCGCCAAGGGCACCGACGCGTCGATCGTCGTCACGTTCTCCGACGAGGCGCAGGCCAAGGCGCAGATCGTCGGGCGCGACCCGATCAGTGACCTGGCCGTGCTGCAAGTGCCCAGCGAGCAGCTCACCGTGGCGTCCCTCGGGGACTCCGACGCGCTCGCGGTGGGCGATCCGGTGATCGCGATCGGCTCGCCGCTCGGGCTCGAGGGCACGGTCACTGCGGGCATCGTCTCGGCGCTCGGCCGCGCCGTGCACGTGTTCAGCGACGACGGCTCGTCCGATGCGTACCTGAACGCGGTACAGACGGACGCCGCGATCAACCCGGGCAACTCCGGCGGCGCTCTCGTCGATGCCGCGGGCGCGGTGGTCGGCATCAACTCGGCCGGCCGGTTCAGCGTGACCGACTCCTCCGGCCAGCAGACGCCGGTGAGCGGCATCGGCTACGCGATCCCGATCAACTACGCGCGCGACATAGCCGGTCAGCTGATCAAGTCCGGCAGCGCGGTGCACGGTTCGCTCGACGCACAGGGCCGGTCGGTCACCGACGGGAACCGCGAGGGCGCGTACCTGGAGCAGGTCGCGCCCGGGGGTGCCGCAGCCAAGGCCGGGCTGGCCAACGGGGACGTGATCGTGGTCGCCGACGGGCACGCGATCGTCAGCTACGACCAGCTCGTGGTGATCGTGCAGCAGCACAAGCCCGGCGACAAGGTGGCGGTGACCTACTTCCACAAGGGCGCGAAGAAGACCACCACGATCACGCTCGGTTCGGCCTGAGTAGGCCGCCGATTCGGCCGTAGTACGGATGATGGATGCACCACCATCCAGCAGCACTCTTCGCGCGCCGACGGCACCCCGCCCGCCGTTGCCCGTGCACTGGGGATGCGTTCTCGTGCGCGGCCGGCCACTGCGCCTAGACTCGGCGGCATGTTCAACGTCGGGCCGCTCGAGCTGGTGGTACTCGGCGTCGTCGGCCTGATCATCCTGGGTCCGGATCGGCTGCCCGGCCTGGCGCGCGATGCCGCCCGGATGCTGCGGACGCTGCGCGATCTCGCCCAGGGCGCCCGCACCCAGCTGCGCGACGAGCTGGGCCCGGAGTTCGCCGAGCTGGACCTGCGCAACCTGAACCCGCGCACCGCAATCCAGCGCGCGGTGCTGGGCGATGACGTCGACTTGCGCAGCCTGAACCCGCGTAGCTACCTGCAGGACACCATCCTGGGCCCGGACGAAGCCGGCCGGCCCGGCACGTCCTACGACCCGGTCGAGGGCGGGTCCTACGACGATGGTTCGCAGATCTCGCTGACCAAGCCGGCCGGCGTGGCGCGGCAGCAACCGCTCGGCCGCGGTGAGGCCGCCCCGTTCGACCCCGACGCCACCTGAGGCCTCGGGCCGCGGTCCGGCCTCAGGCGCGGGCCGGTGCCAGGCCCAGCGAACGGCCGACCAGGCTCGTCTGGCGCTGCGCGAGCTTGTCCGCGATCGCGTCCAGCGCCTGCGCGGCGGCGGACGCCGGGTCACTGATCACCACCGGTGCGCCACCGTCGCCGCCCTCGCGCACCTGCTGGTCGATCGGGATCTGCCCGAGCAGCGGGACGTTCGTGCCGGTCGACTGCGACAGCGAGTCGGCGACGGCCTGACCGCCGCCGGAGCCGAACAGCTCCATCCGGCTGCCGTCGGGCAGGTCCAGCCAGCTCATGTTCTCGACCACGCCGACGATCTGCTGGTGCGTCTGCAGCGCGATCGACCCGGCCCGCTCGGCGACCTCGCGGGCGGCCAGCTGCGGTGTGGTCACCACGAGCAGTTCGGCGGACGGGACGAGCTGGGCGACCGAGATCGCGATGTCGCCGGTGCCTGGGGGCAGGTCCATGAGCAGCACGTCCAGGTCACCCCAGAACACGTCGGCCAGGAACTGCTGCAGCGCGCGGTGCAGCATCGGGCCGCGCCAGACGACCGCGGTGTTTCCCGGCGTGAACATGCCGATCGAGATGACCTTCACGTCGTGCGCTACCGGGGGCATGATCATCTGCTCGACCTGGGTCGGCTTGCCGGTGACGCCGAGCATGCGCGGTACCGAGAAGCCGTAGATGTCCGCGTCCAGCACGCCGACCGCCAGGCCCTTCGCGGCGAGCGAGGCGGCCAGGTTCACCGTGACGGAGGACTTGCCCACCCCGCCCTTGCCGGACGCGACGGCGTACACGCGGGTGCGCGAGCCGGGCTGGGCGAACGGGATCTCGTTCGCCGGCGCGCCGCCGCGGAGTTGCTGGCGCAGCTCGGTCCGCTGCGTGTCGGTCATGACGCCGAGTTGGACGTCGACCGAGCGCACGCCCTCGAGCGGCGTGAGCGCGGCCGTGACGTCGTGGGTGATCTTGTCCTTCATCGGACAGCCGGGGACGGTCAGCAGCACGGTCACGGTCACCGCGCCGTCGTCGCCGATCTCCAGCGCCTGGATCATGTTCAGGTGGGTGATCGGCTTGCGGATCTCCGGATCGTTCACCGTGGCGAGGGCGGCGCGGACAGCGGCTTCATCGGGTCGTGACACGCCCTCGATCGTACGTGCCTACGATCAGGGCTGATGACCTCAGCTGCCCAGCACGCCCCGCGACGGGCAGTGATCCGCGACTCCCTCGGCGTGGGGATCGCGGTCGGTGCATACGGCGCGGCGTTCGGGTTGGCGTCGGTGGCAGCCGGGCTGTCGGTGCTGCAGACCTGCCTGCTCTCGCTGTTCGCGTTCACCGGCGGTACCCAGTTCGCGGTGGTTGGCGTGGTCGCCGGTGGCGGGACGTTGGCCGCCGCGCTGAGCAGCGGGTTGCTGCTCGGCGCGCGCAACACGCTCTACGCGATGCGGCTGGCGCCGTTGCTGCAGGTACGCGGCGTCCGGCGCATGGCCGCCGCGCTCGGGACGATCGACGAGTCGACGGCGATGGCGGTCAGCCAGACGAGCGTGGCGAACTCGCGCACCGCGTTCTGGTGGACGTTCGGCGGTGTCTTCACCTTCTGGAACCTGTCGACGCTGATCGGCGCGGCCGGGGCCACGGTGCTCGGCGATCCCACCAGGTTCGGGCTGGACGCGGTGATCCCCGCCGCGTTCCTCGCCCTGCTCGCGCCGCGGCTGCGCGGCGGCGCGCTGGAGCGAGGCGTGGCGCTCGGCGCCGCGGTGATCGCGCTCGCGCTGATCCCGCTCACCCCGCCCGGCGTCCCGGTGCTCGCCTCGTGCGGGGCGCTGCTGCTCGCCGCCCGGCTGCGCGAGACGCCGGCATGAACCTCTGGTGGCTGGTCATCGGCACCGTCGTCGGCTGCTACCTGCTCAAGCTGGCGGGCTACTTCGTGCCGGCCCAGGTGCTGCACCATCCGCGGATCAGGCGCCTCGTCGAACTGGTCCCGGTCGCATTGCTCGCGGCTCTGGTCGTGGTCGAGGGCGCAGCGAACGGCCGGCACTACGACCTCGACGGTGCGCGGCTGGCCGGCTTCGCGGCCGCGGCGGTCGCCGTGTGGCGGCGAGCGCCGTTCCTGGTGGTCGTGATCCTCGCCGCCGTCACCGCGGCCGGCCTGCGGGCGGTCTGAGCGCGAACGGTCGGTCAGGACGCGTCGGGTGCCGCCTCGCGCTCGCGGGCCGCCTCGGCGCGCGCCGCCTCGGCCCGTCCCAGCTCCGAGCGCAGGAAGTCACGCGTCGCCACCTCGCCGAGCGCCATTCGCACCGCGGCGATCTCGCGTGCGAGGTAGTCCAGGTCGGCCTTGGACTGGCGCGCCTCCTCGCGGTCGGCGTCCAGGTTCACCCGGTCGCGGTCGTCCTGCCGGTTCTGCGCGAGCAGGATCAGCGGCGCGGCATAGGCGGCCTGCAGCGACAGGATGAGGGTCAAGAACGTGAACGTGTACGGGTCGAAGCGCCAGTTCTTCGGCGCGGCGACGTTGTAGCCGAGCCACACGATGATGGCGACGGTCTGGTAGACGAGGTAGCGCCCGGTGCCCAGGAAGCGCGCGATGCGCTCGGTGAAGCGGCCGAACGCCTCGGCGTCGTACTGCAGCCGGAGCCCGCGGCGCTCTTCCCGGGGTTGGTCCAGCCGGGTCCGCGTGTCAGCCATTGCGGCTCACCGCATCGGTCGTGGCGTCGCCTACCGGATCGCGGGACGCGTCGGCGTCACGCCAATCGACGGGCAACAGGTGGTCGAGCACGTCGTCGACCGAGACCGCGCCGAGCAGCCGGTCGTGCTCGTCGACCACGGGCACGGCGACCAGGTTGTAGGTGGCCAGGTGCCGGGTCACCTCTTCGATCGGCGCATCGGGACGCAGCGTGCCGGTGTCCTTCTCGCAGATCCCGCTGACCAGCGCTGACGGTGGTTCGCGCAGCAGTCGCTGCAGGTGTGCCGTGCCGAGGAACCGGCCGGTCGGGGTGGCCTGCGGCGGGCGCACCACGAACACCTGCGCGGCCAGCGCGGGCGACAGCTCCGGGTTGCGCACCAGGGCGAGCGCCTCGGCCACCGTCGCGTCGGGGAGCATGACCACCGGCTCCGAGGTCATCAGCCCGCCTGCGGTGTAGTCGCCGTACGTCATCAACCGGCGGACCGGTTCGGCCTCCTCCGGCTCCATCAGCTCGAGCAGCCGCTGCTGGTCGGCCGCGGGCATCTCGCCGAGCAGGTCGGCCGCGTCGTCGTCGTCCATCGCCTCCAGCACGTCGGCGGCGCGCTCGTCGGCGAGCGAGGACAGCAGGCTCACCTGATCGTCCTCCGGCAGTTCCTGCAGCACGTCGGCGAGCCGCTCGTCGTCGAGGGCGGACGCCACCTCGAGGCGGCGCTTGTCGGGCATGTCCTGTAGCGCGTTCGCGACGTCGGCGGCGCGCAGGTCCGAGAGCATGGACAGCAGCGTGTCGGTGCCCTGGTCGGCCTCGCGGATCGCCAGCCCCTCGACCTCGTTCCACGCGACCTGGAACAGCTGTCCGCGGCGGCGGCCGATCCGGCTGCTGCCCGCGGTGCGCACCGCCAGCTTGCTGATCACCCAGTCCCGGGCGCGGTTCTGCTCCATGCCCGCATCGACGATGCTCACCTGCTGGCGGTCGTCGATGATCGTGACCGAGCGGTCCAGCAGTTCGGACAGCACCAGTACCTCGTGGGTGCGCCGTTCGAACCGCTTCATGTTGACGGTGCCGCTGGACAGCACGACGGCGTCGACCTCGATACGCATCACCCGGCCCATCGGCACGAAGATCCGGTGCCGGTGCTGCAGTTCGACGACCAGCCCGAGCACGCGCGGTGGCTGCCGGTCGATGCGCATGGTCGTGACGGCGTCGCGCACCCGACCCAGCTGGTCGCCGTTGGGGTCGAAGACGCCGATCCCGGACAGCCGGGCGATGAAGACGCGCGTCGTCGGACTCACGTCAGCAGGCTAGACCGTCGCCGGGCCCGGGCGGCGGACGCAGGTGCGCGCGGTCCGGCACCGGCGTCGCGCCCGGAACGGGCTTCGGCCCCGGCCGGAGCCGGGGCCGAAGGTGGTGTTCGCGGACTACCTGCTGATCGCCAGGATCGGGACCAACCGGTCGGCCTTGGGGGTACCCAGACCGGTGGCCGCGTCCCAGCCGCGCGTCGCCGCGAAGCCGGGGACGGTCACGTCGCCGTGGTAGGTGTTGTCACCGGTGGTGACGTCGTGGAACACCGCGTTGTACGTGTGCCGCGACAGCGACAGCGCGTACAGCGTGTCGTTGATCATCCCGACCCGGCCGTGCCGCGCCTGGTCGGCGAGCGCCACCAGCCCGGCCCACTGCGGCGACCCGGCGCTCGTGCCGCCGAAGCGGAACACCAGGTCGGCACCCTGGCCGGACGAGCTCCAGACGGCCAGGACGCCGCCGATGATCGCGGCGTTGTAGGAGACGTCCGGGACGGCGCGCATGTGGCTACGCTGGCTGAACACCTGGTACGCCGGCTCGCGGTAGAGCACGGAGTACCCGCCGCCGCCGGCGGCCTGGAAGGCAGGCTCGTTCCAGGTCGTCTCGCTGTGGTACGCGCCGGTCGTGCCGTCGGCGTCCAGGATCGTGCCACCGACCGCGGTGACGTTCGGGTCGGTCGCCGGGGTGCTGGCGGCCTTGAAGAACGAGGTGCCGTCGCACGTCGGCTGTGCCGAGCCCTGGTCGCCGGCCGATGCCAGCAGCGTGATCCCCTTGCGGGTGGCCTGCTGGAACAGCCGGTGTTGCGCCTTCAGCAGCGCGGGATCCATGCACTGCTCGGCCTCGCCGAAGCTCTGCGAGATGACGTCGCCCAGCGAGTGGTCGACCGCGAACCTGGTGGCGGCCAGGATGTCGGCGTCGTCGTTGGACTTGGCCAGCACCAGGTCGAGCCTCGCCTTGGGGGCGATCGCGTGCGCCCACTCCACGTC
The DNA here is from genome assembly GCF_027247405.1 of Jatrophihabitans cynanchi. Classification (NCBI taxonomy): domain Bacteria; kingdom Bacillati; phylum Actinomycetota; class Actinomycetes; order Jatrophihabitantales; family Jatrophihabitantaceae; genus Jatrophihabitans; species Jatrophihabitans cynanchi. Next base: position 1,539,958 of record NZ_CP097463.1, on the reverse strand, counting down.
CAGCGTGATCTCGCCGGCCCAGCCGGTCTGGTTCGCGTCGTTCTGGTCGAACGGGGTGAGCCCCTGCGGCGCGATGATGTTCACCGTCGCGTCCGGCAGGCCCCACAGCGCGTCGAAGGTGTCCAGGTCGTGCTGGATCGTCGGGCTCTGGAAGGCGTCGACGATGACGATGGTGCGGCCGCGGCCGTCCAGGCCGAAGTTGGCGAGTTTGTCCACGCCGTACGCGGCGCGGATCTGGTCCGGCCCGTAGCAGCCGGCGGGCGTGGTGACCTGGCAGCCGAACAGCACGGTGCCGTCCCGGCCGGTGGCCTGGCCGACCACCTTCGCGTCCGGGTGTACGCCGATGGCGGGCGTCATGCCGCCGGCGGCCACCGCGGGGGCGGCCAGCGGCACGATCGCGCCCGCGACGAGCGCGGTGAGTCCGGTGAGTGTGCCGGCGAATCTGGTGGTCCGTCCGGCGCGGCGTCGAGTGAGCATGTGCTGCGTCCCTTTCGAGTGCCGTCCTGGCCGGCCGCGGATGGGGTCGGCTCGTCTGGAACCTACTCAGCCGATCATCAGCTTGGAATGGTTCGCGGCAAATCAGCAGGAAGATGGGAATTGACTGTGCGGCGGTGCTGCTGAGAGTCATCTCACGCGGCTTGCCGGGACGCGGCCGCAAGGCGCGGGGGATACTTCCGCCGACCCCTGCCGAGACCTTTCGCGCGCTCCGGCGCGACCTCACCTGGAGGACACCGCGATGGCGCGCCTTGCCCAGACCGCCGGCCTGACGGATGTGCAGACCGAGATCCTGTCCGCGGTGCGGACGTTCGTGGACAAGGAGATCATCCCGAACGCGCAGGAGCTCGAGCACGCCGACGAGTTCCCGGAGGCGATCGTCGAGCAGATGAAGCAGATGGGCCTGTTCGGGCTGACCATCGCTGAGGAGTTCGGCGGCCTGGGGGAGTCGCTGTTGACCTATGCGTTGGTGGTGGAGCAGATCGCGCGGGGCTGGATGTCCATCTCCGGAGTGATCAACACCCACTTCATCGTCGCGTACATGATCAACCAGCACGGCACGGACGAGCAGAAGCAGCGGCTGCTGCCGAAGATGGCCAGCGGCGAGATCCGCGGCGCGTTCTCGATGAGCGAGCCGGAGTGCGGTTCGGACGTCTCGGCGATCAAGTCCAAGGCGACTCAGGAGGGTGCGGAGTTCGTCCTCAACGGGCAGAAGATGTGGCTGACCAACGGCTCGCGCGCCGGCGTCGTCGCCACCCTGGTGAAGGACGAGCTCGGCGGCGACTCGGTCTACAAGAACATGACCACCTTCCTCATCGAGAAGGAGCCCGGCTTCGGCGAGACCCGGCCGGGCCTCACCATCCCCGGCAAGATCGAGAAGATGGGCTACAAGGGCGTCGAGACCACCGAGATGGTGCTCGACGGCGTGCGGGTGCCGGCCGGTTCGATCCTGGGCGGCGAGGCGGGTCGCGGACGTGGCTTCTACCAGATGATGGACGGCGTCGAGGTGGGCCGGGTCAACGTGGCCGCCCGCGCGTGCGGGATCTCGATCCGCGCCTTCGAGCTGGCCGTGCAGTACGCCCAGCAGCGCAGGACGTTCGGCAAGCAGATCGCCGACCACCAGGCGATCGCGTTCAAGCTCGCCGAGATGGCGACCAAGGTCGAGGCCGCGCACCTGATGATGGTGAACGCCGCCCGGCTCAAGGACGCCGGCGAGCGCAACGACGTCGAGGCCGGCATGGCCAAGCTGCTCGCATCCGAGTACTGCGCCGAGGTGACCCAGGAGGCGTTCCGCATCCACGGCGGCTACGGCTACTCCAAGGAGTACGAGATCGAGCGCCTGATGCGCGAGGCGCCGTTCCTGCTCATCGGCGAGGGCACCTCGGAGATCCAGAAGACGATCATCAGCCGCGGCCTGCTTCGCGAGTACAAGGCTTCACAGTAGAGATCGCTTGACCTTTAGTTCGCCTAACTACCTACAATGGCGTTGATGGCACAGCGCACCTCGGGCCGCCTGGCGTCCCTGCAACGAGACAAGGACCACCCGCACTACAAGTGGGTGGCGCTGTCGAACACCACGCTCGGCGTGTTCATGGCGACGATCAACGCCTCGATCGTGATCATCGCGCTGCCCGCGATCTTCCGGGGCATCGACCTGGATCCGCTGCAGCCGGGCAACATCAGCTACCTGCTGTGGATCCTGATGGGATTCCTCGTCGTGACGGCGGTGCTGGTCGTCTCGCTCGGGCGCCTCGGCGACATCTACGGCCGGGTCCGGATCTACAACGCCGGCTTCGCCGTCTTCACGCTCGGCTCGATCGCGCTCGCGGTGGACCCGATGCACGGGGGCGGCGGTGCGATGTGGCTGATCGTGTGGCGCGTCGTGCAGGGCATCGGCGGCGCCATGCTGTTCGCCAACTCGACAGCGATCCTCACCGACGCGTTCCCGGCTGACCGGCGCGGCATGGCGATGGGCATCAACCAGGTCGCCGCGCTCGCCGGCTCGTTCATCGGGCTGATCGCCGGCGGCCTGCTCGCCGAGGTCGACTGGCGCCTGGTGTTCTTCGTGTCCGTGCCGTTCGGGATCATCGGCACGTTCTGGTCCTACCGCAGCCTGCACGAACTGGGCGAGCGGCGCGCGTCCAAGGTCGACTGGTGGGGCAACCTGCTGTTCGGCGTCGGCCTCACCGCGGTGCTGGTCGCGATCACCTACGGCATCCAGCCGTACCGGCAGCAGACGATGGGCTGGACGAACCCGTGGGTGCTGCTCGGCCTGATCGGCGGCGGGCTGCTGCTCGTGGTGTTCTGCTTCGTCGAGACCAAGGTCGAAGCGCCGATGTTCGCGATGCCGCTGTTCCGGATCCGCGCGTTCTGGGCGGGCAACCTGGCCGGCCTGCTGGCGTCCGTCGCGCGCGGCGGCATGCAGTTCATGCTGATCATCTGGTTGCAGGGCATCTGGTTGCCACTGCACGGCTACAAGTTCGAGGACACCCCGCTGTGGGCGGGCATCTACCTGGTTCCGCTGACGATCGCGTTCCTGGTGGCCGGGCCGCTGTCCGGCGCGCTGTCGGACCGGTTCGGGGCGCGCGCGTTCGCCACCGGCGGGCTGCTGCTCGTCGCGCTCAGCTTCCTCGGCTTCGTGCTGCTGCCCACCGACTTCCGGTACTGGCAGTTCGCCGGCCTGCTCGTGCTGAACGGGATCGGCTCCGGGCTGTTCTCGGCGCCGAACACGACCGCGATCATGAACAGCGTCCCGGCGCACCAGCGCGGCGCGGCGTCCGGCATGCGCGCTACCTTCCAGAACTCCGGCTTCTCGCTGTCGATCGGCGTGTTCTTCTCGCTGATGATCGCCGGGCTGGCCGCGACGCTGCCGGCCACCCTCAAGAGCGGGCTGCTCGCGCACCACGTGCCGCAGGCGGCCGCCACCACGGTCGCGAACGCGCCGCCGGTAGGCAGCCTGTTCGCCGCGTTCCTCGGTTACAACCCGATCCAGACGCTGGTGGGCAAGCAGACGTTGTCGACACTGCCGGCTTCGGACCAGGCCACGCTCGCCGGCCGCGAGTTCTTCCCGCACCTGATCTCGCAACCGTTCCACCACGGGTTGGTGATCGCGTTCGGCATGGCGATCGTGATGTCGGTGATCGGCGCGGTGGCCTCGCTGTTCCGGGGCACCCGGTACATCCATGTCGACGACGCCGTCGGGGCGACCACGACCGCCGAGGCGGCCTGAGCGCGTCAGGTCGGTGTGACGGTGACGCGCAGCCGCAGGTCGTTCTCGGCGAACTCGCCTGCTGCGTAGTAGTTCCGCTCCCCGGCCTCGTGGTCGCCGGGAAAGTCCTTGCGCAATGCCTTCAGCCCCGCCGCGCGGTCGGCGCCGCTCATCGCCGCGATCGACTGCAGCCGATCGACGAGTGGCGCGAGCGACGGGTTCTGCGACAGCCGGCGCACCGCGCGTTCGCGGCGGGTCGCGTCGAAGCCGAGGAACTCGCCGGCCAGGTGCGCCGCCGAACCGTTGTGCAGGAACAGCTTGCCGGTCAGGTCCGGCTGCACCCGGGCGCCGGCCGGGTCGTGGACGAGCACGCCGTCGTCGCGGACCTCCAGCAGGTAGATGTAGTGGTTCACCGTCCCGGCGATCACCCGGTTGCCGGCGGCGAGCAGCGCGGCCGCCTTCGCCCTGACCTTGGCGTCGGTCAGGTGGATCGCGCCGGTCGCCTCGGACGCGGTGGCCAGCCCGGTCGCGTTGGCGATGCGCGCGATCGTCGCCGCCTTCGTCACCGACCCGTACCCGCTGGACGTGCCGATCGCGGCGGCGGTGACCAGGTCAAGGGTCTCGATGCGGGCGACGAGCTTCGGGTCGTCCAGCGCGGTGGCCAGCGGCGTCCACCTCCCGCCCACCTGCACCTGGGCACCTTCATGCATGCCCGCGGTGTGCAGCAGCCCGATCAACCTGCTGCGCAACTCGCTCTCGCCCGCGATGCTGACCAGGCTCATCGTCAGCGAGGTCATGTTGCAGACGTTCGCGGCGGACGAGCCGTACATCCACACGCGCACCGTCCCGCCACTGGTGTCCTGGTAGTGGCCGGCGTCCTGGGTGAAGTAGCGGTCGCCGGTACCGGCCGTCGTCGCTGGCCCGCTCTGCGCAGCCACGTGGTCCGTCGGCGTCAGGCCGGTCGGTGCGGCTGCTGTGTGCGCGTCGGCGGCGGGTGTTCCCGGCTTCGGGTGCAGCAACGGGCGGACGACCGAATCGCGGATGGTGAGCCACTGTCGTGCCTCGGGTGTGCCGGGTTCGATGCGGACGCCGCGCAGGTCCGGGTGGGCGAACCAGAACAGCGCGTCGGTCAGCTCGTTCGTCACCGCCCCCGCGCCGCCGACCAGCCCGGTCACCAGCAGCCGGGCGGCCTCGGCGGTCAGGGTGGCGAGATCCACCAGGTCGGACGCGGCACCGCCGAGCAGGCGCTGTACGGCGCGGTTGCCGGAGCTCGCCTGTGCCGACTCCAGCGCCCGGGCGCGCGAGCCGGCATCGGCCGCGGCGAGCGAGCGCAGCAGCGCCGGTGTCGGTGCCGGCGTCGGCGTCGGCGTGGTCGGCTCGGGACCGGTCGGCGGGTGCACCGCGCGTGCCGGCCGCGGACGGGCCGCCGAATCGTGCTGGACCGTCATGCTGACCCCCGGGAGCGGTGCTGCAGCAAGGGTAGGGCGCGGCGCGCGGCCCCGGATTCCCTTTCGAACCGGACGAATCGCCGTCTTCCGCGCCCGATGGGGCAGCGTGCGGTGAAGATTTCGTTTAGGATTCTCCCAGCCTGGCGGGGGTGTCGGGCGTGACCGGTTGGGGAACTGGTGGGGGTAGTCCGTAGAGCCGCGATCGGCATCGCCGTCGCCGCACTGTCCGTCTCAAGCCTGTCCGGAACCGCCGGCGCCCGTCCCGTCCTCGGCACGGCGTTCGCGTACCGCGGTATCCAGGTGCACGCCGCTTGTGGCGCAGCGCTCGGCTCGATCACCGTCCGGGACTGGTACACCTCGTCCGGCGTCGGAACCCACCGGGTCGAGCTCGACGGCACGCGCGTCGGCTTCGTGCACCGTTCCGCGGTGACGGGCGGCGACGGTTACCGGTTCACCGGCGTCGCCGCGGGCCGGCACGTGGTCGAGTTCTCGGCCACCGAGGGCGCGGCGGTGCGGCGCGCCGTCACCGTCTGCCCGGCGTCGGTGACCATCAGCCACGCGCAGCGCCTCACGCGCGGAACGGCACTCACGGTGGTGGGACGGGTACGGGACGGGTCAGGCCGGCCGGTCCAGCACGCCCGGCTGAAGCTGTACGCGCGCGTGCCCGGTGGGACGTTCCACCTCGTCGGTGTCGTCCACACGTCGCAGCACGGGGCAGCGCGGTTGCGGGTGCGACCGACTCGCACCGTCGAATACCGCTGGATCTACCGCGGCGACGCGCACCACGCCCGGGCGAAGAGCCCGATCCGGACGGTGCACGTCGTCCCGCGGCAGCACCAGCAGCCCTAGCGCAGCTACACCCGCGAACGGGACCAGCTGCCGCGGCGGGTGAAGAGCCAGATCAGGGCGACTATGACGATCAACCAGAGCAGCGGGTGCACGATGATGCCCAGTGCGGCGGCGATCACGACGATGACGAGGGCGATCAGGATGTCCATCAACATGAGCTGAGGCTTCCCGCTCTCACCCCAATCAAACTGTCACCGGCCCCTGCGCTCACCGGTCGTCCACAGATCCCGCTCAGCGATTCCCCTGGAGCCCGATCCGTCGTACCCTCTGTGCACCGGTGCGCCGGGTTTAGTGCATTTGGGAGGGGCCACTGTGTTGTCGGGGGCGGGGCCGTCGTTCTCGGGGTTGTCGTTGTCGGGATCGGCGTCGTCGGCGCAGAGCATCATCGAGGCCGACGTCCGCGAGCTGGTGCGTCGCCGCGGCATCGACCCGGCACTCGACCCCGGCGCCGTGGCTCGCCTTATCGACGAGGTGGTCGCCGAGTACCTGAACCGGGCCACCACCTCACCGCTGCCGCCGCTCGGCGACGCGGCCCTGGTGGCCCGCGCGGTGCACGACGCCGTCGCCGGGTTCGGCGCGCTGCAGCCGCTTCTCGACGATCCGGCGATCGAGGAGATCTGGATCAACGAACCGGGCCGTGTGTTCGTCGCGCGCCGCGGCCGCTCCGAGCTCACCACCGTGATCCTGACCGGCGAGCAGGTGGCCGAGCTGGTGGAACGCATGCTGCGTACCACTGGCCGGCGGCTCGACCTGTCCACGCCGTTCGTCGACGCGCAGCTCCCGGACGGCAGCCGGCTGCACGTCGTGATCCCGAGCATCACCCGCCGCCACATGGCGGTGAACATCCGCAAGTTCGTGCTCGGGCTGTCCTCGCTCGAGGAGCTGATCGCGGCGGGTTCGCTCACCGAGCAGGCGGCCCGGTTCCTGGAGGCATCGGTCGCGGCGGGGCTGAACGTTCTCGTCGCGGGCGGCACGCAGGCGGGCAAGACGACGATGCTCAACGCGCTGTGCGCAGCGATCCCGGCACGCGAGCGGGTGGTCACCGTCGAGGAGGTCTTCGAACTGCAGGTGCCGCTTCCGGACGTGGTCGCCATGCAGACCCGCCAGCCCAACCTTGAGGGCACTGGCGAGATCCCGTTGCGGCGCCTGGTGAAAGAAGCCCTGCGCATGCGGCCGTCCCGGCTGATCGTGGGCGAGGTGCGGCAGGAGGAGTGCCTCGACCTGCTGGTGGCCTTGAACTCCGGGCTGCCCGGCATGTGCACGCTGCACGCGAACTCCGCGCGCGAGGCGCTGGTGAAGATGTGCACGCTCCCGCTGCTGGCGGGCGAGAACGTGTCGGCCGCATTCGTCGTGCCCACCGTGGCGACCTCGGTCGACCTGGTGGTGCACCTGAGCGTCGAGGCGAGCGGGGCGCGTCGGGTGCGCGAGATCGTCGGCGTGACCGGACGGGTCGAGGGCGACGTCATCGAGACGACCGAGCTGTTCACCACGATCCGCGGGCGGCTGGAACGGGGTGAGGGGTACCCGCCCAGGCCGGAGCGGTACGAGGCGGCCGGCATCGACCTGCTGGGCGCTTTGGGCCGGCGCTCCGAACGCACCTTGCAGTCGGCAGTGCGCGAGGCCTGACGTGGGAGCGGTCCTCGGCCTCGCACTCGGCATCGGGCTGTTGCTGATCTGGCGCAGCGGCCGCCGAGCCCCGCTTGTCACCTCGCCGCGAACCTCCGGCTGGGCGGCCCGTAGGCACCAGCTGATCCGGCAGGCGGGCGTCGACGGTGTCGGCGGGACCCAGCTGCTGTTCGCACAGTTCGGCTGTTCGGTAGCAGCGTCGCTCGTCGTCCTGGTCCTGACGCGAACGCTCACCGTCGCGCTGTGTTTCTGCGTCTTCGCCTTCTTCCTGCCCACCGTCGTGCTGCGCCGGATGCGCCGTAAGCGCCAGGTCGCGCTGCGTGAACTGTGGCCCGAGGCCGTGGACAATCTCGCGTCGGCCGTCCGGGCCGGCATGTCGCTGCCCGAAGGGCTGTCGGCGCTGGCGGTTCGCGGCCCGGCGGAGCTGCGACCGGCGTTCGGACGGTTCGCGACCGCGTACCGCGCGAGTGGCCGATTCGGCGAGTGCCTCGACCGGCTCGAGGCCGATCTGGCCGATCCGGTGGGCGATCGGGTCTGCGAGACGATGCGCGTCGCCCACGAGGTAGGTGGCAGCGACGTCGGCTCGGTGCTGCGGATGCTGTCCGAGCTGTTGCGTTCGGACGCCCGCACCCGCGCCGAGTTGGAGACCAGGCAGGGTTGGATCGTGAACGCGGCACGGCTCGCGGTCGCGGCACCGTGGGTGGTGCTGCTCCTGCTCGGCACCAGGTCGACCACCTTGCACGCGTACGACTCCGGCGGCGGCGCACTGCTGCTCGCCATCGGTGCGGTGGTGTGCGTGATCGCGTACCGGATGATGTTGCGGATCGGACGGCTGCCCGAGGATCGGCGGGTTCTGCGATGAGTCCGAGCTGGCTGATCGGCGCACTGCTCGGCCTCGTCGCTGCACTCGGTGCCGTGATCGCGGTGCGCGCGCTGCCGCCGATGCGGCCGGTGCGGCTGGCGGACCGGATCGCGCCGTACCTCGCCGACACGCCGCCGCCCTCGCGCCTGCTCACCGCGCCGGATTCCGACACCGCACCGTTCGGGGTGATCCGCAAGGTCTTCGGCCCGGCACTGCGTGACGTGATCGGACTGCTGGACCGGTTGGTCGGCGGCACCGCGTCGGTTCGCAGGCGCCTCACCGGGCTCGGCAGCGACCTCGCGGTCGAGGACTTCCGGATCGAACAGGTGCTCTGCGGCGCCGCCGGGTTGCTCGGGGGTGGCGTCGCCCTTGCCGGGCTGAGTTCGCTGGCCGGGCGGTTCAACCCGGTTCTCGTCGGTGCGGGCGCGCTCGGCGGGCTCGTGCTCGGAGTGCTCGCCCGCGACTGGTGGCTCAGCCGCCAGCTCGAGCAGCGGGAACAGGTGATGCTGGCCGAGTTCCCGGTGATGGCGGACCTGCTTGCTCTCGCGGTCGTCGCGGGGGAGGCGCCGGCCGACGCCCTGCGGCGGGTGTGCCGGCTGACCAGCGGCGAACTGGCCCGCGACCTGGACGGCGCCCTAGCGCGCACCCGCGCGGGCGCTCCGCTGACGGTCGCGCTCACCGAACTGGCCGACCGGACCAGCCTGGAGCCGTTCACCAGGTTCCTGCAGGGGCTCGTCGTCGCGCTCGAGCGCGGCACCCCGCTTGCCGACGTGCTCCGGGCGCAGGCGATGGACGTGCGCGAGCTGGGCAAGCGCGCGTTGCTGGAGGCGGGCGGCCGCAAGGAGATCACCATGATGGTCCCGGTCGTGTTCCTGCTGTTGCCGGTGACGGTGCTGTTCGCCCTGTACCCCGGCCTGCTGACGCTGACGTCCCTGGCCCGGTGACCGCCACCGTGATGCCCGAAACCCCGAGTCCGAGGAGGACGACGATGAGCAACCTGGACTTCTTCGCGGCGTGGCTACGTGCCGCGCTCGCCAGGGCCCACGGTGAGGACGCCGAGCGCGGTGACGTGCCCGGCTGGGTGATGGTGACCGTGATGTCCGCGATCCTGGTCGTCGCGATCCTGGCGGTGTTCGAGCCGCAGATCAAGGACGCGGTGACCGGCGCGATCAACTCGGTCAGCAACAGCAAGTAGCCGCAACATGGCACGTTTCGCCGTGCCGCGTTCGGACCGCGGCGCGAGCGTCGTCGAGTTCGCCATGCTCGCGGTGCTGCTCGTGCTGCTGCTGTTCACGGTGCTGCAGGTGGCGCTCTGGTTCTACGCCCGCAACGTCGTCGCCTCCGCGGCCGCGGACGCGGCCCGCTACGCGGCCGGCACCACGGGAGCGTCCGACGCTGGTGCGCAGCGCGCCGATCAGCTGATCGGCAAGGGGCTGACCGCCCGTGCCGCCGCGGACATCCCGTGCGTGCAGGCCGACGCCGTCGACTCGTCCGGACTGCCCACGCGTACCGTGCACTGCCGAGGGCGGCTGCGGATGGCGCTGCTGCCGTTCGACCTGCCGCTGACGATCGACGTCCGCTCGTCCGCATTGATCGAGGCGACGCCGTGAGCGAACGGCGCGTCGCCGGCGATGACGGGACGGCGATCATCGAGTTCGTCTTCGTCGCGATCGTGGTGCTGCTCCCGCTCGTCTACCTCATCGCGGCGGTGGCCACCGTGCAGCGCAGCTCGCTGGCAGTCAGCCAGGCCGCCCGCGAGGCCGGCCGCGCCTTCGCGACCAGTGACCGGCCGGACCAGGCCGCCGCGCGGGTGCGCGCCGCGGTGCGGATCGCCTTGCACGACCAGGGACTCGACGACGACGCCGACCTGCGGTTCGTCGCGGCCGGGGCCGGTTGCGACTCGGCACGGGTGGTGCCGCGGCTCGATCCCGGCGCGCAGTTCACCGTGTGCGTGATCCGCCACGCCGCCCTGCCGGCGGTGCCGAGCGTGCTGCAGGGGCGGGGCATCACCACGATCGGCCGCTACACCGTGCACGTCGACGAGTTCCGCAGCGTCCCGTGAGCATCCTTCGGCTCGGGCACGACGACCGCGGTTCGACCCTGCCGCTGATCCTCGGGTTCTTCCTGGTCGCGTTGCTCGCGGTGGCGGGGTCGGTCGCGGCCGGCGACGCGTTCGTGCACCAGCGCAGCCTGCAGGACGTGTGCGACGGCGCCGCGGCCGCCGCAGCGGCGAGCGCGGCCGACCTGGCCCGCGGTAGCGCCCTCGCCGGTGGCGCCGAGTTGCGCTTCGCCGGGGCGCAGGCCGCAGTGGCCGCGTACCTCGCACGCGACGGTGACCGCGCACACGTGCAGGCGGTCACCGGCCTGTCGCAGGACGCGACCGTGCTCACGGTGCGCTGCGAGCAGACGTCCGGCATCGTCTTCGGTGCGATGTTCGGTCTCGGCCGCGGCGTTCACCAGTCCGCGCGCTCCTCCGCCCGAGCGCCGCTGTCCTGACGGATTCGCCCGACGCGGCAACGGTCGGCGCACTCGGTGACCACCGGGCGGGGCCGGCTCGCGTAATCTGGACGGTCGTGGACGTCCCCGCTGAACTCAAAGAACTCTCGGCCACCCTCGCGAGCATCGAGCAGGTGCTCGACCTGGCCAAACTGCACCGCGAGGTAGCCGACCTGGAGACGCAGGCGTCCGCGCCCGATCTGTGGGACGACCCGGAGAAGGCGCAGCAGGTGACGTCCCGGCTGTCCTACGCGCAGGGCGAGATCCGCAAGGTCGAGGAGCTGCGCCGGCGCACCGACGACGCGCAACTGCTGTGGGAGATGGGCGAGGAGGCCGACGACGCCGAGACCAAGGCCGAGTCCGAGGCGGAGGCCGTCTCGTTGCACAAGGCCATCGGCGAACTCGAGGTCCGCACCCTGCTCTCCGGCCAGTACGACGCGCGCGAGGCGCTGGTGACCATCCGCTCCGAGGCCGGAGGTGTGGACGCCGCCGACTTCGCCGAGATGCTGCTGCGCATGTACCTGCGCTGGGCCGAGCGGCACAACTACGCCACCGAGGTGCTGGACACCTCCTACGCCGAGGAGGCCGGAATCAAGTCGGCCACCTTCCAGGTCAGGGTGCCGTACGCGTACGGCACCCTGAGCGTGGAGCAGGGCACCCATCGGCTGGTGCGGATCAGCCCGTTCGACAACCAGGGCCGGCGCCAGACCAGCTTCGCCGGCGTCGAGGTGCTGCCGGTCGTCGAGTCGTCCGACCACGTCGACATCCCCGACGACGACATCCGGGTGGATGTCTACCGCTCGTCCGGGCCGGGCGGGCAGGGCGTCAACACCACCGACTCGGCCGTGCGCATCACCCACCTGCCGACCGGGATCGTGGTCAGCTGCCAGAACGAGCGCAGCCAGATCCAGAACCGGGCCAGCGCCATGAACGTGCTGCAGGCCAAGCTGCTCGAGCGCCGCCGCGAACAGGAGCAGGCCACCATGGATGCCCTCAAGGACAGCGGCAACAGCTGGGGCAACCAGATGCGCAGCTACGTGCTGCACCCGTACCAGATGGTCAAGGACCTGCGCACCGGCTTCGAGGTCGGCAACCCGCAGTCCGTGCTCGACGGCGAGATCGACGGCTTCATCGAGGCCGGCATCCGTTGGCGCAGGGGTCAGCAGCTCGCTTCCCCCACCGGCTGACGAAAGCGCCGCGGCTTCCCCCACCCAGTGACCAAATTCGGGCCCCGGATCTGGTAACAGCAGGGGGGAAGCGCCGGGCTGAGGCGGCCGAGCGCGGCACCTGAGGCGGGCGAGCGCCGGGCTGAGGCGGGCGACCGCCGGGCTGAGGCGGGCGAGCGCGGCACCTGAGGCCGCTCAGCGCAGCAGCAGCTTGTCCAGCCGCTTGGCCGTGACGGCGACCCCGACCGCGGCCATCACCGCAAAGTAGGCCAGGTGCCCGAGCATCGACCAGTCCAGCACACCCGCGTTCAGCGCGCGCAGTAGCTCGATCCCGTGATTCAGGGGCAGGCACTCCACGATGATCCGCAGCCACGTCGGGTACACGTGCAGGTTGTAGAAGGTGCCGCTGAACAGGAACATCGGCAGCACCGCCACCTGCACCATGTCCAGGTCCTGGAACGTCTTCATGTACGTCGTCACGGCCATCCCGACCGCGCCGAACGCGAACGCGATCAGCAGCGCCGCCGGCAACATCGCGGCCGCCCACCACGACGCGGTGAGCCCCATCGCCACCATCACGATCATGAAACCGGCGGAGTACAGCCCGCCGCGGATGAGCGCCCAGCCGATCTCGCCCACCGCCACGTCCAGCGGCCCGAGCGAGGTGGCCAGCATCGCGTCGTAGAGCTTGCCGTACTTCATCTTGAAGAAGACGTTCATCGTCGAGTCGTAGATCGCGCCGTTCATCGCCGACGAGGCCAGTAGGGCGGGCGCGATGAACGCGGTGTAGCTGAGCTCGTGCCCGCCGGGTCCGGTCACGGTCCCGACCAGGTTGTGCAGCCCGGTGCCGAGCGAGAACAGGTAGAACAGCGGCTCGAAGAAGCCGGAGAAGATCAGCATCCAGCCGCGCCGGTACACCTTGAACGCGCGCTCGAGCACTACGTGACTGCGTCCGGCGTACATGCCGGGCGGCAGGATCCGGAACGTCGCCGACGCGCGGGCCCCCGGTGCGATCGGCGGAGCGCTCATGTCGGCGTCCCCGCGAACGCGTGGAGCGCGCTTTGCGGAGCGGTTTTGTGGCGTGTTCTCACTTGCTCAACCTGACGCCGAACCGCCACCGGGCCAGCCCGAGCCCGACGACGAACCACAGCAGCAGGTAGGCCAGGTGGCCGAGCACCGCGGTGCCGGCGAGGTGCCCGATCGCAGACCCGCGGGCCAGCTCGGTGCCGTGCCACAGCGGCGAGATGTACGCCAGCCAGCGTCCCCACTCCGGCAGTTCGCTGACCGGGTAGAAGGTGCCGCTGAACAGGAACATCGGCGTGACGACGAACCGGAACAGCATGTTGAAGCCGTTGCCCTCGTTCTCCATCGTGGCCGCGATCGCGGCGACCGGGGCGGCGAACGCCATCGCGGTGAGCGTCGCGATCGGGACGCAGAGCACCACCCACCAGCGCTCAGTGCCGCCGAACGCGGCCATGATCGCCAGGTACACGAGCGAGTTGGCGAAGATGCGCAGCGCCACCCACATCAGCTGCCCGTCGCAGATCTGGGCCGGGGTGAGCGGGGTGGCGGCCATGCCGTGGAAGGTGCGGATCCACTTGAAGCCGGCCATGATCGGGTACGCCGAGTCGGCCGCGGCGATCTGCAGCGCGGCCGCGGTGAGGAACGCCGGCGCGACGTACACCAGGTACGGCACGCCCAGGCTGTTGCCGTGGTTGTTGACCACCGTCCCCAGCCCGATGCCGAGCGAGAGCACGTACGCCAGCGGGGTGAACACGCCGACGATGAACATGCTGCGCCAGATCCGCCGCCCGACGTACAGCTGGTACTCGACGACCTGCCAGAGGTGACTGCGCGAGGGGGGCGCTGTTACGGCGCTCATCAGTCGATCAGCGATCGGCCGGTGAGGCGCAGGAACACGTCCTCCAGCGTGCTGCGGCGCACCAGGCTGGAGATGGGGGAAAGGCCGGCCTCGTGCGCCCGCGCCAGGGCCTGCTCGCCGTCGGCCACGTACAGCAGCACCCGGTCCGGCAGCACCTCGGCGCGTTCGCGGGCGTCGTCCAGCAGGTCGCCGATGCGTTCGGCAGCCGCGGCGTTCTCGCCCGGGGCGAACCGCAGCTCGGCCACCTCGCGGGTCGAGTGCGCCGTGATCAACTGCTGTGGCGACCCCTCGGCGACGATGCGCCCGCCGTCCATCACGACGAGCCGGTCGCACAGCTGCTCGGCCTCGTCCATGTAGTGCGTCGTGAGCACCAGCGTGACGCCCTGTTGCTTGAGCCGGTAGAGCCGGTCCCACAACACGTGCCTGGCCTGCGGGTCCAGGCCAGTGGTCGGCTCGTCCAGCAGCAGGATGTCCGGATCGTTGATCAGCGATCGCGCGATGGTGAGCCGGCGTTTCATGCCGCCGGACAGCGGCTCCACCTTGGCGTCGGCCCGCTCGGTGAGCTGGGCGAAGTCGAGCAGGTCGTCGATCTTCGGACGCAGCGCGGCCCGCGACATGCCGAAGTACCGGCCGTAGATGTACAGGTTCTCCCGAACCGTGAGCTCGAGGTCGAGGGTGTCCTGCTGGGGGACGACGCCGAGCCGGGCCCTGATCTGCGGGCCCTGGCTGACCGGGTCCATGCCGAGGATCCGCAGCGACCCGGACGTGATCGGCGCGACGCACGCGATCATCCGCATCGTCGAGCTCTTACCCGCTCCGTTCGGGCCGAGGAAGCCGAACGCCTCGCCGCGCGGCACCGCGACGTCGATGCCGTCGACCGCGGTGAAGTCCCCGAACGTCTTCGTCAGGCCGCGGGCCTCGATCAGCAGGTCGGGGGCGGGGCGCGACGTGACGTCGGCGACAGCACGCGGGGAGGGGGCGACCACGTTGGACCACGCTAGCAACCGGGTCCGACTGCGTTTTACGCCCACAACGGGCACACAGCCCACGCCCGGAACCTGAGCGGCCGCCGCGCGCGGGGCTCGTCTTGGCGGCCGGCTAGATAACCGTTCGGTAAACTTCCGCGTTGTGATCCGGCTGCACAGTGTTTCCAAGGTCTACCCGGCCGGTGCCCGCCCCGCGCTCGATGATGTCTCCTTCGACATCGACAAGGGCGAGTTCGTCTTCCTGATCGGCCAGTCCGGTTCGGGCAAGACCACCGTGTTGCGCCTGCTGCTGCGCGAGGAGGTCTCCGACGCCGGCATCGTGACGGTCAACGGCAAGAACCTGAACCGGCTGGCCCGGCGCAAGGTACCGGACCTGCGCCGCAAGATCGGCTGCGTGTTCCAGGACTTCCGGCTGCTGCCCAAGAAGACCGTCTACGAGAACGTCGCGTTCGCGCTGGAAGTGATCAACAAGTCGCCGAAGGCCATCAAGCGCACCGTTCCGGAGGTGCTCGACCTGGTGGGGCTGCAGGGCAAGGCGCAGCGGCTGCCGAACGAGCTGTCCGGCGGCGAGCAGCAGCGGGTGGCCATCGCCCGCGCGTTCGTGAACCGGCCGCTCGTCCTGCTCGCCGACGAGCCGACCGGGAACCTGGACCCGGACACCAGCCAGGGCATCATGAGCCTGCTTGAGCGCATCAACCGCACCGGCACCACCGTCGTCATGGCTACGCACGACAACAACATCGTCGACGCGATGCGCCGGCGGGTCATCGAGCTCGAGTTCGGCAAGGTCATTCGCGATCAGTCCCGCGGTGTCTACGGGGTCGGCCGCTGACCGGTCCGCCAGTGCCCCCCGTGCACCAGTCCACGAGCAGATAGGAAGTCATGCGCGCCAATTTCGTGTTGTCCGGAGTGGCTGCCGGCATCCGGCGCAACGCCGCGATGACTATCGCGCTCGTGCTCAGCACCTCGATCGCGCTCGCGTTCGTCGGCGCGGCGATCCTCGCCAACACCGAGATCACCAAGTTCAAGGCCAAGTACGAGGACAAGATCAACGTCTCGGTGTACCTGTGCGCGCAACTGCACACCGGTGACCCGAACTGCAAGCACAAGACAACGCCCGCCGAGACCGCGGCACTGCAGCAGATGCTGCTCGCGGACCCGATGGTCAAGTCCGCCAGCTACGTCTCCGAGCAGGAGGCGTACCAGCGCGGCAAGGAGCAGTTGCAGGGCACCACCGGTGACTTCCTGCACCCCGGCGACCTGCCCGCGTCGTTCACCGTCAAGCTCAAGGACCTGCAGAAGGACTACACGGCGTTCCACGACAAGTACTCGGGCGTCACCGGCGTGGGCCGGGTGAACAACCAGATCGACACGATCAACACGCTGCTGAACATCATCGACAGCGCCAGATGGTTCTCGATCGTGATCGCGCTGCTGGTGCTGCTCGCCTCGGTGCTGCTGATCGCGAACACCATCCAGGTCGCGGCGGCCCAGCGCAAGAACGAGACCAGCATCATGCGCCTGGTGGGCGCCTCGAGGTGGATGACCGAGTTGCCGTTCATGCTCGAGGCGGTGATCGCCTCGGCGATCGGCGGATTCGTCGCCATCGGGCTGATCGCAGCCGGAAAGAGCTACGTCCTGGACAACGTGTTCGAAGGGCCGACGCGCAACGGGGTGATCCCGAACCTGAACGTCAACGACGTGCTGGTCGCCGGTGGCAGTGGCCTGATCGTCGGGGTCGTCCTCTCGGCCATCACCGCGTTTGTCACGTTGCGCCTGTACGTACGGTTGTAGGCATGTCCGTCCAAGCCGCCTCCAGCAATCGACAGGGCGGCCGCAAGATCATCGCCCAGAACAAGAAGGCCAGGCACGACTACTCGATCCTCGACGTCTACGAGGCAGGCATCGTGCTCACCGGCACCGAGGTCAAGTCGCTGCGCCTCGGCCGGGCCTCGCTCGTCGACGGCTTCGCCACTATCGACGACGGCGAGATCTACCTGCGCAACGTGCACATCCCGGAGTACACGCACGGCAGCTGGACCAACCACGAGCCGCGGCGCACCCGCAAGCTGCTGCTGCACCGTGGCGAGATCCTGCGCCTGATCGGCAAGACGAAGGAGAGCGGGCTGACGCTCGTCCCGCTGTCGATCTACTTCGCGGCAGGCAAGGTCAAGGTCGAGATCGCGCTGGCTCGGGGCAAGCGTTCGTACGACAAGCGGCAGGACCTTGCCCGCAAGGACGCCGATCGCGAGGTGCGCAGGGCGCTCGGCCGGCGCGCCAAGGGCATGGACTAGGAGAAACGCGTGGACGATGCCGACGTCCCGGCGTTCTGGCGCCGGCTCGGCCTTCCCGGGCTGATCGACATCCACGTGCACTTCATGCCCAAGCCGGTGCTGGACGCGGTCTGGCGCTACTTCGACGCGGCGCAGGAGCACTACGGGGTCGCCTGGCCGGTGCAGTACCGCGCGTCCGATGAGAAGCGGCTGGCCACGCTGGCCGAACTGGGGGTGCGGGCCTTCCCGGCGCTGCTGTACCCGCACCGTCCGGACATGGCCGGATCGCTCAACGCGTGGGCGCGCGAGTTCGCCGCGCGGACGCCCGGCTGCGTACCCACCGGGACGTTCTACCCGGAGCCGGGGGCGCCGGACTACGTGCGCGCGGCCCTCGACGCGGGCACCCGGGTGTTCAAGGTGCACGTGCAGGTGGGCGCGTTCGACCCGCGCGAGGACGTGCTCGACCCGGTGTGGGGGATGCTCGCCGAGGCCGCGGTGCCGGTGGTGGTGCACTGCGGCAGCGGCCCGCTGCCCGGCGAGCACACCGGACCCGGGCCGTTCGGCGAGGTGCTCGCCCGCCATCCGCGGCTGACCGCGGTGATCGCCCACTGCGGTGCGCCCGAGTACGCCGAGCACCTCGCGTTCGCACGCCGGTATCCGAACGTGCACCTGGACACGACCATGGTCGGCACCCGGTTCATGGAGGCCCTGGCCCCCGTCCCGCCGGAGATCGTCGCCGAACTGGGCGACCTGGGCGAGCGGGTGGTGCTCGGCAGCGACTTCCCGAACATCCCGTATCCGTACGCCGAGCAGCTGGCCGCCTTGGAGCGGTTCGACCTGGGTGAGCGGTGGCTGCGGGCGGTGTGCTGGGACAACGGCGCCCGGCTGCTGCGCATCCCGCGCGGGTAGGCGCATCTGCCGTTAGGCTGCCTCACGCGGACGGAGGTGCACATGCGCGAACGGCGCGGCTCGATGCTGGGCGGCGCATCCGAGCCCGGCCTCGCCCGGTTCGCCGGAGCGGTCCTGGACGACCCGGCCGCGTTCGGTGGCGGCGCCGACCGGGCGACCGCGACCCGCCGCCGCGACACCGTGGCCTATGGCTATTTGGGCGTGGTCGAGGAGTACGCGCGTCCCGGCAGCGGTGAGCGCTGGCGGCTGCTGACCGTGAGCATGCCCGGCGGCGTGCCGCGTCTGGTCGTGGATCACCGATCGGCGCTGCACCGGCCGGGTGTCCCGGCTTTGGCCGCCAGCTCGGTGCCGCTCGAGGATCCCGCGTTCGACGAGCTCTACCTGGTCACCGCTGACGATCCCGTTGCCGCGCGCCGGATCCTGACGCCTGCGGTGCGGCGGCTGTTGGTGGCCGGCCCGATCCAGCGGCTCGAGCTGGAGCGCACCACGCTGGCGCTGCGCAGCTTCGACGTCGCCCTGCCCGCCACGGACGCCGACGACCGGCTGGCCGGGCTGGCCGAGGCGATCCTGCGGACGGCGCCCTGCTTCGTCGCCTCGGGCGCCTGGGTGGGCCTGCCGGGGGCGGTCGTCACCGCTGAGGACCTGCCCGCCGGCGACACGCCGCTGCTGCCCGGTCGGTACGGCAGGCTGGACACCGAGCCGACCGACGAGGAGCTCGGGCACGCCCGCTCGCGCCGGCTCACCGCGGCCCTGGTGGCGATCGCCGCGCTGGTGGTCGCCGTGGCTGCGGTCCTCGTCCTCCTAGTCGGCTGAGCAGTCGGCTGAGCAGTCGGCTGGGTAGTCGGCTGGACAGTCGGCTGAGCAGTCGGCTGAGCAGTCGGCTGGGTAGTCGGCTGGACGGTTGGCCGAAGCCGCGCACCTCCCGCACTCGCGCGCGTCCGCGGGGCAGACTCGACCCATGAGCTCGCCCAGCCAGGAGCAGTCCCGATCGGCGCGGCTGCGTGAGTACCAGGCGGAACTGGACGCGGCGGCCCGAGTGGTGGCGGTGCTGGGCGCGGTCGTCCGCGGCCGGGAGGTGCGTGGCTGGCTGGAGTCCGAGCCGCCCGAGGTGCGCTTCGCGGCGAGCGCCCCGGACGGTGCTCCGGGGCTGCCCGCAGCGGTGTGGGTCGCGCTGCGCCAGGACGACACCGCCACCGTCCTCGATGCGCTGACCGCGGCGTCCGACCGGACGTTCGTCGTCGCCGAACACGAACAGATGGGGGAGGGCTACCGGCTGCAGACCGTCGAGGAGCGGTTGCCGTCGCCCGATCTGGAGTCGCTGCTGGCTCAACTTGCCGGCGTTCTCGGCATCCCGGCGGACGTGCTCGCCGTCCTCGGCCAATGGGGGCTGGACGACCCGCGCACGGCCGGGGAGGTGAACGCGCTGCTGGACAGCCGGTTGGGTGCGGCCGGGCAGGAACCGCCGGCCGCCGCACCTGGCGGGCTGGTCATGTCCGTCCAGGAGGCCGCGGACGTGCTGCAACTTTCAGCCGCCCAGACGAAGGTGCTGACGACGCTGGTGCGGCGCGTGGGCGTCACCATCACCGCGTGAGGATTACTCGTGCGCCAGGAGGCGTTAGGCTGGGGTGGTACACGACCAGTACACGACCAGGGGGTGAACGGTTTCGACTCCGTTCGTCGAGACAGGAGAAGCGGGCCGAGGACCGCATTGCTGACCTCGTAAAAAAAGCGATGCACAAAAAATAAGCGCCGACAACAGTCGCGCCGACTTCGCTCTCGCTGCCTAAGCAGCCCGAGCAAGTCTGTCAGCCCGGGTCCGTCACCGGCCCGGTCGCTGGCATCAGCTAGGTGACTCACCGTCAGTCGCGGTCGCGGCGCCGGACGGGACAACAAACAGCGACTGGGCTCGTCGGACCGGCTTGTGTGCGTGACCGGTCGAGCCGAGGCTGACACAGCACACTGCGCCCGGAGAAGTCCTGTTGAAGCGACGGAGGACGCGGGTTCGATTCCCGCCACCTCCACTGCGCTACGATGTAGCGCATGACGAATCCGCTGTCGATCCGGTTCGACGCCGCACTGCTGGAGCGGTTGCGGCGTCGGGCCGGCTTGTTGGACTCGACACCTTCCGGCCTGGCCCAGCGGCTGGTCGACGAAGGCCTGCGCAGTCAGGAACATCCCGGGATCGTCTTCCGGGACGGACCGTCCGGTCGGCGGGCTGCCCTCGTCGCCGGGCCGGACGTCTGGGAAGTCATCGGCGCTGTGCGGGCATCCCGTGAGAAGGACGAGAAGCGCGCAATCGCCGCGGCAGCCGCTGAGATGACGTTGTCGCCGGCGCAGGTTCAGCTGGCGTTGGAGTACTACGGGTCGTTTCCGGCCGAGATCGACGCGCAGATCGCTGAGAACGAGCGGGCCGCGACGGAGGCGCTCGGGGGCTGGCGTGCTCGGCAGCGCTTGCTCGCGTGAGCGAGAAGCTACTTCTCGACGAGCACTACTCGGACGCGATCGCGGCCGAACTGCGTGCGGCCGGGCACGACGTCGTCGCGGTGGTGGCCGACCCGCAGTTGCGCGCGCAGCCTGACTCGGAGGTGTTTCGTCACGCCGTCGCATCCGGACGGCGCATCGTCACCGAGAACATCAAGGACTTCCGCCCGCTCTTGTTAGAGGCTTACGCCTCGGGTGATCAGGCGGCGGCGCCGCTGCTGCTGGTGCCGCCGAACCGGTTCCCGCGCGGAGCCGGGCGCCGTTCGGCCGCGATCGTCAAGGCGGTGTCCGACTGGCTCGACACCGCCGAGGCCGCAGATCGACCTGACGAGGACTGGCTGGTCTAGAGCCCGGTGGGCAACCCGATGATCGTCGCGCGCGTGTGTGATTGTGTTCCCGTCAGGACCACCGCGGGGTGTTCGCGAAGTTGGCGGCACCCTGTTCGCGAAATTCGGGGCCGGCAGTACCGCTGCCGGCCCCGATCGCGTCTCTGGCACCGACCGAGGTGTCGGCATAGCTCGTGTCCGGAGCGCTGACTGCGCTGAGATCGCGGCCAATCCAGACGAGCCGCCCGACGCGCAACCGGATATCCGGTTGTCTGTGCCCACTGGCCGGCGATGTTGCGCCTATCGCTGGTCTTCCTGTGCAGCGACAACCGGTGAGCGCGTGCACACGGCGATCACGATTTGATCACCCGCTCAACGCTGAGGGTGGTTGCTGCGTCTTTGGGGGTGTGATGAGGCTGACGGCGGACGATTTCGCTGCCTATGTGGCCGCGCACCAGACTGCGCTGCTGCGGTTTGCTGTCGTACTGTGCGGCGACCGGCATCTGGCCGAGGAACTCGTTTCCGACGTCCTGGTCAAGGCGTTCGAGCGGTGGACGGATGTCGCGACGGCCGATCACAGGCACGCGTACGTGCGGCGGATGCTGGTCAATCACTACATCTCATGGCAGCGCAAATGGGCCCGGCAGCGACCGTACGGCGATGAGATCGTGGACTGCGCGGTATCGGACCGCGCACACGAGCTAGCCGAGCGAGATGCCTTGCTCGCCGGACTGCGGAGATTGCCGCGCCAACAGCGCGCGGTGATCGTCCTGCACTTCTACGAGGGACTGTCCACAGACGAGACTGCCGAGACGCTCGGTTGCCGGCCGGGCACGGTCCGCAGTCACCTCTCGCGCGGCTTGGCCGCGCCCCGCATCGATTACACACAGCGGGAGGCGCCAGATGCCTGACCTGAGCGATCTGTGGGCCGCGTTCGCGCGACTCGAAGCTGAGATCCCCGACGACTATCGCAGTCCGGTCATCCAGGACCGGCTCGCCGGCCTGCGCGAGCCGGCATCCGCTCGCGGCCGGCGGGGGTGCACCCGGAATTCCCGGACCGTGACCGCGGCGCTGTCAGCAGCTGCGGCCGTGGCCGCACTCACCGTCATGGTGACGGTGATCGGCGACCACGCCGACGACCGGACGCCCATCGGCAACCACAATGCCACAGGGCAGGTGCCGTCTCTGCCGGCGTCCCCGCCGCCCTCCCCTGTGGGCACACCGCCCACGAGCGTGATCACTCACCCGGCCCCGAACGGCGCGATGCCGGCCACCGCGAGCGACCTGATCGACTACGTCCAGGGCGGCGCGCCGACGGCCGAAGTCGGCTATCAGCAAGGCTCCTCCCAAGCCGGGCAGCCGATGAGGCCCCGTCCGGGAATTGCCGAGTTCACGACGCCTAGCGGAAACATCGTCTGCGGGATGATGGGCGCTGCGAGCACGGTGAGCGTGACGTGTCTCGTCATCCAGCACACCTACCCCACGCCGCCCACGCCGAGCTCCTGCCACCTCAATTGGGTCGCGAGTTCGTTGAGCATCCTCAGCGGCGAGGTCAGTCGCGGGCTCTGCCTTGGTGGTGAGCCCTTCGACCCGATCAGCACCGTGCTGCCCTACGGCTCGACGCTGCGCCACGGATCGCTCGCCTGCCGCAGTGAATCGGCGTTCCTCAGCTGCGTCGATCTGGCGACGCGTCACGGATTCGCCGTCAACCGCGCGGAGGTCAGGACTTACTGAAGAAGTCGGCCTGTTCACGTCGATCGGTGAGCTCGCTCCGTTCTCGCTGCGAACCATGGCGCGCGACCTCGTCCACCTGCGTCGGCCGACCCCGGCTTCGGCCGATCCTCCAGACCAGCGACCCTCCACTGACGCACGGCTTCTTCCACGCGATCACCGTCGCGACTCGCGGGTGCGCCCAACGGACTGAGCAGTGGCCACACCGCGCGTCATGATCAAGGCAGGTTGACGCCGCCCGTCGACCACAACGCGGCCCTGACCATGAGGACGACTCAGGCGCCGACGACGATCGCGAGCCGGTTGAGCAGTTCGGCGCTCTGGCTCACCAAGGGTTCGGGCAGCAGCGCGCGCGTATTGCGCAGCGAGTGCAACATCGCAGCCACGTCGGTGCGTGCGAGCGCGCGGTGCAGGGCCATTCCCTCGGGGACCGCGGCCAGGTCGGCCCGCTCGTGCGCATCGAGCCGGTGCCAGACCCGCTGCCAGACGAGCGCGGTGTCGGCCGGGTCGACACCGCCGACCGGCGGCAGCACGCGGCCGGTCGACACAGGCGGCTCGGCGGGCGGCCAGTACCCGCACGAGTGCAGGGTCGCCACGAGCAGGCCGCCGACCAGCGTCGTGTGGTAGACGGTGCCGAGCACGCGGCGGCGTGTCTGCGCGGTGGACTCGACAGCGGTTGCGGCCGGCAGCCCGGGGCCGGGCACGAAGCCGTAGTAGCGCCAGGTGTCACACAGCACCCGCCAGCCGAACCACTGCACGGGCGACCAGGGCCGGCGCAGCAGCGCGGGAACCATCAGCAGTTCGCCGAGCAGGTCCAGGTCGTCCTCGTCCAGCGCCTTCAGTACCAGCGCGTCGGCGATGCCCGCCAGCCAGCGGGTGTCGGCCCAGCCGGGCAACGGGTGGCGTCCGAAATCGGTGGCGTACGGCAGCGCGTGGCTGAACGCATACGCGTCCTCGGTCGTGGCACCGACGAGGTCGACCCCTTGCGCGATCGGCGAGAGCGCGAGCGCGGGGTGGTCCAGTTCGCCGTCGCCGAGCAGCAGGTGCCGGATCCACGCGACGTCCAGCAGCCGGTACGGCACCCGCTCGCTCGCCCCGGCGGCGCTCGCGGCAAGTGCTGCCCGCGCGAGCTCGTCGAAGGCCGGGTCGATGCAGCCGAACTGCTGCAGGCAGGCGTGCGCAAGCAGGTGTGCCGCTGCCCGGGACGGGCGGCGCACGATCACGCCGCGGTGTTCCGGCGACCGTGCGAGTGAGGCGATGCGACCGGCCAGGTCGACGATGCGTTGCCGGTCGGCGTCACCGGTCAGTACCCGGTCGGCGAGCCGCAGCAGCATCGCGATCTCGCCGACCTCCTTGGTGAAGCCCTCCTGCTCCGCCCGGCCGGGTTCGATCACGTGCGTGACCAGCAGTTCGACGACGTCGAGGGCCGAATGGAGCAGTTCGAGCGCGTGGCCGGTGGCGGCGTCCGGTGGGGCGCCGCCACCGGACACGCAGACTGTCATCGCTGCTGGACCCGCTCGATCGCGAAACCGAGTCGCTCCACCTCGGCGGCGACGCTGACGACGTCGCCGAAGTGCGGCCCGATGTGCATGGTGAACCGATAGCAGATCTCGCCGGGCTCGAGGTCGACGCCGGCCTCCTTGAGCGCGCTCTGCACCTCGGCCGCCTTGCTGATCAGGACGTCCAGGTTGATCGCGCCGACCTTCTCCAGCGCCCTGAGTGTCTCCACCGAGCGGTCGCCGTAGTGGGACATTGCTGTCACCCCCTTGTCTGCGCGGGGCGTCCTCGGTCGGGTTGGCCGGATGTCGCGTCCCCGCGTCCGTCAAGAGGCCGCGCGGCCGGGGGGTGATACCGGGGCGCGCAGGTTCAGGCGGGCCGGCAGTTGACGGCGGACACGGCACCGCTCAGCCGGCATCCGCCGGCGGCGAACGGGATCACCAGCGTCGTCCCGGCCGACAGCGCCAACTCGCCCCACTCGCCGGTGAGCCGTCCGGATCCGTCGGTGACCACCAGCACCGCGAAGCCGGTCACGACCTGCCCGCCCGCCACGCGTTCGGCGGCGAAGAACTCCGCCGCCTCGGCGGGCAGCAGCGACGTCGCCGTGCCGCGCAGCGCGGCGAGGCGCTCGGTGGAGTAGGCGCGCCGGTCCACGCACTGCATGGCCAGCTCGAACGGCAGGCCGAGGGTCGCGTCCCGTGGACCGAGGTCGAACCCCTCCCACTCGAGCAGGACGGAGAAGTCGGTGGGCTCCTGCAGTTCGACGAGCAGCAGGTCCGGCCCGATCGCGTGCGGTGCGCCGGCCGGGCAGAGCAGCGAGTCCCCGGCCGCGACCGGGATCCGGTTCGTCGCCGCGAGCAACGCGCCGACGTCCTGCGCCTGCACCCAGCGCGCGAGTTCGCCCGCGCTCACGTCGCGGCGAAAGCCCAGGTGGACGAAGGCATCCGGTGCCGCATCGAGCACGATCCAGGCCTCGGTCTTGCCGTACGGGCTGGCCAGGTGCGACTGCGTGAACGGGCGCGCCGGGTGCACGTGGACGGGCAGCCGCTGGCCGGCGTCCAGCAGCTTGACCAGCAGCCCCGCGTCGGCGCGGGCAGGACCCAGCCAGTCGGCCGGTTCGGCAGCGATCGCGTCGGCCAGGAGCCGGCCGTCGGGCAGCACGGAAAGCCCGCTCGGCGCCTGGCCGAACCGGGGCGTCGCCGAGCCCACCCAGTCCTCCGGACGCGGCGGCAGGTCCACGCCGCGGAACCGGGCAAGCCGGCCGGACGCGCGGTAGAACGTCTCCGGCAGGTTCGGGCCGAGGACGACCGGTGGGTGCGGCCGATGCTGGGTCGTCATCTTCGCCCCTCTCTCGGGCAACGCTGCGTGTTACCGTGTTTGTACCGCGTGGGTTGGGGGATCCACGCCTTGCATGGGTTCGGGGGAAACCATGGTGAATGTCGATTTCGACGAGTATGTCGACCGCTGGAAGCGCTCCGCCCTGCGCCGGCGCGACGCGAAGCGCCCGGCTGAGAACCAGGCCCGGTTGGCGGCCGCGTGCGGCACGTCCGGCCTGCGCGTACTGGTACCGGCCGTCCGGCCCGCGAGCAGCACGTCCGGCTGGGCCGGGCCGATGCCGCGCAGCCGCGTCTGAGCGGACGGCTGCCGCGTCTGAGCGGACGGCTGCCGCGCGGTTCACGCGTCGTGGCCGGGATCGAGCCCTTGCACGTCGCGGAACATGATCACGCCGGTGAGATCGGAGCATTCGCCCGCGTCCGGCTCGATCAGGAACCCGGTGTGATCGCCGAGCGGGGCGCGGTGCACGATCGGCCCGCTGAACCAGGCTGCGGCCCCGTCCAGGATCGGGACGTCACCGGGGCCGCGATGCCAGCCGCAGCGGGCGAACTTGTCCTCGCGATCACCGGTGTGTTCGCCGAACAGCTCCGCAAGAGCCTCGTCCCGCCGCGACAGCAGGTGCACGGCGAGCCGATCGGCATCGCGCGCAACCCGGTAGGTGTGGTTCTTGTCCGAGAGCCCGACCAGGAAGCGCGCCGGCTCGATGCTCGCCTGCGTCGCGAAGCCGACCAGGCACCCGGCCCGCTCGTCGCCGGCCGCGGTGGTGACCACGAACATCGGGTAGTCCAGGCGCGCGGCGATCGTTGCGAACGCGTCCACGTGAAGCGTCAGGCCACCAGTGCGACGAGGTCGACGCCGGTGACCCGCCCCGGGTCGATCGAAATCTTCGCATCCGGATCGGGGGTGTGCGCGCTGGTGTAGATCAGCGGCGCGGTCAGGTCGATCGCGTGCTCGATCTGCTTGACGAGCGCCTGCCGCTCGGCCTCCGCGTCGTCGGGCGTGCAGTCACGCAACGCGATCCGCACGGGGGTCTCGTCCTCGCCGTAGTTGACCTGCAGCAGGTAGCCGTCCATGACGGCAGCCTGCCCGGACGGCCAGGGTGGCAAACGTCAACCGACCGCGGCGGCGAGACGATCCAGGAACGCGACCTGGCCGGCGACGAGCTTGCGGCGCGCGGTCGCGACGTCCAGCCAGGCGGCCCGGTCGATCTCGGGGAAGGCCTGCAGTCGTCCCGAACCGCGCGGCCACTCCAGCTCGAAGGTGCCCGGCTCGAACCCGGCCAGGTCGAGGTCGGCGGCGAGCGCCCACACCGCGACGATCTTGCCGCTGCTCTGCCGCAG
Organism: Jatrophihabitans cynanchi; assembly: GCF_027247405.1. Lineage (NCBI taxonomy): Bacteria > Bacillati > Actinomycetota > Actinomycetes > Jatrophihabitantales > Jatrophihabitantaceae > Jatrophihabitans > Jatrophihabitans cynanchi. Next base: position 1,513,048 of record NZ_CP097463.1, on the reverse strand, counting down.
CTCGCCGAGATCGACGAGCTCGCCCACCGGCACCGGCAGCCCGAGCTCCTCGACGAACTCGCGGTACGCGGCCTGCAGAGGCGGCTCGTCCGGCTCGCACTCGCCCTTGGGGATGGACCAGCCGCCGTCGTCGCGTCGCGCCCAGAACGGGCCGCCCATGTGCCCGAGCAGCACCTCGGTGCCGCCGGCGCGGTGCAGCAGCAGCCCGGCGCTTCGCCTGCCTGCCGTCACAGCAGCTCCGGCTGTTGCCACTTCTCGTCCAGGACGTACTTGCCGAGCCACGCCCACACCGTCTCGTACCAGACGCGGGCGTTGCCGGGCTTGAGGATCCAGTGCCCCTCGTCCGGGAAGTACAGGTAGGACGACTCGACACCCGCACGCTTCAGGTCGGTCCACAGCCGTAGCGCCTCGCCGACCGGGACTCGGTAGTCCTTGTCGCCGTGCACCACCAGCATCGGGGTGGTGATGGCATCGAGGAAATGGTGCGGCGACCACTGCGTGTACCGCTCGGGCTGCGTCGTCAGCGCGCCCCACTCGCGCACCCAGTAGCCGGGCACGTCGGTGGTGCCCTGGAACTGATCGAGCGCCCACAGGCTGGCGTGCGTGACGATGCAGCGGAACCGGTCCGTGTGCCCGGCCACCCAGTTCGCCATGTAGCCGCCGTACGAGCCGCCCATCGCGGCCGTGCGGGTCTGGTCGATGTCCGGCCGCGCGACGACCGCGTCGGTGATCGTCATCAGATCGGTGAACGGGTTGCCGCCCCACTGTCCCCAGCCGCGCTCGACCATCCGCGCGCCGTAGCCGGTGGAGAACGCCGGGTCGGGCAGCAGCACCGCGTAGCCGCGCGCGACCATCAGCCACGGGTTCCAGCGCCAGCTCCAGCTGTTCCACGAGCTGAGCGGGCCGCCGTGGATCCACAGCAGCAGCGGCGCCGGCGCGTCGGCCACCTCCGGCAGCGCCAGCCAGCCGCAGATCTCGGTGCCGTCCGCGGCCGTGGCGCTGACCCGCTCGATCCGGCCGGGCACCTCGGTCGTGCCCGGCGCGGGCAGCCACGCCGCTTCGCCGTCGGTGGCGGTCGCGTCCAGCCGGACCGGTGTGGCCGGGTGGTCGACGTGATCGCGCAGCGCGTACAGCGTCGTCCCGTCCGGCGCGACGAGCAGGTTGGTGTAATGCCCCTCGCGGGTCACCCGGGCGATCTCGCCGGTGGCGACGTCCAGGCGGAACACCGGGCGGTGTCCCTGCTCGTCGGCGAGGAAGAAGATCGTGCTGGCGTCGGCGGCGAACTGCGGCGAGCCGGGCCAGACGTCCGGGTCGCCCACCAGTTCGCGGCCCGCGCCGGTGCCGAGGTCGATGAGCCAGAGCGAGTACCGCGGCGGCTGGTCGTACGCGGTGAGCTGATCGCGCACACATACGACCCACCGTCCGTCGCGCGAGACCGCCGGCTCGCCGAAGTTGGCGCCGGGATCGTCGGCGAGCACGGTGCGCGTGCCGGTCGTGGTGTCGATGCGGACGAGTTGGGTGCGGGGCAGCCCCGGCTCGTCGAACACGTTCCAGCCGGTGATGACCGCGGCGCCGTCGGGGGTGATCGCGAACGACGTCTCGTCCAGCGCGCGCCCGGCCGCGGGGGTCAGCTCGCGCGGCTGCGGCTGCGGCTCGTCCTGGCCGACTGTCGCGAGGGCCTGCAGCCGCACCTCGTCCGGGCCGAGGTCGTGGTCCCAGAAGCGCACCAGCGAGCCGGTGTGCAAGATCGCGCCCACCTTGGCGTCCTTGCGTGCCTTGCGCCGCTTCTCGTCCGCCTCGGCGTCCTGGCTGCCGGGCAGCACCGGCGTCGCGAGAACGAGCGTGCCCGCGTCGCGCGCCACCCGGACGGTGGAGATGCCGCCCGGCCGGGTGAGGACCTTGCGGGCCTCGCCCGCGCCGGCGGGGAGTTGCCACAGCGCGGTCGGGTCGTCGTCCTCGGCCTCGCGCTGGCTGGTGAACAGCAACGTGCCGTCGGGCGCGAACACCGGGCCGGTCTCGCCCTTCGCCGAGTGGGTCAGCCGGCGGGCCGGGGTGGCGCCGCCCGGGTCGATCTCCCACAGCGAGCTGATCAGCTTGTTGCCCTCGGAGTTGAGCCGGGCAACGGTGGCGACGAGGCGGCTGCCGTCGTGGGACAGGGCCAGGTCGGTGACGCGGTCGAGGGACAGGTAGCCGTCGAAGTCGTCGAAACAGGTCATGCCCTGCACGGTATCGCCGGCGGGCTGTCCTCGCCCGGCCGCCGCGTGTGTTGCCGCTCCCCCCACCGGGTTACCGAATCTCGGGCCTGAATTTCGTCCCGGCGTGGGGGGAGCGGTGGCGATTTCGTCGGTCGGTGGGGGAAGTGGCGCAGGGCCGCCAGGGGCGCGGACGGCCGATGGCGCCGAGGTGGGAACGACCGATGGCGCCGAGGTGGGAACGACCGATGGCGCCGAGGTGGCAACGACCGATGGCCGCGGACGGCCCCACGCGGCGCGGCGGGGACAACGGGCTTGCCGGTTGCGGGAGGATTCGGTGCGTGCAGCGGGAGACGCCGCCGTTCGCGGCCCGGCCGGTGCTCGCCGCGGTCCTCGTCCAGGTGGTCCTGCTCAGCGCGGCGAGCCAGGGGTACGGGTACCACCGCGACGAGCTGTACTTCCGGATGTTGCACCCGAGCTGGGGCTATTTCGACGAGCCGCCGCTGACCCCGCTGCTCGCGCACGTGTTCCGCGCACTCGCCGACCAGCCGTGGGCGCTGCGGATCCCGGCCACTGTGGCCACTGCGGTGTCGGTGGTGGTGATCGCGCTGATCGCACGCGAACTCGGCGGCGAACGCGGCGCGCAGGCACTGGCTGCGTGGGGGTACGCGTTCGCGTCGGTGCCGCTCGTCATGGGACACACGCTGCTGACGTCCAGCATCGATCTGCCGGTGTGGCCGGCGATGCTGCTGTTCGTGATCCGGGCCCAGCTGCGCGGCCGGCCCCGCTGGTGGCTGGCCGCCGGCGTGGTGGCCGGGGTGAGTACCTACAACAAGCTGCTCGTGGCGGTTCTGGTCGCCGCGCTGGTGGCTGGCGTGTTGATCAGCGGGCCGCGCCGGGTGCTGTGGTCGCGGCACGTGCTTGCCGGCGGCCTGCTCGCGCTGCTGATCGCGGCGCCGAACATCGCCTACCAGGCCACGCACGACTGGCCGCAGCTGACGATGGGACGTGCGCTGGCCGACCACAACGCGGGCGATGTGCACGCGCAGATGTGGCCGTTCCTGCTGCTCATGCTCGGCCCCCCGCTGGTGCCGATCTGGGTCGCCGGCCTGGTGGCCCTGGCGCGGCGGCCGCAGTGGCGTCCGGTGCGGTTCCTCGTCCCGTCCTTCGGCGTGCTGCTCGTGCTGGTCTTCCTGATGGGCTCGCAGCTCTACTACCCGCTCGGGCTGCTCGCCGTGGTGTACGCCGCGGGCTGCGTGCCCGCGGCCGCGTGGATGCGCACGCGGGCGCGCCGCGGTTGGGTTGTCGCCGCGGTACTGGTGAACGCGCTCGTCAGCGTCGTGGTGGCGCTGCCGCTCATCCCGCTGACCGCACTGGGCTCGACACCGGTGCCCGACATCAACCAGGCCGCCCAGGACTCGGTCGGCTGGCCGGTGTACGTGCGGCAGATCGCCGGCGTGTATCGGACGCTGACCCCGGACGAGCGGGGCCAGGCGATCGCGTTCGCCAGCAACTACGGCGAGGCCGGCGCGGTCGACCGGTATGGCGGCGGGTACGGGCTGCCGGCCGTGTACAGCGGGCAGAACCAGTTGTACTTCCAGGGGCGTCCGCCGGATTCGGCGACGATCGCCGTGGTGGTCGGCGGCCAGCTGGACGACCTGCGCGGGTGGTTCGCCTCGTGCGCCGTGCACGCCCGGCTGGACAACGGCGTAGGCGTCGACAACGAGGAGCAGGGCGAACCGGTGGCCGTCTGCCGTGGCCCGGTCGGTGGCTGGGCCACGGTGTGGCCGCACACCAAACACGCCGATTGATGGGCCACTGCGGCATGAGGGGCTCTGTGGCTGCGGGCCTTGCGGCGCTTCCCCCACGCAGTTACCGAATTCCGGCGCCAGATTTCGTCACCCGGTGGGGGAACCGAGCGCGATCTCGTCATCCGGTGGGGGGAGCGGCGCGGTGACGGCGCGCGGGCAACCGGGGCGGCGCGCGGGCAACTGGGCCGGGCGCGATCTCGTCATCCGGTGGGGGGAGCGGCGCGGTGACGGAGCGATGGCAACCGGCGCGGTGACGGCGCGCGGCTAACCGGGACGGCGCGGACGGTGTCGGGCGTTAGGCTCCACTCATGGCAGGCGTCGACACCCAGTACGAGGACCTGCTGCGCCTGGTACTGGACACCGGCGCGCACAAGAGCGACCGCACCGGTACCGGCACGCGCAGCGTCTTCGGTCACCAGTTGCGCTACGACCTGGCCGCCGGCTTCCCGCTCATCACCACCAAGCGGGTGCACTTCCGTTCGGTCGCCTACGAGCTGCTCTGGTTCCTGCGCGGCGAGTCGAACGTGCGCTGGCTGCAGGATCACGGCGTCACGATCTGGGACGAATGGGCCGGCCCGGACGGCGAGCTGGGCCCCGTCTACGGCGTGCAGTGGCGCTCCTGGCCCACCCCGGACGGCCGGCGCATCGACCAGATCAGTGGCCTGCTCGACCAGCTGCGCAGCAACCCGGACTCGCGTCGCCTGATCGTGTCCGCGTGGAACGTCGGCGAGCTGGCGGACATGGCGCTGCCGCCGTGCCATGCGTTCTTCCAGTTCTACGTCGCCGACGGCCGGCTGTCCTGCCAGCTGTACCAGCGCAGCGCCGACCTGTTCCTCGGCGTCCCGTTCAACATCGCCAGCTACGCGCTGCTCACGCACCTGATCGCCGAGCAGGTCGGCCTGGACGTCGGCGAGTTCATCTGGACGGGCGGCGACTGCCACATCTACGACAACCACGTCGAACAGGTGGGCATCCAGCTGGCGCGCGCGCCGTTCCCGTTCCCGTCGCTGGCGCTGCGCCGCGCCGCGAGCCTGTTCGACTACGCCTACGAGGACTTCGACGTCGTCGGCTACCAGCACCACCCGGCGATCAAGGCGCCCGTCGCCGTCTGAGTCCGGCCGGTCCGACCCGGCATCCCGGTCCGCTTCGTCCCGTTTCGTGCCGCCGCCCGCGGCATCATCAATCTGCGCCAACCTCGGCCCAAAATCTTCCCCGGATGTATTTCCCGGCGTGATCCTGGCACCTGCATCACGCGAGCCGCCGATCAGGCGCGCACGACCGGGAGGGACGACAATGGCGAGGACGACGAATCCGGCCAGATCACGCACGAGCTGGGCACGATGGCTGGGGATGGTGACCGCAGTGCTCGCGGTCGTGCTGGGGTCGGCCGTGCCGGCCGCCGCGGCGACGGGCACCACGAAGCTGGGCACCGCCGCGACGCTGGCGGCGGGGCATCCGCTGACCGAACCAGCACCGCGGCCGCAGGCTGCGGCCACCGGCACGGTCCACTACGCGAGGATCGCCCCGTTGTGCGGGCAGCCCAAGCCGGGCGAGTCGGCCTGCTTCGGGCTCAAGCGGGTGCCGGTCCCGGCGAGCACGCCGCACGCGATCCGCTACGTGGTGCCGGACTCGGTGCAGACCGGCCCGAGCGGCGGTTTCACACCGGACGACCTGAGCACCGCGTACCAGGTGAACCCGTCGGCCGCGACCGGCCAGACGGTCGCGATCGTCGATGCCTTCGACGACCCGTACGCGCTCACCGAACTGAACGCGTTCGACCGCTATTACGGCTTCCCCGCCGAGACGTCCACCTCGTTCCGCAAGGTGAACCAGGCCGGTGCGCGGTCCCCCCTGCCCACGGCCGACAGCGGCTGGGCGGGAGAGATCGCGCTGGACATCGAGGCGGTACGCGGGATGTGTCGCAAGTGCAAGATCCTGCTGGTCGAGGCGAGCACACCGAACAACGCGAACCTGGCGACCGCGGTCAACTCCGCGGTGCGGCTCGGCGCGCGGATCGTCAGCAACTCCTACGGCGGGCCCGAGGCCGGCGGCAGCCCGTCGATCCAGGCCGCCTACCAGCACCCGGGCGTGGTGATCACCGCGTCGACCGGCGATCACGGTTGGTACAACTGGGACTTCGCGAACGATGTCCCGGGCGGTGGGTCCACCAGCCCGGACGCCGGCGCGTCCGATGACATGCCGAACACCCCGGCCGCGTACCCGAGTGTCGTCGCCGTCGCGGGCACCGGCCTGGAGCTCAATCCGGACGGCAGCCGCAACCAGGAGTGGGTCTGGAACGACAACGGCGCGGACGACCAGAACGGCATGTGCTGCGGGTTCTGGTTCGGCGGCCAGGGCGCATCAGGCGGCGGGTGCAGCCTGCGCTACAACGCGATGAGCTTCCAGGCCGCCGCGAGCGGATACGCCGCGACCGGCTGCAAGGGCAAGCGGATGACCGGTGACGTCGCGGCGCTGGCCGACCCGGCGACCGGCTTCGACTACTACAGCCAGTACGGCGGCGGCAACCACTGGGGGACGATCGGCGGGACGTCCCTGGCCTCGCCGCTGGTGGCCGCGATGTGGGCGCTGGCCGGTGGCTCCGGTGGCGTGGCGTACCCGGCACAGAACCTGTACGACAACTACCGGTTCCACCCGACGTCGACCTACGACGTGCAGACCGGCGGCAACGGCTGGTGCGCGGGTGACGACACGACGAGCTGCTCGACCGCGCTGCAGGACGAGACCGCACCGTCCACCGGGAACCCGAACAACCTGCAGAACGGTTCGACGCAGCACGACGCCGAGAACCCGCCGCAGGGCCAGGGGTGGGCCGGGCTGCTGGACTGCAGCTACCCGCACGACGGCAGCGAGCAGAGCGGGCAGCCGATCAGCGGCGAGTGCAACGCTCTCACCGGCTACGACGGCGCGTCCGGCGTGGGGACCCCGCGCGGCCTGCAGGTGTTCCGGTCGACCCAGCCGGCCGTCGCGGTCAGCCACCCGTCGGTCATGAAGCTGCGGGTGAACGAGGCGTTCGGCTCGCGGATCACCGAGCCGGCGCCCGGTGCGACCATCACCAGCCGGACCTGGACGTACGGTGACGGAACTGCCGCGACGACCTCGAACGTGCACGCCTTCCGGAACGCCGGGACGTTCACAGTGCGGCTGACGATCCGCGACAGCTACGGGCGTACCGCCTCGGGCAGCACCAGGATCACCGTCGGCCGCGCCCTGTCGGTGCAGTTCCACGGCCGCACCCGCGTACACCGCAACCACACCTACCGGTTCACGGCGTACGGCTCGCGCGACATCAACACCGGCGGGCGAATCGTGCGGGTCACCTGGAACTTCGGCGATCACCACCGGGCCACCGGCAGTGCGGTCAAGCACCGCTACAGCAGGACCGGCCGCTACACGATCACCGAGACGGCGTGGGACAACACGGGGGTGCACACCACGCGCCGGGTGCGGGTGCGCGTGGTGCGCTGACCGAGGACCTCCTGATTGCGGCCCGGGTGGCTGCGCGGTGTGACGTACCGTTGGGTCGTGCCGCGCAGCTACCGCTTCGTCCTCGCGCCCAAGTGGGTGTTCGGGCACCTGCTGGTGCTCGCGGGGGCGGTCACGATGGGCTTCCTCGGGCACTGGCAGCTGGACGTCTCGAACGCCAAGCACTTCTCGTTGCAGAACTTCGGTTACGCCCTGCAGTGGTGGGCGTTCGCGGTGTTCACGCTCGGCATGTGGCTGCGGATCCTGCGCGACGCGGCAAGCGGCAGGTACACCTCGTCCGGGTCACACCCGACCGAGCCGCTGCCACAGCTTGCCGAGCCGGTGGCCTACCGTCGGTACGTCATGCCGCAGAGCGCCGACGCCCCGCCCCCGGCGGGTGACGACACGCATGCGGCGTACAACGCGTACCTGGCCGGGCTGAATCGCACCGCCGGTTACGCCGACGAGGAGAGCTGAGTGGGCACACCGACTGTCACCCGGTCGCGGATCGGCGGCGCGCTGCTGCGCTTCCGGATCATGGCGTTCACCACCGGCGTCGTGCTGCTGGCGGGCACGATCGCCTTGATTCTCAAGGACGTCGCGCACGTCAAGCACATGGAGCCGGGTACCGGTCTGCTGTGGGTCGCGCACGGCTACCTGTACCTGGTGTACGTGGCGACCGTGCTCAACCTGGGGCTCAAGGTGCGCTGGCCGCTGACCCGCATCGTGCTGGTGATGCTCGCCGGCACCATCCCGACGATGTCCTTCGTCGCCGAGCACTTCGTCACCCGCGAGATCCGGGCGAAGCTGACCGCGGCCGAGCCCGCTCAGCTGACCCAGTCGGCCGGCTGATCGGTGCGGGCGGCCGCCGGTCGCCCGCAGGCCCCGTCAGTTGCTGGCTGAGCGCTGCCGCCGCCCGCCGAACGCGTCGACCAGGTCGGCGCGCGCCCGCGCAACCCGCGAGCGAACCGTCCCGACCGGGCAGCCGCACACGTCGGCCGCCTCCGCGTAGGACAGCCCGACCAGTTGGGTGAGCACGAACGCCTCGCGGCGATCGTGATCGAGCCGGTCCAGCATCGCCCGCAGCGCAACGGATTCGGCCGGATCGTTGCTCGCGCGGCCGGTGTCCGCCGGGTCGGCCCGGGTTGCCGCGTCGGCTGCCGCGGCGCGCTCGCGCACCGCGGCCCGCACCGCGTCGGCACACACCCGCCGGGCGATCGCGAGCAGCCAGGTGCGGGCCGACGAGCGGCCGACGAACCGGTGCAGCGATGCGAAGGCGCGCGCGTACGTCTCCTGGGTCAGGTCGTCGGCGCTTGCCGGCGAACCGAGGTTGCGGCACAGCCGCCACACGTCGGCCTGGGTGAGCCGGACGAAGGCGGTCGCGGCGGCGGCCTCGCCACGGCGTGCGCGCAGCGCGGCCGTGGTGGCCTCATCCGGCTGCTCGTCCATCGCCGTCCTCTGCGTGACCCGCGTCACCGCGGGAACTTTCCGGCCAGTCTGGCCGACTAATGCTTGCGTGAGGTGTGACCGGTTCCGCGAGGCGGCGTCCGCTCGCCTGGACGGCGAGCCGATCGGCATGTCCGTCTCGGTGCTCGACCACCATCTCGCCACCTGTCTCGATTGTGCCCGATGGGTCGAGGACGCCACCCGGCTGACCCGTCAACTGCGGTTGGGCACTGCCGACGCGCCTGACCTCGCCGAGACGCTCACGCGCGACATCGCACTTCCTGCCCGCCGAGTGCTTCGTCGCCGCCTGGTCCTGCGGATTGCCCTGTTCGCCGTCGGGATCGTGCAGTTGGCGATCGCGGTGCCGGCGCTCACCGGCGACAGCCTGGGCATGGCGATGTCGATGCACGCGGCACACGAGGGCGCCGCGTGGAACATGGCGATCGCGGTCGCGTTCCTGGCCAGTGCCGTGGCGCCGCGGCGGGCGGCGGGGCTGATCCCGCTGCTGGTCACCTTCATCGTGGTGCTCGGCGTGCTGAGCGTGCACGACATCGCGGCCGGCGCCGTGTCGATCGGGCGGATCAGCACGCACCTGGCCGCGCTGACCGGGCTGCTGCTGCTGATCGCGCTGGACCGGGCGCACCGGGCACTGCCGCCGGGCCGGTTCGCCGCATCCGGCGCCGACGACGAGCGTGGCCGCCCCAACCTCCGTGGCGTCGCATGAACACCACCCCACGAAACTGCTCCGCAAGAAGCGCTCCGCACTTTCGCGGGGACCCCGGCAAGAACAGCTCGCGCATAGCGAAGGCGGGGCTGTTCCTGCTCCTGCTGTTCGGTGGGGCGCTCGCTTTCGCCGGCACGGCGCAGGCGCACGCGTCGGTCGTCGAGTCGTCCCCGTCCGACGGCACGCGGCTCAAGGCCGCGCCGGCGGAGGTGAGCATCACCTTCGACGAGCCGGTGACGCTGGGCAGCCTGGGCTACCTGCGCGTCACCGACCAGACCGGCCGCCGCGTGGACACCGGCGCCGCGTTCCACCCCGGCAACGACGGCAGCAAGATCGCCAACAAGCTCAAGCCCGGACTCGGCGACGGCACCTACACCGAGAGCTTCCGGATCATCTCGGCCGACTCGCACCCGGTCGCCGGCGTGGTGCGCTTCGTCGTCGGCAACGGGGTGCTGACGGCGACGAGCGTGTCGAGCGGGACGACCAACGGCGTCACCAGCGCGGTGTTCGACGTGGTGCGCTGGGTGTCCTACGGCGGCTTCGCGCTGCTCGGCGGGGTGTGGCTGCTGCTGACGGTCTGGCCGCAGGGGCGGGACGACCGGCGCGCCGTCCGCATCGTGTGGACCGGCTGGGCGATGGCCACGGCCGGCGCAGTGGCCGAGCTGCTGCTGCAGGGTCCGTACGCCGCCGGCACCGGGCTGTCCAAGGTCGCCGACTGGAGCCTGCTGGACGGCACGCTGCACACCGACTACGGCCAGTTCCACTGCGGCCGGCTGCTGATCCTGGGCGCGCTCGGGGTACTGCTCGGGTCTGCGCTGCAACCGGTGCGCCGCCGAGCCTGGTTCGAGGACGCCGCCTGGCCGCTGCTGATCGGCGTCGCGATCACGTACTCGGCCACCGGGCACGCCGAGACCACCAATCCGCGCTGGCTGTCGCTCACCGCCGACGTGCTGCACCTGTGCGCGATGTCCGCGTGGGTCGGCGGGCTGGTACTGGTGGTGGGCGCATTGCTGCCGCGCCGAGAACCGGACGAACTGCGGACCGCGCTGCCGGTGTTCTCGCGGGTTGCGTTCACCGCGGTGGTGACGCTGGCTGTCACCGGCACCTACGCGGCCTGGCGCGGCATCGGCTCGCTGCGCGCGATCCTGGGTACCGACTACGGACGGCTGGTCAGTCTGAAGGTGCTGCTGTTCCTCGGCCTGATCGCGGTGGCGGACCTGTCCCGCCGCACCGTCCAGCGCCGGCTGGTACGGATGCCGCTGGCCTACGCGAACACGGACGCGGCGGGCACCGAGGTAGCAGCCGCCGAGGACAGCGCCCTGGATCCGGTCGAGCACGAGCGGATGCGGCGCGGCGTGCTGGTCGAGGTGGTGCTCGCCGCCCTGGTGCTGGCCGCCACCGCCGTCCTGGTCGACCAGCCACGCGGACGTGAGGCACTCGCCGCCCAGGACCGCGCGGCCGTGTCCGGGTCCGCGCCGCTCGGCGACGGACGGTCGGTCACCGTCACCGTCGAACCCGGCGTGCACGGGCCGGTGACCGCGGCGGTCGCGCTCAGCCCCGGCACCAAGGCCACCGGGGTGACCGCCACCGCGCTGCAGCCGGCCAAGAAGATCGGCCCGATCCCGATCAAGCTCACCGCCAACGGCACCGACCTGTACGGCTCGGACAGCGTCAACCTGCCCGCCGCCGGCACCTGGGTGTTCAGCCTCGTCGTCTCCACCGGCACGTTCGACGCCATCACCGTCGACGTCAAGATCCGCCTCAACTAGAAGGGCATCACCTTGCGAAAGCGCCTCCTGTTCGTCCTCGCCGTCACGTTTGCCGCCGTGATCGGCTTCGCCGGGGCGGCCTCGGCGCACGTCACGGTGAACGCCCCCGGCGCGACGCAGGGCGGGTACTCGGTGCTCACGTTCCGCGTGCCGACCGAGAGCGCGACGGCGAGCACCACCAAGGTGCAGGTGCGGTTCCCGACGGACACCCCGATCGCGTCGGTGCTCGTGCAACCGCACCCGGGCTGGACGTTCAAGACCATCACCGCCAAGCTCGACAAGCCGGTCACCACCGACGACGGCGACTCGATCACCGAGGCGGTCGCCGAGATCGACTGGACCGCCGACAGCGCGGCCGATGCGATCAAGCCGGGGGAGTTCGACCAGTTCCTGGTGAGCGCCGGCCCGCTGCCGAGGACCGACACCCTGGCGTTCGCGACGATCCAGACCTACAGCGACGGAAGCGTCGTCAACTGGAACCAGACCGCCGCGCCGGGCAGCAGCGCCGAACCGGATCACCCGAAGCCGACGCTCACGCTCGCCAAGGCGGGACAGTCCGCGGCGCCGCAGGCGGCGGCGTCCAGCAGCAGCGACGGCGGTAGTGACACCGGAGCCATCGTGCTCGCGGTGATCGCGCTCGTCGTTGCTGCGGGCGCGCTCGGGTTCGCGTTCGTCTCGCGTGCGAAGGCGGTCAAAGGCTGATGCGTGTCCCGCTGCCCACCGTCGTTGCCGGGCTCGCCGTCGCCGCCCTCGGCGCCGCGGGCCTGATCCGCGGTGCCGTGCCGCTCGGCCTCCCAGGCGGCAACGAGGGCACCAGCAACTCGGCGCCGATCGTGGTCAGCGGAGCCTGGGTGCGCGAGCCTGCGCCGCCGACGGACAGCGCGGCCGCGTACTTCACCGTCTACAACACCAGCGGTGCCGACGATCGGTTGCTGTCGGTGGTCTCCGGCGCCGGGCGGACGTCCGTGCTGCACACGATCGTGGACGGGGCGATGACCGCGGTCGCGAACGGCGTGGTGATCCCGGCACACGGCAAGCTGGTCCTGTCGGTCGCGAAGGGGCATGTGATGATCGAGCAACTGTTCGGCAAGCTCGAACCCGGCCAGAGCGTGAACCTGGCGCTGACCTTCGAGCGCGCCGGCACGATCGACGTGTCCGCGCCGGTGGTCGCGCTCGGTGCGCCGGCCCCGACCGGATCGAACGCACCGTCCCCAGGAGGCAGCAGGTGAAGCGCGTTCTCGCCCTCCTGACCGCCGCGCTGCTTGCGCTGGCCGCGTGCTCGAGTTCCGGCGGCCGCGACCCGAAGCCGTCGAGCCTGAACGACCACACGGCGTCCGGGCTGTACCAGGGCTTCGGGCTGGACACGCCGCGGCCCCGGCCGTCGTTCACCCTCACCGACACCCACGGCAAGCCGTTCGCGTTCGGCACGCAGACCGCAGGTCACCCGACGCTGCTGTTCTTCGGCTACACCAACTGCCCCGACGTGTGCCCGACGACGATGGCCGACATCCACAACGCGCTGCTCAAGGTCCCGGCGGCGGTGCAGAAGCAGACGTACGTGGTGTTCGTGTCCACCGACGTCAAGCGCGACACCGGGCCGGTGCTCACCCAGTGGCTGCACAACTTCGACGGCGGGGTCGCCGCAACGTTCGTCGGGCTGCGTGGCACGCAGGCGCAGATCGACGCGGCGCAGGCGGCGGCGCACATCCTGGTGGCCGAGGACGACGGGCAGACGCACTCGACGCAGGTGCTGCTGTACGGGCCGGACGACTACGCGCGGGTGTCCTACGTGTACTCCGGCGGCGACGGGAACGAGGCTGCGCAGATGGCCCACGACCTGCCGATCGTGGCCAAGTCGTAGGCCATGGGGACGACTACGGCAGAATCACGGCTCGTGAACTGGATCACCGTCCGAGGTTGGCTCGGAACCGTAGCCCGGCTCGTCCTCGGCGTGGTGTGGATCTGGGCCAGCTGGTCCAAGCTGCACTCGCCACGGACCTTCGTCCAGGCGGTGCGCGCGTACGACGCGACGCCGGAGTGGCTGTCCAAGGCGATCGGCTACGGGCTGCCGGTGCTGGAGTTCTGCTTGGGCGTGCTGCTGATCATCGGCATCGCGGTGCGGTTGTCGGCCGCGGTGTCCGCGCTGCTGTTCGTGGTGTTCCTCGTCGGGCTCATCCAGGCCGCCGCGCGTGATCTGCAGCTGAGCTGTGGCTGCTTCGGCGGCGGCGGGTCGACGCAGAACACCACGTACACGCTGGACATCCTGCGCGACATCGGGCTGCTGATCCTTGCGGTGTTCCTCGTGATCTGGTCGATGACCCGGCTCTCGCTCGAGGAGTACCTGACCCGGCACGACTACGTGGAACCGCCGTCGCCGAAGCGGATGCGTTCACAGGGCGGCGCGCGCAAGTACAACGCGATACTCGAGGCGCGACGCAAGCAGGCGCGCGAGCGGGCGCTGTACGTGAATTCGTCGCTGGCGATCGTGGTGATCCTGGTATCGGTGATCGGCATCGGCGTGCAGGCCGGCCGGGCGAAGATCGCGGGCGACCTGACCGCGACGAACGCGTCGGTCACCAACGGCGTCGTGTACGGCAAGAAGGCCGCGGCCACCGTGGATATCTACGAGGACTTCCAGTGCCCGGTGTGCCAGCAGTTCGAGCAGGACGTGCACGCGAAGCTGGACGCGGACGTGAAGGCGAACCTGGCGCAGGTGCGGTTCCACCCGATCGCGATCCTGGACGGCGCCTCGAACGGGAACCGGTACTCCTCGCGCGCGGCCAACGCCGCGCTGTGCGCCTCGGACGTCAGCGTCGACTTCTTCGTCGCGTACCACAACTACCTTTACGGCAAGGACAAACAGGGCAAGCTCGTGCAGCCCGAGGAGAACTCCAACGGTCGCACGAACGGCAACCTGATCACCTACGCCACCGCGGCCGGGATCCCCACGGATGCGTCGACGACGTTCGGCTCGTGCGTGACCGGCGAGGAGCACAAGGCGCTGGTGGCCGCGATGACCGACAAGGCCAGCCAGAAGGGCGTCAACTCGACGCCGACGGTGTACGTCAACGGCAAGAAGCTGGCCGACCACTCGCTGGCCACCCTGCAGGCCGCGATCGCCGCCGCCGACGCGAAGGGCCCGGCGCCGTCGCCGTCGCCGACCACGTCCCCGTCAGGGACCGGCAGCGCGACTGCGTCCGGTACCGCCTCGACATCGCCGAGCGGGACCGCCACTCCCTGACGTTCTCGACGCACGAAGGGCCGGCCTCGCTCGCGCGGGGCCGGCCCTTCGTCCGTGCTGACGTGCTACTTGTTGGCGGCGTCCTTCAGGGCGCTGCCTGCGGTGAACTTGACGGTGTTGGCGGCGGCGATCTGGATCGTCTCGCCGGTGGCCGGGTTGCGGCCCTCGCGGGCGGCACGCTTGCCGACCGACATGGCGAAGAAGCCAGGCACGCTGACCTTCTCGCCCTTGGCGGCCGCGCCCTCGAGCGTCGACTGCAGGCCACGCAGGACAGCGTCGACCGTCTTCTGCTCCAGGTCCGCGGCGTCGGCGACGGCTGCCACCAGTTCCTTGCGGTTCACGGGAATCTCCCTTGATCGTCGGTGTGTTGCTGGCTCCAGTATGGGTGACGCGGCTGGAGGTCCCGTCTTTAGGGGGGTCTACGGCTTCGGCGTGTCGCAATCGCGCGGCCCCCGCTGCCCTGTGGATAACCGCCGGGCGCAGCGCCGACCCGTTGCTAGCGTGCCGCTATGCGTGGTTTATCCGGGATGGTGGCGGCCCTGATCGCTGCGTGCGTCTGCGCGGGATGCACGGGCGGCGGTGGCCGCCGGTGGCCGGTGGCCACCGCCTCGCGATCCGGCTCCGCGCCGTCCGGGACTTCCCGCGCGCCGGCTCCGCCCGCAGCCACGTCTCCCGCTACCACGTCGCCCGCGCCGGCAGCGCCGGTGCGGGTCTGGGCCTCGCGCGGCGTGCGGCCGGTGTCGCCGGTGAGCGTGATCGGTACGACTGCCCTCGTGTACGGCGACACCGGTGCACACCTGTACCTGTACGGCCTGGATGCACGGACCGGCCGGATGCTGTGGCGCCGCAGCGCGTCCACGTCCGGGACCACTCCGGGCGTTGCGCTGCAGGTGTCCGAGGTGCACGGGCAGGTGGCGTTCTTCGGGTCGATGGCGCCGCATACCTTCCGGGCGCGGTTGCTGCTGGTGGACGCCGCCACCGGTCGGATCCGTGCCCGGTCGGTGCCGATGACCTGGCTGGACACTCCTGCTGCGTGTTCGGAGGCGGACCCGGTGCCGTGCGCCGCCGCGTCCGTGCCCTCCGGACCGCCCCGGCGCTACCGGCTCGATCCGCGCTCGGGCCGGCTTCGGGCCGTGGCGCAGGGCTCTCGCGGGCTGGGGGACGGGCTGGTCGACCCGCTGAGCCGGAACCCGGAGTCCATCGAGCACTGGGCCCACGGCAAGTACGTGTGGGGCCAGGACGTCGTGAACCTGTTCGACCCCGGCTACACCACCGACAACGGATGGGACTTCGAGAAGTACGGCGACATGTATGTGGGGACGCTGCAGCGCATTCCCCCGGGAACGGTGACCAGGCGGGCCTGGACGATCCACGCCGGGCGCGACGTGCTCACCGCCGGTTTCGACATCGGGGACGGCCGGCTCTGGTGGCAGCAGCATGGCACGTCCATCGGGTGCGGTTCGTCGCTGTGGCTGGGCGCAGATCCGCCGACCCCGGTGTGGTGCCGGTACACCGGGACGATCACCTATCACGCCGGCACGGCAGGCCGGGCGCCGACGGTCACCACGTCGGGCTTCTCGGTTCGGGTGCAGGGCTTCGATCCGGAAGGCGGCCGGGTGCTCTGGTCACGCTCGTTCGGCGCCGCCACCACGTTGGCGCCGGGGGCAGGCGCGGGCGGCGTGGCCGTCTCGGACCGTGCGGTGCTGCTGCGCGTGCCCGCCGGCCCGGTCGTGCTCGACGTGGTCACCGGCGCGGTCCGGTCGCCGCGTGCCGGCGAGAGCTTCTGGTGCCGGCAACGGCGCGAGTTCGCCGAGACGCCGCGCTCTACTCCGGCACATGTCGGCGAGGTGATCGCCAGCTGCGACCTGCAGGGGCGGCCGGCGGCAGATGTTCCACCGGTCGTGCCGCTCGCGGTGTCGACGCAGGCGCCGGGCGGCCTGCGCCTGGTCGCGACGGCCGGTGCCGTGATCGCCTACCGCGGTTGAGGCAGGCGTCGGGTCGCGTGTGCGGGTTGCTGCCGCGCGCCGTGTAGCATTGCCCTTCGGTTCGGGCGGTGGCCGCGCGAACCAGGTTTGGGGCTGTGGCGCAGCTGGTAGCGCACCACACTGGCAGTGTGGGGGTCAGGGGTTCGAGTCCCCTCAGCTCCACTCATCAATCCCAGCAATCTCGGGCATCATCGCCGGTCGAGGAAGGCTCCAATCGGGCGTGTGACCCTCATTCGACCCCGGCAAGGGGCGTCACGTGGCGACATTTGACCCCCCGGCACGTCACCTCCTGCGGGCTTATGAAGGGTCTGACCCTCGGCGGGTCGTTCAAGTGGCGCTGCAGTGCCACTATGGCCACATGAGCCGTCCTGCGATCACGGACTTCGGCGGGATCGTGGACGCCGCACGACGCGACGGCTCGGTCCACTTTCCGGTCGAGTCGGTGCCGGGTGACTTCGTCGCGTGGCGACGTAGGGTGCGCCAGCGAGCGCGCGCAGACGCCCTTTCGATCAGCGTCATTCGCGCCGGCGGGCTTGTCGTCGTCGAGAACCGGGAGTGGGAGTCGAGCGACGCGGAGGACTCGGCGGTTGCCGACGTCATAGCGGGCGTGGTGACGGGAGACCGTGTGACTTACGACGAGGCTCTGTATCGCCGGCGCCGCGAGCGCTTGCGTCTGACCTGACCGGTCATCCACGGCATCAGATCTCAGAAACCTTCCATACCGTGTCGCGTTTGGGGGGTGCCACACCGCTTGTCCGGGGTAGATGGGCCTGTCCAAGGCGCCGACTCTGGAGGTGACTGGCATGACCACGATCGATCACGACGAGGCGCCGATCGCTGTAGATCTGTTGACTGCCGCTCGGATGCTCGGCATCGGCCGAACAATGGCCTACCGGCTGGTTCGCGAGGGGCAGTGGCCGACGCCGCTGCTCCGGATCGGCAAGTTGATCAGGGTGCCGATGGACCCGCTCCGCGAGCTGCTCCGCCAGGGGAGTGAGGCAACGAGTTCGAGCGTTGCCCGGACGGCGACTGGCTCAGCGCGTCTGCATCGCTAGCGCAGGAGCTCGGCGAATGGCGGTTCGCGCGGCTGTCGCCCGAACGCGAGCGATCACGCCGCGACGCATCCGCATAGCAAAGACAGCCGATGTTGCGGACCTGTTCGATCAACGAACGCGTGGACCTCTTCGTAGTTGACGCCTGGCCTCAGGCCAAGGCTCCTTGTCGTTGTACTTGGCTTCGAGCTTCCGACAGTGCGCCTCGAGCGCATCCTCTGTGAACTGTGCAAGGGAATAGTCGGGATCGCGGCTCGCGATCATCCCTCGCACAGTCGCTCGCGCACGCGCTTGCACCGCTGCGGAAACCTGGGTGCTAAATCGCTCTCGGGGCGTCGTCACACTGTCACCTCTCGCCTAGCGGCTCGCCAATGGCGGCATCGGCGCCTTCATTATCTACATTGCTGGCAATGCCTGTTGGCGGCACGGGGGCGTTGATCACTTCTAGTGCATTACCTACTGCGACCTTGGCCGGCTAGGTCGCGGGTTTGAGCGGCACGGGCCGCTCCCCGCACGTCCCACGGGTCGAAGAAATTCTCCGGTTCGTGTCGCGTTGGGTGTGTCCCGCGGCGCTTGTCCGGGGTGACGGCACCTGTCGACGCCCGGATGGAGAACGACCGCATGAGATCACGTCGCCGCTCGCTTTCCCGCGGGGCCCGCGCCGCCGGACGCATCATCAAAGTGTTCGGGACCTTCGGCAGTGTGAACCTATTCCTGGTCTGCCTGCTCATCGCCTTCGCCTCCTGCGGCGCCAAGGTGGCCGACGAATCCTCGGGCAACACCGCATGCGAGCTGCCCAGCAGTGTCGGCGGCAAGGGCGTGGAGATGTTCGGCGACTCCACCCTGACCGGGCTGGCCGGCAAACTGCCGGCCAAGCTGGCCGGAGGAGACGTGCACGCCGACGTCAAGGCAGGCCGCACCACCCAGCAGGGCGTGAACGCGCTCAACGCGCTGCCCGACTCCGCCCCCAACGTGTTCGTGGTCTCCCTGGCCGCCGAAGACCACTCCAGCGCCGACGCCTACACCGCCCGCATCGACGAGTTGATGCTGCTGCTGTCCGGCCGGACCGTGTATTGGGTTACCGCGCCCGGCAAGGACGTCTACACAACGATCGTCAACCGAGAGAACGCCGCCGACCCCAGCGACCCGGAGGCCCAGTCCGGCTGGCAGATCGTCGACTTCGCCGCCGCCGTCAAACAGCACCCATCCTGGTGGAGCAACGGCAAACCGACCGCCGGCGGACTGACCAACCTCGCCCAGACCGTCGGCGCCTACCTCGGCGCGTTCAACACCACTGGCGCCCCGACCTTCCCAGGCGGCGGACCGCTCGGACCCATCCTGCCGCCGCTCGCCGGCTCGCCCGGCGCCACGTCCGGCGTCATCACCGTTACCTCCACCACCAGCGGGCAGAGCTTCCCGCTCGATGGGGAACGGCTGACCAACGCCAAGACCATCGTGTCGGTCGGCGGCGCGCTCGGCATGCCGCAACGCGCCCTGGTGATCGCGATGGCCACTGCCATCCAGGAGTCCAAACTGATCAACCTCAAGGGTGGTCCGGGCGGCGCGTACGGGCTGTTCCAGCAGGCCCCGCCCGCCTGGGGCAGCGTCGCACAGGTCACCAGCCCCACCCACGCCGCGACCGCGTTCTACCAACACCTGCAGCGGATCAACGGCTGGCAGAACATGGCCCTCACCGACGCCGCGCAGGCCGTGCAGCGCTCGGCTTATCCCGACGCCTACGCGCAGTGGGAGCAGTCGGCGAGCGTGATCGTGGCCGCGCTCACCGGCCAGCACGTCGCCGGCTGCGGGCCGCAGGTCAGCGTTCCCGGCAACCCCAAGGCGCAGATCGCGGTCAACGCCGCGCTGTCCCAACTCGGGGTGCCGTACTCCTTCGCTGGCGGCAACACGAACGGCCCCACCCTCGGCCGGTGCGTGGCCGGCACCGACGGGTGGAACGACTGTCACATCGTAGGCTTCGACTGCTCCGGCCTGATGCTCTACGCCTGGGGCAAGGCCGGCGTCACCGTCCCGCACTTCACCGGTGCCATGTGGACCGACCCGTCGTTCACGCACATCACCGACAAGAGCCAGCTGCAGCCCGGCGACATGATGATTTTCGAGGGCAACCCGCCGGGGCACACCGGTATGTACATCGGCAACGGCAAGCTCATCGACGCCCCGCACTCGGGCTCGGTCGTAAAGATCGAGTCGGTCAACGACCCCTGGTACCGCACTGGCTACATCGGCGCGCTGCGCCCGAAGGTCTGAGCCGCGATGCTTACCCGCCGCCGGAGCAGCCTCGCCGCCACGCTCACCACGATCGCCGGGCTCATCGCCGCGTGCAGCTCCGCGAGCGAAGATCCGGACCGATCCGCACCCGCCTCGACGACGGCCAGCGCCGCCCGTTCCGAGGCCCCTTCGGCCGGGGTGATTCCGACGGAATCACCGCGGGTCAGCACCCGGGCGCGGCGCAGCACACCGACCGGCAGCAGCGCCCCGGACCAGCCAGCTTCCGGCCTCACCACGGCGCGCGTTCCGGACGCCACGCCCGCCACCCGCGACCCGCTCACCACCGCGCGGGCCTGGGCCATCGCCGCCAACTCCTCCAGATACCTCGATCCCGAGCCAGGCAGCTGGACGCTGCGCAGCGCCCCCTTCGTCACAGGCCAGGAGCAGGCCGCCGAACAGACCCAGCGTCACGGCGGCGGGGGAGCAACCTGGGCGCAGATCCAGGCCGACCAATGTGTCACCGGTCTGCGGCACCTGACCGCCAGCATCCCGACCACCCTGCCCAGCGGTCCGGCCCGGCGCATCGTGTACGTCGCCGGCCTGACCGCGCTGACCTGCGCCACCGGCCAGGTGCAGCTGTCCCAGTTCGCCGCCCAAGTAACCGTCACCCGCGTCCACGGCCGCTGGCTCGTCGCCGCGGTCGAGCACTGACCCCGAAGGAGCCCATCCGTCATGGCCAAGTTCGTCGTCAACATCGTCCTCCTCGCCGCCGTGCTGCTGCTGCTCATCGTGTGGGGCATCGCCGCCGCCCGCCGGCGGCGCCAGGCCCGCCGCGAGCACCGCGAAGACCGCCGACTCCTCCTGGCCGCCATCAGCGGCGCCGCACCTGCCACCGCCCTCGACGAGGACGACCCGCTCGACGACGAGGACGACGACGTGCCCGGCGAGCGACAGTCACGCGCTCGCGCGACGCGGCGCGGGCCCGCCGGCCGAACGGGCAGCGCCGCCGTGCAGCAGCTCGACGCCGAGTCCCTGGCCGCCCTGCTCGACCTGCTCGAGGACCGGCGCCCCGCGCGCCGCGGTCTGGTCGCCGGGCTGTTCACCAGCCCCCGCAGCGTCTGGTCAGCCGGTACCCGAGCCGGACAGAAGGTCGCCCGCCGCACCATCGGCCAGCCCGGCGGCGCCGAGCAGCCCAGCGGCGAGAGCGCCCTGTACCGAGACGCGGCCGCCGAACTGGTCGACATCCACGCCAACGACCCGGCCGACGCCCGCCGCAAGTACGCGCACTTCGCCGCCGCCGTGGCTGACCCCACGCTCGCCGCGCTGTACGTCCGTTCGGCCGCCTACGCCAGCTACGCCGATCAAGACGAAGTCCGCGCCGTCGTCACCGAGATCACCAGCCCCGCACCGACCGGCAGCCCGCGGGGGAGCCGAGAGGAACTGTTAGATGGCGCTGGCAACATCGACACGTGATCGAGGTCGACCTGCCGCCAAAGGTCGACACCTCCGTGGTCCGCACTCCCGGCTGCTGGTTCTGGGTGGGGTCGCTGTCCGACGACGGCTACCCCACCATGCAGCTCGGCAGCGCCCGGGCCGAGCTGCGCACCGTCCGAGTCCACCGCTACGTGTGCCAGCTGCAGTGGGGCGGCCTCGGCGAGACCGAGAAGGCGCTGCACACCTGCGACGAGACCTCCTGCGCGCGGCCGCTGCACCTCTACCCGGGCAGCCAGGCAGCCAACCTCGCCCAGATGGCCCGCCGCGGCCGCTACCAGCGCGGCCTGGCCGACGTCCGCGGGGCCGGTGGCCGCGCCCGGGGGATCCGCGCCGCCCTGTCCGGCGAGTGGAACCCCGGCGCGCTCCAGGCAGCAATGCTCGCCGGCGACCCACGCCGGGACCAACTCGTCCTGTTCTAACTCCTGCCACCGCCACGACGCGACCTGGGGCGCAACTTCCGGCGCGTCGCTCGTGACCCTGCGACCGTAAATGTATACATTGTAGGTAATAGCACCACAAGTCCTTGGAAGGGGCCCGACATGAGTTACTGCGTGACCGAAGGAAACGCCGTCGCCGACGCGACCCTGCGCCAGACCAGCGAGGGCAAGCAGGTGGCCAACGTCGTCGTCCGCGTCGACCAGCGCGTGCGCACCGGCGACGGCGGCTACAGCGACGGGCCGACGATCGACTACGAGATCACCGTCTGGGGCAAGCCGGCCGAGGCGTTCGTCCGCACCGCCAGCAGGGGAGCGCGGATCTTCGCCGCCGGCGAACTGACCGTCGAGGAATACGACGCTGGCGACGGCACCCGGCGCATCCGCAACCGGATCACCGCCGACCACCACGGCGTCTCCAGCCGCTTCACGCCCGCGGTGAACACCCGCCGCAACGGCGGCCGGTAACCGCGGCCCGGACACCTGGAGCAACCCATGTCCCACGCGACCACCGTCCCCGAGCAGCACGCCGACATCGCCGCGGCCACCACCCTGGCCTGCCCCGGCTGCCGCCACGCCGACCAGCTGCACGCCGTCGAACTCGTCGAGGTCCTCACCCCGGCGACCTTCAGCCTCGACCAGCCCAAGCCTGCCTACATGGGCGACGAGGCGGCCGGCGTCACCCTCGCCGACACCCAGCACTGGCCCGCAGACGGCGCGATCGTGTGCCGTCACTGCGATCGGGTCGACCTGCGCTACAGCGACCTGGTCCCCCTCATCAAACTCGTGGACCCGGCCCCGCTCAGCAGCGCGGCCCCCACTCAGCGACCCACCCCGGGAGCGCAGTCATGACCAGCACCGCGCCACAGCCGGCGGCCCCACCGCCTGGCACCTACATCACCGCCCTACCGGTCGCGGCCCTGTTCGCCGACCCCACCTACCAGCGCGACCTCGACGAACCTCGCGTAGCGAAAATGAGCGGCGAGTACGACCACACCCTGCTCGGCGTGCTCGAGGTCAGCGAACGCGACGACGGCCGCTTCGCGATCCTCGACGGCCAACACCGCTGGGCCACCGTCGCCCGGATCAACGGCGAGCACGCCCACGTGGTCTGCAACGTCCACGCCGGCCTCAGCATCGAGGACGAGGCCTGCCTGTTCCACGAGATCGACACCAGCCGGCGCAACCACACGTGGTGGGACCGCTGGCGGGCTCGCCGCGGCATGGCCGACTCCACCGTGCTGGCCATCGACGAAGTCCTGCACCGGCACCAGCTGCAGGTCAACCCAGCGCCGGCCGACGGCAACATCCGTGCCACCAAGGCGCTGGAGACCATCGTCGACGACCTCGGCGGGCTGCAGATGCTGGACAACGTCCTGATCGTGCTCACCAGCGCCTTCGGCCGCAGCGTGGACGCCTTCGACGGCGGCATCATGCAAGGCGTCGCGCTCGTGCTCGGCCACTACGACGCCGACGAACTCCACGGCGAGCGGCTCGTCGCCCAGCTCAGCGCGATCGCCCCCCGCCAGCTGCGCGCCCGCGCCGTCGCCCTGCGCGAAGCCCACCGCGGCACCGTGCCGAGGCTGTCCGCCGCCGTCATCGTCGAGCGCTACAACGCCGCCCGGGGCTGCCACCTCGAGCCGTTCTTCACTCGAGTGCCCTCGGCCTCCAAAGCCGGCGCCGCGTGGAACCGCGAACGCAAGGAGCGCGCCGCTATCCGCCGCTGGGCCGAACAGAACGGCTACGACCTCGCGCGGACACGCAACATCCCGCCCAGCGTCCGCCGCGCCTACCAGCGAGCCCAAGCCACCGCCGGCGACCCGTCGCCGGACCAGCCGGGCTGCGGCGACAGCTGTCCCACTCCCCGCGCCGGAGCCGCCGAGGTCGACCCGTTCGAGGGCGAGGAGAGCCCCGAGGTCGGCGTGCCCGACCGAGCCGGAATCATGCGCGCTTTCGAACGCGGCCGGGGTGTCCGGTTCGTCATGGACGCCTGGGGATTGGACTACCAGACCGCCCAAGCGCTGCTGCACGTATTCCACGCCAGCCGCGCCGCCTGACCCGAGCACCACCACCCATCCCGATGGAGGAGCGATGACCACCACGACCACCGGCATCGCCGCCACGACCACCGACGACCGGGCCGAGGACCGCGTCGACGCTGCCTCCCGCCGAGTCCACGCCGCCGAAGGCCAGCTGCACACCGCGCACCAGAGAGGAGTGGAGGCCTGGCAGCTCGCCGCCGAGCACACGCTGCATGCCGCGCTCGAGGAGTACCTCGCCGCCAAGGCAGTCGCGCCGTGACGCGTGGAGTTCTAACCATCGCGAACCCGCAGGCCAATCCGATCATGGACGCCAACCAGCCGGGCCGGCGCGTCCGCGGCAAGCTCGCCCTACATCGCGTGTGGCCGCGCCCCGAGACCCATGCGGTAACCCACGCCAGGACACCCCAGCGACTTTGGGTCTCGGCGCGCGCGAACCCTCTCCCGGGTCTGGATGGGTGATCTGCGCGACTGCATGATTATCCGCGAGCGGGCATGAAGTTAGCAATCGTGCCAGGCGGCGGCGTCGCACTCGCCCCGCGCTGGATCGCCGAATAGGGCGCGAGCGTCATGGCTAGCGACGCGACTGAGGAGCGTCGATATGCGCGATGCGACTATCCGGCGACGAGTGAAGATTCGAAGTCGCAAGTCAGCGCCGCAGGTTTGCTCGCAAGCCGCTTGCCTACGGGACGATCGCCGTGCTCGGACGTGTCGTACAAGCCCTGGCGGGCCTTCTAGCGTGCGTCGATTCCATGCGAGTTGAGCTGTGTCAGACCATGTGTGAGCAGCTCCGCTAGGGGAACGGCGACGGCATTGCCGATGGCGCCCATGCTTCGGGATCGCGCGACGGGGAATTCATAGTCATCGGGAAAGCCCTGCAACCGGGCGGCCTCGCGCACCGTGAAGTAGCGGAGGGTGTCGTCGTCGAAGCGGATCATCGCTTCTCCGCCGCTGACTCCGTGTACGCCGGCCTTGATGGTTTTTGCTGGCCAATCCAACGGACTTCCGGAGTGTTTGGGGTAGGCCCGCGCTCCGGGGATGCCCTCGTGGTTGGCGATGTCGGTCGCTGGTCGGCGGTCTACTGGCTCGGGTAGTCCCTGGATGCAGTCGCGGACGGTCTGCCATCGTTCCTTCTCGGGGCGTCCGTGTTCCTTGAGGTCGCGCACCCGGGTGTCTAGCCCGTCGGGGAGTTCGGGCATTGCTTCGCCGTGCTCGGTCCAGTAATCGCCGGTGACCCACTGGTCGTAGAGCAGGGCGTCGCGGCTGTGCGTCGGTTCCGGCGCGGACCACGTCTCGGCGCCGGGCACGTTGGTGCGGATGGCGACCAGGATGACGCGGCGTCTGTTCTGGGCGAGCCCGAAGTCGGCCGCCTCAAGTAGGTGTTCGCGGACGACGTAGCGCAGTCCGGTCGGTTGTGCCTTCTTAATGCGGGCGTGGTGCTCGGTCCAAAGCTCGTCGGGCTTTGGACGAACGGTCGGTTTCTCGAGTTGATCCTTGATGTAGTCGAAGTAGGGGGCGAAGGACGGTCGGGTGAGGCCGGGGACGTTCTCGAAGACAGCGAAGCGGGGCCGGAAGCGTCGGACGGCGTCGATGGCCGCCGGGAACATGTTGCGGTTGTCCATGTCGCCGGCGTGCACTCCGGCTAGGGAGAAGGGCTGGCATGGCGGGCCGCCGGCTACGAGGTCGACGTCGGACTCTATGTCGGTTTGTTGGAGCCAGAGGCGCACGTCTTGTTCGTGTACGTGGTCTGGCGTCCAGAGATCGGGGTGCTTGGTCGCGTTGTGGCGAAGGATGGCGGCCGCGTTCTTGTTCCATTCGACCAGCCCGACGTGTTCAAAGCCGGCTTTGCGGGTGCCGAGCGCCATGCCGCCTCCGCCGGCGAAGAGTTCCACCGAGGTGAGAGGGCCGGTCATCGGCCTGTGTCCGTTCGCCTCTGTCGACTGGCGCGCACGGTTGTCTCGACGCGATCGGCTACCGCGGTGACGTCGCGCTCGACTTCGGAGGCCCACACACGAACGATTGTCCAGCCGTCGTGTTCGAGTCCGCGGTTGACGTCCTGATCGCGCCGCATGTTTCTGGTGATCTTCTCTTTCCAAAATTGTGCGTTGCGGTGCCCGAACTCGGCCTCGAATGACTCCAGCCCGCGAATCTTCCATCCGTTGCCGTGCCACCGATCGCCATCGACGAAGCATGCGATTCGCTCGGTGGGGAACACGATGTCGGGATGGCCCAGGACCCTGGTGCGGACCCGGTAGCGCAGGCCGCGGCGGAATAGCTCGCGGCGCAGCGCCAGTTCGGGGCGAGTGCCGGTGTTCTTGACCGCAGCCATGATCCGCGACGTGATGGCCGCGTCGCGGTTCACTGCTCACTCCCGGCTGCGGTCGGGCGTCGCTCGTTCGCGACACGGTAGTACTTGAGCGCCAGTGAGCAGCGTTGGGCGATGCTCTCCTGTCGAGCCTTGTCCGCCGAGGGAGTGGGCTCGGCCATCGTCTCGATGATGACCAGGGCCGCGGAGTCGGTGGGGTTGTCGGTCAGGTGGCTCAGCGCCGCCCAGACCAGGTGACGGAAGTTGCGGGCTTCACCCCACGCCACGAACGTGGATCCGGCGCCGTTCATCGTGGCCACACAGTGAAACGGCTTGACGCCAACCGTTCCGTCCATGATCACGGCTTCCGTACCGAGCGCGTGAGCGACGATCTGGGCCGCTGTCGGTCCCTGGCGGGAACCGAACTTGGCGTAGCGCCCCGCGCCTTGGCGCGCTCGCCGGTACTCCTTCATTGGACCGTCTTTGATCCATGACCGAGCCGTCTCGGCGCTCATAAACTCGGTGAGCACCGCGCCGATCTGCGGGTCAGTGACCCAGGTGTCGTATAGGGCGGTCCGGCGTTGTGGCGATAGGTGTTCCCAATCGAGCCGGTCTGCCTCGGTGTAGAGCGCTTTGACGACCGCATCGATCTGTTCGGGCGGTACGCGGCGAGAATCTGCTCGAGTCATGATGCTGGGATCTCGGGGTCGATGAATTGCAACCGGGCGTCGTCGTTCGCCGTCTCGAGCGAGGCGGCGTCCAGGATCCACTGCTCTAGCAGGGATTCGGCTTTGGCGTCGGAGAAGCTGATCTGGGGTAGCGGAACGTCGGGGATGACTTCGATCTCGTCGGCGCCGGTTTGGCGGCGCAGGTTCAAGACGGCGGCGACACGGCGCAGGTCGCTGACGAAGTCCAGCGCGATGACCTTGTGCTTTCCTTCGCGAAGCCTCAGACCGCGGCCGAGTTGTTGCACGAAGATGCGGCGGCTGTGGGTGACTCGCGCGAAACAAATAATGTTGATGTCGGGGACGTCGACGCCTTCATTGAGGATGTCGACCGCGGTGAGGATCGGGATCCGTCCGGCGCGGAAGTCCAGCAGCCGCAGTTGGCGTTCGCGCATCGACATGCCGGGTCCGGTGTGGACCGCCTTGGTGCTGCGCCACTCGGGGGTGCGGCTGAGTAGTTCGGCCATGCGTTCGGCGTGCTCGATGGTCTGGCAGAACACGATCGCGCGCGGATCGAGGGTGGAGTTCCACGCGGCCAGCAGTTCGTCTCGGACGGCTTCGTCGCGTTGAGGCAGGAACAGTCTGCTATTGAGTTCCTTCATCGAGTAGGCGCGCCGAGAGACGTCCTTGACGACGTCCCAGTCGATGTTGTCGACGAACAGTCGGTAGTCGACTTGAGCGAGGTATCCGCGACGCATGCCCTCCTCTATGCCGAGCTTGTAGGAGGCGGGCCCGAAGTGGTCTTCGATGTCGTACCTGTCGCCGCGCCAGGGTGTCGCGGTGACGCCGAACTGGCTGGAGTCTTTCAGCTCGTCTAGCAGCGCGCTGTAGTGGCCGTCCTCGCCGACGTGGTGGGTCTCGTCGACCATCACCAGCGACGGCCGGTACCCGCTGAGCGCCGCGTTCAGGGCGCTGGCCACGGTCGCGAAGGTGACGCCTCGTAGGTCGGCTGTCTTCTCGTCGCCGGTGAGGATCTGTGTCTTGACGGTCTTGGGCAGGTGCCGCCACAGGGCACGTTCCAGTTGGGCCACTAGGTCCTTAGTGTGCGCGGCGACCAGGATGTCCGCGGTCGGGTCAAGGTCGAGGTGGTGGGAGATCACCTCGCCGCCGACGACGGTCTTACCCAGGCCGGTCGCCAAAACCAGCAGGGCGCGGCCTTCGGTATCGAGATCGTCGATCAGCGCAGTGACCGCTTCACGCTGATAGTCACGCAGCCGAATGCGGGGACCGCGGTCAGGGCTTTGCTCCCAGAGCTGAGTCAGGTCGTGGCCGGTCCAGAAGTCGATCCGCTGCCCGATCCTGGCCAGAGCCTGGCGCCGGGTGTCGGCGTCTCGGCTGGGTGCGAGGTTGGTGACGACGACGCCGCGTTCGGCGCGGTAGTGATCCATCGCCTCGGAGACCTCGTTGACGCCGGCCTGGGGGACCGAGCCGCGTCGTTGCCACTTGCACTGAAGGACCCATTGCGTTCCCGCGATGCTGGCCAACAAGTCGCCGCCCTTGTCGCCGGAGCCGTCGATGTTGGCGATATCGGCGTAGCCGAGTTGGCCGAGCAGCCGTTCGACTTGGCGGGTGAACCGGTCCGGGCCGCCGAGCAGGAGCAGCCGCGGGTCGAGGTAGGAGTCATTCATCCGTGCTGACCTCCGCCAACTCGTCGTCGAGCAACCGGCAGCTGAGCCGCGCCCGGTTCAGATCGTCCGGGCGGGGCCGAGCGCGGCGTTCGGCGAGCAGGCCGACGTCGTTGAGGTAGCCGACGATGCGGCTGACGGCCAGCGACCGGGCGTGGCTGTCCTGGAAAGCGGCGTAGCTGGCACGAAAGACCTTGCCGTCGAAGAAGTCGCCGGGGCGCTGGCCGATCAGCCGGGCGACCGAGGTCACCGGCGCGTAGCTGATCCAGTCGCCCGCCGCGCGTACGTCGTCCCAGGCGCGGTCCAGCCCTTCACTGGCGTAGGTCTGCTCGGTGGCGGCGTGGTCGTCCGCGCCGATCAGCGACCAGAACCCTTCGGCGTTGCCGGCGATCACGGGGCGCATGGCGTCGCGGACCCGGGCGAGCAGGGAGTGGGCGATCGCGGCCAGCGCCGATGGGGTCACCCTCTGGTCTGGCAGGCACCGATCCTTCAGCTCGGCCACGATCGAACTGACCGCCGCGCTGCTGCCGCGTCGTTCACGCATGTACTCGGCGATGCTCAGCACGGCGTGCTCGCGCGGGTCGCTGCCGAACTCGGTGAACAGCGGGTGCTCGAGGTCGACGAACACGTGAACCTCGGGGCCGCGTTGTCCCTGCGCGTACACCGGCACGTGCTGCTCGTTGTTGTCGAGGAGCTCGGTGCCGGACAGGGCGTAGACGGTGACGTTCCAGGTGCTGTAGTTCGGCAGCGAATATTCTCCTGAAATGTCGGGCAGGACCTGTCCGACGGTTCGGTAGCGCTGCTGCTTCTGCTCCTCGGTTTCGCGGGCCGGCGGCGGGTCGATCGGGCCTGGTGTCGCCTCGCCCGGTTCCGGGATGTCCAGGCGTGTCCGGGCGTCCAGCTCCGGGTCTTCGCTGGGCTGGGTTGCTTCTGGTGGCACGGTCGGCTTCGGGATGTCGTGTTGCCGGGCGGCTTCGTACCAGACGGTGTCGTCCTGGTAGTCGGCCACGCCCTTGCGGAACAACTCGGCCCAATCCCGGGCCTTTTGGTGGATCGCAGTCTTCCCGTCGCCGGGGACCAGGCGACGTAGTCCGGGGTCGAGGCGGCGGTAGCCGGTGAACAGCAGTCCGATCGGCGACTCGTTCGTGTCGTATCCCATGCTGCGCGCGAACTGCGGCCGAAGCGGTCCGTCGCCGCGCAACACCCGTACCGCGTACTTCCACTCCGGTGTGTCGTATTCGAAGGCGTTCTTCTGGTAGTTGACCCGGACGTGGTCGAGGTGGATCTCGCCGACGATGCGTCCCTCGTTGGGCACCTCGATGGGGTATTCAGGGATCGGCCGCGCGCCTGGCTCGTTGGGGTCTGCCCAGGAGAACAGGCTGAGGTCGCGGACAAGGATCTTGCGCCCGTTGCGCAGAAAGTCGACGCCGAAGTCGGTCTTGTGCGAGTACCGCTGGATCCCGAGCCATCCGGTGACGCGTCGCTCGCGCTCTTCAAGGTTCGAGCCGCCGCATTCCTCGCAGCGCGTTAGGCCGAGATCCTGCCATCGGCCGCAGTCCAAGCAGGCGAGCAGTGGGCTGAGCTGCTTATCGATCGGGATGTAGGCCGGGATCCGCTCGCCGCTGACCACAACGGCACGGTCGTGGTTCCACACGCACGGCAGCAGTGGTTGCACCGCCGTGTTGTCGACGAGCAGAGAGAAGCCCTTTTCGCGTAGTAGATAGGAGTAGACGTCCCCGAGGACCCGGCGGATCTTGACCTGCTGGCGGGACAGGGCCTCATGCTGCTCCTGCTTCAGGCCGCTGATGATGATCTCGGTGCCATGAACTGACAGGTCGTCTTTCGGCTCGCGGACGACCGGGACCTCGAAGTCGGCGTTCGCGGCCATGTTATGTAGATCGAGAGTGACGCTGATCCAGTCGGGGTCACCCGCTCGGGTCGTCCGAACTGTTGTGGTGTTGCCTAACCGTGCGGTCGCGATGTTGAAACCCATCCCGAATAGCCCGAGTTTCCCGTAGCGAGCGTTGCTGGTCCAACCGGCCGAAACAGCGCCACTGAGGTGGTCGAGGCTCATTCCCCGGCCGTTGTCGTTGATCCAGACCTGCGCGTCGCGGCGGTCCGACCCGCGCGCGGGCAGCGAGATCGCCACTGTCGGCGTCTCACCGTCGGGCGGCGCGGTCAGGAAGTCATCAAAGGCGTTGTCGATCAGTTCGGCCAGGCACTGCCACGGAGCGAACTCGATATCGCCCAGGACGGCGAGCAGCCGCGGGTGCGGGGTGACGTCGATCGTCTCTTCCCCAACGGCGACGCGGGGCTCTGAACTCACCGAACCATTCCCTCCAGGTCGCTGCCAGCCGTCCGCCGGAGCCTGCCCCGAACCTTATCCGCGCCGGACGACAGTTCGGTCGATCTACAAGCCCCGTTGACACTGCTAAATTTGGCCGCTGTGACAGAAGTGGTCGACGCAAAATCTGAGACCCCGACGATCGGGTCCGTAGAAGACTTAATGCGGGTACTGGCACCGATCACGGCGGACGGGCGCGAGGTCTGGTACCGCGGCCACCGCGACCAGAGTTGGCGCCTCGAGGCGTCCGCGTTCCGCATCGAACGCCACCGGACTGGCGAACGCGCAATGCTCGCACGGTTCCGCCAGGAAGCGGCAGCGGCCGGACTTCAGTACGCGTTCGACGACTGGGGCTGGATCACCTTCGCCCAGCACCATGCTCTGCCGACGCGACTCCTCGACTGGTCACAAAGCCCGCTCGTCGCACTGTTCTTCGCCTGCGAACGTGGGTCAGAGTCCGCGGACACCGGCGTCGAGATGGACGGAGAGTTCTTCGTCCTCCACCCGAACGACCTGAACGTCGAGGCCGGCGACAGCGATGGCGGCCACCCGCGACTGCTCTCGGACGGGGACGGAAAGCTCAAGGACTATCTGCCGGGCAAGGACGCGGAGAACCCCTCCAAGCCCCGCGCCGTCGTCGCGCCGTTGGTGTTCGACCGGATTCGCTTCCAGACCGGGACGTTCACCGTTTCGCAACTGCCAACCGCGAATAGCGAACCAGAGCCACTGCGGAAGGCGAAGGCCCTCCAAGCGTTCGTCGTCCCAGGTGACGCGAAGCCCGACCTGCGCGAACAACTCGACACTCTCGGCTTCAACGAGGTCTCCATCTATCGAGATCTTGATCGCATCGCGAATCGCATCAAGGCCGGCCACGGGCGAGGGCCGGCATGAAAATACGAACGGAGCTACTGCCCGAGATCACAGTCTCGCGGTTCCACCGAATGAAGGGCGTGGTCAACCTCGACCCGCCATACCAGCGCGAGAGCGACGTCTGGAAACCGGGTGCCCGCAGCGCGCTCATCGACTCGATCATCAACGGCCTCGACGTGCCGAAGCTCTACTTCGAGACCGCGACCGTGCGAAGGGTCAGCCCGGAAGGGCTTGCCTACCAGTACGCCGTCATCGACGGAAAGCAACGACTGGAAGCCATCCTCGCCTTCCTCGCCGACCAGCTCAAGCTGGCCGAAGACTTCGTCTTCTTCGAGGACGAAGCCGTCAAGGCAGCGGGAATGACGCTATCCACCCTCCAAGCCGAGTATCCGCTGCTCGCCCGCCGCTTTGTCGACTTTGAGCTGCCGATCGTCCGTGTTACGAGCGACAGCGGGGATCTGATCGAGGAGATGTTCCAGCGATTGAACGCCTCCGCGGCGCTCAATGCTGCCGAACGTCGTAACGCGCTCACTGGACCCACCCGCGACGCGGCGAACACACTGGCCGAGCACGAGCTGCTCGTCATCCGTTCGCCGATCCGGAGCGCCCGCTACAAGTACCGGGAACTCGGCGCCAAATTCCTCGCGATCGAGCACCAGGTCGCGAGCCGTCAGAAGATCACCGATACCAAAGCTGAAACTCTCTACGACCTGTTCGTAGCCACACGCGGTGCCTCTCCCCGCATCACGGCGGCTGACATGCAGGCGTACCAAGCACTCGCTCAGCAGACGCTCGACCGCATGGTCACCGTCTTCGATGAGGACGATCGACTGCTCGCGTCGATCGGCACCGTCGTCGTCTACTACATCGCCTTCCGACAACGGGCGTTCGCGGATGCTGTCGATCGAGGCAAGTTGGCGGAATTCGAGCAGCTCAGACGCCAGGCCGCGCAGATGGTGGAGGACGAGCCCGCCTACGGCCGGCCGGCCAACGCGAGACTCCGCGAGTACAACGTCTTCGTGCAGTCGACGAACGATGGCCGAGCGTTGGCCCGCCGCGCGGAAATTCTCGCAACGTACATCGCGGGCTACACCGCGATCGACCCGCTCGGCGGACTCGATGGGATCGCTGATGGCGAACTACCCGAGCGCGACGAAACCGAGGAGTCGTAACGCCCTCAAGTTCACCCAACCGTCGGTCGCCAGCTACGAATGTGAGATCGGGTGGTTCAGTTCACGCCTTACTTGCTGTTCCCGCTGAAGATGCCATCGACATTCGGACCGACGCCGGCAACGCCGAATAGGCTCAAGACTCCGATGAACGGCGGGCTCGAGACCCGAGTGATATGCGCGTGCTTCCACGCGGCTGCGGACACCGTTCGCGAGACCACATCCAGTGCAACATCGGCTGGAAGTTCACGTCAGCTGTTATGGGTCATCTCGATCCGTGCACCTCGTTCGGGGCGCACACGAGCGCTCGACAGACCGAGGCGCCGGTGTCTCGGCGGCGCCCGCGGCCTAGCTTCTGCTCACGGCCGGCGGTTCGGGCGGCGGATCCACGCGACGTGAGCAGAGTGCGTCCGCGCATATCGAGTCGGACTTCGACTGATAGCGCGAATACGCTCGTGCCGTGACTATCCCTGCCGAGGCTCGGCGACGCCTCGCCGCACCTGTCCGAGCAGAGCTTGAGCGGAAGTCCTGGGCGTTCCCCGCCGTGAGCACCGTGCCTTTGCCAGCCGGTGTTTGGAACACGTACGTGCGGCAACTTCGAGAAGCCGGCGCCGCCGTACATCACGCAGTACAGGATGTGGACCTGACGCGGCCATTCAACGGTATCCGTCGCCAACTTGAGAAGATCGTCGAGGTTCGGAGCACAGCCATCTGGCGTCTGATGGCGATGTGCGCGTTCGAACCGTTCAACGCGGCCGACGCGTCATCGGCGCTCGAGCGAATGGACACGGCCGTTGCGGCGGTGCTTGCGGTGGTGGAGAACGAGCAGCCCGCTCAGTCGATTGCTGGGACAGCGCGTATCGAGTTTGAGCAGCCAGAGAAGCCGACGGGCCAAGAAGAGCACGACAGTCTTAGTCGCGTGTTCGGCCTAAGCACTCGCCCAGTCGACGAGACAGGAGAGTTCAGTGCCTCACGGGTCTTCGAAGCGTTCAAGTACGACGTGACAAGCCTCGTGAGGCAAGTGCTGCCTCATGTCGCGTCGCTTGGCGTCGAGCCAGTGGACGACGTGCTCGCTCTCGTCTGCATTTGTGGATGGATCGCCGACGCTCCCGATCCCGTGCTCGCCTACTCGTCTATGCACGAGATGCTTTGGGCGCTCGACCACAGCAGGCGGGAAGCGCCCACGGACAGAGCTGCCGCGTTCGCGTATCTGCACGGGCGCGACGAGGCACTCCGACAGACCTGGCGGCGGGTCATAGCGACTCTGCAGGACTTGAGGTCCGAAGCCGACAGTGAAACCCGAGCCCATCAGCTCGCCGACGTGTACAAGCGGATCACCGAGGGACCGTTTCGGCAGTACGCGTGGACGATGCGTTGCCTTAGCCGCAGGCAATGGAGCGTTCCACCAACGCTCGGTCCTCTTCAAGCTGCGATCGCGAGTGACGGCGACTGGCTCGCATCCGTGCTCGACGTTGCCGTGCTGAGGGACGTCCGCAACGGGCAAGCTCACGAATCGCTCGTCTGGGATGGGCACCGCGAAGTTTTCATCGTCGACGATGCGGAGTTCACTCCCCGACAAGTCGTACACGCATTCAGCGGCGCAGTGTCTTTCGTTCGAGGTTGCGAAGCTGCGTTCGCCCACGACCGCGCCGGAGAGCGCGACCCAGGATTGCTCACCCCGACCTGTGACGAACCGGGACGCTTGCAGCCGTGGCGTCGCGCAGAGGCGTTCTTTGGAACGAACGGTCTGCGGCTCCGTCGGCTTGTGTTCAACTCCCGAGTCGCCGAAGCGCACGTCGAGCAACTCGACACTGAGAACATCAACCCATGTTTGCAAGCGTTAGTTCTCGCCAGCCGATTACTGCCGCGAGTCGAAACGTTCCGCGTCTGGCGCGACGGAACAGAACATCCGGTCGTCGAGGTGGGCACGGCGGCGCTGCGCCTCGTCGATGTCCACTGGGAGCGGGCGCTCAACACGTTCACGGCGATGCCGCTGTCCACCTTCCTCCCGGCGAACCTGGACGCGCGTAAGCGCCACGAGTCCGAGTCAGTAGCCGCGCGATCGGTCGCATGGATCGCAGCCGACGACGTCCTGGACGCCATCGACGGGGCTGACGACCCATGGACCCCTGACATGCGCCGACTGGCGTGCGCGCGGATTGCGCACGCACGTGCCTGCCTTCACGGCTGCGCGGAACTGACTTCCGCCCTAACTCGGATCAAGGCGATTTGCGCTCAGCTTGAACAGCTAGAGGAGATACTCGGCCGTGCCGACGGTCCAGGGTCCTTCAACGACGTAGACGCGTTGGACGCAACGCAGCTTATTCGACACATGTGGCAGACGTGGGGACCGGTCCCGCGCCTGCCAACGATCTCCGAACGTTCCCGTGGATTGAACGACCGGCTGGACTGTAGGGCGCAGTTGCAGCCAGACGACTTCAAGGACGAACAACACAGGAAGCGCTGGCGAAGCATCTAACGAGCCGGGTCCAGCGCCGGTTGCGTGGCCTCGATATCAGCAGGCCCACGCACGTTCATTGTGAGCATGGTCCGCCCCGGAAGCTGTCGGTGACACGTGCGACGTTCTCTCTCGGTCCCACCTGAACGTGATCGTTCGAATGGTCGAACCGTTGCAGGTCGCTGGGGGCGCTGCCCCTCGTGCGCGTCAGCGAGATCGGGTACCGGTCGCCCGACTGGAAGCAGGTCGCGCCGCGAAACCCAAGAACAGCCAGACAGCTGTTGCGTCTGGACGTTGACGCGATATGAGTCAACGCGGGTCAAGCTCGTCTCGTCGCCCTTAGATCAGGAGGAATTGCGGGCGCAGCGAATAGTCGGCGTACACGTTGAGCCTGAACGCTGACCGGAAGATCGCCTCATTCTCGGGCCGAGAAAGCCAGGAATCCCAGTTCACGAGCTGTTCGCGGGCGGACGAAATCCTTCAGCGGGTCACCGGTCTGGTCGAACCAACGCCTGTCCGGCTTCTCGATCTCGATACAGATTGGTGTGATCATCGACGTGGAGCGGCTGATCCACATTAAGTCCGGTATCTGGTCACATCCCGAGCCGTGCAACTGCGGCTCGCGTGTCAAGGGCCATTGAGTTCTGCCCAGAGGCGGTCGTGAAACCTGCCCGGTGACGGTCACGAGAACTGCCCGGTGGTGGCCATGGGATCTGCCCAGCTGCTGGCCACCACCCGGCCGCGATCTCAGGTCAAGGCCAGCACTCCTTGTCCGGCGAGTGCTTGGGACAGTCGGACCGAGTCGCCGCTGGTTTGGCAGACGTGGGCGTGGTGAAGCAGTCGGTCGACGGTCGCGGTGGCGAGGGTTTTGGGCATCAGCTCGTCGAACGCTGCCGGGTGCAGGTTCGAGCTCACGGCCACGGAGCGTTTCTCATATGCCGCATCCACTAGGCGGTAGAGGCCTTCGGCGGCGTCTTGGGCCACCGGCAAGAGCCCGATGTCATCGACGACGACGAGATCTGCACGTAGGACCCGGGCGATCGCCTTGGACACGGTGTCATCGGCCCGGTGTCGGCGCAGCAGCACGCCGAGGTCTTCCAGGGTGAACCAGGCGACCTTGAGCCCGGATTCGACGGCCTGCTGGCCGAGGGCTTCGAGCAGGAACGTCTTCCCGGTCCCGGACGGGCCGCAGACCACCAGGTTCTCTCGCCGGTGCACCCATTCCAGGGTGCGCAGCGCCTGCTGGGTCGGTGCCGGGATCGAGGAGGCGTCCGGCTTCCACGCGTCGAAGGTTTTGCCGGTGGGGAACGCCGCCGCCGCTCGCCGGGTCGCCAGCGCGGAGCGTTCGCGTCCGGCGGCCTCTTCGGCGAATAGGGCCCGCAGCACTTCGGCCGGTTCCCAGCGTTGCGCTTTCGCGGTGGCGAGCACCTCCGGCGCCAGCCGGCGGATGTGTGGCAGCCGCAGCCGACGCAACACAGCCTCTAGGTCATCCGGCAGTGGCGGTGCGGCCGGAACACCCGCCGCTATAAGCGCATTCGGCGTTGTCCCGGTCCGGGTCGTGGCGCTCACGCGCTCACCCCGCCCTCGGCCAGGCCGTCCCCGGCGGCACCGAGCGCGGCCCAGCTCGCAGTGCCTTGGGTGAGGGAACGATCCTCCCCGGCCCGGTGCAGCTCGCCGGGCCGAGTCCTGGCGTGGTGCTCGAGGATCGAGGCCAGATCATGCTCGCCGAAGCGGGCGTTGACCGCGGCGTGCCCGAGCGCCCAGTCCACCTCGACAGCACCGACGAGCTTCGCGGTGCCGACCGCGGCGGCCATCTTGACCCGCATCCTTGTGGTGCCCGCGGCGGCAGCCTCGGCCAACCACAGGTGCGCGCCCTCACCCAACGCCAGGAACTCACTCTCGGCGGCGGTGCGCGCCTTCGGCGCCCGCGCCAGCCCGGCCGGAGCGGGTGGGAAGTGCGCGTCCTGCAGCCGCGGACTGCCCGGCCGCGCGCGCAGGTGCCGGGCGACTTCGACCGGACCGCGCTCGCCGACGTGCACGATCACCACCTGCTCGCCGGCGCCGACACCGTAGCTGCGGACCCAGACCTGCTGGCCGAGCAACGCGTGTGGCACCGAGTACTGCCCGCCCTCGAAGGTGACCATCGGCGTCTTCGCCGCGACGGTGCGGGTCAGCCCGAACGCGACCGTATGCGCCACGGTCGGCACCCGGTGCAGCCGGGCCTGTTCCTCGGTCAGCATCTCGGCCGGCGCCCGCCGCGTCACCCGGTGGACCCGGGCGTTGACCTGCTCACAGAACGCTTGGCAGGCCGCCTCCAACTCGGCGAACGAGCCGTAGGCGCCCAGCAGGTTCGTGTCCTTCGGGACCAGGTCGGCCTTCGCCAGCTTCACCGTCGACTCCGAGCCGCCCTTCGACGCGGGATCGGCCGGCTCGCACGTGTGCACCGTCGCCCCGTAGTGCCGGGCGAACGCGAGCATCTGCGGGTTACGCACCGCGATCCCCGCGACATGCTCGACGGTGACGGTCTTCTCGTTATCGGTCAGCACATAGGTCGGGACGCCGCCGATCCTGCGCAGCGTCACATCCAGGGCCGCGAACACGCTGGGCATCGTCTTGTCCCGCAGCGCCAACACCACCCGGAACCGGGACCACGCCAACCACGCGCAGAACAGGATCGTCTTGACCCCGTCGATCACCGGCCCGTCGCCGAAGTCGTACTGCAGCCACATCCCCGGCTCAGTCACCCACGGCCGGTGCACCCGGATCCGGCCGGACCGGTACGCCGCCCGCACCGTCGCGGCCGCACGGCGAGTGGTGCGCTCCGAACCCCGATAGCCCAACGCGAGCAGCTTCTCGTGCGCCACATCAGCGCGGATCTTGCCCTTGGAGTGCTCCATCCACTCCTCCATCTTGGGCAAGAACTCATCAATCAACATCGGCCGCGCTGCAGCCTGGTCGGTGAGCTGACCCGCGTCGCGGGCCGCAACGTGCTTGGCGACCGTGTGGTGCGAACAGCCAGCCAGTTCGGCCGCGTCGCGCAACGACCCGGTCAAGTCGAAAGCTTCCAACATGTGCATGATCTCCTCGGCAGACTTCAAGTTGTCCCTCTTCGGGTCGACGGCGCTTCAGCACCGCCAGCTGATCCGAAGAGGGGCCCCAACCGCAGCAGGCGGCGAGGCGAACGACGTCGTGTCGGGCAGATCCCATGACCATCAGCGGGCAGTTTTCATGTCCGCCACCGGGCAGCTACATGGCCGTCTCCGGGCAGTTTCCCGTGGCCGCTGTCACTCGCGCCAGACCCCCTGAAGGTGAGGGCCGTTGTTACCGCCCCGGGCCGACGTCGCCGAACGCGCCTGGGATAAGTGACGGATGGCGTTCGAGGAAGTTCTGGACGGCGTCTTCGGCCGGCTGCGTCGCGAGCAGCTGCTCCCATTCCGTCATCACCCAGGCGGCGTAGTCGTCCCAAGTGATCGTGCGGGCCGTTTCGGGCCGAGATCCGGCATGAGCGCTGGCGGCACGCTAGTCACGAACGCCCAACATAAGGAGACAACGCAGGCGCCAAGCAGCCGACTGGCAGCGATCCCGTGTCGCACCTCGTCGGTGTTGATGCTCGAGGCCGCCGACCGGGATCCCTTCGTACCTTGCTAGCCGAGTGCACCCGCCGCCGTGCACTGGCAGGTACCGGATCGCCGCAGACCGTATCGGCCCGGCGCCGGCACTTGTTCCTTACAGACTGATCTGCGCGCAACGCATGGCGACATCGAGCGAGCCTATCGACGGCTCTCGCGCGCGCCCGCCGTTCGGTGGTGGCGATCAACCTCGCTCCGTCGAGTTCGAGGCCGCATGAGTATGCAGTCCGCAGGCGACGGCCTTAGTTCAATGTCAACGGCACGCCGGTTCGTCGGCGTTGTAGGGGTGCGAAGTCTTAACCACATAGGTGATGGGAGTCAGATGATGTCCATCTCCCGGTCGTCTTCTGGCCCGCAGTCGGCGACCAGGCTGCCTCGCTCCAGCGCCAACGCGTCCTGCTCCGCGGCAAGCAGCTCACGGGTGTCGGCCGACGACATCGAGGGAGTGGTGAGCGGGTCGTAACCGGTCTCGGTCTCGAGCTCGGCCCGCCGCTCGGCGCCGCGCTCGTGCGCCGCGTCGCGGCGTTCCGCGGTCCGCAGCCGCCGGATGTGTCGCCGCTCGGCGCGGGTCTGCGCCAACCGCTCGGCGGTTCCGTCCTCGTCGCTGACTGCCATTAGCCGACCTCCTGCTCTGCATCGTGTCCGGTCTCGGCGACGGCGTCGTCGAAGTGCATCAGGCCCAGCTCGAGCTGCCGCTCAGGCCCGTCGACCCTGTCGACCGGTGCCTCCAGTTCTCGGTGTGCGGCGCTCCATTCGCGCAACGCGACTCGGTCGGCGGCCCGCTGCCACATCCGATCCGCCGCGCGTGCGTCGGCGCCGCCCGGGTCGCTGGAGGTGATCACGCCCGCTACGACATGCTCGACGATGGCCCGCTCGGTGTCGTGCAGGCTCATCGTCGCGGGCCGTGCGTGCCGCCAGGCGGCCATGTAGGACGGCAGCCCGTCGAAGCCGCCGGCGGCGATCTCTCGATCGAGGGTGGCATCGATAGCGGCGGCGTGCCGCTGGTTGAAGTCGCTGGCCGGCAGTAGCGCCGGCGCGATCTGTGCGAGGTCGACGCCATGCCGTTCGACCTCGCCGCGCAGCTGTGGCGCGTCATAGCCGGCGGCCGCGACCGCGGTAAGCACGTCCGCGCGCAGCGCGGCCTGCGGGTGCTCGGCGATCATCTCGGCCCGCACGGCGTCGGCGCTCACCGCCATCGGCTCGCTCGACCGGTTGCCGGCCAGCGCGCCGACCGCGAGCCGGTCGACCTGCACCGTGTAGCCGGAGGCGGCCTCGAGGACCGGTCGGTCCGCGGCGAGCTCAGCCGCCTCGAGGCGACGCGTGAGCAGCTCGGGTTGCGCGTCGATCGGCGCGGTCGCCAGCTCGTCACGCAGCCGATCGCCCTCGTGCTGGAACCGTAGGTGCTCGCCCGGGCGGGTCGGGTCGTCGATCGCGATCATGCCTAGCCGCTCGGCCTGGTCCTCGTAGCGAGAGACCCGCTCGACCAGCGCGCTATCGGCCCGTTCGCCGGCGGCGTTCGCGGCCTGCCGCCAGGTCGGCGCCGCCTCCAGCTCGTCGAGCCGCTGCTCGATGACGTGCGCCAGTTGGTCGCGCTGCGCCCCGCTGGGCGCGGCCCACCACTGGGCGTACAGGTCCGGCGCACGCTCCTGCAGCCACCGTTCGCTGATCGAGTGGCCCGGGCTGACCCGTAGCCAGCTCTCGCCTTCCTCGGTGTAGACCTGGCTGACGCCACCGCTCACGCCGGCGCCGTTAGGACCGCTCATGCCGTGCCTCCTCGTCGGGCCCGGCGCCCGTCACCGCGGCACGGGTGGCGCGACGCCGCTCTACCCCGGCCAAGCGGTGTGGCCACCCCCGAACACGACAGGGTCCGGTCGAATTTCTTCGACCGGACCCCGGAGCGTCGCTTTTCCCCTTCGGCCTCTCTGACGGTTGGGTCACGCGTGAGCAACCCAGCCGGTGCCGCCTTAGCCGGTCCCCGCCGCCGGCTCTGGGCGCGCCCCAGCGGCGGCCTTGCCCCGCCGGCGCGGCGGCGGCGGCTTGGCCGCCTCCAGCGCCGCGTCGACCGCGCCGCGGTTCACGCCTTTGACCGCGGCTTCGATCTCGCCCTTCGTGACGCCGCTGAGATCGGCGGCCGCCGCAGCGCCGCCGGTGAGCTCGGCCAGCGCCGCCAGCTGGGCGCTCCATTTCTCGTTGACCCGTTGCCGTTCGGCCGCCGTCGCTTCGAGCTGTTCAAGCAGCTTGGCTTGTCGCTTGAACTTCGCCTGCGCCTCTTCGCGGGCCCTCTTCAGCCGGCCCACTTCCTGCGCGTTCGTCGTGCTCGTCATGACCGGCAGCGTAAGCGCACGACCCGCCGCCGCAGTGTCGCCCGCGCGCACTCAAACCCCCTTGTACCACACCGTTCGCACCACCCGCCGTGCACGCACTTTGGAAGAACACCCCATTGCATTACTCAATGTCTGTGGATAACCGCCGCGCGATGATCGGCGGGTGTTGACGGTCGGGCGGG
The DNA here is from genome assembly GCF_027247405.1 of Jatrophihabitans cynanchi. Lineage (NCBI taxonomy): Bacteria > Bacillati > Actinomycetota > Actinomycetes > Jatrophihabitantales > Jatrophihabitantaceae > Jatrophihabitans > Jatrophihabitans cynanchi. The sequence continues at coordinate 1,471,518 of NZ_CP097463.1, read as the reverse complement.
TCGGCGCGGGCACCGGCTGCAAGTACCTGACTCGGCAGGTCGCCTCGGGCGCCGACGACTTCGCGCAGCTGTCGCCGACCCAGGCGCTGGCTTACTACAGCGACGTGCACGCACACGGCGAATCGCCGGGCCGGTGGATTGGGCGCGGCCTGTCAACACTCGACCTGGCCGGGGCAGTGCAGCCCGCCGAGCTGGAGAATCTGGTCGGTCAGGCCCGGCATCCGCACTACGACGAGCAGCTGCAACAGCGGGCCATCGCCCTACTCAACGACCGGTCGCTGAGGGGCCCGGAGCGGCGCGCCGCGCTGGCTGCGGCGGAGAAGGCGCTATACCTGGGGCGGCAATTCGCCATCTACGAATCAGCGGCAGACAGGGCCGAACGGGCGGTCGCCGACCTCGGCGAGGACGCCGACGAAGCCTCCCGCGACGCGGTCCGGGCCCGCGTGCTGGCCGAGGGTGACCGTCAGGCCGTCGCCGCCTATGAGCTGACCTTCACACCGGTCAAGAGCGTCAGCGTGCTCGGGGCGGTCGCCGGCGAAGCCGTCTGGCAGGACGTCCTCGACGCGCACCGCGCCGCGGTCGACACCGCCCTCGAGTACGTGCAAGACCACGCCGCCTACTCCCGCGCCGGCGTGAACGGCGTGCGTCAGATCGACACCGAAGGCCTGGTGATCGCGGCCTTCGAGCACCGCATGAGCCGCGAGCAAGACCCCAACATCCACACCCACGCCATCGTCGCGAACCGCGTGCTGTGCACCGACGGCAAGTGGCGCACCGTCGACGGCCGCGCCGTCTACGCGGCGAGCGTCGGGGCCCGCGCGGTGTATGAGCAGGCTTTGGAAAGTGAACTCGCCGTCCGGCTCGGGGTGCGGTTCAGCACCAACGAGCGGCACACCATCCGCGAGGTCGACGGCATCCCGGCCGAGGTAATCGAGCACTTCTCCAAGCGCCGCGCGGCCATCGAAGACGCCCTCAACGGCGCGGTCACGCATGAGCGCGACGACAGCACGGCGCACGACGCCGACGGACACCACGAGCAGCACCGCGACCGGGTCAGCGCCGGCGGGTGGCGCAAACTGGCGCGGCGGTTCACGCTGTCCACCCGCTCGGACAAGACCGGCGCGGAGTCCACCGCCGACGCGATCGCCCGCTGGCAGCACGAACTCAGCGCCGCCGGCCACGACCCGGCACAGATCGCGGACGCGGCGCTGAACAGCGCCGTCAACGCGGCCGGCCGCGACCGGCGCAAGCCGCGCACAGATGCGCAGATCGTCACCGACGCCGTCCAGGTACTCAATCAGACCCGAGCGGTGTGGACCCGCCACCATGCCGTGCTCGCCATCTCCCGCGTCCTTCCACCATCGGCGGACTTGCCGTACGAGGAGCACCAGAAACACATCGAGCGGCTGGTGACCCGGATTCTGGCCGAATCGGTGCAGGTCACGCCGCCGGACCTGCTGGACGTCGGGACGACGCTGCGACGCGCCTCCGACGCCGAGAACGTTTACACCCAGCATGCCGACGTGCTGTACGCCGCACGCTCCACTGTCGCCGCCGAGCAGCGCATCCTCGCCGCGTTGGAGGACGCCGACGCGCCGCTGATCAGCGCCGCGGACCTGGCCGTGAGCATCGCCCGGGTGCCGCTCGGCGACGACCAGGACGCGGCCGTGCACACCGCGCTGACGACCGGCGCCAGGGTCTCGGCGATCGTCGGGCCAGCGGGGTCGGGCAAGACCTACGTGCAGCGAGCGATCGCCGCCGCGTGGCACGCCCGACCCGTGTCTGACCCGGCAACGGACTCGACGGATCGCGTGGCCGGCCATGCGAGTTCGGCAGGGGACAGCAGCCGCGAGGTGTTGGCCCTGGCTCCCAGCCAGATCGCGGCGTCGGTGCTGTCCGAATCGATCGGCGCCCGCGCCGAGAACGTGGCCAAGTGGCTGCACGAGCACCGCAAGGAGGTCAAGGCCGCCGACGAGGCCCGCGGCCGCGGCAAGCCCTACACGCCGCGGCCGGACTGGACACTGCGCCCCGGACAGCTGGTGATCGTCGACGAGGCTGGCATGGTCACCACCCGCGAGCTGGACGCGATCCTCACCGCGGTACGCAAGGCCGACGCGAAACTGCTACTGGTCGGCGATGACAAGCAGCTCGGCGCGATCGGCGCCGGCGGCATGTTCCGCACCGTCATCGAACGGACCAGCGCCCCGGTGCTGTCCACGGTGCGCCGCTTCCGCGACGAGCACGGCCAGCTGCGCGAATGGGAATGCACGGCCTCGCTCGCGTTGCGCAACCGCGACCTGGACGCGATCGCCGAGTACGAGCGGCGGGGCCGCATCCACGCCGGGCCGCACGCGCGCATGGAAGAGACCAGCTACCGGGCGTGGCTCACCGACCACCTCGCCTTCCAAACAGACCAAAGCGTCGGCCCGGGCGGCGCCGATAGCCAGCGGGCCGGTGTGGCGCTGCTGATGGCCGACACCGAAGCCGCCGCCGCCACACTGTCCGCCCGGGCCCGCGCCGACCTCGTCTCCCGCGGCCTGGTCGAAGCCGACGGTGTGCTGCTGGCAGACGGCAACCGCGCCGGCGTCGGCGACCTAATCGTCACCCGGCTCAACGAGCGCACACTGCGCGCCGAAGCGGGGGAGGGGTTCGTCGCCAACCGCGACACCTGGCGCGTCACCAAACGCCACCGCGACGGGTCGCTGACCATCGTCTCGGTCACCTCCATCGGACATCGAGACGAGGAACGCAGCGTCGAGTGGAAGCTGCGGCTACCCGCGGACTACGTCACGGCCAACGTGCAACTCGCCTACGCCGGCACCATCCACTCCGCCCAAGGCCGCACCGTCACCACCGCCCGCGGACTGGTCACCGAGGCCACCAGCGCCGAGGCGCTGTACGTGATGATGAGCCGCGGCCAACGCTCCAACGACGTCTACGTCGTCACCGACGACACCGAACGCGAACCGCACCAACGCTGGCCCGAACAACACCACCTGTCCGTGCTGGCCCGCATCCTGGAACGCGACGACCAGCCCACCGCCTCCGTTGTCGACGTCGAACGCGACCTCTACGTCGAGGCGAGCAGCCTGCAACGGCTCCGGGTCATCTTCGGCGACCTGTCGACCGTGGTCCGCGGCGCCGCGTACGAGCAGCTGATCGCCGAGCACGCCGGCCGGGAGGCCGCCGACCGGGCCGTGACCGATCCCGCCTGGGCATCGCTGGTGCGCGCGCTGGGAACCGCGCAGCTGCTCGGCTGGGACTCCCGGCAATTACTGATCCAAGCCATCGCCCAGCGTGAGCTCGGCAGTGCCGCCGACGTCGCCGCCGTGCTGCACTGGCGCTGCGAAACCATCACCGGCCGCTGGCGCGAAGCCGCCGCCACCGGACACCTGGACGGCAGTAGTGGCGTGCTGCTGTCCTGGTCCGAGCGAGCCACCGGGATCCTCGCCGCAGCCCGCGGCGACACGCTCACCGACCCGGTCAGTGCCGACGCCGCGGCCGCACTCGTGCAGGTCGCCACGGCGATGGACCAACGCATCGAGGCCCTGGCCGCGCAACTGGCCGGCCAAGCCGCCGCCGGTCAGGACGGCGGCTACGAGAACGGCACCGTCCCGGCCTGGGTGCGTGCGCTCGGCCCGCTGCCCACCGCCGCGGCCGACGGTCGGGCCGAGCTACGCTCGCGCCGCGAGGCGTGGCTGGCGCTGGCCCGCACCGTCGTCGCCTACCAGGACGCGACCGGCTACGACCCTGCCGCCGACACCGGCAGCAACCGCGCGGCCGCCGCAGACCGCGACGCCGACCCGGACGCATCGGTCCCTGAGCCCGGCACCGACGTCACCAGCCCGAGCACCGACCCGGTCGGCGCCCGGCCACCGGCGGGCGACGCGGAAGCGCGTGAACTCTGGACGCAGGCGCGTCGGGCGCTGGCCGAGCAGGCGATGGCCGGCACCATGCGCGCGTTCCTGCCCGACCAGCTGAGCGCGTGGGTCGCCGAAGGGCTGCGCATCGAGACCCGCGATCAACCCGCGTACGTCGGGCACGACCTGCGCGCACTGTCGCTGCGCGCCCGGGCGCAACGCACCCGCGTCAACCGACTGCAGCGGGAGCACACCGTCGCCGCCGGACTGCTCAATACCGCCGAGCGGCGCCGCTGGCGCCGCAACAACGCCGCGATCGAAAGCCTGCGGCGCGGCCACCAGCAAGCCACCGACCGCGTCGAGCGCGGCCAGGAAACCCTGCGTGAGATCGAACGTGAGCTGCGCACGGTCGTCGGCATGCACCAGACCTGGCAGGACTGGGAGCAGACGACTCGCGAGCAGCGGCAACGCGCCCGCTTGGCCGCCCAAGAGCTCGGCCTACGCGGGATCGAACCACCCGCCGAGGCGACAGCCGTGCCGGCCTCAGAAGCGGGACCGGTGGGCGCACCGGCCGCGCCGGAAATTGGTGTGCAGCCGATGTCGCATTCGGCCCCTCCCGCACCGCTTGGTCCAGGTGTGAGCACCACCCACGACCTCGACACGGGGACCCGCGTCGCGACCGCGCTGCCCGGGTTCCCGCTCGCCCGGCCGCGGGTCACCTCACCGCGTCTGCTCGCCGAGCAGTACGCGATCCAGGCCGCGGCCGCGAACTGGTTCCGCATGCAGACCCTCGACCCGGCCACCCAGCGCTGGTCCGTGGCCTACCTCGAGCAGCGCCGCCTCGCCGAGGCAGCCGATACCGCTCGGGTCGGGTACGCGCCCAGCCGCCCGGGCCACTGGACCCTGCTCGTCGATCATCTCCGCCGGCTCGGCTACAGCGACACCGCGATCGAGACCGCCGGCCTGGCCACCCGCTCGCGCCACGGACAGCTCATCGACCGCTTCCGCGACCGCGTGATGCTGCCCGTGCTCGACGAGGCCGACCGGCCGATCGGGTTCGTCGGCCGCAAGCCCGCGGGCGACACCAACCCGGACAACCCGAAATACCTCAATCCCACCGGCACCCCGCTGTATGACAAGAGCCGAGTCCTCTACGGTCTCGACACCGAAGCCGTCGCCCGTCTGACCGACGGCGCCCGCGCGATCATCGTGGAAGGCCCGATGGACCGCCTCGCCATCCAGGCCGCCATCGCCGCCGTTCGGCAGGCCGACCCCCCGCACGGCGGCCTCGACTTGGTGCCGATCGCCACCTGCGGCACCGCGCTCACAGACGCCCACCTCGACCTGCTCGCCGAGCACACCGACCTGCGCACCGTCGTTCTCGGCTTCGACCCCGACGAGGCCGGGCGCAAGGCCACCCTCGCCGCCGGCCACAAGCTCACCGCCCGCGGCGTGCCCGCCGCCGCCCTCACCGTCGCTGCCCCGCCCGCGGACGCGGATGCGGCAGCCATCCTCGAACGCCACGGCGCCCTCGACCTCGCCGCCACACTGGCCGACCCCGCCCGCCGCGACACCCTGCTCGGCGTTCTCATCGACGATAAGCTCGACCGCTACGACTGGTCCAGCACCGGCACGGCGCTGCGCGACCTGCCGATCGCCGAACACGCCGCCTACGACGCGACCCGGCTGCTCGCCGACCACCTCCGCGAGCAGATGCTGTGGGGCCAGCCCGACACCGAACTCATGCAAGGACAGCTACGGCACATCGCAGTGCGCACCGGTGCCGATCAGCAGCAGCTCAACGCCTACCTCGTCGAGCTGGTCGTCCCCACATCGGCCGACGACCTATTCGCCGAGCAAACCGACCAACCAGCCGAGGCCGCCGTCGACCGGCGCGAGCTCGCCGTCACCGTCGAGCAGGACCTAGCGTCTGACATCGAGGCGGAGCGGTACGGACTCTGAGCCGACAGCTCGTCGAAACAGGCCTCTCGTTTAGACGGCGCGGCTGTCGATGCAAATCGATGCGATCTCTGACTCGAAAAGCTTTTGCTTGTCCCTGACCGCAAGAGCTTGGAGGCAGTAGAGGTGCCACAGTTTTTGCCACAGCTCGTCATTCGGATCGAGATAGTCGACCGTGAGGCCGATCTTGGGGTCTGAGGCGTCTTCCCAAGAAATCGGCTGGCCGTGGGTCGGGAACTGTGAGTTGTCGAGCAGCGCGGAAACCGCTTGGCTCCAGTTGCCGACCTCTTTCATCATTCCGCGGTGCAGCTGCTTCTCGGCGAACTCCCTCGCTCTCTTCATGATGCTCGTGAACAACTGGACGGTCTCCGGGTCGAGCTTGTTCAACATCATCTGAGCGGCAAGGTCGTTGGGGTTCTTCTTCAGCGCGTCTTGGTGCTGGTTGTAAGCGTCGAGGTAGTTTTTGACCGAGTGGCGCATGCGGTTGCCGTTGCGGTCGGCGCGGATGACCTGGGGGTCGATCGGGCCGAGCTCGGAGGTGTCGCTCATGATGATCCGGTCGGCACCCAGGGCCATAAGCGTGCCCGCACTCTTGGCGTAGTCAGGGACGATGACACGGACCTGGCCGGTTGAGGTCTTCTTGCGCACCATCGTCATGAGCTTCTCGGCAGCGTCGATGTCGCCCCCGCCGGTGTGGAGGATCAAGTCGATGTCCTGACCGCGGCTGATGTTGTGCAGCAGGTCCACGAAACAGACGACATCCTCGCGATCGACAGGAGCGGCGATGCCGGCGACGTAGGAAATCACCTTGTTGCCCGTCGAGGACTCAATCTCTCGGATCAGGGCCTGACGCTGATACCGGGCTGCATGGATGGCCTGAAACAGCGGCGTCTTGCTGATCGGCGGGACGACATCTTTGAGCACGCCCTCGGTGTCGACCACGTCATCCGCGTCGTCGTTGCCTTCGGAAATCGTCATGATGTCCTCACCGAGTTGCGCTTGTCGGGCACCCATTGGACTCTTCCCCTGCGAACGATGTAGTGGCATCGAGCTCGGCCGCGAAACTCGTCGATGCTCGGCTGCAGGGTGAGTGGTTTGGCAGAGGGCATGGTCCAAGCCGGTCGGCGCCGAAAGTCGAGGTTCAACATCACGCGATGATGGTCGACGCACGGACAGTCGAAGGCAATCCACGTTGGCCTGTCCAATGAGCCGACGAGCACTGCGCCGTTGTGTGGCAAGCGCTCTGGTATTTCGTCGGCGGCTGTTACGACCTGGACAACGCGAAAGCTCCGACCGGTCCAAGGCAGCCGGTGCCACCAGGAAACGAGAAGGCGCCTCACCACGTCTGGTCCAGGAACGGAGCGGTGAGGCCAAGGCCGATCTTGCCGGAGGAGTCATGGCAGTAGTGACGGTCGAGAGGCTCTTGATTGTTCGTCGACACCTCGCGGTCGTGGAGGCGAAGGAGCACCTCGCTCGGCACCGGATCGACCCCATGGTGAGTGAGGCGTTCGATGAGTTCGGCGACGGCAGCGGCGGCAACGGCGCTGGTATAGGCGACGACGGCGGGCTCCACGCCGGGCAGCGCCGGGGCGTAACCTTCATCGACGAGACGGTTGCGTTCCTCGGGTGTGAGCATCTCGCTCCGAGCACGGCCTAGGTCGACCCGGCCGCGACAGATCAGACACGCTTGTCCGGGATGAAGCACCGTGACGCGGCCGTGGATTCCGTCGAGACGACCCGCGCCATCCGAGCTGAGCAGAACACCGCAATCGATCACCGGCACCAGCAGGTAGGTGGACAGACGGGAGAGCACCATTCGACCGGCGTTGTCGTCGGTGCAACCGAAGACAATGTCGGCGTCGAGGAGCAAACGAGCAGTTTCCTCGACGGTGATCATCGACTGGATAGGTCGAACCCGTATCGAGGGCAGGATGTCGGCGAGGTGGTCTGCCAGCACCTCGACCTTGGGCCTGCCCACATCCTTGAGTCGTGAGCCATAAACCCGAGTGACGTTGCTGTCGGACAATTCATCGGGGTCGATGAGCTGGATGTCGCGCACGCCGAGGCGGACCAGCTGTTCGGCCACGGCCGATCCGGTACCGCCGCAGCCAACGATGCCGGCGCGCAGATCGCCGAGTACTCGCTGCACCGGCCCGCCGAACGCTCGGATGTTTCGGTCATAGATATCGAGAACGCCTTGGTGTTCAGAGTCGCATGCGTGATAGAGCGCGAGTCGCGGTCCGACGACCCAGAGACGGTCGATCGGCGCAATGGACACGCCGTCGTCGAGGCTGCCGGTGAAGGTGATCGTCCCGTCATCGGAGGAGGTGATCAGGGCGCCATAGAAAGGACTGTCTGCTCGGAGGCGGAAGAGATCGGAAAGCGACCGGTTGACGGTTAGGTCGTGGCGGCTGGGGGCAGGATTGGAATCGTTACCCGGGTGGGTGTGAAACCAGATCGGCACGCATCCCGCTTCCTCGGCTCGCGCCAGGGCGGGAACGTAGCCCTCGGAGCTGATCAGGAGCTGCTGGGCCTCGCGCCGTTCGTATGCATGGTCAGGAACCTCTAGCAATTCCCGCGCGAGCAAACGGATGTTGTCCTCAGGCGTGCGGACAAGGCGTGCAAGGATCACGCCGCCGGTTTCGACATCGTACGTGGACAGTTCGCGAAGTCTGCTGGCCAAACGATCGGGCACGACCAGGGTGGTCGTCATCAGGCTGCGCTCGCGGCGCAGCGGACCAACTCGCGGTTGATAAGGGCGACGTAGCTCTCGAGCCCGTCGATGCCCGATCGCCATTGGCCGGGGTTGAAATGGCGAGACCAACGTTGCCAGGTGCGGCCGAGATGGCTCTCGGTCACCTCGGTGGCCTGGATGACACCTCCGTTGGCGAGGGTGAGAGCGGGAGCGAACCACCACATGTCAGGGGGCAGGTCGGGGTAGCCGGGCTGCAGACGGATGAGCAGGTCGGCGGTGGCGACGTTGAGACCTTGCGGGAGGATCCAGTCCTGTAGCAGGACGCACGTCATGGGCCCGTCCATGGCAATGGTGTGGGACAGGCCGCGGTGCGCGAGGAACTCCGCATCAGGTTCCGGCAAGGTCATCGCGTTCTCCTACGTGTGGTCCGCGACCTCGTGGCCGGGGTTGATGTGCGCCGGCGCAGTGAAGAAGCGCTTGCCATTGACGATCTCAACGACGTACGTGTCGTCGATCTTGCGGTCGGCTTGGCCGGGGATGACCTCGAAGAGGTCGCGATCCGGTCCAATGGGTGGGTGCGGCAACTGGCGGAGCTGAGCGCCAGTCAGTTCTTCCTCGACCACGTGATATTCCACGCGGTCGATCTTGATGTGGAACTCCTTGGGCTTCTTTCCCCCGGGATGCGCTTCGGTCATCGGTCCTCCTCGATCGGTGACACCAAGATACCATGATGCCGAGATACTGGACAACGACGGTGCGCTGGTGTCACAATGCCGACATGAAACCCGCGAAAGCCATGACGATTCGACTCTCTGCGGACCAGGCCGAAGAGCTGGAGACGGTAGCGCTGGTTGACGACCAACCGATCTCGGAGATCATCCGGGCGGCGATCTCCGAACACATCCTGACGCGCAAGGCCGACTCGTCATTCCAGGATGGGCTCAAAGACCGGATTGAACGCGCTCAACGGATGCTCGGGAGCGATCAGTAGTAAGCATTCGGTCGCCGGGTGGCTCGCCCGCACGGGTTCCGATCATCGATTGACCGCGAACTGGACTGGTCTCAACCCTTCGGCAGATCGCGGTTCCCGGCTCGACTATCCGAGCATCGCCGAGCAAGTCAATGGCGCCTGTGTCGTCCGTCCGTGGGTTTGGTCTAACTAAATTGCCCGCTGGTCACGTTCGGTGCCCAGGCATGCCTACGCGCGGCCCGTAGGCAGTTCGCTTAGCCGATGTCAAAGTCGGGCGCGGCGGCGAGGGCGGTGTCGGTTTCGAACGGGTGAGATGTCGCCTCGTACACGCCGGCGTCCCGGCCGAGCGACACGACCGGACCCGCGTCGCCACTCATGCCGTCACGGATCTGCTGCACGAGCGCGGCGTGTGGGTCGGGGCGGATCTTGGCGGCCAGCGCGGCGTTGGCAGCCTGCAGGTCTGGCTGCGGCTGGCCGACGTGCGGACCGGCGGCATGGGTGAGCGTGGTGGCCAGCTCTGCTGCCAGCTTGCCGGCATCGCCGAGTCGGTCCATCACAGTGACGACGTCGAACCGGTCGGCGACCACGGCGCGGCGCTGCAAGAACTGGTCGAGGCGCTGCTCGCGGAACGGCAAGCGATCAGCGATCGCGTGTAGCTCGCCTCGGTCGGCGAGCTGCTGGACTGCGATCGACAGATGGGTCGCGATCGCTGGCACCTCGTTGACCATCGCCTGCAGGTCGCGTACAGCACCGGCTTTGAGGCCGCCGTCGTCGGCGATGAGCCGGACCTGGTCGGCCAGGCCGAACTCGCGGCGCAGCTCGCTGTGGGCACGTTGGGCCCACACGCCCAAGTCTCGGTCTTCCAGGTGCAGCGGCGCCGAGCTGGTGAACGGTCGCAGCCGATCGCGCACTTCGTACCAGATCGCGGCTGCGGGGCGGGCGTCCGGGAGCGGCTGGCCGGTCAGCGCCGCGGCCGCGATGGTTGCATAGCGCGTGGTCGACTCGGCCGCGCGGGTGACGGCGAAGATTTCCAGCAGGGTCGGCCGACGGTTGAGCTCGACCGAGGAACGGCGCAGCCGATCCGAGATGACGGTGAGCGCTTCGAGCGCGGTCCGTGATGCCGGCCAGCTGGCCGGTAGTGCCGAGCGTGGCACGGCGCGGTCGAGCACGGCGCGGCCCTGCACGGTGGGGGAGTCCTTGAGGGCCTGCACGATCAGGGCGCGGGCGGTCAGATGCGTCCAAGCCAGGTCCGCGGTGCGCCGTCGGCTGCCTTCGGCGGCGTAGGTGGTCAGCACCCGGGCCGCGCTGGCGACTTCGATGGTGATCGCCCAGCGTTGGTCGCGACCGGTCTCCTCGCGCAGCACGGCCGTAACGTCGGCCAAGCCGCCGGCGAGACGAGTGAGCCGGCCGTCGCGGTCGAGGTTCATCCGGGCGGCCACCACCGTGCAGGAATCGGCCAGGTCGCGAGTGATGGTTTCCCGGCGGCCGTTGACGTCGAGCTCGAGTCCGGCGGCGGCCAGGTTCCGCAGCGCGCGACCCAGCTCGGACAGCGCGCCGGCAGCGTCGATGCTTTGCCGTTCCGTGCCGGCGTCGTAGGGCGCCTCGGTCTCGAGGGCCTCGATCAGGTCGCGGATGCTGGTGGCCATCACTGCACCGCTTGCTGAGGCAGCGCGTCGGCGGCGGCCCGGGCGTCGAGGATCGCGTCGAGGACGGGGTCGGTCAGCTCGTCGTCGGGCAGCGACGACAAGACGGCGGTCGCCTCGGCGATGGCGGTGCCGATGTCCGCCACGTCGTCACCGACGAACGGGAGCTGCGCAGGGGTGAACCCGAGCACGGCGTGCAGCCGTCCGGCGGCTCGCCCGCAGCGCAGCGGCACGTCGAAGTCGACGGCCTGTTCGCTGTCTCGGGCTACGGCGTCGAGCAACGCCGCCGCGTGAGAGATCTTGCCGGCGCGCTCGGTGCGATCGGCGGGATCGATGCTGGTCATGGGGGCCTCCTGCTCGGCTGGGTCGTAGCTGGGTGAACTGGCAGTGTCAGCGGCTTGACAGCGGCCCGGGCGGTGCTGAGTCAAGTTGTGGATAACCGCGGCCGACACGCCGGCGGCGTGCCCCGGCGTCTGGTCGCGAGGGCTTCTCATTCGGGCTCCCAGCCGATGTCATCGGAAATCGCGCCGACCGCTACGGGCTCGTGGTCACAGCGGCCCGGCCCGGGTTCGTGCTCGGCGTTGGGGCTGTGGCCGCGGTCCGGAGATGTATCGGAGGCGGGATCGCGGCGGGGGGTGGCGGCCTCGGTGAGGCGGGCTTCGATGTCGGCGGCGCGTAGCTTGGCCGCCGACAGTTCGCCGGCTTGCGGGAACTCGGCGCCGATGCGCCGCCGCGCCCGGGTGATCTCCACGCCGAGGTGCTCGGCCTCGGCTCGCAGCTCGTCGTGGCGGTGGTCGAGGCCGGCGACGCGGTTCTCCAGCCGGGTGACGAGCCCGACGGCCTTGCTGTCCTCGCCGAGCGCGTGTAGCTGTTCGATGGACAACTCCACCGAGGTGTGCGGCACACCGCGGCAGCGCACGGCGAGCACAACCCCGCTAGTACGGCGAAGTGCGTGTGCTTCGAGGGCCAGACCGGCGAGCGAGCCGATCGAGACGACGGCCTCCCGTTGGTAGCCCAGGTCGCGGGCCAGCTCTGCCAGGCTGCGTCGCAGCGCGTGGCTGGCGTCGCTGCGCTTGTCGTAGGTGGCGGCCCCAACTGTCATGGTGAACGCGTCGGCGCTCGTGGGCCGACGCTGCGGCAGGACCTCGGCGAGCTGGTCGGCCTGACGCTCGAGTCCGGCCTTCCGGTCGGCGATCGACACGACCTGCCAGCGCAGCCGGTCCTGGGAGCGGTCGTGGGCGCGTTCGAGTCGGCGCAACCGGGTCAGGTCGGCGTCGACCTGCGCCTTCTCCAGCAGCAGCGGGTCGTCCGCGGCCAGCGCCTTGATCTCGCCGTAGCTGAGCGCGGTTTCCCCGACGTCTTCGATCTCCCGGATATCCAGCCGACCGCGCAGCACCTGCCCGATGAACTTCTGCTTGCGTTCCAGGCTCTGCCACATGTAGGCGTCAAAGCTCTTCTGTGTTATCCATCGGATGATCTCGACCTCGGCGTTCTGGTTGCCCTGCCGCAAGATGCGCCCGTCGCGCTGCTCGATGTCGCGGGGCCGCCACGGGACGTCGAGGTCGTGCTTGGCGACGGCCCGGGCCTGGATGTTGGTGCCGGCGCCGAGCCGCTCGGTGGAGCCGACGATGACGGCCACCTCGCCGCGGCGGCAGGCCGCGAACAGCAGCGCCTTGTCTCGGTCGTTGTTGGCCTCGTGCACGAACCGGATCGCCTCGCGCGGCATGCCGCGCAACACCAGCGCTGTCCGCAGCTCGTCGTAGACGTTGAAGCCGTCCTTCGGGGTGCCCAGGTCGCTGAACACGATCTGCAGCGCGCCGCGTAGCGGCGAAACGGTGCCGTCGGGTCCGAGATATTCGCGGCCGCGGTTGCGGCCCCAGATGGTGGCGATGCGGTCCGCGGCCGCGTCGATCTTGGTCTGCTCGGCCGTGTCGCGGTCGACCAGGCGCAGGTCGAGGGCCGCCTTGCGCGACTCGGTCATCAGCGTGAGGACGTTGTCCTTGCCCTTCTCGCTGCGCGCAGCCATTCGCGCGGCACGGTCGCCGATGTTGGCCATGAACACCGCGAGCTCGTCGGACGCGCCGACCCCCACCGTCTCCGGGCCTCCGCCGGCAACAGTGGGTGTGGGCAGTTGCAGGTCCTCGGCGGTCTGGATGTCGGCGAAGATGTGAAACATCCGCAGCAGCTCGGGGACGTTGTCGAACTTCGCGATGCGTGCCTTGAGCCGGAACCCGCCGGTCGGGGCGACCTCGATCTCGGTGACCTGCTGGGTGAACGTCGCGGCCCACTGATCGAAACACTCGACGCCGGCGTCGGCGAGCACGTCGGGCCGCAGATAGGCCTGCATCACGAAGCACTCGGTGAGGCTGTTGGCGATCGGGGTGCCAGTGGCGAAGGTGATCACCCGCTCACCCCGGGTGCGGCGCAGATAGTCGATCTTCATGTCCAGATCGGTGGCACGTTTCGAGGCACGTTTGCCGAGGATGGCCAGGTCCGGTGTGGCCGAAGGGGTGAGAAGGTTCTTGTACATGTCGGCCTCGTCGACGACCAGGTAGTCGATGCCGCATTCCTCGAAGGTCAGACCGTCGTCGCGGCGCGCCTCCATGTGTTTCTTGATCGCCTCTTCCTGCTTGGCGAGCATCGTTTCCAGCCGCTTGACGGTTAGCCCGCCCTGCTCGCGCGCGGAGCCCAGCCACAACCTGATCTGCGCGGATTGCCGCTCGAAGTAGGCCTTCTGCGCCTCGGTCGAGAGCGGGATGCGGGCGAACACGGACTGGGAGACGATTACCGCGTCCCAGTCGCTGTTCGCGATCCGGCCGAGAAACGTGCCGCGGCCGAGTCGGGTGACGTCTTGCATGCCGGCGGCCAGGACGCGGGCCTGCGGGTAGAGCTGCAGGAACTCGTTGCGGAACTGGTCGACGAGATGATTGGGCACCACGATCGCCGACTTGTTGATCAACCCGAGCCGGCGCAGCTCCCACACGCCCATCGCGATCTCGGCTGTCTTGCCGGCGCCGACGACGTGGAACAACCCGGCCGACGGCTCCTGGATCATGCGGTTCACCGCGGCCAGCTGGTGCGGCCGGGGCGTGAAGCTGCGGGCCAGGCCCGGCAGCGACAGCGCGGTCGTGGAGTAGTCGCGCAGCACGATCGCGTTGAACCGACGGTTGTACTCCTCGGCCAGTTCCGTCGCCCGCGGCGGATCCTCCCAGGCCCACTCGGCGAATCGCTCGTTGAGTTCGACCGCCTTGCGCTGGGCGGCTTCGGTGGTCTCGAGGTCGAGTTCGCGTCGGCCGTCGTCCACCTCGACCCAGATCTGGATCGGTTCCGCGCGCAGCAGCTTCTCGGCGATCTTGCTGCCGGCCATCGCCGGCGTGCCCCAGGTGTCGGTCTCCAGCACCCCCCACCCGCCGCCGCGTACCGCCCATTGCGTGCCGCCGGCGTGCTCGACCTGCAGGTGCTCGTTGCCGAACGTCTCGCGCAGGAACGCCTGGACGTAGCGCTGACGCACCCACCCGCCGAGCCGCACTGCGATGTCGTCCGGGGCGATGTCCGCCGGCACGACCGCCCGCAGGGCGGCGACATTGACCTCGAAGCGGGCGTCGTGTTCGGCGGCGGCGCGCGCGACGTCGAGCTTGCGGCGCACGTTGTCCGACAGGTAGGCCGCGGCCGGGAACAGCCGGCCGGACTCGTCAGACGCCTCGCCCTCGGACAGCACGGTCTTCGGGTCGTCGAAGACCAACTCGCCGAGCTGGGCGCGGGCCTGCGCCTCGTCGACGCCGAGCAGTCGCGCGACCTCGCCGAGCCGCACCTCGCCGAAGGTGTCCAGGCAGATCGCCAGCGCGTCGGCCGGGGTGTCCGCGCCGAGCGGCCGCACCCGCGGCACCACCACCCGGGTGGTGAAGATCGCGGCCTTCGTCGCGGTCTGGCTCTGCGGGTCGAAGTTCTCCAGCGCGTACACCGCGCCGGCGAACGGGTCGTCCCGAAATCCGCCCTGTCGCGGCGGAACGCGGATCTGCGCCGTTTCACCAGTGACCGGGTGAGTGCGGCCAGGACGCCAGCTGAACCGGTTGATCGGCCCATAGGTGGCGGCGTAGGCGTCGTAGTGCCGATTCAGTGCGTGGCGAAACTCGTCGAGCTGCGCGTCATCGCTCAGGTCGGCGGCCTCGGCTTCCACCAGCCGCAGGTAGGTATCGCGCAGATCGAGCAGGATCGCCAACTCTCGCTGTTGCGTGCCCGGCACCGGGTGCGGGACCACGGCGCCGGCCTCGACCCGGCCGAAGCTGCCATCCGGGTCGCGTTGCAGGAAACCGTCCGGTCGGCGCGCACCCGCAGGAACGAGAGCGACCGGGGATGCCTCGCGCGATTCCGTCGGAATCGCCTCGCGCGGCAGCA
The DNA here is from genome assembly GCF_027247405.1 of Jatrophihabitans cynanchi. Lineage (NCBI taxonomy): Bacteria > Bacillati > Actinomycetota > Actinomycetes > Jatrophihabitantales > Jatrophihabitantaceae > Jatrophihabitans > Jatrophihabitans cynanchi. The sequence goes on along the minus strand of NZ_CP097463.1, from coordinate 1,455,996 downwards.
GCGTCAACCCGAGGTCGACCGCCAGCTCGGCCGCCGAAGCGATCCGCTCGCCGACCTGAGCTAGCGGGTCGGCATCGCCGGTGACACGGACTCGCAGCTCGTCATCGCGGTACTGGCCGCGCCCCACACTCACCTCGCCCACGACCTGTTCGGGATGCGCAGCGAAGTACTCGTTGACCCGCACGGTGCTCAGAGCACGGTTCCCGTCCGCGGCGCCCTGGGCGTGGGCGACCTCGATGTCGACCACCCGCTCCCAGGCCGCACCGGCCGATTCGACGCCAGGCAGGCGGCGGCGCAGCACCAGCAGATCGGTGACCACCTGGGTGCCGGCCACCTGGTGCGTCTGTTCGGGCAGCCGCACGGCGAAGACCAGGTCAGCGAGCTCGGCCAGCTCGCGCCGCGCCGCCGGGTTGGCCGCATCCATCGTGTACCGCGACGTGATCGCGATCGTGATGCCACCGGGCCTTGTCAGGTGCAGCGCCTTGACCAGAAAGTGGTTGTGAATCGTGTGGCTGCGCGGGTTGTGCCGGCGGTCGGTCAGCGTCACGGTCCCGAACGGGACGTTGCCGATCGCCAGATCGACATAGCCCTCGGGCAGCCGGGTGTCGACGAAGGACTCGGCGCGGATGTCCGCATCCGGATAGAGCGCTGCCGCAATCCCCGCGGTGGTCGGATCGAGTTCCACGCCGATCACCTCGGCGCCTTCCGGGGCGAGGCCGATGAACGTGCCCGGCCCGCAGCCCGGCTCGAGGACCCGGCCGCCGGTAAACCCGAGCGTGCGTGCGGCCTGCCACATCGCGGCGGCGAACCGCGGATGGGTGTAGTGGGCGTTCAGTGTCGAGCGGGCCGCGGCGTGCAGCTCTTCGGCGTCCGGGATCAGCTGGGCCAACTCGTCGTGGTGCCGCGCGTACTCTGCGCGAGCCGGGTCGAACAGTTGCGGAACCGCGCCCCACCCAGACCATGCCGCGAGGATGGGCAGCTCGTCGGCCCGGGCTCGCCGCTGTTCGGCCTGCAGCTGGCGCAGCACCCGCAGGGCGTCCAGGTTGGCGCGCGCCCGCGCGCCGGCGCCTAGCCGGGTGGGCCCGTTCGGGTCCGGCCGGAACCGGGGGAACGGTGCGGCTAGTGCGCCGCCCGCTCCTCCGATGCGATCACGGCCGCCGCCGTCTCCTGCGCCGTCGGGATGCGCCACTCCGGCGGCATCTCGTCCGAGTCCTCGCCGTCGGCCGAGTTCTCCGCGGGCAGCAGAACCATCTCCTGCAGCACGATCTCCTCGGCCCGCAGACGGGCCATGTTGTTCGCGCCCACCCGCGACAGGAACTCCGCCTCCGGCCGCTCCGGTCCCCGCAGATCCAGTTCCAGGGCCGCGATCCGGTCGCTGACCTCCTGACCCAGCTCCGCGAAGAAGCTCGCCGGGTCCTCGATCGCCGCGTACCGGCCCGCCAGCCTCGTCCGCCAGTGACGCTGGGCCATCGCCCCGTACTTGCTCATCGGCTCGCTCACTCTGACCTCCTTCGGCCACGTCGCCAGCCGCGCCCCACAGGAACTCCAGCGACAGCTGGCCGTCGACCTTGCCCGGGTCGTCGCGGCGATGACGGCCCACCTATGCCGCCAGCCCGCGGCCGGCCAGTGCTGTGCTCTGAGAGTGCCCCACACCCCGACCAAGCGCGCCGAGACACGGTCAATACGACATCAACCGCCATTCGGGATTATATCCCGAATGGTGTATCGGGTGCGCTCCCGCCGCCACCACTGCGCCACCGTGGAGATGACAGCGATGCCTTGAACCCGATAGCGCCTACTTCTCGAGAGTCAGAAACGGTGTGTCGCACAGCCCCGCTCGTGAGCCAGTGCTCGCGGGGCGGTGTCCGATGCGGCGCCCGCGCTCAGGGACGACCAGATCCGTCGTGAACAGGCTCGGCGGCGGAGGCGCATCTGCGCTACGGCCGAGGGAGCGATGTCGCCGCACCTTTGCAATGGCCCACGGCGCCGGAGTTCAACCACCAGTTTGTGCAGCAGCCCGCTGCACAAAACGCGATGGCGGCGAGCGAGGGTTGGCAGTTCAAGGCCGCCATTTGCCTCCGTGCTCACGTCGCACTGTCGCGATCGTTGAGGTCCGCGGAGCCGGCGCTGTCGATGTTGTCGTCCGGGAGCGCTTCGCCGAGCGTGCGCCCCGGGTGGCCCGCGAGCGGGGCATCGAGGATCGCGGTGAGTTCGGCTGGCTCCGGAAGGTGCAGCGCAGCCGGGTCGGGGGAGGGCTGGTCGGTGTAGTTGGCGACGGCCATCGGGGCTGTTGTGTTGGCCAGGGAGTAGCGGACCACCGCGTCGTTACGGCTGGCGCACAGCAGGATGCCAACCGTCGGGGCGTGGATCGTCGGGCGCCGCAGTCGGTCATCGACGACGGCGACGTAGAAGCCGAGCTGGCCGGCATAGTCGGGCTTGAAGCGGCCGATCTTGAGCTCGACGACGACGTACCGCAACTGCTCGACGTGGAACAGCACCAGGTCGACGTAGAAGTCGTCGCCGTCGACCTCGAAGTGCACCTGGCGGCCGACGAACGCGAACCCGCGGCCGAACTCGAGGAGGGTCTCCTGCAGGCGATCCATGAGGGCTCGCTCCACGTCGCGCTCGAGCGAGCGCTCATCGAGGTCGAGAAACTCGAAGACGTACGGGTCTTTCGTCAGTTGTTGCGCCAGGTCGGATTCCGGAGCGGGCAGTTGGCCGGTGAAGTTCGATGGCGCTGCGCCGACGCGTTCACGGAGCCGGCGGGTGATCTGCAGGCGCAGCACCTGCCGGGACCAGCCGCCTTCGGCCGCCTTGGCGGCGTACCACTCGCGGTCCGACCGGGTATCGAGGGTGTCGATGAGCACGAGAAGGTGCGTCCAGGGAAGTTGTGCAGCGGGCTGCTGCACAAATGGCTCAAGCTCCGGCCAGCACTCGGCGACCGAGCGCATGTAGTGCAGGTTGCGTCTCGACAGGCCGCGCATGTCCGGGAACTCGCTACGCAGGTCGTCGGCGAGCCGATCGACCACCTTGGCGCCCCAGCCGTCTTCGGCCTGGCGCTCAAGGATCGCGGCACCGATGCTCCAGTAGAGCTTGAGCAGCTCGGTGTTTGCCACTCGAGCGGCTCGAACCCGCGCGGCCCGGATGTCGGCTTTGAGTTTCGCCAACAGCTTCGGGTAACCGGCCGGGACATCCAAGGCCGCGGCACGCCGTCGCGTCGGAGCATTCTCGTCGGTCATATCCACGATGCTGCCTCACGGCAACGACGGCGCCGTCTGGTGGGCACGGGTCCGTCCGAACGTGCGCTTGCGGCGACCAACGGTGAACACGACGCTTCCCCCGAGGACGGGAGCGTGCCCGGAGCACCGGAGCGGCCGGGAGACCTTTGAGGGGCCGATCAGACACTGGGCCGTGATGTCACACCGCGGCGCTACCGTTGAGGTGACAGGGCCGCGGGCGAAGGGTTGGTGAGCATCATGGGTGATCTCCGCCAGCAGGTGACAGCCGCGTACACGATGGGCAACCTCGGGCTCTGGTCGCAGCTGCGCAACCAGTCCGACATCGACGACTACGCCGAAGACGAGGACTACGCCCCTGCCACCGGACCCGCTGCCGAGCGACGCTCGCCGTGGGCCTGCCTGCGGTCCCGATTGGTCCGGTCGAGTCTGGCGGCCGGTGTCGTCCTCGCCTACGTCAACCACTGGCCCGGCGGACACTAACTGGCACGCGCGGGGCGGTCGGCCGGCCGGTCGGCAAGTTCCTCGGCGAGGAAGTTGCGCCAGTCCCGCTCGTCGGTGAACGGGCGTGGCGTGGACTCGCTGTGTGATCGGGTGCTGCAGCCGTTCGGGTTGAACTGGTGCCAGCGGGTGCGGGCCCGGCCCAGCGCTTCGCGCCACCAGATCGGGTCGGTGCCCTTGGTCTCTGGCCGGTTGGCTTCGAGCCAGGCCCAGCGAAGTGCCTCGAGTTCGTCGACGAGACCGCCGTGCAGGTACCAGCAGTCGGGGATCTCCTTGGCGCCGATGTTGTTGCGTTGCACCAGGAACTCCACCCAGGCGCGCAGCTCGATCCACCGCTTTTCGGCCTGCTCGGCGGTGAGCATGTGCCACGGCTTGCGCAGCTGCGTTTGCGCGTCCTTGGCCGCCTTGTTCTGCGCCAGCTGGGCGACCACCTTGCGGATCTCGGTGAGCACTGACTCGACCTGCCGCACCCGGCCTTCCAGCGCCGGGTCCGCGCCGCTGCCGGGGCGGTCTAGCTCGGATTCCAGTGCCCCGACCCGCCGGGTCAGGTTCAGGACCGCTTCGTTGAGCATCCCGAGGCTGGGCTCGCTCATCACCGGCCTCCGCTATCCGGCCGCGGCGGAGCCGAAGCGGTCGGCTTGGCCGACGTCGGGGATGTTGTTGATGCCGCCGCGGCCGGTCAATCGCCGGCCCTCGGTCAGCGCCGCGGTGAACCGCTTCGCCTCGCGGCCTCGGTAGGACAACTCCAGCTCACCCTCGATCGGCTTCAGATGCCGGTAGATCAGCAGGAACCGGCCGGGTTTGATCTCCCGCACGCCGTTGACCGACAGCGTCGCCCGCGAGCGGATGTCCTCGTTGTAGCTGGTCGCGCCGCGACCGCGACTGCGCCGCAACCCGACCTCGTCGAACTCGCCAAGCAGCTCGGAGATCATCTTGTTGTCTCGTTGGTTGGCCGAGCCGGGAAGGATCATCCGGCAGGTGCAGGTGTCCCAGATGACCTCCGCTTCTTCGGCGCCCCATCGGGAGCGGGCCTGGGCGAGGGACTGGAACACCACGTGCGTTTGGAAGCCTTGGCCGCGGCCGTCGCCCAGCACGTAGGGCAGCGACGGCAGTGGTGCGATGTTGGCGCACTCGTCGAGGGCGAGCGTCATCGGCAGCGCCATCCGCTCCCCCGCCGATGAGGCGGCGAGCCGACGCCCGGCCTCGATAATGTCTTCGATGAGCGCGACGACTAGCGGTGCGACGGACAAGGTGGCCTTGTTCGATCCGAGTAGGTAGAGGGTATCGCCGGAGGCGATGAACTCCTCCGGGCTGAACCCCTCCCCGGGTCTCGGTGAGCACGCTCGGGCCACTCGCGGGTCGGCGAGTGAGTCGAACGCGCGCCGCACCCCGGCCCACACGCTGCCGACCTGATTGGGTGGGGCCGCTTTCTGCTCGGCCAGCTCGTCCGCCCATCCGTCAGCCGCGCCGGGGTGTTCGGCGAGGATGGTGATCGGCTCTTCCGCCCTGGGGTTGCGGGTCCAGCGCATGACGTCGATCGCCGTCTTGTTGCCCAGCGCCGCGGCGTGCAGGTAGCAGCGGATGACCGCGGCGGTTTGCCCGGCCCAGAAGTCGCCGTTGGTGACGCCTTTCCCGACCTGGGATGCCTCGGCCATGCCCGCGGCACGCACGATCGCCGTGGTCGGGTCATCGCAGCCCCGAGTCGGCGACCAGCGCAGCACCTCCGGCCAGCCGGAGATCTCCTGCGGGTCGAACACCCAGACCTTTCGCGGTCCGCGTAGCCCGTCGCGTTGTCGCAGCGCCACCGTGTTGAGCAGCACGTCGGGCTTGGTCGAGGTCGACACGACCGCGCCGAGCGCGTCGGCCACCGCCCGGTACATGAACCCCGTGCCCTTGCCGGCACCCGGCGGGCCGATCACCAGCACCGAGTCCTCGATGCTCGCGTAGAGCGGCACGCCGGCTCCGCGCATGCGCCCCAGCCGCGGCCCGCCGATCGGCGCCCGCCCGCCCTTGACCGCGACGGCGGGGTGCAGCCGCCGGGTGGCGCGCCGCACCGCGGAGACGCCGAGCAGCTTGCTCGCCCGAGTCGGTTTCTCATAACCGGGCCGAGTGATCAGCATCGGCAGCAGCAACACCGCCAACACCACGACCACGATCGCGTACAGCGCGAGCGCGATGCCGATCCAGATCCAGATCGTGCCGTTGCCCGCGAGCGAGTCGCGGTCGCTGGCTGGGTACGCGGATGCGAGATCGCCGGCGTGGGTGAACATCGCCCCGAGCAGGCTGGGGACCTCGCTGACCGGCAGGAACACCCAGCCGCGCCCGGAGATGCTCGAGGCCAGTCCGGCCGCGACGTCGGCGGTCACGCCGGCGCCTGCGGCCAGCAGCAGCAGCCCGACCGCGATCGCGATCAGCACCTCGTATCCGCCGCGCCGGGACGTGTCCCGGTCCCGGCTCACGCGACATCACCCATGCCCGCGCCGCCGGCCTCGTCGAGGTCGGCCTGGTCCGCGTGGTCAGTGTTGACCGTGTCGACCTGAAGACCGAGCATCTTGCTGTTTGTCTGCAGCAGCGGCCACTCGCTGGAGGAGTAGACGTGCTCCACGAGGAAGCTGCGCATCTTCCCGCGAACTTCTATCTGCCACAGCGATTCCCCGACGTCCAGGCCGCCGATCTCGCTCGCTTCAACGTCGGTCAGCGAGAGCATCTCTTGGCTGAAGTCGAGCTGGTCGGCGGCCTGGTGGTAGGAGACGCGGGTGCCGGTCTCGGACAGCATGCCCTCGGCGATCTCGCGCATCGCCAGGCTGGTGCCGGACAGGTCTTTGATCTTGTGGAACACCAGCCAGACGCCGACTCCCCACTGCCGGGACAGCTTCTGCTGCGCCGACAGGCGGGCCGCCAGGTGGCCGTTGCCGACCCGCATCATGCGCCAGCACTCGTCGTACCAGATCTTGCGGCGGACACCGTCCTGGCGCATCAGCGCCTGCTCCATCCACGCCTGCGAACAGGCCATGATCAGCGCCAGCGCCTCGTCGGACACCTGCAGCCGCTCGAGGTTGAGCACCACCAGGTCGTCGCCGAAGTCGATGCGGGTCGTCGAGGGGCCGTCGAACATGCCGGCCAGGTCGCCGTGCACCAGCCGGTCCAGCACCAGGTACGCGTCGCGGCTGGCGTCGCTGAACGCGCGCGCGTCGGCGAACCCGGCCGCGTGGGCGTCGGAGTCGTCGAGCGCGAGTATGGCGTCGACGACGTCGGGCAGGATCGGGGTGGCCAGCCGGTCGGCGTCCGCGCCGGCGGCGACGCCGGTGAGTTTCTGCAGCGCCGTCGTGATCGCTTTCCGTTCGGCCGGCGTCACCGCCCGGCCGAGGGTGGCGCTGGCCAACGCGGCCAGCAGCGAGATGCGGGCGTTGCTGATCTCCCGCACCCAGTCCTCGTCGTCAAGCCCGGACGGCCGGGGCGGCACATCGAGCGGGTTGAGCCGGGTCCGCAGCCCGGGTCCGAGGAACACCGGCTCGTAGCCCATCCACCGCGCCAGGCGGGTGTACTCGCCCTTCGGGTCACACGGCACCACGGACTTGATCCCGAACGCGGCGTCACGCACCACGGTCGTCTTTACCAGGCTCGATTTGCCGCTGCCCACGGTTCCTTGGATCAGACCGTTGGGGTTGAGCAGCATGCCGCGCTTGTACAGCTCAAAGACGTCGTAGGTAAACGAGCCGGACGAGAGCAGGTTGCGGCCCATCAGGATGCCGGGCGCGTCGATGCCAGCCTCGGCGATGAACGGGTACAGGCCCTGGACGTTGGCGCTGGTCTCCTGGAACGGCGGCAGCCGCATCGGCACGTAGTCGCGGTTGGAGAACTTCACCCCGCGACTGCCGCGCCGCTCGGCCTGCCGCGCGGCAGCGACCTGCTTGCGCTGCTCGATCTTCGCACGCCGGACGGCGATCTTCTGCTCCCGGGGGTGCTTGGCCGCGGCACGGCGCTCGGCCCGCTCGGAGCGGACCGCGGCCGCGCGCTCACCCCGCTGGACCCGGGTCACGCGGCCACCCCCAGCCCGAGCGGCAGACAGGTCGCGGCGAACGCGGCCGACTGCTGCGCATACAGGGTGCGCAGATCGAGGCGGGACAGGTTCGCCAGCGTCTGGATCTCCCCGGTGGCCTCCTCAAGGCCTTCCAAATCGTCGGCCGACACGGCGACCAGCAGCACCATGCGCATGTAGCCGTGCCCGGCCAGCAGTTCGGCGAGCTTGCGTTCGGTCTCGGTCTCGCTCTGCTCATCGCGCATCGTGGTCCGCTTGCCGAACGTGTCGCGGATCAGCTGGTCGCCGCTCTCGCGCAGCTGTTTGCGGTTCAGCTGCGCCTCGGCCTTCCGGCTCGGCACCGGCTCCACGATCATGGTCATGGTCCGCCGGTAGGTGGTCTCCAAGATCATCGGCGAGTGGAACGCCGCCTCCATGCCGATGCGCGGCAGCCCGGAGCACCAGAAGACCCGCGCGAACGCCGAGTCGGTCTGGTAGTGGTCGTTCGCCGCGCGGCCGGCGACCGGCCCGGCCGCGGACGGGTCCACGCCGGCGGCCATCTCCACCTGCCGGCCGCTGATCAGCGAGGCCAGTTCACCGCGGCCGCGCTGGTCGATGGTGTCGACGCTGGCCGGGTCGTACTGAGTGCGCACGACGGCAGCCAAATCGCGCGGGTTCAGCCAGCCCTCGCTGACCAACCCGATGCGTTTGACGCTGGTCTCGAAGGCGCGCAGCTCCTGGAACAGCACGGCCATCGCGCCGGCCTCGCCGCCGCCCGAGCGCTTGATGTCCTTGGCGGCCCTCTTCGCGCTCATCACCAGGGTGATGAACGACTCGTGACGCTGCGCGGTCGGCGCCGCCTCGTTGATCAGCTGCTGGTAGGCGCCGATCACCTGGCGGCGACGCTTGTCCAGCGACGGGCCGGCCGGCCCGCTCCCCTGCTCGAGGGTGTGGTCGAAGTGCCGCTGCACCGCGTCCCCGGAGTCCGGGATGGTCCGCTCGTGCACGGCCATCCGGATCAGCCGCGAGTTGTAGGTGGTCAGCCCGGCCATCAACTTGCCCCAGCCGTCGACACGGGCCTGCTGGGTGCCGGAATCCAACAGGCTGAACGAGCCGGCCCGCACCCGCAAGGTGGCGGCGTAGGAGCGTTCCTTCGGGTTGTAGACGACACCGACCGCCGAACCGCGGCCGTCCTCCAGGCGGGTCCAGCGCAGCGTGCCCGCCACACCATTGAGGATCGGGTTCGTCTCATTCGCGCGGTCAGCGCGCGGGCCCCCTCGCAGCACGTTCTCTCCCATCATCACTTGAAACACCCGGCCGGCCAGGACGGGCACCCACTCCCACAGGCCGCGGTCCAGGACCCGACCGAAGGCGACGTAGACGAGCACGATGTCCAGCAGCACCAGCCACACGACGGTGCCGGCGGACCCGGCGTTGAGCATCGGGACGAGGGAGAACAGCACCAACCAGCCGATGGCGAACTGCGGCGCGTGCAGGCCGAAGAACTTCCCTCGGCGGTCGAGGTCGCCGTAGGCGTACCTGGTGCCGTCCAGTTCGCTCATCGCGGGCCTCTCATGGTCGGGTGCTCTCACTGACGTCAAGCGCTGCGGGGATCCCCGAACACGACAGGCTCGGGGCAGAAACCTTTCCGGACCTACGCGCAGCGGCGGGTCGGTGACCGATCCCCGTGACCGCCGCCGACCCGCCCCTGACGTGGCGGTGGGCTGTCCCCCCGGTTAGCCCGCTCCGCCGGCTCCGCGGTTCTTCCGCAGCGCGGAGCGAGGCGAGGATCCGCCCTGACCACCGTCGCTCGGACGTCGGCCCGCCGCGGCTCCGCTACTGCCTGCGGCCCGGCGTGCGCCGCGCGCCCGCGACTGCCGTGCGGTGTTGGCAGCGGGGTCGGTGGGTCCGTGTCCACCTCCGGGACGGGACCCGGACGCGCCGCCTGGCCGTACTCGCTGCGCGGCGCGGCGGGCCGAAGCGATCACGCTGCTGCCGCCGGCGTGGGCGGAGCGGACCTGTTTGCTGCCGGCGCCGGTGACGCGGCCCAGCGCGCTGCGGTTGCCGCGGCCATCGTGGCCGCGAAGCTGGTTGCGGGCATTCGACAGCCCGCCTCGGCCCGAGTTCGACGCTGTGTTCAGCTGACCGACCAGCAGGCCGTCGGCGAACGCGACCAGGTACATGACCCCGAGCGGGCTCAGCACGGCGAAGGCCATCACGACAACGCCGCCGACCACACTGACCTCGACGTCGAGGCCCTTGGTGTCGCCGATCAGCATCGAGGCGCCGAGGGTGAAGGTGCCGATGATCGCGAGTTTGGACATCAGCAGGACGAACAGCAGCTCCGCGGCGCGCTTGACCATGCCGTTGGTCCAGCCGCCGCCGAGCCCGCCGGCGTAGACCGGGATGAACAGGCTGATCACGAAGATGCCGAGCCGGCGCACGATGAGCACGATGAACAGCAAGATCGAGAACACCAAGTAGAGCACCGCTACCAGGATCGCGCCGATGCCGCCGATCTTGTCGACCAGGCCCTTGATGGTGTCCCGGGTGCCGTCGGCGATGCTGTGCCCGCCGGTGACCGCGGCGCACCAGTCGTCGATCGCGCCGCTGGCCATCATGATCAGCGACAGCGACACGAAGGAGGCGAGCACGCCGATCAACGTCGCCGACACCGCGGTGAGCATCTGGGTCGGGTTGCGCCGCAGCGCCGCGGCGATGCACTGCACGAGCATGATCGCCAGACCCATCAGGAACCCGCCCATCATCATGTTCTCGTAGTTGTGCTTGAACCAGGCGACGTTGAAGTCGATGCCCAGGCCCTTGTCGGCGTAGCCGAGGATGCCGTGCACCAGGTTGGCCACGAAGTCGCAGATGGCGTGGGCGATCTGGTCGATGAACCAGTTCATCGCGTCTTCGAAGGCGTGCTTGACCGGCCCGAAGATGTCGAAGGCCTGCGCCGCGGGGGCGCTGGCCATGCTGAGCACGGCGAACACCACGAACACGGCCGCCACCACACCGGCGCGTCGCATCACCCGGCGGGTGCGCGTACCGCGCCACCAGCCGTGCCCGTCGACGCGGCGCAGCCGCGCGGGCAGCTGCTCGAGCGCGGAACGCAGCACCGCCTGCTCGTCGAGGCTCAGTTCCGGTCCGAGGACGAGTCGCCGCAGCGCGGTCCCGGCGGTGCCGCCCGGACGCGCGGGAGCGACCGGTGCCGCGACGCTGGTCATGATCCGGTCCCGGCCGGGTCGGTCTGGCCGATCGGGAACGGCAGGTAGCCCTGTCCGGCCACCGTGGCCAACTCCGGCCCGTTGTTCTGCACCAAGTGCGACCAGTTCCGCATCCGCCAGTCAGCCGACTGCCAGACGAGCTCGACCTGGTCGACCTCGTAGAAGGTCTCCCCGGCCCCGGCGGAGTCGCTAGGTGCGTCGGCCACGCCCTGCCCGCCGACGACGTACACGTCGATGGTGGCCGCGGTGCTGCTGGCCGATTCGACTCGGTAGCCGATCGGGTGCCCGTAGGCGATCACTCCGGGAGTCTGCAGGTTGGCGACGTCGAGGAGCTTGGCCAGCGCGGCGTCCTCGCTGCTGAAGTCACCGGCCATGCGGGCGGCGTCGGCCGGGGATGTCGCTATCGAGGACAGCACCGTCAACTCCTGGGCGTGGGTGCGGTTGGTTTGCACGTACAGCGCCGTGGTGTAGTTGCCGGCGGCCGCGACCGCGCCCTGCTGGTCGTGGCTGTAGCCGGCGATCACCGCGGCGCTGTTGCGGTGCAGCGGGCCGCGCTGCACCGTGGGCGGGATCGTGGGCGCCGAGGCTGGCGCCCCTGTCGAGGGCGACGCCGTGGTCGGCGCATCGGTCGGGCCGGGTTTCGTCGCGGCGGCCGCGCCGCCGTGGGCGGCGTACCCGACCAGGAAGGTCAGGCACAGCACGATGAGCACACCGGCGGCCGTCGCGATGATCCGCAGCCGCGAGCCATGCAGTTGGCCCGACGCGTCGTCGTAGTCGTAGTAGCTCGACATCACACGCCGCCGCCCGCGCCGATCATGAAGTTCACCAGCGCGACGCAGGCGCCGGTGAGCAGGGCCAGGCCCAGGCCGGCGAACACGCCCATCTTCCCGACCAGGCTCATCCGGTCCATGCCCATGCGCTCGCCCAGGGCCCAGCCGATGCCGCCGAGGACGACGGCGACCACCGCGGCCAGGCCGCCGTAGCTGATCAGCCAGCCGACGACCGGTTTGATCGTGTTGTACAGCGGGGCGTTCGCGCTGTTGGCCGCGATCGACAGGTTTCCCGTGCCGCCCCCGGCGTCGATGAACTTGTTCACCAGGCTCACCGCGGCGCCGACGAGGAAGCCGAGCGCCATGCCGGCGATCACGCCCATCTTGCCGGCGTTGCCGGCGCGGTCGAAGCCGAGGCGTTCGCCGACGCCCCAGCCGATGCCGCCGAGCATGACCGCCGCGACCGCGGCCAACCCGGCGTAGGCGAGCAGGCCTCCGATGAGTCCCTGGAAGGCGGCGTACCCGGGGCCGTTGCTCGGCGTGACGGTCACGCCGGGACCGGCCGACACGATCGTGGCGATGCTCATGGTGCGTTCCCTTCAGAGGTGAGGTGGTGGGTCGGTCCGGCGGCCAGCACGTGGGTCAATACCGCGGTCACAGCGGCGCGGGTCCGGGGCCGCAGCGCCGGCCAGTGCACCTGCGGGTCATCTGCCAGCGCGGGGTCGTGCGGCACAGAGGTGACGGAAACGCCGAGGGCACGCAGCCGCGCCAGAGCCGCTCGTCCTCGGCGCGGTCCGCCGCCGCGGACGTCGACGGCGGCGACGCTGAGCGCCGCGCCGCCGGCCGGTGCGGCGCTCTCGACCGCCTGCACCGCGTACTCGGCGTCGAGCAGACCAAGGGTGGTGAACGGAGCGACCACCAGCACGTGCGTCGCGATCGGCCAGAACTCGTCGGGCAGTGGCAGCGGGCATCGCCAGTCGACGAGGACCGCCGCCGTCGTCGTCGCAGCCGCGGCCAGGACCGCGGCTGCGGTCGCCGCGTCGAGGTGGGCGCCGCCGAGCTCACGATTCGGGGCGGCGAGCACCATCGGCCCGGTGCCGACGTCCCCGCTGGACATTCCCGGCGTGCTCGGCTGCAGCCCGACGCGCGGGTGCTGGCTCGTCCACTCGGCCAGAGCAACAAGGTCCCCGCCGACGGCGTTGCAACGCCCGCTCAACGCTCCTCGGTCGGAGCCGGCGGTCACGAGTACCGCGCTAGGTGTTGCCGCGAGTGCCGCGGCCACCAGGACGGCCAGCGTGGTCGCTCCGGCTCCGCCGCAGGCCGCGACCACGATCAGCCGGGGCGGCGCCCCGGCGGCGGTTGCGGTCATGCCCGGGTCCAGCACCCGGGTTCGCGCCGGTGGGCTCTGTTTGCGTTCCCGCGCCGGTCGACGCGCGGCCTTGTCCGGGGCGGCGACGGCCTGGCCGGTGCGGATATGCGTGCGGGGCGCGGCGACGCCGGCCAGCGATACCGGCCCGTCCCGCTCCGGCAGCCACGGCTCAGGTGGGTCAGGCGGCGAAGTGGGTCGGGTGGGGAGGTCTGTCGCCAGGGCGTTCGCCACCGGCGAGGGCGGCGCCACCGGCGCATTCCCTTCCAAGGGGTCGTGACGCTGGGCCGCGCGGATCCCGTACGCTTCACCATCTCCCACAGGCGGATGAGCTGCGGCGGCGTCGTGAAGCCCAGCGGCACGACGAGCCTGCTGAATCGCGGCCAGCAAGTCGCGGGTCGCTACGCGCTGGCGGATCGTGGCGGGCGCCACCGCGGCGTCGGGCGCGGTCCGGGACTTGGCGGCGTCCCGGTCCTCCAGCTCGTCGAGGTCCTCGGCGAGTGGCTGCGGGCTCACGCGGTGCTCCCGAGCGGCCGCAGCGCCGTGCGCCGCACTGGCCCGGGAGGCGGTGACGCGGTTCGCCGGGCCCACTGCGCGATGCCCGCCCGGCGCAGCGCCGCGGGTAGCGCATCGAGGTCGGCCTTGGCGCGTACGCCGGGCACCAAGGAGCCTTCGAGCAGCCTCACGAGCCTGGTCACGGTGCCCTGGCTGACTCGCCGCGAGGAGGACACTTCGGCCCTGATCCGTTCGAGCTCCGCATCCAGGTCTCGGTCGGCCGCGGCGTAGCGGTCCAGCAACTCGACGACCTCGCCGACGGTGGTGGGGCGGCTGGGTGTCGGCGGCGCGAGGGCGACGGCCTCAGTGTCTGGCATGGAACCTGCTCCTGGTCGGTGGAGGGTGGAGGTGCTCTCACTGCCACCAAGCGGTGTGGCGACCCCCGAACACGACAGGCCGCGGCGGGAGACTTTGGAGCGCCTTCGGACGGGTGCACCGAAGCCAGCTCAGCTACGCCACCAGGTAGGCCTCGCGGTAGGCCCGCAGCCGCTGCAGCGCGCGGTCACGGCGGCGCTGGACGGTCCGCACGGTGCATCCGCGCCGGGCGGCCACGACCGTCAGCGGCGCAGCGATCCCGGGTGTCTCGCGGGCGTACTCCACCTCGACCAGCACGGCCAGGTCCTCGGCGTCTACGGCGCCGGTCCGGCGAGCCCACAAGAGCATGTCGACCAGGTCGATGTCCTCTGCGTCGGACCCGCGAACCTCACGGTCGAGCACGCCCAGCCGACCGTCGCCGGACCCGTCCGGGCCGTGGGTATCGGCGATGGGGTCGATCAGCAGCTCGGGCGGCACGCTCCTGTCCGTGCGGTAGCGCTTGAGCTCGCGCCACACCACCTGCTGGGTGGTCATCAGCAGGTTCGCGGCGTACGCGTGCGTGCGCCGCGACAGCGGGTAGCTGTGCACCTGGAGCGCGAGCTCACCCAGCACGAGGCCGAGCGGGTCGGCGGCCAGATGACGGACCCGCTCGGCGATCCGGCGCGCCCCCGGAAGCAACAGGTGCAGCAGCACGATGACGGCGTCATGGTCGCCCGCGCCCTCGCCGGCGGCGAGGTGGACGAGGGCCGCGAGAACCTCGTCGGCGCGGCCCGGATTGCCCGGCGCGGTCAAGACCCGGAGCTCGTCGATCGAGCGCAGGCCAGCCAGCCGCGCGTCGCCGGACCACTGCCCGGGGATGCCAGCCGCATCGAGCCGGTGGACGAGCTGGGACCAGTCGCCGAGGGGGTGCGAGCCGTACATCGGTGATACCTCCGGGGAACGTCGGGCGCGTGGCCCAGACGCTCCGCAGGGAGGTCCACCAGTCAGTCGCCCAACGCGACCGCGCGGCGGCGCTGGCAGCGCAATCGCACGCCGCGGCGCCCGCCGTCGGCACCAAGACGAAGGTCGTACCCCAGCAATTCCGGGAGGTGTGAAGGTCGCCCCAGTCCACCGCGGCCGCCGCCAGGGGTGCAGGAAATTCCTGCAGGAGCGGGTCGTGGACCTGACGCAAGGCCGGTGAGGCGACTCTCGGCAAGACTCACGCCGCGCCAGCGACGCCCCTCAACTTGCGACGCAGCCCGGCTGATTCCGACGGTCGGCGCGAGCCGAGCGGCGTTAGAGCCGCTCCGCGCGCGACGTCGCACGCACGCCGGCCGGACGGGTCAGTCACCCGCCGCGTGCAGCCGCGGGACCTGTCACCTCCGGCTCCAGATGGTGCTCATAACTTCCCGCCGTTGACAGCAGCCGACGCCGCGCGGGCCACGCTTCGGAGGTGCACCGCGAGCTGTACCGTGCTCGTCGTCGGCGTGGCCGGCGCGCCGCTGCTCGGCGCATCGTGGGAAGCAGCCGGTGCGTTCCGACAAGCGGAACCGTGGGGCCGACGGCAGCGTCGATCACAGCTGTACGTGGACGCCTTGCCTCGATGCCTGAAGTCGCGCGCGGTTCACGCGCCGCGCGAAAGCCAGCCGTTGCGACGCATGACCTCCAGCGTCCGCGCTGGCGGATCCTCCAGCGTGCGCAGCCGCAGGATCGTTGCTTCCTTCTCCGCGTCGCGCCCGGCACGCTCGTGCGCCTTGGTCATCTGCAGCAGCGCCCAGTCGTCCTCACCGTTGAACTCCAACGCGAGCTCGCAGGCCCGCAGCGCCTCGGCGTCGTCGCCTGCCTCCAGCGCCCGGGTGGCGACGAGGTGTGCCACCTCGGCGACCGCGCCCTGGTAGAGCAGCTCGTCCCCGGCCGGCAGCCACCCGTAGCCGAACGGACGTAGCCGGCTCAGCGGCGTCCCGGACACCAGGTCCAGTGCCGCTACCAGGTCGGGCAGTCCCTCGGCGCCGCGCGCTTCGCCGCGCGCGCGCAGCCGCCGGAACAGGTCGACATCGCACATCAGCCCGGTCAGGCGGTAGCCCTGCACCCCGTCGCGGCGCGCCCGCGGCCAGTACTCCTTGCCGGTGCGCGGGTCGACCCCGAGCCACTGCCGGGTGCGGCTGGCCATGTCCTTCGGGTAGGAGTCGGTGCCGCTGTAGTCCTTGTTCGGCCACAGCTCGTTGGCGAACTCGTCCGTAGACACGCCGTGCGGCTTGTGCCACAGGTAGGCCACGATCTCGGTGCAGAAGTCCTCCTGCTTGACCGGTGGACGGCCGTAGGCCGTGACCGTCACCGGGCCGAGCAGCTGAAGCTTGGCCAGCCGCGCCCCCGGGTCGCGCCACGCCGCCACCAGCTCGTCGAGATCAGGGTCGGCCTGCTCGACCGCGGCCCGTGCCTCCACCGTCACCGCGGGGGCCAGTTGGACCAGGTCCTGCTCGGTGGTCGCCGCCGCTGCGACGTACGCCTCGTCCGGGCCAGGCAGCAGCGACGAGCTGACCGGCTGCCCCGGGTCGAGCGCGGCTGGGCCGCTCGCGGTGCGCGGCACGGTGTACTCCGGCAACAGAGCGCCGGCCGCGTCGGCGAACGCGTCCCACGGCCGCTCTCCGGTCGATCGCGGTGTCGGTTCGTCCAGCGCGCCGTCTCGGTCGAGCGCGATGGCCCGTGCGAGGTCCGGCGCGTCGGCCTCGGGCAGACCCAATGCCAGCACGTCACCGACTGGGAGCAGCGACGTCACCAGCGCCCCGGTACTGGTCACCTGTACCAGCGGCCCGTCCGCCGCGGCGTCCACCGGGACGTCGTCGCCGCTCCTGCCGCCGGTGAGCACCACGGCAACCGCGGCGCGGCCGCCCGCGGCGGTGCCGCGCAACAGCTCGATATCTTCCCGGTTCACGCCCGGTGCGGCGAGCAGCACGTGCGGCATCCACACGTCACCGTCCGTGCCGCGCAGCCGGCCGGCCAGCACGTCGATCCCGGCGTCGCCGGCCACGTCCCGGTTCTCGCCGGCGACCCGTGCCGCCGCGGCGGCCGCCGCGTGTGGATCGTCCGTGTGCGCGAGCCGGGTCGGGTTCGCGTGGACGAGCTCGCCGGCGAACCCGGCCACGGTGACCGTCAGGTGGTCGCTCCACATGTTGTTGGCCAGCTCGGCCACCATGTAGCGGGCCAGGTCCAGGCAGCGACGCGGGTCGCCGGCCAGATGCAGCGCGCCTGCGTGCTCGAGGTCGAGCAGGTACTCGGTGCCGTCCTCGCTGTATCCCACGCTCACCAGGCACGGGTAGGGCGCGAGTCGGTCGGCGGCCGCCGGGTCGAGGTCGGTGTCGCGGCCGAGCGTCCAGCGCAGCGGGTCGCTCTGTAGCCATGGCGCAGGCGGGACGGGAGGTGGGTTGTCGCTGGCCAGGTACAACTCGAGGTAGTCGTCGTTGATCGCCGCGCTGGCGACGTCGGGCAGTTGCCCGTCCGGCCGCGCGCCGATCTGGTTCGCGAGATCGCGCAGCGCCAAGTCGAGGAAGGTCATCTTGGCCAGCGCCGGGCGACCGATAGACACCAGGACCTGCTCGAGCGGCACCAGGTCCGGCGGCAGCGACGCCACCACGTGTCCGGGGCGGCGGTGCCGGAACTTGCGGCGGCGCAGCGTCATCAGCGTCGCGAAGGTCGACGCCGCGAGCAGGCCGCCACCGACGGTCAGGGCGACGTAGCGGTCTTCTGCTGCCGCGGGCGCGTGGTGGCTGTCCGCGGGACCCGTACGGTGCTGCGTCGCGGACGGTGCGGTCGACGCGGCCGGTGGTGTCGACGCCGGCGTGTGCGCCGGTGCGGGGTGGGTGGGCGTGGACGATCCGGGGCCGGGCTGCCCTGGTTGGTTCTGCTGCGGCGGTCGATGTTGCGCAGGCTGCTGTCGGGGGTGTGTCGGCTCCTGGTGGGTCTGCGGCGCCGTCGGCGTTGCTGTGGTGGCGGCGGTCGGGATGTCGAGCACCCAGCCTGGCTTGATCAGGTTGGGGTCGTCGAAGTGCTCGCCGCCGGGCTCGACCCGGCCCTGGTTCGCGTCCCAGCCGGGCTGCCAGTTCGTGCTGCCCGTGACCTGCTCCTCGAGCCCGGACAGCGTGTCGCCGGGCTGGACTCGCACCCGAACCGTGTCCGCGTCCCCGCCCGGGTGGCCGTGGGTCTGTCCGGCCGGAGTGAGGCCGGTCGCGTCGCTCGGCATGATCAGGTGCATGCCGGCCACGATCAGGTTGTCCGGGCCGAGCGTGTGCTGGTTGAGCGCGGCGATCTCGGTGTAGCGCATCGGGTCGCCGAGGTGGTCTTCGGCGATCTGCCACAGGGTGTCGCGGCGCTGAACCTCGTAGGTCGGATGATGCGTCGGCGTGCTCGGGGACGCCGACCTCTCGTGGCTGGAGGTGGCGTGCTGCCCGGCGCCGTGCGCCCCGGCCGGCCGCGCCGCGGAACCCTCGTGCCCAGGACTCGTCACCTGCGGTGCGCTCACGCTGGTCGCCGCGGTCCGCTGACCGCTACCCGGCAGCGGCGCCGCAGCGGCCGACGCGCGGCTACCCAGGCCGGTGATCATCGGCGCGATCGCGAACCCAATCGCGATCGCCGCGACCAGCGCGCCCGCCGGCCGTTGAAACCCGCCGAGACCGGGCAGCGGGTACGACGGCCGCTTCCGCGCCGTGGCCACGATCTCGGGGATCAGCGACAACACGAACAGGGCCCAGCAGATCCCCACGCCGATCGCGATCACGACCAGGGCGAGCTGCCCGTTGTCGTGGCTGGTCAGATCGTGCTTGAGCTGGTGCAACGACGGCACGCCATGCGGCGACAGGTGCAAGCCGGCCATCAGCAGCGGCACGCCGCCGACGATGGCCACCAACACGATCAGCGCGCCGATCCCCCGCGCAAGGGGGATGAGTCGCCGATGCGGTGCGTGTCCGGGTGGCGTTGTCATCCCACTCCTTGCCCGTTGGTGACACCGACTTGCAGCTGCGCGGTGTGGGTCCTGGTCTGGCTGACGGTGAAGCCGAGGATGGGGGCGGTGTCGGTGGCGGTGACCTCGACCTGCACCGTCGCCGGCCCGACCACGTGCACGTCGTAGGTCGTCACCCCGACCTTCTGCAGATAGGCGCGGGCCGCGGCTGCCGCCCGCAGTGTCGCCGTGCCGTCCGAGGTCGGGATGGGACCGAGGGCGATCGAGGCCGCCCGGGCCGCCTCCGAGGAGTAGGTGTCGGCCTTGTTCGCTGCGGAGATGTTCGCGCCGGCGTCAACGAGGAATGTGCCCAGGGTTGCGCCGAGCAGCACGATGAAACACATCAGCACGGCGACCGAGCCGCCATCGTCTCGACGCGATCCGCGACACCAACGCGCTGCGCGGCGCACTGCTCGGCGTAGACGGGCGATGATCGGCGGCGTGAACGTGCCGGTCATGGTCCGCTCCCGAGAGTCAAGTCGCGTGCTGGGTCGAGGGGGCTGGTGGCGCTGTCGTGCAGCGTCTTGGCCCCGGGCAGCCCTTTGACCCCGATATCGGACAGCTCGACGGTGCACCAGACGTCCACGTGGACCGACGCGGCGGTGCCAGGTGGTGCGTAGAACCCGGAGGTGTCGACGTTGACCCGGATGTTGGTGCAGTGCAGCC
Source organism: Jatrophihabitans cynanchi (assembly GCF_027247405.1). Lineage (NCBI taxonomy): Bacteria > Bacillati > Actinomycetota > Actinomycetes > Jatrophihabitantales > Jatrophihabitantaceae > Jatrophihabitans > Jatrophihabitans cynanchi. Next base: position 1,436,367 of record NZ_CP097463.1, on the reverse strand, counting down.
CGTCGCTGGCTAGTGCTTGTTTCGCGCCGGTCTTGGCCAGCGTCTGCGCGCTATCCGGAGAGCGAGCGATCGAGGCTTCGCGGGCGGCGGCGCCGGCGACACCGCTCATCCGGTCGGCGGCCAGCCAGATGCGTGCGCCGACGACGATGGCGGCCAGTACGAGGATCCCGATCGGCAGCAGGATCGCCAGCTCGACCGACTCCGACCCGCGGTCGTCGTCGGCCGCGCGCCACCGGAACGCCGTCCGTGCGCGGCGGGCGGTCATGGCGAGTCCGGGGTAGTGAAGCGCTCCTTGGAGCGGGTGAGCGTGACATCCGCGGTCGGGTCGATGCCTGGCAGCGGCACCATGCTCTGCACATTCACGTGGATGTGGATCGTGACCGTGGTCGCGGTGTCGGTCTCGGTGACGCGGTACCCAGTGATCGTGTCCGAACCAACGCGGGCCAGGTAGCTTTCCGCGGCCGTCTTCCCGTCCCCCGGGGTGGCCGACACGACGCTGGCCGCGCGGGCGGCCGACGTGGCGGCGGCCTGCGCGGACTCGCGGGCGAAGTACCACATCGCCAGCTGCGGGCCGCCGAACAGCAAGATCACGATGATCGGGAACAGGATCGTGAACTCTACCGATGACGACCCTCGGTCGCCGCGTTCTGGGAGCACTCGCCTCCGGCCGCGCCGCGCTGCTGCGGGGTGGTGTGTCGGGGCCTCGGGCGAGGATCTCGCTCGGGTCCGCACGGGTGCGAGGGGCATCGGTCCGGAGGAGTTGTTACTTGAACAGCTTGGTCTTGGTGGCTATGTAGGTGCCGGCCGCAGCGGTGACCACGCCGCCGATCGTGATGCCGAGGATGATCATCAGCGACTTCTCCGAGGAGTCCGAGCCGCGGTCGTCGCGCACAGTCTCCCCGCGCATCCAGGCGAGGGTGGCCAACGTGGTCAGCAGCAGGACGGCCGAGACCCGTTCTAGGCCTCGGCGGGCGCGGAGCAGAGTGGTCGACATGGCGTTTCCCTTTCTATGTGGGGTTTCTCGTTCGTTGGATTGGTGAGCCGGGGGTCGCAGGACAAGTGAGGCATCGTTAGGCGGCTCCGAACATGCGCAAGGCGAACGGGACCAGCACGAACGCAGTCAGCCCGAAGACCAGCAGCGCCAGCGGGCGCGACATCCGCTCACTGACTTCGTTGGCCTCGGTGCGGGCATCGGACAGTTCTTCGTGGCGCAGCGTGCGGGCGGTGGCCAGCAGGGTGTTGTAGACCGCGGCACCATCGGCGGCGACCTCGGCGATGTCGGCCAGGTTGCGCAGCTCGTCGACCTCGAGCTCCTCACCGAGCGCGCGCAGGTCACGCCACGGCTTCTGCCCGGCGAGCATCGCGCGGGCGATGGCTCGGCGCATCGCGATGAACGGCATGCTGTCCGAGATCTCGACCGCTTCCTCTAGCGCCTGCTCGACCGAGCCGCGGGCACGCCGCTCGCCGGCCACCAGCGTGAGGAAGAACTCCAGGTTCGTGCGGAACTCGAGCCGGGCCCTCGCCGCGAACTCGCGCGCCTCTTGGGTCGGCAGCAGCCACGCGACGGCGCCGATCGCCAGCCCGATCACCACCGGGAACGCAGCCAGCGCGCCGAGCCCGGCGAAGGCGAGGACGACGCTGAGCAGCGACGGCGCGATCAGCCCGGTGACGGCGAGTGTCACCTTCCGGGCGGCCAGCTGGGACCGCGTCCAGCCGATGATCTTCAGGTCGGCGCCAGAGACGCCCAGGTGCCCATCGAGGGCGTCAGCCAGCCGGCGGGGAAGCCAGTCCCACCGGTCACGCGTCGACGTGGTCGGCAAGGTGAACGCCACCGTGGTCGGCTCGGCCGACAGCTGCGCCAGCGCGGCCGCGAGCGCCGGCGGCGCCGGGCGCAGCGCATGCACGCCGAGCACCAGCCCGGCAGCGGCGAGCATGCCGCCGAGGATCACCAGCTGCAGCCCGGTCACGCCCGCACCCCCGCACTGCGCGAGTGGACGGGTGCCGGGTCGACCAGCACGGTCGGGTTCGGCGGCGGGTCGGACAGCTTGCGCATCCACCGAAGCGCGACCGCGAAGACCGCGGCGACGCCGAGCAGCGTGATCTGCCCGATGACGCTGTTGTAGGTGGACAGGAACGTGTGCGCGAACAGCATCATGCCGGCGATCAGCGCCGCGGTGATGATGACGATGAAGCGCATGTTGGCGCGCGGCTTAGCCCGCTCGGCCTCCACCTCGCGCACCATCCGGGACCGCTCGTCGAGATCCTGAGCCAGTGCGGTGAGCACGTCGGCCAGGCCCGGCCCGCCGTTGCGTTCGCGCAAGATCAGCACGCCGGCGATCTTGTCCGCGGCCGGGTCCCCGACCTCGGCGGCGAACCGACGTAGCGCCCGCTCGATCCCGATCGGTCCCATCCGCCGCACCAGCCGGTTCACCTCGGCCGCGATCGGCTCCGGCACCGAGGTCAGCGACCGGTTCAGCGCCTCCCGCGTCGACCCGGCGGCGCCCGAGCTGATCAGGTCCGCCAGCCGTCTCGTCCAATCGGCTAGCGCCTGCGACCGCACGATCAGACGTTGCGCAGCCTTGCCGCCACCCAGCACCTCGGGCACGAAGATCACTCCTGCGACGGCGCCGAGTGCGGCGACCGGCCACCCCGTGACCAGCAGCACCACTACCCCGACTGCGATGCCCGCCAGGTGTAGCGGGGTCAACTTGAGCCCGACCGCTCCACCGCGCTTTCCTCTTTCCCTCGGGAGTAGGAACGTCACGCCGCGGGCGGCGGCGACCAGGCTCACCAGCCCGCCGGCGACCAACAGACCGGCGATAGTGATCAGCAGGACGCCCGGGTTCATGACGCCCGCTCGCCCGCGTCCGGGTCGCGCCAATCCGAACGGCCTTCGCTCAGCCACTGCTCGGCGTGGAAACCGACCGACTCCAGCCGATCCCGTAACCCGTCACTCAGGGCGCCCGGTCCCCACGGGACCGGCTGCTCGCCCGGTCGGCGGGGTTTGAAGATCGGCGTTAGGTCCGGCTTGCCAGAGTCGCCGACCTCGCCGAGTTCGTAGATTCCGGACACGTAGCGGTACCAGCGGCCGTCGCGTTCGTCCCGGCTCACGTGCACGACCAGGTCCAGCTCCGACAACGATTCCATGATCAGTTCGCTGTCCGGAGCCGGGTCGGCCTTCAACGCGTTGATCTTCACCTTCTTGAACACGCCCTCGGCCGAACGGGCGTGGATCGTGCACATCACCGACGCGATGCCGCTCGTTGCCGCCTCGAGCAGCGAGGTCACGTACGCGCCGCGCACCTCGCCGACGATCACCCAGGTGGGGGAGGCCCGCAGGGCTTCATTCAATGCGTGCGACATGGTGAAGGCACCCCTGCCCTCCGCGTTGGGAAGCCGCGACTCGAACGACCGCGAGACCGCGTGCCGGCGGGTCATCTGCCGCTCGTCCGGATTCCAGCGCAGCAGGTGCAATCCGAGCTCCCGCTCGTCCTCCACCGTGACGACGACGTTGTTGAAGTTGATCGTGGAGGCCAGCGCGCGAAGCAGCGTCGTCTTTCCGACCCCCGGATTGCCGCTGACCAAGACCGACGACCCCGCCAGCACCGCGTAGTGCAAGAACGCGTGCATCGGGGTATCGATCATGTTCTGGGCGCGCAGGTCGGCCAGACTCGGGTCGCTGTAGCGGTGCACCCGGATCACCCCGGCCGGGCGAGGCAGCACGTCCATCGCGGCCTGCAACCGCGCACCCAACTCCGTCACACCCTTCAACCGCACGTTCAAGATCGGTGCCGCGGAGGAGAACTCGCGGCTGGTCTGGCCGTCACCGGACCGGGCACCGATCGCGCGCAGCAGCTGTTCCAGCTCGCCATCGGTGCCCGCGATCGGCGGACCCGCCACCAGCTTGCCGCTGGCCAGCCGCAGCATCGTCGAGTCGCAACCCTCGAAATGAATGTCCTCCACATTCGTGCGCGCCAGCAGCGGCGCGAGCCGGCCCAGCCCGTCCAGCTCGGCCAGCACCGCGGCGAAGATCTGTTCCTCGGTCGCCTCCGTCGGCGCGGCCCGGCCCCGGCTGGCCTCGTGCAGCACCCACTGCTCGTACTCGTTGCGGATCAGCTTCTTGGTCAGTTCCCGCTTGCCGGCCGCCGGGTAGTTCTTGTCCTCGGCCGCCAGCCGCGTCGACACCCGGTTGCGCAGCTCCTCGACGACGCCGTAGTCGTCCTCACCCAAGGTGTCCTCGACGACGCCCGCGCCGGGCGGAACGGGGTCGGTGCGGCGCGCCGTTGCCGTCACGGGAGGGAGCGACGGCAGCGGTAGCCGGTCCTGGACGCGGGGCCCGTCATGCCCGCCCGCCGTCGGCGACACTGAGCCGTTCGGCAGCGAGGCCGGCCCGGGCGGCCGCACGCCGCTCACGTCTGCGGCCGGCTCGTCCATGGTCCACGGGGCGCGGGAGTAGTCGGTCATCGTGCCGCTCCCGCTGCGTAGTCCGCAGCCGGCTCGCTGGCCGCCATCAGGCGGCGCGCCAACTCCGACGCTGCCTTGAACAGCGGGGCGCGTTGCATCGCCCGGCTGATCGACCCGCTCCCGCCGTCGGACAGCATGGCCGCGGCCGCCCGGTCCTCCGGCAGCGAGCCGCCCAGCGACATCTGCAGCGACCCCGCGACTTCCGATGCCGGGTAAGGCCCAGAACCGATCACCAGCGCCGACACCTTCTGCAGGTCACCAAGCTCGTACCGCAGCTTCGTCATGGCATCCTGCGCGGCATGAACCGAGCGCACACTCGGCCGCACCGCCAGCAGCACGTGATCGGCCGCGCGCAAAACCGGCCAGTTCCCGCGATCGCCGACCAGCCGGCCGGCGTCGACGAGCGCGTCCCGCCCGGTCGCCGAGCGGGCCCGCTCGAGCGCAAGAGCCAGCCGCTCCCAGGTGTCCTCGGCAAACGAAAAGCCCTGCGTCGCATTCGTGAACCCGGGCAGAAACCACGTATCCCGGTGCTCCGGCACTTCCACGACGTGCTGGGCGAACATCGTCGCCGCAGCAATCGCCGGAATGCCCCGCCGCGCCGACGTCGACCAAGACAACAGACCATGCTCGGTACTCACCCGGCCGGCCAGCAGCCCCGGCGCCATGTCTCCGCCCGCGGGGTCGCAATCGGCCGCCAGCACCGGACGCGGCCACGTCAGCGCGAGCGCCCAGGTCGAGGTCGTCACACCCGGCGCGGCCTTCCCGGAGGTCACCACGGTCAGCATCGCGGCGGCCCCTTACCGACCCGCCGGCAAGAGGATCACCGCGATGTTGCCCGTCGAGGCCAGCCGCGCCACCGGCACACCGTCCGCTGCGGCCACCTTCACGTCAACAACCGTCACCTGCGTGGCCGGATCTCTCACCCCGACGTCCACCACCGTGCCGTCGACACCCGGCGTCGTCCCGCCGCCCGACGTTGACCCGCCGCTCCCGGTCGAGCCGCCCGTCGTCGGCGCCGCCCCGTTGTCCCCCGGCGTGGCGACGATGAGCACCTTCTGCCCCGCGACCAGGCCGCGGCCGGGGAACTGGCCCGGCTTCAACGGCAACGCCACCAGCTGCTGGCCCGCCGTGAACCCGCTACTCGGCCCGACCTGGGCACGAGTCAGCAACGTCCCCTTCACCAGCGCAACCTGCGCCACCTGCCCCACCACTTCGGACCGGTCCGAGGCCGGTATCGGCGACAGGTTCGCGTCCTTGACCACGCTGGCCGTCGTCAGGTCGTCGTCGGTGATCCGGGCGCCTACCGGCACGTCCTTCGCCACCGCGAGCACCTTGGCGTGTTGCGTCAGCAGTTGAGTGCCGGCGAACGCGATTAACCCGCCGACGAGCACCACCAGAACGCTGATGATCACGCCGCGCCGGCTCGTCCGACGGCTCGCCGCCGCAGAGCGCACCGGCGCCAGTGGTGGTGTCTGGTCCGGCGGCGGCAGAGCCGGTGCCGCGGGCGGCACGGCCGGCAGGTAGCTCCCCGGAAGCGTCTGAGGCGGAGTTCCGTCCGCGTGCGTGGTCACCGCGTCACCACCGATTCGACTTCAGCGACGGCAAACGTCGAGCGCGAGGTCGTCGTCTGATCCGGCAACGTGCCCCTCGTGTTACCCGAGCCGGCCCACGTCACCTGCCAGCGGATCCCGTACGTCGCGGTCACCACATCGTGCGGCTCGTGGATGCTCGAATGTGGATAGTGGTAGTCGCAGCCGCTCGGCGACGGATCCCACACCCCGTAAGAGGAATTCCACGCCGTGCCCGGACCCGCGCACGACACCGCTGGGTCCCCATCCCCCGGCACGAATGTCAACGCCGTCGGCTTCACCGTCACCTCGGCCCACACCGCACCCGCCGCCGCGCGCGCGGTCAGCGACTGGAAGTCGGCCGGGTCGGTCCAGTACCAGGTCGCGGCATGCACGACCGTGTACGGCTCGCCGTTCTTCAACGTTCCGTTGGGGTAGCGTCCCGTCGATGGCTTCGTCATCGTGAGTTTGTCGAACGCCTGACGTGCAAGCATTGCCGGTGTCGGGCCGAGACCGGGTGGCGGACTCGGCAGCCACACGTAGCCACCCGACCCGCTGCTCAGGAAGCAGTCCGCCCAGTAGATCCCGCCGCCGCCGGTCTTGTACGACTCGTACACCGGCCCGGACGTCGGATACGGGTTGGCCTCCCGGTAGTAGCAGCCGTCGTTGGCGTTGAAGTGTCCCGAGTTCGTTACGCACGGAATGGCTTTGCCCTTCCAAGAACAGTCGCCAGAGCCGCCTCCGGAACCACCTTGCCCACGCCCAGAGCCGCCGCCTCCGGGGTCGACCACCTTCGTCACACAGGTGCCGTCCGGGTAGCAGATGGTGATCGTCTTGCCACCGGATGGTGACGCCGCTGCTGCAGGGTCGAGCGTGAGTCCAACGATCAATGTGCTCACCAAGATCGCCAGCACTCGAATCGTCGTACTCATGGCGAACACGTGTGCTTCCGATCTGCCGTCGTTCGGTACACGACCCAGTTCCCCTTGAACTTGATCACCTCGGCAGTGATGGCATAGGGGGGTTTGACGGGGTTGGGAGTCACCTTGACGGGCTTTCCAGTCTTGACGTCATAGGCGACCCACGACGGGGAGACCGTGGGACAGTCGATCACGGTCACCCTCGGGTACGGCTTGGCGGCCAACTCGGTGCGAAGCACCCTCGTGCGCGGCGTTGGAGACGTGCCCCGGTTCGCGATCCCGGCGATCTGCAGTTGTGTCAGCAGCCCCTGGAATCCGCCGAGCGCCGGATCGACCGCAAGGGTCCGCAGGTCTTTGCTGTGGTTCTTCGCCGGTGACCGTTCGGCGGCGTAGGTCGCGGCCGCCCAGCGTCTGTAGACGGTGACTGCAGCTGTCGACTCAGGGGAGTCGCTTGAGGTAGGCAACGATGGCGCCGAGGAGGTCGCGGAAGTAGAAGGCGCCGAGATTGTCGAGGATTCCGGCGAGCTTGGAGGGCTCGACGAAGAATCCGTACTACCTGACGAAGTGCAGCCGCCGAGCAGGATCACGACAGCGGCCAAGAGGGAGGCGGTGATCGCCAATCGATGGGCCACGAGACCCCCACAATGACGGCTGCAGGGCCTCGGGCCGGATGATCCGAAGTCGCAGGGTGTCCATATTGCCCCACCACGTCCAGGTTTCACAGTGGGATACCTTCTTCCGCGCGAGCGCGGCGTGAGCCAGGGCCGCCGTGCGATCCGCAGCTGTGGCGGTTGTGCGCGCAGATTCGCGGGACCAACAGCCTCGGGCAGATGGTCTGCTCCGGCTGCCGCCAGGTCACCGACCCATCCGAGCCGCCAACGGGCGCGCGCAACTCCCGCAGCTGTCCCACATCGCCTCCTGGACGGGTCTCCCCTCACTCCCAACAAGCGGGGTGAGCATGCGGCAATGCGACACAGATTCATTGCGGGATAATATCCCGTCGTGAGGATTGATCTCAAAGCAAGCGGACGGCAAGAGCACGACCGCGATTGGCGCGTGCCGTGCCCACACCGATGACTACGCTCGCGAACCGGCGCCCTGGCGCCAACAACAGCAAGGAGGCGGTCCGCGAGAGTGAACGCAACAGATCTTGACGAGCCCGTGACGATCGCCCTCACCGCGGCCGGCGCCGCAGCCCTCGGTGTGGCGGCCGGAACCGCCCTCGTCCAGCGCGGCTTAGCGCAACTTGATGTCGACATGCCCCGGCGAGCCGCCCGGTGGGGGGCCCCGAGCGGACTGGTCGGGGGCGTGGGGGGTGCGGTTGCCGCAGTGCAAGCGGACAGCACGTGGCTCGTCCCAGCGCTACTCGTGTGGGCCTACGCGCTCGCTGCGGCCGCAACGTGTGACGCGCTCACGCAACGCGTGCCCACGCCGCTAGTCCGTCAGGCTGCGGTGATCACGGCCGTGCTCGTGCTGGCGGCCTCCGCCGCCGCCGGACATTGGAAATGGATCGGGAGCGCCGTCGCCGTCAGCCTCGCGGCCGGACTGATCTTCGGGTTCTTCTGGCGGTTCCTTGGTGTCGGGTTCGGTGATGTCCGGCTTGCGATCCTGGGCGGGCTCGGCCTGGCGCATCCCACCCGCGTCGGGTTCCTGGTCGGCTTCGGCGCGTTCGTACTCATCACGCTGTTGCAGGCAGTGATCACCCTGGCCCGCGGCGGCAATCGGCGCAGCCTGTTTCCGTACGGGCCAGCGATTGCGATGGCGTTCCTGCTTGCAGCTGCTGTGCAGTAGCGGGACACGTACCCTGCGGTCACCGCTCACGATCGATCGAAGCGACCAGCTCGGCCCGAGTGACGTGCAGCGCCTTCGCCAGCTTCGCCGCGGCCTCGTTCGGCATCGGCGCGACACCCCGCGACCACCGATGCAGCGAGCTGTAGTTGATCCCGGTTTCCTGGGCAAGCGCCGTCAATGTCCACCCACGGACTAGACGCAGTGCCGTGAACGGCGGAGCTGCAGGGTCGACGTCGAACAGGTCTAGAGGGTTGATCTTCAGCGCGCGAGCGACCATCGGTATGTACGGTGCTGTCGGCGCGTCCACGCCACGCTCCCACGCACTGATCCGGTCCTGCATGACCCGAACCCGGCGGGCAACTTCTGTGGCGGAGTCTTCCGGCGGCTCGCCACGAGACGGCCCCCATATTCTCTCCGCCCGCTTTGCCAGGTCGGCTTGCGTGAGATCCGCCTTCTTCCTGGCCTCGATGAGCGTTTCGGGGCGGAACCTTGGCACCGCCACTCACGCACTCCTTATCGGTCGAAACAGGTGCCCAGGAGGCTATCGGGTCTGCTGCACGGATAGGTGACATCTGATCTGTGGAGATTGATCTCCGCTGGAAGGATGTCGACCGTGCCGAAACCGTTCCCTAGGGAGTTCCGCGAGGACGTTGTCCGGGTCGCTCGCAGCGGTGATGCATCGGTGGCGCAGGTGGCCAAGGACTTCGGGATCTCCGAGTCGTGTCTGCACCGCTGGCTTGCACTCGATGATGTCGAGCAGGGCAAGCGCCCCGGTGTCACCACCAGTGAGTCGGCCGAGCTGCGTGAGCTGCGTAAACGCAACAAGCTGTTGGAGCAGGAGAACGAGGTCCTGCGTCGGGCGGCGGCGTATCTGTCGCAGGCGAACCTGCCGGGCAGCCAGGGGAAATGATGTACCCGCTCGTCCGTGAGCTGGCCGTCGACGGGATCCCCGTCGCGGTGACGTGTCGGGTGCTCCAGATCGCTCGTCAGCCGTACTACCGCTGGCTGGCCGAGCCGGTGCCCGATGCCGAATGGATTGAGGCGCACCGGGCGAACGCGCTGTTTGACGCCCACTGCGACGACCCGGAGTTCGGCTACCGGTTCCTGGCCGACGAGGCCCGCGAGGAGGGGCAGGCCATGGCCGACCGCACGGCGTGGCGGATCTGCTCCGCGAACGGCTGGTGGTCAGTGTTCGGCAAGCCGCGCGGCCGCAACGGCAAGAAGAAGCGCAAGCCCGGCACGCCGGCCTTCCCTGATCGGGTCAACCGCGACTTCACCGCGGCCGAGCCGAACAGCCTGTGGCTGGTCGACATCACCGAACACTGGACCGGCGAGGGCAAGCTGTACTGCTGCGCGATCAAGGACTGCTTCAGCAACAAGATCGTCGGATACTCCATCGACTCGCGCATGAAGGCCCGCCTCGCCGTCGCGGCGCTCGAGAACGCCGTCGCCCGACGCGCGGTCACCGGCGCCGACGTCGCCGGCTGCATCGTTCACGCCGATTATGCCGAGGTCTGCGTTATGCCGAGGATCGGCGGGATCCCCTTTGCTGGCAGGGCTGCGTGACTGATTCCTCGGGCTAACGTTTGGGCCTGTTCGGTGGCAGCGTCCGCCGTGTCCATTCGCGATGCGGAGGAGGAGACGGCCATGGACATGACGGTCACGGGGATCGGGTCGGTTGTTGTCGCGGAGCTGCGCGCGGCCGGCTATATGGAGTCAACGATCGGCAACTACGAGAAGTCGATCAGGGCGTTGACGCAACTCGCCGACGGGCGGGGCGGCAAGTACACACCGGCGCTGGGTGCGGAGTTCGCGGCGATGACGATCAGCCCGCGGACGGGCAGGTTCAGCGTGCAGCGCCGGTTCGACTACGGACGGCTGGTCCGCGTGTTCAACTCCTACGTCACCACGGGCCGGGTCGAGTTGGCTTGCTGCACCCGTGGCGGGGGCGGGCCCCGTCCTGTCTCGCGGGAGTTCGTCCGGCTTGTTGGCGCGTGGGAGGCCGACATGGCTGACCGGGCTCTCGCGTCCGCGACCCGGGATGCCTACGGCCGGGTCGCTCGCGATTACCTGGTGTTCCTGGAGGCAGGCGGGATCCGCCGTCTCCGTGACGCCGACGGGGCGAGCGTGCTGAGCTACCTGAACTCGTTGACGGCTACGTGGAAGACGTCGTCGCTGTTCTGGGTCGTGTCGAACTTCCGCCCGTTCTTGAAGTTCACCGGCCGCAGCGACCTGGTCGACGCGCTCGGGTTGGCTGGCCTCAAGCGCTCTCACCGGATCGTGCCGGCGCTGCCGGACGAGGCGCAGCGCCTGATCGTGCAGGCATGCGCAACGCCGGCTATACCGGCACGGGATGCTGCCATCACGCTGCTTGCGGTCACGACGGGGCTGCGCGCATGCGACATCATCAGTCTGCTTCGTGACGACATCGACTGGCGGGCACGGACCGCGAGCCTCGTGCAGCAGAAGACCCACAACCCGCTGACAGTGCCGCTGACCGATCTGGTAGTCGACCGGCTTGCCGAGTACGTCCTTGACCAGCGGCCAGACTCGCCGGACGAGCATCTGTTCGTGCGTTCGGTGGCCCCGCACACGCGGCTGGCCGACCACGCCACGGTCCACCGGGTGATCACCACGGTGTTCCGTCGGGCCGGCGTCGCGGACGTGCTGGGCAGCACGCGTCTGTTGCGGCACAACGCCGCGACACGGCTGCTGAGGGCGTCGGTGCCGTTGCCGACCATCGCGGCCGTGCTCGGCCACGCGCGGCCGAAATCGACTGACCTGTATCTGAGCGTCGATGTCGTGCGCCTGCTCGACTGCGTCCTCGACGTCCCCGCCGGCGCGCGGCCATGAGCACGAAGGCGCTGGCCGCGAACGGCCATGACTTCACCAGCGCGTTCGCACCGCACCTTGCCGCCTACCTCGCGTTCAAGGAGCAGATGGGGTTCTACGGCGCCTCCAGGGTCTGGTACCTGAGGCAGTTCGACGCCTACTGCACCTCTCACGACCGGACGGTGTTCGACCGCGACACGGTCGAGGGATGGGTCAGCGAGCGTCTGGCCCGCACGGGCCCCTACCGGTCCTGGATGTCCTACATCCGCGATGTCGGCCGCTGGCTGCAGGCCCACGGGCAGTGTGACGCCTACGTCTTGTCGGACCGGTGGAAGGCTCAACGCCTGCCCACGCACCCCTACTTGCTCGGCGAGGCGGAGATCGAGGCGTTCTTCGCTACTGCGGCGGCGGTGCGGGCGGCGTCGCCGTGGCGGTGGCAGTCGGTCGCGTTCTTCACGTTGATGCACTGTTGCGGGCTGCGGACCGGGGAGACCCGGCGGCTACGCCCCGAGCACGTGCACCTGCGCGACAGGACCCTCGACGTGGTCGACTCCAAGGGCAACCGGTCGCGAAGGCTCCCGCTCACTGCCGACGTCACGAGGGTTCTGGCCAAGTGCGACCGCATCACGCGTGCGCATTTCGGACCGTCACGGGCCACCTTCTTCATCTCGAGGACCGGCAACGAGGTCACAGGCGCGACCATCGATGAGATCTTCCGGCGTATCTGGCACCAGGCCGCTCTTTCACGGCCGAGCGGCGGGGTGCAGCCCACGCCCTACGCCTTCCGGCATCACTTCGCCTACGCCAACGTCGATCGCTGGATGGCGCAGGGCAAGGACGTCATGGCGATGCTTCCCTACCTGGCCCGCTACATGGGCCACGCCAGCATCGAGTCGACGTTCTACTACATCCACACCTCGCCGGAGTTCCTGCACGCCTACGACGGACTCACCACCGCAGGCCAGTCGCTGCTGCCGGAGGTCGGATTCGATGACCAAGCATGACCGAGCGACCCGCGAACCGGACTTCTACCGCTACGCCCGCGACTACCTGCACGTCTACCTGCCGACGATGGCGCACCGCTCGGCGAACACGGTCGAGGCCTACCGGATCAGCCTGGAATGCCTCCTGCGCTACCTCGCCGAACAGCACCACGTCGCCCGCGCACACGTCAGCTTCGACCATCTCGACCGGCAGCACTTGAAAGGATGGCTCGCCTGGATGGGCGGGCAGCAGCACTACGCGCCACGGACGATCGGCCTGCGGCTCACCGCCGTCAAAGCGTTCCTGGCCTACTGCGCGGCCGAAGACCTCACCCTCGTCACGGTCAGCCAGCAAGCCAAGACGCTGCGCGCACCCACCGCGGCGAGGGAACCGATCGAGTACCTCACCGAACCCGAGACGAGCGCGGTGCTCGCCGCATTCACCGGCCGCACCCCGAAATCGCGGCGGAACCGGATGCTGCTGATCCTGCTCTACGACACCGCCGCCCGCGTCGGTGAGCTCACCGCCATGACGCTGGCCGACCTGCACCTGCACCGGCCCGGCCATGTGGTCCTCACCGGCAAAGGTGACAAGACCCGCGTCGTCCCGCTCACCGCGAAGACGATCGAACACCTGGACGTCTACCTCGCCGAGTTCCACCCCGGCATCGCCCGAACCGAAACGACCCGCCCGGTGTTCTACAGCTTGCACAACGGGGCACCGACCGCGCTGTCGACCGACACCGTCGCCGCAGTGCTCAAACGCGCCGCCACAACCGCACGCCGAAGATGTCCCTCGATTCCCGAAGACATCCACTGCCACATGCTGCGCAAGACCAAAGCGATGGACCTCTACCAGCAGGGCATCGCGCTGCCGATCATCATGCGACTCCTCGGCCACGAGAACATGTCGACCACCTCGGCGTTCTACGCCTTCGCCACCGTCGACATGATGCGCAAAGCCGTCGATGCCGCCACCCCAGCCGTCACGACACCCCAGGCGCGCCGACTCACGAAGGAGCGACTGCAGGCCCTCTACAGCCTCCGCTAACCGCCGGATCGTTAAGCCGAGGAATCAGTCACGCAGCCCTGCCAGCAAAGGGGATCCCGCCGACCTTCGGCATAACGCAGACCTCGGCATAATCGCTGCTAAGCCGAATTCGGCTTAGCTCCGACCGCGGATCGCAATTTCGATCAAGAAAGTTCCACCGCGCGCTGACGCGTCACGCAATGGTCGGCTCGATGGGCCAGGTCGCCTCCGCGGCCGACAACGCCGCCATGGAGAGCTTCTTCTCGCTGCTGCAAAAGAACGTCCTGGACCGGCAGCCGTGGCGCACCCGCGAACAGCTGCGGATCGCGATCGTGACCTGGATCGAGCGGACCTACCACCGCCGCCGGCGACAAGACGCGCTCGGCCGATTGACCCCCATCGAGTACGAAGCAATCATGACCCCAACCGCCCACCCAGGCGGCCTAACCGAACCTGTCACCCGTTCGTGCAGCAGACCCCATCGCTCTGGACAACATCTGGCGCATCGCCGACAGCCTAGGTGTGCGTCCGAGCGACCTTCTCGTCGAACGCTAACCAGATCCCGGGACACCCGCGATCATGCCCAGCGCACTGATCTGAACCACCGTCAAAACGTGACGCTCATAGCCGATGAACGGGAGTTCGTCAGCCTGCCAAAATCTTGCACGGAAACTGACCCCCTCGAACTCACTCTGGCTCCCACCGAGCTGCAGCATCACCGCTCCGCTTCGCGGTCCGGACGCCAACAGGCTGCGAGCAGCACCGCCGCGCCGCCGAGGCCGGCCACGACGGCGAGCGTGAACCCGGGCCAACCGGCCGGTTCGAACCAACCGATCGTGTGGTCGAGGGACCACCGGCCGGCGCCGATGCCGCCCAACGCAGCGGCCGCGATCATTAGCGTCAACACGTACTCGTAGCCCTCACCGGGGCGGAAGATGAAGAAGCCGTTGCGGACGTGGTTGGTCACAAAGGCGACCGCCATGGTGCCGATGACGCCGGCGCAGCCCAGCGGTGTGGCGAGTCCGAGCAGGAGCAGCAGGCCCGCGCCGAGTTCGGTAAGGCTCGCCGTCCAGGCGTGCAGCATGCCGGGACGCATGCCGAGCCCGGCGAACCACCGGGCCGTGCCGGCGATCTTGCCGCCGCCGAAGACGTGGTTGTAACCGTGGGCGATGAACACCACGGCGAGGCCGATCCGCAGGATCAACACGGAGAGATCACTGGCGATCATCGAATTCCCTTCTCGGTGGCCAGGGCCGGTAGCTGCCCGCCCGTGACCTCCTCGGCCTCGCGGCCCGTCCGGCCCGCGAGGTTGGCGCAGCTGTGGATGCCCCGTCATAGCGCGGCCGCGTGGTCGCGAGACGAGCGGAAGATGTGATCGCTTCCGCTATCGCGGATCCTGCCGACGGAGCGGCCTCCTGCCCGCGACACCAGAGCCACAGCCGAGCTTGCCCCACCGCTGCCCGTGGTTGGCCTCCTCTTCCAGCCGGCGGGTCAGCACCATGCCGCGGGACAACAGCACGCGGCACAGCTCGCCGGTGATCTCCAGATCGAACCCGGCCGCCGGTTGCTGCTCGCAACCCGCCGCCCGCCGGCGCGCGGATTGCGGTGCTGGCCATATATCGTCCAGCCTTGGTTAGGCGTTGAGCCGGTCGTGCTTGACGGGCGCGTCGGCGGCCCGGAGGCGGGGGGCCGCCGGGCGGGCGCTGGGTCGGCGGTGCCGGATCGCGCAGACGGCGCCGGCCACGGTCTCGACGATTGTGTAGGGCTCGAGCACGGCGACGAAATGCTCGCAGTGCCGGGGGTCGGCCGCCAGGTGCAGCGTCATTCCCGCCGGCCGGACATCAAGCACCTCGGCGCCAAAGAGCCCGACGAGCTCGTCGACGGCCGATGCGTCGTCGGGATCGGGTTGCAGCGTGACGAAGACCGACCGCCGCTGGTGCACGGCAGCGGTGCCAGCCGCGATCACGCGGACGACGTCGATCAGCCGGTTGAGACGCTTGACGAGCAGACTCACCTCGTCGTCGCCGGTCACGTCGACCACGAGTTGCACAGCCCAGCCGTCGTCGTCGGTCCGGCGGGTCACATACGCGCTGGCCAGGCGCACCCGCCGCTGGGCGAGCAACCGTGTGATCCGCGCGGGCACCTCGTCCGAACCAGTCGTCTCGACCAGCAACAGACGTTCGGTCATCGCCCAATCACCTCCTCGTACCGGGGGCCCGGCGAATCTGCACGATGCGTGCGTTTGCACATTGAGTGCGATACGCCTGTAGCTTGCCGCATAACGGGAGTGGCGGCAAGGTTCGGCAGCGGGCGCGAGGGTGACGCGCACAATCGCACACCTCGCGGGCGGATCGGCGGGCGAGGTGAAGTCCGCGTGGTGGTTGGCACGACGTTGGGCCGCGCCGCGCTGAACGATGGCCGGAGCATCTGCGACTGCTGCGCGAAGACGCCCGCAAGAGGGTGCTTCGCGGATATTCCGGACGGGCTTCCGCGGGTAATACCGTGCAGATCGACCGGGACCTGGAGGGTGTGCGAGCTCGAGGCCGTCGTCCAGCTGCGTCGTGGGCAACGCCAATCGCGCGACCATCGTGTCGTTCGCCGCGCAGGTCCCGAAGTGCGCGAGATCCTCAGGCTGCCGGCGGTCCGGACCGGCTCCGGGCCGTCAACCTGATCCTGCACCTCGGGGAACAGCGGGCAGAAGGAGTCACGCGGTTGCAGGACCTGCAATGGGCCCCGCTGCGAGCGTGATCACAATCACCCAGAACCTGCGGCCCCACCTACATGCCGCCCACGTGATCAACTCGAGCGTGAGCGGCGGTCAGGAGCCGGAAAAGCGGGGCGGGCGCCGCTCGAGCGAGGCCCGCACACCCTCGGCGAAGTCGTCTGTGTACTCCAGCCGCGCCTGCTCCACGGCCTCATGGTCGAGGGCCTGCTCGACGGTAATCAGGAACGGTGTGCGCAGCGTGCGCCTGATCGCCCGTACCGCCAGTGGCGCGGAGGCGGCGATCTCGGCAGCCAGCGCAAACGCCGAACGACGCACGTCCTCGGGCGCCGCGAGCCGGTCGGCCAGCCCGATACGCACCGCATCCGCGCCATCGATCCGGCGGCCGGTGTAAAGCAGCTCGCGGGCGTGCTGCTGCCCCACCAGCGCGGGCAGAGTCATCGACAGCGCGAACCCATGATGGAAACCGAGCTGCGCGAAGTTGGCCGAGAACCGGGCCGCCCGGCTCGTCACGCGGAAGTCCGCCGAACAGGCAAGGCCAAGGCCACCCCCGATGGCCGCACCGTGCACCGCGGCGACGACCGGAAGCGGCGTGGCGAACAGGCCGAGCGCCGCTTCGTAGAGCTCGGCCCGGGCGCGGGCGGTGACGGCGGTGCTCCCGAAGTCCGAGCCGGCACAGAAGTGCTTGCCCGCGGCGCACAGCACGATGGCCCGGGTCGAGCCGTCGTCACCGAAGGACTCGTACAGTGCGGTTAGACGCTGGATTAGCGCCAGGTCGAAGAAGTTGTTCGGCGGCCGGCGGAGCTCCACGACCGCGATGGGGACTTCCGTCACCCACGCGGCAACACCGTCCACGTCATCGAGCTGGTAGTGGGGAGCCGCTTCGAAGGGCACGTCCGATCGCCTTCCCTGCAACCCGTTGAAATCGTATTCACCAACGGTACGATGGGTGGCGGCCCGGCGTCAATGGAACTGCCGTCGGCCTACCTAGGAGCGACGATGACCGGAGGCAACGCCGTCCCGCGCGACGCGCTGCTCAACCACACCGACCTCTACCACGTCTTCTTGCACGCGACCGACGTCGAAGCCGCGATGGCCCTGCTCAGCGAGCACCTCGGGTTGAACTGGCTGCCGGTCATGCGCGGTACGTACAGCGCTTGGGTTCCCGACGGCCAGGCCTTCACCGCGGAGGCGGTCACCGTCTACTCGAAGGAAGGTCCGGTCTACGTCGAACTGGGGCACTTCCCGGTCGGGCCGATGCCCACGGCGACCGACCTGGTCAACCCGCATCACTTCGGTTACTGGTGCGACGACGTGCCGTCTACGAAGCAGGCGCTCCAAGACAGCGACTGGAAGCTCGAGTTCGAGGTCGGCCGCGAGGTAGGGGGGCCGACGGGGAGCTACCTGCGCTCGCCGGCGGGACTGCTCGTCGAACTCGTCCCGCGCGCGATCAAGGAGCGCTTCGAGGCGTACACGCGCAGCGCTGCCCAAGCCTGAGGCCGGCGTCTCGCTCGATCCTGCGGACCGGGGCGACCTGTCCTTCGCCGTTGGTGCCGCTGCACGTCGACCTGCCGCACCTTCAGGCGGGGCCGACCACGGCTGCGGGCAGATCCGAGCGAAGTATTAAGTCGGCGCATCGAGGCCCGCCTCACGACGCCGCCGAGACCGCCGAACTCGCGTAGTTCGCCGTGGAGCCGCGGACGACCAGCTCCGAGGTCAGCCGGCTGCGCTGCGGCGCCCGGCCGGGTTCGGCGAGCCGGTGCAGTGCCATGTTGACCGCCTGCTCGGCCATCGGGCGCAGCGGCTGCCGGATCGTAGTGAGGTCGTAGGCGCCCCAGCCGGCGATGGCGATGTCGTCGTAGCCGGCGAACCAGATGTCGTCCGGGATGCCGAAGCCCCGCGCGCGAGCGGCGTCCATCGCGCCGAAGGCGAGGACGTCGTTGGCGCAGAAGATCGCGTCCGGCACGGTCCTTGATTCGAGGATCTCGTTGAACGCGCGTACGCCCTCCTCGTAGCTCCAGTCGACCGAGGTCGTCGCGACGAGCGTTGCGCCGCCCTTGCCGGTGCCGGCCAGCCCGCTCTTGAAGCCCTGGAGCCGCTCGTCGGCGGTGCTGGTGCCACGCAGGCCGCCGATCGCGGCAACATAGTTGCGGCCGCCATCGATGAAGTAGCGCGCCACGGCGCGGGATCCGGCGAGATTATCGGTCGTCACGCTGTCGCAACGGACGCCGCGCAACGAGCGGTTGACGAGGACGACTGGAAGCTCCTGCTCGAGCGCTTCGCGCAGGGGGCGGGACGCCGGCGTGGCCGTCGTGAAGATGACACTGTCGACCGCGCGCTCGCGGATGGCCGATGCGGCGTCGGCCTCGCCGTCCTGCCGACCGTCCCAGAGGATCATGCGATGGTTGCTCGCGTGGATCGCGTTGCTCAGCGCCTCGAGCAGCTCAGGATAGAACGGGTTGGTCATGTGCGTGACGACCACACCGATGACCCCGGTTCGGCCGCTGCGCATCGTGCGAGCGCTCACGTTCACCACATAACCGGTCGTCTCGAGTGCGCGGAGGACGGCTTGCCGGGTGCTCTCCTTGACGAGGTCACTGCCGGAGAGGACGCGCGACACGGTCGCCTGCGACACGCCGGCGAGCGCCGCGACGTCGCGACTGGTCAGGCGTCGATCGCCGAAGGCCATGCGCGGCTCGGGGACGGCGTCGGCCTTCTTCGCGTCACGGCGCGGACGATCCGGTCCGCCGTCTCGAGCTTGGCGCTTCGGCAATCTTCTGCACCGACCTTCGTCCTTTTGGCCCGCCAGCACCTCGGCTATGGTGGGCCGCGCCCGAAAATGAAATCGTAGCCAAACCATAGCGCACAAGCGGGTCCGAGCTGGAGACGATGACGATTATCGATGAGGTGGCCTTGCCATCGTTCGACCTCTCCGGTCGCGTCGCCCTGGTGACCGGAGGCGGGCGCGGGCTCGGTCGCAGCATCGCGCTCGCACTAGGACAGGCCGGCGCCGAGGTGGCCGTAGCCGCGCGCTCCGCGCCGCAGCTGCAGCACACGGCCGACGAGATCGCGGCCCTCGGTGCACGAGCGCACGTGCTCCCCGCGGATCTCGCGGCGCCCGGCGCGTCTGACCGCCTGGCGGCTTCCGTGCGCGAACGCTGCGGGGGCGTCGACGTCGTCGTGCACGCCGCCGGAATCCAGGCGCGCAAGCCCGCGCTCGAGGTCGGCTGGGACGAGTGGCAGTCGCTGATGGCGGTCAACGTCAGCGCCGGCTTCTTCCTCAGCACCGCACTGATGCGGACGGCGCGGCCCGAGCGGTTGGTCGCTCGGCACGTCTTCGTTGCCTCGCTCACCAGCAGCATCGGCGTGGCCAACACGAGCGCCTACGCGGCCTCCAAGTCGGCGGTGCTCGGCGTCGTCCGTTCGCTGGCTGTGGAGTGGGCCTCGCTTGGCGTGACGGTCAACGCGGTGCAACCGGGTTACTTCCGTACGGAGCTGACCGAGGCCATGTTCGCCGATCCGGAGCGGCACGGCTGGATCGAGTCGCGCATCCCCATGGGTCGCACGGGCACCGGCGCCGATCTCGCCGGTGCAGTCGTGTTCCTCGCGTCTGAGGCAGCGCGTTACGTCACGGGCCAGGCGATCGTCGTCGACGGCGGGTGGCTCGCGTCCTGACCTTGACGCTCGCACTGTCCCGCACTACCGTGAATGAATACGATTGCAAGATGCCGGAAGGAAGTTCCTTGACGAGTTCCCAGGAACCCGAAGCGACGACTGGCAGCCCCGGCAACGTGGACGTTGCGATGGAGTGGATCGCGGCGATGACCGGCTTCGACAGCGGTGGTCTTCGCCGCACCATGGCGCCACACCTCAAGTACCACCTCGCGCGCACCGCGGCGCGAATGGCTCGCGAAAGAAACGCGCCCGGCGCGCCTGCCGACAAGCCCGACCCGTACGTGTATCCGCGCGACGAGTACATCGCGCAGCACGAGCACGCCCGGCGCATGATCTTCGTCAAGCCTGAGCCGCCCGAGGTGGTCCGGGTGGCGGCGGGCGGCGACGATGTCGTCCTGCTCACGCGCATCCGTTCGCCCCTGAAGAACGGCGAGACCTACGACAACCTCTACTCGTACCACCTGCGGTTCGAAGGCGGTTTGATCGCCGAGGTATGGGAACTGTTCGACACTGCGTACGCGCTGAGCGTCTACCCGTCCTGAGACCAGCGTCGCGGCCGGGGCCGTGCCGCCGCAGCAGCCGAGAGGAACGTCATGGAATTCGATCTCGTTGTCCGCAACGGCCTCGTCGTCGACGGTTCGGGTGTCCCGGGCTACCGCGGCGACGTCGCCGTCATCGGCGACCGCATCGTCGCGGTCGGGGAGGTCGACGGCGGCGGTCGGGAGGAGGTCGACGCGGCCGGGCACGTAGTCGCGCCCGGCTTCGTCGACGGTCACACCCACATGGACGCGCAGGTCTTCTGGGATCAGCTGGGCTCGTCGTCCTGTTACCAGGGCATTACCACCGTCGTCATGGGCAACTGCGGATACACGCTCGCGCCGATCCGCGGCGCCGACCGCGAACTCGTGACCAGCCACATCGAACGCGCCGAGGACATCCCGGCGTCGGCGATGAACGAGGGCATCCCATTCGACTGGTCGAGCTTCGCCGAGTACCTCGACGCCGTCGACTCGCTGCCGAAGGGGATCAACTACGCCGGCTCGATCGGCCACTCCGCTTTACGCATCTGGGCCATGGGTGAGCGCGCGTTCGAGCAAGCGGCCAATGAACACGACCTCGAGGTCATGCGGCAGGAGCTCGCCGCCGCCCTCGACGCCGGCGCCGTCGGCTTCACGACGACGCGCAACCCGTCCCACACGACGTCGCAGGACCGGCCGGTCGCCTCGCGGCTCGCCAACTGGCAGGAGGTCGTCGAGCTCGTCTCGTTCATGGGCCGCAAGGGCCGGGGCGTGTTCCAGACCAGCGGGCAGCCGGGCGACCCCGGCCTCTCGAACCAGGATCACACCCGGCGTCTCCGCGACCTCGCGCTGGCCAGCGGGGTCCCCGTCGTGCTGCCGGCGGCCCGCTTGGACGAGACGGTGCGCATCATCGACGACGCCGTTGCGCGCGGCGGCCGCATGTGGGGCCTCACGCACAGCCGCGGTGTCGGGATCATGCAGTCATTCGAGACCCGGGTCTCCTTCGACAAGCTGCCGGAGTGGCAACAGGTTCGGAGCCGTCCGCTGAGCGAGCAGCGGGCACTGCTCACCGATCCCGACGTCCGGGAGCGGCTCGTCCGGGCGGCCCGCGAGGGCGAGTACCGCACGTCCACCGCGGCCGATCCGTTCAAGCCCAACTACGACCGCATCCACGTCATGTACTCGCCGTACCTGCCAAACCCAACCGTGGCCGAGGAGGCCAAGCGCCGCGGGGTAGACCCTGCCGAAGCGATGATCGACATCGCGCTCGAACACGACTTCCACATCTTCTTCCCGCAGATCCTCGGCTTCGAGGCGCTCGAAGAGGACGAGCTCGTCCCGCTGTTCCGGAACCCGAACACCGCGATGACGTTCTCCGACTCCGGCGCGCACCTGAACCAGGTCGCGGACGCCTCGATCCAGACGCACCTGCTCGCCTACTGGGTGCGCGAGCGGCAGGCGTTCACCGTCGAGGAAGCCGTCCGGATGATCACCCTGCAGCCCGCCCTCATGTGGCGGCTGCCCGACCGCGGCAGGGTCGCCCCCGGGTACGCAGCTGACATCACGATCTTCGACCCCGACACGGTGGCGCCCCTCGTCCCGGACGTCGTGCACGACCTTCCGGGCGGCGCGTCGCGGCTCGAGCAGCGGGCGACCGGCTACGACGCGACGATCGTCAACGGCCAGGTGTTCACCCGCGACGGCGAGGCCACGGAGGCGCGCGGCGGTCGCCTGCTGCGCTCCGGTCGGATGGCCGTGCCCGACGCGGCGAGGTGACCCCCGACGAGCTGGTCGAGGCGCTGCGGCGCGTCGACAGCGCGACCCTGGCGAACGCGGTCGAACAGCTGGAACTGAGGGACGCGACGAAGGGCTACGCCGACCTGCGGCTGCGCTGCCTGATCCCGCAGCCGGTGCCGATGGTCGGTTTCGCGGTAACCGTGGTGATCGATTCGACCACGCCGGGGCGCCAGGGCGACACGAGGTTGTACCCGGATCTCATCGCTGCCGTGGAACGCTCGCCCAAGCCGTGCGTAGTCGTGTGCCAGGAGAGCGGACCGGACCCGGCGCGCGGGTGTCATATCGGAGACGTCGTCGGCAGCCGGTTGGCCCGCCACGAAGCCGTGGGCGTGGTGAGCGGTTCGGGCATCCGCGACCTGGCCGGGCTCCGGCCACTGGGCATGTGGGCCTTCGCGCTCGGCACCGTCGTTGCCCACGGCACCTGGACGATCACGGCGGTGGACATCGAGGTCGAGGTCGCCGGGCTGCGGGTACGACCAGGAGACCTGCTGCACGGCAATGAGGACGGCCTGCTGCGCGTACCGCAGGAACGGCCGGGTGAGCTGCTGCGCCTCGTCGGCGCGGTGCGCGAGCGTGAGGCCCGGTCCCGACTCGCCGGCACCGCGGCGTACGACGTGCAGCACTGAAGCGACGCACGAGACTCCAATTTGTCGCACATGGTGTGCGGATCATTGACGGAGCAGGATCGCATCGCTAGATTTGAATACGATTGCAAAGGGGCCCGCGCGGCTTGGGTAAGAGGTCGGATCGCGAGCGTTCGTTCCAGGCTGGGACGAGCATTCAGCGGGGTGCGGAAGGAGCGAGATGTCGCAGCGATGGGATCACCTCGAGCTGACGTTTCCGACGGGATCCCTCACGAGCGAGACGCTCGCCGACATTGACGCATTCTGGTGTGGAGTCTTCGGTTGGTCGTCCAGCCTCCAGGCGGTGTACGACCACAGCTGCCACATGCTGCGTCCCGACGACGGGCAATTCATCCTGCTGGCCGAGTCGGACGACGCCATGCAGCCGCCCAAGGACGTCAGCGTGCTTGACGGGCCGGACTTCTTCATCCCACACATGGGCATCCACTGCGACAGCATCGAAGAAGTGGACGCCCTCTACGCCGCTTGCCTCGAGTTCCAGAAACAAGATTCCCGGCTCCGGCTGCGCGACGTGCCCCTCGAGCGACACGGCACGAAGCTGGCGCGTAACTTCCTGGTCCACTACCTGCTGCCGTTCTGGTTCGACGTGAACGCCATCCGCGCCGACCCGCATACCGCCCCGCCGCGGGCCTGGCGGTACGCCGAACAGGCGGACGCCGAACTGTCCGCCCCGGTACCGCAATGACGGCCGGGGTAGCCGTGTCGGGGGCGCCGATGCCGACCGACCAGCCCGAGGACGCGCTGCTGACCGTCTCGGGTCTCACCGCGGGCTACGGCACGTCGCCCGTGCTGCACGCGGTCGACATCACCGTTCCACCGGCGACGCTGGTCGCGCTGCTCGGCCCCAACGGCGCCGGAAAGACGACTCTGCTGCGGGTCATCTCGGGGCTGCTGCGCCCGTCGGCCGGCCTGCTGCGCCTCGCGGGTCAGGACGTCACGCGCCTGCGCCCGCACCGCCGAGCCCAGAAGGGTCTGTGCCTGATACCCGAAGGGCGCGGCATCTTCCCGTCGCTGACGGTCGGGGAGAACCTGGAGCTGCAGGTTCCGCCGTGGATGGCCGACGCCGAGCTCGGTCGCGTGCTAGAGATGTTCCCGGTGCTCGGCTCGCGGATGAAGCAGGTCGCGGGCACGCTCTCCGGCGGCGAGCAGCAGATGCTCGCCCTCGCGCGTGCCGTCCTCGCCCGCCCGAAGGTCATCCTCGTGGACGAGATCTCCATGGGCCTGGCCCCGCGCCTGATCGACCGGCTCTTCGAGGCCCTGACCGAGCTGGCGGCCGCCGGCATCTCGATGCTCATCGTCGAGCAGTACGTGCAGCGCGTGCTGGAGATCTGTCCGCTGGCCTACGTCCTCAACAAGGGCGCCGTCGCGTACTCAGGCTCGTCGGACTCGCTCGGACGCGACGACATCGCGGCGCAGTATCTGGGTACCGCATGAAGCCTCCGCCCTTCGAATACGTCCGGGCTGAAAGCATCGACGACGCCTTGGCGACGATCAGCGAGCTGGGCGACGATGCGAAGTTCCTCGCCGGCGGCCAGAGCCTCGTCCCCTTGATGGCGGTGCGGCTCTCCTGGCCGACCCACCTGGTCGACATCGCGGGCGTCGCCGAACTGTCGCGGATCGCGGTCACCGACAGTGGCGTAGTGACGATCGGGGCCGCGACACTGCAGCGCACGGTCGAACGCTCGGCCGCGATCGCGGCGGTCTGCCCCGTGCTGCCGGAGGCCATCTCGCACATCGGGCACTTCCCGATTCGTAACCGGGGCACGGTCGGGGGCAGCCTGGTGCACGGCGATCCGGCGTCCGAGCTGCCGCTGTGCGCCCTCGCGCTCGATGCGCAGCTGCGAACCCGGCGCGCCGACGGTCGCGAGCGAGTCGTCGATGCGCGGGACTTCTTCGTCGGGCCGCTCATGACAGACCTTGAGGCGGACGAACTGCTACTCGACGTGCGGATCCCCGCTTGGCCGAGCGGCGCCGGGTGGGGCTTTCAGGAATTCAGCCGTCGCAGCGGTGACTTCGCGATCATCGCGGTGCTGACCATGCTGCGGCTCGCGCCGAACGGCACCGTCGACGAGGGTCGGATCGCGATCGCCGGCGCCGGTCCGACGCCGCTGCGGCCACCCGAGGCAGAGGCCATGCTGGCCGGCGAGCGAGCGGGCGAAACGCTGTTCGTGCGCGCCGGCGCGCAGGTCGCGGAGTCGATCGAGCCGCACTCCGACATCCACGGATCGGTCAGGTTCCGGCGGCAGCTGGCCGCCTCCCTGACCGAACGCGCGCTGGCCGACGCGCATCGGCGGGTCCAGCTCGATGGGTGACCGGGTCGAGGTGGAGCTGGTCGTCAACGGCGTCCGGCGCCGGGCGACCGTCGAGGCGCGCAAGACGCTCGCCGACTTCTTGCGGGACGACTGCCGCCTCACCGGCACCCACCTCGGGTGCGAGCACGGGGTCTGCGGCGCGTGCACGGTGCTGCTCGACGGCGC
Source organism: Jatrophihabitans cynanchi (assembly GCF_027247405.1). Taxonomy (NCBI): domain Bacteria; kingdom Bacillati; phylum Actinomycetota; class Actinomycetes; order Jatrophihabitantales; family Jatrophihabitantaceae; genus Jatrophihabitans; species Jatrophihabitans cynanchi. Next base: position 1,410,946 of record NZ_CP097463.1, on the reverse strand, counting down.
CGCCGTGCGCTCGTGCCTCGTCTTCGCCGTGCAGGCGTCGGAGCGCGAAGTGCAGACAATCGAGGGCATCGCCGCCGAGGACGGCAGCTTCCATCCGCTACAAGAGGCGATGAGCGAGTGCAACGCCTTCCAATGCGGCTTCTGCACGCCCGGCTTCCTCATGACTGCGTTGGAATTCCTTCGGGACAACCCCGATCCGAGTCAGGCGGAGATCCGTGCGGGGATGAGCGGGAACCTCTGTCGCTGTACCGGTTACGGCAGCATCCTGGACGGCGTGCACCTTGCGGCGGCGAAGCTGCGCGACGGTGCCCGAGGGCAGTCGTGACGTTCGCCGGGCGTACGGCGATCAGCGGCGTCGGGTACACGGCGTTCTCGCGCGACTCCGGCCGCAGCGTGCTCTCTCAGGCAACAGAGGCGTCTCGCTCGGCGGTCGAAGACGCCGGTCTGACGCTCGCGGACGTCGACGGCATCGTCAGCTACAGCCTCTTCGACGACTCGGTGCCGGCCCAGGCTGTGGCCACTGCGCTGGGGCTGCCGGCGCCCCGGTACCTGTTGGACATGTCCCTCGGCGGGCAGGCGCCCTGCTACGTGGTGCTGAACGCGGCGATGGCAGTGGCGAGCGGTCTTGCTTCGACGGTGGTGTGCTTCCGTGCGTTGAACGGCCGCAGCGCGGTGCGGGTGGGGTCGACCGTGGCCGCGGGCATCGGTGGACAGTACCGCTATCCCATGGGCCTGACCGCGTACCCGCAGTACATCGCGATGTGGGCGCGCCGCTACCTGGTCGAGACGGGTGCGTCCGAACAGGACCTCGGCGCGGTTGCCGTCGCCCAGCGAGAGTTCGCGGCGACGAACCCGCGGGCCGTGGTGCGCGAGCCGTTGACACTTGACAAGTACCTCGCCTCGCCGCTGCTCGCTGACCCGTTCCGCGTGGCGGACTGCACAACGGAGGTCGACGGTGCCTGTGCTGTCGTCGTCACCTCGCTGGATCGTGCGCGTGACCTGCCCCGGCGGCCCGCTGTGATCCGCAGCGGCGCGTATTCGGCGGTGCCTCGTCCCGGTCTCGACATCGGGGATCCGCTGTACTGTGACGACTGGTCGCGCAACTACACCGGCCGGTTGGCCGATGACCTGTGGAAGCGCGCCGGCATCGGACCGGCCGACGTCGACGTCGCCGAGATCTATGACTGCTTCACCAGCGTGGTGCTGATGAGCGTAGAGGGTCTCGGGCTCGCCGGTCGCGGCGGCGGCGCGGACTTCGTCCGTGCGGGGCGGGTGCCGGTCAACACGCACGGCGGGCTGCTCTGTGAGGGATACCTGCACGGCATGAATACGGTCGCCGAGGGGGTGCTGCAGGTGCAGGGCCGCGCGGTGAACCAGGTTCCGGCCGCGCGCAACTGCGTGGTCACGTCCGGCGCCTGGATGGACGGCTCGGCCCTGGTCCTGAGTTCCGATGACTGACCAGCCGCGGGGGCTGATCGCCCCGGTCATGGACGCTGACAGCGCGGCGTGGTGGGGTGCCCTCGCCGAGGGCGTCCTGCTGCTCCAGCAGTGCGACGTGTGCGGGCGAGATCGCTGCCCGCCGCTGCCGTGCTGCCCGTACTGCGGGTCGCCCGGCGCCCGAGTCGTGCCCGCGTCCGGCGCGGGGTCGGTCTACTCCTGGACGACGGTGCGGCGCAGTCTCGCCCCGGCCTTTGTCGGCGACGAGCCGTACACCGTCCTCGCGGTGAACCTGGACGAGGGGCCGCGGCTGTTCGGCCGGCTGCTCGCCGGAAGCCTGTCCTCGGGGGCCCGGGTGTGGGCGCGTTGCTATGAAGTCGACGGTCAGACGCTGCTCGGGTTCGTTGAGGCTGGCGCCGCCTGAGTCGACGGCGTGCCGGTTCGCAACTGCTCGATGAGGACGTGCTTGCGGATCTTGCCGGTGGCCGTGGTCGGCATCTCGGCCACGATCTCCAGCCGCTGCGGCCACTTGAACCGCGCCAGGCCCTGGGACTGCAGGTGCTCGGCGAGCTCGTCGAAGGCGAGGCTGCTGCCGGGCTCGAGCACCACGAACGCGCAGGTGATCTCCCCTAGCCGCTCGTCGGTGACGCCGGCGACCACGACCGTTCGCACAGCCGGCAGCACCTGCACGACCTCCTCGATCTCGCGGGGGGTGATGTTCAGCCCGCCCCGGATGATGATCTCCTTGCGTCGACCGGTCAGCGACAGCCCGCCATCGGTGTCGAGCACTCCCAGATCGCCGGAGCGGATCCACCCGTCGACGAACGTCGCGCCGGTGCGTTCGGGATCGCGGAACAGTCCCACCGCATTACTCGCCGAGCGGACGTAGATATCACCGGTCTCGCCGACCACGGCCCGGCCTGCCGCGTCGCGCACCTCAACGTCGACCCCGGGGAGCGGCAGCCCGTCGGTGAAGGTCCGGTGCGCGTCGGACGAGCCCGGGCGCACCCATGTCGCCACCAGGAACTCCGTCGCGCCGTACAGCCGCAGGCACTGGATGCCGACGCCGGCCGCCGCGTCAACCAGCTCCGGAGGCACTATCGCACCACCGCAGCCGAATAGCCGCAGGCTCGTTACGTCGCCGGCGCCGTTGCCGGCGGCGGCCACCAGATCGCGAAGGAAGGTCGAGGACAGCAAAGTGTGCGTGGGTCGGTGGCGCTCGACCAGTGCGGCGGCCCGACCGGCGTCCCACACGTCCTGAAGCAGCAACGGCAGACCGAAATACAGCGCGAGTCGAAGGCCGTGGTTGAAGCCGGTGGAGTGACCGATCGGTGCCGGCATCCACACCGAGTCGGCCGGCGTCATGCCCAACGCCGACCACGTCGCCCGTAGGTTGCAGTTGAGGGTGCGTTCGGTGTGCATGACGGCTTTGGGCTCGGCCTCGGTGCCCGAGGTGAATATGAGCTCCGCGACTGCGGAGGCCGGCCGCGGCGACGCGGCCTGCCGGTCGCGCGCGTCAGCCAGCCCGGGCAGCGCGTCCAAATCAGGTGTCACAACGAGGTGGTGGCGCAAGAGCGGCAGTTCGGCGCGGAGCGACTCCGCCAACCGGTCGTTGTCAAACGACCGGTATCGGCCCGGGGTGAATATCACGCTGGTCTGCGCGATGCGCAGCATGTGCCGCAGCTCCCGCTCGCGGTAGCTCGGCAACATCGGGTTGACGACCGCGCCGGCGCGCGTGGCCCCGACGGCGATGGCCGCGCTCGCGTACCAATTGGGTAGCTGCAGCGCGACGACATCGCCGGGCCGGACGCCGAGCTCAGCGAGCAGCGTCGCCACTCGCGACGCGTCCCGATCAAGCTGCGCATAATTCGCGACGACGCCGTAGTCGTCGCGCACTGCCGGCGCGTTCGGCGTGGCGGCCGCGTGGGCAGCGACCCGATCGGCGAGCAGCGAGTCATCCCACAGCCCGCCAGCGATGTACTCGAGTTCGCGCTCGGCGGTTGTGACGACGTCGCGGAGCTCCCCGGTCACGCGGCGCTGCCCCGGCCGAGCAGCGGCGCCACCTGGTCGGTCGCCGCGTCGATATCATCGGTCACCGCGAGCACGTAGCGATCCGGGCGCACGATCGCGACTCGGCGGCCCGTGCGCGCCAGCCACGCCTCGATCCGCCCGGATGGATCGGGAATGTCGGCCAGCACGCTGACGAGCACGTCCGGCTGCGCGCGCCACCACCGGCCCGCTTCGCCCAGTACGGCCTCGTCCGCGCCGAACACCAGGAACCGCTGCCCGATCCAATCGTCTAGGCCGGCGACTGGCTGTGGAAAGAGTCGACCGCCACCCTCCAGGACGAGCGGACCCGAGGTCAACGGCGGCAGCCGGAAGGTGAACCGTTCGTCGAATGGTCGGGGGTCGGCCAGTAGTTGGCGGTCCCGGCGGGCGGCCTCCGTGGGATCCGTTTTGCAGATGACCCGGCCGAACTCGATCGCGGTGCCGATGACGTGCGAGACGTGCGGGCGCCGTTCGAGCCCGTACGTGTCCAGCAGCTCGTGCGGCGCGCCAGCCGCAAGCACCCGATCGAGCTTCCAGGCGAGGTTGGCCGTATCCCGGATGCCCGAGCACATGCCCTGGCCCAGGAACGGCGGCATGAGGTGGGCGGCGTCGCCGGCCAGCAGCACGCGGTCGCGCCGCCACGACGAGGCGACCGCGCCGAGGAACGTGTAGGTCGCCGTTCGCTCGATGGTCGCGGACCCGGGCGGCAGCAACGGGCCGAGCAACCGTTCCTCGGCCACGTCCGGTCGGATCATCTCGGCCGCATCCTCACCAGGCATGAGCATGAACTCGAAGCGGAACCGGTTATCGGGCATCGGCAGTTCGGTGCGCGGCCGGGCGGGGTCGCAGACCTGGACGGCGAGTGAGGGCAAAGATGGCGGTGGCGTTGAGAGCTTGAGGTCGAAAATGAGCCACTGCTCGGCAAACCCGAAGCCTTCCCGTTCGACGCCGATGCTCTCGCGGACAGTGCTGGACGCACCGTCGCAGCCGACGACCCAGTCCGCCTCGACTGTGGTGCCGGCGCCATCCGGCCCGGCCACCTGCAGGCGGACGACGTCCCCGACGTCCTCGAGGTGCCGCACCTCGTGACCGAGCCGGACGGAGACGGTCCCCAACTCGGCAACCCGGCGCCGCAGCTCGGCGTCGAACACAGGCTGGTAGAAGTACATGCTAGCCGGCAGGGAGTACGGCGTCGGGCGGTCACTCGGCAGGCGGAATAGCAGGTTGCGGTCGGCCGTGACGCAGTCGGTGCCCGGGTTCGGGAGCATCGGGGGCAGCAGGCGCTCGAGACAGCCCAGCTCCTGAAGCACGCGCAGGCCGGTGTGGTCGATGTGGGCTGCGCGCGGCAGCGGGTACACGCCGGGTTCCCGGTCGAGGACCAACACCTTGTGACCGCGCCGGCCGAGCAGGCCTGCGAGGACCGCTCCGACCGGCCCGTACCCGACGATCGCAACGTCGAAACGTTCCGCCCGACCAGTCGAACCAGTGGCTATCACAGATAGATAGTAGCTCTACGGAGTAATGCGCTCATAGCTCTTGCGTAAGGCATTCTCGCCCGCATAGCAATTGCAACAGTGGTCGACCTCTGGAATCATCCGTACACTGCGGAATAGCCGTAGCCGGGCCGAGGAGGATGAATCGCGTGGCCAGCTCGCCGATCAGGGTCGGGTTCCAGCTGCCCCAGTGGGGGGGATACGCGACCCGCGAGCCACTCCTCCGCCTGGCACGGGAGGCCGAGGCGGCAGGCTTCGACTCCGTCTGGGCCAGCGACCACATCGTCTTCCCCGCCGAGTCATCGGCGAGCTACCCCTACAGCGCCAGCGGCGAGCCGCCCTTCAGAGCTGAAGACGGGTACCTCGAGGTACTCACGATGCTGGCCGTGGTGGCCGGCGCCACCGAAAGGATCGGCCTCGGGACGAGCGTGCTCGTCCTGCCTATGCGCGAGACGCTGCTGACCGCGAAGGCCGTCGCCACCCTGGACGTGCTCTCCTGCGGCCGCGTAGTGCTCGCCGTATCGACCGGCTGGTGGCGCGAGGAGTTCGCCGCGCTAGGGGCCGACTTCGACGCGCGCGGCGCCGTCCTCGACGCACAGCTACTAGCGTTGCGGACGCTATGGACCGATGGGGCGGCATCCGCGCCCGGCCCACACGTCGAGTTCGCCCAGGTCGTAGCCGAGCCGCGTCCGGCCCAACGGGGCGGACCTGAGATCTGGATCGGCGGCCAGGGGCCGCGGGTGTGGGCGCGCATCGCGAACAGCCAGGCTGTCGGTTGGCACGGCATCGGCTACCAGCGCGAGCGCATCGCCTCTGCTCGATCCGGTATCGCGCGCGCCTGCGAGCGGGCCGGCAGCGACGCCGCCGCAGTGGGAATCAGCCTGGCCACCGGCATGCCGACCAACGGCGACCGGATGCTGCGCCGGGTAGCGGAGCTACGGGATGCCGGGGTGCGCCAAGTCGTGTTCATCCCGCGAGGGGAAGACCTCCCCGCGCTGCTCGACGGCATCGAGACCTTCGCCCGCGAGGTGCGCCCCGCGCTGGGGAGTTGACGCGCCCGCACGGACGAGCCGGTCGTGCTCACCCAGCGTCGGGGCCGGCCGCACCGGGTCTGGCTGCGTGCGCGAGAACGTGACCGGCACGCGCGCGGTACGAAGGCGGCCGGCCTCGGGGTGGATATCGGTAACGAACAGCCCGGTCGCCACCACGTGCTCGTCGCTGAAGACTTCGGCGATCGTGTTCACCCGACTCGCGGGAATACCGCGGTCAGCCAGCGCTTCCAGCCACTGCGCGGTCGACCGGGCGCGCAGTTCGTCCTCGAGGAACCGGTACAGCTCGTCGACGTGCTCGGTGCGCCCGCCCATCGTGGCGAACCGGGCGTCGGTCGCCAGATCGTCTCGCCCCACCAGTTCGAAGAACGATCGCCACTGAGCGTCGGTGTACACGACGACGCCGATGAGGCCGTCCGCCGTGCGGTAGGGGCGCCGATACGGCGAATCAGTGCGCGAGTACCCGGTAGTGCCAAGCGGCGGGTCAAACACGAAGCCGAACTGCTGCTCGAGGGCCAGGAACGAGATCATCGTCTCGAACATCGGCACCTCGAGCGCTTGTCCTTGACCCGACTGCCCTCGCTCGTACAACGCGGCGGAAATGGCCCCGAACACCAGCAGTCCCGTGACCTTGTCGGCCACCGGCGTGCGGACGTACGCCGGCTCACCGGATCCGGTCTGCACGGCAGCCATGCCGCAGGCCGCCTGGATCACGTCGTCGTACGCCGCCCGGTCGGCGTACGGCCCGGCGCTACCGAAACCCACCGCAGAGCAGTGCAACAGCGCGGGGTTGACCGCACGCAGCGTCGCGTAGTCGATGCGCAGGCGCGCGGCTGCCGAGGGGCGGCGGTTGTGCAGGAAGACATCACAACCTCGGATCAGCTCGACGAAGCGCTCGTAGTCTTCGGAAGCCCGCACGTCGAGGACGACGCTCTGCTTCCCACGGTTGGTATTCAGGAAAATCGGACCGGCGGCCCGGCCCGTGAAGTCACCGATCTGCCGGGTGATGTCGCCAGCCGGCAACTCGACCTTGACGACGTCCGCACCCATCTGCGCCAGCAGCAGGCTGGCGTACGGAGCCATGAAGGTGTCGGAGAGGTCGACCACCCGGACGCCATGAAGTGGGCCACGCCCGGATCGCGTCACTGACTCGTGCTCTGACACGAAGAATGCCTCCGCCCGGACTGGGAGCTTGCGTTGACGCCGACCCTACTCCGTATACGGAGCATTTGCGTGCCATAATCGTCGCGTGACTCGCGATGCGCTGCCCCCGCCGCAGGCGCGCGGGCTCGACCTGTCCGATCTCGACCACGTGACCGCCGATGAGATCGCTGCCTTCCAGGAGCACTACATCCGCCTGCAGGGCCGCCCGCATGCGGGGTTCGACTTCTTCCTGGCGAACAACCCGTCGGCGGTCAAGCGGTACCGCTTGTTCGCCGCGCAGACGGCGGTGCCGTTCGACCGTTGGCTTCCGTTGACGGCGACCAACTTCGCGAACATCGCGTGGTACGCCCGGACCGGGTACCTCGAGGGCATCCGCTACATCGTGCACATCCAGCAGACGTCCGGCCACTCGACGAAGGATGAGGTTTTCGAGGGCCTAGCGATCAGCCTGTACCACGCCGGCGCGCAGGGCGGTGAGGTCATCGCCACCGCGCTCCGCGACTACCAGTGGCAGGAGCCGTCCGATTCGGCCGACCGTGGAGGGTGGCAGCAGGGACGCGCGCTGCTCGCGTCTGGGCTGGACTTCTCCGAGCCTCGTCTGCTCCCGGGCGAGCTCGAACGGCTCGAGGACTGGTACCGCGCCGCGCTGGGCCAGGTGCCCGGCTACGTCCGCTTCCTCGGCCGGCACCGTCCCGACGCGCTCAAGGCCTGGCGCAACCGCTACGAGAACCTCGTCTCGACCCTGCCGGCCCAGCTGCTGCCGCTGGCCGCGATCAAGGTCAGCACGTATGCGGTCAATACCGAGCTGCTGCGTGAGAACGTCCTGCTCGCCCGCTACCTCGGCGCTTCCAAGGAGGACACCCTGATAACGGCGATGAGCGGCCTGCTGTACGGCCAGATGGAGGCGGCCGAGATGCTGGAGTGCGTCGTCGGTGACGTCTTCGATGACTGGGACGGTCGGATCGGCGAAGGCCGGTGAAGGCCGGCGGGGTGTTCGTCGGGTTGATCTCCTGCCCGCCAGGCCGGCACCGGTCCTTCCTGGAGTGGCATGACTTCGACCACCGGCCGGAGAACGTCGGGCAGATTCCGCACGTGTTCCATTCCGGCCGGTGGATCGCGGCGCCGGGCTCGCTCGAGACGCGCGAGTTCGGGGCCGACAGCCCGGTCACCGACGGCGGGCAGTACCTGCTGACCTACTGGAGCAGCGTCGCCCCAGCCCAGCTGCGCGCGGACATGTTCGGCTTGGCCGGCAAGCTGCGGGCGCTCGGGCGGCTGCAGCCGATGGGGCGGGACTTCCGCATCACCTGGCGCGAGTACGCACGACCCGTCCGCGGCTACTCCGACCCCGCGCTCGGACTCTCTGAGGACGCCGTCCCGCTCGTGCCGCACGTCGGCCTCGTGCTCACCGTCGGTCGCGCACCGGGCGACGGCGGCGAGTGGCGCAACGCGTACGACCGCGAAGTCCTGCCGCGGCTGTTCGCCGGCGGGTCCATCGTGTCGGCCCTGACCCTCAGCTCGGCTGCGGAGACCGAGTCGGAGTGCTTTGTGTATCTGCACTACACGCGAAGCGACCCGGTCGAGGCGCAGCGGGCGATCGCTGCCGAGATGGGGGACGCGCCGGCGATCCACTACCGGGCCGCGTACGTGCCGCAGCACTGGTCGCAGCCGCAGTTTTTCGAGTGACGGCGGGCGTCCGGCTCGCTGCGCTATGCTCCGTACACCCATGATTGCGAAACGGCGCCGTTCCGGCGGCGAACTCGTCGCCGTCGACGTGCAGGATCTGCCTGGTCACCTTATCCGCCTCGCGCAGCAGCTGCACAAGCGTATGTGGCTCAACGACGTATCGGTCGAGATCACGTCGCCGCAGTACGGCATCCTCAACGCAATCCTCGCCGAGCCGGGCATCGACCAGAAGACGGCCGGGGAGGAGGTCGGGATCGACAAGTCCACGGTCGGCGACGTCGTCTACCGGCTCGTCCAGCGTGGTCTGGTCCTGACCTTCCGCGACCCGAGCGACCAGCGGCGCAACGTCTTGCACTTGAGCCGGTCGGGGCGGCAGGTGGTGAGCGACCTCGGGCCGAAGGTGGTGCAGATGAACCGCCGGCTCATCGCCGGCTTAGGCAAGAACGATCAGACCTCGCTCGTTCGGCTGCTCGAGGCGTTGCTGGACAGCGCGCCGGCCGACGACTGACTACCGCCCGCGCAGGAAAAGAGCGTGCCGGCCGTTGAACAGAGGATGGCGTGCTTGTCGCCTGGATCGAGGTTGGACTCGGTGATGTCGGCAATGCAGTCGGTCAGAGTGCCGCGGAACGGGTAGTCCGATCCGAGCAGGATCCGTCCGGCGCCGACCGTCTCGACCGCGCAGCGCAGCGCCGGCGCGTGGTAGGAGTTGTTGTCGTAAAACAGGCGGTGCCGCAGGTAGTGCGCCACGTCGTGCTCGGCGTCTCCATGCCCGCGGTCGACGAGCCGCTGCGTCAGGTACGGCAGCACGCCACCGAGCTGCGGGACGATCAGCTCCAGTTGCGGCACCTCGTCGAGCGTGCCGCTGAGAATGAGTTCGAGCGCGGCGATCGAGGTCTCGACCGGGACGCCGATGCCGGGGCCAAGCCGCCAGCGGTCGAGGGGCGGGCGCCACGGCTCCTGCGAGGGGTGCAGCAGCACCGGCAGCCGAGCCTCGGCCAGCGCGGCCCACACCCGCCGAAACGACGGGTCGTCCAGCCGCCAGCTCGACGAGCCTGGCGGCATGATCACCGCGGCGACGAGGTCATGGCCGGCGAGTTTGTCGAGCTCGGCCAGGCAGGCGTCCGCAAACGGCACCGGCAGCGAGGCCATCACCCGGAACCGCTCGGGCTCGGTGCTCGCCGCCGTGAGCAGCTCGCGGTTGCTCTCACAGGCAGCGGCGACCGCGATGGAGCGGGTCGGGAAGTACACGGCCGGAACCGACAGCAGCGCGGTGCCGATCCCGGCCTCGAGCATCAACGCGCTGCGGCCGGCGAGGGTGACGACAGGGGAATCGAGCGCCTGCGAGGTGAGGATGTAGTGCGCGGCAGCCCACTCCGGATCGCCCGCACCCTGCTCCCGGGCCGCGGCCGGATACGACGGCACCATGAGGTGGTGGTGGACGTCGACCCCGAACGGCCACGCACTCATGCCGGCACCATCGAGTCGGCGGCGTGCTCGATGAGCCCGACGATCACCGACGGCGGCAGGTGCTGCTCGTGGATCGACACGCCGAGCGGCCGCAGCGCGTCGGCGATGGCATTGGTCACCGCGGCGGGCGCGAGAATGGCGCCGGTCTCGCCGACGCCGCGGGGCCGCACCTCGCCCTCCGGCCCGGGCATGAGGTGGATCTCGACCGTCGGCACCTCAGCGGCGGTCGGGACAAGGTAGTCCATGAATGTCGTGGTCAGGAACTGGCCGCTCTCGTCATACACGCAGTGCTCGTACAGGACACCGGCGACGCCGTTGGCGATGCCGCCGCGGATCTGCCCCTCGACGATCCCGGGGTTGATGACGGTACCGCAGTCAACGGCGGCAACGTACCGGTCGATGCGCACCCGGCCGGTACGCGGGTCGACCTCCACGACGCAACCGTGCGTGGCGACCGTCCATTGATGCCCCGGCCATGAAAACGTCGCCGTCGCCTCCAGCGCCGGATCCATGCCCACGGGGATTCGCAGCGGACGCAAGTAGGTCGTGGCGGCAAGGTCGCCCAGCGGGATGGCCGAGGACGGGATGCCGCGTACGCCGACCAACGCGTTGCGGATTTCGACATCGCCCGGGTCGCACTCGAGCAGGTGCGCGCCGACCCGCCGGATCTGCTCCATCACCTGGCGCGTGGCGGCGAGCACCGAACCGGTCGCCATCGTGGACGCCATGCTGCCGCCGGTGCCGATCACCTTGAACGGGACGCGGCTCGTGTCACCGTAGACGAGCCGGACGTGCGAGAGAGGCACCGACATTTCGTCGGCAATGAGCTGAGCGAGCGTGGTCTCGTGCCCCTGCCCGGTCTGCAGCTGGGCGGTCTGCACCGTGACGGTGCCGTCGAGCTCCACCTTCACCGTCGTTCGCTCGGTGATGCCCTCACGACCGTTGTGCTCGATGTGCGCGGCGACGCCGATGCCGACGTACCTGCCCTCGGCGCGGGCGGCCAGCTGCCGCGCCCGCAGCTCGTCGTAGTCCAGGGCGCGGACGACGGTCTCCAGCGTCTCGACGGCGGTGACCTCGTCGAGGACGGCGCCGGTCACGGTCGTGTACGGCTGCTCGTCACGCCGGACGAGGTTCCGGCGCCGAAACTCGACCGGGTCGAGCCCGAGCTCGTGCGCCGCCTCGTCGATCAGCCGCTCGCGGACCCAGGTCTCGACCTCCCACGGGCCTCGGTAAGCGACGTAGGTGGCCTTGTTCGTGGCAACGGTCCGGCAGGTGAGATCAAAGGACGGCAAACGGTACGCGCTCGGCATGTCCTCCCGCACCGACGAGCACAGCTCAGCGGGCATGTACAGCCGGACCGCCGGATAGGCACCGGCGTCGACGGTGAGGTCCGCCCTGAGGCCCAGGATCGTGCCGTCGGCATCGAAGGCGAGCTCGGCCAACATGACGTCCTCGCGGGCATGGCCGCCGGCCATAAGGTTCTCTCGCCGGTCCTCCACCCACTTCACCGGCCGACCGAGCACCTTGCTCGCGGCGCAGACGCAGAGATCCTCGCGGGTGACGGTGAACTTCTCGCCAAACGAGCCGCCGTTGTCACGCGCGACGACGCGCGTCAGCTGGAGGGGGTGGCGGAGGAAGCGAGCGATCGCCTGGCGCAGGCTGTGCCCGCTCTGCGTGCTCGCGTGATAGGTCAGCTCCCCGCTCAAGGGGTCGTAGCTCGCGACCCCGCCGCGCGTCTCCATCGGGCACGGTGCCTGGCGATGCTGGCGGAAGGTCGCCCGTGTGACGTTATGGGCGCGGTCGAACACGCCCGCAGTGTCACCGTACGTCGCGGCGTCCTGGAACAGCTCGTTGGTGCCCGCCTCCTCGAACACCAGTGCTGCGCCGTCGCGCAAACCCTCGGCGATGCAGGTCACCGGCGGCAGCACCTCGTACTCCACGTCGACGAGGTCGCAGCCGTCCTCCGCCGTGTACCGCGAGTCGGCCACGACGAGCGCGACGATGTCGCCGACGAAGCGCACCTTTTCCGCCGCCATGGCGTCGAACTCGATCCGGCGCAACCCGGGCAGCTCGTGGAAGCTCGTGAGGCGGGTCAGGAGCTCGGCCATCTCGCGTCCGAGGAGGACGCGTTCGACGCCGGGCACGGCGAGCGCCGCTGAGACGTCCGTCTCGATGATGCGGGCGTGAGCGTGCGGGCTGCGGACGAAGCACGCGTGCAGCATGTCGGGAAGCCGGAGATCGTCGACGAACTGGCCCCGGCCGGTGAGCAGGCGGCGATCTTCGACACGCGGTACGCGTTCGCCGATATATGTTCCGACCACGGATCAACCCTTCGTTACGGCAGTTCGCGGGCACGCGACGATACCCAGGCGGTTCGGTAAAGCAGGATTTGAAGTCGGCTCATCAAGAATCTTGTTTCCTCCGCATACGGACTTTACGCTGTCTAGCAATCGCCAAACAGAGGAGTTGCTTCGCATGTCGATCTCCGCCAGGCGCTCTGTCCAGTCCGCCCTCCCGCACGACCGCATGACCGGCCGGCGCACGGCGCGCGAGCACGGCGTTTCCGAGCGGAGCAACGACGTCGCGGTAATCAAGTCGACGATCAGCGCGTGGGACCAGCACTTCGCGATCATGACCTCGCCCGCCGCCGGGCAGTACGAACTCCAGCTGGCATACGACCTCGACGAGGTCGAGCAGTTTTACGTCGAGCGGGTCAACGCGTGGTCGCTTATCACATCCTACGGGGAGAACGACGTGTACTCCCGCTGGTACAAGGTGACGGACACGCGCGGCGAGATGACCATGCACGAGACGGGTCGGGTCGAGCGCAACCACGTCGCCGTGCTCTTTCCCGCCTGGACGGACGGCATCATCGGCGAGGTCACCTGGACCGAACCCGCGTGGGCCGCCGACAGGCTCACCAAGGACGTGCGGATCGCGTTGAGCCGGCAGCTGGACCAGTTCGACGCGTCGTGGCAGTCGGGCGATCTGGACGCCCGGCTGGAGTTGGTCGAGGACGACACCTGCAGTGCAATTCGCATCGTCGAGGTCAACGGGACGCGCCGCTCGCGCATGGTGGCACGAAACAAGGCCGAACTGCGCGCGGCCTGGGCGGCAGGTGGTGCCGGCCGCACCGTCGAGTTCGAGCGGTTGACGCGGCTCACGACCACCTCGTACATATTCGCCTCCTACCGCATGGTCATCGAGTTCGAGGACCGTGCGGTCGAGCGGGAGACCGCGGCCATCTTGCCGCTCGGTCCCAACCGCCGCTTCGTCGGCGAGCTGAGCTATTCGATGGAGGTCAAGCTCTGAGCGACGCACGCGTCACCGCCGGTGACGCCACGCCACGACGAGCGCCGCGAGAAGCCCCAGGGCTGACCCGATCCGTATCGCCAGGGGGCCACGCGCGACTCGGAGGATGTCGATAGTGTCGGATCGGGCCGGGGTGGCGTCAGAGCGCACGGTCGGCTTGATTTCGGACTCCGTCGCAGCCGTACGCGGCTGCTCCGAGTCGTCCCGCCGCACTTCTTCGGCGAGGTTCGCGGCGAACTGGTCGACGATGTTTGAGCTCACGTCCGCGAGCAGGCCGCGGCCGAACTGGGCGGGGCGTCCGGTCAGGTTGAGCTCGGTCTGCACCGAGACCGCCGTCTCGGCTCCGCAGCCGGTCAGGATGGCGGTCATCGTCGCCTCGGCGCTCCCGCTGCCGCGCTGCTCGCGGCCGCTCACCTCGACGACGACGCGCCACCCGGTGACGTCCCGCTGGATAAAGCGCCCCGACCCGCGATAGGTGAGCGAGACCGGACCAGCGCGCAACTTCACCCGGCCCTCGAAGCCGTCCGCGTCGGCGCTGTCGAGGGTCGCGCCCGGCATGCAGGCGGCGATTCGGTTGACGTCGAGTAGCACCTTCCAGGCCTCGGCGACGGGGACCGGCACGGTGAACGAGTTCTCCAGCAGCATGGACTTCCTCAGAGTGGTGTCGTGGTGGTCAGTCGCCGGCCTGCGCGCGGCCCCAGGCCTGGACGGCGGCCCGGCGGGTGGCGATCTCGTCGGCCCGGCCGCCGCCCTGCGTGAGCCAGTGCCGGGCGGCGTACGCTTCGACGACCCAGGCCTCGGCGACGGTGATTTCGGCGCCGGCGTCGTACGTCTGCAAGATCGCCCGCACACCGGCCGCGTCATTCGAGACGATGGCTGTCGCGAGTTGGCGGCAGTACGGCAGCAACTCGTCATGTTCCACGACGTGATTGACCAGCCCCCAGTCGCGCGCCGTCGCGGCGTCGAGGTACCGACCCGTCGTGCTGAGTTCCTTGGCCCGACGCAGACCTACCGCCTGCGGCAGCAACACCGTCAGCCCCCACCCCGGGTGGACGCCGATCCGCATGTGCGTGTCTGCGAATCTCGCCCGCTCAGAGGCGACGAGGAAATCGCATAGCAGCGCCAACTCGAGTCCACCGGTCACCGCCGCGCCATTGATCGCGCCGATCAGCGGCTTGCGCGTCGGCGGGAGCGGTACTTGGCTCCGGTCCGGCTTGCCGACCGAGTCAGCGATGTCGTGCGCGCCGCTGGCCAGTTCCTTCAGGTCCAGGCCGGCGCAGAAGGCCGGGTCGACCCCGGTGAGGATCAGCACGTCGATGCCCGGATCCTCGTCGAGCTCCCGGATCCTTTGGGCAAGGGTTGATCTCAGCTGCGCGCTCAGGGCGTTGCGGGAAGCCCCGCGGTTGAGGGTGACGGTCGCAGTGCGGTCGGAGACGTCGACGAGGACGGGTTCGGAGCTTTCGATCATTGGTCAGCCACCCTTCCGCAGCGAGTCCAGCTGCTGGGCGGGAACCGTCAGCCACACCCGGTCGTCCTGGACCCAGGTGTCGACCGTGATGAGCGCTTGCGGCCGGGTGCGCACGGCGCTGAGGCAGTGCCCGCTGCCCAAGTCGAAGCGCCATTGGTGCGCGCTGCAGGTGATGCTCCGACCGCGTAGCTCGCCGCCGGCCAGGCTAATGCCCCGGTGCGGGCACCGGTTCTGGACCGCGAACACCCAGCCGGCGCTGTGCACAACGAGGACCTCGACGCGCGGCTCCGACAGTTCGACGACGACCCGCCCGCGCCGCCGCAGCTCGGACATCGAGCACGCATAGGTAGCACCGCCCGGCGGGGGCGCGGGTCGCTGGGGCTCGGCCGACCGGTGCAGGCGGCGGCGCCTGAGGGGGGCAAGGCTGAACCGCGGCATCCGCGCTAGGCCCTCGCGACCGCACCCGGGCGGGTGGCCATCCGGGTGAGGGTTCGGCCGGCGTAGACGATCGCGCCGCGGCCGCCGTGAGTGCAGCGCAGGACAAGCCCGGACTCGACGTCGATGTACCAGGAGCCGGCGAACGAGCCGACGGCGTCCCGCACCAGGAACAGCTGGGGCGCGCTGCACGGATTCGGCGTGGAGGTAAGCATTCGTTCGCCGCAGCACTCGGGGATTAGGGCGGCGACCGGCAGTTGCATGATGAGGACCCGGGTCGTGCAGGTCGAACACTTCAGCGTGTTTCCGGCCTGCAAATCGACCACGTAGTCGGTCAATCCGACGGCATCGAGTCGCTTATACATCCGCAGTCATCTCCCATTGCTGTCGGCGTGACGACGCTCGGGCAGACCGTAACACTTACGCGCAGATCGCGCTAGCGCACATGTTGTGCGCAATATCAGCGCGTGCACAATCGGGCCGGAGCGACGTGACTGCGTGCGTGGGGGTCAGTCGACGAACGCGAGGAGCAGGTGGTAGCGCAGTTCGGCGCGCTGATAGCTCGGGTCGAGAAAACCCATGGTGGTGAGCCCGGCGATACCTGCCTCCATCAAGCTGGCGACGCGGTCGAGCGGCGCCCGAAAACGCTGCCCAGTGACCTCGCAGACGTGCGCTAGCCAAGCAACGAAGCGCTCGTGCTGGCTGCCGAGGAACTCGGTGAAAGCTCGATGGATCGCCTCGTCACGCAGGGCTACGCCGTTGAGCGCGGTCTGCAGCTCGAACATCGGCCGGAAGGCGTCGCTGGCGGCTAGCTCACTGTGCATCTCGGCCAGACGCTTGAGCGTGCTCTTGAGCGTGCGTCCCGGCTGCACCTGAAGCATGTCCTGCGTGAAGCGATCGGTCTGGGTCTGGAATAAGGCGAGGGCCAGCTGCTCCTTCGAGCCGAACAGGGTGTAGATCGGCCGCCGCGTGAAACCGGCCCGTTCGGCAACCTCTTCCAGAGTCATCGCCTGGTAGCCCTGTTCGGTCAAGACCTCGAGCGCCGAGGCGAGCAGCAGCCTGCGTTTCGCGTCGTTCTGCTCGGCGCGCGATAGGCGGCGGCGAGGCAGCTGCACGGCGTCGGTTACCACAGGGTCGAGAACCACGAACGAAAGATTAGCACTTGCGCGTCCTTCGTATTACCGCACACACTGTGCACAAGTAAGAAGTGGGCGCTAGTTCAAAGGTGGCCACGCGGACCATCAGGGCCGCGGCGTCCGGACCCAGTCACGTCGACACTCCTTGGAGGCTGAGGGCGTATGCGCGCCGTTGCACCCGAGATGATGGGCTTCGTTTACGCGGCCAACCCGCATCGTCTCGGCGGGGGTCACCAGCACTCCAAGATCGTCCCGGCCCTGACGGGAACCGGCGACGCATGACGGTCCCACGCGTTACCCGGAACTACGTCGGCGGTCGCTGGCTCGAGTCGAGCGCGGGTGTGACGCTTCCGGTCGTGAACCCGGCGACCGAGGAGGTCGTCGCCGAGCTGACGGCGGGCTCCGTGCAGGACATCGAACTCGCGGTCAGTGCGGCGCGGTCGGCCTTCGACGGGTGGAGCGACGTTCCGCCACTTGAGCGTGGCAACTACATGGCGCGGCTCGGCGAGGCGATGCGCCACCGCAGCGCGGATCTCGCCCGGGCGATCACCGATGAGCTCGGCGCGCCCGCCGCGCTGGCCCTGCGCACGCACGTCACGTACCCGCTGTCGAAGTTCGAGCTCTACGCTCAGCTCGCCGAGACCATCGCCTGGGAGGAGCAGGTCGGCAACAGCACCGTCGTGCGCGCGCCCGTCGGCGTCGTCGGCGCGATCACGCCGTGGAACTTCCCGCTGAACCAGGCGGTCGACAAGGTGGCGGCTGCGCTGCTGGCCGGGTGCCCCGTCGTCCTGAAGCCGAGCGAGCTGACGCCGACGAGCGCCCTCGCCTTCGCCGATGCGGCGGAGGAGATCGGCCTGCCGGCCGGCGTACTGAACGTCGTCAACGGCATCGGTGGGAGCGTCGGCGATGCCCTCGTGCGACACCCATACGTCGACATGGTGTCCTTCACCGGATCGACGTCGATCGGCAAGCAGATCGCGGCGGTGGCCGCAGCCCGCGTAGCCCGCGTCGGGCTCGAACTCGGCGGCAAGTCGGCGGCGATCCTGTTGGACGATGCCGACCTCGACGGCGCGGTGACTGCGGTCGTGCGGTCCTGCTTCCTCAACAGCGGCCAGGTGTGCACGGCGCTCACCCGGCTGCTCGCACCGCGCAGCCGGTACGCCGAGGTGGTCGAGCGTGCCCGCGCGCTGGCCGAGGCCTACACCGTCGGTGATCCGAACGACGACGTCGACCTCGGTCCGCTGGTCTCCGCCGGGCAGCGTGATCGCGTCCGCAGGTACATCGAGCAAGGACTCGCCGAGGGCGCCCGGCTTGTCGCCGGAGGCCCGAACGCACCACCCGGGCTCGCTCGCGGGTACTACGTGCGCCCGACTGTCTTCGCCGACGTCACCAGCCGGATGCGGATCGCTCAGGACGAGATCTTCGGGCCGGTTCTCGCGGTGCTCGCCTACGACGACGAGGGCGAGGCGGTACGAATCGCAAACGACTCCCCGTACGGCCTGTCCGGCGGGATCTGGTCGGCCGACGTCGGCCGGGCGTGCCGACTCGCGCGCCGGATCCGCACCGGAACGGTGAAGGTGAACGGTGCCTCCGGTGAGGCGGTCCCCTTTGGCGGCTTCAAGGAGTCCGGGCTCGGCCGGGAGCACGGCCGTTACGGCGTCGAGGCGTTCGTCGAGCTGCAGACCATCAACCGCCCGGCGGCGCGATGATGCCGGGGTCCGTGGTGGAGCTGTTCGGGTTGGCCGGTCGCACGGCCGTCGTCACCGGGGCGTCCTCGGGGCTCGGGGTCGCATTCGCCGTCGCCCTCGCCGAGGCGGGGGCCGACGTGGTGCTCGCGGCGCGTCGTGCCGACCGCCTACGGGAGACCGCAGATGCCGTCGAGCGGCTCGGTCGCCGCGCCCTCACCGTGCAGGCCGACGTGGCCGCGCCGGAGGACAGTAAGAAGGTGGTCGATGCGGCCCTCGCCGAGTTCGGCACGGTGGACGTCCTGGTCAACAACGCCGGCGTCGCCAGCTCCCGACCAGCCACCCGCGAGACTCCGCAGGAGTTCCGCGCCGTGATCGACGTGAACTTGAACGGCTGCTACTGGATGGCTCAGGCGTGCGGCCGGGTCATGCGGCCGGGCAGCAGCATCGTCAACATCGGCAGCGTCCTCGGCATCACCACAGCCGGCCTGCCACAAGCCGCGTACTCCGCGAGCAAGGCCGCGCTGGCGGGACTGACCCGCGATCTCGCCCAGCAATGGACCGGCCGCAAGGGCATCCGGGTCAACACCCTCGCGCCGGGGTTCTTCGCGAGCGAGATGACCGACCAGTACGCGGAGGGATACCTCGCGGGGCAGCTCGGCCGCGTGCTGGTCGGGCGCACCGGGGACCCGCGGGAACTGGCGGCGGCCTTGATCTTCCTGGCCAGCGACGCCGGTGGCTACGTCACCGGGCAGACGATCGTGGTGGATGGCGGATTCACGATCACGTGACCGGCGCCGAGTTCCTGCGCACCAGCTCGTTGAGTGGGCAGTGGCGGGTTGAGTAGGCAGTTAAGGCCACCCACTCAGCGGAATACGCCCACTCAAGAGGGAGGGGGACGAGCAACCGGGCACGCGGATACGAGCAGACGGCTGATCAGACCGGCGCGACGGCGTCCCGGCCGATCTCCACCAGCAGGTCGCTCACCCGGTCGATGGCGGACAGGAACGGCGAGTGTCCGGTGGACAGCTCCACCGACCGCGTGCATCGCTTCGCCCATCCCCGCTGCAAGTCGGGGTGGATCGTCAGGTCATCGGCGCCGACCACGTACGTCGAGGGCCGGACGCGCCAGGCGACGGCGTGTGGGCGATCCTCGACCCAACCAAGCGGCTGCGGCCGCAGCCGCGGCAGCGCCCAGGAGACCGTCTCCGGTGAGCAGTCGCCGTAGAACGCGCGCGCGGCGACTTCCGGAGCGATCGACATCAGGCCGTTCTTGTCGTACGTCGCTCCGTCGGTGATGCGGGGCCGGGGCCGCGGGCCGCCCTCGTCGGCGAGCTCGGCCTCGGGAGCGAGCACGTCACTGGCCGATTCGTGGCCGTCCGGCATGAGCGCGCAAAGGTAGACCAGGTGCACGACAGCCGGGTGAACGCCAGCCTCGGTAATCACCGACCCTCCGTATGAGTGACCGACCAGGACGACCTGCCCGGCGCAGGCGTCGAGCACTTGTTGCACCGCGGCTGCGTCGGCGTGCAATCCGGGGCGCGGGAGCACCGAACTAGCGTGGCTGGGTAGGTCGACGGCGACAGCGGCCACCCCGCGCGTCGCGAGGGCGGCCACGAGGGGAGCGAAGCACCAGCCGCCGTGGAACGAGCCGTGCACCAGCACGACGGTGGGACCGTCCATGCCCTACTCGGACCGCTCGCCGAAGACCAGACACCGCGGTGCGCGGGCCGAAATCGGTGCCGCCGCTGTATCGAGCTCGCCGTCGACGCCGATGCTAAGCATGGCGAGGTTCCCAGAGTAGGTGTTGCCGACCAGCAGGAACCGTCCGCTGGGGTCGACCGCGAGCGCGCTCGGCCCCTTGCCCAGCGCGGGATGGAAGCCGGCGATCTGCACCCCGCCGCCGTCGTCGAGCAGGCAGGTGGTCACGCAGTCGCTGCCGCGGTTGCCGACGTAGAGGAAGCGGCCGTTGGGGTGCAGCTTGATGTCGGAGGTCTTGTTGTCACCCGCATACGACTCGGGTCTGGTGAGGTAGGACCCGAGCAGGTGCGTCGGGACGCCGTCATCGGCGGCGACGACGTACAGCCGGGAGTCGGCCTCGCCGACGACGTACACGTACCGGCCAGACGGATGGCACGCCATATGGCGCGGCGCGCTGCGCTCGGGGAATGCGATGTGGGCCGGCGGGTCGTCGGTGAACACGCCGTCAGCTGCCGTGCGATAGACCGTCAGCTCCTCCAGCCCGATGTCCGTGACCAGTAGCGCGTTGCCGCTGACGGTGAAATGCGACTCATGATGCCGCGAGAAACGCTTGGAGCCGGTGGCCACCTGCCCGCGCACGACCGGCTCAGCGTGCGTGACCCTGCCGTCGTCGTCGAGGTGCAATGCGGTGAGTGTGCCGTCCGAGTAATGCGCGACGTACGCGAGCCGCCCGCTCGGATGCACGCTTACGGCGATCGCGAGATCGGCGCCGGTGTCGACCGCGAACCGCCAATCGAGGGCGCCGTCGGTGATGTCGAACGCCGAGAGCCGGCTCGGCCGGGCCATCTGGGAGGCGTAGAGCAGAGGCAGTTTCGGGTGCAGGGCAACGTATTGCGGGTTCGCGATGTCAGAGGTGTACGCCTGCTGGAACGCCAGCGCGCCGGTTTGGTCGTCGAACTCGAAGACCTCGAGGCCGTCGGCCAACTCGCCGCCGGCCGGGTAGCGCTTCCCGTCGATGAACGGGGACGGCCTAGGGGCGCCGACATCGGCTCCCTTATTCGCCCACCAGACGTTGCTGTCCGCGCGCAGCCGCTCGACCTCTTGCACGAAGTGCTTCGTGAAGGTACCGGCGTAGACCTGCCAAGTGGTCATGGACTCCGACATTCGTGCGGGTGGCGAGCGTTGTGGTCGTTCCGGTGCACGGACCGACCAGCTCGGCATGTATTCGTATTCAGGATACGTCCCGGGTGGCGCCCGGGCAAGGTAGGTGCTTGACGCAGCCAGGAGCTCATGGCTAGGGTATGAATACGATTTCAAGAGGAGATTTTTGCATGGCCGACCCCGGGGTCCCTCCGGTGACCCTTGACCTAGATGAGCCGCTGATCGCCGTCGCCGCAGACGCCCCGGTCGCGTCGAAGAAGGATCACCGCGACTTTCGCGTCCGGCAGCACCGTGAGGAGGGCGACGAGTTCGGCCGGGCCCAGAGCCGCGGCTCGGTCGGACTGTTCAACGAGCTGACCAAGATTGACGACGTGTCGCGGAGAAGTCGTCGCCGAGAAGCTGCGAGCCAACGTCGCGAGGGCCGCTCACTGGGACGTCAATGTGCGACTCGTCGACATGGATGGGTCCAAGGCCGCGCCCGGCGCATCGGCGCGAGCACGCTGCGGACGCTGCGCAAGCCGATGATCACCCGACCGAGGGACTGGACTGTGATCGCGCCCACCCTGATGTTCGCCGCCTACCAGTTCGCTCCTGCATGAGCTGCCTTCGGGTCTCTCAGATTCCATGGCGCTCTCGGCTCAGGACGAGCTTCGCATCGGCGAATTGGTAGTGCGCTATGCCGCGGCGGTCACCGCAGGAAATGCCGAGCAGTGGGGCAGCACCTGGGCGAAGGATTCCACGTGGCACCTGCGCACCAAGGCGGTGACCGGCCGAGACTCGATCGTCGCGCTGTGGCGCCAGCTGCTTCCGATGTACGAGTCGATTCTCCAGCTGGTTACGCGCGGCCGTCTAGCGGAGGCCGGCGGTGTTCACGGGGAGTGGCAGGTAGTCGAGATTCTGCGCCGCGCCGGAAGCGACCACGACTGCTTGCAAGTGATCACCTACAGCGACCGGTACGTGCGGGAGGCGGAGCAGTGGCTATTCGCTGAGCGCCGCCTCAATGTCCGCTATCGCCGCGAGATGCCGGCCGGCGAGTTCCTCGCGCAGAGCCCGGCCCGATAACCGCGCGCCCGGTCCTTGCTAGTAAAGGAGACGAGAGAAATGTTCAAACCCGAACCTGGGCGGCGCTATGACATGCCCGTCGTCTTCGGCCCCTCGGATATCGGGGCGCAGGCGACCTATGGCGAGACGCGAATGATCGCCCACGCCTTCCTGACGGACCCCGCGGCGCTCGAGCCGCTCGTCCCGTATCACTTCACGCTGGCCGAGCCCGCGAAGGTCACGGTGATCGGCCGCACGCACACCGACGTCGACTGGTTGGCAGGCCGGGGCTATCGCAGCGTCCGTATCTCGATCGATGTCCTCGGCCGTGACGGCGAGCAGGTCATCAAGGCTCCTTACGGCCTCGTCGTCTGGGAGTCGGACCCGCACCCCGTGATTTCCGGTCGCGAGTACCTCGGGATCTCGAAGATGGTCGGCGAGATGCCGGACCATGAGTACGTTCCCGGTGGCGCCGCGTTCGAGTGTTACGAGTACGGCACGCGGCTGCTCCGCGTCACCGCCTCTGGCCTCCAGCCGGTGCTTCAGCGGGAGCCGAGCAGCGGAAGTGACTCCATTACCTTCGGCTGGAAGTTCATCCCGGGGCCGCGCGGCGTGGTCGACGTCGACTATCCCGTGAAACAGGTGTCCCGATCACGGGTCACGTCCATGTCTACAGGTACGGGAAGTGTCGTCTGGGACGCACCGACGTGGGATCAGTGCCCGTTCTCGGCCCGGATCATCGGGACGCTCGCCGCGCTGCCCGTGCTGGAGGTGCTGCCGGCGACGGTGACAGTCTCGGCCGCGTCACAGCTGGATCGCGCGGCCTCTTCGCGGCTCGACTGATGTCGCAGGAGAGTGCCGCGGACGCTGGCGTGCGATTCGACGGCCGGGTCGTCATAGTAACGGGCGCAGGGGCCGGTATGGGGCGTTCGCACGCGAAGCTGCTGGCCGCGCTGGGTGCGCGAGTGGTCGTCAACGACATCCGAAACGCTGGGGCGGTCGTCACGGAAATCGAGGCGACCGGCGGAATCGCGGTTGCCGACGGTCACGACATCTCGACCGACAGCGGTTCAGAGGGCCTCGTCACGGCGGCCGTCGAGCGGTTCGGCCAGGTCGACGCGTTGATCAACAATGCAGGCATCGCAGTGCACTGCGCGTTCGCGGACACCACCTACGATCTCTTCGACCAAACGATGCGCGTCAACACCTACGGTCCGTTCTTCGCCACGAAGTACGCGTGGCCCTACTTGCGGAGCAGCGGCACGGGGCGCGTGGTCATGGTCGCGTCGAAGGCCGCCGTGATGGGTGGCGCCCACGATCTTGTCCACTACGGCGCCTCGAAGGGCGCTCTGCTGGCGATGACCCGGCAGCTCGCATTCGAGGGGGCGGCCGAAGGGGTGGCGGTGAACGCAGTGCTCCCGACGGCGTTGACCGGCATGGCCGGCGACGGTGGCGATGATCTCGATCAAGCCGTGCGCACGCATGCGCTTGCGCCGCACATGGCCGAACGGCTCGGCGTCGACCTGGCCGACGCCGCGCGGCTCGCCGAGCGCTCGACGTCGGTCGTGTCGGCGGTGGTCGCGTGGCTGTGCCATCCGGCATGCCCTAGCAACGGCGAGTTCTTCAACGCGATGGCGGGCGAGGCGAGCCGGCTGACCTTCGCCTTGGGCACGGGGTTCAGTGACCCCGAGCTCATCGTCGACGTCGTGCGCGACCACTTCGAAGTGATCACCTCGATGGACAGTCACACTCTGATGCCCTCCATCGCAGTGCGCTGATCCGTTCGGTTCTGTTGTCTTCTCATGTGTGGTGACAACCCGATCAGCTTGACGTTTCGAAGCGGCCACCGCTAGCGTGAATACGATTTCATTTCGGCGCCGTGCTGCTCCTTCGACTAGGTGGATGACCAAGAACAGTGGTACACGAACTATCGTCCGTCGTCGGCCCGCCGCCGCTCGTCGAATCGAGCCCCTCGTCTTGCGGCCTCAGAATGCACGTCGGTGAGCGCCGGGAGATGCACCTCCCGGCGCACGTCGCGCACGGCGACGGCTCGGTCTCCGACCTAAGCGAACTCCTCCGCCGATGGGGTGTTGCGGGGCGGACGGCGTTCGTGGTGAGCGACCGCTTCCTCATCGACCGCGGACTGGCCGACGGTTTGCTCGGCAGCCTTCAAAGCTCGGGTTGGCGCGTCGAGGTGTTCGCAGAGCCTGCGGGGGAGCCGACACTCAGCGATGCGGTCGAGGTGGTCGAGGCAGCGCGGGGAAGTGGGGCTGATGTCGTCGTCGGCTTCGGCGGCGGCAGTGTCCTCGATCTCGCGAAGGTCGTTGCGCTGCTGCTCGCCAACCGCGGCGACATCGCCGACCACCTGAGTGCTACCGAGCGGCTGAAGCCGGCGAAGCCGCTCGTGCTCGTCCCGACGACCGCTGGCACTGGGGCTGAGGCGACCCGTGTCGCCGTACTCAGCGATGGCGTGCGCAAGCACGTGTTGAGCCATCCGTCGCTCGTGCCACTCGGCGTCGTCCTGGATGCCGCCGTCATCGCCGACTTGCCGCCGCACATCACGGCCGCCACTGGCATGGATGCGCTGGCGCACGCCGTCGAGTCGTCACTGTCTACGAGCAGCACCCCACTGACCGCAAGCATGGGGCTGCGCGCGGCGACACTGCTCATGCACTGGCTACCGGTCGCCTACCGCGACTCGGGGAACCTCGAGGCCCGCCGGGCGACGCTGTACGGGGCGTTCCTCGCGGGGATTGCGCTGAATGCGGGCGTCGTGGTCGGCCACTCCATGGCCTACACCGTGGCGAATCGCTCCAAACTCGCGCACGGAGTCACCTGCGCGATGGCGTTGCCCTTCTGCGTCGCGTTCAACGCAGCGGCCGCCTCGCCCGATCTGCTCTTCCTCGGTGCGGTCATTTCAGGCGCCTCGCCCGGCCACTTCGCCGGGGCGGCCGCCGCGATCGCCGAGCTCGCGGCGTCCTTCGGCATTCCGTCGACACCGCTCGCCGCAGGTATCTCGGAAGCCGAGTCGGCTGCCATGGCACACGAATGCACCACCGTGTACCCCCGCCCGACCAACCCCGTCCCGATGGCCTCGTCTGCCGTCCAGGCGCTGTACGCCGCGTGGTTTCGCGGCGACCTCGAGGCTGCCGCGCGAGCTGCGGAGCTTTCGAATTGAAGACCATCACCCATCGCATCGGAACCCGTGCGGAAGCCGGTGCCGCTCCGGACGAGATGGACGATCTCGACCCGTCCGATCAGCGGCGAGTGCTGGCGCGCTACGCGCCACTGTCGGCCGCGCAGGCGCGAGAGCTGGTCGACATCGTCGCGGAATCCTCGCGGTGGCGGCGGACTCCGGCCATCGAGCGCGGAGCCGTGCTACTGCGCGCCGCCGCGATCCTGCGCGAGCGCAAGGAGCAGTTCGCGGAAATCATCGCCTCCGAGAACGGCAAGGTGCTGCGCGAGGCCCGGGTCGAGGTGGAGAAGAGTGCTGACTTCTTCGAATTCTATGGCGCGCTTGCGCGCTCGGCGCAAGGGACACTGCTTGCCGACGCGCGGCCTAACTCTCACGCCCGCGTGCTCACGGAACCGATCGGTCTCGTCCTGGCGATCTGCCCATGGAACGACCCCCTCCTGACCCCAGCGCGCAAGCTTGCCCCAGCGCTGGCGGCGGCAAACCAGGTCCTGCTCAAGCCAGCCCGCGATACCCCGTTGGCCGCGCTGATCCTCGAGGACGTGTTACGTGACGCGGGGCTGCCGGACGACGCACTCGGCGTGCTCGTCTGCACTCCGAGCATTCTCGACGAGACGGTTCTCGACGATCGCCGACTGGCCGGGGTGACGTTCACCGGGTCCAATGCGGTGGGCAACGCGCTGCGAAGCCGGCTGGCGCCCAGGAACGTCCGGCTGCAAACCGAAATGGGCGGGAAGAACGCGGCGATCGTCGCCGACGACGCGGACATCGACCTCGCGGTCGAGGCGATCCTCGGCGCTGCCTTCGGACAGGCCGGCCAGCGATGCACCGCGACGAGCCGTCTCATCGCCTGCGCGGGCGTACATGACCGGCTGATCGACGAGTTAGCGCGGCGCGTTACCAAGATTGCCGTCGGCCCGTCGCTCGATCCAGCCACCGCAATGGGCCCGCTCGTCACCCTCGACCACCGGGCGTCCGTGCAGGGGCAGGTCCACTGCGCCATCGACGCCGGTGCGGAACTGCTTGCCGGCGGCTCGGTGCCCGACAAGCCCAACCTCGCCCACGGTTGCTTCTTCGCGCCCACGCTGCTGGCCGGCGTCGGGCCGGGGACGGCGCTGTGGCAGGAAGAGGTGTTCGGCCCGGTGCTGGCCGCGTGGCGCGCCGAGTCGGTGGACGAGGCGATCGCGCTGGCGAATGCCTCCGCGTACGGGCTCTCCGCGTCCGTGTTCACGACCTCACTGGCGACGGCGGAGCGGGCGATCGCTGAGGTCGACACCGGCCAGATCGCGGTGAACCTGCCGACCTCGGGCTGGGACGTCCACCACCCATTCGGCGGGTTCCGGGACTCCGGTTCCGCGTTCAAGGAGCAGGGCGTGCAAGGGTTGCAGTTCTATACCCGGGTGAAGACCGCGGCCGTACGATTCGGCTGATCAAATGCGCGTCTTCTCGCCGGTCGCCGACTACTGCATCATCGGCGCCGGCATCGTCGGCCTCGCGGTTGCGCGCGAGTTGTTGCTCACCCGGCCGGGCTACTCGGTGGTAGTACTGGACAAGGAGTCGACGGTCGGCGCGCACCAGACCGGACACAACAGCGGCGTGGTCCATGCGGGGCTGTATTACAAGCCCGGCTCGGCTAAGTCGCAACTCTGCCGCCGCGGCGTCGGCCTGCTTCGCGAATTCTGCGCCGAACACGGACTGGCCTACGACGAGTGCGGCAAGCTCGTCGTCGCGCGTGACCTGCACGAGATGCCGGCTCTGGAGAGGCTGTTCGAGCGCGCTACCGATGCCGGCGTGCCGGGCGTCCGGATCATCGGCCCGGCCGCGGTCCGGGCGAGGGAGCCGCACTGCCGTGCCTACGCGGCGTTGCTCTCGCCCTCAACGGCGATCGTCGACTTCGGCGCGATCACCCGCGCGATTGCCCAGGATGTTTTGCGGCTCGGCGGCGAGATACGCCTCGGCTGTCAGGTGCAGGCAATCGGGGATCGCGGGGATCGCGTCGAAGTCGGCACGACCGGCGGCCCGGTCATGGCCCGCCGGTTGGTCATATGCGCGGGACTGCAGACCGATCGCGTCTCACGGATGGCTGGTGGCAGCCGCGGCCCGCAGATCGTCCCCTTCCGCGGCGAGTATTACCACCTGCGCAGGGATCGCGCTGTGCTGGTCAACGGACTCATTTATCCGGTGCCCGACCCGCGCTACCCCTTCCTCGGAACGCATTTCACCAAGCTGATCGGCGGCGCTGGCGTATCGGTCGGCCCCAACGCGGTTCTGGCGCTGGCCCGGGAAGGCTATCGGCGCCGCGATGTCCGCCTCGCGGACGTAGCCGAACTTGCAGGCTGGTCCGGGACCTGGCGTATGGCCCGCAGCCACTGGCGCACCGGCATCTACGAACTCGCTGGCTCGCTCCTCAAGTCGCTGTTCGCCCGGCGCGCTCGCTCATACATCCCTGAGCTACGGACGCGCGATCTAGTCCGTCCAGGCGCCGGCGTGCGGGCTCAGGCCGTATCTGACAGCGGCGCGCTCGTCGACGATTTCGTTATCGAACGGCACGGTCGCGTGCTATCGGTGCGCAATGCGCCCTCGCCTGCTGCCACGGCCAGTTTCGCGATCGCGCAGTTCATCGTGCAACGACTCGGCGCTGGCTGACTGCGAGCGACCCCCATCGGGGAAGTGCGTTCGAGAACGTCGGCACCCTTACGCCCCATGATCGTCTTCGGGCGGCGGTGAGCCCGCGGTGCAGCACTGCCTCCAGTACGGTTAGTTTGCCGGCGCGCCGCCCCCTCGCCGAGTACGTCGCAGCCTCGATCCACACACGCCCGAGGTCGACGCCCGGCGTGAAGGCGGGATAACCACGGTCCGCCTCAGCCAAGGAGGACGAGCCCCGAGCTGGGAACTCAGGCCGAGTGCGCTGTGGACCAGACTCAGCGCACTCTTGACGGTCTGCGTCCCGGAACGTAGCCTTGAATACGATTGCAATGACCACACGATCGTCTTTCGTCGAGTGCCGTGCCGGGTCGCAGAAGCTCCAAGGAACTCTTGCGACAGCCGCCCGCGCTTGATGAGGCGCGGCGTCGTTTTGCTCTCCTGCCGTGCCAGACGCTCCCAGGAGCAAGCTCGTCACGCGTACCTCGCGGTAGAGCGCGCCCACGTAAGGGACTGCTATGACGCCAGATGACGAGAAGTGCGGAACGCTTCAGGTGCCCGCGCGCGACATCCCGGTTCCGGCATCGATTAGCCCTGAAGCCCAGGCAATGCTCGCTCGCGGCATCCCCGGCCCGATCCCTGACTGGCCACCGACGAATGACATCGAGGGATGGCGGTCGAGGATAGCCGCAGTGGACGAGCAACTGAGAACGCTGGTCGCTGCAGGCGCCGGCGATCCGACCGGAGCCGGTCAGAGTCGCACGGCCGATGTACAGATTGAAGACGTCGACATCGACGGCGTGACCGTGTACGTGGTTACCCCTCGGGGCTTGAACGCCGATGACCGGCGCGTGTACATGGACATCCACGGTGGCGCCTGGATGATGGCTGGCGGGGATATCTGTCGCGCTGTTGCGGTGGGAACAGCTATGACGGTTGGCGCCCAAGTTTGGGCAGTCGACTACCGCATGCCACCCGATCACCCGTACCCGGCCCCGCTGACCGACTGTCTCAAGGTCTATCGAGCAATTCTAGAGGTCCGCTCGCCACAGGACATCATCATCGGCGGGGTCTCTGCCGGTGCCAATCTTGCTGCCGCGCTGGCCCTACGCGCGCGGGATGAAGGGTTGGCGTTACCGGCAGGCGCCGTTTTATCCACTCCGAGCACTGACCTGACCGGGGCTGGTGACACCTGGCGGACGAACGAAGGTATCGACACGGTGTTGGTCGGAGATGCCCTAACCGCCGTCGCGGTGTATGCCGGCGGCCATGATCTGTGCAATCCATACCTATCACCGCTGTTCGCAGACTTCACGCAGGGCTTCCCGTCGACCTTGCTGATATCTGGCACACGTGATCGTCTGCTGTCCGACACCGTCCGTCTGCACCGCGCACTTCGCGCGGCTGGCATCCCTGCGGACCTGCACGTCTTCGAAGCGCAAGGCCACGGAGGCTTCCTCGGTACCGCTCCAGAGGACCGCGAGCGAGCGGGCCAGATTCGTAGCTTCGTTGATCGACAGTGGGGGCACGAAAGCCCGTGAGCCGACCCGCAGCGCCCGCCGCCACCGACCAGCGGGATCGGTCGTGCTGGATGGTGAGCGACCCAGCTAGAGCGCGATCGTCCGGACTCCTTCACCTGCGGCTCGATGGCAGGCGATCTCCTCCCGTGCCGAAAAGACAGGCGCCGCGCACCAACCCGCCGAAGTGACTGCCACGCGACCCGCCCGAACCGGCCACGACCAGTTGCACCATTCCCCGCGGCAGACGCAATCGAGAGGAATCAACATGTCCCTTGCACTTGATGCCGGCCCCGAGGAGCCGCTGCTGCCTGGGTGGACGATCGGCCGTGCCCTCGATGCTGCCGTGTCTGCGTGGCCATCGAACGACGCTCTTGTCTCAGTCGAGCAGGGCGTGCGCCTGACGTATTCGGAGTTGTCAGCCGAAGTAGACGGCGTCGCGCGCGGCCTGATTGCTCGTGGGGTAAGCCGCGGCGACAGAGTCGGTATTTGGGCGCCCAATTGCGCTGAGTGGGTGATCGTTCAATATGCAACCGCCCGCCTTGGTGCGATCCTGGTAACCGTCAATCCGGCGTACAGAACTAACGAACTCGCCTACGTGATGAAGCAGGCAGGGGTATCTCTGCTCATCGCTGCATCCAAGTTCAAGACGAGCGATTACGTCGCGATGGCCATCGAAGCAGCCCCGAACTTGCCATCGGTATTCTTTGGGACCGCAGAGTGGGACGCGCTGCGGACGGGAGCAGGCGGAGAGCAGATCCCGGATGTCGAACTCTCCCCGACCGATCCTATCAATATTCAGTACACATCTGGGACGACCGGATTTCCAAAGGGTGCGACCCTTTCTCACCGGAATATCCTGGGGAACGGATTCCTAGTGGGGGAGGCATGCAACTACACGCCGGACGACCGCATCTGCGTCCCGGTCCCGTTCTACCACTGCTTCGGAATGGTGATGGGCAACCTCGCTGCGCTAACCCACGGTGCGAGCGTCGTCATTCCAGCACCTGCGTTCGATCCCGCGGCAACGCTCTCCGCGGTCGCTTCGGAACGCTGCACGTCCCTTTATGGCGTGCCGACGATGTTCATCGCTGAACTGGCACTGGAGGATTTGGACTCCTACGACCTCTCCTCGCTTCGAACCGGCATTATGGCTGGCTCTCCCTGCCCGGTTGAGGTCATGAAAAACGTCTCGGAGTTCATGCCAGAAGTCACTATCGCCTACGGTATGACCGAAACCTCACCGGTTTCCACGCAGACGAAGGCCGACGACACGTTGGAACACCGGACGGCGACGGTCGGCCGAGTTCATCCGCACGTGACCATAAAAATTGTCGACCGATCGAGCGGCGAAATCGTAGAACGGGGCGAGACGGGCGAGTTGTGCACTGCTGGCTACGGGCTGATGCTCGGATATTGGGACGATCCGGAGATGACCAGCGAAGCTGTAGATTCGGAAGGCTTCATACATACCGGTGATCTCGCTATGATGGATATGGACGGTTACATCTCGATCGTTGGCCGCTCGAAGGACATGGTGATTCGCGGCGGCGAAAACGTCTATCCACGGGAGATCGAAGAGTTTCTATACACGCATCCGGACATCCTGGATGCACAAGTCATCGGTGTCCCCGACGCGAAATACGGCGAAGAGCTCTGCGCCTGGGTACGACTCCGCGACGGCGCGACGTTCGGTGAGGAAGATCTGCGCCAGTTCTGCCACGGCAAGCTCTCCCACTACAAGATCCCGCGCTACCTCCGGATCACGCAGGAGTTTCCTATGACCGTGACCGGCAAGGTTCAGAAGTTCAAGATGCGGGAAGTGTCAATCGAAGAGCTCTCCCTTCAAGGCGCCGCCTGCATCGTGACTGCTTAGCCTTCTTGCTCCAGGCAACTTGTGCGCACGATTGCCGACTGGACCCAAGACGTGTAGGGCCCGCGTTTCGTACTGAACCCGGATCCACCGATGAGGTAGTGGGCCGGGGCCTGTCGTAACGGACGAATGCCCTGCTGTGCAAGGAGAATGTGGCTTGCGAAGGTCACATCGATCTTGAACAGAAGGGCATCCGCGAAATGCAAGCTTCTCATGCTGCGGCGGCGGTGTCAGCACGCTTCGATGATCCGAATCTGGTGTCGTGCGGCGGGCTGGAGCCGGTGCTGCGACTGGCCGACTCGTGCGGTCTGGCGGATCTGGTCGGGCAGCGGCTGAGCGTGCCGTCGCCGAACGCGCACCTGAAGGTGCCGGCGCTGGTCGCGGGCATGGTCGCCGGCGCGGACAGCATCGATGACATGGATCTGCTGCGCCACGGCGGCATGGACCGCCTGTTCGACGGGGTGCGGGCGCCCTCGACGCTAGGCACGTTCCTGCGCTGCTTTACCTTCGGCCACGTGCGTCAGCTCGACTCGCTCGCGGCGAGCGTGCTGGTCGGGCTGGCGCAGCGGACACCGTTGCTGCCGGCGGCCGATCAGCTCGCGTTCCTGGACATCGATGACACCATCCGCGCGACGCACGGTTACGCCAAACAAGGTGCCGGCTACGGGTATTCGAAGGTGAAAGGCCTCAACGCGTTGCTGGCCACGCTGTCCACCCCGGCCGCCGCTCCGGTGATCATCGCGTCCCGGCTGCGGAAAGGATCGACGAACTCCGCCCGCGGCGCGGCGCGGCTGCTGTCCGACGCGCTGGCCACCGCGCGACGCTGCGGTGCCGGCCCGCTGCTGATCGTGCGCGCCGACTCCGCGTACTACAACCAGGCCGTGATCGCCGCCGCGATCCGGGCCGGCGCGAGGTTCTCGGTCACCGCACGCATGGACCCGGCCGTCCGCCGCGCGATCGCCACGATCGAGGAGTCAGCGTGGACACCGATCCACTATCCCAACGCGGTCTGGGACGAGGACGAGCAACACCTGGTCTCTGACGCCGAGGTCGCCGAAATACCGTTCACCGCCTTCGGCTCCCGAGGCAAGGCCGAGCGGATCGAGGCCCGCTTGATCGTGCGCCGTGTCAAGCGGCTCAACCCCAAACACGTGCCGGCCGGGCAGAGCGAACTGTTCGCCACCTACCGCCACCATGCCGTGTTCACCGACTCGCCGATGTCGATGCTCGACGCTGAAGCCGACCACCGCGCCCACGCGATCATCGAACAGGTCAACGCCGACCTGAAATCGGGCGCGCTCGCGCACCTGCCCTCCGGGTCGTTCGCCGCCAACTCTGCCTGGCTGGTGCTCGCCGCGATCGCGTTCAACCTCACCCGCGCCGCCGGATGCCTCGCCTCGCCCTGGCACGCCCACGCCACCGGCGCCACCATCCGCCGACACCTGATCACCGTCCCAGCCCGGATCGCCCGCTCGGCACGACGCATCCGGCTGCACCTACCCATGAACTGGCCCTGGCATCAGGACTGGCAACAACTATTCGACGCGCTGCACCCGCCGCCCACAGCCGCCTAAACGGCACACCCCGGCCCAACAGCCCCCAAGATCATCAAGTGGAAAAGCCGGGCAGACCGGCAGCACCGCCGCAACCACAATCAGATCAACCCACCTGAAGATCAACAAGCTCGACCGAAACGATCACGCCAATTCACGCGGTGGATCTGGGCTGAACAGTCGACTCACCTACATCGCGTCGTTCACCTGCAGGAGGCTGGACCTCATGGGTCAAGATCAACACTTGGCTGATAGGTGAACTGCGCCCAGAACATCATCCCGTACCGAAAGAGGGGCTATGCCCGCCGCCGACGACACACCGCCGCTGGCAGCCGCCGGTCGGTCGACGCGGTCGGCTGCGCTGTGCATGGCGGCTTCGGCGGCCGGACCACAGCACCGGCAGATGCCTTGACACCAGCTGGGCGGTAGGTAGACTGAATACGCATTCATCAAGCTTTCAGCGGTACGTGACGGCGGCCGTCGCAACCCGAAGGCGGTCGACGCGCGTTCGAGTTGGGCGCTTGGCACGGCCGACGGTAATTCCGACCATGGAGTTCGATATGACTGCAATTGCTAGCCGGATCCCTGTGATGTCCGGCGACGGCCATTCCGGACTTCCAACAGCCGAGTATCGCGGCTATTTGGAGAAGCGTCTACATGCTGATTTCGATCGCTACCTAACGAAGCATGCGTGGCGATGGTCGCCCCTGCGAGCCGAGTCGTACCTGCCTAGCGATTTCAATGACAAGTTCATCGGGACGGCTGGATTCGATCCGGCGAGGGGATCGTCGATTGCCTGGGATCCGAAGTTACGCGTCAGCGAAATGAATCTTGCCGGGATCGTGTGTGATGTCCTTTTCCCGGACGATCAAAACACAAACGATCCTCCCTTCGGGGCCGGGCTTGCACATGCTGTGGAAGGCATGATCGGAACTGAAGGCTATCCACCCTCGCTTGTTCGCGCGGGTGCCCGGGCATACAACCGTTGGCTCGCCGAGTTCTGCTCGGTCGATCCGAAGCGACTCTTGGGGTTGACCCTGCTCGGCACGCTTGACGACCCGAACTGGTGCGTCGAAGAAATAGAACGGGCGTACGATGATGGCCTTCGGACGGGCGTCGTTTTGCCACTGGAGTACTACCTACCGCTATACCACCACCGGCGGTACGACATTCTTTGGGAACGTTGCGCCGACTTAGGGTTGACGGTGTGCGTCCACCCTGGACGGGGCGCACCAACTTACAATGGTGACAACGAGTACGAGGAGAGGTCCATCTTCTTAATGGAAGTGGGCTGGTACGCGCACCGACCATTGTGGTCGTTTATTATCGGAGGCGTTTTCGACAGATTCCCGCGGCTTAACCTTGCCTTCGCCGAGCTTGGAATCAGCTGGATCACTCCAATTCTCGACAGAATCGAAAAGGGTGAGCTGAATTCCTCGCCGGCGGGTCGCCGGGCTGCCGGGCTGGACAGCGCACACGAATACTGGAACCGGCATTGCTATGCGGTCCACTCTTCCTACCAAGTGGCGGAAGACTTCGTGAATCCGGGTATCTCCAATGTTCTTTGGGGTGGTGATATTTCGCATGGCGAGGGTGCCTGGCCCACTGCGGGTGAGGGGCTTAGCGGAGTGCCTCTCAAGCGTGCCGAGTGCCTGCGTCGCTTACTGGCCGGTCTACCTGAAGAGCAAGCACATCGCGTGCTGTGCGGCGTGTTTGAGAAAGCGTTCGCTAACGTCGATATGGCATGCCTCGCCGACGTGACCGAGAGCGTTGGCCTGTCGCGCGAAGAGCTGCAGCTAGCCTAGCGCGTTGACCTGTTCATTACGCCGTGCAGGCACCTTCTTGGCCGTGAAGTCGTGAAGTGAACCGGCTCGCTTTGGGGCTCGTCCGGAGTAAGGGTGTAATCGCGATCTGAACCCACCGACGTCGAGCAGAGATCTTGCTAGGTAGTGGGTGAGGTTGCGGAAGCCGAGTGCGGATCCGCGCAGGTGTTTCAGGCGGCCGTTGATGGCTTCGGTCGGGCGGGTCTGGTGCCGGGCCAGTCGAAGTAGGCCAGCACGTCGCCGGCTCGTCGGTGCAGGGTGCGCCCGAGTGCGTTTCGTCAAGCGATCTGGCCCCACTGTCGTCAGGCGGTTTCTAGCGATCGTTGCAACACCGGAGGTTTCCGGGAGCTGCTATGGCGGGTCGTGGTCGGCGTGGTCGCGAGCCAGATGTTGACAAGCGTGAGCGGTTTGCTGAGCTGATCGCGCAGGGGGTGAGTAACCGGCGGGCGTGCCAGCTCGTGGGCATCGCGCGCAAGACGGGGACACGCTGGCGGTTGGGGCGCACAGTCACGCTTCCCGACGGTCGCAAGCGCCACTATTCGCCCGTGGTCAACGCGCCGAGTCGAGAGATCTCGCCACGCTACCTGTACGAGGACGAGCGGGTCCGTATCGCCGACCTGCGCCGGTCCGGGCTGAGCATGCGCGCGATCGCGGCCGAGTTGGGCAGGCCGGCGTCCACGGTCAGCCGCGAGCTGCGTCGTAACCGAGACCTGGACAGTGGGCGGTATCTGCCGTTCGCCGCGCAGCGGATGGCCGAGGCTCGCCGTACCCGGCCGGGCCGCAGCAAGCTGGTCAACGACGCCGAGCTGCGTGCGTTCGTGCAGGATCGGCTGGAGAAGCGGTGGAGTCCGGAGCAGATCGCCCACGCGCTGCGGGAGGAGTTCCCGAACCGGCCGGACCGGCACCTGGTGCCGGAAACGATCTATCAGGCGATCTACCGACCCGGTTGTGGTGGGCTGCGCCGGGACCTGCCGCCGGTGCTGCGCACTCGTCGACGGCGCCGTAAGCCGCATCGGCGCCCTGACCAGCGCCGGCCGACGAAGCTGGTGGATATGACGATGATCGACCAGCGGCCCGCGGAGGCGGCCGACCGGTCCGTTGCTGGGCACTGGGAAGGCGATTTGATCACCGGTGCGCAGAACCGGTCGGCGATCGGCACGCTGGTCGAACGGTGTTCCCGGTTCACGATCTTGCTGCATCTACCCGAACGACACACCGCCGAGGCGGTTCGTGACGCGATCATCGCCGCGTTCGCGCCGCTGCCGCCGCAGCTGCGTCGGTCGTTGACGTGGGATCAGGGCAGTGAGCTGGCGTTGCACGCTGAGATCGCTGCTGCGTTGGGTATGCCGGTGTTCTTCTGCGATCCTCACTCGCCGTGGCAGCGGCCGAGCAACGAGAACACCAACGGCCTGTTGCGTCAGTACTTCCCGAAGGGCAGCGACCTGCGCGTCCACGAC
The DNA here is from genome assembly GCF_027247405.1 of Jatrophihabitans cynanchi. Taxonomy (NCBI): domain Bacteria; kingdom Bacillati; phylum Actinomycetota; class Actinomycetes; order Jatrophihabitantales; family Jatrophihabitantaceae; genus Jatrophihabitans; species Jatrophihabitans cynanchi. The sequence goes on along the minus strand of NZ_CP097463.1, from coordinate 1,374,606 downwards.
GCCGTCCGGCTCGAGGAGGTCGCTGCCGAGCTGAATGACCGTCCCCGTAAGACCCTGGACTGGCACACCCCGGCCCGGCTGTTCATCGCGCCCGCAGGCGGTGTCCTAGCCTGAACCATGTGATCGAGGAGGCCGCCGCCGATGCGGAGGAGGTCCGCCTGTCGGCCGACGACGCCGCAGAGCTGGCCGACCTGCTGCGGATCTGGCACGGCTGGCTTACCGGCGAGGACACCGACCTGCTGGCCGCCTCACTGGAGCGCATGCCCGAGGGCCCGGACAGCGTCCCTGCGCTGCAAGTGATGCTGACCCGCCTGGCGGCGCGGCTCGATCCTCGCCGCGCGGTGGACTTCTGACCCGACGACGACGAGGGCGAACCGGTGCCGGACATGCGACGACGTACCCCAGAGCCACCACCGACGGGCATGCCCATCGTGGAGCACAAACCCGGGCTGGCGAAGGAGATGCTGCGCGAGTTGGCGCCTCTGCTGGCCGAGGAGGGTATCGACGTCGATGACATCGACGCGCCTGACCTGGAAACGTTGCAGGCGGCGATGAACCGTGCGGTCGAACGGCGCAACATGCAACTGTTCAGCCCGGTCGGTGAAGCTCGCGGGTACGCGATCACCACGCTGCGGCTGGCCATCGAAGCGATCGTCGATGACGACACTCGCAGCGCCGCCGCGGTAATCGACTCCGTCCCACCCGAGTCCCCGAACAACGACAGCGCCACTGTGGCCGGCTGCATCGGCGTCGCCCTCGGGCTACTCGACACCTGGCTGTCCGGCCACGACCTCGACGCTCCGACCGGGCTCGCCAGCCACGCTCGGCTGCCGGCCGGGCACTGGACCGGGGAACGTGCAGCCACCGACATCCTCACCCTCGCCGGCAAAGGCAGGGCGTTCCGCTCCCTCGACACACTGATCACCCGCCAAGGCGGGCAGCAGCTCCTCTATGGCTCAGTGCTCGCCCTCACCGCCGCAGCGCAGGCCTGGGCCCGCAACACCGACACGTCGCTGCTCGAACTCATCCACACCATCGTCCGCTGACCAAGCACTACCATCCCGCCATCAAGTCGTCGTGTTGCGACGATGACTGGAACCCGCCTCATGAATTCTGGCCCCAACCGGTGCGGCTGCGTGCTTACTGACAACCATAGGTTGACAGCGACAACCGATGGTTGTCATGATTTGCTGCATGACAAGAAACTCGAGCCGTGACCAGACGTTTCAGCGGATCAAGGAGGTGCGGGCCGAAGCCATTGAGCACACCAGATTGGCTCGCGCGCTGGCGGTTGAGCGTCGTGACCTGATGCAGGAGCTTCTCGACGGTGGCCTGTCGCAGGCGGACATCGCCCGGGAACTTGGGGTTTCGCGGCAGGCGATTCAGAAAATGATGGCGCTGTCCTGACCCTCGGTCTGCCGTGGTCAGCGGTTCGACGCGCGGCGCCGGCCGTTCTTGCTGGTGCGCAGCCGGTAGGACTGGGTGCCGGTTTCGAGGATGTGGGCGTTGAAGGTGACGCGGTCGACGATAGCGGCGACGAGCCTCGGATCGGGGAACACGCTGCCCCACTCGGAGAAGGGCAGGTTGGTGGCGATCGCGATGGAGGCTCGCTCTTCGCGTTCGGTGATGATCTGGAATAGCAGCTCCGCGCCGCGTGGATCGATCTGGACGTAGCCGAGTTCGTCGAGGCAGAGTAGGTCGAGGCGTCCGTGGCGGCCGACCACTGTCGGCGTACGACCTCATCTGGCGAGGTGCGTACGACCTCACGTCCTGAGGTCGGCGCGGTGTGATCATGTCATCGCTTCACCTCCTGTGACCAGGGCGAGTCGGTCTTTGAGGCGGTAGCTGGGGCCGTTGATGCTGATGACGTCGCAGTGGTGCAGGAGCCGGTCGAGGATGGCGGTGGCGAGGACGTCGTCTCCCAGGACCGAGCCCCATTCGGCGAAGCTCTTGTTGCTGGTGATGATCATGGAGCCGCGTTCGTAGCGGCGGGAGACGAGTTGGAAGACCATGTTGGCTTCGGCGCGGTCCAGCGGCAGGTAGCCGACCTCGTCGACGACGAGGACGGCGGGTCGGAGGTAGGCAGCCAGTTGCCGGTTGAACCGGCCGGTGGCCTCGGCGGCTCGGAGCCGGCGGACCAGGTCGTCGAGGCTGGTGAAGTAGATCGAGTAGCCGGCTTGGCAGGCGGCGACGGCGAGCGCGACGGCGATCATCGTCTTGCCGACGCCGGGTGGTCCGAGCAGGGTGATGTTGCTGCGCCGGTCGATGAACTCCAGGGTGGCCAGGTCTTTGATTTTGCGCGGGTCGAGGTCGGGTTGGAAGGCGAAGTCGAACTGTTCGAGGGTCTTGTGGTGCGGCAGCCCGGACAGCTTCAAGGCGTTGCGGAACCGGCGGGACTCACGCAGCCCGAGTTCTTCTTCCAGGACTTGGTCGAGGAACTCGAGGTAGCTCAGCTGCTCGGTCTCGGCGCGGGTGGTGAGCTGGTCGACGGTTTCGATCAGGTGATTGAGGCCGAGCTTGCCGGCGTGGTCGCGGATGCGGGCACTGACCAGTTCACTCATCGCGGCTGTCCTGTCGATCGGGCGTGCTGGTGTTCGACCGCGATCTCGGCGGCGGTGGCGAGCTGGTGGCGCAGTTCCGCGGCGGTGAAGCCGAGGTCGTCGATGAACAGGTTGAGGTCGTAGCCGCTCGCGTGTGGACCGAGATGAGTGCACAGTTCGGCGCGCACGGCTGGGTCGGCGTGGCGGATGAACTCGTCGCAGCGCTCGAGCAGCTCGGCGATCTTTTCCACGGTCTGGGCGGTCAGCGTGATGCGGGTGCGGTTGCCGATGGTGGTCATGATTTCTAGCTCCTGTCGAAGGTGGTCGCGGCAGCGGCGATGGCTTGGTAGTCGGTCAGCGGCCGCCGAGCGACCGGGACGGCGGCGGTGGTGTTGGCGTTCAGCAGCGCGGCGAGCGGGTTCGGTTCACCGAACCCGCGTGGTGCCGAGGGCAGGGCGTGCTGACCTTCGGGGGCGGTGGTCTCAACGACGGTGGCGCGGGTGTGTCCGTCGGGCAGCCCGTTCCAGTGCGCTTCATCGACGACCCAGCTGCCTCGGTTGGCCGCGCGGGGATGCACGGCCAGCAGCTCGCCGACGCCGGTGTCGGTGGGCAGGGAGTGGATCGCGACCAGCTCGGCGCCGACGCGGACTTCGACCCGCTGCCCGGCCCTGATCTTGACCGCGGGCACCGAGTAGAGGCTGGCCTCGAAGCTGATCAGGCAGTCCTTCCCGACCCGACGCAGGTGCCGGTCGGTGACCAGATAGGGCTGGTCCGGCAAGGGCAGCAGCGCGGCCCGGTCCCGTTCGGCGCGCACCGCGATCACCTCACCGTGGGTGCGGTGGATCTGGGCGCGGCGGATCGGCAGCCAGTCGCCGAACGCCGCGTCCAGCTCGGCGATCGACTCGAAGCTGCGAGCGGCCAGCACGTGCTCACGCCCGATCAGCACCTGGCGTTCGACCCGGCCCTTTCCGGTTGGTCGGTAGGCGGCCAGCACGTCGATGACGAACCCGTAGTGCTCGGCGAACGCGGCCGCTTCCTGGTGCAGCGGCACCGCCGCCCGTGGCGCGACATGCCGCTTGATCACCGTCTTGGTGCGGTCATAGACGATCGAGCCCGGCACCCCACCGAAGTGCGCGAACGCACGCCGGTGGCAGTCCCAGAACGTGGCCATGTCCTGGCTGGTCACATAGCAGCAGAACGGGTCGCGCGAGTAGGACAGCGTGCAGTGGAACGAGTACACCTTGCCGATCCCGACGTGCGCCAAGATCGCGCCCTCGTCGCCCCAGTCGACCTGCGCCTGCGCGCCGGCGATCACCTCGAAGCGGCGATGCAACCCGGCCAGCGGGTTCTCATCGTCCTCGACCAGTTCGGCCTCGATCCGCGGCCGGGCCTCGGCCAGGTGCATCTTGACCCGCTGGTAGCTGCCGGTGAACCCGTGATCGGCGACCAGCCGCTCATGGACCACCGTGCCCTTGATCGTGATATCGGCCCGCAGCCACGAATCGATCAACCCCACGAACGGGGTGATCACCCGCGGCTGCGTGCCCGCCCGCGTCGGCGCCGCCGGCGGCACCACCGGCGCGTCATCGGCCAGGTACTTCTTGACCGTCTTCCAGTCATGCCCGGTCTCCCGGGCGATCTCCGCGATCGTCACCCCAGCCGCATGCAGGGCGCGGAAACGTCGTAGGTCCATCCATTGCTCCGCATCGAGGATCATGCGAGGTGGTCTCCCTCCGGTCTGATCTGCCTGGCAGCTGACAGATCGGAGGGTGATCAACACTCACGGCGAACAGGACTCGACGCGCCGAGAGCTCAGGACATGAGGTCGTACCCAGCTAGGGACATGAGGTCGTACGCGGACAGACCACTCGTGAGAGGACGCGTTCGTCGGCGGCTTCGACGAGTTCGTTGACGAGCTGTGCGGTGGTGACGTAGCGGACTCGGCGGCCTTGTTCGCAGGCGGCGAGGCCGAGGCCGATGAGCAGGTGGGACTTGCCGGTGCCGGAGTGGCCGAGTAGCACGACTGGTTCGCCGGCGTCCATGTAGTGCCCGGCAGCGAGGTGGGCGAGGGTGGCGGCCTGGATGGTGGGGACGGCGTCGACGTTGAAGTCGGCGAGTCGTTTCAGGCGGGGGAATTTCGCGTCGTTGATGCGTCGGGTGCGGCGTCGTTCGGTGCGGTCATCAACTTCGGCTGCAAGGACCTCGGCCAGGTAGGCCAGGTGCGTCAGTCGTTCCCGGTTGGCGATGTCTGCCAGCCGTGCGGATTCGGTGCGGACGGTCGGCAGGTGCAGCTCGCGAGCCGCTGCGCCGATGGAGGCCTGTGCTGCTGCGTCGACGGTCGACGCCTTCGAGGTGGTCGTGGTGGTCATGTTCCGCTCCCGGTCAGTAGCTGGTCGTAGTCGGCGAGGGTGGGTGCCGGTCGGTCGTAGCGGGCCAGCGCCCCAATCGGGACGACCGGTGCGACCTGGGTGGTGTCGCGGCGGGCGTCGATCAACACCACCTGCGGGTCGAGGCAGCCTGACGTGACGGCGCGGTCCATCGCCGCGACCAACGACGCGGCGGGCATGGTGCGGTGGGCGAGCAGGATCTCGACCAACGCCCTCGTGCCAGCACTGTCGCCGCGGGCCCGGCGGGCGGCGTCCCAGTAGGCCTGATGCGAAGCGGTGAACGCCCGGCTGGCCTTGGCCTGCGCGAGCGCTGTCGCTCCGGGGAGTCCGCCGGGCTTGGTCTTGAGAACCTCCAGGTAGTGATCCAAGGTGAGAACTTCGACGTGACGCCCGACCGCGCGTTCGTGCCGGGCGACCAGCTTCGATCCGTCATAGATCTCAACGGTGCGGGCGGCAAGTCGGACCGGGAGCCGCCGGCCGGCGTAGCGGGCAGGGACGGAATAGAAACACTGCCGCACCGACACCCGCGCCCGGTTGTCGACACGGGCTTCGAGCTGCCGTGCGGGGTCGAACGGCTCACCGCGCAGCGGCATCAGGTGCGGTGCTTCGGCGGTGAACGCGGCCTCGATAGTGACCGGCCTGCCGGTGATCACACGCTCGTCATCGACCAAGTCACCGGCGGCGATCAGCTCGTTCAACGCCGCGAGCGAGTCGACCTTCGGGACTGGGACGAGGTGGCGTCGGCGGAAGCGGCCGATCTCGCCCTCGACGCCCCCCTTCTCGTGGGCTCCTTCGATGCCGGGGCGGCAGAAGAACGAGTCGAATCCGTAGTGGCTGCGCAGCGCGGTGAACCGCTCGGACTCCGTCCGGTCCCGTCCTTTGAGGACGCGGACGACGGCGGGTTTGAGGTTGTCGTAACGGACACGGCCGGGGACGCCGCCGAAGTGCTCGAACGCCAGCACGTGCCCCTCCAGAAACGCTTCCTGGGCCTGGGTGCCGAACGCGACGTGGAACGCCCGGCCCGAGTGCGACAGGCGCAGCACGAACATCCAGCACTTGATCCAGACACCGGCGATCGTCGCGTAGAACTCGCCGAAGTCGACCTCGCCCTCCGCGCCGGCAAGGTGCGTCTGCGGGATCGCCACCTCCCGCTGCACCAGGCCGAGCTCGACCCGTCGGCGGGCGACGTAACGCGACACCGTCACCTCCGACACCGTCGCCTGGTGTTCGGCGACCAGCCGCTGCCAGACCCGTCGCGCCGTGTGACGCTGCTTGCGCGGCGCGTCCTGGTCCTCGAGCAGCCAGCCGTCGATCACCGTCGCGAACGGGTCGATCGCCGGCCGTGGCCGCGGCGGGTAGGCCTTGCGAGGTGGCGGCACCGCCGCGGCGAGCGCCTGCCGCACCGTCCGACGGTGCACACCATGCTTCTCGGCCAGCTCGCGGATCGACAGCTCTTCTTGCCGATGATCGCGCCTGATCTGCTCGAACAGTTCCACCCTCGACCGCACCTGACCGACCTTCCCGCCGACAACCGGACGGGACGATCTGAACGAGGGTGGGGCCAACATTCGTGACGACACACCGCACCACCCGGGCGGGATGATCACCACCCCAGGTGGGGCCAACATTCATGCAGAACGACGGGGCGGGTTCCAGTCATCGTCGCAACACGACGACTTGATGGCGGGATGGTAGTGCTTGGTCAGCGGACGATGGTGTGGATGAGTTCGAGCAGCGACGTGTCGGTGTTGCGGGCCCAGGCCTGCGCTGCGGCGGTGAGGGCGAGCACTGAGCCATAGAGGAGCTGCTGCCCGCCTTGGCGGGTGATCAGTGTGTCGAGGGAGCGGAACGCCCTGCCTTTGCCGGCGAGGGTGAGGATGTCGGTGGCTGCACGTTCCCCGGTCCAGTGCCCGGCCGGCAGCCGAGCGTGGCTGGCGAGCCCGGTCGGAGCGTCGAGGTCGTGGCCGGACAGCCAGGTGTCGAGTAGCCCGAGGGCGACGCCGATGCAGCCGGCCACAGTGGCGCTGTCGTTGTTCGGGGACTCGGGTGGGACGGAGTCGATTACCGCGGCGGCGCTGCGAGTGTCGTCATCGACGATCGCTTCGATGGCCAGCCGCAGCGTGGTGATCGCGTACCCGCGAGCTTCACCGACCGGGCTGAACAGTTGCATGTTGCGCCGTTCGACCGCACGGTTCATCGCCGCCTGCAACGTTTCCAGGTCAGGCGCGTCGATGTCATCGACGTCGATACCCTCCTCGGCCAGCAGAGGCGCCAACTCGCGCAGCATCTCCTTCGCCAGCCCGGGTTTGTGCTCCACGATGGGCATGCCCGTCGGTGGTGGCTCTGGGGTACGTCGTCGCATGTCCGGCACCGGTTCGCCCTCGTCGTCGTCGGGTCAGAAGTCCACCGCGCGGCGAGGATCGAGCCGCGCCGCCAGGCGGGTCAGCATCACTTGCAGCGCAGGGACGCTGTCCGGGCCCTCGGGCATGCGCTCCAGTGAGGCGGCCAGCAGGTCGGTGTCCTCGCCGGTAAGCCAGCCGTGCCAGATCCGCAGCAGGTCGGCCAGCTCTGCGGCGTCGTCGGCCGACAGGCGGACCTCCTCCGCATCGGCGGCGGCCTCCTCGATCACATGGTTCAGGCTAGGACACCGCCTGCGGGCGCGATGAACAGCCGGGCCGGGGTGTGCCAGTCCAGGGTCTTACGGGGACGGTCATTCAGCTCGGCAGCGACCTCCTCGAGCCGGACGGCGTCGTGGACGCGCAGGTCGCTGCCCTTCGGGAAGTACTGACGCAACAGGCCGTTGGTGTTCTCGTTGCTCGGCCGCTGCCACGGCGAGTGAGGATCGCAGAAGAACACCGGCATACCCAACGCAGCAGCGATCTCAGCGTGCAACGCCAGCTCACTGCCCTGATCCCACGTCAACGACCGACGCAGCTGCGGCGGCAGCGGCGCGAACGCGGCGATGATCGCGTCACGAACCGCCTCGGCGGTGTGTCGTTCGGGTAGATGCAGCAAGATCGTGAACCGGGAACACCGTTCGACCAGCGTGCCGATCGCCGACCGGTTCTGCGCACCGGTGATCAAATCGCCTTCCCAGTGCCCAGCAACGGACCGGTCGGCCGCCTCCGCGGGCCGCTGGTCGATCATCGTCATATCCACCAGCTTCGTCGGCCGGCGCTGGTCAGGGCGCCGATGCGGCTTACGGCGCCGTCGACGAGTGCGCAGCACCGGCGGCAGGTCCCGGCGCAGCCCACCACAACCGGGTCGGTAGATCGCCTGATAGATCGTTTCCGGCACCAGGTGCCGGTCCGGCCGGTTCGGGAACTCCTCCCGCAGCGCGTGGGCGATCTGCTCCGGACTCCACCGCTTCTCCAGCCGATCCTGCACGAACGCACGCAGCTCGGCGTCGTTGACCAGCTTGCTGCGGCCCGGCCGGGTACGGCGAGCCTCGGCCATCCGCTGCGCGGCGAACGGCAGATACCGCCCACTGTCCAGGTCTCGGTTACGACGCAGCTCGCGGCTGACCGTGGACGCCGGCCTGCCCAACTCGGCCGCGATCGCGCGCATGCTCAGCCCGGACCGGCGCAGGTCGGCGATACGGACCCGCTCGTCCTCGTACAGGTAGCGTGGCGAGATCTCTCGACTCGGCGCGTTGACCACGGGCGAATAGTGGCGCTTGCGACCGTCGGGAAGCGTGACTGTGCGCCCCAACCGCCAGCGTGTCCCCGTCTTGCGCGCGATGCCCACGAGCTGGCACGCCCGCCGGTTACTCACCCCCTGCGCGATCAGCTCAGCAAACCGCTCACGCTTGTCAACATCTGGCTCGCGACCACGCCGACCACGACCCGCCATAGCAGCTCCCGGAAACCTCCGGTGTTGCAACGATCGCTAGAAACCGCCCGGCCGAAGTGGGGCCAAGTCAGGTGATCACACGCACCCGAGGGTGATCAGTTCGGTGAGTTCGGCCGGGACGTGAGCACTGATCGTGGTGATGAGCTTCTTCAGTTCGGCCCTTCGGAGCGGACTTCGACCATGTCCAGCAGCCGTGCCGGGCCGGCCCCGTCACGCACCGGGGTGAGGTCGAGGACCACGGTGACGTACTTGTCGCCCGTCGGGTGTGCCGCACGGCCTGCTCGTCGACGCCGATCACGGCCACGCCATCGAGGCGGCGCGGGTCATTGATCAGCACTCGGCGGCCCTTGTCGAGTACCGCGCTGTTGGCGGGTGTTCCAGGTGACTGCGAGGGCTTCGGCGACGCGGGCGATCGTGAGGTGCTGCACGACGATCGCCTGCAACGCCCACCGCAGCGCCGTCCGCGACAGTCGCGCCCGCGGCTCAGCCGCGCGAGCGGTGTCCTGCCGCCACACCGGAGAGCACGACGCGCATCGGTAGCGGCGGATCGTGATCAGCAGCGTGGTCGGCCGCCACCCGAACGGCTCGTGCGCCAGCCGTCGGGTCACCGTGTCGCGCGGTACTCCTTCCCCCCCGCACCGACGGCACCACCGGTCGAACTCGCCGGGCTCGACCCGACATGCCAGCACCGCCCGATCCGGCTGAAGGGTAGTGCCCGACGACCCCCAACCCGAGCTCGTCAAGACGGCGGAACGCGCCCAGGTCAGGGCGCACGAAGAAGGTGGCGTCAGGCACGTCGAGGTCTTCCGAGTGGGCGGTGTGAGAACTCCCATCATCGGAAGATCTCGATCCGCGCCCCGGCACCGACGTGCCAGGAACTACACCCTCATCCGGAAGCGCCGACATACCCGAGGGTTTCAAGTCGGCGAAGGCGTGGGACGTCACTCCACACCGCTTCGTCGTGGTCGCGAAACGCGGCCAGCTTGGCCACACCGCGTGGCCCATGTAACGCCGCTTGCCTGCGAGACCTTGACGTCGATCTCGGGTGCGCCTATCTTGAATACGAATTCAAACCCAGACAACTACTCGCATCTGTCGTCGGCGGGTCATGTAGCGCGGACGTGACGTAATACCCACCTGGACGCTCGCCAAGTCATCACAGAGGAGAGGTAATGCGAAGTACTTACCGTTCACGTCGCGCGACGGAGAAGCGTCTGCCGGCAAGAGGATGGAAGATCGTCATTCCAGCGACGGCATGCCTCGCGCTGACCTTGGCCGCCTGCAGCAGCACCGCCGGCGGAGCCGCCACGAGTTCAACGACGGCAAGCAGCTCGTCCACCGGTACTGGAGACACTCCGACGGGCTCCCCGATCACAATCGGATCAGTGCAGACGGCAAGCGGCGCGTTCGGTGATCCGCTTTTCCTGAAGATCACCGATGTATGGGCCAAGTGGACAAACGCACACGGCGGCATCAACGGACACCCGGTGAAGGTGATCGCGGTCGACGACGCTGGCAACCCTGCCCAGGGTCTGAGCGCCGTCAAGAAGTTGGTCGAGCAGGACCATGTGGTCGCGATCGTGGGTTCGCAGGCCGGCACATTCGGCTCCTGGACGCCCTATCTCGAGCAGAAGCACGTTCCGATCATCGGCGGGGCTGCAACAGGTAATACGACGGGCTCTCCGAAGTACGGATTCCCGGCCGCATTGGGCGTCAGCGAGCTGATCAGCGCTCAATTCGAGCTCTACAAGAGCCTCGGATTCAAGACGGTGGCAAATCTGCTTGCGCAAGGTGCTGGGCAGAATGTGCAGCAGTTCGAAGCCGCGCTGAGCTCGGCGGCTGCGGCGACCGGGGTCAAGATCGTTTACACCACGACAGTATCGCCGACCTCGCCTGACTTCACGGCCCCTTGCCTCTCGGTGAAGAACTCGAAGGCAGACATCGCCGCCGTCGGAATCTCGCCGACGGTGACGCTGAACATCATCAAGACGTGCATGCGGCAGGGCTACGCCGGTGCCTACCTGACCACTAACGGTCTGGCCAACCCCGCATGGGATAAGGATTCGGATCTGAGGGGCGCAACGCTCTATCTGGTGGATGACGTGTGGCCGTTCGACGAACAGCGCACCCAGGCTCAGAAGGACTACTTCGCTGCGATCAACCAGTACGATCCGGGCATGTTGACCAATGCCGGCTATAACGCGTACGTCCAGAGCGCGTGGGTGGCGTTTCAGCTGTTCAGGACGGCGGCCGAAAACGCCAAGCTCACCCCCACGTCAACGGGTGATGATCTCCTTCCCGGCTTGTACGCAATCAAGAACAACACACTCGACGGCCTGACGGGGCCGCTGACGTTTAGCGCCAGCGACAAGCTTCACGTCGACAACTGCTACTACATCTCACAGCTGAAGGATGGACAGTGGTCGAACGTTGGTGCAGACACAACGCACTGCGTGACACCGTGAACCAAATTCGTCACGGCTAACCTACGAGGGGCCGGTCAGGGTGCATCGCCCCTTGGCCGGCCCCGCACCCTTCCGACCCGCACATTCCGAGCCGCGGAGACAAGATGCACGACCTCCTCCCGTACCTCATCATCGGGCTGACGAGCGGCTCGGTATACGCGCTCATAGCACTCGGCCTCGTGCTCACGTACAAAGTCTCCAACATATTCAATCTCGCACACGGCGCAATCGCGACCGTATCGGCGTACATCTTCTATGCGTTGCACGTGCAGCATCACGTGTCCTGGCCACTCGCAGCCCTCGCCTCAGTCGTCGGCGCGGGTCTCGTGTTCGGCCTCATCATGGAACGGATCGCCAAGGCCCTGGAGGGCGCCGACTTCACGATGCGGATCGTCGCCACCGTCGGCATACTGCTCCTAATCACCAATACCTGCCAGCTCGCGTTCGGAAGTTTTCCGCTGCCGGTCGAACCGTTCTTGCCCGTGAACGTCGTTAACATCTTCGGCGTCGCCGTCACCGTCGACCGCATCATCATCGTCGCCGTTGCGCTCATCGCAACGGTCGCGCTGTACGTGTTCTTCCGCAACAGTCGGCTCGGCAAGTCGATCCGTGCCGTCGTCGACAACGCAGAACTCCTCGACCTGTCCGGTACCAGCCCCACGCGCGTGAGGCGGGTCGCGTGGATCATCGGCTGCACATTCGCGACCCTGTCCGGCCCGCTGCTCGTCGACACTTTGGGAAGCGTCGACGTCGGAACGCTGACGGCCCTGGTGATCCAGGCCTTCGCGGCAGCTGCATTGGGATCGTTCTCGAGCCTTCCGCTGACGTACGTTGGCGGCCTGTTTATCGGGCTGGCCACGAGCGTGTCCACGAAATACATCCACACATCTGACCAGATCGTCAGCGCGATCCCATCGGCCATGCCGTTCATCATCTTGTTCGTTTTGATGCTTGTCATGCCGAAAGCCCGGCTCGTCGTCAGATCCATGATGAAACGAAAGTTGCACGTCCGCTGGTCACTACCACCGCGCTTTCAGATAGGAACGGGGATTGCCACTCTGACACTTCTCTTCACAGTGCCGTTGTGGGCCGGCTACCACCTCGGCGACTGGACTGCGATGCTCAGCTACGTCGTCCTTTTCCTGTCGGTCGGCCTCTTGGTGAGGACTTCTGGGCAGGTCGCGCTATGTCATGCGACCTTCGCCGCAATCGGGGCAGTGGCATTCTCGAAACTGGCTCATGAAGCCGGGATCCCCTGGTTAGTCGCACTCGTTCTGGCCGGCCTGGTCGTTGTGCCGATCGGAGCGATCATCGCGATCCCTGCCATCCGCCTATCCGGCACCTTCTTGGCACTGGCGACACTCGGCTTCGGTCTGCTCGTGCAGAGTGTGTTCTATCAGTCGAGCTGGATGTTCGGCCTCGATGGCTTCGGGCTCGCGATGCCGAAGCCGCACCTCTCATGGCTCGCGCTCGATACAGATACCGGCTTCTACTACGTTGTTCTCGCGGTCGCCTGCGTAACAGCGTTAGTCGTTGTGACCCTAGTCCGAAGCCGGCTGGGAAGATTGTTGCGAGCTATGGCCGACTCGCCACAGGCTCTCGCAACCGCCGGAGTCAGTGTCAATCTCACGCGCTTGCTTGTTTTCTGCATATCTGCCTTCTTCGCGGCAATCGCGGGAGCGCTTTACGGCATGTACATCGTCGCTCCGACCGGCCAGTCGTTCGATGCGTTCACGTCAGCCACCTACGTCACCTTGTTAGCGATCATGTCGGGTATCGCGCCCTGGTACGCCCTCAACGGAGCCATAGCGCTGACCATCGTTAGCTCCTACTGGCACCCGACCGGGATGAGCAACTACCTGCAAATTCTGTTTGGGCTCTCGGCGATCAGCGTGGCTATTCTGCCGCCACAGGGCTTGCCGGCCGGGGTCCGCGCGAAGATCGACCGGTGGGGCGGAGCGAACCCCGAGGCGCCCAAAGCGAGACAGGTGACGGCACCCAAACGTGACATCCGTCGCGGTCGTCGTATCTCGCCGGGAAGACTGGAGGTCCAAGACCTAACCGTCCGCTTCGGCGGCCTCACTGCGGTACGCAACTTCGATCTCGAAGCGCATACCGGGACTATCACCGGGTTGATCGGCCCGAACGGTGCGGGCAAGACAACAATCTTCAACGTGTGCTCCGGGCTGATCCGCCCGACCGGCGGTCGAGTTACTTTCGCCGGCGCCGACATATCGCGTCTAAGTCCTGCCGCCCGTGCGCGCCGCGGCATTGGGCGCACCTATCAACACATCGAGCTTTGGGATTCCATGACGGTGCGCCAGAACGTCACCCTTGGGCACGAGGGCGCGCTCGCGGGTAGCAACATCGTGCGCCAGCTGGTTCCCATGCGCGGGGATCGCAACGCTGCGGTCAGCGCAGCCGACGACGCGATTGCACTATGCGGACTGACCGAGCTCGCGGACGCGGTCGTGGCCTCGTTATCAACCGGGAAGCGGCGCCTGATCGAGCTTGCACGTTGTCTAGCTGGCGACTTCACCCTGTTGCTACTCGACGAACCGTCCTCCGGCCTGGACGCGTTTGAGACCGAAGCGTTCGGGCACGTCTTGCGGCAAGTTGTGGAAGAACGGGGGATCGGAATCTTGCTGGTCGAACACGATATGCGCCTCGTAATGGACGTCTGCGAGTACATCTACGTCCTCGATTTCGGCGAAGAGATCTTCCGGGGCACCCCACATGAAGTCGCCGCATCCACGGTCGTGCGATCGGCTTACCTAGGCTCCGAGGAACTGGATGTAGCAACCCGGGCGGTCCACCTGGCATGAACACCAGGATGAAGCCGCCTGCCAAGCGTCGAAGACCGCGTCGCCGATCCACTCGCGTTTGATGACTTATCTGGAGCGCTGGCCGTCGTCACAACGTGTGTGCTCGCCGCTGCGATTCGCCGTCCGAGCTTGCGCCGCGGTGAGGAATCCAGCGGGTCCGTGAGGGGAGCGGCGGGGCTCCGCCACTCAGCCCGGCATGGCGTGCGTCGGGACGAACGGCGCGCGGACTCAGCTCCGGTCTGACCGACTTGGTCCAAATTCGTGCGCACCTGCGCAGGTCAGGTGATCAGGGCGAGGGGTTCGCGCAGGTCGGCGGGGAGTGGATCCTCGGCGGTGAGGAGGTGTTCGCCGGCGCAGCTGTCGACGGTGCGGTAGTTCGCCAGCGGGCCTCAGTGCTACCGAGGCCGACGGCCGCGGCGTCTGCGTGCTGGGACTGCTGCGTGCCATCGAGACCGTGCGCCGCGAGGAACGCGAACTCGAAGCCGAGATCATCGAACGTCTCGACGCGCACGCCGACGCCCACATCTTCACCAGCCTGCCCAAGGCCGGGCACGGCGTCCGCGCTGCGGCAATGCTGGCCGAGATCGGCGACGTCCGATCTTGCTTTCCCGACGAGGAATCCCTCGCTGCCCTGGCCGGAGTCGCCCCGGTCACCCGAGCCAGGGCAAGATGCACGTCGTCGGATTCCACTACGCCTGCGACAAGCTGCGCAACGCGATCATCGACTTCGCCGACGACTCCCGCCACGCCAGCCCCTGGGCCGCCAAGATCTACGCCGACGCCATCAACCGCGGCAAACGCCACCCGCACGCCGTGCGCATCCTGGCCCGAGCCTGGATCCGCGTCGTCTGGCGCTGCTGACACGACGGCGTCGCCTACAACCCCGACCTCCACCGATCGGCGGTGATGCTCCAGGCCGCTTGAGGTTGACCTAGGGAATCTCATGCGGCGTTGAGGCGTGGCTGAGGTCGGACGAGGCGGGATCGGCCACCAACTGCCGCTCGGCGCGGGTGGTGGAGCGTATCTGCCACGGCACGCTGGTCACCATCACGCCGGGCTCGAACAGGAGGCGCGCCTTGCGCCGCAGCGCGCTCTGGTTGTGGAGAAGTTGCTCCCACCAGCGCCCGACGACGTATTCGGGCAGGAACACCATCACCACGTCACGCGGGCGGTCACGGCGCATGCGACCGAGGTGTTCGAGCAGGGGCCTGGTGACCTCACGGTAGGGGGATTCGAGGATGATCAATGGGACGTCGATGTCATGGCGGGTCCAGCCGTCGAGGAGCTGGGCGGTCTCGGCCTCATCGATCTAGATGGTCAGCGCCTGCAGCGTGTCCGGCCGGGTCGCCTTCGCGTAGGAGATCGCGCGCATGGTCGGCAGGTGCAGCTTGGAGACCAGGATCAGCGCGTGGTTGCGCGGCGGCAGCACCGGCTTGCTGGACCCGGCGAGATCCAACTCGCTGGCGATCGTGCGGTAGTGCCGGCTGATGCCCTTCATCATGGCGAAGATCATGATCATCGCGCTGATCGCGATCCACGCTCCTTGGACGAGTTTGGTGTAGATGACGATCCCGAGGACCAGTCCGGTCGCGATCGCCCCGATGAGGTTCATGGCTCGCGAGAGCCGCATCTGGTTGCGACGGTTCGGCGGCTGGTCCGGATCAGCCGGTTCCATCGCTTGACCATCCCGGCTTGGCTCAGCGTGAAGCTGGTGAACACGCCGGCGATGTAGAGATGGGTGGGCGCGTCCGTTCGCGCGTCGAAGCCGATGATGAGCGCGATCGTGAACAGTGACAGCAGGATGATGCCGTTGCTGAAGACGAGCTTGTCGCCTCGGGTGTGCATTTGGCGTGGCAGGAAGCTGTGTTGGGCGAGGATTGACGACAGCACCGGGAAGCCGTTGTAGGCGGTGTTTGCGGCCTCGTGTCCACTGACCTGTGCGGCTCTTGGTTCGCGGACCTGACCGCGGCGGGATTCGATCCGGGCCTGCCAACTGCGCGGCTCGAGGAGGGAGTGCTCGCCTATCTCTCACCATCTGATGCCACCGCTGTGCTTGACACGATTACCGCGACCGCGGTGCCCGGCAGCACGCGCGCCAAGGCCGCGATGGCGCCGCCTCGTCCCGACGATGAGACGTACCAGCGGATGCGGGTGTTTGTCGGCGCGTCCGAGACACCGAGCGCGGGCGTCAGCGGCGTTGATCGCGAGAACGCCTACCGGCTCGCGGACCAAGGCTGGAGCGTCGTCTTCGACAACCATGACGACCTCGCCGCGAAGTACGGCCGACCGAACCCAGAGTCGTCAGCCGCGGCCGCGAGCGCCCAGTATCTGACGGCAACCCGCCTGTAGCGCCGCCCACCGAAGCCCGCGGTCATCTGCGAAAGCGGAACGTCCACCGGCATAGACGCGGGGTCGGCGGCGGCAGCCGACCGGCTTGGACGCGCGAACGGTCTCGTAAGACGCGCCCGGTGGCAAGCCCGGTGAAGGCCGGACATGCGTGACAGCGGCCGCTCGCGCACAGATCTATTCATATGCGCAGACGAGGGCCTGCGGACGAGTGCTCGCTATCGGTTCCGACGCGGATGCGGTTGCGGTTGCCAAGGTTCGTCATGCTCTGTGACGGCGTCGGCCGACGCGGCCGGTCCTGGATGGGCGACGGCTACCGATCGAGGTGAACGCGGTCGCGCGAATCGGTCGGGCCCGGCTCCGAGTCATAGCACTTGGTTCATAGCACTTGGTTCATACAGCCGGGGTTGTATATGCGGGTATAAGCACGGAGGCGTCGTGTGTTCGGCAGTTCCCGGCTCGTCCGCCATTGCGGATCTCGGCCGGGGGCTGCTGAACGCAGGTTGACGTCTTCGGTTGCTCGGCTCGTGTCGTCGCACCGGTCAGGTTGTTCGTTTGCGGATGTGGTCGAGGGCGGCGATGGCGGCGGCGTCGGCGTGGGGGAGGGAATGCAGGTATTGCTCGGTGGTGGTGAGTCGGGCGTGTCCCATTCGGTCTTTGACGGATTGCAGGTCGGCGCCGCCGGCGAGCAGCCAGGAGGCGTGGGCGTGGCGCAGGTCGTGCACGCGCACGTGGAACCCGAGCCCGGCATCGGCGAGGGCGGGTTCCCAGATCTGTTGCCGGAACCAGGAGCGGGAGATGTGCGGATCAGTCTCGCCGAGAGGTGGCGGGTTGGCGGCGCGGGACTTGTCGGCACCGTTGGCGCGGCGTTCGGCGCGGTAGGTGGCGTACGCGTTCCGGCAATGCTGGCAGCGGCACGGGACCATGTTGTAGGCGGTGAGGGTGCCGTGCCGGTAGGATTTGCCGACCGCGTTCGGCTCGGTCATCCCGAACTCCATCTGGTCGCCGACCGGTTCGAGCTTGCTTGCCCGATCGCGCGCGGGCGCGGCGAAGAGCAGGTCGTCAGGCGCCTTGCCGGTGACGTGGGCGGCGAGCAGGTCCCGGACGTGAGCGGAGAGCCCGACCCGGCGGGGTGCCTTGTCCTTCGGGTAGTCCTTGACCAGGAATCGGCCGCCGCTGGGGTGGAACTTGGCGGCGATCTCGATCACGACCCGAGACACGATGACCGCGCCTTCAGCCACGCGTAGGTCGCGGACTCGGAGTTCGACCAGTTCGCCCCAGCGCAGCCCGGTCTCGATGTCGGTCTCGACCAGCAGCCGCATCTGTTCGTCGGGCAGGGCGGCGTGGATGCGCGCGTACTGCTCGGGGGTGATGATCCGCCGCGTTGCCGGTGGCACGGTCGGGGCTTTGATGCCGGCGCACGGGTGCAGGCTGGTGATCTGGTCGTTGAGCGCGGTGGTGAAGATCGCCGACAGCACCGACAGGCAGTACTTGATCGTGGCCGGCTTGACTCCCTGGTCCTTCAGGTGCGTGACCCAGGTCCGCACGTCCGCGGGCAGGATGGCGATCATTTTGTAGCCGCCGAACACCGGCAGGATGTGCTTGTCGAGCACGTAGCGATAGTTCTGCCGGGTGGTCAGCTCGATCGAATGGTTCGGGAACCATTCGTCTTCCACGTAGCGGGCGAAGGCTTGCCGCCCGCGGCCAGCGTCGCTGTGCCGGCCCTCCGCGGTCTTGGCATCGGCCCGCTGCCAGGCCCGATCCGCGTCACGACGGGAGGCGAACGTGCCGGCCGAGCGGCGCCGACCGGCGACGTCGTCGTAGTAGGCGGTGTAACGGGCCTTGCCGTCGCGGCCGACGCGCTTACGCGACTGCCCCATGACACCTCCCACGGTTTCAACGGTGTGGTTTCGGGCGGACCCTGATTTGACCCTGCGACCCGCCACCATCGGGCGACACGAGCCGACATCAGATGGCACCGCCGGCCCCACATATCTGCGATAAAATAGGGCTCATCGTAGCGCGGAGGCCCGAGAACACAAGGAGTAGCTGAACCGGTACCACCCCGCTGGCAGTGTGTAGGTCGCGGGTTCGAGTCCCGCCAGCTCCACTTCGGATCTCCCATTTTTAGGGGTCTCTGCGTATTTGCCGTGCCGAATTTCGGGGGGTCTGACCCTTAGTTGACCACTTCGATGCACGACTCTGGATGCCGCTAGCTATTAAGATCTGATCGTTGAACAGCAACACCACACCGCAGGTGGGGTGCGGATTCAAGCGATCTCGGCGTAGTTGGGGATCAATCTGGCGCGTCGGTTGGCGGCGCGATCGCTTGCGAGATGGATTGCAAGGTTTGGTCGGCGACGCGGTAGTAGGCCCATTTGCCGCGTTGTTCGCGAGTGATCAGGCCGGCGTCGACGAGCAGTTTCATGTGGTGCGAGACGGTCGGCTGGGATAACGCGACGGGTTCGGTGAGGTCGCAGATGCAGGCTTCGCCGCTCTCGGTGGCCGCGATCAACGAGAGCAGCCGCACCCGGGTTGGGTCGCCAAGAGCTTTGAAGATGTGGGCGAGCCGTTCGGCGGCTTCGATGTCGAGGACGCCGCCGGTGACCGGTGCGCAGCACGGGGCAAGATCGTCGGTCAGTACCGGCAGGGTCGTGGTGGGCACGCAATCAGCATGCCATACACATTGACAAACTTCGATACGTCAGGCAACCTCAACACATTGATGGTTGTCGATGGGAGAGTTGTGATGCTGGATCAGGACGTACGGGAGCAGGTGCGGGCGCGGTATGCCGCGGCGGCGGTCGCGGTGACGGCGACCGGCCGGGACGCGTTGGCGTTGGTTGATGCGGATCAGTGTTGCGGGTCGAGCACTGCCGAGGACTCAGCCGCGGAGACCGCGTCGTGTTGCAGCGGTGGAGCCGAGGTGGATGCCGCGTTCGGGGCAGGGCTGTACAGCGCGGGGGAGCAGGGCGAGCTGCCGGCGGAGGCGGTCGCGGCCAGCCTGGGCTGCGGGAACCCGACCGCGGTGGCCGAGCTGCGCGAAGGCGAGCGGGTGCTCGATCTGGGTTCGGGCGGCGGCATCGACGTGCTGCTGTCGGCTCGGCGGGTCGGCGCGAGCGGGTTCGCCTTTGGGGTGGATATGACCGAGGAGATGCTCGAGCTCGCGCGCCGCAACGCGACCAAGGCGGGTGTGGCCAATGTCGAGTTCCTGAAGGGCACCATCGAGGAGGTCCCGCTGCCGGACGCCTCGGTGGACGTGGTGATCTCCAATTGCGTGATCAACTTGTCCACCGACAAGCCGGCGGCGTTGGCCGAGATGTTTCGGGTGCTGACGCCGGGCGGTCGGATCGGGATCTCTGACGTGGTCGCCGAAGACCAGCTCAGCGCGGCCGATCGTGCCGAGCGCGGCTCCTTCGTCGGTTGCATCGCCGGGGCGCTGTCGCGCCAGGAGTACCTCGACGGGCTTGCGGCGGTGGGTTTCACCGAGGCTGAGGTGATCTTCACCCATGAGGCGGCGCCGGGCATGCACGGTGCGATCGTGCGTGCCACAAAACCCGCTACGCAGTGCTGCGAACCGACCGAGCAGAACAGTTGCTGCGAGCCGGCGGCGAAGTCGACCTGTTGCAGCGGCGATCACCCGGCGGGGTCGTGCGGCTGCCGCTGAACCGGCACCTGAAGTTCGGCGAGCAGGTCGAGCACGCGGCGTTCGATCTCGTCGCGAACCGGGCGCACGGCGGCGACGTCCTTGCCGGCCGGGTCGTCGAGGACCCATTCCTCGTAGCGTTTGCCGGGAAAGATCGGGCACGCGTCGCCGCAGCCCATGGTGATCACCACGTCCGCCGCCCGCACGATTTCGTCGGTCCACGGCTTCGGGTAGGCGCGAGCGATGTCGATGCCGCGTTCGGCCATCGCGGCGATCGCTGCGGGATTGACCTGTTCGCCGGGCTCGGACCCGCCGGACCAGGCCACGGCCGCCTCGCCGGCGTAGTGCTCGAAGAAGCCGAGCGCCATCTGCGAGCGGCCGGCGTTGTGCACGCACAGGAACAGCACGGTCGGTTTGCCGTCCACATGTAAGCCTTCGACTCGGGCCAGTGCTTGCAGGCGCTCCCGGGCGAAGCGTTCGGCGAGCAGCGGCAGGAAGTTGGCAATGGTGGCGTGCCCGGCGAACTGATCGTAAGAGGAGTGCAGGAACCGCTCGATCGTCTCGGCGTTGAAGACGCCGTCGAAATCGCGGGCCAGCCGCGTCGCGGCTGTCTTGAGCGCGACGCTCTGGTCGAGGGTGATCGTGGCGTGCGGGTGGTCCGAGGTCATGTCTGATCCGTTCCTGTCAGGAGGTGGCGGACAGTCGAGGCGCGAGGTCGCTGACCCTGCGGGCGAGTTCGTCGAAGGCCGCGTCGAAGGCCGCGTCGGTCCCGACTCGAACCGGGTCAGGCACCGACCAGTGCAGTCCGCGCAGCCGGTCGAGTTCCTCGTGCGCGTTGTCGCACACTGTGATCACGAAGTCGTCGTCAGCCACGAGATCGGCGAGGGCGCGGGGGCGCAACACCCGCAGCGGCAGCGCATGGCGGCGCGCTGCGGCGACCGCGCCGGCATCGATGCGCCGCGCCGGGTGGGTGCCGGCCGATGTTGCCGGGACTGCGCTGGCCCGGCGCCACAGTGCGGCGGCGAGTTGGGAGCGGGCCGAGTTGGCGGTGCACACGAACACCACCCGCCGCGCCACCCGCACACCACCGGTGTTCAGCGCGTCCAGCGCACCGGGCACCAGACGCAGGTAGCTGCGGCGCCGGTCACCCTCGGAACGGGAGCGGGCGATCAGCCCGACCCCCTCCAGCACCCGCAAGTGGTGCGCGAGCAGGTTGGAGGGCATGCCGAGCAACTCGGCCAGCTCCGAGGGCGCCGCGTCGCCGACGCTCAGTATGTCCACGATGCGCAGCCGCGCCACGTCACCGAGCGCGGAATGCACTGCCGCCCGCTCACTCACCCGAACAGTTGCTTCAGCGTTCATTGCCTCAATCTTGACTGAACTAAATACGGTGCGTCAAGATGGCGCCGTGACCAAACCACCGCCGGCGTCAGCCGAGCGTGCCGCGCCGCTGGCCCGGCGGCTGTTCGCGGAATTCCTCGGCACCGGCCTGCTGGTCGCGGTCGTCGTCGGCTCCGGCATCGCCGCCCAGCAGCTTTCTAACGACGTGGGCCTGCAGCTGCTGGAGAACAGCACCGCCACTGTGTTCGGTCTCGCCGTGCTCATCCTGATGCTCGGTCCGGTGTCCGGCGCGCACTTCAACCCGGTGGTCTCGCTCGCGGACTGGTTCGTCGGCCGGCGCACCGGCAGCGGCCTGTCCCTGAGCGACGTCGGCGCCTACTCGATCGCGCAGTGTGTCGGCGGGGTCGGCGGGGCGCTGCTGGCCGATGCGATGTTCAGCGTCGGCGTGCACGTCTCGACCAAGCATCGGGCCAGCGGCGGCCACCTGCTCGGCGAGGTGGTGGCCACCGCCGGACTGATCGTGCTGATCTTCGCGTTAGCCCGCACACACCGCGGCCTGCTGGCCGCGCCCGCGGTCGGCGCCTACATCGGCGCGGCGTATTGGTTCACCAGCTCCACCAGCTTCGCCAACCCCGCGGTCACGATCGGGCGGATGTTCTCCGACACCTTCGCCGGCATCGCCCCCGCCTCGGTCGCCGGCTTCATCGCGATGCAACTGGTCGGGCTCATCGTCGCGATCGTGATCGTGCTGATCCTCTACCCCGATGCCGGGGCGGAGGCCGACGACGTCGTCGTCCCGCACGCACACACCCAGCACAGCGGCCATGCCGAGGCGGCCGAGGCCACGCAACGACCCTGAGCACGCTCCGAACAGGTTCCCGTACCGACCAAGGACGACGCATGCATCTGGTTGCCATCGGTGGCAGCGACGCCGGCATCTCCGCCGCGCTGCGCGCCCGCGAACTCGACCCATCCTCCGACGTGACGGTCGTGGTCGCTGACGCCTACCCCAACTTCTCCATCTGCGGCATCCCGTACTACATCTCCGGCGAGGTCACCCACTGGCGCAACCTCGCGCACCGCACCCACCCCGAGCTCGAAGCCACCGGCATGCGGCTGCGCCTGGACACCCGGGCCACTGCAATCGACGTGCCCGAGCAGCGGATCACCGTCCGCGACCAGCACGGCGTCCAGTCCTGGCTCGACTACGACGAACTGGTCGTCGGCACCGGCGCGCTCCCCGTCCGCCCACCCATCGATGGACTCGACGGTCTCGGTGTCGAGGACGGGGTGCATCTGCTGCACTCGATGGGCGACACCTTCGACCTCACCACCAGCCTGGACAGCATCCGCCCGGCCACCGCGCTGATCGTCGGCGCCGGCTACGTCGGGCTGGAAATGGCCGAAGGACTCACCGCCCGCGGCATCATCGTCACCCAGGTCGAGATGCTGCCCCAAGTGCTGCCCACCGTCGACGCCGAGCTCGGCGCCCTCTTGCACACCGAACTGACCAGGCACGGTGTCAAGGTCCACACCAACACCACCGTCACCCGGATCCGCCGCACCGAGGACGGGCCGGCGCGCCTGCACGTCGAGGGGACTGGCCCCGAGAGCGAACCCCTCGGCTGGGACGTCGACCTGGTCCTGGTGGTGGTCGGCGTCCGCCCGGACACCGAGCTGCTCACCGCCGCCGGCGCCCGCACCGGGCCGCGCGGCGCCGTCGTGGTCGACGCGTCGATGGCCACCGGGCTGCCGCACGTCTGGGCCGCCGGCGACTGCGTGATCACCCACCACCGCCAGCTCGGCGTCACTTACCTACCGCTGGGCACCACGGCCCACAAGCAGGGTCGCGTCGCCGGCGAGAACGCCCTCGGCGGAACCGGCTGCTTCGCCGGCAGCCTCGGCACCCAGGTCGTCAAGGTCTTCGACATGGTCGCGGCCCGCACCGGGCTGCGCGAGCAGGAGGCCAGCGCTGCCGGGTTCCATCCGGTCAGCAGCACCGCGACACCCGATGACCACAAGGCCTATTACCCGGGCGCGCAGCCGATCACCATCCGCATCACCGGCGACGCCGACAGCGGACTGCTGCTCGGCGCGCAACTCATCGGCGCGCGCGGCACGGAGACCGCCAAGCGGGTCGACACCTACGCCACCGCCCTGTTCCACGGCATGACCGTCGGCCTGATGAGCGAACTCGACCTGTCCTACACGCCGCCGCTCGGCTCGCCGTGGGACGCCGTGCAGATGGCCGCCCAAGCCTGGGTGCGCGAGCATCAACTCGACGGCCAACGAGCCGCGCTGCAATCGACGCATTAAGAAACGAAGCGACCGACCGCGGCGAGCACCCAGCGTCGGGCGCTATGCCACCAGCAGCACGCGCGGCAGCCTGGTGAGCGTGAACCCGACCCGGACTGCGCTGAGTGTGGCGGCGACCGGCACCGGCCAACTGGCCAACTGGCCGGTCGTGACGATGTAGCCGAGCATGCCGGCGTCCACCGCGAGCACGAGCAGACACGCGGCGGCCGTGCTGCGCGCGGCTGCCCGGTAACGCGTCTGGAACGCGGCCGCGGCCAGCAGCGCGACGGCGGTCAGCACCGCGGTGCCGAGTCCGATGCGGGTGGCCAGCCCGAGCGGCCAGTCCCACCCGTGGCGCGCCAGCAGGACAGCGGCCCAGGTTGCGCCGACGACCGGGCCGGTGACCAGCAGGAAGCGCGCCGCACGGCGGGCTGTGCTGGCCGCGACGAACGCGGCAACGACGGTGGCGAGATCGCCGAACTCGGTAACCGCGGCCCGCTCGGCCTGTTCGCTACCCAGCCCGCGGGCACGGTGTGCGTCGTAGGTGTCGTGCAGTCCGTCGGCCAGTTCGGCGATGATCGGCGCCGGCAACCGGCTCGCCATCTGGGCCAGGTAGGCGTCGATCAGGCCGGATCTGGACATGGCCCGCCCTCCAAGGTTGCGCTGACGACCGCGCAGAACCGCTGCCAGTCCGCGCGCTCACCGGCCAGCGCGCGGCGTCCCTTCGCGGTCAGCTCGTATACCCGGCGCCGCCGTCCGGTCGCCGCCGACCAGCGGCCGCGGATCAACCCGGCCGCCTCCAGCCGGTGCAACGCCGGGTAGATCGTCCCGGTCGGCAGATCCAGCTGGCCCCCCGAGGAGTCGCGCAATGCTTCGATCACCGCGTAGCCGTGCCGCGGCCCGGCCTCCAGGCTCGCCATCAACAGCGCGTCCAGGTGCCCCTTCAACGACTCGGCCCGCACAGGTAGCAACGCTACATCTCGCTGTTCTCAATCGACACCATCCCGAGTAGCGTCTATACGTAGCAACACTACCTATCCGCTCGTCGGGCGCGAGGTGTGCATGATCGACGCGGCACGGATTCTGGGCACCGAGGTCGGCTCGACCGCCCCGGCTTTCCTTGCCGTCTTGGCCGTGCACCTGCTCGCCGCGTTGACCGCAGTCATCACCGGCGCGAGCGCCGCGCTGACGAGCAAAGGCAGCCCACGTCACATCCGGCTCGGCCGCTGGTATTACCGCGCGATTCTCGCCGTGGTGCTCACTGCGCTCGCGCTGACCGCGATGCGGCCACGACAGGACTACCACCTGGCAATCATCGGCCTGGTCGCCTTCGCCGCGGCCCGCATCGGCTACCTGCACCGGCGCCGGCACCGACCCGGCGATGCCCCGCACATCACCGGGATGGGCCTGTCCTACATCGCGATGCTGACCGCCTTCTACGTCGACAACGGCCCGCACCTGCCGCTGTGGGATCGACTGCCCACCGTCGCGTTGTGGCTGCTGCCCAGCGCAATCGGCATCCCGATTACCGTCCGCGCGCTCCGCCGCGCACGCCGGGCCCGACCGTTGGAGACCAGCCCGGGCCGAGACGGCAGGGCCAGCGCCGGCTAGCGACCGCCACGGCCGTAGGACGTTTGCCCTGTACTCAGGTACAGGGTTCACGCTAGAGGAATGCGCACCAGCGAACTTGCCGAGCGGGCCGGGGTGAACACCCAGACGTTGCGGTACTACGAGCGGCGCGGCTTGCTGGACCGCCCGCCGCGTTCGACCTCGGGCTACCGCAACTACCCGGCATCCGCGGAACAGTTGGTGCGGTTCGTCAAACGCGCGCATGAGCTGGGGTTCTCGCTGGACGAGGCAGCCAAACTGGTGCAACTGGCCGCGGGTGGTCCCCGGGCCTGTGCGAGCGCACGGGCGCTGGCCACAGCGCGGATCGGCGAGATCGAGCGGCGGCTGGCCGACCTGCAGCGGATGCGCGACTCGCTCGTCGAACTGGTGGCAACCTGTGATCTGCCCCGCCGCGATCGAAAGTGCTCGCTGCTGCAGGCCTTGCAGACCAGCGACGCGGTGGCTGGAGATGGCCGATGAGGTTGACGATTCTCCATGTGCCGGACTGCCCGAACGTCGCGACGCTGGCGGACCGGTTGGGCGAGGTGATCGCCGGCCGCGGCGACCTCGACGTCGTCGACGTGAATCGGCAGGTGGTGGACAGCGAGCAGGCCGCCCGAGAACTCGGGATGACGGGCTCGCCGACCCTGCTCGTCGACGGCCGCGATCCGTTCGCCGAACCGGACCGTGCGGCCAGCCTGTCGTGCCGGCTCTACCGCGATGAGACGGGACAGCTCGTCGGCGCGCCGTCGGTGGCCCAGCTGCGCGGCGCCATCGTCGAGTCGGCGGTACTCGGGTCGGCAGATGCCGGGATCGACCAGGCCGCCCGCGTGCAGCGCGATTGCTGCGCCACGGCCGCGGACGCGGGGGACTCGGCGGTCAGCCTCGAGGAGCGGCGCGCGCGCACCGCGCCGACCCATCCGGCAGGCCAGGCGGTACATCGCGCAATCCTGCGCGCGTTCGCCAGCACCGGGCGTGCCCCGGCCGCAGCGGAACTCGAGTCGATCGCCGCGGTTCACGGCGCGACCGCACACGAGGTGCTGGTCAACCTGCACAACATGGACGCCGTCCGGCTCGACGCCGACAACCAGATCGCCGTCGCCTACCCCTTCTCAGCCACGCCGACACGTCACCGGGTGCGGCTGACCAGCGGGATCGAGGTCTGGGCGATGTGCGCCATCGACGCACTCGGCATGCCGGCCATGCTCGACACCGACGCGGTCATCACATCCAGCGACCCGGCCAACGGTCGGCCGGTCACCGTCACGGTCGCGGACGGCCGCTACCTCTGGGATCCGGTCACCGCGGTGGTATTCCTCAGCGCGACCGCCGGCAGCGACGCGCCTTCGGCCGAAACCTGCTGCAACGACCTCAACTTCTTCACCACCCCAGCCAGCGCCCAGACCTGGATCGACGCACACCCACAGCTACGCGGCGACATCCTGGACCGGGCCCGCGCCGAGCACCGCGGCCAGCGCATCTTCGGCACCCTGCTTCATTCCCGACCCAGCGCACCTGGCGACCCCGTGACCTGGCGCGGATGATGAGCACAGAAACCTGCGCATGGGAGTGGCGATGACCAGCGCGACCGACCAGATCATCGAACGTGGGCTGCGCGCCTGGACCACAGGTGACCTCGACGCGCTCGAAGTGGTGCTCGACCCGGCCGTGACCCTGAACTGGGTGGAGCCCGGCGAGTGGGACTGCGTCGGCCGCGATGAGGTGATGCGGCTACTGCGGCACCGGCAGCGCGAGGGTAACGCGGCCTACCCGGTGACCATCGAGCACGTCGACGAGCACACCTTCATCGTCAGCTCAACCAAACCCATCGACTACGACGGGCCGCAGCCCTTCCCGGTCGCGACCCGCATCACCGTCGCCGGCGGCAAGGTCACCGCGATGCAGCAATACCGCACCGACGACCCGAGCGCGGCCGGACGCTGAGCTACGGCAGGCGACGCCCCAACCAGCGCAACGGCCTGCCGATGACCGGCTTCTGATGCCAACCCCGCTGCATCACGACCCGTCGGCCGGCGCGGAACTGGTCGCGGACCCGGGTGGCGGGTGACGGGTGCAGCGCATCCTCACGGCCGCGGGCCTGCTGATGCAGGAAGTGCGCACAACGCAGGCAGACGCCGACTTCGGGATGGTTCCCCAGCCGCACCAGCTCGGCCTCTCGATACGCCGAGCCGCAGCACCAGCAGGCGAGCGGCTCAGCCGCATCCGACTCGGTAGCAGCGGTCGTCACGCAGCTATCCTCCCTTTCGCGGTTCAGGTCCTCGGCGTGCGGTTGACCAGCACGTCATCAGCAAACATCTCGAGGTCGATTCCGTACTCGGCCATCAGCAACCGGACCGGATGCGGGCCGCCGACGCGCAGGCCAAGACGGGCCATCTCGCGGCGACCGCGCCGGCCCAGCCCGGTCCCGAGCGGGTCGCGCGCGGCGCGCAGCACGCCGTAGAGCAGGTGCTCCGGACCGATCTCGATCTCACCGCGTTTGCCGGCAGTGGTGCAGGCGATGTGCTGTGCTCGTTTGATCAGATACGGCGGCCCGCACAGCGGGCTGTGCTGCGCGCGGCCGCGCCACCACGGACGGCGGCGCACCTGCCGGGCGGCCTCGTGCACCGCCAACGAGCCGAACGTCGACTCCAGCCGTCGCCGCATCTGCACCACATCCACGCCGAACCCACCCAACACAGCGGCGGCGTCCTGGGCGATCGGTCCGGACGCGGCGACGATGCGCGCGATCTCGGTGCGCGCCGCGTCGAGTTCCAGCCCGCGCTCGGTCAGCATCGCGGCGGCCGGGTTCGCGCCGTGCGAGAGCATGCCGAGCAGCAGATGCTCATCGCCGAGATACGGATGGTCCAGGCGATGCCGCTCGGCCTCGGCCAGCCGCAGGATCTGCTGATTGGCCAACGAGGGTCGCTCCGCCATCTTGGCCATCACCGCCGCCCGCGCAGCCGACCGGCGTGCTTGTAATGCATCGCCTGCTTGCTCACCCCAAGCACCCGGGCGATGTCACGCCAAGACCAGCCGCGGGTGCGGGCATTGTCGACCTGCAGCTCCTCCAGCACCTCCACCAAACCGCGCAACGCCGCAACCGCAGCCAAACCCGTTGCCGGATCCGGGTCTGCCGCGGCCTGCACCATCCGGCTGCCTTCCGACACGACCTCACTCACACCGTCAATGTAGATTGACGATCGGAAGGCGTCAATAGTCTTTGACGACTCCCGTCGTTCGCCCCGCGGCGCGCGCGAGGACGAGGATCTTCCTCGACCCCGATTTGACTCTGCGAGCAGCGGGCCAGCGGTCATGACAAGACCGGCCCCCGGCGCCCTCGCGATCGCGATCGGGTGTCACCTTGCACTCCACGAACGGGCAGAGACCGCGGGCGCGGGGCCGCGACCTGTTTCTATGGGTGGCTGAACAACTACGAACGACATCTACGAACCAGGAGGTGCCATGAACATTGAGTTCCTCGCGACCGTAGCCGTGATCGCTCCAGACCCGACGAACAGCCGAAACCTGTACATCGACGCGCTGGGACTGCCGTTGCAGGGCGAGGGTGACGGGTACTACCACAGCGAGCAGATCGCCGGGTGCAAGTCTTTCGGGATCTGGCCGCTCTCCCAGGCCGCCCAAGCGTGCTTCGGAACCGACCAGTGGCCGCAAGAGCGACCCGTCCCACAGGTCAGCATCGAGTTCGACGTGGACAGCGCCGCTGCGGTCAGTCCGGCGGCGCTGGAACTCGAACGCGCCGGACATGAACTGCTGCATGGGCCTCGCGAAGAGCCGTGGGGCCAGACGGTCGCGCGATTGCAATCACCGGAAGGGGCGATCGTCGGCATCTCCTACGCGCCCGCGCTGCACACCTGACCCCGGCCATCGAACACTCTTAACCCCGAGCATGGTCGTGACCGAGGACGATCAGTCTGAGGTATCGACGACGGTCCGCCAGCTCGGGTCGGTGACGGCGTGTTGCAAGGCCGCGACGAAGGCCGCGGTGGCTGGCGGATCGGGTGGCTCGCCGTAGGTCGTGACGTAGATGTGGCGGCAAAAGTGCGGGATGTCGCTCGCGTATACCCCCGCCGCATGATGTGAGCGCAGCGCCATCCGCGGAGAGGTGGTCACGCCGAGTCCGGCGGCGACGAAGGCCTGTTCGACGATGATGTCGTCGCTGATGTAGGCGATACGCGGCCCGCTTACGCGGCTGCCGCACGACACGTCCATGCACCCAATAGGGTGGTTCCGACCGGACCCCGGTTTGACCCTGCGACCCGCCGCCACGCGGCGGCACGAGCCGACATCGGCTGACATCGAAGACACCACACCTTGGCGGTAAAATATGGCTCATCGTATCCTCGACGGCCGGAAGACAAGGACTCGCTGAACCACCACCACCCCGCTGGCAGTGTGGGGGTCAGGGGTTCGAGTCCCCTCAGCTCCACCCACAGGTGCCGAATTGCAGGGCCCTCATTTACGTTCGGCTCTGGCGCCGCGGGGTCTGACCCCGAGATGACCGTCCGCGGGTGAAGCAAATCCGTGACCAGGTGGCACGAAAACGACACGCGGACGCTGCGAACCACACGGATGTGTGGAGCCGAACGTTCAATTCTTTGACAGTTCGCGACGTGGCAGCACGTAGGACGCGCGACCGGATGGGTCCGCGTCGGCGCTAGCTGTCGCGACAGCGTAGGCGCGGACCGGTTTCGCGGCCCGGGCAAGGTTGAACAGGTGTTCGTGCTCGGCGTCGGACAGGTGCAGCGCTCGAGCGACGGCCTCGAGGACGCCGCCGGACACGCCAGCGATGTGGGCCCCTTTCCAGCTGGAGCTACCAGTCGGTGCTGACTCCGGCGAGCACGGCAACCTCCTCGCGCGCAGCCGGGATACGCGCCGGCGGAAAGAGGTCGGGAGCCCGGACCTGCTCGCTGGTGAGTTTGGCGCGGCGGGTGGCGAGGAAGTTGCGGATCTCGGCGCGCTTGTTCACGCACTCCACGCTGTGAGCATCGGCGCGGTTAGGGAGGTCGAGCTTCTAGGCGCTGGCGACGACAGCTCTGCGCGGTGCCCAGAACGCGAACTCGACCCTGTTCGCCGCGCTGC
Organism: Jatrophihabitans cynanchi; assembly: GCF_027247405.1. Taxonomy (NCBI): domain Bacteria; kingdom Bacillati; phylum Actinomycetota; class Actinomycetes; order Jatrophihabitantales; family Jatrophihabitantaceae; genus Jatrophihabitans; species Jatrophihabitans cynanchi. The sequence continues at coordinate 1,344,201 of NZ_CP097463.1, read as the reverse complement.
TCGGCTTCTTCGTGATCACCCTGGACGCGGTTGTGGTCAACGTGACGCTGCCGATCATCCGCGGCGAGCTGGGTGTGTCGGCCACCTGCATGTGTGGGTCGGACCCGTGGGACTACCGCGGCGTCAACCCGGTGACCTGGCCCACGCCGATGGGCCACGCATACGTCGGCATCGTCGAAGAGGTCGGCTCCGCCGTCACCACCCTCGCGCGGGCCAGTTCGACATCGGATCCTTTTTGCCGCCCACACAGCTGTGAGGTCTGCCTGGTCGGTTACCAGAGCAGCTGCGTCCGTCGCGAGTACCTCAGCGCGAACGGGGCGCAGGCGAAGTGCCTGCGCGTCCTCCCTTGCCGACGGCACCGTGGTCGCCACCCCCGAGTTCCCCGACGCCGCGATCGTGCCCAGCCTGCTGGCCGAGTCCGACGTCCTCGGCACCGGCTGGTTCGGTGCGGTCGGGCCCCGGCGTGCAACGCGGCGGGGTCGTCGCCAAAGTGGGTGACGGTGCAGTGGGACTGCTCGCCGTGCTCGCCGCCACGCAGTTCGGTGCGGCGCGCGTCATCGTGTTCTCCCGCCACGAGCAGCGACAGAGGCTGGCGACCTTGGCGACGACGGCGTCGGGGTGATCAAAGAGGTGACCGACGGCCTCGGCGTCCATAGCGTCACTGAGGCCGTCGGCACCCAGGAGGCGATGCTGCATGCCATTCGCTCGACCCCGGCGCGGCGGCCACGTCGGCTTCGTCGGCGTCTCCCATGGTTTCACCCGCCCGGCGAGGAGTTGTTCTACAGCCATGTCCACCAGCACGGCGGCCCGGCTCCCGTACGCCTATTTCTACCCGACCTGATCGAGCGCATCCGGCGACGCACGATCGATCCGGGTCAAGTCTTCGATCTCACCCTGCCCCTCGACCAGGTCGCCGAGGGCTACCGCGCGATGGACGAACGCCGCGCGATAAAGACCCTGCCGCAACCCTGACGCACCTTCGGACCGGGTCAGAGGAGAAACGTGAGGTTGGGCATGACGTCGTCGATCGTGACCAGCCAGACGGTCTTTTCTACCAAGCGAAGCCCACTGGGTGTGGCGCGCAGCCGATGCTCCGTGCGCCCGGCGATCACGTCAATGGCTCCGTGCCGTACCGCTGTGAGGTTGAACGTCGCTTGGCCCACCAGGCCGTCCGGGCCGGTCGGCTGGAAGCGAACGTTGCCGATGATGCGGCTCAGGCGGGATTTGGGACGCTGCGCCCAGACCGACGAGCTCTTCAGCCGAGCAACTCGATCACACAACCCAGCGTGGTCTTCGTTGACGATCGATACGTGCAGTCGATCGTCATAGTCGTCCTCGTTGCAGGGGATCAGGTATTTCGCGTCCGGCGTCCACAGCGCGAGCCAGTCGTCGTAGGCGTGCCGGTCCATCAGGTCGGCCTCGTGGTAGAGGAACTGCCGCGCCTTAGTTAGATCGGGCATGGCGCTCCGGCCATCAGCGTCGCCCAGTGACCCAGGATGGTCCGGCTAGCGAGTTCGTCCGTGGCGTAGCCGCTCAGGCGGCCGTCCGCGTCGTGCCACTCGCGCCCCATTCCCTTGGCGATCAAGCACCACGGATCCACCGTGGCGTCCAGCCCATGTTGCTGACGGGCGAAGATCTCCAGATCGTCAGCCTGACCTCCGCCGGCAGGTCCGTAGAAGGCTTCGTGGCTTCGCAGCCGGTGCTCGTTGACCTCGTCGGGCGCGCCGGCGAGCAGGGTGGGGTAGAGGTACACCTCGGTCCGGTCGACCGTCACCGGCCGGATCACCCGCAGCTGAGAGGCAATCAACGCGAGGTTCGGAAAGATGAACGCGTGGGCGGCGCCGACGCGTAGGAGCTCAGCGGCCGCCTCGCGACCGTCGCGAGCCACGAGCGCGTCGACGTGGCTCCGCTCGGCGGCCGACTGAGTGGTATGCGGGCGAACGAGGTCGGCGCGATGCTCGTTGATCGGCCGATAGTCCCATCCCACGTGACCTCCGCCGAGGTCTCGGACGATGACCGGCGAAGCGCCGCGGGTCAATGAGTCCAGCCGTTGCCCGGAGCGGCGCTGGTGGATCTGCAGGAAGCTACGGTGGACGAACGGGACGTGATAGGCGTCCACGCTGTTCTCGGCTTGGAGCTTCCAATTGCCGTCGTAGCCATACTTGTGAACTCCGGCCGACGCCTGCAGGCGACGATCAGGCGCGACATCGGTGACCAGGTCGAGGTAGGCGCGGGCGCCGACGGTCAGGTAATCGTCGAAGGGTTGGCCGGAGTCGCCCAGCGAAGCGAACACGAACTCGCGATAGGTGGCGACGCGCGCTGCCGGTCGTAGGCCGAACATCGACCGATCCAAGCCGTCGTACTGCTCGATCTGCGGAACGGCGTGCAGTTCGCCGGTCGTTCGGTAGGACCAGCCGTGGTACGCGCACGTGAAGCGCCGACTGTTGCCGGCTTCTTCGACGCACAGGGCCGTCCCGCGGTGGGTGCACCGGTTCAGAAGTACGCGGACGACGTCGTCGTCTCCGCGTACGAAGATCACCGGCTGCTGGCCGATCGTGGTTGTTCGGAAGTCTCCGGCTGTCGGGATCTCGCTGGCGTGCCCGACAAATACCCAACCCTGGTGGAAGATCGTCCGCATCTCCTCGGTGAAGAGCGTGGGGTTCGTGTAGATCGACCCGTGAACTCGGTCGGGTAGGACGAGCTCTCGTACCTCCAGATGCGAGTTCGCGGGGTCAGGTGCTTGCGAGCGCAGCGCTCGGTGGTTGGCAGTCATGCAACGACGACGGGAATGCTCCGCGGCGATCGGAGAGCGAGTCCGCGGACCCGGTACTCGTCGGGAGTCGCGCGGGGAGACAGGCGCAGTCGCGGTATCGCGTCGGCGAGCGCGGCCAGCATCGCCGTCATCTCGAACCGGGCCAGGTGCATGCCTAAGCACGTGTGCGGGCCGAAGCCGAAGGTGCTGTTGCCCAGGCGTGGGCGCCGCAGGTCGTACCGCTCGGCGTGTTCCCACCGCGACTCGTCCCGGTTCGCGGACGCATGGAACGCGTGCACGACGCTGCCGGCCGGGATGTCGACGCCGCACACCGTGGTGTCTCGGCTCGCCCAACGCGGGTGCCCAAGGACGGAGGGTTCCCAGCGCAGACCCTCCTCGACCGCAACCGGGGCCAGGGATCGATCGCGCGCCACGAGTTCCCACTGGCCGGTGGTGAGCAGGCCGACCAGCGTGTTCGAGAGGGCCCGGAACGTGGTCTCGTAGCCGGCCGGGTAGAGCAGGCGGACGAAGCTGAGAATCTCCTCGTCCTCGAGCCGGGCGCCGTCGACCTCTGCGTTGATGAGCAAGCCGATCAGGTCGTGCTCGGCGCCGCCCGCTGCGCGGCGATCGGTGACGATCTCCCGTACCCAGTCGGTGATGGCTTGCGCTCCCGCGTGGGCGAGATCAGCATCGAAGAACGAGCCCATGGCCACGGCGCAGCGCATGAAGTCGCCGATCCGGTCCTCCGGCAGGCCGAGGAGGGTGGTGATGACCTCGGCGGGGTATGTGAACAGCAGTTGCCCGACCAACTCGATTTCGCCGTCGCTTGCGGCGTCGGCCAGCGCACGGCGCACGGTTCGGCGGGCCAGTGGCGCCACGATGTCAGAACACCACGAGGCCATCGAGCGCCGGCCGAAGACCTGATCGACGATCGCCCGCATTCGACTGTGATCCGGCGGGTCGAGCGTGTTCAGAGCCCGGCCGAATGTGCCGGTGTAGGCGCGCCGCGTGATCTCCTGGTTGAACGACTCCGCGTCCTTCAGGATGATCCGGACCGAGTCGAAGCTGACGGCGGAGAAAACCGGTGACGTCAAGTCTCGATACCCGCCGGACTGGGCCGTCACCATGATGTCGGCCGAGATGCCCAAGACGTCGTGTAGGTCGGCCGGAACGACCTCGGCCTCGGCGCGGAGCCGGCCAAACGCCGCGTACGGATCGATGTCGAGGTCGTGACCGGCCGCGGCGTCGTGGGAGACGAACAGGTCGCGGCCTTCAACGGCGGCGAGAAAATCGCGGTAGCTCAAGGGCCCTCCCAATGTTCGAGGCGGCAGCGGCGAAACGCTGAATGGCAAATGTAGGACTTTAACTGCTTGCGGTCAACACATGCCTAACGCGCCGGGGCGATCGTCCGGCTATGGAGCTGCCTCATTTTGGAAGAGACCGCAATTGTTAGATAGTTGACTGTCAGAGCGCCACGTGATTGGGTCCTCCGTAGCTACAGGAACTCAGGGGGCAGGGGCGAGATGTACGACGTCGTGATTCGCAACGGAACCGTGGTCGACGGGACGGGCAGTCCATCGACCACCGCCGATATCGCCGTCCTCGACGGCGTCATCGCCGAGGTGGGTGTCGTTGCCGGATCGGCGCGCACCGAGATCGACGCCACTGGATTGATGGTCACGCCGGGCTTCGTGGATGTCCATACCCACTACGACGGGCAGGTCTCCTGGGATTCACTGCTCGCGCCGTCGTCTCTTCACGGCGTGACCACCGTAGTGATGGGTAACTGCGGGGTCGGGTTTGCGCCGGTGGCGCCGGATCGGCACGATTGGCTGATCGGGCTGATGGAGGGCGTCGAGGACATCCCGGGAAGCGTGCTGTCAGAAGGAATGACCTGGGGCTGGGAGTCGGTGGCCGAGTACCTCGATGTGATCGACACACCGCACGCCATCGACTTCGCCGTTCAGATCCCGCACGACGCTGTCCGTACCTATGTGATGGGTGAGCGGGGCGCCGACCACGAGTCTGTCGCTACTGCGGACGAACTTGCCGAGATGCGCCGGATCATTGTCGATGGTGTGCGGGCCGGGGCGATCGGTTGGTCGACCGGGCGCACTCCGGCCCACAAGACGGCTACTGGGCTACCGACGCCGAGCATGACCGCACCACCGGAGGAGTTGATCAGCCTGTCGGCGGGATTGGCCGACGTGCAGGCCGGAGTCATCGACGTGATGTCGGACTTCTTGTCCGAGGCCACGGAGATGGAGTTGATCCGTCAGATCTCTCTGACGTCGCGTCGTCCGATGTCGATCACCATGCTTCAACGCGATGCCGAGCCTGATGCCTGGCGTACGTGGCTAACACAGTTCGCCGAGATCAGCCGCGAGAGCGGAAGCCCGATCGTAGGCCAGGTTTCCGTGCGGGCCATCGGGCTCATGCTCGGTTGGGATCTCACGTTTCATCCATTTGTGGGGCATCCGACCTACCGCGCCCTGGCCGACCTTCCACTGCCTGAACGGGTTGCCGAGCTGCGGCGTCCGGAGATCCGGTCCCGCATTCTGGCCGAGCAGACCGAGAGCGACGACGCGTACCTGCATCGCCTGATCGCGTCGATGGACCGAATCTACCGATTGGGTGACCCGCCGGACTACGAGCCCGTCGCCGACCAGAGTCTGGCCGCGATCGGCCAGCGCGCCGGAGTCGACCCACTGGCTGTTGCGTATGACCACATGATGGAGATGGACGGTCAGGCGCTGCTGTACTTCCCGACGCTGAACTACTTTTACGGCGACCTCGAGGACGTGCGCGAGATGCTCGAGCACGAGAACACGGTTCCGGCGCTCGGCGACGGCGGCGCGCATTGCGGCGCGGTCGTCGATGCAAGCTTCCCGACAACGCTGCTGACGCACTGGGGTCGCGACCGTGTCCGCGGTGAACGACTGCCGGTGGAATGGCTCATCAAGCGTCAGACCATGGACACGGCGCGGACCGTCGGTCTGCTCGACCGAGGCCGAATCGCCCCTGGCTATCGCGCCGACCTCAACGTCATCGATTTCGAGAACCTGAACGCCAAACATCCGTACGTCGCGTACGACCTGCCCGCGGGTGGACGCCGGGTGATGCAGGAGGCGACGGGCTATGTCGCCACCATCGTGGCCGGCGAGGTCACGTTCGAGAACGGTCGACACACGGGTGCCCTTCCCGGTCGACTCGTGCGCGGCGCCCAGCCAGCGCCGGCGCCCGAACTGAAGTCCAGCGAGAATCGCTAGGAGCGGACATGGTGGGAGATCTCGAGCGATCACGCGTGGCCCTAGTTGTCGGCGGAAGCATCGCCGGCGCACTTGCGGCCGGCGTACTTGCGGACTCAGTGGACCGGGTGATTGTCGTCGAGCGCGACCCGATGCCTGACGCGATCGGGCCGCGGCGCGGGGTGCCGCACGCGCAACACTTCCATACGCTCCTCGCGCGCGGACGGGACGTCATCGAGAGCATCTACCCCGGTTTCACCGCTGAGACGGTGGAGCGTGGCGCTGTGCTGACCTGCATGACCCGAGAGTGCCTGGCAATGCGGCGGTACGGCTGGGCGCCGCGATTCGAGTCGCCGATGTCGCTGCTGCTCTTAAGCCGCGAGCTGATCGAGTGGACCGTGCGCCAACGGGCGCGGCGACACCCGCGCGTGGAGTTCCTGTCGGATGCAGCGGCCAGTGGTCTGGTCGTGCGCGACGGTCGGGTGAGCGGCCTGCAGGTCCGACGATCCGGTTCGTCCGATGTCGAGGTGCTGGACGCGGACCTAATCGTCGATGCGACCGGTCGGCAGTCGAAGACGCCCGATTGGCTCGTCGCGGCCGGGTATTCCTCGCCCGAGGAGGTGACCGTGGATGCTCGCTGGGGCTACTCGAGTTGCTTCGTCGAGGTACCGGACGGATTCGACCCCGGCTATCTCGCGCTCTCCGCGTTGCCCCGCGGTCGGGCTGTCGGTGACCATCCGTCGCGTACGCGTGGCGCCGCGATGTGGGTGCAGGACGGGGACAGCCGGTGGATCCTCACCGCGATGGGTTCGGCCGGCGATCATCCGCCGGCCGATCCGAAGGGCTTCTTCGAGTTCATCGCCAGCCTGGAGTATGCGCCACTGGACGCCGCGGTCGCCCAGGTCCGGGTGATCGGGACGCCTCGTGTGTGGCGCAACACCGTCAACCGGCTCCGTCGGTACGACCAGGCCACCATGCCTGACGGCCTACTGGTCGTGGGTGACGCATTCGCTGCGTTCAATCCGGTTTACGGGCAGGGTATGACGGTCGCGGCTCTGGCTGCCCATCACCTGCGGACGGAATTGGCTGGTAGCGGGCTGACGCCGGGCACTGCGGGTCGTGTCCAGAGCCGCATCGCCGAGGACGCGTTGTTCTGCTGGCGAATGGCGACAGGCGCCGACTATCGCGTCGAGGGAGTGGTGGGCCCTCCGCCCCCACCCGGGGCGCGTGAGCTGAACGCAGTTATGGATCGTATCGAGGCACTGACGGCCGAAGACCAGGATCTCTATCTCAAGTTCTGGGAGACCGCCCAGCTGTTGCGCGACCCGTCATGGATGTACGGCGAGGAGATACAGCTTCGGGTACGCGAGGACTGGAACCGGCTCGGCGAACTCGTCGGCGCGGACGGCTGATGGCGGTCGGGGTCCATGAGATCCGGCCGTTCCGCGTCTCGGTTACCGCCGATGCGATGACCGACCTGCACGATCGTCTGAGCCGCACACGGTGGCCTGATCAGCTCTCCGGTTCCGGATGGTCACAAGGTGCAGACGTGTCATATGTGCGCGCTCTGTGCGACTACTGGCTGCACGAGTTCGACTGGCGAGCGGCGGAGAACGAGCTGAACGGCTGGCCTCAGTACCGCACTGTGATCGACGGCCAGACGGTGCACTTCCTTCACGTGCGCTCGCCGCACGCGGAGGCGATGCCGCTACTGCTGACCCACGGCTGGCCGGGCTCGATCTGGGAGTTCGCGGACCTGCTCGGGCCACTCACCGACCCGGTGGCACACGGTGGCCGTCGAGCGGACGCGTTTCACGTGGTGTGTCCGTCCATACCGGGGTATGGCTGGAGCGGCCCTACGACCGAACCCGGCTGGGACATTCAGCGGGTGGCTCGGATGGAGGGCGAGCTCATGCAGCTGCTCGGATACGAGCGGTTCGGCGCGCAGGGCGGTGACTGGGGCTCGATGGCGACGGCCAACCTGGCTGTACACATACCCGACCGGCTGGTCGGCATCCATCTGAACCTCGTGATGGTCCAGCCCCCCGACGTCGTCGACGACGACCTGGGCCGCGCCGAATTGGCGCGCCGCGCCGAGCTGGACCGCGAGGAGCGCGGCTACTCGGCCATCCAACGAACCAAGCCGCAGACGCTGGCCTTCGGGCTCACCGACTCGCCAGCCGGCCTCGCCGCTTGGATGCTGGAGAAGTATCGGTCCTGGACCGATTGCGGAGGCGACCTGGAGTCGGTGCTCACTCGCGACATGGTGTTGCGCAACATCGCGACGTATTGGTTCACGGCCACCGTCGCATCCTCGGCCCGCCTCTACTACGAATCGCACCGATCGGGCCGCAGTCCACTTCCAGATCAGTACGTGTCCGTACCCACAGCGTGTGCCCTGTTCCCCAAAGAGCTGTGGCGCCCTCCCCGCGCCTGGGCCGAACGCGCTTACAACGTGGTCCGCTGGACTGAGCATCCGAAAGGCGGGCACTTCGCCGCGATGGAGCAACCGGCTGCTCTGGCCGAGGACCTGAGAGAGTTCTTCGGCCCCCTCTGGAGGCGGGCCGCACGGGACCCTGACAAGGTGTCCGTCAATCCGCAAATGACTGACTGTTGACATTTGCATTTCAACGTTTTTAGTCTTGGCGTACTCGAGCGGTCCGCCGTGCTCGGTCAGACGCTGAAGGGGTGTTCATGCGGCCACCAACCGCCTCACCAATCGTGACCAAAACGGGCGAGAGCCCACCAAGCGCCCCTGGCGCGCCGGTAGTCCTGTCCGCGAACAGCCTTCGCGTGCGTTATCGGAACGGCGCCCTCGGCATCCTCGATGTCTCGGTCGAGGTCAAGGTCGGCCAGGTGGTAGCGCTGTTCGGCCCGAATGGCGCCGGCAAGACCACCACCGTTCGCGCGATCAGCGGGTTCCTCCGCAGCGAAGGTGCGAGGGTCATCGACGGTTCGGTTTCGTTGATGGGGCGGGCCACCACCAACATGGAGCCGAGCCGGACAGCGCGGATCGGGTTGGCCTTCGTCCCCGAACGCAAGAAGGTGTTCGCATCGCTATCCGTTCGCGAGAACCTCGAGGCGCTTGGTCAGTTGCCGCCTCGCGCAGAGCGGGCCGCAGCGTTCCAACGGGTCTACGACATGTTTCCGATTCTGTGGGAACGTCGGCGATCGCAGGCCGGTCGACTCAGCGGCGGCCAGCAGCAGATGCTGGCAATCGCAAGAGGCCTGCTGACCGATCCGAGGCTCCTGATCATCGACGAGATGACGCTAGGTCTGCATCACAGCCTGCACGAGCCTCTGTTCGACGCGGTCCGGGAAGTTGCGGCGCAGGGCACCTCCGTTCTGCTCGTCGATGAGAGCACCGGCTTCGCGCTCGACGTGGCCGACCATTGCTATCTGCTCAGTGCCGGCCGGACCCGGATGAGCGGGCCGGCCGAGGAGTTCCGAGGCAGCGAACTGCTGGCTGCGGGGTACGTCGATGCAGAGTGATGCGCTCAGCGAACCGGCGGTCGCGCGGCTTTTCGACCACGCCACCTGGGAACCCCTTGACCACCTGATCAGCACGCGTGACCTCTCCGTCGCGTTCGGCGGCATCTATGCGCTCTCGGAGATCAGCCTGGACCTGTGCGAGTTTGAGGTGAGTGCGATCGTTGGTCCCAATGGGGCAGGAAAGACGACGCTGCTAAATGCGGTCTGTGGCCTGATCCGGCAGCAAACGACGGGGACGATCGAGTTCTGCGGCAAGGCGGTCGCCGGCTGGACACCTGCAGCCGCCGCTCGAGCGGGTATCGGCCGCAGCTTCCAGGATCCGCGGCTGATCGAGAGCGCAACTGTCTGGGAGAACGTCATCTGCGGACTCCACCTCGGCATCGGCTACTCGTTGGTGGAACAGCTGTGGCGCTTCGGCCGAGTGCGTCAGCGCGAACGTCAGGCTCGCGAGCGAGCCGAACTGGCGATTGACTTCGTCGGCCTTTCGGACTGCCGAGACCTGAAGGCCGGGTCGCTTCCCTATGGAAAGCGCAAGCTTGCCGACATCGCTCGTGCGATCGTGTCCGGTCCCCGGCTCCTCCTGCTCGACGAGCCTTCCTCCGGACTGGACGCGAGCGAGCGCTCGGGTGTGGAAGCCCTGCTCACCGAGATCCGTCGCTCGCGGCGGACGACCGTGCTCGCGGTAGAGCATCACATGGCGCTCGTCCGAGCGACCGCGAGTCATGTGTTGGGACTGCAGGCTGGACGTGTGGTGGCCAGCGGGACGCCGGAGGACGTACTCGACTCGGCGGAGTTCCGGCAGGCGGTGGTGGGCGCCAGATCGGCTGGCGCCGTCAGTTCCAGTCCGGCGAAGAAGGTGGGACCCCTATGGACCAAGTGATCGTCTCCATCATCGGTGGAGCCTCCCTCGGCGGCACATACGCCCTCATCGGCCTCGGACTGGTGTTGGCCTTCCGGGCGACAGCCACCTTCAACTTCGCCCACGGCCAGCTGATGCTTCTGCCCGCGTTCATCGTTGCCAAGTGGCAGACGGAGCGCGCCGCGCCCCTTGGCATCTCAATCGCCTTCAGCCTGCTTGTCGTCGCCGCCGTCTCGATCCTCTTCTACCTGCTCGTGCTGCAAAAGCTCACCGGGCTGCCGCACTTCATGGGTGTCATCGCGACGCTTGGTCTGGCCGCGGTGCTGGACGGGGCGATGGCGCTCCAATTCGGCTCGACCCAGTACACGATCAACATTCCGTTCCTGCCGACTGGGCCGGTAACAGTGCTGGGCACTCGGGTCTCGTCGACTTCGCTGGTGCTGGCCGGGTTCACGCTTGTCCTCGCAATCGCGGTGGCCACTGTGCTGCGCACCACGCGTTTCGGGACACAGGTACGGGCTGCGGGTCAAGACGCTGTGCTCGCCAGCCAGGGGGGGATCAATGTTCGCCGGCTGTACATCGTGTCGTGGGCCATGGCCGGCGTCCTCGCCGGAGTCGCCGGACTGTCCTACGGGGCTACGAACGTGGTGTCGCCGTCGGTGGTCAACCTCGCGCTGCTGGCCTTTCCCGCAATCCTGCTCGGCGGTTTAGACAGCATCGAGGGTGCCGTTGTGGGCGGCATCATCGTAGGCATCATGCAGGGCTTCGTCGCCACATACTGGGGCGGCGAACTCACCGACGTTATGACCTACCTCCTTCTGTTGGCTGTACTGCTCGTTCGGCCGACCGGACTGTTCGGCACCGCGGAGGTGACGCGCGTATGACTAGTGCCCAAGTCCGAGAGTCGGCGCTGCGGCGGCTGCTTACAGCCCTACGAGGGCCGGTCGGCGGAATCGGCGTGCTCGCACTTGTCACCGCGCTGATGACATCGACGCAGTCGTCCTACAACTTGTTTATCTATAACACGGCGCTGCTGGCGTGTATCGGCGCGATCGCGCTCAACCTGTTGATGGGAACGGCCGGCCTGGTTTCAATCGGCAACGCTGCGTTCCTCGCCACCGGTGGGTACAGCGCGGTTTTCTTTCTCCGATCGAGTGTGCCGTTCCCGTTCGACCTGCTGCTGGCGGGAGTTGTTGCGGCAGTGCTGGGACTTATAGTCGGTCTACCGGCCTTGCGGCTGCGCGGTCTGAGCCTTGCCCTCGCGACGCTGGCAGGCTTCTTCATCGTCGTTTACCTCGCCACTCAGTACCAGAGCAAGGCGCGTGGTGCGGGCTCGGCCGGATTCAACTTCGCTCCGCTCTTCCAGTCAAAGGGCTTCGACGGCAAGGAACGGTATTGGGCCTGGCTGTTATGGGCTGTTGTTTCGGGGATCGTCGTGCTGGTCTGGCTGCTTACTCGAGGCAAGGCAGGTCGCGCCTGGCGGCTGCTCCGCGAGCACGAGGGGGTCGCGGCCACGGTCGGTGTTCCTGTCACGACCTATAAGCTCACGGCCTTCGTCATCTCAAGCTTCTTCATAGGGGTGCAAGGCGGGCTCGCGGCACATTACGACGGCACGGTAACGATCGAGAACTACACGCTGCTTCTGTCGATCCAGTTCGTTGCGATGATCCTTATCGGGGGCCTGGACTCTATCCTCGGCGCCGTCATAGGGGCCGGTTTGGTGACGTGGCTGCCCTATCTAGTACCCAAGATCACTCGTGTATTCATGAACGAATCATCGGCGGCGCTGAAGGGCCCACAGATCTCCACGATCGTGTACGGGCTGCTCATCATCATCTTCATCACCCGATCGCCCGACGGCATTGTGGGTTGGTTCCGCGCACTGCGGGTCTCACCGCTGTGGCGACGCGGACGGCGACGCGAGAGCCCGGCCGACGGAGCCTTGATCGAGTCGCCGCCGGCCGTCGTCTTGGCAAGTGATGCGCGAAATGAACATTCCGGCGCCTGACTCGCCTACTGCTGATCGCGGCGTCCGCCGGGGGCCGATCTGATGTTCAATGCCCTGTTGCGAACTGTCGAAGGAATAATTATCTGATAATTGATTGCCTGATGTCGGAGCGAAGCGCTAGCATTGCCGCGCGCGGATCCATTCATAACCAGCGAGGAGAGCTTCATGTCACGTCATCGCCGAACCAGAGCGTGGGCTGTCATCCCAGTCGTCATCACTGGTCTGCTCAGCGCCGCGTGCTCCAGCAGCTCAGGTGACTCGGGAGGACCGTCCAATAGCTCAAAGATCAAGATCTCGTTGATCGCGGACCTGTCAGGATCGCAGGCTCAGAATGCTAACCCGCTGTCGGCCGGCCTGACGGCCGCTCTCAAGTCCGCGAACGCGTCCGGCGGCGTCAAAGGAGCTCAGTTCGACATCACCACCATCGATGCCATGACAAGTCCGCAGGGGACGCAGGCAGCCGTGCGGCAGGTGAGTGCCTCCAAGCCGGCGGCGGTCGTCTTCGGTGCCTCAGCTTCCGAACTCGCGGTGGCAGGGCCGATGTTTGACAGCAACCCGAGTCTGACGGTCGTATCCGGCACGATCCTCGACAAGTATGTGACTCCTAAGCCGGCTTCGTGGTTTTTCTCGATCGCCCAGCCGTCAGGATCCACTGCAAAGCAGGTGGTAGGCGGACTGCAGCAGGTGCTCGGGAGCATGTCTGGCAAGCGCATCGAACTCGTCGGTCTGCAGAACCCGGCTGTGGATGAGGGTCTGGCCGCGATGAAGAAGCTGATCGAGGCCAACGGCGGCCAAGTTATCGGCACCGAGCACGACACCGCGGGTATGACGTCATTCGCCAGTCAAGCCGCGAATATCGCGGCTAAGAAGCCCGACGGGGTCATCATATACTCGTCGGTCGACAACACGATCATCGATGCGCAGGCACTCGTGACTGCGGGCGTCAAGACGCCGATCGTGACCAGTGACGCTGCGGCTGACACGACGGTCTTCAAGAAGGTGAACGCATCGAACTTCTACGCGACCCGCGTCTACCGGGAGCCCGCGCCCGGTGACATGTTCACCAAGGCTGCACAAAAGTACGGAGTGGGTCAGTACGCCCCTACCGCGTACTTCGGTCGCGGCTGGACCATCGGTCAGGTCCTCATCAAGGCGTTCACCGCCTGCGGAGTCCCGTGCAAAGACCTCCCCGGAGCAATCGAGGGACTAGGCACGGTCCAGCTCGACTCAGTCCTCGGCACGGATACGTTCTCGAAGGACAAGCACTACGGCGCAGACCAGGCCCAATTGTTCGGCATGAAGGACGGTAAGCCGACGGCGGTTGGACAGCCTTACGACATCAAGCTCGACGCCAGCTGACGCGATGAAGTAGGCGCCTCCGGTCGCTGAGGGACGCGGTTTCTCATCGACCGGAGACCCTGGCTGCTGTCAGGGAGTCATTCGTGGTTCATCAGGCGGCGGTTGAGTGTTCTCCACAGACAGGAAAGTGCTTCGTGAAGATCATGATGTTCTTCGAGAGCGCGCCGGCAGATCTGGCTTTGCCAGCCGGCGCCCACGGCGCCGTCATAGATCACTTCATCGGCTGCGAGACCAATGCGGCCTGCTCGCCGGCGGACGGCATCGTGCCAGAGGAACCGGTGCGTCCATGGACGACCGTCACGTCGTTCACCGTCAAGGGTATGCCGAGCCCGGATGACCTCGAGGCATTTCGCCGGACCGCCGGTGCTAAGGCAGCCGTAGCGGTGACCGAAGTCGATCTGCTCTCTCGCACAACGGACCGATACGCCCACAAGATGCTCGGAGTCCTGCGACGGCGGGACGACATGAGCCCAGAGGAGTTCGGCTCCTACTGGCGTGAGCACCATTCCAAGGTGACGATCAGCTACGAACCCACCTTCGGGCGATATGTCACCAACACGGTCGCCGCCGTCGCCGGCGACTTCCAGTGGGACGGCGTGGTCGAGCAGTACTACAGGACCACCCAGGATCTGGTCGATCACGTCCGGCTCGCTCGCGAAGGGCGGCCGCGGATCACCGAGGACATTCCTCGGTTCGTCGCCCACATGATCATGTTCACTACCGCATCGGCCCCCGGGTCGGCCCCTTCTTCCTGAGCTCGGAAACCCTCGTACCCACAAAGGAGACTCATGTTCGTGCCCGGTACGGTCGGCGTGATCGGCGCCGGCACGATGGGATCCGGAATCGCCGTCGTGGCGGCCCGGGCGGGACACCGAACGGTGCTCCATGACGTGGACGACGCACGTGTCGCGGCCGGCATCGATCGCGTCCACGCCTTCCTGGCCCGAAGCACGAAGCTGGGCAAGCTGTCAGCCGACCAGGCCGATCAAGCGCGCAGGGGACTGTCGGGCTCGACGGCTCTGGAGGAACTGAGCGATTGTGATGTCGTCATCGAGGCCGTGTACGAAGACGTGGCGGTCAAGCAACGGCTCTTCGCCGACCTCGACGACATCTGCAAGCCGGATACGCTCTTTCACACCAACACCTCGACGCTGGCAGTAACGGCGATCGCGGCCGGGTCGGTCCGCCGCGAGCGAGTCGTGGGCACCCACTACTGCAATCCGGCACCGCTCATGTCACTTGTCGAGGTGGTGGAAGGACGGCACACGAGTGCCGACGCGTGCCGGCGAACTCACGAGTTCCTCGCGGGGGTCGGTAAAACGACGGTCACCACGAAGGACATGCCCGGGTTCATCGTCAACCGATTCCTGATCCCGTTCGAGAACAACGCGATCCGGCTGCTCGAGATGAACATGGGCACGGTGGAGTCCATCGACAAGGCGGTGACGCAGGGCCTGCGCTACCCGATGGGGCCTTTCACCCTGTTGGACATCGTCGGCCTGGACGTCCACCGTGCAGTGTCGATCAGCTTGTACGAGCAGTTGCGCGAACCGCGCTTCGCCCCGCCCCCACTCGTCGACCGGATGATCGCGTCCGGAGACCTGGGTCGCAAGAGCGGTAGGGGCTTCTACACGTATGACAGTACGGGCCACTTCGGTAGCTAACGCGGTGTCAGGCAGTGCGGCCAGCGCCGACAGGTATGAAAGGTGAGGTAATGACGAAGTTCCACCATGCCGCCGTTCTCGGTTTCGGCACCATGGGCGCCGGCATCGCGCAGGTGCTGGCCCAAGCGGGACTCGAGGTGACGGTCTTCGACATCGACGAGACGCGACTGGCCGACGGCCGCCGACGGATGTCGGCGATGCTCGACGGAGGGGTCGCCCGCGGCAAACTGGATGCAGTCGAGCGCGACCGAATCCTCGACACGATCCGCGCGACGACCGAAGTTGCCGACCTCGCCAGCTCCGATCTCGTCGTCGAGGCGGTTGCCGAGGTGCTCGACACCAAGGTCGACGTGCTGAGCCGTGTGGCCGCGGTCGTAGGCAGCAGCACTGTGCTGGCCACCAACACCTCCGCGCTGGCGGTGACCGACATTGCCGCATCCGTGCCCGGCCCGGAGCGGGTCGCCGGGCTGCACTTCTTCAATCCGGTGCCGGTCATGGGCCTGGTCGAGGTCGTCCGCGGTCTACAGACCTCGGGCGACGTCGTCACCAGGCTGCTCGCCCTCGGGGCGCAACTCGGCAAGGTCGCGATCGAGGCGCCCGACCGACCCGGGTTCCTGGTCAACCGACTGCTGATGCCCTACCTCAACGACGTGATCCAGGCATACGACGATGGTCTGGCCAGCGCCGAGGACATAGACCAAGCGCTGGAACTCGGACTCGGGTATCCGCGCGGACCGCTCGCCCTGCTCGATCTGATCGGCCTCGACGTCCACCAGCACGCAACCTACAGCGCATACAAGAGCACTCTCGACCCCCAGTTTGCGCCCCCGCCCCTGCTGCGGCGGATGGTTGCCGCCGGCCGCCTCGGGGTGAAGTCGGGTCGGGGATTCGTCGTCGGAACGGGAGGTGCGCGATGAGCGCGAATTCGGAGTACCAGGACATCGTCTACACGGTCGACGGTGCGGTCGCGACCCTCACGATCAACCGGCCGGAGAACGGGAACAAGTTTCGCCGGCAGACGGCGCTGGAGCTGGCCGACGCACTACGCCGGCTGCGGCAGGACGACGACGTTCGAGTC
Source organism: Jatrophihabitans cynanchi (assembly GCF_027247405.1). Taxonomy (NCBI): domain Bacteria; kingdom Bacillati; phylum Actinomycetota; class Actinomycetes; order Jatrophihabitantales; family Jatrophihabitantaceae; genus Jatrophihabitans; species Jatrophihabitans cynanchi. The sequence continues at coordinate 1,327,741 of NZ_CP097463.1, read as the reverse complement.
GTCATCCTCACCGGGGCCGGCGACAAGTTCTTCTGCATCGGCGGCGAGCATGACCCCCTGACATCCGTGGGTTATGGCACGGTCTTGCCGATCATCGACGTGTACCAGTTGATCGACTCGATTCCCAAACCGATCATCGCGGCCGTCAACGGGTTCGCGGTGGGTGGCGGTCACGTGTTGCACAACATGTGCGACCTGTCGATCGCCGCGGAGCACGCGGTCTTCCGGCAGGTCGGCCCTCTGGTCGGCAGCTTCGACGCCGGCTACGGCACCTGGTATCTCGAAGACACCATCGGCCGCAAGCGGGCGAAGGAGATGTGGCTGCTCAATCGGAAGTACTCGGCCGAGCAAGCCGAGCGCATGGGCCTGGTGAACGAGGTCGTGCCCGGGGACCGACTGCTGGAGCGCGTTCGCGAGATCGCGGACGAGATCGCCGCGCGGAGCCCGCTCGCCGTCGGAGCGCTCAAGGCAGCCTTCTCCGCGCGGCACAACGGCGTCGCCGGGCAGGCGCGGATGGCCCACGATCAACAGCTGACCTTGTATCTCATGAGCGAAGAGGCGAAGGAGACCGCCGCCGCATTCGCCGAGCGGCGCCGACCCGACTCCAGCCATTTCCTCAAGTAGCAATTGTCTGATAGTTTGACGTCAGCCTGTTAGGAGGTTAGTGATGGTCGACTTCTTCCGCTCCATGATGATGACGCCGGGTAGCAACGCCCGCCTGGTCGCCAAGGCCGCCGCGGCTCGGAGCGACTGCTGCACCCTCGACCTCGAGGACGGCGTCCACCCTGATAGCAAGGACGTCGCGCGCAAGACGGTCGCGGACGCCATGGCGGAGCTGCCCTGGGGACCGCGCAAGCGCGGCGCCCGCATCAACCACTCGTCCACGCCGGACTTCGAGCACGACATCCGGGCCGTCGCGCCGTCCAGGCCCACCTATCTGGTGCTGGCCAAGGTCGACGACGCGGACGAGGTGGAGCGGGCCGCGGCGATCTTGGACTCGATCCCCGGAGCGGACGACGTGCGCCTGTGGACCATGATCGAGACGGCGAAGGGGCTGCAGAACATCGACCGCATCGCCGCGGCGCCCCGGATGCAGGCCTTCATCTTCGGAGCGGCTGACTTCGCCGCCGACATCCGCACGAAGCGCAACTCGCTGAGTCAGGTCTCGCCGCTCGTCGACCAGCCGCGCCAGGTCGAACTCACCTATGCACGGGGACGAATCGTGGCCAGCGCTCGGGCCCACGGGCTGCGAGCGATAGACCCGGGCTGCCTCGATGTCCACGACGCCGAAGCAACCTACCAAGCCGCGTTGTACGCGGCGCAGTTCGGCTTCGACGGCACGTCGGTCTACTCGCCGCGCCAGCCCGAACACGTGCACCGCGCCTTTCGTCCGGAGCCCGAGGACCTGGCCTGGGCGAGCGATATCGTGCGCGCCTTCGACGCCGCCGCGGCCGAAGGTCACACGGTAGTGGTAGTCGGCGGCGAGATGGTCGACGGCCCGCTGGTGCGGACGGCTCAACGCCTACTCGGCCTGGACCACGAACTGCAGGCGTGGGACAACCGGTTCCGCTGAGATCCGTTCGTGGAACTGACCGCTGCCGGGGAGGAGAACTAATGGCTGCCACGCCGGCATGCTCGCGTCCGTCGGTACTCGTGGCTCCGGAGCGGGCGGCGGCCGGATGACGCGCCGATTTCTCCCCCTTGACGGCGTTCGCGTCATCGATCTGACGACGTCATACGCCGGCCCGATCGCGAGCATGCACCTCGGCGACCTCGGCGCGGATGTGATTAAGATCGAGCGGCCCGGTGGCGGCGACGACTGCCGCACCTGGGGTCCACCGTTCGTCGACGGTGTGTCGGCCTGGTTCGCGAGTGCTAATCGCAACAAGCGGAGTCTGACGCTCGACGTGCGGGCCGATGCGGGCCGCGCCGCTCTGGACCGGCTATTGGCCACCGCGCAGGCCATGCTCGTGAACGTGTCGCCGCCGAAGCTCGCGCGGCTCCGGCTCACCCCGGACGAGGTACTCGCGGCCCATCCCCGGCTCGTGTACTGCTCGCTGACCGGGTTCGGGGTGGACGGTCCCGACTCGGGCCTGCTCGGCTATGACTTGATCGCCCAGGCCCGATCCGGGCTCATGAGCGTCACCGGTGAGCTCGGTGGAGCTCCCCAGCGACCCAGCACCGCACTCACCGACATCGTGGCCGCGTACGTCTGCGCCCTCTCGATCGTCGCGGCCCTGCGCGATGTGGAGCGCACCGGGCGCGGCGTTGCCCTCGACGTCTCCTTGCTCGACGTCGCACTGAACCTCATGGCCCCGCGCATCGCGAGCTACCTGGCTGGAGAACCCGAGCCGCGACCGTCCGGCGCCACCGACTCGGTGTTGTCGATCTACCGCCCGTTCCGCGCCGCGGACCGCACCATCGTAATCGCGATCGGCAACGACGCTATCTGGCGCCGCTTCTGTGCCGCCATCGAGCGCCCCGATCTCGGCCAGGACCCACGATTTGGCACCAACGAGCTGCGGCGCAACGCTCGGAGTGAACTGACAGCGGTCATCGAAGCGGTCATCGCCCAACGGGTGGCGGCCGAGTGGCTCGAACGCTTCGAGGGGGCTGACGTTCCCAGCGCGGCGGTGCAGTTCTTGTCCGAAGTCGTTGCCGATCCGCAGGTGAAGGCCCGGCGGAGCATCCTCGTCGGCGACGGCGGAGAACAGCGGCTCGCCTCGATCGAGACGCCCTGGCGGGTGATCGGCGGACACCGGCGAGCGGACGGGCCCGTACCTGAGGCGGGACAGCACGGCGAGCAGATCCTGCGGGAGGTCGGCCTCTCCGACGACGATCTCGCCGCCTTGCGTGCCTGTGGGGCGTTCGCAGACGGGCGGCCGCCACGATGAACAGAAGTGTCGTGCGGCAGGCTCCGACCACGACGGTTTGGCCCCGTCGTTCAATTCGTACCCGGCTGGGCTGGCTCGTTCCTCATCGCGTGCTGTGCGCCGAACCGATGCGCACCGGCGAGTTCTTCACGACGATCGAGAACCTCGGCTTCGACTATGTGGTCGGCTTCGACCACGTCGCCGGCGCGCCGCGGGAGCGATTCGCGGGCCGGAACTTCGCTCCATACACGGTGGCCGATCCGTTCATGGAACTGATCGTCACGTTGGCGCATGGCGCCGCGGTCACGCGGCGGATCGAGCTCGCGACGGGGGTGCTCGTGCTGCCGCAGCGTCAGACCGTGCTCGCGGCCAAGCAGTTGGCGACGCTGTCCGAGCTGTCCGGTGGCCGCGTGCGCGCGGGCCTCGGCGTGGGTTGGAACCCGGCCGAGTTCGAAGGCCTCGGGTCCGACTTCGAGCGCCGAGGGCGCCGACTGGACGAGCAGGTGCCGTTGATCGGTGCCTTGTGGTCTGCCGAGCTCGTAACCGCGCGCGGGCAGTCCGACAACTGGCGGTCGATCGGGATCGCGCCGCGCCCTCGTCATCGCATCCCGTTGTGGTTCGGCGGAAATGCGCAGGCAACGCTGCGCCGAACCGCGCTCTGGGGGGACGGATTCATCCCGAGCCGGGTCGACGCGCGCACGGGAGCTCCGCCGGACGTGCCCGCCCTGTTGCGCCGACTCGACGCGGCCTGCGATCAGTTCCAGCGCGATCGGAGCGAGGTCGGCGTGGAGGGCCGGGTGCCGTGGTCGGGCCTCCACGCGGTCGATGCTCAGGTGGGGGACTGGCTGGCCGTCGGTGCCACCCACATCGCGCTCGCCGGGCCGGACGGCGCCGAAGACTCTCTCGACCGTCATCTCGAGCTCGCGGCCGAATGCCATCAACGGGCTCGAACCGTGCTGGCTGAACTCCCCGACACTAGGAGCGCCAAGCGATGAACCAGCCGTTGGAGGTGCTCGAGCAGGCGACACGGCACCGCTATCACGTTCCCGCGCGGGCCGACCTGCTCCCCGACGAGGAGCCCGTTCGGCTGCTGTCGCCGGACGGGACCCTGACCCAGGACGAGCGCTACCCGCTGGACCTCGACGATCATGACCTGCAGCAGCTGTACCGGTACATGGTGCTCGGCCGACGACTCGACGACGAGTCGATCAAGCTGCAGCGACAGGGCCAGCTCGCCGTGTACACCTCGTGCCTCGGGCAGGAGGGCGCGCAGGTCGGCAGCGCCTACGCCCTGCGCCGGGACGACTGGATCTTTCCCTCCTACCGCGAGCACGCGGTGGCCCGCGTGCGGGACGTCGACCCGGTCCGGCTGCTGCACCACAGCCGCGGGACGTGGGTGTCGGCGCATGACCCGCGCGAGTGGCGGTTCGCGTCGCAGGCGGTGTCCATCGGCACGCAGATCATCCAGGCCGCCGGCCTCGCAACCGCCGCCCAGTTCGCCGAGGACGACATCGTGGTGATGACCTACTTCGGCGACGGGGCCACGTCCGAGGGTGTGACCCACGAAGGGATGAACTGGGCGTCGGTCTTCCAGGCTCCGATCGTGTTCTTCTGCCAGAACAACGGCTGGGCGATTTCGGTGCCGGTCAGTCGGCAGCTGGCCGCGCCGACTATCGCGCACCGCGGGATCGCGTACGGCATGCCGGGTATCCGGGTGGACGGCAACGACGTGCTCGCCTCGTATGCGGTTTCCCGAGTCGCGGTGGACCGCGCTCGCTCGGGTGGTGGCCCCACGCTCATCGAGGCGCTGACCTACCGCATGGAGGCGCACTCGACCGCCGACGACCCAACGCGTTACCGCGGCGGGGACGAGCTCGCCTTCTGGTCCGCCCAGGACCCCCTGGAGCGCTATCAACTGTTCCTCTCGGCCCGGGGTCTGCTCGATGACGCCTTCGTCGCGGAGGTCGCTCAGGAGTCGGCGGACATGTGTGCCCGGGTGCGCAGCGAGATCTACGATGCGCCCCACGGCGACCCGGCGGAGCTGTTCGAGCACGTGTACGAAGGCGTGCCCGCGCACCTGGCGGCCCAGCGGGCGCAGCTGCAGGGCGAGATCGCGGCGGCCCGAGGCGACGCGTCGTGACGACCGTGACGATGGTGCAGGCACTCAACCGCGCGCTGAGTGACGAGATGGAGGCGGACCCAGACGTCATAGTGCTCGGCGAGGACGTCGGGACGCTCGGTGGCGTGTTCAGAGTGACCGACCAACTCCAGGCGAAGTTCGGTCCGCACCGCTGCTTCGACACCCCCCTGGCCGAAGTCTCGATCATCGGAGCCTCGATCGGCTTCGCCATCTACGGGCGCCGTCCGGTCCCGGAGATCCAGTTCGACGGCTTCGCGCACACCGCCTTCGAGCAGATCGTGTCCCAGCTGGCCAAGTATCGGAACAAGACGCGGGGCACCGTGGCCGTGCCCGTCACGGTGCGTGTGCCCTACGGCGGCGGCATCGGTGGCATCGAGCTGCATGGGGAGAGCCCCGAGAGCTACTGGATCCACACACCGGGGCTGCGCGTCGTGACGCCCGGAACGACCAGCGACGCGTACTGGCTGCTGCGGGAGTCGATCCGCTGCAACGACCCGGTGATCTTCCTCGAGCCCAAGCGCCGCTACTACCTACGCGAGGACGTCGAGTTCCCGTTCACCGGGGCGCCGCTCGACAAGGCGGTGGTCCGCGCCGAGGGAACCGACGTAACCCTGCTCGCGTACGGACCGCTCGTCCGTACGGCTATGGAGGCGGCCGCGGCCGGCCCGGCCGACGGCTTGAGCATCGAGGTGGTCGACCTGCGCTCGCTCAGTCCGTTGGACGACGAAACGATCCTGACGAGCGTCCGAAAGACCGGACGCTGTGTGGTCGCCCACGAGGCTCAGCGCACGCTCGGCGTCGGTGCGGAGATCGCGGCCCGGGTGTCGGAGGCGGCCTTCGACGTGCTGCAGGCTCCGGTGCTGCGTGCGACCGGATTCGACACCCCGTACCCGCCGGCCCGGATCGAGCAGTACTGGCTGCCCGACGCCGAACGCATCCTGGACCGCGCCACGCAAGCGATGGAGTACTGAGATGACGCAGACCCGGGAGTTTCGGCTGCCCGACCTCGGTGAGGGCCTGGAGGACGGCGAGATCGTCGAGTGGATGGTCAAGGTCGGAGACCCGGTTGCGTTGAACCAGACGGTGGCGACCGTGGAGAGCGCGAAGGCGCTCGTCGAACTTCCGTCACCGTTCGAAGGAACGGTCGAGGACATCTGCGTCGCGGCCGGCGAAACCGTCCCGGTCGGCTCGGTGTTGTTGCGAATCGCGGCCGATCCAGCAGACGCTCCCGACCCGAGCCACGTCCGCTCCGCCGAAGCAGTCGCCGAGCCGGACGCCGAACCCAAGCCGCTGGTCGGGTACGGATCGGCGGAGGCGCCGTCACCGCGACGCCGCCGGCGAGTAAGCGTGTCTTCGGGGTCAACGAGCGGTGCACGGCCTGATCCGACGGCCGGACCGGAACCACCGCCGGCGGAGCCGCGCGCCCAGTCACCGGTCCGGGCGCTGCCGCCGGTGCGGAAGCTGGCCAAGCTCAACGGCGTCGAGCTGCACGCGCTCGCGCCCGGTTCGGGTCCGGACGGCCGCATCCTGCGTCAGGACGTCGAGGCCGCCATCGTCCGTTCCGCGGTGGCCGCCACCGCGACCCCGACGCCGCCGCGACCGACTCGCGTCGGCTTCCGCGGCCGGTACCCGGGCGAGGTCGAGGTGGTGCGGGGGATCCGCAAACGGATCATCGCGAAGATGGAGGACTCTCGTCGAACGATCCCCGACGCGAGCTGTTCGCGCGACACCGACCTGACCGCTCTGGTTGCCCTTCGCGCCGCGCTCACCGAGCAGGCGCGCGCCGAGGGATACGACGTGCGGATAACGCCCTTCGCGCTGATCTGCCGCGCGACCGTCGCCGCCCTGCGCCGGTTCCCCACCCTCAACGCCGCGTACGACCCCGCGGCCGGCGAGATTCGGCTGCTGGACGCGATCAACCTCGGCGTGGCCGTCGACACGGAGGCCGGCCTGATGGTGGCGAACATCAAGAACGCGGAACGGCTCAGCGTGCTCGACCTGGCCGAGCAGGCCGCGCTGCTGGCCGAGCGGTGCCGGACCCGGGCGGCCACGCCCGCCGACCTCACCGGAGGCACGTTCACCGTCAACAACTACGGCTCGTTCGGAAACGACGACGGCGACCCGATCATCAACGCCCCGGAGTCGGGAATTCTCGGTATCGGGGCGATCCGCGAACGGCCGTGGGTTGTCGACGGCCAGCTGGCGGTGCGCCGCGTCGCGCGCCTCAAGCTCGTCTTCGACCACCGGATCTGCGACGGCGGGGAAGCCGGTCGCTTCATCGATCATCTCGGCCAGCTCTGCGAAGAGCCCGCGCGTCTACTGCTGCACAGCTGATCGAATCGACGACAGGAGGTCCGTGATGCCCGGTCCGCCAACCGATCTGTGGCGTGGGAACTATTACGACGAACTCGAGGCCGGCCAGACCTTCCACGCCGGCTCGGTCACGGTGACCGATGCCCACCTGGTCAACACCGCGGGGCTGTACGGGGACTTCCACCCTTTCCACGTCGACGACGTCACTCAGGCCAGTGGTCCGTTCGGCCGACGGATCGCGCACGGCATCTTCACGGCCGGCCTCGTCATCGCCCCGATCGGGCGGATCGGCGGTCGCGCCGTCGCCACCCATCTGGAGGACCACGTCAGTTACCTCGCTCCCGTGTTCGTCGGCGACACGATCCGGGTCGTCATCGAGGTGATCGACAAGCAGCCGAAGTCACGGTTCGGGATCGTGCGCTTCAGGCATACCGGCTACAACCAGCACGAGGTGAAGGTGGTCGAGGCGACGACGGTGATGGGGCACCACTTCAGCGCGCCGGCCCTCGATCACGCGACCGACCGCGTCGACCCGGCATGACCGCGGCCCCGGTCGAGGTCACTAGGCCGTCGGCTCGAGTTGCGCTCGTCCGCATCGCGCGGCCGGACGTCCGCAACGCGCTCAACCAGGCCGTGCTGCAGGGACTGGAACAGGCGATCCGCGCCGCGGCGAACGAGCCTGAGGTTCGCGCGATCGTCCTCACCGGGTCCGGCACCCAGGCCTTCAGTGCCGGTGCCGACCTCGGCGAACTCGCGGGGATCGATGCCCGTGCGGCCCAGCGCACGCTACAGAGCGGCCAGCGGACGATGCGCCTGATCGAGGCGAGCCCGGTTCCGGTGATCGCCGCGGTCAACGGGCTCGCGCTCGGTGGTGGGTTCGAGTTGGTGCTGGCCTGTTCGTTCGCCGTTCTGGCCGACTCGGCGCAGCTGGGGCTCCCGGAAGCCGGGCTCGGGCTGATCCCGGGTTACGGCGGGACCCAGCGTCTGAGCCGGCGAGTCGGCGTACCCGTCGCCATTCACCTGATGATTACGGGGGAGTGGATCACCGCGGCGCGGGCGTACGAACTCGGGCTCACGCCCGTGCCGCCCGCGCCGGTCGGCGAGGTCGTGGACGTCGCGGTCCGGCTCGGCGAGCGGATCGCGACCCGTGGGCCCGCCGCTGTCGCCGCCATCTTGTTCGCGTCGCGGCACGGACTGGAGGGCTCGCTGGCCACCGGTCTTGAGCTCGAAGCGGGGTACGCGGCGATCGCGATCGCCAGCGAGGAGGCGCGCGAGGGCGTCGCTGCGTTCCTCGACAAGCGATCAGCGGTGTTCGCCGATGTGGACCGCCCAGTGGACCTACGATGACGTCGCTTCTTGTGGCGCCTTTGCCGGACGTCGAGCCGGGTGATCACACCGCGGTGGCCGCCGCGCCGCGGTGGCTCGAGCCAGCGGCGTTCGACACCGAACCGACGGACTACCTGCGCGTGCACGCGGAGCTGGACGACGCGGTATGCGACGGGCTGCTGCCCGCCGACGCGCTCTCGCTGCGGGGGCGGTTCCGCGACGTGGTGGCTCACCTCGTCGCTCCGCGGGCGGCGGGTGTCGACCGCGACTCGGTCTTCGTCGAGGAGAGCTATCAAGCGCTCGCGCGCGCGGGCCTGATCGGCGTGCTCTTCCCCCGAGAGCTCGGCGGTCTAGGTTCGACCACAGTCGCTTACGCGGTGGCGATGGAAGAGATCGCAGCCGCCTGCCCCGCCACCAGCCTGGTCTTCATGACCCAGACGCACGCGGCGTATCCGATCACGCTCCGCGGCAGCGACGAGTTGATCCAGCGTTACGTCCCACCACTCCTGGACGGGCGCGCGTACGGCTCCATGGCCATCACCGAGCCGGACGCCGGCAGCGACGCCGCTGGTCTACGGACGACCGCGTTCGCCGACCCGGACGGTTCGTACCGACTCAACGGCTCCAAGACGTTCATCACGACCGGGGACAAGGCGGACGTGATCGTGCTGTTCGCCCGCACAGCCGATGCCGGCGGCGGCCGCGCCGCGGTAACGGCGTTCGTCGTGCCGGGTGCCGCCGAAGGTCTGACACGCGGACAACCGATGCACAAGTTGGGCATGAACGGATCGACGACGGCCGAGCTATTCCTCACTGACGTGCGGATCCCTGATGACCATATGATCGGTCGCGCGGGGACGGCCTGGGACCTGCTGACGCACGCCGTCGTGAAGTCCCGCATCAGTGCCGCTGCGCAAGGAGTCGGCATCGCCCGCGGCGCGTACGCGCACGGTCTCGTTCTGCTGAGCGCGCTGTACGGACGCATCCTCCCGCAGGCTGTCGCCGATCGTCTGGCCGACCTGCGAGGGCGGATCGTGCAGGGCAGGCTGTTGCTGATCGCCACGGCCGCGCACGTCGATGCCACGGGCGACGGTCCGCCGCCGACGGCCTCGATCGCAGTGATGAAACAGCACTGCACCGATCTCGGCTTCGCGGTGTCGGCCGCGGTGGTCCGTCTGCTCGCCGCCTTCGGTGATCGCACCGACCTCGGCGTCGAGCGCTACCTGCGTGATGCGAAGGTCACCCAGATCTACGACGGAACCAACGAGATCCAGCGCCTGCTGGTTGCGCGGGACACAAGGCACCGGACCGACCGACTGACGTCGACATGATTGTCACCGACCTGCCGACGCTCGACCCGCCGGCCGACCAGACCGTCCTGGACCTGGTGGGCAAGCTCGCCGAGCGGCTGCTCGACCGCGCTGACCGGCCTGATGCTCCGGCTGCCGTCTCGGTGCTGGCCGCCCACGGCGTGTGGACACTTGGGGCACCGGAAGCCGCCGGCGGCGGCGGAGCCGATGCGTCCACGACGGCGAGTGCGCTCGCGATCCTCGGCGCGTCCTGGCCGGCCTTGGCCCTGGCCGCTGCGCATGCGAACGCGGCCGCGGTCGCGGTTGCCGCGGTATGCGGAGCGGGGTCTGAGCTGCGTAACCTGCATGAGCACGGCCGCCCGATCGTCGTCGTCGACGCCGCCCTCGGGACCGCGATCGCCGAGCCGCTGGGCGAACGGACCCAGGTTGTCGTGCCGCGGACCGACGCGACGGGTGCCGCCGATCTGCTCGTCCTGTTCGCCGACGGTGTGGCGTTCGTGCGCGCGGCCGAGGTCACGTTCTCCTCTCCGGCGCGGATCTGCGGCCTGCACGGTTCCTTCGCCATGTCGGCCAGAACCGTGCTCACCCAGCGACACCGCGGGGGATCGCCCGACCTGGCCGCTGAGGTGCGGGTCCGGCTGATACGGGGAATCACCGCTGTGGCCGCCGGAATCGCGACCGCTGCATCCGGGCACGCCGGCAGGTACGCGGACGAGCGGGTGCAGTTCGGTGGCCCGCTGTCGGCGATCGCGACCGTGCAGATCGCGCTCGCCGAGCAACGCCGGGTGGCGGCGACCGCTCTCACGGGTGCCGCGGGGTGTGCCGGCCCCGAACGTGACGTCGCAGCCGTGCTCGCGAGCGCGCTCGACGGCGCCGCGGATGCAGCGACGTCCGCGATCCAGATTCTCGGGGGTTACGGATACCTGCGTGACTACCCGGTCGAGGAGCTGTTTCGCGACGCCCTCTCGCTGCGGGCGGCGGCGAACGCCGTCTGCCGGAACCTCGGACCAGGAGAACCACGATGACCTTCGCGAACGCGCTCGCCGACCTCAGCGGACGGACGGCGATCATCACCGGAGCGGGCCGCGGCATCGGGCGGGCGATCGCCTTGGCACTCGCGGCCGCGGGAGCGGACGTTGTGATCGCCGCGCGCAGCAGCGACCAGCTCGATGTCGTTGTCGACGAGATCGAGACGAGCGGCGGCCAGGCGTTCGCGTGCCCGACGGACGTCACGGATGCGTCAGCGGTCGAGAATCTCGTCGAGTCCACCGTCGCGCGCTTCGGTCGCGTCGACATCCTGGTCAACAACTCCGGAATCATCGCCTCATCGCTGCTGCTCGAGCAAGAACCCGAGGAGTGGGACCGTGTCATTGCGACCAATCTCCGCGGCGTCTACCTCGCGACCCGAGCGGTCGGGCGTCACTTCGTGGCCCAACGCAGCGGCAAAGTCGTGAACGTCGCGTCCAACTTCGCCTTCACCGGAATCGCGCGTCATGCCGCCTACTGCGCCTCCAAAGCGGCCGTCGTCGCGTTCACCCGCGCGATGGCGAGCGAGTGGGCCCGCCACAACGTCCAGGTCAACGCGCTGGCTCCCGGGTACTTCGCCACGGACCTGAACAGCGACCTCCGAGCCGACGAGCCGGCCCTGCAGCGGGTGTTGAAGGCGATCCCCGCGCGGCGGATGGGCGCGGTCGAGGAGCTCGGCCCCTGGCTCCTGCTGCTCGCCGGACCCGCCTCGGACTTCATGACCGGTCAGGCCATCGTCATCGACGGCGGGCAGGTCCTCTAGTCTAAAACATCATACAGTTAATTGACATACTGTCTGAGAATGCTAATGTTCGCCCAGGGCGGGCGAGAAGGGCGATGACACGTGGCGGCGCGTTCGCAGATCAGAGTGGCCGAGCGGATCGAGCTGGCGGAACCGCCGGAGCGCATCTGGGCCTTCCTCCAGGACATCGGCGCGGTCGCCGACTGCATCAGCGGCGCCGAACTCTGGGACCACCTCGAGTCCGGCGCCTACACCGGCAAGATGCGGGTCGAGCTGGGACCAACCGCGATCGACTTCGTCGGTGAACTGAGCCTGGAGATCTCGGACGAACTCCGCGAGGGCCGGCTGGTGGCCAAGGGCGCGGATCGGCGCGGCACGAAGGCACGCTCGACGGTCACCTATCGGATCGTTACCGAGGGCGACGCGAGTCGCTGTGTGCTCTCGGTCGAGGGAAGCGTCGAGGTTCTGGGCCCACTCGCCCCGTTCGCCCGCACCGGCGGGCAGCACCTCGTGAAACGGATGACCCGCGACTTCGTCGAGAACGTCGCTCACGTATTCGGCGCCGAACCCGATCGCAGCCGACGCCCCGCCGCCGAAGCGGGTTCGCGAACGAACCGGTTCCAGCGCATCGTGCAGGCGCTCAGACGCCTCTTCTCACGCCGGCCCGGCGCCGCGCGTCAACTGGATGGATCGGTCCGATGACTGTCTTCGAGGACATCGCTGCGGTATTCGTCGACGAGGGCGCCCATGAGGTGTTCGGCATGGTCGGCGACGGGAACGTGGACTTCTGCGTGGCCCTCGCTGCCCACCCGCACGTTCGGTTCCACCACGTGCGGCACGAAGGACCGGGCGTGACGATGGCCGACGGCTGGGCCAAGGCCGTCGGCGGCGTCGGTGTCGCCACCGCGACGCAGGGTCCGGGCGTCACGCAGCTCGGTACGGCTCTGGTCGCGGCGGCCCGCCTCCACGTGCCGGTGGTCGTGTACGTCGGGGACCTGGGCGTCGGCGGAGACGTGCAGTCGTTCGACCAGCGACAGTGGGTGCTGAGTTGCGAGAGCGGCTACGAGAGCGTCACCGAGGCCGAGACCGCGGTCGAGATCACGCGGCGAGCGTTCCGGCGGGCGCGCGACGAACGTCGCCCGATCGTGCTGGGCGTGCCGCCGAGCCTGACCTCCGACGACGAATGGGACGACGAGTCGGCGGGCGAGCAGACGGTCGATCGGCCGGCCCGATCGGCTCAGCGCATCGCGCCTGACCCGGATCGGCTGGCTGAGGCGGCCCGCCTGATCGCCGGCTCGTCGAGGCCGGTGATCCTGGCCGGCAAGGGCGCGGTCGACAGCGATGTCCGTGACCTGGTGCTTCGGCTGGCCGAGCGAACGGGCGCACTGCTCGCCACGACCCTGCTGGCGAAGAACTGGTTCGCCGGCGAGAAGCGCAACGCGGCGATCGCGGGGCTGTACGCCCATCACACGGCGGTCGAGATGTTCGCGCAGGCCGACTGCGTGATCGGACTCGGGACGAGCTTCGACTCGTTCACGCTCGAGCGCGGCTACATGTTTCCCGAGGCTAAGTTCGTACACGTCGACCGCCGCGACCCCTACCCGATGGGTACCGGTGAGTACGCGGACGCCTACGTCCAGGGAGACGTCGGGGTGGTGACGGGCAGCCTGCTCGAGGCCTTGGCCGACGCCGAAGTCCGCTGTGACTGGGCCGCCGACGTCGAGCAGCGACTGGTCAGCGCACCGATCGACGACAAGCCGATCGCACTGGAGCCGAACCGTTGTGACCCGCGGGCGGTGATGGTTGAGATCGACGACGTCCTTCCCGAAGCGGCTCTCGTGGTCGGAACCGGTCACTTCTGGACGATCGCGATCGCTCATCTGCAACGTTTCCGGTGGCCGTTCACCGCGACCTACGGTTTCGGCAGCATCGGCAACGGACTGCCGGTCGGGATCGGTTTCGCCGCCGCGCTGAAGGAGCGTCCGGTCATCCTGATCGAGGGCGACGCCAGCATCCGCATGCACATCCAGGAGCTGGAGCCGGCCCGCGCGGCCGGACTGCGGATGTGCGTGGTCGTCATCAACGACGAGGCGATCGGAGCCGAGTTCCACAAGATGCGCGCGCACGGCCTCGAGACCGATCTTGCGGTGCAGCCGGGCCCGGATCTGGTGGCGATAGCCAAGGCCTTCGGCTGGACGGCCGTTCGGGTCGAGTCCTCCGGTGGAGTCCGCGAGGCCATCGGGCGATGGAACCCCGCCGACGGCCCGATGCTGATCGACGTTCGCGTTTCCAGAAATGTGACGAGCCGGGTGTACCGCACCCTCTACTTCGGAGAAAGCGACTGATGGCCAAGCTTCGACACATCGCGATTGCGACTCGGACGCCGGCCGAGGACGCCAAGTTCTACGAGGACACGTTCGGTTGGCAGCGGTTGGCCGGCCCGGCTGATCACCCGCTGGGACGCTTCGTGGTGGTGACCGACGGGACCGTGAACATCGCCTTCGTCGACTTCAGCAGCGACCAGATCGGCAAGGGTCCGGCCTACACGGGCTTGCACCACATCGGCGTTCTCGTCTCCGACGGTGAGCAGGCCGCCGATGACATCCAGTCCCATGGCGGCCGCCGCCTCGACTTCGAAGGTGGCGACGATGGCGGATTCGAGGTCAAGTTCGTGGGACCGTCGGGCCTGGTCTTCGACATCGCCGAGCACCCCTGGCTGGGCACCTCGCTCTAGCGGTCGAGGGCTCGAGGCCGACCGGTGCACAGCATCGGCGACGGACTCCGCTCGACCGGGAGCGCTGATAGCTCCTGACCTGAGTCCCTGACAGCGTTCGTGAGGACGTTGTCGGGTGAAGGAGGTCAGGGTGTCGGAGTTGCTTGCGCAGGCGTTGCCGGGGTCGGCGTTGGTCGTGGCGTTCGATCCGGGCAAGGTGGCGCATCGGGTGTGGTTCAGCACTGGCGATGCCGCGTTGCTTACCGAGCCGGTGTCTGTGCCGGCGCTGCGTGCGGGGTTGGACGAGGTCGCCGCGGCGATCCGCCGCTTGTCCGGGCCGGCTGGCGCTGTGGTCGCGATCGAGGCGACCGGCGCGCTGCATGGTCCGTGGGTGCGCGCGTTGGAGCAGCGGTCCCGTCCGCGGTGCGGGTGTTCGCGCCGTCGGAGACCGCGACCGCGCGGGCGCAGCTCGGCTCCCAACGGTTCAAGTCCGACGATCGCGACTGCGCCGCGCTGACCTATCTGGCCCGTCAGGGTCAGGGCTGCCCGGTGGTCGAGGACCCGGTCGAGGCGATGCGGGCAGCGGTGCGCTATCGCCGCGGCGTGGTCGCCGACCGCAAGATTGCGCAGCAGCGGATGCACGACCAGCTCAACGCCTGTGCCCTGGCCTGTCCGCACCAGAGGGCCACGGACGGGTCCTCGAGTTGGAGGACAGCTCCGGGCAGGCAGTGCTGGCCTGCGCGGTCGCCTATGCCGGCCGCGCACCCTCGGCCCGCTCGCTGCAGGCCCGCGCGCCCGGGCGGCTGCTCGCCAGCAACGCCCGCTACTGGGCCGAACGGTGGAAGCAGTGCCTGCCACGGCCGCCGGATGCGGCGGTGCGGGCCGAACGGCTGGGCCGAAGCATCGCCCGCTGGCAGGCCATCCGCGCCGACATCGTCGCCGTCGAGACCGAGATCGAGGCGCTGCTGGCCGCCACCGCCAGGCAGGTACAGACCACCCTGCCCGACGTCGGCGTGATCCGCGCCGTCGGCTTCGCCGCGTTCTCCCTGCCGATCGAAGGCTTCCCGACCGCCGAGCATCTCTACCCGGCCACCGGGCTCGCGCCGGCGCGCTATCAGTCGGCGACGATCAACCGCACCGGCCGGATCTCGCGCACCGGACTGGCCGAACACCGCGACGCACTCATGGGCATCGCCTGGGGCCTGTCCCAGTACTGCGGACCGTTCGCAGAACGCGACGCCGAGCTGCGCGCCCGCGGCATGGCTCCCATCCAGGCCCGCGTCGCGCTGGCCCGACACGCCTGCCGACTGACCTACCGGATGCTGCGCACCCAGCAGCCCTTCGACGAAGAGCGCTACCGTCAAGGCAGGCACCCGAGCGGACGGTGACTTGCTGCGCTATGCCGCTCGACGGCGCAACCTAGCTTTGCCGCCCGCCCGCTCGGGCCCGCTCACGGCGAACACGAAAGCCTGCCCCGCGAGGGCGACTGATCAGCCAGCCGACTACAGCGGCCCCCACCCGCCACGACACCAGCGCATCCACTCAGCACCGGTCTTGACAACCGGTGCGCGCCAGCACGCCCAAGATCGAACTTGACTGGCGGGCTGAAGTTAGCGCAGGACCGCGGGCGATGCGGCGCGGGCCGCGGCCTGTTCGGCGGCAACGAGACCGGTGACCGAGCCGAGGGCCAGGCCGCCGCCGTAGCCATGCGCGAACGTGCCGCCGCTGTCGGCGCCTGCCGCGTACAGACCCGAGATCGGCACCCCACGCGTGTCCAGGACGCGCGTGCTGTCATCGATCCGCAGACCGCCCATAGTGAAGGTAATCGCCGGCTGCGCCTCGACCGCGTAGAACGGAGCCTGGGTGAGCGGCCGGCGATAGTTTGTCCGCGGCGGGTCGGTGCGACCGTCCTCGGTCGTCATCGCCTCGTTGTACGCATCGATCGTGCGCAGGCACTGCTTCGCGTCGAACCCCCAGCCGGACACGGAGTCGCACAGGTCGGCCCAGGAGTCGGCGACGGCGACCCGTCCGCCCACTCGCTCGGCCTCGGCGATCCGATCGATCACCTCCAGCCCCCGTGCTCCTGACGCGGCCTGCGCGAGCGTCGTGTGAATGTGCTCGTCGAACAGGACCGCAACCCGGGGCTGAGGCTCTTGGAGCGCGGCCTGGGCACAGACCGGGTAGCCGTTCGACTCGTCGGTGATCCGGTGGCCCAGCTTGCCCACGACGACGCTCTGCATGCAGTACCACTGCGAGAGCCGCACGAAGTCCGCCTCGCGCAGCACCTCGAGCGGCGAGACCATCAGATGTCCGTAGAAGCCGTCCATGTGACGCGAGGTCGCCGCTCCGGCCTCCAGGCCGAGGCGCAGTCCGGCGCCGTCGCTGACGGGATTGGAGCGCACCAGCATCCGGCGGGCGTTCGCACCGAGGTAGCGTGCTCGGGTCTCGGCGTCGCCCTGGAATCCACCGGTGGCCAGCAGGGTCGTTGTCGCGTGCACGTCGTAACTGCCATCGCGGTCCACGACCGCCGCTCCGATGACGGCGCCGTCGTCGACGATCAGGTGGTCCACCGTCGCGTCGGTGACGACCCAGCCACCTGCCTTGGTCACCTGGCGCTCGCAGGCTCGCAGGTAACCGATGACGTCGATGAGTCGGCCGAGGCCGTAGATGAGCACGGGGGTGGGTTCGTCGACCTCGATCCCAAGACCGCGCACCCACGTCAGCACCTCGGGGAAGCGGGCGAAGAACACGTCGATGAGCGCTGGATCGCCCAGCGGATCGATGGCGGCCAGAGCCTCGCGGGATGCCGGTTGCCACAGCACGCCGCCGGACATCGCCGCGGATCCGCCGGTAGCCGGCCCCCGCTCCACCAGCGCGACGGAGCATCCGGCGGCGGCCGCTCGTGCGGCCGCGGTCAGTCCGGCCATGCCTGCGCCGATTACGAGGAAGTCGACTGCGAGTTGATTGGTCGTCACGGGCAAATGTTAGACGATTGGTTCGATGCAAGACCAGCCCCGGCGCCATCGGAAGGGCCTGGACCGAACATGGTCACTCCTGTGGCCCGTCCCCGCGTGGCGGCGGGTGCGCAGGCTAGATGTCATACAGTTGAGTATTTAGAAGGATGGTCTTAGGATTCGGCTAATCGCGCGTCGAGTGTGCGCGCGCCCCGTTGCCACCAGATTGGTACTTCGATGAAGCAGACGAACCCGCCGGTTGAGATTCTCTCCGAGTTCCCCAAGATCATCTCTGTCGATGATCATGTCGTGGAACCGCCGAATCTCTGGACCGACCGCCTGCCCGCGAAGTATCACGAAGAGGGGCCGCGTGTCATTCGCGGCCGCGCCTACCCGGACGAACTGGCTGCCGCGACCAACGGCGGCTCGTACGACTATTCGAAGGCGTTCACTGACGACCCGTCGGCGCCCGAGATCGACTCCTGGGTGTACGAGGGCACGATCGTCCCGAACATCCGCCTGGGCTCGGCGGCGGGATTCAGCCGGGACGAGATGATCGCCTACCCGATCACCTTCGACGGAATGCGGCCGGGTTGCTACGACCCCGTCGCGCGGATGAAGGACATGGACTCGGCCGGGATCGAGGCATCGCTGTGTTTTCCGAACATGTTCGTCCGCTTCTGCGGACAGCGCTTCCTGCACGCGAAGGACAAGGACCTCGCCAAGCTGTCGGTCGAGGCCTACAACGACTGGATCATCGACGAGTGGACAGCGGGTTCGAGCGGTCGGCTCGTCCCACTGGCGATCGTACCGATGTGGGATCCGGAGCTGGCGGCCGCCGAGGTCCACCGCGTCAGGGCTCGTGGCGTCAATCAGATCTGCTTCTCGGAGAACCCGACCAAGCTCGGCCTGCCCTCCATCTACACCGACCACTGGGATCCGTTCTTCCGGGCCTGCGACGAGACGCAGAGCGTGCTGCAGGTGCACATCGGATCCAGCTCCAGCATGCCGACCACGTCGGACGACGCGCCGGCGGCCGTCGGGAACACGCTGACCTTCGTGAACGCTGCGGGCTCGATCCTGGACTGGATCTTCTCCGGCCGACTCGCCACCTACCCGAACATCGATCTCTCCTTCGCCGAGGCCCAGGCCGGGTGGCTGCCGTACGTGCTGGAACGGGCCGATGTCGTGTTCGACTACAACCGCGCGTGGAACAACGCCTCGTCCGCTCTCACCTTGCCGCCCAGTGAGATGTTCCGTGAGCGCATGTATGCCTGCGTGTTCGAGGACGCCCACGGGCTGCGGTGCCTGGACGAGATCGGCGCCGACAATGTCGTGTTCGAGACCGACTACCCGCACGCCGACAGCACCTGGCCCGAGTGCCGAGAGGTCGCCGAGCGCCTGACGAAGGACCTATCGGATCTCAACCGATGGAAGGTTCTCCGGGGCAACGCCATCCGGATGCTCAAGCTCGAGCTCCCCTACTGATCGTTCGTACCGGCAAACGTGCCCCGTCCACCCGCCCACGGCTCGTCCGCCGGCACCGGGTCGTCACCAGAAAGCGGTCATGAGCCAGACAATCATCCAAGCGGTCCTCAACGAGGATGTCCGTACCGACGCCGTACCCGGCGTCCCGATCCTGCCGCACCAGGTGCGGCAGGAGATGGCCGGAGCACTGGGCGCGGGCGCCTCGGTGATCCACTTCCACGGGCGCACGCCTAGTGGGGGACAGGCACCCGACGACACGGCGTACTACGTGAGCGCGCTGCAGGGTCTGACCGACCTGAACTCGCTGAACTGGTACCCACCGCAAGGGCACGGCGTGAACGGGCGGTCTCGCTGGCGTTTCCTTCCTGATGTGCAGCGGGTGGTGGGGATGAACCTGATTTCGATCGACCCCCATCTGTTCGACATGATGGATGTCGATCCCGGGACCGGAGCTATCAAGCCGAGTTGGATGGCCAAGCTCGAGTCCTCCGAATCGGCGGGCGAGCCGGAGTCGCCGCTCGCGCAATGGCTCTGGTTCTGCGCCGAAGCCCGCCGTCTCGAACTCAAACCGCTGTTCGGAGTCTTCGAGCCGGGCACCCTGCGAAAGATCGTCACCTGGTGGCGCAACGGGCTGGTCGATGGTCCAGTCGTGCTGAACCTGTTCCTGACCGAACGCTTCCACTTCGGGCTCGATCCGATTGCGGAGAGTCTCGATCGGCTTCGGGCGATGATTCCGGCCGACATGCCCTACGAATGGTTCTGCTGTCCGATCGGAGTCGCCGCAGACACCGAGCGTCGCCTGCAGCAGCACGCCGTCCGTACCGGCGGCCACCTACGAGTCGGCCTCGGCTCGCCGCCGATCGAAGGTTTCGCCCCGGAGGCGTCGAATGCATCGGTCGTGCGCGCAGCGGTCGAGCTCGTGCGGTCGCAGGGCGGTCAGGTCGCGTCCGCCGACGACGCGCGGCGCATCCTTGGTGTCGCCCGTTCTCTCGACGGAGCGGCCCGATGATCGACCCGGCTACGACGGAGGCCGTGCGCTCGCTGCTTGCGCCGGCGTCCGTGGCCGTCGTCGGCGCATCGAGCCGACTGGAGTCGATGAGCGGCGCGTCGCTGGTCAATCTCGTCGACCACGGCTACCGCGGGCGCATCGTCGCGGTCAATCCCCGGCACGAGACACTGTGCGGGGTGCCGTGTGTCCCGACCCTCGATGCGCTCGGCGAGCCCGTCGACACCCTCGTGGTCGTCACGCCGGCGGCCGTGGTGCCCGACGTGCTTCGCGCCGCCAAGGGTCGGGCCTCGAGCGCCACCGTGGTGACAGCCGGCTTCGGCGCTCTCGGACTGCAACAGGACCTCGAGGATGCCATCGCCGCGAGCGGCCTGCGGATCCTGGGCCCGAACACCGCGGGGCTGATCAACGTCGCGGCGGCGTACTGCCCTCGGGCGGCTCGTAACCAGCTCCGCGAGTTCCGGACGGGTCCGGTGGCGTTGGTGACGCAGAGCGGCGGGCTCGGCAACGTCGTGTTCAACCGGGCTCAGGCGGCCGGTCTCGGGATCGGTTACAGCGTGGCCACCGGCGATGCCATCGACCTGTCCGTCTGGGACTTCGTTGACTTCGCGTTGGCCGACCCCGGCCTGACGACGGTGATGCTCGCGATCGAGAGCGGCATCGATCCCGATCGGCTGATCGCCAGTAGCGCGATGGCTCTCGAACACGGTAAGTCGTTGCTCCTGCTGGCGATGGGCGTCGGAGACGTGGCGCGGCAGGCAGCGGCGACGCACACCGGCGCGGTGGCCGGCTCGCACGACGTCGAGCTCGCCGTCGCCCGCGAGCTCGGGGTGACGGTCGTGGACGACGTCGACGCACTCTGGCAGGCAGCGGCGGCCTTGGCGCGATGGGACATGCGGGCACCGCTCTCCGGACGCCGTTCGCTGGGCGTGATCAGCATCTCCGGCGGCATCGGGGTCGCCGCGGCCGACGCGGCCGAGCACGCCGGCTTCGAGCTCCCGGCGCTCGACCCTGAGGACGAGGCGCGCATCTCGAGCATGTTGTCCCTCGGCCGGGCGGGGAACCCGCTCGATCCGACCGGCGAGATGCTCACCAAACCCGAACTGTTCCGTGAGGTCGTCCAGGTCTTCGACCGTAAGGGACGGTACGACGGCATCCTTGTCGCGCTGCCCACGCTGCAGGACGTCGCGGCGCACCAGGTCATCCCGCCCTTGC
Organism: Jatrophihabitans cynanchi; assembly: GCF_027247405.1. Lineage (NCBI taxonomy): Bacteria > Bacillati > Actinomycetota > Actinomycetes > Jatrophihabitantales > Jatrophihabitantaceae > Jatrophihabitans > Jatrophihabitans cynanchi. Next base: position 1,306,635 of record NZ_CP097463.1, on the reverse strand, counting down.
TGGCCGGGCTGGGCGGCAGGGAGGGGTTGGCCGGGAGAGTTCTCGTGTCGACCTACCTGGCCGGAAACGAGAGCGAGACGGCGCGCCGGCTGCTCGAGGACGCCGGCGTGCTGACGCTCGACGGCCTGCCTCAGGCGGTAAGCGCTCTGCACGCGGTCTTCGATCGCTGGGAGCTCGCGGGTGGGCACGCCGCGGACCGGCTGGCGGCGGCCCGACGATGGACCTTGTCGCCCCGCGAACCGGGCGCGGTTCTCGGCTACATCGATTCACGGCGGGTTCTGCAGCAGATTGGGGTCCCACTGGTCGAGGCCGTCGTGGTGCACGACGAGGGCGACGTCCGGGAGGCGTTCGCGCAGCTAGGACCCCGGGTGGTGCTCAAGGCATCGTCGGCTGCGACTCCGCACAAGTTCAAGGCCGGTCTGGTGAAGCTGGGTATCACGGAGGCGGACGGCGCGGTGCGGGCCTGGGAGCATCTCGCCGATAGGGGTGCCACCTTGCCCGACTTCGACGGCGTCGTCTGTGAGCGCGCGGCCGTTGACGGGTTGGACCTGCTGGTGGGAGGGGTAGCCGAACCGCGCTTCGGTCCGGTCGTCGGCATCGGTACGGGCGGCTGGTTCGCCGAATCAATGGGGGACACCACGCTTCTGCCGGCGCCACTCAGCGAAGGGGCGGTCAGTCGGGCACTTCGCCGCACGCTGCCCGGAGGGCTGCTGGCCGAGGATCGGCCGTCGGTCTTCGCCGCGCTGGTCGAGACCGTTGCCCGGATATCGGCTGCCTTCGCGGCGACGGCCACGATCGCCGGGTTCGACGTGAACCCGGTCCGGATCGATACCGATGGCGGTATCAGCGCACTTGACGCCCTGGTGATCGAGAGTGCGCCGTCGGCCGTCATTCACTGATCACGTGCGCCGCTATCGAGGCACTGGGCGTAGTTCCCTGTAGCGTGGCGGCACGCTTCGATCGACGGGATGGCACGCGTGATCGACCTGCCCCGGCTCCGCCACGTGCTTCTGGTCGCGCGCGAAGGGAGCTTCGTGCGCGCTGCCCAGGTCATCAACATGTCGCAGCCGGCTCTGACGCGAAGCGTGCAGGCCACCGAGCGGCAGTTCGGCATCAAGATCTTCGACCGGAGCCGTTCGGGGGCCATTCTCACGCGGGCCGGGCTGCAGTTCATCGCCCTAACCGAGGACTTCGTGCGGCGATCGGAGGAACTGGAGTCAGAGCTGCGCGTGGTGAGCTCCGGGGGCGCCGGTTCCGTCTCGTTCGGACTCGGGCCACTCGCTGCCAACCTCTATCTCCCCGAGTTGGCCGACCTCGTGTTCGCGCAACGAATGCGCGCCGTCGTCCGGGTGGACAACGACGCGGCCTTGCGTCGACTGCTGCTCGACGGTGAGATCGCCTTCTACGTAGGCGGAACCTGGCCGGGAGCTAGTGAGTTCGCCGTCTCGAGCCGGCTGCGCATCGAGAGCGTCAGCATGGCTCCGACTTACGGTCTGCTCGTGCGCAAGGACCATCCCTTGCTCCGGGGCTCGGACTTCTCCGCGCGTCAACTCGGCCGCTACCCGGTCATCGGGTCGAGTCCCATCCGACGGATCCTGGACGACACCGTGCTGGCCTCGCTCGGCCTGCAGATCCCCAGTCTCGAGGCGGACAACTACCGCCTGCTCGCGGAGATCGGCGGGCGCTCGGACGCGCTCGTCCTCGCCCCGGTGCTGCTGTCCGGATCCCGGTGGGCCGCGGACCTCGTCGCGCTCCCGGTTCAGCTACCGAGCGACCGGGCCAACCTGGAGGCCTGCCTCGTGACGGTCGAGAGTTCGCCCCTGAGCCCGCTCGCGCGGGTGGTCGCCGACCGTCTCATCGCGTTGCTCAAACGAGCTGCCGTCGGCAAGTTCCCGGGAGATTGAGTCGCGGGGAGGCCGAGTGCATTTGGCGCGGTCGGGCTTCGGCGATCACCTGCGGTGCGAGAACCGCCATGCGCCGAACGCATGTGTCGCGGTCCAACTTGCATTGGACAGCGTAGGAGCGCCGGAGTTCACTGCTGTCGAGGGCCAACGAGGGCCGGCAGGCACCTCGGCCAGACCAGCGGAAGGATGGCTGATGAACCACAGGATGCTGCGCGCCGAGGCCGACTACGACGCCCCCACGCCGGCCTCGCCGGAGCTGCGGATCGTCGGATCGCAGTCTGCGGCGCCCCTGGACCGACTGGCCCGAGCAGTGGGCGACGGGCTGGCAGCGCGGACCGTCGAGCTGGCCGTGACGACGCCGGCCGGTGTTTGCCAGCGCGGTTCGTGGTCGGCCGGGGCGCGCGTCGCCGGATCCGTTCGCACCTGGAAGCACGCCGCTGGCGACCAGCGGGTGGAGATCCGGGTCCAGGTCACGGGATCCGCGGACGACAGATTCACGACCCTGGTCGCGGCCGCCGCCGCGGCGGTGGCCGAGTCGCTCGACGGGCCCGACCGATCGGCCGGCATCGAAGCGTTGACGAAGGAGCTGGCCCGCACGATCGACCGCACTGTCCTGATCCAGGATTCGCGCGCGCAGGAGTACGGCGGTTCGCCGCGGTGCTCGTCGGTACGCGCCACGCCGAACGAGACCGTCGTGTTGCCGGGCGAGGCGTGCCACACCTGGCCGCTCCAAGAGGACGGTGATCAGGTCGGTCGCTTGTGGCTCGGACGCGGGCGAGGCCTCGGTGCCCGGGATCTCGATCTGCTCGGTCGGGTCCGCGCCATCCTGGGTGTTGTACTTGCCGCTTGAGCGCGGCGCCCCGCAGGGTGCAGAGCAGTTCACTGTCTGACGCTAGAATATGCAGCCGACCGACAAATGGAGGCTGCGCGAATGGCGACCAAGTTCTCTCCGACGAGCGTCAAGCGGCCTCGGCTGCAGGTCGAGGACCAGCTTCGCGAGGCCATCGCGAGCGGGCAGCTCAAGCAAGGGGAGAAGCTGCCCAGCGAGGCGGCGCTCGCTGAGCTGTTCGGCGTGTCCAGAGTCACCGTGCGTGAAGCACTGCGCTCCTTGGGTGCATCGGGGCTCATCCACACCCAGCCCGGGGCGAGCGGCGGCAGCTTCATCCGCACGCTCGGCGCCGCCGAACTGGCCGAGATGATCGCCGTCCCGATTCGTGCCACGCTCGCGCTCGGCACGGTCAGCCGAGATGACATCCGGGTCGTGCGTGAGCTGCTCGAGGTTCCGGCCGCCCGGCTCGCGGCCACAAACCGCAGCGCGATGGACGTCACTGAGATCCGAGGTGCGCTCGATGCGAGCGACGCCGATGCTGAGAACGACAAGCCGAGCGCGGCCGCCTTCGGCGCACTGGTCGCGAAATCTACCCACAACGACGTGCTGTCCGCCCTGCTCGGCGCCATGCGACAGCTCACCGAACCGGTGGCGGACACGGACAGCGCGCGCGGCGCGAACTCGCCTACGCAGCGGGAGGTCCTCGAGGCGATCGCCGCCGGCGACCCGGATCAAGCGGAGAAGTGTTCGCGCCGGCATGTGCTCGAGTCGGCGCGCACGCCAGCATCAGCGAGCCCGAAGGCGGCCCGTAAGCGCGCGCCGAAGCGCGTCGCCGGAGCCCGGTGACCGCCAGGGTTGGATCAGCTGGCCCTGGCTAACTGTCAGACCGGTTGGGTTGAGGCAGGCTGCGCGCGCCTCGGGCGGGACGAAATTGGCGCTACGTGGCAGAGTTGTCCCTACGATTCCACCAGCCGGCTAGCTGATTTGCGTTCGGACTTGCTATAGAGTCCGAGTCGAGCGTCTTGATGTCTGATGTAAGATAAATGCGATTTCTAGCGCCGAGGTGACTGCGTGGTTGCGCCAACCGGATTCAACCCCAAGAGTGTCAAGCGCCCACGCCTGCAGGTCGAGGAGCAGCTGCGGGAGGCGATCACGACCGGCCAGTTGCAGCAGGGCGACAAGCTGCCGAGCGAGGCCGAACTTGCCGAGCTGTTCGGGGTGTCGAGGGCGACCATCCGTGAGGCGCTCAGGTCGATCGCCGCCTCGGGCCTGATCCTCACGCAGCCGGGCGCGACCGGCGGTAGCTTCGTGCGCCAGATCGGCCCGACGGAACTGGCGGAGATGATCGCCGCGTCGATGCGGGCGACGCTGTCGCTTGGGACCATCGACCACGATCAGATCTCCATGGTTCGCGAGATCCTCGAGATCCCGGCCGCTCGGTTGGCGGCGACCAACCGCACCGAGGACGACGTAACCGCGATCCGCAACGTGCTCGACTCCGAACGGGTTATGACGTTCGAGGATCCCGCGGTCCCCCCGCTCGACGCCAAGTTCCACTATCTGGTCGCGCGGGCGACGCACAACGACGTGTTGGCCGCCCTCCTGGGCGCGCTGCACGACCTGACCCAGCCGGTTCGATTGGTGCGGCACTCTGCCGAGAGCGCGCGCGAAGCCGTCCGGCAGCATCGAGACATCCTGGAGGGGATCGCCGAGGGCGACCCCGATCGGGCCGAGCGGGCCACGCGGTCACATCTGGCGCATCTGGCCAGCGTGGCGCAGGGTGCGCCAAGTACCCGTCGCCCGGCCTCGGCCCGGCGCGCTCGATAGGTCATTTTTCGGCCGACACCTAGCCTCTTCGCGTTCCATATAATAGCCTGACAATTGATGTATGGCAGATGGGCCGCGGATCAGCGCGGTCGCTAGTTGACCAGGAGCAGGCTGTTGTCGACCGACCAGGACCAGCAGGCAGGCTTTCTCTCGGACGTCCGGATCGTCGAAGTCGCAGACGAACTCGGCGAGTTCTGCGGACGACTGCTCGGTGGGCTCGGTGGCGATGTCATCAAGATCGAGCCGCTCGGAGGCGAACGCACGCGCGCGTTCGGGCCGTTCCTCGACGACATCCCGCACCCGAACCGGAGTCTGCACTTCTGGCACTACAACTTCGGCAAGCGTGGCGTCGTCCTCGACCTGGACGCAACCGAGGATCGGGATCGATTCCTGGAGCTGGTGGCCGACGCCGACGTGCTGATCGACTCACGCCCGCGCGGTTACCTCACCGACCGGGGACTGGGGCCGGACGTACTGGCCGAGCGCAATCCGGGTCTGGTCCAGGTCCGGATCAGCCCGTTCGGCGACACCGGTCCGTGGGCGGACTACCAGGGGAGCGACCTGATCCACCTGGCGCTCGGCGGCGTGATCATGAACTGCGGGTACGACCCGGAGCCGGACGGCACGTACGACGCGCCGCCGGTGGCTCCGCAGATGTGGCAGGCCTACCACATGGTGGGCGAGCTGGCCGCGATGCAGGTGATCGTCGCGCTCCTCAGCCGTCAGCGGTCCGGTCGCGGACAGCGACTGAGCGCGTCGGTGCACCAGGTCGTCAGCGGTAACACCGAGACCGACGTGCCGGATTGGATCTTCAACCGGGTTCCGCACGGACGGCTGACCTGCCGCCACTCCTTCGGCCGGCGGACCGACGGTTCGGCCAGTGCGGCCGGAGTTATGACGCCCGGCGTCTCCCGCACGAAGGACGGCCGGTGGATTCTGCCCTACCGCACCTACCTGCGTGGCTTCGGATCGACGGTGTCGACGATCGCCAAGGTGCTGGCGTCGTACGGGCTGGCGGACGATCTCGCCGATGAGAGGTACGCCGACCCGGCGGTGCTGCACCGCCCGGAGAACCTGTTCCACGTCGACGCGGTCGTCGATCGTTTCGTGCGCAGCTTCACCTATGACCGGGACCTGTGGTTGGAGGGCCAGGCGGCGGGCATGGCGTGGGCGCCGGTGCGCCGTCCGGAGGAGAACGTCGGCGATGCCCATTGGCTAGCGCGCGACACCTTCACCGACGTCGAGTTCCCCGAGCTCGGTCGGGCCTTCACCCACGTCACCTCGCGGTGGTTCTGCCCGGACGCGGGGTGGCGCACGGGCCCGCGCGCCCCGATGCTCGGCGAGCACACCGAGAGCGTGCTCGCCGAGGTGGCCGCGCGTGCGACTCGTCCCCGGTCGATACCGCCCCCTACGTCAGGGCCGGGCCGGCTGAGCCCACGGGGCAAGCCCTTCGCGCTCGACGGTGTCCGGGTGGTCGACCTCAGCTGGTTCCTGGCCAGTGCCGGCGCCGGCCGATTCCTTGCCGCGCACGGTGCCGAAGTCATCAAGGTCGAGCACGAGAGCCGGCTCGACGGAATGCGAGGCGGTCTGGGGACCGCGCCGGACGGCGGCCGGGCCGAGCGCGACCGGGCGACCGGGCCGCTGACCCCGACGCCTACGACGAGTGTCAATCGCAGCGGCGCCTTCATGGACATCAACGCCGGCAAGCTGGCGATGAGCCTAAACCTCAAAGCTCCCCGAGCACGGGAGCTGCTGCTCGAACTGGTTCGTACCGCCGACGTCCTCGTCGAAGGATTCTCGCCCGGGACCATGGACCGGATGGGTCTCGGCTACGACGTGCTGCGGTCGGTGAAGCCCGATCTCGTTTACGTACAGCAGAGCGGCATGGGCCAGCACGGAACGTACCGCGGCTTGCGGGCGTTTGGGCCGACCGCCCAGGCGATGTCGGGGCTCAGCGACATGTCCGGCCTGCCGGAGCCCTACGGTCCGGCGGGCATCGGCTACTCGTACCTCGACTGGTTCGGCGCATACCAGATGGCTCTGGCCGTGTTCGCGGCGCTGTACCGGCGGCACGCGACCGGTCGCGGTTGCTGGATCGACTCGTCCCAGGTGGAAGCCGGCCTCTATCTGACCGGCACGGCGGTGCTCGATCACAGCGCGAACGGCCGCAGTTGGCAGCGCATCGGCAATCGATCGCCCTACCGGCCGGCAGCTCCGCACGGCGTCTACCCGACGGACGGTCTTGACCGGTGGATCGCGATAGCGGCGTTCACGCAGGAGCACTGGATCGCGGCCACGCGCGTTCTCGGCCGGGTCGAGTGGACGAACGACGCCGACTTCGTCAGCCTGGCCGATCGGATACAGCACCAGGATCGTCTCGACGCGTTGATGGCCGGCGCCACGCGGGACTGGGAGCCGTTCGCATTGATGGCTGCGCTGCAGGCCGCTGGTGTGCCGGCGGGCGTCTGCCAGACCGCTGAGGATCGCTGCGACACCGATCCGCAGTTGGCGCACCTGGGCTGGCTGGTCGAGCTGGACCAGGCCGAGATCGGGCGGTGGCCGGTCAAAGAGGTGCCGGTCGCGTTCAGCGAAACGCCGCCGTACATCGGCGGACCGTTCGATCGCAGTGGACCGAACTACGGGCAGGACACCGAGCACGTGCTACGAGAGATCCTCGGGCTGTCCGCCGATGAGATCGCCTCACTCGCGCGGGAGGGTGTCCTCTGACTTCGGACGCAGCTTGGCGTGATCCCACGAAGCGACCTTGATCGGCTCGATCCACAGCACGATCCGGTTGTAGGTCGATGCCTGCGCATCGAACGTGGCGCCGTCGGGGCTGTAGCGATCGAAAAGCGATAGGGCCACGCGCACCTTGACCTCGGGCCGGTCATCGGCGCGCGGCGTGCCGATGAGGCAGACACCGCGCAGTTCGGTGTACGTCGTGCCGTCCTCCACGAGACCGGTGAGCCGCCCACCCCTGAGGGCGTTGACGACCTTCTGTGATCGACGTTTGGCCAGCACGGCAACCTGTCCGTCCAGGAGGGCGTACCACATAGCGGCCGAGTGGATGAAGCCGTCCTTGTCCACGGTCGAGAGGCACATCGTGTGCGGGCCAGAAAGGAAGTGCTGGATCTCCGCCTCGGACATGCGAACGAGCGCGCGCTGGTTGGCCATGGGGCTCCTTCGATCGGATCGGTGGCGATGCGGTCAGGCCGCCGCCCGGAGAATGAGACCGCTGGTGGCCAGGCCCGGACCAGAGGAGACGAGTGCGTGTCGCGCGGAGTCCACCTGATTGGCCGCGTTCCCGGTGAGTTGCCGAACGGCCTCGGTGATGGCGTTCATGCCGTGCAGATACCCCTCGGACAGGTGCCCGCCGTGGGTGTTGACGGGCAGCCGCCCGTCGATGCGGGTCTGGCCGTCGGCGACGAAGGTGGCACTGGTGCCGTCTTCGCAGAACCCGAAGGCCTCGAGCTGGAGCAGGACGAACGGCGAGAAGTGGTCGTAGAACTGGGCAACGTCGATATCGGATGGGCGAAGACCAGAGGCGTCGAAGAGCTGGCGGGCCACGGCGCGCGTCTCGGGGAGTTCGTAGATCCGCGGGCGATAGAAGTTTTTCAGGATCCCGCCGGTACCGCCGATCATGGCGCGGGCCGTGGCGAGGATCTCGACCGGCGTGCAGTCCAGCGTGGCCGCCAGGTCGGCACGGGTGACGACCACGGCCACTCCGCCATCGGTCTCCAGGCAGCAGTCGAACAGTCGAAGGGCAGGCTCCACGATCCAGGGCGAGTTCTGGTGATCTTCGACGGTGATCGGACGTTTGAAGAATCGCGCCTTGGGGTTCGTCGCCGCATACTGCCGCTGCGTCACGGCAACCGGAGCGAGGTCCTGATTGGTGAGGCCGAAGTCGGAGAGATAACGCGTCGTCAGCAGCGTGGCTCGCTGAGCCGGTGTGACCAGGCCATAGGGCAGATAGAGGTTCTCCGCTGGGGATGTCGTCAGGGGCCCTGGGCGCCCATACCGGGTTCCCGACCTCAGGTTGGCCGCTCGGTAGGCCACTACGACGTCGGCGAGGCCGGCGCGCACGGCCATGGCTGCGTCCTGGACGCTCGCGCAGCCGCCGCCACCGCCGTACGGCGTGATGGAGAAGTAGGTGAGCTCGGAGAGCCCGAGAGCCGTCGCCGTCGACACCGGGTCGTTTGGATCGACCGAGAACGTCACCAGGCCGCCGATCTGTCGACTGTCCAGACCGGCGTCCGCCATTGCCCGGCTGATTGCCTCCACCGCGAGCGACATGTTGCTGCGGCCGGAACTGGTCGAGAACTCCGTCGCGCCGATCCCGGCGATGACGGGTGTGATTTCGGCCGTCACGAGGCGCTCACCGGACGGAACCGAACCACGGTCGCTTCCGCCGTTACCGGGTCGAAGTACGCCTGCACCCTGAGGCCGATCTGCACATCGGCCGGCGCGACATCGACCAGGTTCGAGATCAACCGCACGCCCTCGTCGAGCTCCACGAGGACGATCACCGGGAAGTCGTGGATGAGGGGCAGCTCTTCCGGTCGGCGGGTGACGGCGAAGCTATAGACGTGTCCGGCACCGGCCGAGCTGATCGTCGTGTAGTCGGGCGATCCACACGCGGAGCAGCGGTACGCGGGCAGGAATCGTGGGTGGCCGCACCCGTCGCACAGCTGTAGGCGAAGCTGCCCGGCGCGGTAGCCGGCCCAGATGTACGCGGTTTCCGGAGTCTCGACGGGTGCGACGGCAGACACGGATGACCTCCTATAGCGGTTCATGTAATTAGACATTAGTCTGACACTTGACACTCAGTCATTAACTACTAGCTTGTAGTCGGAAGCGCAACGGCGAACACAGTTGGGGTGAGCGATGGGCGAGGGCCTGGCAATCGTTTCGGTCGACGATCACATCATCGAACCGGCCGGGGTGTGGCAGGACCGCCTGCCCAAGAGGTATCTCGAGGTCGGTCCGCGGGTGATCGTGCGGGACGTCGGCCCGGAGGACATCGAGCTGGCGGCGATGCTGCGCAGCCGCAACTTCACCGTCGACACCAAGCGGCCGGTCGAGCTGTGGGCCTACGAGGACACCCTGGTCCCCACATCTGCCAGTGGGCTCGGCGCCGTGGCCGGCCGAGAGCAGGACGAGTACGACTTCGCCCCGCGGAGTTTTGCCGAGATGCCGGCGGCGTACTACGAGCCGCTGGCGCGCGTGCGTGAGATGGACCGCGATGGAGTGCTCGGTTCCTTGGCGTTCCCGTCGTACCCGCGCTTCGCCGGCCAGATCTTCCTCGAGGCGAAGGACAAGGACCTCGCGCTGCTTTGCGTGCAGGCCTACAACGATTGGATGATCGACGAGTGGTGCGGCTCCGCGCCCGGCCGACTCATCCCGCTGTGCATCGTGCCGTTGTGGGACCCGCAGCTCGCGGTCGCGGAGATCGAGCGTACGGCGGCCAAGGGCGCACGCGGTATTACCTTCACCGAGAATCCTTGGAAGCTCGGGCTGCCGTCCATCCACGACGGCGCCGGCCATTGGGATCCGGTTTTTGCCGCTATGGCTGCCGCGGACCTACCGCTGTGCATTCACATCGGATCCTCGTCGGCGACCGTGATCACGGCGGACGACATGCCGCCGTCGGTCCGCGCCGGTTTCGTACCCTTCAACGGCCTGATCAGCTGCTTCGACTGGCTGCTCAGCGGGGTGTTCGTCCGGCACCCCCGGCTCAAGCTGGCGATCTCCGAGGGCGGCATCGGCTGGGTTCCCTTTGTGCTCGAGCGCGCGGACTGGACGTGGGAACACCAGCCGGACACCCGTGAGCGACTGCCCGAGCTGCCCAGCCACTACTACCACCAGAACGTGTACGGCTGCGTCATCCATGACCCGCACGGCATGGAGATCATCGAAAAGATCGGGATCGACAAGATCATGATGGAGACCGACTATCCGCACTCGGACTCCACCTGGCCGAACAGCATCCGATACGCGGACAAGGCCCTGGCCGGGCTGGACGCCCAGACCGCATACCAGATCTCCCGCGGGAACGCCGAGCGTCTTTTCCGCTTCAAGCCGAGTGCCCTGGGCAGCCTCTAAATGACCTCCGGTTACCGACCGGCGCCTGGGCGGCGGGACGCTGGCGCCGCGAAGTCACGCGGACGATGAGCCTCGACGCCGACAGCCGTCGAGTGCTCGAGCAGCTTGCCGATCTCGGTGTCCGTCCGCTCCACGAGCTGACCCCCGCCCAGGCCCGCGAACAGGTGGCGCGGTCGCGGCTGCCGGCGGCCCAACAGCGACCGGTTCACCGCGCGAGCGACGTGCTGGTGCCCCGCGCGGACGGCTCGGCGATGCGCGTGCGGGTGCTCTGCCCGTCAACGGACCCGAACGGGTGCGTCGTCTACTTCCACGGAGGCGGCTTCGTCGTGGGAGCGGTCGACGACTACGAGGCGCTCGGTCGTGAGATCGCCCTCGGCACGAACTGCGTGGTCGCGATCGTCGACTATCGGCTCGCGCCCGAGCACCCTTTTCCCGCCGCGGTCGATGACGCGTGGGATGCGGTGAGGTGGGCGGGCCGGGTGCAGTCCGAATGGACATCTGGTGGGCCGTTGATCGTGGCCGGTGACAGCGCGGGCGGCAACCTGGCCGCACTCGCCGCTGTCCGCAGCCGAGACGCGGCCGGGCCGCCCGTCGCCTTGCAGGTGCTGATCTATCCGGTCGCCGATGGCGACCTGGAGACGCCGTCCTATCGGGATCCGGAGAACCAGCTACTGCTGACGCGAGACACCATGCGTTGGTTCTGGGAGCTGTACGCGCCGGACCGGTCGGTGTGGACGAGCCCAGCCGTCTCGCCGCTGCGCGTCCGCGATCTGCGCGGGCTTCCAGCGGCGCTCGTGATCACGGCCGAGCACGACGTCCTGCGCGATGAGGGCGAAGCCTATGCCGACCGCCTGCGGCTCGCAGGCGTGCCGGTCCTAGCCCGCCGGTTCGACGGTCAGATGCACGGCTTCCTGTCCCGGTACGCCATCCAGCCGTCTGCCCGCGTCGCGTTCACCGCGATCCTCGACGAGATGCGCTCGTGTGTCGGCCCTGCGCGAACGATCAGTGAACAGCGAGGTTGACCATGGAAGCGAACCTGACGAGCCCGACGCCGGGGGGCAAGAACGTCACGGACGTCGATGTCGTCGTTGTCGGTGCCGGATTCGGCGGTATGTACGCGCTGCATCGAATGCGCGAGCTGGGCCTGTCGGTGGCCGGCTTCGAAGCCGGCGACGACGTTGGTGGAACCTGGTTCTGGAACCGCTATCCGGGTGCTCGCTGCGATGTCGAGAGTGTCGACTACTCCTACTCCTTCTCCGCCGAGTTGGAGCAGGAGTGGGTGTGGACCGAGCGCTACCCGGCCCAGCCGGAGATTTTGCGATACCTCAACCATGTCGCGGATCGATTCGACCTGCGGCGGGACTTCCGGTTCGGCACGAGGGTGATGGCGGCGCACTACGACGAGCAGGATCGGCGCTGGGCGGTGTCCACCGACTCCGGCCAGCACGTCTCGGCCGCGCTGTGCATCTTCGCCATCGGCAACCTGTCGACCCTGTACGTGCCGGACCTGCCCGGCCTCGACGCGTTCGAAGGCCGGATCCTGCACACGGCGCGCTGGCCCGCGGACGGAGTCGAGTTCGCCGATCGTCGGGTTGGCGTGATCGGCACCGGATCGACTGGCATTCAGGCCATTCCCGCCATCGCGCGCGGGGCGGGCCACGTGACGGTGTTCCAACGAACGCCCAACTACAGCATCCCGGCCGTCAACCGTCCGCTGACCAGCGCCCAACTGGCCGCGATCCGAGCCGACTACCCCGCCCGCCGGGAGCTCAACCGGCGCTCGCGGTCGGGGATCCATGTCGACCGCGGCAGCCAGTCGGCGCTGACGGCCTCGCCGGCTGAGCGGGCGGATGAGTACGCCCGCCGTTGGGCGATGGGCGGCGGCGCGAACTTCCTCGCCGCGTTCGCGGACCTCTACACCGATCTCGATGCCAACGAGACCGCCGCCGAGTTCGTGCGGGGGCAGATCAGGCAGACCGTTCGTGACCCGGACCTGGCGGAGCGACTGACTCCGAAGGGGTATCCGATCGGCAGCAAGCGCATCTGCGTCGACATCGACTACTTCGAGACGTTCAACCGCGACAACGTGAGTCTGGTCGATATCCGCGAGTCTCCTATCCGGTCCGTCACGGCGCACGGAATCTGCACCGAAGACGGGGAGTACCGGCTCGACGATCTGGTCTTCGCGACCGGCTTCGACGCGATCACCGGGCCGCTGTTCGCCATCGACATCTGCGGCGAGCAGGGACGGGCGCTGAGCGAGTCGTGGGCCGACGCCCCGCATACGTACCTCGGCCTCATGACGACGGGATTCCCGAACCTCTTCCTGGTCACCGGCCCCGGGAGCCCGTCGGTGCTGAGCAACGTCGTGGTCTCGATCGAGCATCACGTGGAGCTGATCGTCGGCATCCTCGAAAGCATGAAGGCGCGCGGGTACGGCACCGTTCAGCCCACGGCCGAGGCTGAGGCCGACTGGACCGACCATGTGGACGCGCTGGCCCAGCAGACGCTCTACCCGCGGGCCAACTCCTGGTACATGGGCGCGAACATCCCGGGCAAGCCAAGACGCTTCACACTCTACGCCGGCGGCGTCGATGCCTACCAGGCGGAGTGCGAGCGGATCGTCGCCGCCGGTTACCCGGGCTTCACGTTCGAGCCCTGACCGGTACCCGACCCAGCTGAGAGCCAACGATGGAGGCGAAGTGAGCGAGTTCGACCTGGTGATCAGAGGTGGCTGCGTCGTCGACGGAACCGGCGCGGCCGCCCGCAGTGCCGATGTCGCGGTCACCGGCGGCACCGTCCGGGAGGTGGGTCGGGTCGGCGGCCTCGGCCGGCGCGAAGTGGACGCAAGCGGCGCCGTCGTGGCTCCCGGCTTCGTGGACATCCACACGCACTACGACGGACAGGCCACCTGGGACTCACGCCTGGCCCCGTCGTCCTGGCATGGTGTCACGACCGTCGTCATGGGAAACTGCGGTGTCGGATTCGCGCCGTCCCATACCTACGATCACGACCGACTGATCGAGCTCATGGAGGGTGTGGAGGACATCCCGGGCTCGGCGTTGCACGAAGGGCTCGCGTGGAACTGGTCGTCGTTCGCGGAGTACCTGGACGCGCTCGATGCGCGGACGTTCGACATCGACGTGGCTGCGCAGGTACCGCACGCGGCGCTCCGGGTGTGGGCAATGGGGGAGCGGGCCAGCGCGCGCGAGGTGGCCGACGATATCGAGATCGCCGCGATGGCCGAGCTGGCCGCCGACGCGGTCGAGGCCGGCGCGTTCGGGTTCACCACGTCGCGCACCCTGAACCACAAGAGCGTCACCGGAGAGCTGATCCCGTCCTACGAAGCCCCGGACAACGAACTCGTGGCCATCGCCGCGGCGATCGGGCGCACAGGTAAGGGTGTGCTGCAGCTGGTCACGGACTTCCCGGACGTCGCGGCGGACTTCGAGTTGATGACGGCGATGACCGCGGCCTCTGGGCGTCCGCTCTCGGTCTCGCTGGGACAGCGGCACGACACCCCGGAGACCTACCGCGAGGTGTTGCGGCAGCTGCGCCGGGCCAACGAAGCCGGGCACCGGATGCGCGGTCAGGTCCCCGCGCGGGGCATCGGCCTGTTGCTCGGACTGCAGTGCACGTTGCATCCGTTCATGTTGAACCCGGTACTGCGACAGCTCGCGTCGTTGCCCGTCGATCACCAGGCGTTCCGCATGCGTGACCCTGCGGTCAAGGCGGCCGCTCTGGTCGCCCAGGACGAGCTGGTCGACGAGAACCTCGTCGGCGGGCGACTGATCCACCGGTACGCGCAAATGTACGAGCTCTCGGACCCGCCCAACTACGAACCAGATCCACGGACCTCGATCGCCGCCCGCGCCGAGCAGGTGGGCCGGGCGCCGCAGGAGCTCGCGTACGACCTGATCGCGGCGGGGGACGGCACGACGATGCTGTACCTCATCTCGTCGAACTATGCCTACGGCTCGCTGGACGTCGTACGCGAACTGCTCACCGACCCTTACACCGTTCCCGGTCTGTCCGATGGGGGAGCACACGTAGGGACGATCTGCGACGCGAGCTTCCCGACGACGCTCCTGCAGCACTGGGCCCGGGACCGAACGAACGGCATCGCGTTGGAGGACGTGATCCGTCGTCAGTGCCGGGAGACGGCCCGCACGGTCGGACTGATCGATCGAGGCGTGCTGGCACCTGGCTTCAAGGCCGACATCAACGTGATCGACCTGGACGGACTGCGACTGTACCCGCCGGCGATGACCTTCGACCTGCCGGGAGGTGGCCGACGGCTCTCGCAACGAACTGAGGGTTACGCGTACACCTTTGTGCGGGGCGAACTCACGTATGCCGCGGGCCGATCGACCGACGCGTTGCCCGGGCGGCTGCTTCGCTCCCGCCGGGAGGCCGCGTGAACGCGGTGGGGCGCGTCAGCGACAAGATCGCCCTCGTCTCCGGCGCTGCTCAGGGCCTCGGCGCGAGCCAGGCCGGCCTGCTGGCGCGGCACGGTGCGCGCGTGATGATCGGCGACCTCAACGATGACGTCGGACAGAAGCTGGCGGGCGAGCTGCGTCAGGACGGCCTGGAGGTCGACTTCGTACACCTCGACGTCACGAGCGCGCAGGACTGGGAGCACGCGGTCGAGCGGACCGAGGCTCGGTACGGGCCGATCCAAATTCTCGTGAACAACGCCGGCGTCGTTCGACCAGGGGGGTTCGAGGACGAAACGGTGGCCGGTTGGCGATCGGTGATCGAGATCAATCAGACGGGCGTCTTCCTCGGAATCAGGCACGGCGCGCCCTCGCTCCGAGCGGCCGGCGGAGGGTCGATCGTGAACCTGGCCAGCATCTCCGGCATCGTCGGGCAGGCGGGCTTCGTCGCCTACCAGGCCAGCAAGGGAGCCGTCCGCCAGCTGACCCGCGCGGCTGCCATTCAGTACGCAGCCGAAGGCATCCGGGTCAACGCGGTGTGCCCCGGCGTCATCCGGACGGAGATGTTCGAGCGGACCACCGAGGAGTACCGCGATCGCCGGATGGCCCAGCTGCCGATGGGCCGTTTCGGCGAGCCCGATGAAGTCGCCTACGCGGTGCTGTTCCTGGCGTCGGACGAATCGTCCTACATGACCGCGGCCGAACTGGTCGTCGACGGCGGGCTGACCGCGCAGTGACGTGGTTCGCCCGCCAGCCGACCTAGCCGACGACCGACTCGCGCGTGAGAGCGCCCGCGCCCGCGACCGCGATGGCGGCGCGTTGGCAGGCCGGACAGGTGGCGGCCGCGATCGCGTGCCGCCAAGGCGTCGGCGCGGACGTCGCGATCACGGGGTACCCGCACAGGGCCTCCAGGCCGGCGACCAGCGGCACGGCGCTGACGTGTCGATCCGCCGGCGCGCCTTCGGCGAAGGCGATGTAGAGGTGGCCGTCGTCTCGGTGATTCGAGGTCGATGCAGGCATGACCGATCCATTCTGTAGGCACGGTGATGAGCGAAGGTTCGCAGCGTGTCCGCCGGCCCAGGACGGCGTCGGCGGCGTCACGGAACCGCCGAGAAGCGGGTAGCCGGTACGGTTGCGGACGCGCTCCCCAGAACTCGAACACTTCGGACGTCCTCGCGCGTCTGGCCGAACCGAGCTACGGCGTTCGCGAACTCGAGCTCGGGCGGCGTGAGATCAGCCATCGCCAACAAGCCACGTACCACGGTCGAAGCCGTCGAGCCCCGGTCCGTCGGCGGACTCATGTCAGCTGATCGGGGGTGCTCGCCGGCGTGACCGCGTGGTCCCGGATCGGCCGGCTCGGGCACCGAACCGGTGGGTAGCGATGTCGGTGTTTCGAGGTGCCAGCGCGTGATCCGCTGGAACGCGTCACCGGCCCGCAGGACGAGGCGTTCGTCGAAGGGCCGACCGGCGATCTGTAAGCCGAGCGGCAAGCCGTTTCGGGCAAAACCGATCGGAATCGACAGCACCGGATTTCCGACCGCGTTCCAGTACGCCGTCGGGATGCCCGTCGAACTCTTGAGATCCACCTCGTCGCGCGCGGACAGCTGCGCGCAGTCGAAGGCCGCGAAGATCGATGTGGGTAGGACGATGAGATCCACGTCGTCGTAGACCCGCGCGAGCTGCAGTTGCGCCACGCGGCGAACTCTTTGCGCCTGGATGTAGTCGGTCGCGGACAAGAAAGCAGACGTCAGTAGCCGCGACCGCAGCGATCGCCCGTACGCCAGGTACTGGGATGTCAGCCCTTCGGCGTGCTCCGCAGCGGCCTCGGCGATCAACGTGGTCATCGTGGCGGTGGACGCCTCGACGAAGGAGGGAAGCTGAACGTCGACCAGCCGCGCGCCGAGCGACTGGAACTGACGAAGCGACTCGCGGAAGGCGACGGCGTGCTGAGGTTCCGCGTCGTTCGCGGCTCCCGCCTCGATCACGCCGACTCGGATGCCGGTCAGGTCGCCGGAAAGTCCGGCGAGGTAGTCCTCGACGGGCTGGTCGGTACCCTGCGGGTCGTGCCCGTCGGGTCCGGCGAGCGTGCGTAGAAGTAGCGCGCAGTCCGCGGCGCTTCGAGCCATCGGGCCGATGTGATCCAGCGAGTAGGCGAGCGGTAGGCAACCGGACGTGGGGACGCGACCGAACGTGGGTTTCAGCCCGGAGATGCCGCAGAAGGCGGCCGGCAGCCGAATGCTGCCGGCGGTGTCGGTGCCGAGCGCACCGAGGAACATGCCGGCCTGAATACCGCTGGCCGAGCCGGAACTCGATCCACCCGCCCACTTCTCGACGTTCCACGGGTTGCGTGCAAGTACTCGGCCGCGCGGCTCGTCGGGCATACCGAACGCGAACTCCATCGTGGCCGTCTTGCCCATGATGATGCCGCCGGCCGAGCGAAGCCGGCGGACTGCGGTCGCGTCACCGGCCAGCGAAGTGGCGCCGGAGGCGTCGCTCTCGGCCGTGGTCGGCCCTTCCCGCGTGGTGATTATGTCCTTGATCCCGAGGGGGATGCCGGTGAGGATCGGCGCCGCGCGTCCAGCGCGATCCAGCACCCGGTCGGCCTCGATCGCCGCTTCCAGGGCGGACTCTCGATAGAGCTCGACCAAGGCAGCGAGCCGAGCGTTGTTGCTCTCGCTGGCTTCGATGGCGGTCCGGACGAGGTCCACGCTCGTCGTGGCGCCCGATCGCAACGCCTCGACGGCATCGACGATGGTGCGCGGCGGCAACTGCGGGTCCCGGCTCACGGCTGTCGTCCGCTCGAGCGCGCCGTCCCGCAGCCGGGCTCGCCGGCCCGCCGATCATCCTCGATCCGGTCGACCCGAAGATGCTCGAACGCGGCGTCCACTCTCGGCCTGATGTGGTTGGCGAAGAACTCGGCTCGTTCGTATGCCTGCTCGAACGGCTCTCCGGGGAACTGCGCCCACCAGCGGACGTCACTGATCGCGGGATAGCCACCCAGCAGCGCGGTGAGTTCGCGGACCGCGGTATCCGGGTCCCAGAGCTCGAGGTAGCCGGCCGTGATGAGGTCGGAGGGCTGGGTGAACGGCGCGGGCTCGGCGAAGGCGCCGAGCTTGATGTAGTTGTTCACGTAGTACAACAGGTGCTCGCCGACGGTGGCCAACGTGCGCTCGGGATCGGCGCTGATGACCGCCGGCACGGTGCACATCATCTGCGCAGCCGTACGGTCCCGGCCGACGCGCTCGATGGCGTCCAGATACTCGTCGAAGAATTGCCGCGCGCGTCCCGGTCGCGCGGGCGGGAGATAGGCATCTGCGATCCGCGCCGCGCGTTCGATCGCGCGGGGCGCCTTCCCCCCGAGCAGGATCCTCGGCGGCTTGGTCGGGATCGGTGTGACGGTCACGGCCGGTCCGTCCGGGAAGGCATCGTCCACCGAAACCTGCTGGCCCGCCCAAGCACCTCGCAGCCGGGCGATATGGGATTCGGTCAGCTGGCCCCGCCGGTGGAACGGTTGCCCGAAGGCGCGGAACTCCTCGTCGCGGTACCCCACCGCGACTCCGAGGTCGAAGCGGCCTTTCGACTGGATCGACAGGGCGGCGGCGTCCTCCGCGAGTCGCAGTGGATGGTGCAGGGGGGCCACGATGACGTTCGAGGCCAGCCGGATCCGGGAGGTGCACGTCGCCACTCCGGCAAGAAAGATCAAGGGAGACGACACATAGCCGTCCGGCTCGAAGTGGTGCTCGCTCACCCAGATCGAGTCGAAGCCGATCGTCTCGGCCCAGGCGGCGTGCTCGATCGACTCGTGGTACAGGTCCTCGGGCGCCCGGCGCCAGCGGGACGGATTCTGCAGGTGGTAGGCCAGGCCGAAGCGAGGACGTCCTCGCGGCCGCGTCACGTCGCTCATGTGTCGACTCCGATCTTTCGATGCTGCGGGCGGCGCGCCGTTCGTACTACAGCTCTCGCCCGACCCGCGCTCCTTCGAGCGTCGCGTGCATGATGCGGCGCGGAGCGAGCGCGTCTCCGACGACGTATAGCTCAGGTACTCGTCCTTCGAGCGCGCGCGCCAGCGCGTCATTCGGCGTGAGCCCGCACGCGAGCAGTGCCTGCGCATCGGGGACAACGCGGATCTCGCCGGTGAGTGAGTGCTGAAGCTGAACGTGGCCTGATCCGATCGAGAGGAGACGGTGGCAGTTCGAGACGCGAACTCCTTTGCGAACGAGCCGGTCGAAGAGCGTCAGCCGGGTGGCGTCCTCGGCGTTCTTCGCGAAGTCCAGGTGTTCGGAGATCAGCTCGACCTCACAGCCGCGGTCCGCGGCGAACTCGGCGAGGGTCGCTCCGGCGATATCGGGGTCCAACCCGCAGACGACGACGACACGATCGGCGAGGGTGACACTGCCGTCGAGCGCCATCGTCGCGGTGATCGCGGTGGCCGCGCTCAGGCCAGGTAGCTCCGGGATCAGCGCGGTGCCGCCGGTTGCCACGACGACGGCATCGGGTTCGAACTCGACGATCTCCTCGGCCGAGACGTCGTTTCCGAGCATCAGCTGAACGCCGAGGCGAGCCAGCTCGCCCTCGAAGAACGCGGCCTGATCACGAAGGTTGCGACGGTTGGCGTCGTTGGCCAGCAGCCGCGGCGTCCCGCCGATGGACCGGGCTCGATCGGCGAGGTAGACCGTGTGCCCGCGCAGGGCCGCGACCCGTGCGGCTTCCATGCCGGCCGGTCCGGCGCCGATGACGACGACGGTCTTGGGTCGGGCCGCCGCGACCGGCTCCAGTTCGTCCTCGCGCGCCGCGGCCGCATTGACCGCGCACGTCATCGGGGTGCGGTGCGAACCGATGTGATGACACTCGGAGAGTCCGAGACACATCCGCACGCGCTCGGGCTGTCCCGCCCGAACCTTGTTCGGCAGGTCCGGATCGGCGATGAGCGCGCGGACCATGCCGACCATATCGGCGGAGCCGTCCGCCAGGATGCCTTCAGCGACAGAAGGGTCGGCGATGCGCCCGGTGACGATCACGGGCACATCGACTGCCTTGCGTACTGCAGCCGCGGCAGCGACGTTGTGGGCCGGCTCGCGGTACCACGGGCTCACGTAGGCAAGCTCGTAACCAGTGCCGAACCCGGAGTAGTTGCCACCCGACACGCTGATGTACGCGACGTGGGGAGCTATCAGCGCCGCGATGGCGGCCAGCTCCTCGACGGAGAGACCGCGGCCGGATCCGTCTCCGTCGACACCGAGCCGTACTCCGATCGGATAGGAGCCCACGTACTCGCGTGCCGCTTCGATGATGGCGATCAGAAGGCGAACTCGATTGGGGCGCTCGCCGCCCCACTGGTCGGTCCGGCGGTTGAAGTACGGCGACAGGAACTGGGTGATCAGGTAGCCGTGGGCTCCGTGGATCTCCGCGGCGTCGACGCCCGCGTCGCGTACCCGGCGGATGCTGTGTGCGAACGCCGCGATCAGATCCCCGATCTCCGACTCGCTCAGCGGGTGCGGTACGAACGCATCGTAGGGATCGGGAACGGCCGACGGCCCCACCGGCGGTTCGGTACGCAGGGCGTGCGGAGCGGCCCCCAGGTGGTAGACCTGCGAAAAGGTGCGTGCGCCCTCCGCGGCGAGAGCGCTCGCCCGCTTTGCCAGCCGAGGGATGATGAGATCGTCGTAGTACGCGATGCCCGCGTCGGTGAGCGGAGGCAGCGGCTTCTGGTCCCAGTCCGGGGTTCGCTGGGCCGGCCCGTGGCCGACGGTGTAGTTCGCCGATCCCTCGCTGCCGAACAGGCCGATCATGCCCACTCCACCACGGGCCCGCTCGATCAGATAGCGCAGCTCGCGTTGTTCCGGCAGTGCGGTGCTGTGGGTCGTGTTCACGATGCGGTTGCGCACGGTGAAGTTTCCGACCGTCAGCGGTTCGAACAGCCGCCGATATGCGGCCGGTGTCGTCGGTTCGGTGGGATCAGACGTTTCCTGCGTATCAGCCGACAAACTGTTCACCTTCTCCTGGTCGTGGCGGGGCGCGGAAAACGAGGATCGACGATCCGTCTCAGGCCGACACTCGTCCGGCCCGCCGAACCGCGTGCTCGGCCGCGACCGTCCCGAACACCGAGCCGAGGGCAAGGCCGCCGCCGTAACCGTGGGCGAAGGTTCCTCCGCTGTCCGCACCGGCGGCAAGGAGGCCATCGATGGCCTGTCCATCGGCTCGAAGTACGCGCGCGTCCTTGTCGATCCGCAGGCCGCCCATCGAGAAGGTGATCGCCGGCTGGGCCTCGACGGCGAAGAACGGCCCCTCGTCGAGCGCCGTTCGATAGCGGTCCCGGGGTGGCGAGAGCACCTCGTCCGATCCCAGGGCCAAGTTGAAGGTCTCGACCGTCTGCATACTTCGACTCCCATCGAAGCCCCACTCACCGATCATCTGGGCGAGCGCCTCCCATGTGTCGGCCTGGGCAATACGACCACCGACCCGCTGGGCCTCCGCGAGCCGATCGACCACCTCCAGGCCTTGCACGCCGGTAGAGCCGACAGCAAGGGTGGAGCGAACTCGCTCGTCGAACAACACCGCGACTCTCGGTTCGGGCTGCGCGATCGCAGCTTGGGCACACAGGGCGTAACCGCGGGACTCGTCGGTGATCCGTTCGCCCTGGAGATTGACTACGATGCTGTGCGTGCAGTACCACTGGGACAGGCGGACGAAGTCTGCTTCGTGGAGCGCCGACAGTGGCGAGATCATCAGGTGCCCGTAGAAGCCGTTCATGTGCTCGGACGTAGCCGCACCCGCCGCGAGGCCGAGGCGCAGCCCGTCACCCGCGCTGACCGGGTTCGAGCGCAGCAGCATCGTCTCGGCCGCCGAACCGAGGTACTGGCGTCGTCGACCGGGGTCGCCCTGGAACCCGCCGGTCGCGAGCAGGACCGACTTCGCCTCGACGACGTACGTACCGTCGCGATCGGTCACGACCGCGCCAGTGACGGCGTCGCCGTCAAGGACAAGCCGGTCCACCGACGCCCCGGTCACCACCCAGCCGCCGGAGCTGCGAACCTGTCGCTCGCAGGCGCGGAGGTAGCCGATGATGTCGATGATCTGCCCGACCCCGTAGCCGAGCACGCCGGTCCGATCGCCCACCTCGACTCCGGTGGCTCGAACCCAGGCCAGCGCCTCGGGGAAGCGGTCGAAGAAGACGTCGACCAGCTCGGCCTCGCCCGAAGGATCGACGGCTCTGAGCAGGTCCCGGCTCGCCGGCTGCCACAGAACGCCACCGGACATCGCCGCAGAGCCGCCGGTGTGTTGCGCCTTCTCCACCAAAGCCACTTGGCAGCCGGCTGCGCTCGCACGGGCCGCGGCCGTGAGTCCAGCCATTCCGCCACCTACGACCAGAAAATCGACTCTCAAGGTTTCAGCTACCATAGATCCGAGGTTATAATACTAGACATTTACCGGCAAGCGATCTTAGCGTTTTGATGCGCTCCGGGAGCCAAGCGATCACCTTGTGGATCAGCGCATCGGGTCAACAGCCAACAGTCTGGTATTTGTAATATAGTTGTAACCGCAGCCGGACTGGTTGCTGTGAGGAGGCGCAATGCACTCCCTTGACGTCGCGGCCGTCCTGCTCCGCGCGACGCTCGGGCTGACGATGCTGGCACACGGGTGGAACCACGTTTTCGGCGGCGGCAAGATCGCCGGGACCGCGCGCTGGTTCGCATCGATCGGCATGCGACCCCCATTGGTCCACGCGTGGGTGGCGAGCGTGAGCGAACTCGGCTGCGGCGCCTTGCTTCTGGCGGGAGCCCTGACGCCCCTCGCCTGTGGCGGAGTGCTCGGGACGATGGTCGTGGCCCTGACGACGAATCATCTCCGGAACGGCTTTTTCATCTTCCGGCCCGGCGAGGGCTACGAATACGTCCTGATGATCTCGATCGTGGCCGTGGCGCTCGCCGGTGTTGGTGCCGGATATCTGTCGATTGACCACGCCGTCGACCTACCGCTGAGCGGATTCGGTGCGATCTTGACCTGCGTCGGTCTTGGCTTCGGCGGAGCGGGCCTGACCGTGGCTACGTCCTGGCGTCCGCAGGCTGAACCCGAACCGCAGTAGTGCCCGGCGCGAAGGCGCGGGCGATCGCGCGGACAGCGAGCGCGCAGGCCCTCGCGACCGTGCCATTTGTCCTGATCGGGACGATGGCGCCGCACATGCGTCACGATCTCCGGTTCGGCAACGTGGCACTGGGGCCGCTATCTCCATCGCGTTCGGCGTGGGGGAGCTCTGTTCGATGGCAGCCGGAGTTGTCTGCCAGCGGGTAGGAGCGACGGCGGGCATGCGGCTCGGGCTCCTCGTCTCGGCGGTCTCGTTCGCCGACACGGCAGAGGCCCGCAACTGGTTGCTACTACTTCCATTCGCGATGGCCGCCGGGTTGGCGATAGCGATCGCCTAACCGGCTGACCTGTTCATCGGTGATCGTCTGAGTGTTTCCCCGACACGGCACGGCGCTGGGCCTGAAGCAGGTGGCCGCCCGCCCGGGACTGGGCTTCACAACTGGCTTGGCCGTGCCGATCGTGGTAGTGATCAGCTGGCGCGGTGTGTTCGGTTTCGCCGCGGTAGCCGCACTCGGCCTTGCTCTCTGCGTTCGCCCCGATCCCGTCCGGGACGGTGGGTAGACCGTTCGCACAGCCGGTTGACCAGTCGGTTGTGCCCCCGTCCCTGGTCGCGCGGCTCTGGCGGCCGGCTTCGGCGCCTTCGCGCAGTCGGCATTCGTCTCGTTCGCGATCAGTGGTGCCGTTACAGCCGCCAAGGGCTTCGCGGTTCGGCCGCCGATGATCATCGCGGTGGTCCTGACTGGCCGATAGCTCGAGCGATGTCGATCTCGAACGGCGGATTGTTCTGTGACATGCTGCGCCTGCGCGTTGGTGGACCCACATCCTCATGCATCCGCTTCGATGGCCACTTGTGTCGGTGACATACGTGTCCGCTCACGCCGCGTTGCGTCCGTTGAGGCTGTCCGCTCAAGGCCGCGGGCGGGCGTGGGCGGGCGTGATTGAAGGTCTGATCGGTGCTGGTGGCGGTCTGCTGTGCGTCGGTGCTATGCGTGTCCGGTTCGGCTGTTCCGGCGTGGATGGCGTTGGCAGGGTTCGTGAGCCTCTGTGGGGGTGTCTGCCGAGGCGACCGGTCCGCGGCTGAGGACGACTAACTGATCGAAATGTGCGCGGTCGCGCGAATCGGGCGGGGCGCCGTACGCCTTGGATTCAAGACGGCCGGGTTGTATGTGCCGGTATCGGCCCCGCAGCCGTCGGCTCACCATGGTCTCGCCTCGTCTGCGAAGGGGTTGGTGGGCCTTCCTGACGCCGCAGATTCTCGTCTGCGATTTGATCTCGGTTGGGGTTGGCGTGCCGGTCAGGGTGTTCGTTTGCGGATGTGGTCGAGGGCGGCGATGGCGGCGGCGTCGGCGTGGGGGAGGGAGTGTAGGTACTGCTCGGTGGTGGTGAGTCGGGCGTGGCCCATTCGGTCTTTGACGGCTTGCAGGTCGGCGCCGCCGGCGAGCAGCCAGGAGGCGTGGGCGTGGCGCAGGTCGTGCACGCGCACGTGGAAGCCGAGGCCCGCTTGGGTGAGGGCGGGCACCCAGATTTGTTGGCGGAACCAGGAGCGCGAGATGTGTGGATCCGCCTCACCGGGGGATGAGGGGTCCGCGGCTCGGGATCTGTCGGCGCCACTCGCACGCCGCTGGGCGCGGTAGCTGGCGTACGCGTCTTTGCAGTGTTGGCAGCGGCACGGGCCCATGTTGTAGGCGGTCAGGGTGCCGTGCCGGTACGTCTTGCCGCCCGCGTTCGGCTCGGTGCTGCCTAGGCCGGCCGGGTCGCGGAGCGGGTCGGGTTCGTGTCGCCGGTCCCGGGCGGGTGCGGCGAAGAGCAGATCGTCAGGCGTCTTGCCGCTGATGTGGCCGGCGAGCAGGTCCCGGACGTGGGTGGAGAGCCCGACGCGGCGCGGTGCTTTGTCTTTCGGGTACTCCTTGATCAGGAACCGGCCGCCGTTGGGGTGGAATTTGGCGGCGATCTCGATCACGACCCGGGACACGATCAGCGCGTTGGCGTCCAGGCGTAGGTCGCGGACGCGCAGTTCGACGAGTTCGCCCCAGCGCAGCCCGGTCTCGATGTCGGTCTCGACCAGCAGCCGCATCTCCTGGTTGGGGAGGGCGGTGTGGATGCGCGCGTACTGCTCGGGGGTGATGATCCGCCGTGTTGCCGGCGGCACGGTCGGGGCTTTGATGCCGGCGCACGGGTGCAGGCTGGTGATCTGGTCGTTCAGCGCGGTGGTGAAGATCGCCGACAGCACTGACAGGCAGTATTTGATCGTTGCCGGCTTGACTCCCTGGTCCTTCAAATGCGTGACCCAGGTCCGCACGTCCGCAGGCAGGATGGCGATCATCTTGTACCCGCCGAAGGTCGGCAGGATGTGCTTGTCCAAGACGTAGCGGTAGTTCTGCCGGGTAGTCAGTTCGATCGAATGGTTGGGGAACCACTCGTCTTCCACGTAGCGGGCGAACGACTGCCGGCCGCGGCCGGCATCGCTGTGCCGGCCCTGCGCGGTGTTGGCCTCGGCCCGCTGCCAGGCCCGGTCCGCCTCCCGGCGGGAGGCGAAGGTGCCGGCTGAGCGGCGCCGGCCGGTGACGTCGTCGTAGTAGGCGGTGTAGCGGGCCTTGCCGTCGCGGCCGACCCGCTTACGTGACTGCCCCACGAGCACCTCCATGAGCCTCGGCGGTGTGGTTTCGGCTGGACCCTGATTTGACCCTACGACCCGCCGTCACGCGGTGATACGAGCCGACATCAGATGGCATCGCCGGCACCGCATATCCGCAGTAAAATAAGGCTCATCGTAACCCGACGGCCCGAAGACACAAGGAGTAGCTGAACCGTTGACACCCCGCTGGCAGTGTGGGGGTCAGGGGTTCGAGTCCCCTCAGCTCCACTTGAATGCCCAGATTTCCGGGCCTGCATTGCTTCGACCGATCCTGGCCGCGAACGAAACGGCACGAGCGACCCCTCGTCGACCCTGACCGTAGGCAGTGTGGATGCGTTAGGTTCGAGTAGCGGCTTCGGTCGTGTGATGGTGAAGCCAGGCGGCGTGACGCGTTAGGCGGCTGGCGGCTCGCGTGGAATCGCGCTGCCGGCCGGGGCTTGGAAGCCGGATTAGACTGCCTGTGTGGCCGCGGCGCGGGACTATGAGGAGCTGCACCGGCTTGTCGACCGGCTCTCGCCGGAGCAGGTGCAGCGTCTTCGCGTGTTCGCCGAAGCCGACCCCGAGCTGCACGAGCTGTTGGCCGGCGCTCCGTCAGATCAATCCGCCGACGCGCCCGGGGCCCGGCAGCGGCTGCTCGCGCTGGCTGGGATTTGGCGGACCGGCCCGTCCGATGCGGCGGTGCGTCATGACGAGTTGATCCGCGAACGGCTCGCCCGCTCCTCGTGACCGACGCGACGATCGTCGACACAGGTCCGCTGGTCGCTCTGCTCAGCCGCAACGACACGCACCACCGGCGCTGCGTCGAGTTCTTCGGGTCGCTGACCGGGACACCGCTGTTGCCGACGACGGTACTGGTCGAGGTGTGCTGGCTGCTCGAGAACGAGCCGACGGCCGAAGCGGAGTTCCTGGACTCCGTCGCAGCCGGCGCGTTCAAGCTGCTCCCGCTCACGAAAGCGGATCTCACCCGGACGGCTGAGCTCGTTCGTCAGTACGCCGACTTCCCGCTCGGCACCGTCGACGCGTCCGTGATCGCACTCGCCGAGCGGCTCAAGCTGCACGAGATCATCACGCTGGACCACCGTCACTTCCGAGCCGTGCGGCCACGCCACATTCCCGCGTTCACACTGCTGCCCTCATGACGGTCAGCTTCCGCAGGCTGCGCGTTGCGCGTGTTCGCCGGCCCGCAGGCCAGAGGATTCGTCGTGACGGCGTTCCCCACGGCCGACTCGCCGCGATGACCGATGACTATAAGGTCGTTTCGCCATCGAGTTGGTCTGGACCCACGCGATGAGCTGCGCATCCGTGCCCAGGGCGATGAAGTCAGCCAGGGCCGGCATCCGGGTGCTGTCGACGTGGTGGCGGCGCTTGCCGTCGAGCCAGTCGAGCGACTCCTCCCGCAGTGTCGATGCGACGTTCTCGACGTGCTCCTCGACGGAGTCGCTCTCGACCGGTCGGTAGATCGACGTTCCGATGATCTCGACCTCGGCGAAGGGGTCACCGTCCTCATCGCGGCCGTGACGGATAACGCGGCCGATCTGGCCCGCAAGCGAGGTGCGCGCCATCGCGATCGTCTGCTCGTCGTGCAGCCCGAGACGCTCGAGGACGCTCTCGCGCGCGGCACTCACCCTCTCCTCGCTCAGGTCGATCACATGGCCCCGGTCGGCGTCGTCGTCCTTGAGGCTCTCACCGTCCGGGTCGGCCTCGGCGCGGTCCCATGCGCGGTGTACCGCGTCTTCGTAGGCCTCGATCTCGTGTGCGCTGAACAGGTGCCGGTTGTCGTCGGTGATCAGGTAACCGACCTCGTGCCACGCCTGGATGAACGCCGTGTCGACACCGGCCCGCTTCGTCGCGGCGTACAACTCGGCGAACATCGCCTCCTCATCCAGGGCCACCGGCACGTCCTGGTCTGGATCGAAGAAGAGCGGATCGTCGCCGGTGGGTTCGCGACCGAACTTCGCGACGAAGCTCTCGCGCTGTCGCCGCAAAAGTTCGATCTCCTGCGGGCGGAGGTGGATGGTGCGACCGGTCTCGGTCCTCGTCTGGTGCACGAACCGCGGATCTCCTTGGCGTTGGACGATCAGCCTGGCGTGCGTCTCCCGGGCCCGTTCCTTCGCCGCCCGCGCGCGCTTGGTCTTGCGGCTCTCACCCTCGCCCATCAGGGTGACCTCCCGACTCGCCGAACTGCACCTCGTCGAGCGCGATGTCTGCTCGAGCGTCGAGTTAACGATATCCGCGTCCTCTGTCTCGACACGGGTATCGTCAGGACGGCTCGGACGGTGATGCGCCACTGGCGAGCGGGCCGCTCAAGGCCAGATCCGGACGCATGCGTTACCGCCGGTCATGCCGATGTGCGATTGCACGCGTCCAACTGGCTCGCCGTGCAGTGTTGGCCGGCACCGTCGTAGGATCCGTCTTCCGCCAAGAACCTCGGCCTGGAATTGGTAGCGAGATGGCTTGAACGCCTCGGCACCGTAGGCCTGCAAATGCGTGCATGCCCGTCGTGTACCCCTGGCCTTGATCAGACTGCCGTGTAGCCTCCGTCGACTATGAGCGCCTGTCCGGTGATGTACGCGGAGGCGTCGGAGGCAAGGAAGACGATGAGGCCAGTCACGTCGTCCGGCAGTCCTTGCCGACGTAGTGGGATCGAGGCCTCCAGTGCCCGGCGTGCCGCGTCGGGGTCTGGCTGCTGGTTCCAGAAGGGCTCGTTGAACGGCGTGTCGATCCAGCCTGGGCACACTGCGTTGACGGTGATCCTGTCCGGGCCGAGTTCGTCGGCCAGCCCGCGGACCAGACCGAGCAGGCCCGCCTTGGTCGCGTGATAGGCGTGCAGCCCGCCGTGCCCGCGGAAGGCGCCCGTCGACGAGGTCAGGATGACCCGGCCGGCATCGCTGCGGCGCAGGGCCGGCGTGGCAGATTGGACGAGGTGAAACGGTGTCGAGAGGTTGACCTGCAGGGAGCGAGCCCACGCCTGCACCGTCCAGTCGCCGAGGTCGTGCGCTTCGAGGATCCCCGCGTTGTAGAAGACGACGTCGAGCACACCGCCGGTACGCGCGAGAGCGGCGTCGACCACCGCGGCGGCCGCGCCGGGATCGGCGAAATCGCTGGGGACGAACCATGCCGGGCCGTGATCATCCTGGCGAAGCAGTGCCTCGGCCGCTGCCGCGTTGATGTCCGCGAGCACCACCTGGTCGCCGCGGCGCCGGAGCGTACGTACGGCGGCGGCTCCGATTCCGGTAGCCCCGCCGGCGACGAGTACAGCGCTCATCGGGCGCCACCACCAGTGCGGCGCCTACTGTGTCGGTTCATCACACCACCATCTCGATCGGCTGGGACGGGTCTGAAACTCGAGTGCCGGCGTGTGGTCCTCGGCAGCATCGAGGCTGCGCAGAGACTCGACCATCGCAGCCAACGGCCCAACATCGTTCGCGAGCAGCTCCTTCTCTGCGTCGGGCAGTGACACCCCCATCCGCGCCAGCGCCGACCGTACAGCCGCGTGCGCACTGCCGTCGGGTCCGGCCACGGCCGCCGTGGTCTTCGGCGCAGCCACTGGATGCCTGTCGACGGGCAGCGGCGAGGGGACTCGTAAGTGCCAGTCCGTGCGTTGTTGGACGGCATCCGCCACGCGGAGGACGGTGGCCTCCTCGAACGGTCTGCCCGCGACCTGCACCGACAGCGGCAGCCCGGCGGCGGTGAAGCCCATTGGGAGCGCGACCACCGGATGCGCCACCGCGTTCCAGTAGGTGGTGAACACGGCCTCCATCACGTCCGCGATGGCGTTCACCCGGCCGAGGAGGCCGGAGTACTCCGGCGCACCGGTGGCACAGGTCGGCATAATGACCGCGTCCACCTGCTGAAACGTCTCGGTCAGCGCGGTCTGCACGGCACGACGCACCCGCTGGGCCTGGACGTAGTCCGCTGCCGGGATCAGACTGCCCTGCGCGATGACGTACCTGGTGCTTGGCGCATAGTCGTCCGGTCGCGCGGCGAGGTTGGCCCGGTGGTAGGTGAGCGCCTCGACCAACATGGTGATCCTGGCCGCGGCAAGCCCTTCGGCGTAGTACGGAAGTCGCACGGCCTGGACCCTGGCGCCGGCCTGCGCCAGGGTGTTCGCCACCGCCTCGAACTGTGGGGCAACCGCGCGATCCTGCTCAACTGTGCCGACGTCCGGCCTGGCGACGCCGATGCGCAGTCCCACCAGGTCGCGATCAAGCTGGGCGCCGAAGTCCGGCACCGACTGCGTGCTCGATGAGGTGTCGCTCGGGT
The DNA here is from genome assembly GCF_027247405.1 of Jatrophihabitans cynanchi. Taxonomy (NCBI): domain Bacteria; kingdom Bacillati; phylum Actinomycetota; class Actinomycetes; order Jatrophihabitantales; family Jatrophihabitantaceae; genus Jatrophihabitans; species Jatrophihabitans cynanchi. Next base: position 1,276,557 of record NZ_CP097463.1, on the reverse strand, counting down.
CGGGGCCGGCGATCGCCGCGAGCACTGTCGCGCAGTCCCGGGCGCTACGGGCGATCGGGCCCACCCGATCGAGGCTGTAACCGAGGGGGAAGACCCCGGACGTCGGTACCCGGCCGAGGGTCGGCATCAGGCCAGTGACGCCGCAGAACGCCGCGGGGATACGGATGCTGCCGCCGGTGTCCGTGCCCAGTCCGGCGAAGATCAGCCCCGCAGCGGTCGCGATCGCGGCACCGGAACTCGATCCGCCCGGCCAGGTGTTCACATCCCACGGATTGCGGGGGAAGGGGAACGGAGCGTCGTGATCGGGCATGCCGATCGCGAACTCCATCGTGGTCAGTTTGCCGGTGATGACCGCGCCGGCGCGCCGGAGCCGCCGCACCACGGGTGCGTCGCGCCCGAGCCAGCACGAAGGCTCGACCGCCCGGCTCTGCGCGCCCGTCGGCCCCTCCCGGCTCGCGATCACGTCCTTGACCGCGACCGGGATGCCGTGCAGGGAGCCCCGATCGTGACCGGCGGCAAGTTCGCGATCGGCGCGTTCAGCGGCGGCGAGCGCCTCGTCGTCGAAGCGCCGGGCGTAGGCGCCCAATTCGGGATCCAGCGCCTTCGCGCGGCGAAGGGCCGCAGCGGTCAACTCGCTACTGCTGACCGCACCGGCGCGAAGCTGGGCAGCGGCTTCGGCAATCGTCCTCGGCACGTCGGCCACGACGCGTCACCCGCGTTCCGGCGTGGCCCGGGGGAACGGGTCCACGCGGCCCTGCGTCGCCGGTGCCGACGTTCCGAGTTGTTCTTCGATCCATACTCGTGTGCTGATCAGGCCCGCGAGGTCGACCGACGGCTCGTATCCTGAACGCGACAGCATCCAGGCCAGATCCTCGGTGGCGATGTTGCCAGTCGCCTGGGGGGCGAACGGGCATCCCCCGATGCCGCCCACACTCGCGTCCAGCCGTGTGACGCCCGCCCCGAGCGCGGCAATCGCATTGGCGTATCCGGTGTTGCGCGTGTTGTGAAAGTGCGCGCGGAGGGCAACTTCGGCGTTCGTCTCACGGACCGCGGCGAATAGCCGTTCCACCTGGGCCGGTACGGCGACCCCGATCGTGTCGGCCAGGCTGATCTCGGCAGGGTGCCCGGCCGACACCCGCCGGCCGATGTCGACTATCCGCTCCTCGGGCACATCGCCCTCGAACGGACAGCCGAAGGCCGCCGCTATGGTCACCGTGGCGATCACCCCGTCACGCCGGGCCCATTCGCTGATCGCCAGCCACGCATCGATGGCCGCGGCGGTGTCAACCCCCTGGTTGCGGCGGCTGAACGTGTCCGTGGCCACGACCACCACGTTGATCTCGTCGACGCCGCAGGCGACGGCACGGTGGTAGCCGCGCTCATTCAGCACCAGCCCGAGGTAGGACACCCCCGCCGCCCTGGGCACGGCCTGCATGACCTGCTCGGCGTCAGCCATCTGGGGCACGCGCCGCGGGTTCACGAAGGAGCACGCCTCGATCCGGCGCAGCCCGGCGCCGACGAGGCGCTCGACGAGTTCGGCGCGCACCTGTGCCGGTAGCGCGCGGGACTCGTTCTGCAGGCCGTCCCGCGGTCCTACTTCGACGATATCGACGACAGTCACAAACGCTCCCCATACTTGTATACGAGATCATGTTCCGAAAGACCTTGACGACCAGCGATCACCGTGTGATGCTAGCCGCGCTCGCATGGTTTTGTATACAACAGGAGAGTCGTGGCTGCTAGCGAGGCGATCTACCAAGACCTGCTCACCGGACTGCTGACAGGCCGGTACCCGGCCGGGTCCCGGCTGCGCGAGGAGGCGTTGGCGACGTCCCTGGGGACCAGTCGCACACCGGTTCGGCAGGCGTTGCAGCGGATGCACGCCGAAGGGCTGGTCGAACTCCAGCCGAACCGCGGGGCGCTTGTGACCGAGTGCAGCAGTCGCGACCTCGACCAGATCTATGAGCTGCGCGGCATGCTGGAGGGCTACGCGTGCCGCGAGGCCGCGGCACGAATTGACTGCGCGCAGATCGACCATCTCGAGCAGTTGTGCGACCAGATCGAGCACGAGCTGTACGGCAAACAGGACACCGACTTCGCCACGATCTCCCGGCTGAACCTGGAGTTCCACGGTCAGCTTCATGAGAGTTCGGGAAACCGCTACCTCGTGGCGCTGCTCGGCGGAGTCATCCGAGTGCCCCTGGTCACCCACAGCTTCCGTCACTACACACCCGACGAGCTCACCCGCAGCTTCGCCCATCACCGCGAGATCGTCGCCGCGCTGCGCGCGAACGACGGGCGATGGGCCGAGGCCGTGATGCACTCGCACGTCAGTGCCGCGCACGCGTCGTTGCGCAGGGCGCGCGACGCGGAGGCGGGCGACGTGGTGGACGGACGTGGCGAGTTCCGCGCTGCCCCCAGCGAGTTCGGCGGTGCCTGGAGATGAGCAGCCAGCACAACAGCTCCGGGCCGCTGTCGGACATCCGGGTCCTGGAGGCCGGCCAGCTGCTGGCCGGCCCATTCTGTGGCCAACTCCTGGGCGACTTCGGTGCGGAGGTCATCAAACTGGAGGAGCCACGACGCGGAGACCCGATGCGGGCGTGGGGACGAGAGAAGTTCGACGGAGCCAGCCTGTGGTGGCCGATCGTGGCCCGCAACAAGAAGTCGGTCACCTGCAACCTACGCTCCGCAGCGGGACAGGAACTCGTCCGCAAGCTGGTCGCCGAGGCCGACGTGCTGGTGGAGAACTTCCGGCCCGGCACGATGGAACGCTGGGGGCTGGGCTACGACGAACTGTCTGCGATCAATCCGCGGCTGGTGATGGTCCGGGTCACCGGGTACGGCCAGGACGGCCCCTACTCCGAGCGGGCCGGCTTCGGCTCCATCGGCGAGGCGATGGGTGGGCTGCGCTACGTCACGGGTACCCCGGACGAACCGCCGTCGCGGTGCGGCATCTCGATCGGAGACTCGCTCGCCGGCACATTCGCCGCGCTGGGCGCGCTGATAGCGCTCCATGCGCGGGAACGGACCGGACGCGGGCAGGTGGTTGACACCGCGCTGTACGAAGCGGTCCTCGCGATGATGGAGTCGCTCGTCCCGGAGTGGGAGATCGCCGGTTACCAGCGGGAACGGACGGGCGCAATCCTCCCGAACGTGGCACCCAGCAACGTCTACCCGACGCGGAATGGCACGTCGCTGCTGATCGCCGCCAACCAGGACGCGGTGTTCGGCCGGCTGTGTGCCGCCATGGGCAGCCCGGAGTTGTCGGCGGACGAGCGATTCGCGACGCACGGCGCGCGTGGGGCCAACCAGGAGGAACTCGATCAGCTGATCATGGACTGGACCGCGCAGGCGGATGCGGACACGCTGCTGCAGACGTTGCACCGGGCAGGCGTGCCGGCCGGCCGCGTCTACACCGCCCAGGACATGCTCTCGGACGCCCATTTCGCCGCTCGGCGCGCGATCATCCGGATTACGCACCCGGACCTGGGCGAGTTCCCGATGCAGAACGTGAGTCCGCGGCTGTCGCAGACGCCGGGCACCGTGCGATGGGTCGGCCCACGCCTGGGCGCCCACAACGACGAGGTTCTCAAGGGCCTGCTGGGCCTATCCGACTCCGACCTGACCTCGCTCGCCGAGCAAGGGGTGATCTGACGTATGAGTACGTGCCGAACAAGGGTGACGGTCCGATGACCGGCGACTCGCGAGCGCCGGAGCAGCCGTTGCGTACCCAGGAGTCCGGGTTCGGTGGCGCCGCGGGGTTCGGGCGGCGGCCGGTCGTGCTCGTCGTCGACGCCGCGCGCGCCTACCTCGACGCGGACTCCCCGTTGCGGCTCGACAGCGGGCCCGCCGCGGTCAAAGCGATGGCCGACCTCATCGCGGCCGCCCGAACGACGGGGATTCCGATCATCTACACGACGGTGAGCTATCCGAACGGGGCACAGATCGACGCGCCCGTCTTCGCGCGCAAGGTCCCCGCACTGTCGGTGTTCAACTCCGGCAGCCCGCTGGCCGAGATCGCCCCCGCAATCGCTCCCACCGGCGAACCGGTCATTACCAAGTCATACGCGAGCGCCTTCTTCGGTACCAACCTGGCCGCACGGCTGTCCGCGCTGTCCGCAGACACCGTGGTGATCGTGGGCTTTTCCACCAGCGGGTGTGTACGGGCCACGGCGGTGGACGCGGTGCAGCACGAGTTCGCGGCCGTCGTGGTCGCCGACGCGGTCGCCGACACCAGCGCCGAACGGCAGCGCGCCAACCTGTATGACCTGAACGCCAAGTACGCCGACGTCATCAGTCTCGCCCAAGCGCTCAGCGCACTAGGGCCGAGGTTACAGGGCCAGATCGAGGACGAATCATGAAGAGCGAGAGCAGCCTCGATTCGCCGGGTCACGAAGCACCCGTCGAGCAGCAGCGTGAGGCCGACCACACCGGCGGCAGCCGCACCAACTCCGAACCGGTCGCGCCCACCCGCAAGGTCGTGAGCAGTCTGGGCCTGCATCGCCTGGTGATCTTCGTCCCGTGGGCGCTGATGATAGCGATCTTCGCCGGGTTGCGTCCGCACACCTTCTGGACCACCGGTACGGTCCAGGCGATCCTCAACTCCCAAAGCTCCCTGGTGATCCTGGCGATCGCCATCGTGCCGACGTTGGTGGTGGGCGACTACGACCTGTCGGTGGCCGCGAACTCCGGTCTGGTGTCGACGATCGTGGCAACGGTGACGGTCATGGACGGCTGGCCGCTGTGGGCCGGCATCGTTCTCGCGGTTGCTGCGGCGTGCGCGGTGGGCGTCGTGAACGCGGTCCTCGTCGTCGTGTTGAACCTCAACTCGATCATCATGACGCTGGGTATGGCTACCTTGCTCGACGGTGTCGCGCTGGCGGTCAGCAATTCCCAGACCCTGTCCGGGGTCAGTTCCGGCTTCACCGATGCGTTCACGCACCTCTACTTCGGCATCCAGATCTCCGTGCTGTACATCATCGTGGTCGCCCTCGTCGTCGCCTATGTACTACAGGCCAGTCCCATCGGCAGGCAGATGACCTTCGCCGGCCAGTCGCGGGCCGCCGCCGTCCTCGTCGGAATCAAGACGCACCGTATCCGGCTCGGTGCCTACCTGGCCGGGTCGCTGCTCGCGGCGCTGTCGGGAATCGTCGCGCTCGCAAGCCAGGGAGGCATCAGCCCCGGGCTGTCCGAGACGCAGTTGCTGCCCGCCTTCGCGGCAGCCTTCTTCAGCACGGTGGTCTTCACGATCGGGCGATTCAACGCCTGGGGCACCGTCGCAGCAATCTACTTCCTGACCACGGGCATCGTCGGACTGCAGATCCTCGGCGCCACTGGTTGGGCGGCAGACGTGTTCTACGGCGCCGCGCTCGTTCTCGCGGTCGCCGGGTTCACTCTCGTTCGACGCCGGCTCACCGGCAGCAAGGACTAACCCGCACCTCTTCCATCTCTTCGCGTAACGGAGGAACCACATGTCTCAGCCGCATCCCTGCGCAGCCCCCCCTATGGTGGGCCAGCGGAGCGCAACCCGCCGCTACCTGGCTGTCGCCGCAGTCGTCCTCGCGACCGCGGCCCTGGTCACCGGCTGCAGCTCCTCCGGGAGCCCAGGCACGACGAGTCCAGGCACGACTGCGTCCAGCAATAGCCCGGCAGGCTCGGTGACGACCGCCGGGTCGTCGTCCTCGGCCAACAGCGCGGTCGATGCCGCGACTGCCGCGTTCAAACAGGCACAGCAGCAGGTCTCCGGCTTCACCGCACCCGGACCGAAGATCGATGCAACCGGACTTGCGGGCAAGACGGTGTGGTATATCCCGCTGGACTACTCCGACTCGTTCTTCCACATCGTCGGTGGCCAGCTGAAGATCGCGCTGGCGACCGCGAACGTCAAGCTGAACGTGTGCGACGGCAAGGGCAACCCCACCGACATCACTCGCTGCATGTTGCAGGCGATCGGGGCGCACGCGGGTGTGATCATCGCCGACGGCCCGGGGCCGTCGATCATCGGCAGTCAGATGAAGCAGGCCAAGGCCGCAGGCATCCCGGTCATCGAAGGTGACATCCTCGACCCCGACAGCCCGGTGCCGGACGGGGCCGCCGCTGTCGTGGCCAACGCAGCATCCGATGAGGGCAAGGTCTTCGGTAACGCCGTCGTGTCGCTGTCCAACGGCAAGGCGAACATCCTGGGCGTGTCCACGCTGGAGGTCCAGCAGGGCAAGCTGATGCTCGACGCAGCGGTCAACGCGCTGAAGGCGAACTGCTCGACCTGCACCTCGACGGTGATCAACGTTCCGATCGCGCAGTGGTCTACCCAGTTGCAGGCCGATGTCCGGTCCCAACTGGCCGCGCACCCGGACATCAACTACATCGTGGTCGCGTTCGACAGCATGACGCCGTTCATTCTCCCGGCGCTCGCCGGCAAGGACATTCCGATCATCACCCAGAACGCCAACCTGCCGGAGATGAAGGACCTGGCCTCGGGCAATCACGTGGTCGTGGATGTCGGCAGCGACATGGGCTGGCAGGCGTGGGCATATGCGGATCAGGCGTTCCGCCTCATGACCGGCAACGACCCGGTCGTCGAGAACATTCCGCTCCGAGCCTTTACCCCTGACAACGTCAAGAGCCTGACGCTGACCCTCACCGCCGCGGCGTCACAGGATTGGTACGGCGCCGAGTCGCTGAACCAGGAGATGGAGAGCGGCTTCAAGTCCCTGTGGGGTCTGGGTGGCTGAACGAGCCTCGTGCCCGGGCAGGCCGCGTCGAGCACGCCCGTGATGGGCGCAGCCACGGCTGCTGACGCGGCACTGCTCGAGGTCCGCGACGCATCGATCCGCTTCGGGGCTACCCGTGCCCTGCGCGGTGTATCGCTAGCGGTCGCTGGCGGCAGTGTCCACGGCCTGGTCGGTCAGAACGGATCCGGCAAGTCGAGCGTCGTGAAGATCATCACTGGCGTGTACCGGCCGGAGGCGGGCACGCAGGTGCGGGCACAGCATCGAAGCCTGCACCAGCCGATCACCGCCTCCGAGCTGGCCAAGGCACGCATCGGCGTCGTGCACCAGGACTTGGGCATCGCGCCGGCGCTCAGCATCACAGAGAACGTGCTGGTGTGCAGCAGCCCGACCAAATTCGGCGGCCGGGTGGACGCCCGCGCGGGTGATCGGATCGTGCGGGAATTGCTGAGCCGACTGGGCCTCGACGTCGATCCCCGCTCGAGCGCGGTGGATCTTAGCGAGGCCCAGAAGGCGGTAGTCGCGTTCGCGCGTGCACTGCACCAACTGCAAGACGCGGACGTGGCGGGTCCGGGCGTGCTGGTCCTCGACGAGGTGACGGCACGGCTCGGCCCGGCCGACTCGGGCGCGGTGGTCTCGGCAGTACATCGACTACGTGATGAAGGGTGGGGGGTCCTGTTCGTCGGCCACCGCATCGATGAGGTCGTCGCGTTGTGTGATCAGGTGACCGTCCTGCGTGACGGTCAGGTCGTGGCGAGCCTGTCGAGGGACGAGATCTCCCCTGACAGTGTGGTGAAGGCGGCTATGGGCATCGAACTCGCGGTGCTGCAGGCACGCGACATCCACGACCCGCCTGCGGAGGCGCCCGGGTTCTCTCTCCGGTTGAAGTCGGACCTTTTCCAGGACATTGCGATCCAGGGACGCGTCGGGGAGGTGCTCGGGATCACCGGACTGGCCGACTCGGGCGTCGACGCACTGCCGTACGCGACGGTCGGCGCCGTTCCTGTGGCAGGTCGGTTGACCGTTGCCGACATGAGTTTCGATCTGGCCCGTCTGACGCCCGGGCGCGCCGTCCGACACGGCATCGGGCTGATCCCGGGCGATCGGCTGCGCAATGGGATCGCCGGCCTGCTCTCGACCGAGGAGAATCTCGCCATCACCCAACTGATCACGACCCGTGGCTGGCGCGCCGTTGCTCCGGTACGGTCGCGTGCGCTGTCGCGAGCCTGCGCTGAGCAGATCGACACGTACGACATCAGACCCACCGACCCGCAGCGACAGGTCGCCTACCTCAGCGGAGGTAATCAGCAGAAGGTGCTGGTTGCGCGTGCGCTTTCGCTGTCGCCCCGAATCCTGTGCGCGCACGAGCCGACCGCGGGGGTCGACGCCGCGGCACGCGCCGACATCTTCCGGCTGATCCGACAGGCCGCGCGGGACGGCTGCGCGGTCATGATCTGCTCCCAGGACGTCGATGAGGTCTGGGACGCCGCAGACCGGGTGCTGGTCCTGAACCGAGGGCGCATCACGGCCGAATTGGCCCCGGCCCGAGACTCCAAGCATTCGTGCATATCCGCCGTACTCTCCGAATCCGCAGGTACACGGACCGGGCACGAACACGAAGAGAGGAGTTGACATGCCGGACGCGCTCGGATGGCGGCGCAAGTTCGCCGTAATCGCACCGAGTACCAACACGATTGTCGAACCGGACTTCTACCGGATGTCGGTGCCAGGAGTGACGGCACACGTCAGTCGAATACATATCCGTGACCAGGGAATCGCCGACGACGCGGGTATGGAGAACCTGCTCGTACAGATACGGGCCGAGATCGCCGCCGCATGCGAACGCGTGATGACCTGCGAACCCGACTACGTCGTCATGGGCATGAGCGCTGAGACGTTCTGGGGTGGCCTGGAAGGCAACCGCCGCTTCACGCAGCAGATCACCGAGCTGACGCACCTCGGTCTGGCGACCGGCGCCGAGGCATGCGAGCGTGCACTGAAGTTGTACGGAGTTCGTCGCATAGGCGTCGTGACGCCCTATCAGCCCGTCGGGGACGCCAACGTCGTCACCTTCTTCCAGGACCTGGGATTCGAGGTCGTGGCGATCAAGGGCCTGAAGTGTCCCACGGCGGTGTCGATCGCGGGAGTGACCGAGGACGAGCTGCGACGCGCGATCCTCGACGTGCACGGCGACGCGGAGGCCGTCGTCCAGTGCGGGACCAACCTGTCGATGGTCTCCCTGGCCGACGAGGCCGAGCGCTGGTTGGGCAAACCGGTCATCGCGATCAATGCCGCGACCTGGTGGATGGCGTTGCGTGACAACGGAATCGAGGACAAGATCCGCGGCTGCGGCCGGCTTCTGCTCGAACACTAAAGCGTGTCATGACGGACCGCAGCCGCGTCGAGATCGGCGACGGCCCGGTGCTTTCTTTCTGGAAGGGGTCAGATCTTGAGTAAGGCAACCGATGTCGTCGTGATCGGTGGCGGTGTAGTAGGAACCTCCGCCGCCTATTTCCTCAGCAGCGCCGGCGCCCAGGTGACGGTGGTGGAGAAGGAAGACATCGCGGCTGGGTCAAGTGGCCATGGTCCAGGCTTCTTCAACGCCTTCGGCGGTGACTTCTCCCCGGGCCCCCACCTCGCGCTCGGACTCGAAAGCATCCGGCTCATCCGCGAGAACATGGATCACCTCAAGACGTTCGAGGACGAGCCGGGATGGTTCAACGACCGTCCCGGTCTCGCGCCCGCCTTCACCGATGAGGTGCTCGCCAACCTACGTGACATGTACGCCGCGAGCGGAGCGCAACTCGAAGCGGCCGGTGCTGGAGCGGTCTGGCTCGAGGCCGACGAGATCCGCCGCCACGAGCCACTTCTCGCTCCCAGCGTTCTCGGCGGGTACCTCTTCGGGTCGGTGATCCAGATCGACGGGTGGAAGCTGGCTCGTCTGTACATGTCCGCCGCTCGGCACAGTGGCGCGAAGCTGCAGATCGCTGAGGTTATCGGCCTCACCTGGGAGTCCGAACGGGCGTCCGGAGTGCGACTGGCTGACGGCTCGACCATCGAATGCGATCACGTCGTCATAGCCATGGGATCGTGGACTCCCACAGCCTCCGTGTGGCTGGGATTCCCGCTTCCGATGTGCAACCTCAAGGGCCAGCTGCACGTGCTGAGGATTCCCGGCGATCTCGCATTGAAGCACCACGTGATCGAGAGAATCGCGCTGATGCAGTACCCCAACGGAGACTTCCTCCTCGCCGCGACACCCGACCCCGCACCGGGAGGTGGGCTCCGACCGACTGATGCCTACATCCGCCCCGTCTTCGAGACCCACGCGTTGCCGGATGACACGCAACTGCTGCTCGACACCGGGCTGGAACGGTTCCCCTTCCTTCGCAAGGCCGAGGTGATCAAGGATCTGGCAGGTGGGCGTCCCATGTCAGTCGATCTCCTGCCCATGATCGGAACGACACCGGCCTTCGACAACGTCTACGTCGCTTCCGGTCACGGCCGCAAGGGGATCCACCTCTCGGCAGCTACCGGGAAGCTGGTTTCGGACCTGGTCCTCAGTGGCAGCACCGAGCTGAACGTAGACGCAGACGCATATTCGCCGATGAGATTCATGCCGCCGAAGATGTGATCGCCGGGCCAACCGCCGACGCCCCCGCGCGGGGCCGGTCAACCGCGCCTTCGCGGTCGACGCAGGTCCAAACGCAGTTCACGAGAATGATGGGAGACCGCCCAGTGACCTACGTCGTACGCAGGAACGAGGCCGAATACGTGGTGCTCGAGACCGTCGAGGGACGCCAACTCAAACGTCCCGCTCAGGTGCGCGTCCTCGCTGAATCCGAGCGAATGAACGTCCTTGAGGTGACGATGGCAGGCGGCTCCGAGTCCCCGCCACACGTCCATGACCACGACAGCGTCGGCTACATCGTGTCCGGTCGGGTGCGGATGCGCCTGGGTGAGCAAACCTGGGAGCTATCCGCGGGCGATTCCTTCTATCACCCGCCAGAACTCGAGCATCAAATGGTCGCCGTGGAGGACCCATCGGTCTGGATAGAGATCAAGAGCCCTCCGGCACGTACATGGTTGAAGTGACCAGATACTCGGTGCGCGCGGCGGGCCGGGATTCCAGGGTGTAGTCGTGACGGTGACCTCGACCGGACCTGGCGTGCTACTCCTTGAGCTGGAGAGGCAGCGATTGGAGGCCCTCACGGCTCGCGACTTCGACCAGTTGGAGCGGCTCTGCCATCCGAATCTGCTCTACACGCATTCAAGTGGTCACACCGACAACTGCCAGACCTATCTGGATCGGTGTCGCAGTGGCTTCTATCGTTATGAGACGATCGATTGCGAAGTGCAGGGACAGGTGGTCGCCGGAAATACCGTGGCGTTCACCGAGGTGATGTCGGCGCAGGTGCAGGTCGACGGGCGGCCGCGCACGCTGCATACTCATGCCCTCGCCGTGTGGGCGCAGATGTCGGGGGGCTGGCGTTTCGTGGCCTACCACGCCGTTGGTGTGTGACCAGCCCGCCTCGTTCGAGACTCGAATCAGGTCCTGCCCGGCACGGCGTCGGCTGACGCTGCGCACGAACCAACGAAAAGCGCCCAGTGTCAACTGCATTGTCATGTATACCGACGTCGCTGTGACGACTCCCGCTATCGCCGCGATCCGAGCGTCGCGATTGTTCGATCATCGCTATGAGCGTGCGGGTGTCCTGTGGCCGTCACCCGTGCCGAGCGTCTTCTTGGGTGCGGGGTGTGCCGGGTCCGGCGTCGTGGTTCGGTCAGCTCGAGCGGTGCCGCATTGCGTCGAGGGCGTTGACGGCGGCGGCGTCGGCGTGGGGGAGGGTGTGCAGGTATTTCTCGGTGGTGCTCAGGCGGGCGTGGCCCATGCGTTCTTTGACGGTTTGTAGGTCGGCGCCTCCGGCGAGTAGCCAGGAGGCGTGGGCGTGGCGCAGGTCGTGGAAGCGGACTTTGAACCGTAGCCCGGCGGCTTGCAGGGCTGGGGTCCAGATGTTGGTGCGGAACCAGGCGCGGGGGATATGTCCGTCGGTGTCCAGGCGGCGGGTGCCGCGGGGTCGGTCGATGCCGGCGGCGCGGCGGTTGGCGCGGTAGGCGGCGTAGGCGTCGCGGCAGTGTTGGCAGCGGCACGGGGCCATGTTGTAGGCGGTGATGGTGCCGTGTCGGTATTGCCGTCCCGCCTGGTTTGGTTCGGTCAGCCCGAGGCTGTCGGGGTCGGGCAGTTGTTCCGGGCGGCGGCGGGCGCTGGTGGGTTCGGGGGCGGTGAACAGCAGCGCATCCTCGCCGAGCTCATCGGGCATGTTGGCGACGTGCTCGGCGAGTTGGTCGAAGATGTGGCGGGAGAGGGTGATGCGCCGCCACTCGTCATCTTTCGGGTACTGCTTGACCAGGAACCGTCCGCCGTCGGGGTGAAAGCGCGGTTCGAGTTCGATCGCGACCCGGGAGACGGTGAGGACTCGGCTGTCCCAGTCGATGTCGCGCTTGCGCAGTTCGATCAGTTCACCCCAGCGCAGCCCGGTCTCGATGTCGGTTTCCACCAGCAGTTGAACCTCACGGCAGGGGAGGGCGTGGTGGATGAGGTCGAACTGGTCCGGGGTGACGATCTGGCGGGTTTTGGCCGGCACGGTCGGGGCCTTGACGCCCTTGCACGGGTGCAGCGTGGTGATCTGGTCGTTCAACGCGGTGGTGAAGATCGCCGACAGCACCGACAGGCAGTACTTGATCGTCGCCGGCTTCACGCCGTCCGCGCTGGCTTTGGTGATCCAGTCGCGGATGTCGGCCGGCATGATCTCGATCATCTTGTAGCCGCCGAACGCGGGCAGCAGATGCCGCTCGAGGTAGTAGCTGTAGTTCTGCCGGGTGGTCAGCTCGATGCGATGGTTGGGGAACCACACCTCGGACACGTAGCGGGCGAAGCGCTGCCGGCCCCGCCCGAGGTCGGTGACTCGACCCTCGGCGACCCCGGCCTCGGCGCGCTGCCAGGCCCGATCGGCCTGCTTCTCGGTGGCGAAGGTGCCGGCCGAGCGGCGCCGCCCGGTGATGTCGTCGTAGTAGGCGGTGTAGCGCGGGGTGCCGTCCCGCCCGATCCGTCTGCGTGACTGCCCCATCCCGCATGCTCCTTTCCGATCAAGATCGTGACCCGGATCTGACCCCGGTCGACTCCGCGGCACGCGTCGGCACGAGACGACATCACCTGGCACAGATCCCTTGCGTTACAAGGGAGTCTAGCGCAATCACGCAGCTCAAAGCGGCCTGATCGTGTACACGGAGTCCCGGCTGGCAGTGTGGGGGTCAGGGGTTCGAGTCCCCTCAGCTCCACCCGAAATCATTGGCCTAGAGGCACTTGCAAGATCATCACAATCTGCGTGGTAGCCATTTTGGTAGCCATTGGTGCCAACGGCGCGCGTCGGGATCTGATGCTTAGCGTCGTTCTAAGCCCAGATCCACCGTGCAACCGTGAGTTGATCAATGCTTGCTGGTAGTTGATCTTGGCTGCGGTGATGCCGTGGGCGGGCAGGTCGAGCTGGCCGGTCTGCCGGCTTCTCCGAGAGTCCTTGGTTGTGGTGGTCGGCGGCGCGGGTGTTCAGCAGCGAGCCGGTATGGCGATGATCGCGCTCAGTGCGGTGGTGAACTGCGCGGCCCAGGGCCAGCCTGCGGGCAGGCGTAGTCGCCATCGGCGCGCTGAGCGCACGAGCCGGCCGGGGACGGTGAACACGGCCCGGCGCAGGGTGGTGGCGGTGGCGCGGTGCAGCGGGCCGTCGGCGAGCAGGCCGACAGCGCGACCGAGGTTGTGGGCCATCACGGTGAGCGCGAGCCACGCGGCGTTGGCCGTGAACGACGAGGAGGGCATATGCGCGAGCCCGGCTGATTTCAGTTCGGCGATGGACTGCTCGACGATGGCGTGGCGGCGGTGATCGGCTTCGATGTCGAGCCTCTGGCCGGGCCGGTCGGTGACGAAGGCGTGGTAGTCGTAGGTGGCGAACAACGCGAGCTGCGAACCGGGTGTCGGTCGGACACGGCGCACGATCAGCCGCACTGTTCGGGCGTGCTTGGTGCCGGCGAAGGCGGTGTAGCTGGTTTCTGCGACGTCGGCGCCGGATACCTCCGGTGTCGAGGGCGTGTCAGATGGTCTGTGTGAGGGGTTGAGCTAACCCCGTGCGGGAGGCTCCTGCGGGAGCTGTCGCACAGATCGGAGAACACGATCATGACGATCACGATGATGCCGGGCGGCCGGGCCGCTGCGGTGAACGAGGTGCCGTCGGCGGTGGCCGATCAGCTGGTGTCGGCGACACTGGAGGACATGGCCAAGCGCAGCCGCAAGGACGAGCCGGTGCCACCGGCGCGGGTGGCGGCGCGCAAGCTGGTGGCCGAGATGGCCGGGCAGGGCTGGCTGGACGATCTGATGTCGAAGGTCGGTGACGACGGTGTCGCGTTGACCGGCGACGGCGGGTTCCTGCCGGAGATGATCAAGGCGGTGCTCGAGCGTGGACTCGAGGCCGAGCTCACCGATCACTTGGGCTACGAGCGTGGTGACCCGGCCGGGGCCGGGTCTGGCAACTCCCGTAACGGGTCGACGCCGAAGACGTTGTTGACCGAGGTCGGGCCGGTCGATCTGGACACGCCGCGGGATCGGGTCGGCAGCTTCACGCCCCGGCTGGTACCGAAGGGGACCCGCCGCCTCGGCGGCCTGTCGGACATGATCATCAGCCTCTATGCCGGTGGGATGACGGTGCGCGACATCGGCCACCACCTGCAGCGGGTCTATGGCACCGAGCTGTCCCATGACACGATCTCCAAGATCACCGACGAGGTCCTCGAAGAGGTCAAGGCCTGGCAGACCCGTCCCCTGGACGCGGTCTATCCGGTGATCTTCATCGACGCCCTGGTGGTGAAGGTCCGCGACCAGAACGTAGTGCGCAACAAGGCCTGTCACGTGGTGATCGGCGTCGATACCGACGGCGTGAAGCACGTGCTGGGCTTGTGGGTTCAGCAGCAAGAAGGCGCTCGGTTCTGGAACCAGGTGCTCGGCGAGCTGCGCAACCGCGGAGTGCGCGACGTGCTGATCGCCTGCTGCGACGGCCTGGTCGGGCTGCCAGAGGCGGTCGAGTCGACCTGGCCGCAGACAGTGGTGCAGACCTGCGTGGTCCACCTGATTCGCGCCTCGCTGCGTTACGTGTCCTACAACGACCGCAAGGCCGTCGCTGCGGCGCTCAAGCCGATCTACACCGCGGTCAACGCCGACGCCGCCTTCGACGAGCTCACCACGTTCGCCGACTCCGAACTCGGCAAGAAGTACGGCGCCACCGTCGCAGCGTGGGAACGAGCCTGGGACCGGTTCGTGCCGTTCCTGGCCTTCCCACTGGAGGTTCGCAAGGTCATCTACACCACCAACTCGATCGAGTCGTTGAACTACCAGCTCCGCAAGATCATCAAGAACCGTGGCCAGTTCCCCAATGACGACGCCATCATCAAGCTCATCTGGCTGGCCATCCTCGACATCGAAGACAAGCGCGCCGCTCTGCGAGAGAAGGACAAAGGCAAGCCGGCGAACAAGCGCACCGCCCCGCCCCGCCTGATCGAAGGCGCCACCACCACCGGCTGGCGCGCCGCCATCAACGCCCTCGACCTGGCCTACCCCGGCCGGCTCCCCGCCGGCCTCTAACCCAACGATCTTGACCACTTACACAGAAGACTTGACAGGCTCGGTGTCGAGAGCCAGTACGGGATCGGCGTCCACGCCGATTCCTCGATCGCGTCGATCGCCGCCCGGACACGCTTGTCCTGGCGGGCGGTGATCGAGAACCGGACTCCGAACTTCGCCGCGGTGCCCAGGACGGCTTTGGAGTAGAACGCCGAGTCCGCGCGCAGCGTCAACTCACCGGTGGCCCCTGCGGCGCGGACCCGGGAGAACGTCTCGGTGAGGAACGACTTCGCGCCGCGGGCGGCGCCGGCCGCTCCGCCCCGCAGCCGAGAGAACAGCACCTGCCCGGTCTCGGCGCTGGTGGCGATCTGCGGGTGATAACCGCGGACCTTCGTATAGCCGAACGCCGCGCCCTGCTTACCGCGCCCGAACACCGGCACGATCGTGGAATCGACGTCGATCGTCATCGGCGCGGCCAGATCAGCCGGGCCAGCGCCAGCCGACCAGAGTCGAACCAGCAGCTCGCGGCTGATGGCGTCGAGCTGGCGCACGTTGTGCCACTTGAAGTCCCGCAGCCACGTCCCGATCGTCGATGGTGCCCGCGTCACGTCGAACAGCTTCGGTAGCGCACCGGCGCGCAGCAGGCCGGTGTCATCGATGCTGTCGCCACCGGCCAGCATCGCCCCGATCACTGTCAACGCCTTCGCACCGCTGTTCGCACCATGCCGACCCAGCCGCAGCCGTGCCTCGACCAGCCCCGCCAGGTCGATCCGCTGGGCCAGCACCGCGGCCGGCAACAACCCCGCCGACGGCACCAGATTCGGCTCATCGAAGCTCACCGACACACAACTCAAATCATGAGATGCTCGCACCGAACGGGTGTCCTTCCGGGTGAACGAATTGGGACCTTCAGCAAGTCCAATCGTCCGTCCCAGAAGGACATTCGTGCGTTACGACGCGCTCAACCAATCAAGCTGGTCGGTGGATCCGGGCTAAGTAAAGGATGTCGCCAGATCCTTTACTAAGCTGACGGCGTGCGCAGAGGCGTTGCCGGGTCGATAACGAGGGCCTGGCCGGCGGTGACCTACGAGCGACTGCGGTGGCAGCCGGCGACACTTCCGGGCGAGTCCGCGTCTCGGGCGGCCCCTCCCTATCGGGCCGCGATAGCCGCCGAGGTCGCCGACGTTCCGGACGTACCGCTGTCACCCGCAACCCGCGCCCTCGCCACCGAGGCGGCCACGGAGATCGCGCGGTTCGACCAGCAGGTCGGCGCCGACCCGCTTCAGCTGTCCACGGCCCTGCGTCGAGCCGAAGCCGCGGCATCGTCTCGGATCGAGAACGTGATCGCATCCGCCGAGGCAGTCGGCCTGGCCGAGCTCGGCGACACCAGCTCGGCGAGCGCGGCGCTCGTCGTCGCCAATGGCGTCGCGATGGAGGTCGCGGTGGCGCACGCCGATCACCTCGACGGCGACGTCACCCTCGCGATGCACAAGGCACTACTTGGCAGCACCGAGCCCGAATCGTCCGGGAAGTGGCGCACCGTCCAGAACTGGATCGGTGTGAGCATCTCGTCGCCGCACGAGGCCATCTTCGTGCCGTCCCATCCGGACCGGGTTCCAATGGCGATCAATGACCTCGAGCGCTTCCTCGTGCGTGATGACCTCCCGACACTGGTCCAGGCCGCGATCGCCCATGCCCAGTTCGAAACCATTCACCCGTTCACCGACGGCAACGGGCGTACTGGTCGCGCATTGGTGCACAGCCTGCTGCGCGCCGAGGAGCTAACCCGCCAAGTCACCGTCCCATTGTCGGTCGGCCTGCTCGCCGACATTCGCAGCTACTTCGACGCGTTGACCGCGTACCGGGATGGCAACCCCGAGCCAATCGTCGAGCGGCTTGCCAACGCGACATTTGCGGCGATCAACAACGGCCGGACCCTCGTCGACGAGCTACACACCGTGCGCGCGACCTGGGACGACGTCATCACGGCTCGCCGCGGCGCAACGGCGTGGCGACTGGCGGACATGCTCCTGAGCCAACCGGTCGTGGATTCTCCGCTGCTGCAACGCCAGCTTGGTGTGACCGCACCAGCCGCGCTCGGCGCGATCGAGCAATTTGTCGAGACCGACTTGCTCGTGAAGGTCTCGGGCCGCCAGCGCTACCGGCGCTACTGCGCGCCACGCGTCCTCGAGGCCCTTGACACCGTCGCCGATCGAGCCGACCCCTGCGTGTCAGGGTGAGTTGAGGCCAGCGGCTCTTAGCAAGTCCGCTCCGGCAGGGCGAGATTCAGGATGATGACCATGTCGAGTTCCGTGCTTTCTGCCCCTGTCGTCGATGATGGGTTCATGAGTGGTTCCCAGCCGCGGGCCGGTGGTCCGTCTCGGCGGAGATCCTTTGCCCCAGCGGAGAAGTTGCAGCATCTGGCCGCCTATGACGAGGCGTGCCGGGTTGGTCAGGGCGGGGCGTATCTGCGGGAGCAGGGGCTGTACTCGTCTCAGGTCACCGAGTGGCGCAAGCTGCGTGACGCCGGTGTGCTCGAGGGCCGTGCGGCCGGCGCGAAGGTGGGCCGGTTGAGCGCGGAGCAGGCGGAGATCGCCCGGCTGCGGGGCCAGCTGGACAAGGCGCAGCGGCGTCTGGTGCGGACCGAGGTGGCGTTGGACATCATGGGAAAAGCGCACGCGCTCTTGGAGGAGATCTCCGAGAGCGCGCAGGACGATCCGCCGTCCACGCGGCGTTGATGGCCGCCTACCGGGCGCTGACCCTGGCTGGGATGACAACCCGCGACGCGGCTGGTCTGACCGGTGTCGCCCGAGCCACCGCCGGGCGCCCTGAGGCCCGGCCGGCCTCGACGACGTCGCGGCCGTCGCCACGCACCGCGCCGGCGAACCGGCTCAGCGTCGCTGAGCGGATCGAGGTGCTGGCCGTGCTCAACAGTGCGGAGTTCGTGGACCGCACGCCGGAGCCTGTCAAGTCTTCTGTGTAAGTGGTCAAGATCGTTGGGTTAGAGGCCGGCGGGGAGCCGGCCGGGGTAGGCCAGGTCGAGGGCGTTGATGGCGGCGCGCCAGCCGGTGGTGGTGGCGCCTTCGATCAGGCGGGGCGGGGCGGTGCGCTTGTTCGCCGGCTTGCCTTTGTCCTTCTCTCGCAGAGCGGCGCGCTTGTCTTCGATGTCGAGGATGGCCAGCCAGATGAGCTTGATGATGGCGTCGTCATTGGGGAACTGGCCACGGTTCTTGATGATCTTGCGGAGCTGGTAGTTCAACGACTCGATCGAGTTGGTGGTGTAGATGACCTTGCGAACCTCCAGTGGGAAGGCCAGGAACGGCACGAACCGGTCCCAGGCTCGTTCCCACGCTGCGACGGTGGCGCCGTACTTCTTGCCGAGTTCGGAGTCGGCGAACGTGGTGAGCTCGTCGAAGGCGGCGTCGGCGTTGACCGCGGTGTAGATCGGCTTGAGCGCCGCAGCGACGGCCTTGCGGTCGTTGTAGGACACGTAACGCAGCGAGGCGCGAATCAGGTGGACCACGCAGGTCTGCACCACTGTCTGCGGCCAGGTCGACTCGACCGCCTCTGGCAGCCCGACCAGGCCGTCGCAGCAGGCGATCAGCACGTCGCGCACTCCGCGGTTGCGCAGCTCGCCGAGCACCTGGTTCCAGAACCGAGCGCCTTCTTGCTGCTGAACCCACAAGCCCAGCACGTGCTTCACGCCGTCGGTATCGACGCCGATCACCACGTGACAGGCCTTGTTGCGCACTACGTTCTGGTCGCGGACCTTCACCACCAGGGCGTCGATGAAGATCACCGGATAGACCGCGTCCAGGGGACGGGTCTGCCAGGCCTTGACCTCTTCGAGGACCTCGTCGGTGATCTTGGAGATCGTGTCATGGGACAGCTCGGTGCCATAGACCCGCTGCAGGTGGTGGCCGATGTCGCGCACCGTCATCCCACCGGCATAGAGGCTGATGATCATGTCCGACAGGCCGCCGAGGCGGCGGGTCCCCTTCGGTACCAGCCGGGGCGTGAAGCTGCCGACCCGATCCCGCGGCGTGTCCAGATCGACCGGCCCGACCTCGGTCAACAACGTCTTCGGCGTCGACCCGTTACGGGAGTTGCCAGACCCGGCCCCGGCCGGGTCACCACGCTCGTAGCCCAAGTGATCGGTGAGCTCGGCCTCGAGTCCACGCTCGAGCACCGCCTTGATCATCTCCGGCAGGAACCCGCCGTCGCCGGTCAACGCGACACCGTCGTCACCGACCTTCGACATCAGATCGTCCAGCCAGCCCTGCCCGGCCATCTCGGCCACCAGCTTGCGCGCCGCCACCCGCGCCGGTGGCACCGGCTCGTCCTTGCGGCTGCGCTTGGCCATGTCCTCCAGTGTCGCCGACACCAGCTGATCGGCCACCGCCGACGGCACCTCGTTCACCGCAGCGGCCCGGCCGCCCGGCATCATCGTGATCGTCATGATCGTGTTCTCCGATCTGTGCGACAGCTCCCGCAGGAGCCTCCCGCACGGGGTTAGCTCAACCCCTCACACAGACCATCTGACACGCCCGCACGCCGCTGCAGATCTATGCGGTGCTGCTCGACCGCGGCCGGTATCTGTGTTCGGTGTCGAGCATGTATCGGGTGTTGGCCGCCAACGCCCAGGTCAAGGACCGGCGCCGGCTGGCCCGTCATCCGGCGCGGGTGCGCCCAGAACTGGTTGCGACCGGACCCGGTGAGGTGTTCACCTGGGACATCACCAAACTGCGGGGCCCGGTCAAGGGCTCCTACTTCGACGCCTACGTGATGATCGACATCTACTCCCGTTACATCGTCGGCGCCTGCGTGCACGTCACCGAATCCGCTGTCCTGGCTGAGGAAATGATGCAGGAGGTCTTCACCATCCACGGCACCCCGAGGGTGGTGCACGCCGATCGGGGCACCTCGATGACGTCGAAGACCGTGGCTGCGTTGCTCACCGACCTGAACGTGACCCGCTCACATTCACGGCCGCGGGTGTCGAATGACAACCCGTTCTCCGAGGCCTGGTTCAAGACGCTGAAGTACGCGCCGGTGTTCCCCGACAGGTTCGGCTCGCTGCAGCACGCCAGGTCGTTCCTCGACGAGTTCGTCCAGCATTACAACCACGAACACCACCACAGCGGCATCGGGCTGCACACGCCCGCTGACGTCCACTACGGCCTCACCGAAGCCATCGCCGAGCGACGAGCAAGCGCTCTGGCCGCGGCCCGCACGGCGACACCGCACCGGTTCAGCAGCGACACCGACCCGAAGATCCTCGACCTACCCGTCGCCGCCTGGATCAACCCACCAATCACCCAGACCGAAGATCAAGAACAGGAGCCCGTCACCGCAGCCGCATAACTCCCGCTGGCCTCAACCGCCTTGACAAATTCCGGACCGCCGCGGTGGCTTCCAAACTAAATGGCGATAGCTACGGGCGAACAGGACTCCGAAACGAAGATCATCTTCGTCGACCGGCGGACCGCCGAGTATGCGATCCATGTGGCTGTCCATGGGCACCAGGGACTGAATGCTGGCGGTCGTGGATGTGCGCGATGGCGGACAGACTCGATGAGCCGCCCTGCTCGCGTGAAGGCGAAGATCCGAGGTTGCGTGGCGGCCCCACGTCTGACATTCTGATCGACTTTGTTCCGAGCGATTGAGGGTGGAGGTTCCATGCGTGACGTCAGTGCGGTTAAGGTCAAGGATGCGCTAGGGCTTCCCGACTGGCGGCACCTGACGAAGGAGCACGTCCTTCAGCTTATGGCGATGTTGTCAGACATGGATTCGCGTATTGCGGGGGACATCCTCGGTCAGCTCCCCGACATCGCCATGTTCGCGCGGGTCGTTATAGACGACGTTTCGAAGGGCCACGACGCCACCCTCTCGTCGAACGCGCGCAGCATGGAGTTGGCTCATGAGGTGCAAATGGCGCGCTTGGGCCTCCTGAAGGGCGAGCTCAGCAAAGACCTGAGCTCTGAAGACCGTCTGCGCCTCGTTAAGGAGGTCCGGGATGTCCACGCCGATGCACAGGCGAAGGATGCCGAAAATAAGCAGTTCCTGTCGGAACAGTTCGACAAGCGGCTCATGGGAGTTCTCGTCAGTGCCGTAGCAGTCGCTTCCGTCGTCTTCGCGGCTGCCAAGGCAGGGGCCAAGCAGTCGGCCTTAGCAGCGTGATCGGACCTAAGCGGGCTAGCGGTCGGTCTCCTGCTCCCATCAGCCGCCTGCTTGCGCTTGCAGCCGCCCGACGTGATGCACGCACCCCTGGAAGACAACCTGCTCGCTTTGGATCATCGGCTCGGAGAGGACTGCACCGATGAGTGACCGTGACCTGCTAGCACGCATCACCGCAGGCCCACGGTTCTTGCTGCTCGGCCAAGGAAGCGACCGCCCAAAGCTCGCCGACGCGAGGGACAAGCACGGTTGGTTCTTCCCGGAAGAGCTTTCCGCGGGACCTGCGTCGGAGGTGCCCGACCTGCGGCCGGAAGATCTCCGGGCCTACGCGTCGTTGATCGGTGACCTGGCGCGTCCGGACGGTTTGGAGGTAGTCACATCGCTAGCGTGGAATGGTGTCCTGACGACGAGGATCGACGGGGCAACCAGCCGTTGGTTCGAGGCGAAATGGCGAAGAATCGTTCCCACAGCCGCGAGCGGAGGACGGGGTTCGAGGTCAGCCACCGAACTTCAGGTCCGCTATCTGTTCGGAGGGCTGGACCTTCCCGAGGACGAGCGCCCACCCGACAGCGTGCTCAGTTGGGTCGACACGCAGCGAGCCGCGACTGACGCTCTCTCGGAACTCGCTACCAGCGCGATCACCCCAAGAGGCGTTCTCCTAATCGAGGGGTGGTCGTCCAGGGACTGGCTCTCAGCCAAGGATCTATACAACTTCGCAAGTCGCCTTGCGCCGGGGCAGGTGCACCTCTTTTCGGCCACCGCCGACGTCGTCTCGGACTCCTTGATCGGTGCCGCCGCCTCGAGAGGGGTCATCGTCACCCATGCCGAGTCGCTGTCCGATTTCCTCGCCGGAGCCTCGACTGCCGGCCTCCTTTTAGAACCCTCGGGCGAGGCCGTCGACCGTACGCGGCTGATTCCAGCCGGGCCGGGGTTCGTGAGCGTCGACGTAGCGACGTGGAACCGCATTATCGGCACCGCCAGGCCGGTAGACCTCGAACTGCTCGAGCCATTCCCTTACGCATTGGGGCCGATCACATATCAGCGCTTCCGCGGCTTTCTTGGAGCACCAGAGGGGGCGCCGCCGTGGCGCGCTGTCGCGAGCAGTATGAAGCTGCCGCGAACGTTTGAGCCCGATCTGCTCAGGGTGGTTGAGGCAGCGCTGGACGATCCGGAGGACGTCGGACCCATCCTTCTGCAGGGACAGACGGCCGCCGGCAAGAGCCTTGCTCTGGTCTGGCTCGCCCAAGCTCTTGCCAAAGCAGGGAGGGCAGCCGTCCTTCACCAATCCCGGCGCAGAGATCGTCCTAGTGCGACCGAGGTCGAAGCCTACGGACTGTGGGCTGAAGCGGTGGCCGGGCTGAAGACGGTGCTCATCTGGGACGGCATGGTTGATGCCGACGATTACTTCGCGCTGCACCGCCAGCTGCGCGCGCGGGGGCAGCGAGTGGTGATAGTCGGGAGTACTTATCTGACCGCCGAGGTCGGGAAGCGGACTGTGACCGCCCCGATCCATCTGGACAGCGAAGAGGCGGACAAGGTGGGCCCTTGGCTCGGGGCCTACGGGATCGAGATGCCGCCCACCGCCAGCGGCGCCGATACGTCGTTCCTGGCGCTCCTGTATCGCGCGCTCCCCGAGACCGAAGCCGGCTTGCGTCGCGGACTCGCGCTAGAGATGCGCGCGGCCGAGTCGGGGATGGAAGCGCTATCTCGGGACAGGGCGCAGCGTGAGCCTGAGAAGCGCCTGACGGCTATTGCCGAGGCTCTTATGGCCGCCGGATTCGACATCGAGGCGTTGGCTCCAGCCACGCATCCCCCGGAGGACTTGCCAGACCTTGCGTTCGGTGAACGCAGCACGACTGAGCAACTCAGCGCCATGTTGCTCGTTGCCGGGCGACGGGGTCTCAGCGTTCCACTCGAACTCGCGCTTCGGATCGTCGGCCGCGAAGGGTCGTCCGCGATCGTGGACTTCGTCCAACGCTTCGACATCTTCCGCTGGACGGAGGAGGCGAACGGCACCCAATTCCTCGGTGTGCGGACCCGGTTGGAAGCGGAGTTGCTCGCTCGTGAGGATCTCACGGACCTTACCGAGATCGACGTGGTGACGTCATTCATTGAGAGCGTGCGACCCGACATGAACGGGCGTACGGGCGGGGACGAAGTGCAGTTCATCGTCGATCTGTTAGATCTGATCGGGCCGCAGAGTGATGAGCAGGGTCGGTACGCCAGGTGGTACGGCGAGCTTGCTGATGCCTTTGCGGATCAGCGAGCCCGCAGTGGGTCGGTTCACCCACGGCTGGTCTTGATGGAGGTCAACCTTTCGCGGGAGAACGTCAAACGATCGCAGCGCAGTGGACTGATGCAACGTGATGAGCGGCTGGCCCGTTTGCGCGATTCGGAGCAGCTGCTGCTTCGGACGCTCGAAGAGGGAGACACATCCGCGCGCGGGCGTCTGAATCTCTATGTCGAACTCGCGGCGTCCATCGGGTCACAGGTGTTCGAGCTCGTGTCGGGCGAGGATGTACCGGAGCGCGGTTCAGTCTCGGCGCTCCTGGATCGACTGGTCGACGCTGTCATGCGTGCACGTGAGGCAGACCCAGAGAACATCTACCCGGTCGACGTCCTTGCGTGGACCGCCAGAGACGCAGTTACTGGAGGAGAGCTAGACCCTGAGTCCAAGCTGACCTTGCTGGCTGACGCGCAAGCCTCTCTTGACTCCCTGGACCCAGAGGATCTATCTCCGGGCCAGCGGGCGAAATATCGGGCGCGCCAGGCAGACATCGCCAAACTACTTGGCGACAAGGACCTTGAGGTTAGTTACCTCCGAGAGCTCGCGGCGATGGACAACCCGGCGGCTTACTACCTGCTGGCCAGCCGTGCAGCGAACTCGAAGAGCGATGACGCAGTCAAGGTGGCTCTGGACACGCTCATGTCGGCACCGGCTTCCATTCGCGACGACTGGAAATGCGCGCGCCTGATCTTGGACCTGTACTGGCAACAACGAACGGGGGGCAGGCTCCTTCGTGGCGAGCGACAGACTGTGCCGTTCGGGCAACCAGAGTGGGATGCGTGCCTTGATCTCGTGAATTCTCTCCACGGCGCTGCAGGATTTGATCAGTACAGGATCGCCTTCGTCCGCGGGCTGGCATTGTTCCACCTCGGCTCAATTGCATCAGCGCAGGCAGAGTTCCGCAGCCTTGGCTCGTTGGGCCTCGATGTCAGCCGCCGCGTCTTCCTGGCCTACTTGGCGAGCAATCCAGACGGCACGCCGAGGGGGTTCACCGGCAGGGTGGCGTCCGCAGCACCCGACGGTCGGCGTGGAAAGGTCTGGGTCGATCAACTGAGAGCGGAGGTGGATTTCGTTCCGTTGCGGTTCTCGCCTGACGGGTACAGGTCGAAGAACGAGGTCCTCCCGACATTCCACATCGGCTTCAACTATCGCGGACCGATCGCCGACCCGATCCGCCACGGTGGTCGCGGTCCCGGTTCTCGGCCAGCATGAGCGCGGAGCGTGCCGCGGAGCTTGTGGAGCGATTCAGCGCTTTCAAGCGCCTTGCGACGGGGAGTCCAGCGGCAGAGTTCCCAGACAGCAGGGTCACCGCTACAGCGGTCACCTTCCAGGATGTGGCCATCGCGATCGGCGACTGGTACCTCACGCAACTTCGCGGCGACGTGAACGTGGTCCGAGCGGTTGCCACTCCCCAGGAGAAGTCGGCACTGAGTCACTTCTATCGTCTGCTTAAGGACCAGCGCGATTACTCCGCACATCCCGCGGATTATGACCGGAAGGTCGAGGCGGAAGCATGGCGCGAAGACGTGCGGCAGAAGCGGTCTCAGCCGTTGGCGGACGGGAACCTCATCGATGCTCTCGTCAATGAACTCTGTACTGCATTGGACTGCTTGTGCGTGGTCGCAGCAAGAATTGTGAACGATCCAATTGATAGTCAGTCATGGCGAGAGACCGCTGCGTTGTCGCCGGAAGAGGAGGTTCGGGCTGTCTATGCGAACCTCGGACGCCATCTCCCGGAGCATCGCGTCAAGTACGTGGCACTGCAGTTCAGCAAGCATCCTGACCTCGCTCGAGCGAAGTCGCGCCAGCAGCGTGCGAACATCGGGGAACTGGTGGTTCTTGGGGTTCTGGCTACTCCGCTCCGGGTTCCCTACGACGAGATCCTCGACGAGTTTGGCTTCATCGGCGATTCCCGTGCATCGGCGCTGCTCCTCATCGCCCACGGTGTGCAAGCTTCGGGCGTCCCGGAGGCTCGGCTCGTCTCGGTTCTCAGGGAGGCTTGGGACGCAGTCCAACGCACAGGGCTCTCGACGTAGATCGCTAGCTCGTCTCCGGAGGCAGCTCGGCGAGAATCGCCTCTCGGCGAATATGGACGCGGGAGCGCGCGGCCCAATGCCTCACGTCCACAGGGTCTTGGCCATGCGGTCGGCGGCCTCTTGCGCGAGCGCCGGCATGACGTGGCTGTAGATGTCGGGCGTCGTGCGCATCTGGCTGTGTCCGAGCAGCTCCATCACCACGCGAGGATGGACGCCGGCGGTAAGAAGCAGCGTGGCGGCGGTGTGGCGGCCGTCGTGCAGGCGGATGTGCCGCACCTTCGCGCGGTTCAGCAGCCTGATCCACGCCTCGTAGTCCGAATGCTTGTCGAGCGGCCGGCCGTTCGGCTGGGCGAAGACGAGGTCCCAGTCATACCACTCGGTGCCAACGACCAGCCGTTCCTCATTCTGAGCGACCCGCTGCTTCCGCAGCGCCTCGATCAGCGGCACCGGCACGGCGATCGTGCGCCGCGAACGATGGGTCTTCGGCTCGGTGAACACCAGGCCCTCGCCAGGCACGCGGTGCAGTCCGCGGCGCACGGAGAGCGTGCCGCGGTCGAAGTCGACGTCCTTCCACTGCAGCGCCAGCGCCTCAGACTGGCGCAGGCCGAGCGCGAGCGCGACCGTCCAGCGCGCTGAGTTGCGCAAACCCTCGGCAGCGGCAAGCACGCGCTTGCACTCCTCGACGTCGAGCGGCTCCGGCGTCTTCGGCCGCTCCTGCCGCGGCGGCTCGACGAGCGTTGCGACGTTACGCGCCACCCGGTCACGCTGCATCGCGATCTTGAGTGCCCTATGCAGCATGCGATGCACGCGTAGCACCGACGCGGGTGACAACCCCTTGTCGAGGAGCTGCTTGTACGTCTGCTCTAGGTGTTCAGACTGCAGCTGGTCGAGACGCCGCTTGCCGATGTACGGGTTGAGGTGCAAACGGATCATCGTGCGGTACGTGGCGAGCGTGCGAGCGCGCACACGGACCGAGGCGATGTTCTCGGCCCAGTAGTCGAGCCAGTCCTCGACGAGCATCGCCTTGCCGGCCGTGCCGACCATGCCGGCGTCACGCTTGGCCTCGAGGGCCTTGACCTTCTCGACGACCGCTGCGCGAGTGGCGGCCGAGACGTGTCGCCGGTCGCGGCTGCCATCGCCCTTCGCACCCATCGAGACGAAGCCGTGCCATCGGCCGTCGTCCTGCTTGACGATGGTCGAGCGGCCGTTCGCTCCGCGTCCTGCCATGGTCGTCCCCTTTCGTCTCCTCGATCGTCCGCCGCGCCTCTGACGGGAGCAACGGGTTACGCGGCCGGGTCGTGCGGGTCAGGCATGCCGACGGCGAAGATGGTGCGCTGGCCGTCCGCGTCGACGACTCGTCGCCATCGGCGCCCGGGCGCAGACGCCGGTGGCTCGGCGGGCTGGTAGGCCGCCTCGAGTCGCGTGACGTAGCGCTCCAGTTCCGCCCACGAGATGCGGCAGCTACCACCCACGTGGACGGCATGGAGTTCGCCGGTCTTGATCAGCTGATAGATGGTTGTTCGTCCGACACCCAGCACACGGCCGGCCTGCACGGTGGTGAGCAGCAGCTGCTCATCGGTGAAATCGACGTCGAAGTTCATCGGGACGGTCCTCCTCGGGAGATGGATGGTCTGCTCTGCGAGCGCGAGTAATCGGGCAGGGGTTCAGGACGCGGGGGCGGCGGCGTGTACCGGTAGGTCGCCCGCTCGGGCTCGACCGCATCGGGGCAGTCGTCAAGGAACCGCCAGTACAGCGACCGCGCGGCGTGTACCGGCGGGAGCGAACGGCGGTTGATGACGTCCGGAAGGCGGCTCGGCACGTCGTAGCCGGCGTCGCTCGCTCGGGGACAGCGCGCGGGCGAGCATCGGCCACCCGGCGTCGTCGGCGAGGCCGGGGACGAGAGGGTCCACCAGCTGCCGCCACCGTTCGTTTTGACTGACCAGCGAGCCGACCGTGGCGCGGACCTGCGCGTCCAGCCGCTGCCGATAGACGTCACCGTCGGCGGACGGACCGCAGGGACCGAACTCCGAGCGGTCGACGCCGTTCGTTACCCGCCATGCCGCGAGCTGTCGGGCGAGTACCGCGTCCTCGGTTTGGAGCGATGCCGCCCATCGGTGTCGGGCAGCGTCTCTGCGAAGGGCAGCTCGGCGGCGAGCTCGCGGACGAGGGTCCGCAGACGTGTGCTGCGAAACTGTCACCCCTCTGGGACCGCGTACAGGGTCACCCCTGGCGTCGCCTCTGCAGATACGGGCGTTAGCCCGCCCTGGCGATGATCTTGACCGCCGTGCTTGACAGGGTTGGGGTGACGATGTTTACCGGCACACCTCACCCTGCGGATCGGCCCGCCTCACACTGTCCTCCGGCTGCCACCGGGCGGTATCGTTTCGATATGGCATTCGTCGTGAAGCTCACGCCTGCGGATACCGAGGCACTACGCGAGCAGGCCGCCCGTGAGCATCGATCGATGCACGAGGTGGCGGTGCTCGCCATCCAGGCGCGTATCGCTGCCGATCGCCGAGCCGCCGCGCTCGACGAACTGTACGACGCCACCGCCGTCGAGGATGCCGAACTGCTCGACCGCCTCGCGAAATAGTGACCCGGTACCTGACGCTCGAGGACGTCCTCCGGCAGGTCGAGCGCGCCGGCTGGGCCGTGCGCGACGCCGGGCTGCTCGTCGCGGCCGTCTCGCGGCCGGCAGCGAGTGCTTTCGGCCAGGACGCCTACCCCGACCTCTGGTTGAAGGACGCGGCGCTGGCTCAGTCGCTCGACAACAACCAGGCGCTCGTCGACGGCAACAAGCGTCTGGCCTGGCTGACGACCAAGGTCTTCCTCGCGATCAACGGACAGCAACCGCGCACATCGGCCGATGACAGGGAGCGCTTCATGGTCGAGTTGGTCGCCGGGCATGCGGACCTCGAGTTGATCGCAGGCTGGCTGGCCACGCATTGCTCGCCTGCCGAACCGCCGGATCTGCCCAATGCGCCCGCCCGTTAGAGCCTACTGATTGCGTAGGGCGTGTGTTAGCTTCGCTTTGCGATCATGGGAGGCGAAAGTGCTGGCCGAGCGGAGAATCACACGACGTGCAGGTGCATCCGCCGCTGCCGAGTACGCCCAGCTCACCCGCGAGTGGCGTCAGCGCAATCGACGATTCTTCCGGTGGGGCGCAGCAGTCTGCGTCATCATCGTGGCGCTCGCGCTGCTGCTCGGCCTTGGTCAGCTGCGTGGCTGGCTGTGCGGCCTGCTGGCCGGGATCACCCTGGCCTTCTACATCTTGGCTCGTGAGACACCCCCAGCCTGGGTCGGCCAATACCTCACCGGGGCCGTCGGAGAGGAGCGCACGGCCAAGGCGGTCGAACCGCTGCTGCGTGCCGGCTGGTTCATCGCGCACGATCTCGACCGCGGGCAGTTCAACATCGACCACGTCCTGGTCGGACCGGCCGGTGTCTTCGTGCTGGAGACGAAGAACCTCCACGGGACTGTGGTGCTCGACGGCGATCAGGCCACGCTCACGCGTCCCGGCAGGGAACGGCCGGACTATCAGGGCAGCTGGTGGGCACGGGAGGGTCGCTCTCACGCAGCGGACGCCAACTCCTTCTTCCGCCAGCGCGTTCAGGTTCGTCCGTGGGTTACCGCGGTGGTCGTCCTGTGGGCCGACTTCCCGCAGCGCCAGTACGGCGGGGATAAGGTGACGTTCGTCCACGGTGACGACCTCGTGACCTGGCTTCGTAACCAACCTGACCGCCTGAAGCCGGACCAAGTCGAGCGCCTTCGAGCAGCGCTCGAGCCGCGTCACCGCTCGAAGTCGGAGCGCGTCACCCCTGCGGCATGATCAACAACTTGGCGATCAGACCTCTTGCACTGACCCTTGGTCAAGTAGTCAACCTGGTGCCGGCACGGGGACGGTGCGATCATCTCCGCGTGCGCGCATACGTCGGCGTTACCGACGGCGACTGGTATCGCTACCTCGCCGCGTCCGGCGCCGACGAGGTGAACTTCTGGCGTCCTGGAGGCGGTAACACGTTCCGCGCGCTCGCAGTCGGAGAGCCGTTCTTCTTCAAGTCGCATTACCACGACGGCAACCGTGTCGTTGGCGGTGGCTTCTACAGCGGCTTCGCCGCACTTCGGCTATCGGAGGCCTGGCAGTTCTTCGCCGAGGCAAACGGCGCGGCGAGCCTGATCGAGATGCGCCTGCGGGTCGGGAAGTACCGCAAGGCACCGTTGATGCCGAGCGAGGACCCGGTGATCGGGTGTGTCTTCGTACGCGATGTCGCATTCTTTGGCTCTGACTCCGAACCAGCGCCGCCTGGATGGGCGCCGAACATCGTGCAGGGTGCCGGGTTCAATACGGATGAGCCGCGCGTCCGTCCCTACTTCGATCTGCTCGTGTCGCGCGTGCTTGGCGCCACGTTTGAGGTCGATGCCAGCGCGTGGCATCGACCTGGACCGGTCTACGGGGATCCGCGACTGGTGCCTCAGCGTCTTGGTCAGCGCGCCTTTCAAGGTGTGGTCCTAGACGCGTACCAATACCGATGTGCCGTAACGGGAGACAAGATCCGCCCCGTTCTGCAGGCGGCCCATATCCGCCCGCTGCCTCTTGGCGGCGAGCACCGACTCGACAACGGTCTGTTGCTTCGATCGGACGTACACACGCTCTACGACCGCGGCTATCTCGGCGTCGATCCGAAGTTCCGTCTCGTCGTCAGTCCGCGGTTGCGAGAGGAGTTCGGAAACGGCGAGGAGTTTTACGCGCGAGCCTCGTCTGGCGACGCAATCACTCTGCCCCGTCGACCCGTTGATCGGCCCAACAAGGAGTTCCTCGAGTGGCACCTCGACGAGGTGTTCCTTGCCTCGTGAGACCACGTCCGCCAGCGACGAGGATAAGCGGCCGCTACCGCCCGGGATCTATGAGCATCTCGTCACGCGAGGCATCGCCGAGCGCGTCCGCGACACGCCGCCCGTCCGTGTCAGCAAACGTCCGCTCGACCCGGCTGACGCGCATGTCGTGCTTGCTCGCCACGTTGGTGAGCTCGCCCGCCGCGCTCTGTATAGCGTCCGTGGCGATGATGCCTCGGCGGTAGAGCGCCAGGTACAGATGGCCAACGCCATTGCTGAAGCCATCGTTGAGCTGGCGCCCGTATCGGTGCCGGCCGACGAGGTTGTGTCCGATACGCGGGACCTATTACTCGCGATCGCCTCGTCAGAGGTCGGCCCAGGACGATCTCCCTTCCCGGATCGGCCGGCGACCGACCTCTCAGCGAGTGCGTTGCTCGTGAATGGTCAGGGTCAGCCACGCATCGGATTCGAGGTTGTCAAGGAGTTCGCGTCTGCTGACAGCGTCGACCTGTTGTGTGCCTTCATCACGTGGCACGGGCTGCGATTGCTCGAGTCAGCCGTCGCAGCGCTCAGTGCGCGGGGCGGCCGTATGCGGGTCATCACCACGACCTATGTCGGCGCGACGGAGCGGAGAGCCCTGGACCGTCTTGTTTCTCTCGGAGCCGAGGTCAAGGTCTCCTATGAGACTCGGACCACGCGGCTCCACGCTAAGTCGTGGCTGTTCCGCCGAGCTTCGGGCTTCTCAACGGCGTACGTCGGCTCGTCGAACATGTCGAAGGCAGCCCTCGTTGACGGCCTGGAATGGAATGTACGGCTCTCCAACGTCGAGCAGCCGCATCTCCTAGCTACCTTCGCCGACACCTTCGAGAACTACTGGGCCGACCCCTCCTTCGAGACATACCTCCCAGAGCGCGACGGCGAGCGATTGGCACAGGCTCTCGCCGCCGAGCGTGGAGGACCCACCGACCTACCCCTTGAGCTGACCTCGCTCGATGTGCGCCCCTTCGGCTACCAGCAAGAAATCCTCGAAGCGCTGGCAGTCGAGCGACAGGTGCATGACCGGTGGCGCAACTTGATCGTGATGGCCACCGGCACTGGCAAGACGGTCGTGGCGGCGCTCGACTACAAACGACTGCGTGATGCACGGTCTGTCGACAGCTTGCTGTTCATCGCCCATCGCGAAGAGATCTTGCGTCAGAGCCTGTCCACCTTTCGGCACGTGCTACGCCGTGGCGACTTCGGCGAATCATTCGTCGGCGGCGTACGGCCGACACGCTGGAGCCACGTTTTCGCGTCGATCCAGTCGATCGCCCAGACTGACTTGGCCGACCTGGCGGGGAACCACTTCGATGTCGTCATCATCGATGAGTTCCACCACGCCGAAGCAAGCACATATCGGCGCCTGCTCGATCACGTCCAACCAAAAGTCCTCATCGGCCTGACCGCGACGCCCGAACGGGCTGATGGGCTCGACATCAGGCATTGGTTCGGTGGCAAGACGGCGGTCGAGTTGCGGTTGTGGGAGGCGCTCGAGCACGGCTACCTTGCTCCGTTCCAGTACTTCGGCATCCACGACGATGTAGCGCTCGACGGTCTGACGTGGCGTCGCGGTCGGGGCTACGACGTTGGTGACATCAGCAACGTGTACACCGGCAACGACGCACGGTGTCGGCTCATCCTGCAGGCCGTCGCTGACAAGATCGCCGACCCTGGGCGCATGCGCGCACTCGGCTTCTGCGTCAGCATCGAACATGCGGAGTACATGGCGCGCCGATTCAGTGAGGCAGGCATACCCAGCCGCTCGATCACTTCACGTACTCCAGACCCCGACCGTCGCGCAGCACTCCGGGCGCTCGACGATCGCGAAGTCAACGTGCTGTTCACGGTCGACCTCTTCAACGAGGGCGTCGACCTACCGACGATCGACACTGTGCTCTTTCTGCGCCCGACAGAGAGCGCCACCGTCTTTCTGCAGCAGCTCGGCCGCGGCCTGCGGCTCTCCAACGAGAAGCCTTGCCTCACCGTCCTGGACTTCATCGGCGCCCAACACCATCAGTTCCGCTTCGACCTTCGCTATCGAGCAGTCACCGGGGCGACACGTCGAGGCGTCGAGCGGGACGTTAGGCAAGGGTTCCCGTGGTTGCCCGCCGGCTGCCATATCGAGCTCGACCGAGTCGCATCTCAAATCGTATTGAACAACGTCCGCCGTTCGCTAACCGTGCCGCGGAGAGAGCTTGTTGCAGAACTCAAGCGTGTCGGCAACGTTTCGCTCGCAGCATTCCTTCGAGAGACGAACATCGACCTGGAGGACGTTTACCGGCAGTCGAACGGCGGTTGGACGAGCATCCGCCGCGACGCAGGATTCGCCCGTTCCGCCGCAACGGATGACGACGCGAAGATCGGCCGCGCGCTCGGCCGGATGCTGCACGTCGATGACCCGGAACGGCTCGCCTTCATCCGGAAGGCGGTCGTCGATCTTCAATGGGCCAGCGTAGCCCGAGACCCGCGGCAGCGCCGACTCGCCGCGATGCTGCATTTCGCCGTCTGGGGCGCGAACGAGCCGCTGACCGGTGCGGAGCATGCGCTACAGCGGCTCAACCGTAATGAGGACAGGCGTCGGGAACTTGTCGAACTCTGTGACGTGCTGCGCTCGCGCATCGCCCGACTGACGCCCGTTGTGGCGGCGGAGTCGGCAGTGCCATTGCGTGTGCACGCCCGCTACAGCAGGGACGAAGCACTCGCGGCGTTCGGTGTCGATAATCCTGGAGTCGTGCGTCAAGGGGTGAAGTGGGTAGACGAGGAGGCCGCGGACGTGTTCTTCGTGACGCTGCGGAAGTCGGAGACCCACTTCACCCCGACCACCATGTACGCCGATTTCGCCATCGCACCGACACTCTTTCAGTGGGAGTCGCAGAACACCACCACTGAGCGGTCGCCGACTGGCCGACGCTACATCCACCACAGAGCCCAAGGATCTTCGGTCCACCTTTTCCTCCGGGAAACGAAGGAAGCCGACGGAGCGCTCGGCACGCCGCCCTACCTGTACGCCGGGCCCATGACGTACGTCGAACACCAAGGCGAGCGGCCCATGCGCATCCGCTGGCATCTTGATCACGCACTCCCCGCGGACGTATTCCACGCCGCTCGCGTCGCGGCAGGATGACGTATGCGTTCCGCCTTGCCCGTGTGCGACCGGTCCAAAGGCATCCCAAGCGCGGCGGAGCGGAATTTGTCAAGGCGGTTGAGGCCAGCGGGAGTTATGCGGCTGCGGTGACGGGCTCCTGTTCTTGATCTTCGGTCTGGGTGATTGGTGGGTTGATCCAGGCGGCGACGGGTAGGTCGAGGATCTTCGGGTCGGTGTCGCTGCTGAACCGGTGCGGTGTCGCCGTGCGGGCCGCGGCCAGAGCGCTTGCTCGTCGCTCGGCGATGGCTTCGGTGAGGCCGTAGTGGACGTCAGCGGGCGTGTGCAGCCCGATGCCGCTGTGGTGGTGTTCGTGGTTGTAATGCTGGACGAACTCGTCGAGGAACGACCTGGCGTGCTGCAGCGAGCCGAACCTGTCGGGGAACACCGGCGCGTACTTCAGCGTCTTGAACCAGGCCTCGGAGAACGGGTTGTCATTCGACACCCGCGGCCGTGAATGTGAGCGGGTCACGTTCAGGTCGGTGAGCAACGCAGCCACGGTCTTCGACGTCATCGAGGTGCCCCGATCGGCGTGCACCACCCTCGGGGTGCCGTGGATGGTGAAGACCTCCTGCATCATTTCCTCAGCCAGGACAGCGGATTCGGTGACGTGCACGCAGGCGCCGACGATGTAACGGGAGTAGATGTCGATCATCACGTAGGCGTCGAAGTAGGAGCCCTTGACCGGGCCCCGCAGTTTGGTGATGTCCCAGGTGAACACCTCACCGGGTCCGGTCGCAACCAGTTCTGGGCGCACCCGCGCCGGATGACGGGCCAGCCGGCGCCGGTCCTTGACCTGGGCGTTGGCGGCCAACACCCGATACATGCTCGACACCGAACACAGATACCGGCCGCGGTCGAGCAGCACCGCATAGATCTGCAGCGGCGTGCGGTCCACGAACTCCGCACTGTTGAGCACGGCCAGCACCTCGATCCGCTCAGCGACGCTGAGCCGGTTCGCCGGCGCGGTGCGTGGCGACGGCCGCGACGTCGTCGAGGCCGGCCGGGCCTCAGGGCGCCCGGCGGTGGCTCGGGCGACACCGGTCAGACCAGCCGCGTCGCGGGTTGTCATCCCAGCCAGGGTCAGCGCCCGGTAGGCGGCCATCAACGCCGCGTGGACGGCGGATCGTCCTGCGCGCTCTCGGAGATCTCCTCCAAGAGCGCGTGCGCTTTTCCCATGATGTCCAACGCCACCTCGGTCCGCACCAGACGCCGCTGCGCCTTGTCCAGCTGGCCCCGCAGCCGGGCGATCTCCGCCTGCTCCGCGCTCAACCGGCCCACCTTCGCGCCGGCCGCACGGCCCTCGAGCACACCGGCGTCACGCAGCTTGCGCCACTCGGTGACCTGAGACGAGTACAGCCCCTGCTCCCGCAGATACGCCCCGCCCTGACCAACCCGGCACGCCTCGTCATAGGCGGCCAGATGCTGCAACTTCTCCGCTGGGGCAAAGGATCTCCGCCGAGACGGACCACCGGCCCGCGGCTGGGAACCACTCATGAACCCATCATCGACGACAGGGGCAGAAAGCACGGAACTCGACATGGTCATCATCCTGAATCTCGCCCTGCCGGAGCGGACTTGCTAAGAGCCGCTGGCCTCAACTCACCCTGACACGCAGGGGAGCCGCCGGCGGCTGCCGGGAGTCGCATAGGCTTCTACCGTGGAAAGCGACTCGATTCAGGGCGCGCTCCGCGCGTTCTCGTCAGAGCGGGACTGGGGCCAGTTCCACTCGCCGGCCAACCTTGCGAAGAGCATCGTGATCGAAGCAGCGGAGCTGCTCGAATGCTTCCAATGGGGCGAGTCAGCCGACATAGAGAAAGTGCGGGACGAGCTGGCGGACGTACTGACCTACGGCCATCTTCTCGCGGACAAGCTGGGGCTGAACGTCGACCGGATCGTGCTGGACAAGCTCGAGGTCACGCGAGCCAAGTATCCGGTGGAGCAGGCACGCGGCCGGAGCACGAAGTATGACGAGCTTCCGGATTGAACGCCTGAACCTTCGGGATGGGCAGCTTACGACCTGGTCTCTGCTCGACCCCCGACACAGCAACTGGCCTGTCGTCTATACGCTCGACGGTCGCGACGAAATCTACGTAGGCGAGTCGCTCAACGCGACAGCGCGTATGCGCCAGCACCTCGATACGGCGGCGAAGGCCCGTCTGACGACTGCCCGTGTCGTGATCGATGAGACCTTCAACAAGTCTGCGTGCCTCGACCTCGAATCGTTCCTCATCCGCTTGCTCGCCGGCGACGGCAAATACGAGGTGCTGAACCGCAACGAAGGCATCACCAACGCGAACTACTTCGGACGCGAGGACTACCGGAAGACGTTCGATGCGATCTTCGACGAACTGCGCGAGCAGGGCATCTTCACACGGACCGTCCGCCAGATCCAGAACACTGATCTCTTCAAGCTGTCGCCGTTCAAGGCGCTCACCCCCGACCAGGCCGGCGCGATCGAAGACATCCTGAACGGCCTATTCGACGATCTCGAAGCAGGCGTCGGAAGTCGGATCGTCATCCGAGGCGATCCCGGTACAGGTAAGACGGTCGTCGCGATCTTCCTCATGAAGTTGCTGAGCGACATCAGAACGGCCGACACGACAGTGCCACCGGACACCGACTCAATTCTGTCCGAGTTCTTCGTTCCGGGGTACCCCGAGTTGCTTGCGGGCTTCCGCTTCGGCCTGGTGGTACCTCAGCAATCGCTGCGCAGGTCGATTCAAAAGGTCTTTCGAAAGACCCCGGGGTTGGACGAAAGTATGGTGCTAACGCCCTTCCAAGTAGGGGAGAGCCGGGAGAAGTTCGATCTACTCATCGTCGACGAGGCGCACCGGCTGAACCAACGCGCGAATCAACCCTCTGGGGTGCAGAACAAGAAGTTCGCCGACATCAATCACCGCCTCTTCGGCAGGGACGAGCCGGGCCTCACGCAACTGGACTGGATAACGACCCAGAGCAATCACCAGATCTTCCTCCTCGATGCGGCCCAAAGAGTCCGGCCGGCCGACGTTCCGGTAGCAGCCCTGGACAGCCTCGTCCGCCCGGCCGACGAGCAACATCGGATGTACGTACTTACGTCACAGATGCGCGTGCAGGCAGGCGCCGACTACGTCGGCTACATCAGAGCGCTACTGACCGGCTGCGCGCCCGCGCCCCAAGAGTTCCCGGGATACGACCTTCGCTTCTTCGATGACTTCGCGGCCATGCAGAGAGCTTTGCGCCGCCGCGAGCAACAGGACGGTTTGGCTCGTCTGCTGGCGGGCTATGCCTGGCCGTGGCGGAGTAAGCGTGACCCGTCTGCTCACGACATCGAGATCGCTGGCGTCCGGCTCCAGTGGAACCGGTCTGCCGTCGATTGGGTGAGCTCGGCGACATCCGTCGATGAAGTCGGCTCCATCCACACGATCCAGGGCTACGACCTCAACTACGCCGGCGTAATCATCGGCAATGACCTGCGGTTCGATTCACGCAACGGTGGCCTGGTCTTCAACCGCAGCTCCTACTTCGACAAGAAGGGCACGGAGAACAACCGCATCCTCGGTATCAGCTACGACGACAGCGACCTGCTGCAGTTTGTCACAAACATCTACGCGGTGCTGCTTACCCGTGGCATCCGAGGCACGTACATCTACGTCTGCGACCCCGCCCTACGCGATCATCTGCGCCCTCTCTTCCCTCAGCCGATCGATTAGCGACCTTCATGATCATCTGTAGCCAACTTGGTAGCTATTCGCTTCGTTCGCGGTTGTTCGCGCTGTTCGATATTTGTCCGCAATCCCTTATGGTGTAGGCATATTGGACGTCGACGGACGCATGCGGATAATCGAACAGTCGCCTGGCAGGTTGGACGCGGACTTCTGCGGACGTCCATGGAAAGCAGCGGCCCTCGCCGGGCTTCAGCACTCACCGACTGTCGTTTCGGGACATGTGGTGGTCGCAGATGCGGCCTTGATTGTCTGATGTTGCGACACGGGTCGCTCCAAGGCAATACGTGCCCGCGCGTCGTCTACCTCGCGCTCATCTGTTCGCCGGGCAAACGTGTCCTGAGATGTGCGCCCGAGGAATGGCTGGCTGTGCGCAGACGATGTCGCACCGAGGAACCGGCCGCGTGGGGGATAGGCCAGTGCTGAACAGCAACGCGCTGCGTGCCGGCCGCAGGACTCACGTGGCCCCGAGATCGGCCAGCAGTACGTCGACGATCGCTTCCTCATGGACGGCGACGTCGGTTGCCATCATGACGGACTGCAGGCGCTCATCCCACGGCGTCGTCTCAGGGCGACCGGTGAGCGCGAGTCGATGGTCTTCCGGTATCCGCGCCGCCGCTTCGAGGTAGTCGTCGCTTCCGAGGCGCCACGGTGTCGCGCCGCGCAGGATAATTCGCCGGGCGATGGCGATGCCTGGCCAGTCGAAGTCGCCGTGGTAGCGCACGGATAAGCGGTCGAGGAGCAGCGAGCCGGCAGCGGCGGGGTTGCCGGAGGTGCAGATCACGGGCCGGTCGACCCCCGCCGCCGACAGTTGCTGCAGCACTTGCGGGTTCTCGCAGGCGTGCATGACCTCGCCGGGTGCAGTCAGCGTCGGTGCGCGCTCAAGCTCGTGGACGGTGAGATGCGTGACCAGCCCGAGCTCGGCACGCTCGCGCATCATCGCCGACCAGCGATCGGTGCCGGGCGGACGGAGTGCCCAGACGAGGACTGTCCCGGAGATCTCGTCGGTGCTGACGCCGACGCGCTGCCACAGAGCGCGGCGCTCGGCGGCCGAAGCGGGAGCCGGCGCCTGCACGGCGAACGCCAGGCCCCGCAGTGCGAGCGTCCCGGCCGGGGTTCCGTCGTCGAGGCCATGCGCTGTGCCGGTGTGTTCGGTCGCGAGCGCGGCCAGGCCGCGCGACACACCGCCCCCGGACAGGACTGCAGCGATCACCCGCACCGCCATGGACAGCGCGGGTTCCGCGGCCGGCGCCGACAACCGGGTCAGCACGCCGCCGCGGTGCAGCCAGTCCGTCCACGGCGCCACCCAGTCCTGATCGGCCAGCCCGGCGGCGACGAGCAGTGCGTCGAGGTGGGCCCAGAGCTGCTCGCGGCCGGCCTGCGATTGTGCGCGCTCGGCCAGTCGATCGCGCAGCGCCCCGCCGGTCAGCTCGGCGACGACCGCGACGAGCCCGCGCCCGGCGGCGCTGGAGCGCAGGGCCACGTCGAGATCCGCGAGCTGCACCCGGAAGGTTCCGCGTTGAAGGTTGCGGCCGAGGAGGCCGCCGAGCCGGTCGGCGCCGTCCTCATCGAGGTCGGTGACGATCGCGCCCCGGATTGCGTGCCCAGTCCGTTCCAGCCGCTCCCGCAGGACCGTCCACATCGGCGCGAGCGACGGCGCGGCCAGGTGGTCGTGCAGCGGAGGCGGCAGCGCCGTCATGCCGTGCTGCGCAGGTGGCGGTTGCGGCCGTCCCAGTGCACGTGCGTGGTCACCGCCGAGCTGCCGTCGCTGCGCCGGACCTCGTACACGTCGAGCGCGGGAACCTGCGGGAAGCAGCCCCACAGCGCGTGGCCGGTCATCACGAAGTCCAGATCGAGCGTGACCAACAGACCCATGAGCTCGGCGACGGTGGTGTCGTCGACCTTCGCGAACGCGTCGTCGAGCAGGATCAACCGCAACGCCCGGCTGTCGTCGCCAAGGCTGGTCAGGTAGCCGTCGGCGGCAGCGAACAGCGTGACGTAGGAGACGAACCGGGTCTCACCCTGGGAGAGCTTGGCTCGCCGGGACAGTCGCCGCTGCTGGCCGGCGTCCGGTCCCAGGATCGTCACGCTCACCTCGTGCCAGGTGCGGTAGTCGAGAGCCGCCGCAAGATGGCTGGCGTAGCCGCTGCTCGGGTCCGCGGCGTAGTGCAGTTCGACGCGCTTGCGCAGCAACTCGGTCAGCTCGGCGTTCTGGGCCTCGGATCGGACGGCGTCGGAGGTGGCGACCAGTTCGAGCACCCGGCCGAGCGCCGCGTGCTCCTCGCGCAGCCCCCAGCCGAGTTTGACGCCGATGCCGTTGGTGGTGGTGATCCCGCCCAGGCTGGTGTTCATCGCGGCAATGAGCTGGCCGGCCTGGTTGACGCGACGCCGGAGTTCCTCGGCGACCCCGCCGAGGACGAAGCGGGTGAACACCTCGCGTTCGCGCTCGCTGAGCGCGGCGCGGCCCTGCTCGACTCGCGCTGCCAGCAGGCGGGCGGCGCCGGCCAGGGTGTGTTCGTCGCCGGCGCCGGCGATCTCGACCAGGTGCACGTCGTCGTCGAGCCAGTGCCGGGCGTCGAGCTGGCCGGACACCTCACGGTCGAACTCGCGGAAGGCGTCGAAGACCCGAGACGCGGACGCGGGTTGGCGGGGCTCGGCGACGGCGTCCAGGACAGCGACCGCTCCGGCGCGGACCTCGTCCACCTGCTCGGGGTGGACGATGCCGGCGAGCCGTCCGGTGGTCGCGGCCGCGGCCAGCCCGGGCAGCGCGATCCGCCGAGTCAATCGGTGCGCTGCGGAGACCAGCTGCTCGACCTCGGCGAGGACGTGTGCGGATGCATTCTCCGCGGCCATGCGTGCCTCACCGAGCTGCGGGCCGATGTCGGCCACCGCCTTGAGCGCGGCGCGGTGATCGGCCTCGGTCGTGTCCCGGGCCCGCTGCGTGCGCTCGAGCTCGTCGCGGGCCTGCTCGATCGAGAGGTCGAGCGCTTGATGCTGGGCAGCGAGCTCGCTGGCCGCGGCGTGCCACTCGGCCCACCGATCGTCCGCGTCGCGCTCGGCATCGTCGCGCACGCCGGCGGCCGCGTCGGCGCGCGCGAG
Source organism: Jatrophihabitans cynanchi (assembly GCF_027247405.1). Lineage (NCBI taxonomy): Bacteria > Bacillati > Actinomycetota > Actinomycetes > Jatrophihabitantales > Jatrophihabitantaceae > Jatrophihabitans > Jatrophihabitans cynanchi. Next base: position 1,235,847 of record NZ_CP097463.1, on the reverse strand, counting down.
CCGGGCGTCGTGTCGCGTCACTGCTTCGGCGAGCCGGGTGAGCTCGCGAATGAGCTGCGCGCTGCGCTCGGCTGCGTGGCGGGCGGCATCCACGGCCTGCTGAAGCGCGTCGGCCTCGACCGGCAGGTCGTGGTGCAGGCAGACGCTGCGGTGCGCGTCGACCTGCGCGACCCAGGACGCGCGAGCCTCGCGGGCCGCGGCGGCGGCCCGCGAGGCCTCGGCGCTGCTGCGTTCGGCCCGGCTCACTGCGTCGGTGGCCAGGCGGCGGGCGGCGTAGAGCCGCGAACTTCGCGGCGCGGCGCGTACGAGGTCCGCGAGGCGTCGGTCGGTCTCGTTGAGCTCCGTCCGCCGCCGTGCGCGCCGGCCGGCGAGGTCGACCAGAACGGTCAGGTCGCCGTCGATCGCCGCGATCCGCTCCTGCCGATGGGCCGCCCGGGCGGCCGCGCCGATGTGGCGTGCGCGGTCGACGCGGTGCCGGCCGCGCAGCGGTCCGTTGCGCCAGCTGCCGTCGGTCGATACCGAGGTTGCGGCGGCGGGGTCGTCGACGCCGATGCTGGACAGGACGGCTGAGATCGTCGCGGCGGGGAGCGTGGCGGCGGAGTCGGGGCGGAGGATTGTGCTCAGCGGACGCGCCGCGCGCGCCGAGCCGGCGCTGACCAGCAGTTCGCCGTCAGCCGCGCGGACGGCACCGTCGGCCGTGATCACTGCAGTCAACAGCCCGGACGCGAGCAGCGCGCCCTCGAGACCTGCCTGCGCCGCAGCCGGCACGTCGGGGCCGAAGTCGATGCAGCGCCACAGCGGCTCACCCGGACGGTCCGGGGTGAGCCAGGGCGGGTCGGTCGGAAGCGGGTCGTGTGCGGCGGCGAGCTCGGCCCGCTCGGCCTGCAGGGTCTGCTCCCGGTCACGGTCGTTGCTCTCTTCGGTGGCGAGCCGCGCCCGTTCGGCATCGACCGCTGCTCGCGCCGGGCGGGCGGCGGCCTCGGCGACCTCGTCGAGGTCATCGAGGGGGTCGGTGCGGTGGCCGGCCAGGGCGTTGGCGTCGAGCAGCAACGCACCGATCAGCGGGTGCTCGACCCAGTTGATCGGGCCGAGCAGCTCGGCGGCGGTGGGGTCGCTGGTCCACGCTCGCCAGGCGTGGGCGAGTTCGGCGGCGATGGCGTCCCGCTCGGTGGCGCGGTCGTCGGCGGCCTGCGCGTCGAGCTCGGCGGCGTTGGCGAGCCGATCCGCCTCGGCCGCGAGCCGCGCGATCGCTTCCTCGGTCTTGGCCAGCCGCCGGGCTTCGGCTAAGCGCCGTCCGGCGAGGCCTTGCCGGTCGGTTGCGCCGGAGCGGGCCGACTCGGCCGCCTGCCGGGCTTCGTCGAGGTCGGCCGGGACGACGTCGACGTGCGCGGCGAACGGGCGGGCGATTGCCTGCGCCTCGCCGTCACGAGTCACCCGCAGCACGACGGACGCGGCGGCCGATGGCCGATCGACCGCCCGGACGTCGTCGGGCAGTCGGCCGGCCGGCAGGCGAGCGTCCTGCACGGCCTCGCGGGTGGACGCGAGGACGGTCGCCGCGTCGGCTGCGGCCTGCCGCACCTCAGCCAGCGCCTGCTCGGCATCGTCGACGGTGCGGCGATGGTTGGCCCGCTCCCGCTCGGCGCCGGCCAGAGCTTGATCGGCTGATCGAGCGAGTGCCGCGACGGCGCGATCCCGCTGGACGAGGTCGTCGGCCGTCTTGAAGATCTCCCGGGCTTCGATCGCGCGGAGGGCGTGGTCGAGCTCGGCGAGCCCTTCGGACAGTTCCTGTTCGCGCGACTGCAACTGCCCGTACTTAGCGTCAAGGGCGGCGACCTGACGGGCCCGGTCGGCCGCTGCGCGTTCGGCCGCGACGACGGCATCGGCTGCCGCGACCGCTTCGTGGGCGGTGGCCCGCAACGTCGCCGCGGCATAGCGTTCGTACACCGCCAGGAAGGACGAGACCTGGGCCGCGGACTGCTCCAGGCGTTCCTGCGCCGCGCGGGTCTCGGTGAGGCCGTCGAGCTGCTCGCCGGCCCGGGTCAGCGCCTGCTCGTGCAGCGGGGGCAGCGAGTCGACCAGGATCTGCGGCAGCCGCCCCTCGTCGATCCGGTTGCCTACGTCCGGTGCCCGCAGCGTGTGTAGCAGCTGCAGCAGCCCGTCGTAGCGGTCCCGCCCGGTGTCGCCGTCGAGGCCGAACACCTCGACCCGGACGCGATCGCGATGCACGGCCGCCGAGTCGGTGATTCGCTCGACCCCGACCAGCTCGGTCAGCGCATCGCGGGACAGCGGTTCGCGCGTGTCGGAGAGCAGGGCCAGCTCGTCACCCACGCGCAGCGGCGTCGTGAAGTACCAGACCTTCGTGCTGCTCGCGGACCGGCTGTGCCGAACCAACGCGCCGACCGTCAGGTACTCACCGGGGCGGGCGAGCTCGAGCCAGAGGTACCCGGTCCGGTTCGCCTGCTCGCGGGCCCCGGTGCGCATCAGCTCGTCCAGGTTGACCCGGGCGGCGCCGGTGGCGTCCATCTTGCGGCGGTCGGCGTCGAGCAGGAACGGGAGCAGCATCTCCAGCGCGCGGGACTTTCCGGATCCGTTCGTCCCGCGCAGGATCATCCGCCCGCCACTGACGTCGAACTCGTTGTCGAGGTAGTGCCACACGTTGACGATGCCGGCGCGGGACAGGCGCCAGCGCTCGTCGAAGCGGCGCGGGGCGGCGGGCCGGGTCATGGCGGATCTCCCTCGAACAGCGATCCCTGCACGGCCGGACGGGTCGTGACCTGGGGTTGGTAGCGCGCGGCGAACGGGAAGATCGCCAACCCGTCGTCGGTGCCCGCCGCGAGCCGCAGCGACGTCAGCAGCTCGACGGCGTCGGCACGGAGCACGTCGCCGGACTCGACGTAGGCGTTCTTCCACATCGTGCGGTAGCGGGAGGTCAGGCCGGCGAGAACGGCGTCGACCTGCGGCCACGGCGCCATCACCCCCGGCAGCACCTGATCGCCAATCGTCACCGTCGACTCCGCAGTCGGCTGCAGCGCGACGACAAGTTCGTCGAGCAGCAGCAGCGCGGCCTGCTTCGCGCTGCCGCTGCCGGGGAAGTCGACGTCGGTGAGCCCACCGGCCGGGTCGTAGGCCAGCGCTCCCTCGGCCCGCACCTCGAGCACGAGCCCGAAGTTCTCGTCCAGGTGCTTGGCCAGGTCGTGCCGCTCGCGGGAAAGGACATCCAGCTCGTCGGCCGGCAGCTCGGCCCGGAAGACCGCGGGGCTCTCGACGAGGCGCCGCCTCAACCGCCGCCGCGGGTTGTCGAGCTCGGGCCGCGTCCAGGTGGCGTCGGGCTCGTCGTACTCGTGCAGTCGATGGGGCAGCAGGTGAAGGAGCAGCGCGCGGTTGACGGTGAGCAGCGCTTCGTCCTCGCGCCGCTCGCCCCAGGCGGTGAGCGACCCGTCGGTCTCGCTGATCGCGCCCCAGCCGGCGAGCAGGCTCAGTGTGGTGACCAGCTGGCGGCGGTCGCTGAGCCCGTCGGTGATCGTGATCGCCTGTTCGGCGGCGTCGGCGCGGATCTGGTCGACGAGGGCCGAGATCAGGATTTGCTCGCCGACGCCGGGCGCGAGCAGCGCCGCGCACACAAGGGCGAGGTGGACGTAGGTGTTCGGCGTGAACGCGGCGCCGTCAGTGGGGCGGCGGGCCGGGCGCACCGGGGCGGATGCGGGTAGTGGCGCCTTGACCAGCCGGGCGAAGCTGGACTCGACGACGAGCGCGTAGCCGAGCTGGGTGGCGAACATCGACTTGAGCGCGGAGGCGTGCCGGCGGACGAGGTCGAGCTCGCCCGGCTGTCGCGCGGCGGTCAGGATCGGTGACGACATCAGGTGCCGGGCGGCGATCCGCCGCTCGCCCGCGTCGAGACCGGCGGTGGCGACGATGCTCATGGCACCGCCTCGTCGTCGACGGTGGACCAGGCTGCGATGCCCTCGATGACCAGGCGGTGGCCGTACACGGTGGTGGTGCCATCCGCGCTCGAGATCACCGTGTCCGGACCGGGTGCGGCGGTCAGCCGGAGGCCCAGGTCGTGGTCGACGGTCTCGGCGTCGCCGCGGGTGAGCAAATCGCCGAGCAGGTCGAGCAGCAGGTCACGGGCGGCCGGGGAGATGGCGGCGCCGTGCAGCGCGCCGGTGATCGCCAGCTCGGACGCGGCCGCTCGACGTTGGTCGGCCTCGCGCCGGGCCTCGGCGATCAGCCGCCGCCGGTCGGCGGTCGGGTCGGGGACCCGCGACGTCTTGCCGCGCAACGCGCGGTCGCCGCGCTCGCGCAGTGACACCGGCACCTGGACCGGGTCGGCGTTCCACCACGACGTCGTCGGCCCGATCCGCGGGTCCGGCTCGTCCGGCCCGAACAGCAGGTGCCGCGCCGGGTAGGCGCCGAAGGTCGCCGCGTACAGCCGGTGCGCGTCGTCGTCGGTCGCGGCGTGGAACCAGCGGGCCAGTCGCAGGAAGTCGGCTCGGCGCGAGAAACCAGTACCGGACGAATCGAGCAGCCGCTTGGCGTTGGTGATCAGCTGGCTGAGGGCCTGGGCCGCGGCGGTGCGCAGTTGCTCGGGGCCGGACCGGCCGTGCTCGGCGTCGTACCAGGACGCGAGCTCGGACCAGTCGGCTCGGGTGCGTCCCCGCGCCCGCTCGATCGGCGTGCCGTCGGGCAGGACCAGGCCGGGGAGGCCCGCGAGGGTTGCCAGCAGCGCGTCGAGCCGGCTGATGACCTGCCGGACGCGACCGGACACGGCCGGCGCGTGCCGGTTGACGTCGGCGGTGATGAGGTCGATGTAGACGAGCAGCAGCTCCTTGAACTGCGCGTACTCCTCGCCGCCGAGGTCGTAGCGGGTGAGGATACCGGCGAGGTAGGCGTAGAAGTCGCGGACGCTGTCGGTGAACACCCTTTGGTTGCCGAACACCGTGGTGACCTCGCCGGCCAGCGCGTCAACGTCGATATCGGCGCGCGTCAGTTGGGCGATGATCCGATCGAGGGACTGCACGATCTGGCCGAGCAGCTCCCGGGCGACCTCACGTGCGCCGTCGGTGGCCTGCAGGATCTCGACAGCGTCACGGTGCACGCGACCGCCGAGTTTGGACACCTGGTACCGCGATCGCGAGCGGATGTACTCGGCGACGGAGCTGACCCGGGCATCGCGGATCGACGGCACGAGATTGCCCCACTCGACGAGCTGGCGGCAGCGGGCCTCGGCGACATCACGCTCGAGCACGCGACCGCGATCGGCGAGCTGGGCGGCGACCTCCGTGGCTGACAGATCGGTCAGCAGGGTGGCGGCGAACAGATCCATGACCGCCAGGTAATCGTCCGACTCCTCAGCTGTCAGGTAGCGGAACAGATCGCGGCGCCGCCCTGCGTCCGGTGCGCCTGCAGATTCCACAGCGACAGGCTAGGCGAGTCCACCGACAGACTCGACAGGCCGCGCCATCGCCGCCGCGTCCAACACCGCGACGGCGGCCTCACGTGAGGGCGCAACCTTCTTCCGTGTAATTCGTACGAGATATCAGGTGCGGATGACAGTGAAGATCGTTGTCGCCGAGTACAGCCTACGGCGCGTCGAACGGCGGTGTCGGGAGTCGGCAGCGCGGCACCGGGCTCGCCGTATCCAGACGAGCGACCACCGCCTCGGTCCAAGCCTCGAACGCGACATCCGCGCCCGGGTCAAGGCCTGGAACGAGAACCCGAAACCGTTCGTCTGGACCAAGCCGGGCGAACAGATCCTCGACTCACGCGGACGACTTCGTAGACGAATCAACGGCGCGGGGCACTAGCAAGACACGAGACAACCCAGGCGATCGGTCCGATACGCTGGCCGCACGTACGAACGGTTTGCGCGCTCGATGGGTCGCCCAGTGTCGCGCGCAGATGTTTCGCCGCATGAACGTGCGGAAATTGGCAGCGGCCTCCGCGGATGGCAGCTATTCTCGACCTTGGCCGCACGTACGTACGGCGGACGGAGACCATGGTGGCAGAAGATGTCAGCAGCCTGGCCGGGGAGGTTCGCGCTCGCCGAACTCAGCTGCGCCTGCGACAGGAAGAGCTTGCCGACCTCGCTGGGGTGTCGGAGCGGTTCGTCTATGCATTGGAGAACGGCAAGCAGACCGTACAGCTGGACAAGGTGCTCGCCGTCCTCAACGCGTTGGGGTTGCACTTGGAGCTCCATCGCGGTGCCGATTCCGAGATCCGATGACCGGGCCCGCCGACGACAGGCTCGAGCACCTTCGAGACGTCCAGCAAGCCGACGTCTACAAGTGCGGCGATCGCGCCGCGACCCTGACCAGGACCGCGGATGGGCTTGAGTTCGGCTACCTCGATGAGTGGATTGCCGGCGGCGGCGCGGCAGTGGCGACAACCTTGCCGGTGCGTGCCGAGCCCGTACTTCGCCCCGCCGGCGCACTACCGTCCTACTTCGCTGGACTGCTACCTGAAGGACGCCGGCTGCGAGTGCTGAGACGGGCAGTCAAGACTTCCGCTGACGATGAGCTCTCCCTATTGCTCGCGGTCGGTGCGGACGCCATTGGTGACGTCCAGGTTGTACCCGCGGGTGTCAGCCCGGCGGAGGTGCCGCCGCGGATTGCGATCGACGAGATCGGCGACGCGAGTTTCGCCGACCTGTTGACTGAGCTCGGCATCCGTGCGCAGCGAATGGCATTGCCCGGCGTGCAGGACAAGACCAGCGCCGCGATGATCAACCTCCCGGTCGCCCGCGCCGGAGAGCGGTTCATCCTGAAGCTGAATCCGACCAACGACTACCCGAAGCTCGTTGAGAACGAAGCGTTCTTCCTCGGCGCCGCCCGAGCGTCGGGACTGACCGTTCCGCCGCACGATCTCGTCGTCGATCGCGACGGCGCGTCGGGACTGCTGGTGCGTCGGTTCGATCGGATCACCGTCGACGGTGAGCTGCGTGCGCTCGCAGTCGAGGACGGTTGTCAGGTCGCCGATCGTCCGCCGGCGGACAAGTACCTGCTTGGCACGGACCGGACCTTCGCCGCGCTGACCGCTGTATGCGATGCGCCGGTGCTGGCCGGCCGCGAGCTGATCCGCCAGCTGGCCTTCGCGTACCTGACCGGGAACGGCGACGCTCATGCGAAGAACTTCTCCGTCCTGCAGGACCAATCGGGGGAATGGCGAGTGTCGCCGGTCTACGACGTGCCGTGCTCGCAAGTGTACGGCGACTCGACCATGGCGATGTCACTCAGCGGCCGAGCAGGCTCCGACTTCAGAGCCCGCGACTTCGTCGCCTTGGGCACTGCTCTCGGTGTGCCGGAACGAGCGACGCGCCGAGCTCTGATCGACCTGACGGATCGTGCCGACCGCTGGCTTCCCGAACTCGATGCGCTTCCCTTCGATCGCGGCCAGGTGAGCAAGCTACGTCGCGTGATCCAGCATCGACGAAGCCGGCTGACGAAATGAGCGCGAACCCACGCGGAGCTAAACGTGGACCGTCTGCCGCGACGTAGCCCGGCAGATCGCAGACGCTGACCTGATCGCCGCGCGGCGGCGGCGATGGGAGCATTCTGCGAGCGCCGCTGTCGAGACCGTGAGGCCGTTCGTCGATCCGCTGCTCGACGACTCTCCTCGCAGTGAAGGGCGCCCGGCGAACGACGTTTGGACGGGCGTCGAGTCGAGGCCGTGTGGTGGTCGGGTCAATCGGTCCTCATGGTCGAGGATGGGACTTCGGCGTCGACGGTGCACGGGCAGCCGACCGAGTGCCGTGATGGACTGTGGGGGTGGATGAGCTCGCCGCAGAGATTGTCGATCGTCTTCGATCGGTTCGCTCGCTGTCGTGGTTGCGGGCGATCGATGCCGCGGACCTGGACGCGCCTGTGGGGGAGGAGCCGGACGCCGATGTGGTCGTGACTCCCTACCGATGGTTGCTCGATCGTGTGGGCGACGGCGTCAAGCTGACGCAGGCCGGCTACCTGCCGCCTACGGTCGTGAAGGCCGCGATGACCGAACTGGGGTGGGCGGAGGATTGGTACGGCAAGAACAACCGAGAGGACGTGACACTGCCGGTGCTCGAGCTGCGGGAGTCCGCGCAGCGGTTCGGGTTGGTCCGCAAGTATCGCGGACAGCTGGTGCCCACCAGGATCGGTCGCACGTTGGCCGACGATCCAGCCGGCCTGTGGTGGCATCTGGCGGGCGTGTTGCCGGATGCACTATCGGAGCCGCAGCGCCACGCGGGCGTTCTGTACTTGATCACCGTAGCCGCCGGGCTCGCGGAGAACGACGTGATGCTGGCCGAGGGCATGACCATCCTGGGATGGACGGAGCGCGGCACCTACCAGGAGTTGAGTCCAACCGCGGCGTTCGGTGCGGCACGCGACACCTGGGCGGTGTTCCGGCGGCTCGGTCTCGTGCCGCGCACCCGCCGACTCGAGGATGGCCTACCGACCCGGGCGGCGCGTCGCCTCGCGCGGGCTGCGCTGCTGGGGCGAGAACAGCGGACTGTTGAGGCGACGCCCGCACCTCGGCGCCGGGCGTCCGAGAGCGCGCTGCAGCTTCGCGTGTCGTTGCGTGACACCGGCGTCTGGCGTCGTCTCGTGGTGCCCTCGTCATTGACGCTGCGAGAGCTGCACGCGGTGCTGCAGACCGCGATCGGGTGGGAGGACTACCACCTGCACGTGTTCGACGTCGACAGCGTGCTGTATGGCGACGTCGAGGAGATCGAGGGCCAGCCGCTGGGCGATGAGGCGACCTTCACCCTCGCCCAGGCTGCCGACGCGGTACGCGAGTTCGTCTATGAGTACGACTTCGGCGACAGCTGGCACCACGACATCGTCATCGAGCAGGCGATGCCGAGCGTGAGGACCGGTACTCCGCACCTGGTCGACGGCGCCGGCGCGTGCCCACCCGAAGACTGCGGAGGAACCGGCGGGTTCGAGCACCTGCTCGAGGTGCTCGCCGACCCGAGCGACGAAGAGCACGCAGAGATGCTGGAGTGGGTCGGCGGCTCCTACGACCCTGGCGCGTTCGACATCGACTCGGTCAACGTCGCATTGGAGCTCTACGACCGGCACACTCGACAACGGCGATTGCGATCCTCGTGACTGAGGAACGCTCGTCGGAGCTGCTCGTGATCGCGGCCAGTAAGCCTGACCTGCGCCGATCTCGGACATCTGCTGTTCCTGCTTGCGGCGACGCGGCGCTGACCCGACGTGCGCGCAGGGCCAGCCGGCTGCCCGCGGTGGTGGCGCAGTGGAGCCGAACCCGCAAGCGCTACGAGCGCCAAAGCGTGCTCGCGGAGCCGGACGAGCAGGAGTGTCTCGCCGACAGCGAGGTACGCCAGCGGCGCCGGGAGCGCGACGCCCAGCGCGGCGATTGTCCCCTCCACAGATCTTGTCAGGCCGCGCGGAACTGGGCGTAGCGTTCTTCGAGTCGGCTTCGGTCGGGTTGGTCGGCGTGCCGGTGGGGCAGTTGCATCAGCGGCCTGGCGTGGTGCTCTTGCAGCCCATGGAGCAGCATCGGGCCGTCCAGCTCGTCGAGAAGACGGTGGTGGATCTCGATGATGTAGTCCGGACGGATGCCGAGGATGTTCTGGTCGTAGGCGGCATGGTGGATCTTGCACAGTGCGAGACCGTTGGGCACGACTGGCAGGCCGCGCGGGTCGCCGTCGGGAATGATGTGCGCGGCGTCGAGCAACTCGCGGTGGCCAAGTGCGCACACGGCGCAACGCGTCTCGTACGCGAGCATCACCCGGCTGGCGAACATGACGGGTCACACCCTCACCTCCACCTATGCGATCGCGGCGATGCCCGTCGAGAACCTGACCCCGAGAATCGAGGCCCGTGTTGTCGAGGTGCAGTTGTTGCTGGCCGACCCACGTCAACACCGCGTTCTTCCCTCGCGGGTACGGCCGTCAACTGGGCAGGCTGAGCGCTACGCGAAAGCCGATGCAGTCGAAGCGCGAGTCCATCGGGTCCTCGTGCCGGTGCGCGCAGTACAACGCGGTCAGGTCGGCCGTCTTGAACGAGCCACCGCGACAGATGCGGTTGTGCCGGACGTCGCGGATCATCGTCTCGTCGTAACTCATCCGCGCACGATCGAAGGCCACGACCTCGTCGAAGCGTTCCTCGCACCAGCACCACATCGACCCGGCCATGTCATAGAGCCCGAACCCGTTGGCGGCAAAGCTGGCGACGGGCAGCGGGGCGCCGTCCGAATTGCCGAAGTCGGCGTATCCGGCCGGCTCTGCATCGCCCCACGGAAAACGTGCACCGTCCAAGCCGCCGCGCGCCGCGTACTCGTACTCCGCGTCACGGACGAGGCGGTACGGCTTACCGGTTTCGCGCGCCAGCCACTGGACGTACGAGGTCGCGTCGATCCAGCTCACGAAACCGGCCGGTGCCAGCGGGTCACCGAATCGCGGATCGACCGAGAGTTCCTCGGCAATCGGGTAACGAGTGGCGCGAGCGAATGCGCGATACTCGCCCACCGTCACGGCGCGTGCCGCCAGCGCGAACGCGCCAACCGCACGCCTCGTCCGTTGCCACGGGTGCGGCAACGCCGCGCCGGCCGGGAACTGCGGCACGCCCATCCGCACCTCCCCGGCAGGGATCGCGACCATCTCCGGCTCGATCACGCGGTCTTGTTCGATCACGCAGCGGCCTTCGTTCGCCGGCGCGGGTCGAACGCCGCAAGGGACGGCGCCTCCCCGGTGGACATCAGCCCGGCCAGCAACTGACCGGAGACCGGGCCGAGGACCATGCCCCACATCCCGTGGCCACCGCACACGAACACCCGGCGTGACGAGGTCGCACCGACCAGCGGAAGCCCGTCCGCGGTGCATGGCCGCGCCCCTACCCACTCCTGGCGCCGCCCCGCCCAGTCCGCACCGTCGAGCAGTGCGGCCGCCGTCCGGCCGAGCGCGCGGCTGCGTCGGTCCCGGAACGGGTCGTCCGCGTCGGTGAACTCCATCATCCCGGCAACGCGCAACCGGCCATCCATCGGCGTGCACGCCACCCGCTGGCGCGGAAAGTACAGCGGGTGCGTCGGGGCCGGCTGCACGGCGACGCTGAAGCTGTACCCCCGCCCGGCCTGGACGGGCAGGCGCACCCCGAACGGGCGGCCGAGCCGGCCGAGCCACGCGCCGCTCGCGAGCACCGCGGCGTCATAGGGCGCGGCACGCTCGGCCGTAGTCACCAGCACGTGCGAGCCGTGATCGGTGACGTCGAGAACTTCGGCACCGAAACACAGGTCCGCGCCGCGAGTGCGGACCGACGCCGCAAGTTCCGTGACGAACGCCAACGGGTCCACGTATTGCTGCCCGTGCACCGCGATCGCAGCAGTCACCGGCGCCGCCAGGCAGGGCTCGATCGACCGCGCGTCGTCGCCGGTCAGCACGTCGAACTCGACCGGCTGACCTGCGTCGCGCATGCGTGCCAGCTCGTGCGCCATCGCATCGCGCTGACCCGGGGTCCGGAAGCACGCGAGCAGCGGGCTCGCCTCGGCCACCGTAAAGTCCACGCCCGCCTCGCCGAGTGCCTCGAACGCGGCGCGCGCCGATGGCGTGACAGCCGCGAAAGCCCGCATCGACTCGTGCCAGCGCGCACTGGTGCACTGCCGGGCCGACGCGGTGAGAAAGCGCCAGGGCGTCCGGTGCGGAAGCAGCGGTATCCGCACCGCGCCTGACGGCCGAAGCAGCGCGCCGATCGCGCTGCGCGCCGCGGCCGGGCCCGGCAACGGCTCGACCAGGCCCGGCACGATCCAGCCGGCGTTGCCGCGCGACGACCCGGCACCGACCTCGCCGCGGTCGTAGACCGTGACACCGGCGCCGCGCTCCTGCAGGAACCACGCCGTACTCAGCCCGGCCACCCCGGCGCCGATCACCGCGACGCGCTCGGGTGGGCGGCCGGCGCGCCCGGCACTCACGTCAGTCGGGCAAAACCGGTCTGAGCGACCGGCCCACGCAGCTGCGCCTCGACAGACTCCTGCGCAACGGCGGTGGCGAGCAGCCCGAAGACCTCGTGCACCGACTCGAGATACGCGTCGATCAGGTGGTCCTCGTGGGCGTACGAGGCATAGAACGCCTTACCAGCAAGGAAACCGCGCTCGAGCATGAGTTGCGTGTACAGGGTCGCCGTAGCCTGCGGATGGTGCTCGAACGCGAGATGGCTCAGTGGCGGAATGCCCGACACCTCGATCGCCAGCCCGCTGGTCGCCGCGGCCGAGCGCCAGCCCTGCTGCACTCGCACGCCGATCGCGGTCAGGCGTGCTCCTACGTCGAGCCGGCGGTGCTTGGTCAGCGTCGCGATCGCCGCCGTCGGGCCGATCAGTTCGGTCCAGTACGAGCTGCTGACGAACGAACGCTGCGCGGCCTCCATGACCGCGCCGATGCCGATCACGGCCGCCATCGGGTAGCCGTTGCTCAGTGCCTTGGCGAACACTGCGACGTCCGGATGCACCCCGAACGTCAGATGCGCCCCGCCGGTGTTCAGGCGCAGCCCGCTCGTCACCTCGTCGAAGATCAGGACGGCGCCGGACTCGGTGGCGATCCGCCGCACCTGCTCCAGGAAGCCCGGATCGGGGTTGTTGCCCCGCACCGGTTCCATCACGATGGCGGCGAGGTCGTGCCCGTGATCGGCAACGATGCGGCGTAGGTCGTCCGGCTGGTTGTAACGGAACGGCAGGGCAGTCGCCTGCAGCTCGCGCGGCACGCCGGCCGGATCGAGCCCGGGTAAGAGGTGGCCGTCGAGTTCGCGGCTGTCGGCGAGGTTCGCCGCGATGTACCAGTCGCTCCAGCCGTGGTACCCGCAGAACGCCACCGCGCTGCGTCCGGTCGCGGCACGCGCCAGGCGGACCGCGACCGACAGCGCCTCGCCGCCGGTGCGCGCGTAGCGCACCATGTCGGCCCACGGATGCAGTTCCACCAGCAGGTCGGCGAGGACGAGATCCTCGACGCAGTTGAGCGTCGACATCGAACCGCGCTCCACCGCCGCGTGCACGGCTGCGTTGACCTCGTCGTCGGCGAAACCCAGAACGCACGTCCCGACGCCGGTGATGCTCATGTCGAGATACCGGCGGCCGTCCAGGTCCCAGACCTCCACGCCCTTGGCGCGGGCGTAGAAGCGCGGCCACTGCCCGGGCGCGAACTGCTCGGGGCGCTTGCTCAGCAGCTGCGTGCCGCCCGGGATCCGGGCCAGCAGCCGGCGTTCGACGTCGACGCCGGCGGGGGATGAGGTCGCCTGCGCGGGTGAGCTCATGCGATGTGCCTTTCGACCGACCGGACTCGCCGGGGCGCGCGAGTGTCGCCTCGGGACCGAGGGAGGGATGTGGTGCGTGCCAGCGAGCAGTAGAGTAGCGCAATGTTTCAGTCTTCGGATGAATCGTGCCAACAGCTGGTACGGCAGGGGGAGGACTGGACGCAGGACATGAGCCCGACGAACGGGCTCACCGCAGGTTCGACGGAGGCGCAATGACGAGTGCGGAGACCAGCGACGGCGCCATCTACCCGATCCGCGCCGTCGAGCGCGTGTGCGACATCCTGGACATCCTGCATGACCAGGAACAGGGCGTCGCGCTGGCGGACGTGGCGCGCGAGGCCAAGCTCCCGAAGAGCTCGGCATACCGCTACCTGCTCGCCCTGGAGGGCCGACGGTACGTGCAGCGCGACGCCGAATCCGGCCTGTTCCGGCTGGGCCTGGCGTTCCGCCCGCAGCGCAGCCGGCAGATGGAGCTGTTCATCGAACGCGCCCAGTCGCAGCTGGAGCGGCTGCGCGACGACCTGAACGAGACGGTGAACATCGGCGTCCTGGACGGTGGCCAGATCGTGCACGTCGCGGTGGTCGAGTGTACCCAGATGATGCGTCTCGCGGCCCGGATCGGAGAGCGTTCACCGCTGCACGCGACCGCGCTGGGCAAGGTGATCGCCGCCCAGCTCGAACCCGAACGGGTCGCCGCGATCCTCGCCGCGGAAGGCATGCCGCCGTTGACGAACCGGACGCTGACCACCCCCGAGGACTTCCTCGCCGAGGTGAAGAAGGTCAAGACGACGCACTACGCGATCGACGACCTGGAGGCGCAGGACGACGGCCGGTGCGTGGCCGTCCCGCTGTTGGGGCTGCCGGTCGCGGCCGGACTCAGCGTCAGCGCACCGGCCAATCGACTGCCTCGCAACCTGGTGCCGGACGTCGTGCGCGCGCTGCGGGCAAGTGCCACCAGCCTCACCGACGGTTACCGGCGGCTGCCGACCTGAGCTGACGGCAGCCGAATTACCGCGGCGCATCCATGCGAGTGTTGACGGCGTCCGGCGCTTCCGGCTAACTTGACGTGGTTTCACCTAGTGAGTGGGCGGTTCCATTCGGCAGAACCGTCGCCGGCTGGACCACCGCGGGCTACCCGCGGCGCGGGCGCACTCGTAGCTCGCCGGTCGGACGTCGTGAAGGGATCACAGATGACAGGTACCCCGGTGCGGACGCACTCCGAGGCGTTCCGGCAGCGAGCCCTGATCAGCGTTCCCGGCGGCGTGAACTCCAACGTGCGCCTTTCGGCCCCGCCGGTCTTCTTCGCGCGTGGCGCGGGTGCGCGGCTCTGGGACGTCGACGACAACGAGTACATCGACTACGTGCTCGGCCAGGGGCCGCACTTCCTCGGTCACGCCAACGCGGCTGTCAACGAGGCGGTCAGTGACGCGTGCACTCGCGGGATGCTGTTCGGCGGCCAGAACGCGCTGGAGGTGCAGGCCTGCGAGCTGACCCTCGCCGCCCTCGGCTGGGCCGACATGATCCGGCTCGGGATGACGGGTACCGAGTGCGTCCAGGCAGCCTTGCGGGCCGCGCGTGCCGCGACCGGGCGATCGACGTTCGTGCACTTCGAGGGTCACTACCACGGCTGGCTCGACAACGTCCTGGTGCATACGTCCGGGCAGCAGTCGGGCGTCGCCAGCGCAGGCCAGTTGAGCAGCCACCTCGCCGACAGCCACATGCTGCCGTGGAACGACGCCGAGGCGTTGGCCGCGCTGCTGAGCGTCTCGGGCGACACCATCGCGGCGGTGATCATGGAGCCGATGATGGTCAACGCGGGCGGCATCGAACCGTTGCCGGGCTACCTGCAACGTGTCCGCGAGCTGTGCGATCAGCATGGCGTGGTGCTGATCTTCGACGAGGTCATCACGGGCTTCCGGATCGCCCTCGGCGGTGCGGCCGAGAAGTACGGCGTCACGCCCGACCTGGCGACGTACGGCAAGGCGATGGCCGGCGGCTGGCCGGTGGCCGGCCTCGCCGGCCGCCGCGACCTTATGGAGCCGTTCGGGACGGGGGTCGTGAACCATTCCGGGACCTTCAACGGCTCCGTCATGGCGGCCGCAGCCGTCGTCGCCACGCAGCAACTGCTGCAGTCCGATCCGCCGTACGAGCGCGTCGACGCGTACGGCACCGAACTGATGGCGCAGCTGGCCAAGCTCGCCGAGCGATACGAGATCCCGTTGCGCGTGCAGGGCGTCGCGGCCGCCTTCCACGTCAGCTTCGGTGACCCCGCGCCGGTGCGCGACCTGCGCAGCCTGGACCGCCTCGACCTCGACCGGTACGCCGGCTTCGCCACGCGCCTGGCCGACCACGGGCTGTGGCTGGCGCAACGCGGCATCTGGTACGTGTCGGCCGCACACGGCGAGCAGGAACTCACCGACACCGTCGAGCGAGTCGAGGCGGCGCTCGCCGAGCAACTGCCATGACCGGACGGGTCGGGATAGTCGGTGTCTGGCACGAGACCAACACATACTCCGCTCGCGCCACCACCCTCGCCGACTTCGAAGCCTTCGAGCTGCGCACCGGCGATGCTCTCGAGGCACACAATCGCGGCATCGGCACGGTGATCGGCGGGTTCTACGACACGCCTGACGTCGACCTGGTGCCGGTGTTCTCGGCCGGCGCGTGGCCCTCCGGTCCGGCCGAGCCCGAAGCGATGGCGCGGATCCTCCAGGACGTGCACGACGAGCTGCGTCGGGCGGGCCCCCTGGACGCGGTGCTGCTCAACCTGCACGGCGCGATGGTGGCCGTCGGCACGGCCGACGTCGAGGCGGCCGTTGTCGCCACGGTGCGCGACGTCGTCGGTGACGTGCCGATCGGGGCGGTGCTGGACCTGCACGCCAACCCGTCACCCGCGCTCGTGGAGAACTGCGACGTCCTCGTCAGCTACGACACCTATCCGCACGTCGACATGCGAGAGCGCGGGCGCGAGGTCGGCGGCCTCGTCACCCAACTGCTCGCCGGGCGGCAGCTGCGCACCAGCGTGCGCAAGGTGCCGTTGCTCGTCTGTCCACTCGCGCAGGCAACCGAGAGCGGCCCGATGCGGCGGGTGCAGCAGGCCGCGGCGGCGCGCGCCGCCGCGGCCGACCTGGCCCGCCTCTGCGTCGTCGGCGGGTTCGCCTACAGCGACGTCGACCGCGCCGGGATGAGCGTGCTCGCGGTGCACGACGCCGACTCCGCGGCGGCAGCCGATGCGGTGCTCGACGCCACGGTGGCGGACATCGCGGAGCACGCCGGTGAGTTCGCGGTGGCGAGGGACGATGTCAGGACGGCGGTCGCGCGCGCGATCGCATCGACCCGGCGACCGGTCTTTCTGGCCGACGTCGCCGACAACGTCGGCGGAGGCAGTCCCGGAGACGGCACCGCGCTGCTGCGCGAACTGCTGGCGGTCGGGGCGACCGGTGCAGTCGTGACCATCGCCGACCGCGAGGTCGCCCGGCTCGCCGAACGGCTCGGCGAGGGGGCCGGTATCGACACCGTGCTGGGCGCCAAGACCGACCGGATGCACGGCGAACCGCTGCGGGTCTCGGGACGGGTGGAGCGGATCAGTGACGGGACCTACCGCACCACGGGCTACTACATGACCGGCCAGACGTTCTCGATGGGCATCACAGCCGTGTTGTCGATCGCCGGCAACACGGTCGTGGTGACCGAGACGGCCGTGCCGCCGTTTCATGCCGAGCAGCTCTCGTCCGTCGGTGTCGACGTGCGCGCCGCCTCGATCGTGGTGGTCAAGGGAGCGTTGGCCTGGCGCGGGGCGTACGAAGACGTCGCCGGGGAGATCATCGAGGTGGCAACACCCGGCGTGTGCCCGGTGGACGTGTCGACCCTTCCCCGGCTCAGCGAACCGATGTCGGTGTAGCGGCCGATGGTGCCGTCGGCTGTCGGTAGCGCGGGCGCGTCGGTGCTGCTGTGCCGGGGCTGCACGGCGACCCGGGAACGGGGATCGCTCGACTACCGGTGCCACATCTGTGGCGGCGAATTCGTCGTGCGCATCGGCGAGCCACGGTCCGGTCCGGCCTACTCCGACGTCGGGATGTGGCGCGACTCGGCCTGGCTGCCGGTCGACGATCGCGGTGCCGTGGTGTCGCTCGGCGAGGGTGACACGCCGGTGGTCGACCTCGACGCCGCCGCGGAGCTGCACATCGGCTCTGTCGCGATGAAGTGCGAGCACCTCAATCCGACCGGATCGTTCAAGGACCGGATCGCCTCGGTCGCTGTGTCGCTCGCGGTCGAGCGCGGCGTGACCGGGCTGGTGGGCACGTCCTCGGGTAACGGGGGTGCCGCCGCGGCCGCGTACTGCGCGCGGGCCGGCCTCGCGCTGACTTTGTTCGCGCTCAGCGACGTCGTGCCGCAGAAGCTGCTCCAGATCAGGGCCTTCGGCGCCCGCGTGTTCCTGGTCGACGGCCTGGGACACGACGCCACCGCCACCGAGACGGCCGCCACGACGATCTCGCAGCACGCGGCGGCGGCGGGCCTGTTCCCCTTCCTGACGGGTGGCCGCTACTCCCCGGAGGCGATGGAGGGCGCCAAGACGATCGCGCACGAGATCGCCCGCCAGCGGCCGGAGACGACCGTGGTGTACGCGCCGGTCGGCGGCGGCGGGCTGCTGGCCGGGCTCGGCCGCGGATTCGCGGAGGTCGCGCGCTCGGGTCAGCGGGTTCCGCGCCTCGTCGCGGTCCAGCCGAAGGGTTGCGCCACGCTGGCTGCTGCCCTGCGCGGCGACATGCGCGGCCTGTCCGGCGACTGTGACACCACGATCTCGGGACTGCAGGTGGCGCAGCTGTTCGACGCCTTCGGCGCGGTGGACGCGATCGACGCCGGTAACGGGCACGTCATCGAGGTGAGCGACGCGCAGGTGCATGCCGCACAGGCCGTCCTTGCCCGCTCCGACGGGCTGCTGGTCGAGCCCGCCGGGGCGACGGCTTACGCCGGCGCGCGGGCCGACGCCGAACGCGGCGCGCTCGATCCGGCCGATCGCGTGATCGTCATCGGTACCGGCGCCGGCTACAAGGACACCGGCGCGCTCCAACAACTGGCCGGGCTCGAGGCGCTACCGCGCGTGGGCCCGGCCCGGATTCGCGAGGTGCTCGATGGTCATGCCTAAGTCTCCGGCCGGAACCTTCTCGCTCAACGGCAAGGTCGCGATCGTCACCGGGGGAGCGGGGCTATACGGGCAACACATCGCCGAGGCGCTGGCGGGGGCCGGCGCCCACGTCGTGCTGGCGGCACGCGGTGTCGACGCCTGCGAGACCGTCGCTCGCGACCTTCGGCAGCGCGGCTTCGGAGCGGATTCGGCCGAGCTGGACCTGACGTCGGAGGAGTCGATCGTCCGGCTGCGCGACACGGTGGTTGCCCGGCACGGCCGCATCGACATCCTGGTGAACAACGCGGTCGCGCGGGGCGGCGGAACGGTCCGCGACACCACGGCGGCGGATTGGACGGCGACGTCCACCGTCAACTCGTTGGGTACGTTCCTGATCAGTCGCGAATGCGGCGAGCAGATGATCGCGCAGGGCTCCGGCGTGTTCGTCAATATCGCATCGATCTACGGCATGGTCGGGCCGGACTTCTCGATCTACGGGGACACGGGAATGACCAACCCGGCGTTCTATGCCTACGACAAGGGCGGCCTGATCAACTTCACCCGCTACCTCGCCATGGCCTATGCACCCTACGGGATACGGGCGAACTGCATCAGCCCCGGCGGCCTGGCAACGCCGGACCAGCCCGCGGAGTTCGTGGCCAACTACACCGCGGCCGTGCCGCTCGGACGGCTCGCCGGACCGGAGGACATCAAGGGCCCGGTCGTGTTCCTCGCCTCGGCGGCGTCGGCGTACGTCACCGGAGTGAACCTCCCGGTCGACGGCGGTTGGACGGCCAAGTAGCGCTCAGCCGACGTCGACCCAGCGGTGCTGCATCGCCGATCGCCGCAGCGCATCCGCGACCTTCAGCGCCGCCAGTCCGTCGGCGACGTCCACGACCGGCTCGGCCGTTCGCGCCGCTACCGCGACGAAGTGCGCGGCCTGTGCACGGAAGGCGTCGTCGCGCGATTCGACGTCGTACTCGACGGTCTCGTCCGCGTCGGGACGACGGACGCGGACCTCACCGCGGGGCACGTCGACCTGCACGGTGCCCCGGTCGCCGACGATCGTGAACCCACGTGTGCCCGGCGACTGCACGTAGTCCAGGTGCGCCGTGCCCGTAGTGCCGTCGGCCAGCCGCAGCACCACGTCGACCACGTTCGGATCCTGCATCAGGTCCAGGGTGCCGGCGGCGCGCGCCAGCGCGAACCCGCCGGTGATCGGGGCGAGCAGCCAGCGCAGGTAGTCCCATTCGTGGCTGTAGTCGCGGAACAGGGCGCCGTAGCCGGATCGATCGAAGCGGTTCCGTGCCACCTGCAACGTCTCGTAGGCCCCCAGCATCACCTGGAACGAGACGGGGAGGCCGATCGTGCCGACGTCGAGCAGGGCCCGCACGCGGTGCAGACAGCGCACGTGACGCAGTACGTACCCCATCAGGACCGGGGTGCCGGTCGCAGTTGCGGCACCTGCGATCAGTTCGGCCGCCTCGACCGTGTCGGCGATCGGTTTCTCGAGCAGGACCGGGACGGATCGTTCGCAGGCGGCGAGTGCGGCTTCGGCGTGGACCTCGTCCGGTGACGCGACGACGAGCCCGTCGACTCCCGCATCCAGCAGCGCGGCGAGGGTGGGCACGACACGCACCACCGGCCCGAGCCGCGTCGCGAGGTCGGCCGGACTCGCCACGGCGTCGTGCACCACGACCTCGACGCCTGCCAGCTCGCCGAACACCCGGGCGTGCCGGGCCCCGATCGAACCGACGCCGGTGACACCGATGACGGTCACGGCAGCAGCGGCGGCGGTAGTTGTTGCCGGTCCAGCGCGGCGACGGCGGCGTCGAGATGCGCGAAGGCGTCGTCGAGCACCGGCGTTCCGTGCCCGGGCAGCAGCACGTCCGGCCGAAGCGCGGCGACGCGGCGCAGGCTCGTGGCGAGTTGGCGCAGGTCGGTGTCCGGCGTGCCGAGTACGGCGACCCGCCCGCGCGAGAACACCAGGTCACCGGAGAACAGCACGGTGCGCCCGCCCAGCTGGGCAGCGAAGCACAGGTGCCCGGCCGCGTGGCCCGGCGTGGCGATGATCCGGAGCTCGATACCGCCGACGCGCACAATGTCGCCGTCGTCGATCTCGTGCACCTCGCCGGCCTGCAGCCGCACCGGTGGCGGATAGAGGCCGGCGGCGCGGGCCACGGTGAGCCCGGCCGCATCCTCGTCCCCGCGACGCAGGATGTCCGCCGTGACCGGGGCGGCAAGCACCTGCGCCCCGAGCAGCTCGGCCAGCGAGCTCGCGCCGGCGGCATGGTCGGGGTGGGCATGGGTGAGCAGGATCCGCGACACGGTGCCGCCCGGGACCCCGGCGTCGTCGATGTGCTGGGCGATCCGCTCGCTCGCCAGGCCGCAGCCGGCGTCGACGAGCACCGCGTCGTCGCCGTCGTGGACCAGGAAGACGTGGCTGTCGTCGCGGTCGCTCAGACCGAAGCCGAGCCAACCACTGCCGACCAGGTGAACGCCCGGGAGCAGCCTCATCCGGGCATGCTCGCACTCGGCGCATACGCGTCGGGGACCGCTGCCGGCGCGAGGTCCGACCGCACGGCTTCGACGTTCCCCGTCATCGTGCTGAGCTCGGCAGCGGCGAGGGTGCCGCAGACCAGTCGCGACTCGCGGTAGCTGTACGGCCAGACGGCGGTGCCGGCGACCGCGGCGACGAACGTCGAGATCTCGTCGAGGTAGACGGCTTCAAGGGTGCCGGCCCAATCGCAGATCTTGCGCGAGTCCTCCAGGCCGCGGCTCGGGAGCTGCCGGTCGACGAGGCCGGTGAGCAGGTCGAAGTGCACCATGCCGTTCTCCCCGGCCGCCCACCCGCGACGCGCGACCTGCGGCGAGGCCATCAGCACGGTGAGCTGCCCGGCGGCACCGGCTTCGGTCCGGTACTGCAGGCTGAAGGTGTCCTCGGTGTCCGAGGCGCGGCTTCCGCGCTGCTGCACCAGCCCGGACACGCTCGCTGCCGGCCCGAAGATGTGCTGCAGGGCGATCAGCTCGAACGCGGTCATCTCCCGCGCCGGGGCCGTCGAGCGATGGCGCGCGTAGTACTCGCTGCCCTCGCCCGGATGCCAGGACGCCGCGTCGACCGAGAGCACGTAACCGAAGGCGTGCAGTTGTCCCAGCTCCTCGGCGACGATGCGCGCGACCTCGCGCACCACGGGCTGGAAACGCAGCGTTGCCGAAGGTGCCGCGACGAGACCGGGGTGCGCCGCCTGCGCACGTTCGACCAGGTCCAGCTCGAACGGCCAGATGTCCGCCTCGCAGAACACGTGTTTGCCCGACTCCAGTGCGGTGCGGACGAACTGCTGGTGCAGGTGTGGCGGCGTCGAGATCACGAACGCGTCGGGCTCGAGCGCGAGCGCCTCGTCCAGGTTCGCGACGCCGGGTATGCCGAATCGATCGAGCGCGGCGGCGCGGCGGTCCTCGCGGGCATCGAGCAGCCAGATCGAGGTGGGGGAGCCGGCGTGGTCCGGGCCGCGGAGGTCGCGCATGCGTCGCGTACCCATCGAGCCGCCGCCGATCTGCAGAATGCGCATCGCCATCGTCTCCAGCACGTCGTTGGTGATCGGTGAACTAGTAAGAGAGCCAGCCGCCGTCGACGAGGATCGTCTCGCCCGTGATGAAGCCGGCACCGTCCGAACACAGGAAGGCGACGACGGAGGCGACGTCCTCGGGTGTCCCGCGGCGCCCGAGCGGAGTGTCGCGGAGCCAGGCCCGGTCCGGCCCCGCGGCAGGGCTCCGGCCAGCACTGTTGGTAGCACCGACGACGATGTCGCCCGGCGCGACGCCGACGACGCGGACGCCCGTCGGCGCGAGCTCGAACGCCATGCCGCGGGTGAGCCCGACCAGGCCCGCCTTGGATGCTACGTAGGCGCTGGCGTCGCGTTGCGCGGCGTAGGCGGCGACCGACGAGACGTTGACGATGACGCCCGCGCCCCGGCGCGCCATGTCGCGAGCCGCGTCCCGTCCGCACCGGAACGCCGCCTTGAGGTTGACGTCGATGACCCGGTCGAGGTGCTCGTCGGTGAATTCGAGGAACGGGCCGGTCGCGGGGGCGCCGGTGACCCCCGCGTTGTTCACGAGGATGTCGATCCGGCCGTGGCGGCTCAGCACCGCGGCCACGAGGTCGCGGCACGCCGCGGCGTCGGCGAGGTCGGCACCGATACCGCTGATCGCCCGCCCTGGTGCGGCCAGTGCGGCTACGGCGGCGTCGGCGCGATCCTGTGTCGACTGACCGAGCACGACCGAGGCGCCGGTGTCGGCCAACCGGGCGGTGATCGCCGCGCCGATGCCGGTGCCACCGCCGGTAACCAGTGCGACCTGCCCGGCCAACGAGCCGGCCCGCTCGTTCGCGGTCATGATGTGCGACCCTGCGGGACCGGGCCGAGCATCGCGATCCCGTCCCCCGGCTCGACCTCCGCGCGGCGCCGCAGCATCATGACGGAACCGCGCCGCGGGCTGCGGATCTGCTGGATGCTGTTGCCCGTCTCGTCGAGGATTTCGGCGAGCAGCTGACCGGACTCGACCTGCTGGCCCGAGCGGACCCGGGTGACGCAATAGCCCCCGATCGAGCAGGCCAGCGAGGCATCGACGTTCCCGTCGTCGCCACGGAGAACGAGCGGTTCGGCCGGCGGCGGGTGCTGCGTCGACGTCAGGCCGAGCCAGGACAGCAGGCGCAGGAGGCCGTGCAGGTAGATGTCGAGATCGCTGCCGACCAGGCCGCCACCACCGCTGCCCTCGACGTAGAGCGACGCGACCCCGAGCTCCTCGGCAGCCGACAGCGAGCGGCCCGGCCCGGTCCCCCGGTGCTCCCACACGACGGGTGCCCCGAAGGCGTACGTGGCGGCTGCCGAACGCTCTCCGAGCGGCGCGTCGGCCACGTATCCGGCGAACACCGGCATCTCGTAACGCGCCCCGGCCGAGTGCAGATCGACGAGCAGATCGGCTCCCGCGATCACCTGCGTGCTCAGCAGGTCGGCGATCCGTTCGGTGACCTGCCCGTCCGGCCGGCCGGGAAACACCCGGGCCAGGTTCGCGCCGTCGGCCGGGCTGGTCCGCGACCGCGCGGCGAAGGCGAGCGGGTTGCTGACGGGGACGACCTTCACCCGGCCGCTCAGCGAGCCGGACGGCAGCGCGCCGAGGTGCGCGGTGAGCATGCGCGCGGCGAGAACACCCTCCAGCTCGTCGCCGTGGACCCCGCCGAGGACCGCGAGGGTGGGCCCGGCATCCGGCCCGAAGACATTGATCTCGAGGGTGTGCTCCCCGTCGAGATCGTGCTGCTCGATCACCCGAGGGTCGTGGCCGCCGGGCGGCTGTCGCGCAGCTCGGCCTCGAGTTCCCTGCCGAGCTCGAGGATCTTCGCCACGTGGACCCGGATCGATTCGTCGGCCTGGACGAGCGGCGCGCTGGTGGTGCCGTGGGCGATGACGCCGCGCTGCACGAGCGCTTCCTTGACGACTGCGAAGAACTGCGCCGAGAAGCTCGCGTACTCCAACGGGTGGAAGTACAGCTCGAGCAGCCGCATGATCAAGCCCTGCACCCTGGACGCGCCGGGCCAGTCGCCGGCGGCCACGCGGCGGATGAGCTCGACGTGGAACTGCGGGAACACGTTGGCCAGCCCCGCGATCGCGCCGTCGTAGCCGCCGAGGATCGCCCCGTCTATGCACTGCTCACAGCCGGTGTAGCGGACGAATCCCGGCAGGCCGCGCGTCGCCTCGGACACCGCCCGGCCGCGGACGAGATCGCCGGAGGAGTCCTTGACCGCGACGATCGTGCCGTCGGCGCCCAGCTCGGCGATGAGTTCGGCGGACAGCGACACGCCGACGCGCGTGGGAACCTCGTACGCCACGACGGGTGTGTCGACCAGCCCCGCGACGGTGCGGAAGTGGCCGCCGAGCTCCGTCTGCGACATCGCGAAACCGGCCGGTGCGGTGAGAAGCAGACTGTCCGCTCCGATCGCATCCAGCCGCTGCGCGTCTGCTCCGGCGTCCTTGGTGCCGTGCGCGACCACGCCGAGCATGATGTGGGCGCGGCCGCGGCAGTACGCCTGTGCGCGCGTTGCAACTTGGTAACGCTCGTCCGCGCTGAGTGCCACGGCTTCGCCCGATGACCCGAGCACCAGGAAGCCGTCGACGCCGGCCGCGATACCGAACTCGAGCAGCGAGTCGAAGGACTCCAGGTCCGGACTGCCGCTCGGGAGCAGGGGGGTGACGATCGGGACCAGAACCCCGGGCGCGGGCAGAGCCAGCCGGCTCGAACTCGCGGCCGGCCCCGGATCCGTGGGGCGCTCGACGTGGTTCGTCATGTCGTGTGCTGCTCCTCGAGGGTGCCGATAGATGCTGACGGCTGGGCCAACAAGTTTCATTCTATGAGACTGAAATGTTATTGCGTGAAACAGTATCTCGGGCGTTCTTTGGCAGTGTCAACAGCCTGGGCATTGGTGCTCGCGGCACAACGGCGCTCCCGCTTGCTTGAAAATGAAACTCGCATGTCGCCTGTTGACACGGTAGGTGGCGGGCGGACAGACTGCTGCCACCTCACGGCGGGCTGAGGGTAGGGGCCGCGCACCGGGTCGGCGCGGAAACCGGACACAGGAGGACAGCGTGGGTTCAGCAGTCGACACGCGCGAGCGGGTCACGCCGCTCGAGCCGCGCAGACGACTGCCCGGACGACTCTCGCGCCGGATCGACTATCTCAGCGAGCGCAAGTTCGCGGTGCTGCTGTTCCTGCCGGCCGGACTGCTGGTGGCGCTGGTGGCGGTGCCGCCGATCGCGGCCGTGTTCGGGATGAGCCTGTTCCGGATCGAACTGCTGCGCGACGGCCCGGACCGTTACGTCGCGCTCAAGAACTTCCACCGGCTCGTCGCGGACTCGAACTTCACCGCGTCGATCCCGCGCACGATGCTCTTCGCCATCGGCACGACGGTGCTCACCGTGCCGCTCGCACTGGCGACGGCGTTGCTGATGAACAAGGCCAAGACCCGCTACTCGGCGGGGTTGTCGGTAGCGCTCCTGCTGCCGTGGGCGATCGCGCCGATTGTGACCGGGTTCTTCTGGCGGTTCATGTTCCAGCCCAGCTTCGGCGTGATCACCAGCATCCTGCGCGCGCTCGGCATCGTGCACGGGCCGGTCGCGTGGTTGCAGGACCCGGGCAAGGCGTTCGGCATCGCGATCCTGGCCACGGCCTGGCGCTCCGCGCCGCTGCTGGCGCTGATCATGCTCGGCGCGTTGAAGTCGATTCCGCCGTCGTTGTATCGCGCGGCCGCGATGGACGGCGCGACCGGCCTGCAGGCGTTCCGTGCGGTTACGTTGCCGGCCATCCGGACCACGCTGTTCATCTCGACGATCCTGCAGATCATCATCTCGCTTCAGGTCTTCGACCTGCTGTTCCAGCTGACGCGTGGTGGACCCGGCCTGGAGACCACGACGGTCGCGTACTACATCTACAACGCCGCCTTCAACAATCTCAGTCTCGGCTACTCGGCGATGCTGGCGCTGTTCCTGATGGCGGTGATCATCGTCTTCAGCCTGGCGGCGGCCTACCTCGGCCGCAACCGCCGGCCGAAGGTCGAGGTCACCGACGACGAGCTCGTCGACATGCAGCTGCACGCGCTGCCGCAGAGTGCGGTGTCAGCGCTACCGCGAACCGACTACGCCGAGCCCAAGCGCCGTCGCCGGTTGGTGCCCGCGCGCGTGCGCCGGCTGGGAATGGGCGTGTCGGTGGTCCTGCTGCTCATCTGGTCGGTCGGGCCGACGCTGTGGATCCTCATTGCGAGCCTGCAGCCGGAGAGCGCGGTGACCTCCAGCCCGCCGACCCCGACGTGGCGACTGGACTTCAGCCACTACCGCGAGCTGTTCACCAGCCACGAGTGGATCTCCTCGTTCAAGGTCAGCTTCGTCGTCACGATCGCCACCACGCTGATCACGCTGCTGCTGGGTGCGCTTGCCGCCTACCCGCTGGCGCGGCTGCGCATCCGCGGCAAGAACGTGATCATCGGCCTGCTGATGTTCACCTACACAGTGCCGGCGCTCGTGCTGGCGATCCCGCTGCTGCTGGTCTACAACCATGTGGGCCTGACCGACACCATCCAAGGTCTGGTGATCGCCAACGTCGCCTTCTGCCTACCCCTCGCCATCTGGCTGCTCAAGGCCATCTTCGAGAACGTGCCGGAGGCACTGGAGAAGTCGGCTCGTATCGATGGCTGTTCCCGCATCGGCACCTTGTTCCGGGTCACCGTCCCGGCCGCGAGCTCCGGCATCGCTGCCACCGGCCTACTGCTCCTGATCAGTGTCTGGAACGAGTTCTTGTTCGCCGTCGTGCTCGGCAACCACGGTGCCGTCACGATCACGCGGCGGATCGGCTACATCAACTCGCCCACCGGAATCGGCGGCGAACCGCCCTACACGTACCAGGCGGCTGCCGGCATCGTCGCGGTGCTGCCGGTCATCCTGCTCGTCATGTTCTTCCACCGCCGGATCAGCTCCGGCCTCGCCGACAGCTACCTCAAGGGCTGACCCGTCACCTCGACGCGGCAGCCGTCCCAGAGCACTCAACGATCACGAAGGGCGCCGACATGACCGAAAGAGATCTGATCACGCACGTTGCATCCGTCAGTGGGTCCGGCGTCAGCCGGCGCGGTTTCCTGACCGCCGGCGCTCTCGCCACGCTCGGCGCCAGCACGCTGCTGGCCGCCTGCAGCAGCGACAAGAAGAGCAACAACGCCGACAAGAGCTCGAAGCCGGTCAAGACCGGACCGAACGCGTTCCAGGGCGTCACCCTCAACGTCGGCTGCAACCCCACCGGAGTCCAGCCGGCGCAGGCGGCGGGGGCGCTGTGGGCCGCCAAGACCGGCGGCAAGGTCAACGCCGTCGTGATCCCGTACGCCGAGCGAGCCACCGACTACGCGACGATGATCGTGTCCAAGGACCCGCATTTCGACGTCCTGTTCGGCTCGGTCGACTTCGTCTCCAACTTCGGTGACCGGATCTACGACGACCTGGGCGACCTGGGTGGCATCACCAAGGACCTCATTCCGGCGGCGCTGAACCAGCTGAAGAAGGGCGGCAAGCTGTACGCAGCTCCGCTGTTCGCGGACATGGAGTTCTTCATCTACAACAAGCAGGACTGGAAGGACGCCGGCCTGGACCCGGAGAAGGTACCGACGACCTGGTCCGAGCTGTACGACCTCGCGCCCAAGCTGAACACCGGGGGACGCGCCGCGAACGTCACGCCGTGGAACACCATCGGAGTTCCGTACTGGATCAGCATGTACAACTCCCTCGGCGGCCAGATGTTCAACGATGACAAGACCGAGGTCCTGTTCGACAACGACAAGGCGCTCAAGACCTGGCAGACGGTCGAGGACGGGTTCAAGAAGCAGTTCTTCGGGATCGCGGCGGCCAACGCGACCGGTGACGCGGACACCCAGCTCCTGTTCAACCAGAACCTCGGCGCGTCGGAGATCAACACAGCCGGCTTCTGGAGCCAGGTCCTCGGCTCGGATCCCGCCTTCAAGCTGAAGATCAAGAAGGAGGACGTCGGCGTCGTCATCATGCCCGGCATCGATCCGGGGACGTCCGGCAGCGTCATCGTTGCCGAGGGCCTCGGGGTGAACAAGTTCGGCAAGAACAAGGACGCCGCGCTCGACTTCGTGAAGTACACGGTGTCGCCGGACTTCCAGAAGCAACTGGTGCTCGGCAAGGCGGGCACCGTGCTGCCGACGAGCAGTATCTCGGTCAGCGGCGACAAGGACGTCGCCGCCTCGTTCCCGATCGCGCCGCTGCTCGCCGAGCAGTCCAAGCACCAGCTGACCTGGCCGGGCAACGCCCCGTTCAACTGGAACGCGCCGTTCCTGCTCGGCCTGACCAACATCTCCAAGGGGACTTGGGACGCGGCGAAGGCCCAGTCGGAAACCGTGAAGGCGGTAAAGAAGCTCGTCGTCGACTACATCGCCTCGAACTGAACGGGACCGGCGACGCCGCGGCTAGAACGAAAGGATCGATATGGAGTTCGGCATCGGCGTCGTCGGTGGGGGGTTCATGGGGCGAACCTGGTCCCAGGTCGCCCGAATGGCTCCGGGCACACCGCTGCGGGCGGTGGCCGGGGGCCGCCGAGCAGCCGGCCTGGCCGGCGACTACGGCGTCCCCGAGGAGAGCAGTGTCCAGGCCCTGATCGAGCGCGCGGACGTCGCCGCCGTGATCATCACCTCGCCACCCCGGGCCCATCGGGACCAGGTGGTGGCGGCCGCGCGCGCGGGCAAGCACGTGCTGGTGGAGAAGCCGATGGCACCGGACGCCGACGACTGCCGCACCATGGTCGCCGCCTGCCGCGACGCCGGAGTCAAGCTGGCGGTCGTCTCGCAGCACCGGTTCCGGAACGCACCGATGACGGCCAAGCAGGTGATCGACTCCGGGGCCATCGGCCAGGTGCGCATGGTGCGGGTCACCGGGGTCGACCACTGGTGGGACATGACCGAGACAGCGGACGAGTGGAAGCTCGACACCGAGCAGATGCGCGTGTTCGACGACTGGGGTGCCCACGGCTGCGACGTGCTGCGCTGGCTGGTGGGATCACGCGTGGTGACGGCCTTCGCGCAGGCGGCGCACTACAGCCGGACCGGTCCGGAGGCCCAGAGCGTGATGGCCCAGTACCGGTTCGAAGACGGTGTGCTGGCCAGTGTCTGGATGACATACGAGGTACCGCGGCCCGGGCTGGGATCGGCGTTGCAGTTCCTCGTCACCGGCTCGGAGGGGCTGCTCGACGTCGACGCCTACGGCGAGGTGCGGCTCGGCAAGGACGACAAGTGGGAGACGGTCTACAGCCAGCCGCCGTTCGACCCTCTCGATGCGGTGAACTCGGTCCGACTGGAGGCCTATCGCCGGGAACTGGACGATCTCGTCGCGGCGGTCGAGCACGGCACCGATCCACTGGTGAGCGGCTCGGAAGGCGTGCGGACGCAGCTCATGCTGGACGCCGTGGCGTTGTCCGCACGAAGTGGCGCCCCGGTGCAGATCGATCAGGAGGCCTGACATGAATAACGCAGCGTCGGTGCGGCTGGCGAAGGTCTCGCGGCGCTACGGCAAGGTCACGGTTCTGGACGAGATGTCCATCGAACTGCCCGAGGGCAAGTTCATCACGCTGCTCGGCCCGTCCGGCTGCGGAAAGACGACGACGCTGAACCTGATCGCCGGCCTGGACTCGCCCGACGGGGGTTCGATCTTCGTGGGCGACCGAGACATCACCAAGGTCCCGCCCAACGAGCGGGGCATGGCGATCGTGTTCCAGAACTACGCGCTGTACCCGCACATGAGCGTCTACGGGAACATGGCCTTCTCGCTGAAGCTGCTGCGGACGTCCAAGAGCGAGATCAAGCAACGGGTCACCGAGGTTGCGCGGATCCTCGCGATCGACCACCTGCTCGACCGGAAGCCGGCGCAGTTGTCCGGCGGCCAGCAGCAGCGCGTGGCGCTCGGTCGGGCGATGGTGAAGCGGCCGCGGGTGTTCCTGCTCGACGAGCCGTTCAGCAACCTCGACGCGGCGTTGCGTTCGCGCATGCGCACCGAGGTCAAGCGGTTGCACCTGAGCCTGGGCACGACGACCATCTTCGTGACCCACGACCAGGAGGAGGCGATGGGTCTGTCGGACCTGATCGCCGTGATGAGCGAGGGACGGGTCGTGCAGTACGGCTCGCAGCAGGAGATCTACAACCGGCCGGCCAACACCTACGTGGCAACGTTCATCGGCAAGCCGCGGATGAGCCTGGTCGCGGGCAGCCTCGCGCGGGACGGGGAGAACGTCGAGTTCGTCGGCGAGGACATCCGCATCGGGCTCGGCTCGGCGGCGGCGCTCGGGCTGCGCGACGGGGACTGGCCGAACGTGTTCGCGGGATTCCGCGCCGAGCACGTGTCGATCGCCGCCGGCGCCTACAGCTCGCCGATGACGTTCAAGGCTCAGGTCGAACTGCTCGAACCGACCGGCTCGGACACCTTCGTCGAGCTGGCAGTCGGCGGCACCAACGTCACTGCCCGGGTGGCGCCGGACCTGCCGATTGCGCTCGGTGACCACGTGGTCGCAGAGGTCAAACCCGGCTCGGTGCATCTGTTCGACGCGGTCTCGACCGAGCGAATCGCCCGATGACACCGGACGATCCGAGCGTCCTCATCTGGGACCCGATCCGCGACCTGGACTGGGTGTACGACCGTGAGCGTGAACTGCTGGCAGCCGAAGGGGTGGCCCTCGTGGTGCCGGACACCGAGCGCGCGAGCATCGAGCAGTTGCAGCGTGCCGACGTCCTCATCGTCTCCGGTCCGTTCCCGTCCGAGCTCTTCGCCCACCTGACCCGCTGCGCCGGCGTCATCTGCTACAGCGTCGGCATGGACGCGGTCGACGCCGCCGCTGCCGCGGCCGCCTCGATCCCGGTCACCAACGTGGCCGGCTACTGCACGGACGAGGTGTCCGATCACGCGATGGCGCTGCTGCTCGCGATCCAGCGCCGACTGATTCCCTTTGCCCGCAAGGCCGAAAGCGGTGAATGGAAGGTCTACTCCGGTCCCGACTTCTTCGGCATCCGGCGCCTGCGCGGTCAGACCGTGGGAATCGTCGGGCTTGGCCGGATCGGTAGCCAGGTCGCCGTCAAGTGCGCCGCCTTCGGGATGACCGTGCTCGCGCACGACCCGTATCTCGAGTCGTCACCGCTCGATTTCGTCCGGTTGTGTGGCCTCGACGACCTCCTGGGACGCAGCGAGGTCGTGGTCCTGTGCAGTGCGCTGACCGACTCGTCCCGGCGGCTGCTGGACGCCGCGCGGATCGCCACGCTACGACCAGGAGCAGTGATCGTCAACGTCGCACGTGGCGCATTGATCGACGAGGCCGCGTTGCTGGAGGCGCTGGCGGCCGGCCGGATCGGGGCTGCCGGGCTGGACGTGCGCGCTCAGGAGCCACCTCCTGACGACGACCCGCTGCGAGAACTGCCCAATGTCGTCCTGACCCAGCACATGGCGGCGACCTCGCAGGAGGCGCGCGACGACCTGCACGTCTTCGCCGCGCGGCGGGCGATCGAGCTGCTCGAGCGCGCGGGCCGCGCTCCGGCGCGAAGGGGTGCCTGATGCCCACGGCTGACCGCCAAGCGGTCATCGCACCGGGTGGATCGTTGCCTGCCGGGCCCTACTCGCACGCTGTGCGCAGTGGTGATCTGCTGTTCATCTCCGGGCAGGGCCCGTTCGACGAACACGGCCGGCCGCGCGGCGAGACGTTCGCCGAGAAGGTACGCGCGGTCTTCGACAACATCGCGGTCATCGCCGCGGCCGCGGGCGGCGACATTCACGACGCCGTCAAGATCGGCGCCTACATCGAGGACTACGGCAACTTCGCCGAATACAACGAGATCATGCGCAGCTACCTTCGTCCGCCGTACCCGGCGCGCACGACGGTTCCCGTGCCGACGCTCGGAATAGCCATCGAGATCGACGCGGTGGTCGCACTGCCGCCGAGCCGTCCCGAACACCGTCCGGGTGCGTCATGAAGGCCGGGCTCATCCTGCCTCAGGGCTGGTTCGGCGAGTTCGAGGGTTGGGACCCGCTGCGCGCCTATGACCGGATCATCGAGCTGGCGAAGCTCGCTGAAGGCCTCGGCATCGAGTCGTTGTGGACCGGGGAGCACGTGCTCACCAAGTGGGGCGGCGAGCAGGTGCTCTTCGAATGCGTCACGCTCACCGCCGCGCTCGCAGTCGAGGCACCGCGTGCCGAACTCGGATTCACGGTGCTCAACTCGACGTTCCGCAATCCGGCGCTCACTGCGAAGATGGCCTCGACGCTCGATGTGATCAGTCGCGGCCGGCTCACCCTGGGTCTGGGTTGCGGGTTCCGGGCCGACGAGGCCGACGCCTTCGGCTATGACTTCCTGCCGCTCAAGGACCGGCTGGCGACGCTGGCCGAGCATCTGG
Organism: Jatrophihabitans cynanchi; assembly: GCF_027247405.1. Lineage (NCBI taxonomy): Bacteria > Bacillati > Actinomycetota > Actinomycetes > Jatrophihabitantales > Jatrophihabitantaceae > Jatrophihabitans > Jatrophihabitans cynanchi. The sequence continues at coordinate 1,203,515 of NZ_CP097463.1, read as the reverse complement.
AGATCATCAGCAAGATGGTGACTGCCGACGAGCCGCCGGTCGAGTTCCACGGCAGGTACGCGACGGTCCGCCAGGTCGTCAACAACCCGCGGTCGGTGCAGCGGCCGCGCATCCCGATCTTGATCGGCGGACATGGGCCGAACGTCACCTTCCGACTCGCCGCCAAGTACTGCGACGAGATCAACCTGGACGTGCTGCCGGCCGCGACCGCGCAGGCGTGTGCCCTGTTGAGGCACCGGTGCGAGGAGATCGGACGCGACCCGCAGACCCTGGCGATCTCGATCAGCGTGCCGCCCAGCCTGGCCTGGCGCGGCCTGGCGAGCGGCGGGCAGCGGATGATGCGGCCGGACGAGATCGCGTTCACCGACGCCGCGTCGGCGTCGGACCTGCCCAGCCGGGCCGAAGCGTTCGCAACCTGGCAGGAGCAGGGCCTCGCACGTATCGTCGCGGGGGTCCCGGGTCTGGCGCTCAGCGACGATCCGCTGTACGCATTCATCGACGACTGCCGCGCGGCCGGGCTGGAGCTGGCGGGACAGCCGGTTTGATCACCGTTGAGCGTTCGGTAGCCGTGTATCGCAACCCGCGCCCGGAGCTTGTCGCCCGCCACGCGTGGCACCCGTCCCTGATCCGGCTCGGCGCCGACGAATGGCTCTGCACGTTCGACCTCGGACAGGGGCCGGAAGCTCACGACTACCGCACCTACACCAGCCGTTCGCTCGACGGCGGCGACACCTGGTCCGAGCCCGCGCCGATGCTCGAGCCCGAACCGCCGCCACGGGCGACCCACACCGTGCGCGTGGCGCGGCTACGCGACGGAACCCTGCTCGGGTTCGGGGCACGGTTCGTCCGGTCCGACCCCGCGCAGGGCCTGATCAACCACCCCGGCCTCGGCTACTGCGACTGCGAGTTGATCAGCACGCGCAGCGATGATGGGGGACGGACGTGGAGCACCCCGGCCGTGGCCGTGCCGCCGCTGCGCGCTCCCGCCTTCGAGACCTGCCACGCACCGGTCGAATTGTCGGACGGGCGCATCCTGCTCCCCACCTCCACCTGGATCGGTTGGGACGGCGAGGGCGCGGAAGGGATGCGGGCCGTTGCCTTCGTCTCCTGCGACGGCGGCCACACGTGGTCGACGCACCTCGACGAGTTCGATCGCTGGGCCGAGGGGATCGTCAGCTGGGAGCAGTCGATCGCCGAACTGGCCGACGGTCGGCTCGTGGCCGTCGTGTGGTCCCTGGACACCCGGACCGGGAGGACGCTGCCGTCGACCTACGCCGTCGCTGCGCAGCGGGAACGCTTCGGACCCGCGCGCGAGAACGGGATCCGTGCGCAGACGATGAAGCTCGCGCCCCTCGGCGGAGATCGGATTCTCGCCGTGTACCGGCGTCACGACACTCCCGGGCTGTGGGCCAGCACCGCCGAGATCGGCACGAGCTGGGTGACCGAGCAGACCTGCCCGCTCTGGCTCGGCGCCGGATCGGGAATGGCCGGTTCGGGTGCGGTCGGCAGTGAGCTGAGCGCCCTGCAGTTCGGATACCCCAGCATCGTCGTGGAGAACGAGCGGTCCGCCGCCCTCGCGTTCTGGTGCAAGGAAGAGGATCTGTACGGGATCCGAGTACTCCGCCTGCGCCTGACGGCGGCGGGCACCGAACCGGACTGAGGAGCGATTCGATGCGGCTGATGCGACTGGGCGCACCCGGACAGGAACGTGCACACCTGCTCGTCGGTGAGGACCTGGTCGTCGACGTGAGCGCGGAGGTCGGCGACTTCGACGGAAGGTTCTTCGGCAGCGATGCGCTGACCGCACTACGACGCGACTCGGCCGGGCTCGCGGCGCGGGCCGGTTCGCTGTCCTCCAGCGGTCTGCGTGTCGGTGCTCCGGTGGCGAAGCCCGAGAAGATCATCTGCATCGGGCTGAACTACGCCGACCACGCGGCCGAGACGGGGCAGGCCTTGCCCACAGAACCGATCGTGTTCGCCAAGGCGCCGAACACTCTGGTCGGACCGAACGACCAGGTTCGGATACCGCGAGGTTCGACCAAGACCGACTGGGAGGTCGAGCTCGGGGTCGTCATCGGCCGGCAGTGCCGTTACCTGTCCTCGGAGCAGGAGGCACTCGAGGCCGTCGCGGGATATCTCGTGTGCAACGACGTGTCCGAGCGCGAATTCCAGCTCGAGCGCGGTGGCCAATGGATCAAGGGCAAGTCGTGCGAGACGTTCAACCCCGCCGGTCCGTGGCTGGTGACGGCTGACGAGGTCCCCGATCCGCAGGCGCTGGGACTGTGGTTGGACGTCAACGGTGAGCGGCGGCAGACCGGGAACACCGCGACCATGATCTTCGGCGTCGGGGCGATCATCGCCTACCTGAGCCGGTTCATGGTCCTGGAGCCCGGCGACATCATCAACACGGGAACGCCACCCGGGGTCGCGATGGGCCAGCGTGAACCTCGTTACCTCCGCGCCGGCGACGTGGTCGAGCTCGGGATCGACGGGTTGGGCCGGCAGCGGCAGGAGTGCGTCGCCGCCCCCTGAACCGCCGCGTGAGGGCGCGTCCGAGGCGGTCCTAGACGTCGTGCGTCCGGCGGACCGCGAGCACGGCGATGTCGTCGCCCGTGGGATCGGTACCGATCATGGTGTGCATGACCTCGCGGCAGACGGCCTCCGGTTTGTCGGCGTACGCGGCGCGGCACAGCACCTCGAGTTGTTCGTCGAGCGGGCGGTCGCGTCGTTCCACCAAGCCGTCGGTGTACAGGATCAACACGGCTCCGCTCGGCAACTCCACTGCGGCTGAGCTGCGGGCGAGGTTCGGTTCGACGCCCATCGGTGGTCCGACGGGTAGGTCCAGCAGTGCGCCGTGCGCGCCCGGAACCGCCAGCACCGGAGGCAGGTGTCCCGCGGTGCAGACGTCGAAACGATCGTATGGTGGCTCGGCGACCGCGCCGACGACGGTCACCATGGCGCCCATCTCGAAGTGCAGGACCTTCGCGTCGGTGAGTCGCACGACGTCGGCAACGGGCGCCTCGGTGAGGGCATAGGCACGCAGCGAGCTCCGGACCCGCCCCATGATCACCGCGGCGTCCAGACCGTGTCCGGCGACATCACCGGTGACGAGCCACAGCCGGCCCGAAGGCAGGACGAAGGCGTCGAACCAATCGCCGCCGATGATCCGGCTGTCCGCCGCCACATAACGCGACGCGAACTCGATCCCGGGAACCTCCGGTAGGTGGGTGGGCATCAGCCCACGTTCGAGCATCTGCGCCGCAGCCGATTCGACGGCCAGCTGGGTGGCCTGCAGAGCGTTGGCCACCCGGTCGGCGGCGACCTGCAGCAGTTCGGCGTCCTGCGAGGTGAACGAGCGTGGCTCGAGGCGACCGACGTGCAGCACCCCGGTGACCCGATCCGCGCTGAGCAGCGGCACGCCGAGCATCGTTCGGATGCCCTTTTCCCACAGCAGCGGATTCGTGACCGTCGTGGCGTCGACGTGGTCGAGGAGCACGGGTTCCTTGCGGGCCGCG